>NZ_JBIMCF010000004.1:0-211607 GCF_048551975.1 Acinetobacter johnsonii | reverse complement strand
CAACTATGAAAGACCACACCAAGCAAACAAAGGAAGGCCACCTCTAATGGCTGCTTAACCTCTACTTTTAACTTCGGTTATTTATGGGAGGATTACCATTTCTCTACAGCTTTTTTAGGCTTTTGCTTCAAATTGCTCATAGGAATTTTGTATTAAAATATGGCTTGTAGTCTTCGATTATTAGATATAAAAAACCGCCCTTTCAGGCGGTCATTTTCACTTCACTAAGTTGTACCTTTGATAAGGTACTATCTTAATTACTTTAAATATAAGTTTATTACACCAATAATAAAAAACCATGAAAATCCAAATATCCATTTTAAATTAGATATATATAACCAAGATTTATATTTTTTAAAAAATGTATCCATCTTTTCATCATTGATAGATGAAAATAAAATTGGAGGATTTGGAAATACCACTTTTCTCTTTAAAATAATTTTTTCTCGTAAAAAACCTATTTGTATAACAATAGGCAAGAAGCTGAGAACTATATAATTACCTAAATCAATCTTAGTAAAATAACTCTCATTATCAAATGATAATTTACATATTCTAGATAAGTTTCTTTTGATATATGTTCGTTCAATCAACATAGAGATTAAATAAAGAAATAAAAATAATATATTTAATATATTAATTACATTATAAAAAAATTGAGAATTACTCATAATATTCATTTATCTGATCTGCTATAAATGTTTCAGCTATATCACCACTAGATTTCCCTATTTCTCCACCAATGTAGCCTCCAGCTGCAACAGCTAAACCAATAACAATTAGCCCTACTCCTCCAGTACCAACTCCAATTATTAGACCAACTACCGTACCAGCAGCATATCCTCCTAATGATGCTCCACCGGCACTACCTGCAATCTTTAAAGGTTCTACAATTGAAGCTTTTCTGAGTTCATCATTGTCACCTGATTCATATGCTTTATGAATAGTTAATCCTGCTTCTACGGCATCCATCCCTAAAAAAAGCCAGCCACCTGCTTTGACGGTTTTACTAACTTTTCCTGCATCATTAATATTATTTAGATATCCATCTAAACCACCTTTATAGTTTTGTCCACGAACAAATGCTGTTTGGTGTAAGTGGCGACGAAGATTCGGAGTTTTTATACCTGTATCGAAATGAAAAATCCTACGAGAATAAGCATTGTCAAAATCTTTAAATAGTTTCTCATTTGCTCTTTTAAATTCAGCGAATTTTTTAGGGTTAGCTAATCTACTATTCTTCGCTCTTTCTACATTCAATTGATTAAGAATTGCACCGTAGTTTTTTAGTACTCGCTCTTTAGACGAATCTGCTAAATTAAAAGCACCATCTAAAGTGGATTTTATTGCTGATCCATTTATGTTATCTGCATATTTCTCAGTAAAGTCCATATCTTCTTCAGCTAATTTTGTTAAACCAGCGTAAGGATCATGAAGTGCATCAAAGAAAAACTCATAATATTCGGCGAAAAATTCAGCATCAAATTTAGGATCTTTAGTAAGGGTATCTAACTTTTTTTGAGCCTCTTTAGCTTGCTGCTTATACTTATCTAATCTTTTACCCTTAGTTACGTTTGATAAAATTACTACTTGCCCTGGATTTAAATATCTCATTGAGGCAAGAGTCCCTAAATGAGTATTATTCTTTTGAAGAATTTCCCAGTCTGATGGTGTTAAAGGGGCTTTAAAAACTTTACCTACTAGTTCTAGAACAGTCTGTTTACTTTTCACCAAATACCATGCTGCTTCATCATCTTTGATATACACATCTTGAATATTTTCAGTAGCTTTTTTAGTTAATGCTTTGGTTAACTTTATTTTAAATAAGCTCCAATTATTCTTACCAGGATATGGCTTGGCCGAAATCGTTTGGATTACCTTTCCACGAAGATAAATCTCATAAGTCAAGGTCGTATTTAAATTGTAAATTTCATACAATTTTGTAAACCCTTTATCATCAAAATTACCTAAATCTGATAAAGTGATCCTCTTACTCTGATTATTTTTAACAATAAACTTGTATTTCAGATCTTTTAGCTTTAGTGGACTATCAACTTTTAGCTCTAATTTAGAATAATGCATATTCTTGTCCTAATTTTCTGATGTTCCACCATCTTCGGCTTCTTCAATTTCAGTATTTAACACTCTTGTAACAATAGTTTTTTGTGTTGATGTAGTTTTTAATTTCATAAGTCCATCTTTGTTTGTTACACCTTTTTGAACATTTCCATCTTCATCGATTAATAAATATGGCTTATTACCCAACACTTCATTATCTTGATTTTTAACAAGATACTGCAAAATATAAGGGTTCTCTTTATCAGGTAGATATGGGACATCATAATCAACATCCGCCCCACTTTTGAATGAATGTTGGTCTGCTTTGGCTTCAAACTTTGCAGGCGTAATAATTTTAATACCATCCTTATTGATGATAATTTGAGAACCACCAGCCATGGGTTTACCTATTTTTTTTCAATTGTAATAAATAATCCAAAATTGGATTAATATAAAAAATATAATGATTCAGTGCCTCAGACTAAAAATGACATTCATTGTAGCCATCCAATTAAATGATAGCATCGTTATTACAGCAGACAATAAACATATTGTAATCAATGACATTAGTGAAAGCTGTGAGAAAATAGAAAAGACGGCAAAAATCCATTCTTGGAATGATGGGGTTATCACAGGTACAGGTGAAAGCTATGTCATTCACAGATCAATTGAGTTATTTAAAAAATTAGCATTATCAGATATCACGAAACTTCCCGAATGCCTCGATATATCTAGACAATTTAGAGAGCTAGAAATTGGGAAAAGTTATTTTCAAGTCGAAAATACTAAACTGTTATGTACTAGCTATAGTGAAGAAGGCGCTCAACTTTATAAGATAGAACGCTTTGATCCCTCACAGCCTTATACCTTAACTAAAATCAAGCCGATGGATATTACTATCTGGCTCTTTAGCCCTGATATTGATGCAATTTCAGTTGATCTTAAAAATCTCTATGCAAATCTTAAAGATTACATTGCTTTTCCTACTCAAGCAGATTGGATCAATCACTATATCAACTATTTAGCCCCTATCTACCAAAAGCAAAGTCAACAAGATTCATTCATGAGTCAAAGCTTTGATATCTTTTTTCAAACCAAGAATGAATACATATCAGCTCACGTGCCCAACACCCAAAATTCAGTACTCGAATTCAAAGAAATTACCAAAAATTTACAATCTATTTAATATAATATTTTGAAGTTAAAGAGCCCTTCTACTAAAGATTTCTTAGCCCACAATTCTATTTTATCAACACATAAAAAACCGCCCTTTCAGGCGGTCATTTTCACTTCAATAAATTGTACCTTTGGTGCGGAAAAGTCTGATATACGCTGAATTATCAGGAGACTTTCCCTTGGGAGATTCTAGGCAGCCACCTTATAAAAGTCTTCGGCCATTTGATTTGGTGTCTTAAAACCCAAACCCTTTTGAATTCTTCGATGATTATAAAATAACTCAATGTATTTTATAATATCTGCTTTGGCTTCTTCTCTGGTTTGATAGTTGTAATGATGCACTAACTCATTTTTCAGTATTCCCCAAAAGCTTTCAATCGGTGCATTATCGTAACAGTCTCCGCGCTTGCTCATTGAACCTTGAAAACCATATTGCTCAAGTATATTTCGATATTCATGGCTGCAATATTGACTTCCTCTGTCTGAATGCACAATCAGTTCTTTGGTTGGTTTTTGATTGGGAATAGCCATATTTAGCGCATTACAAACAAGCTGTGTTGTGATGCGCTCATTTAAGCTATAGCCAACCACTTGCTTCGTGTAAAGGTCTTTTACCGCTGCTAAATACAGCCATCCTTCAAAAGTCCATATGTACGTAATATCACTTGACCATGCTTGATTTGGTCTAGTCATTGAGAATTGTTGCTCCAGCAGGTTTCATAGATCGCTCGATTATGGTCACTATTCGTAGTTCTTTTAAAACGCTTGTGTCGCTTACAATACAGGTGGTTCAGCGCTTTTATCTGACGTACAGCGTACATACTCATTTTTATACCCTGAGCTTGTAAGTATTTGGTTAATCGAATATAACCATAGCTCTGCCTTGTCTCCTCATGGGCTATTTTCACCAATATCGTCTGTTGATTTCGTTGAATCGTTCTTTTGCTCACGCCTCTCTTGAGCCAATCATAAAAACATGAAACTGAAACATGAAGTAATCGAGCCATTAAGGTAATTGGAAAAGAATATCTTTTTTGTTTCATATAGGCGTACCTTACTGACTTTCTTTGGCAAAGTACGCTGCTGCCTTTTTTAAAAATTCACGTTCCATTTCAGCTATTTTGAGCTGTTGTTTGAGTTTTTTATTTTCTTCGAGTAGAGCGTTTAGATCAGGTGAATACTGTTTTGTACCTGCTAAAGTTCCAGCCTTTGCTTTGGTATTCTATAGCTAAATTCTAGAAACACTAGCACATGGAAACATCTGTAAAACCTCATTTCCTATGGTTTTAGGTGTGATAATAAATTAAGTATTCAGCTATAATTTGAAAGAGTTTGCATTGAAATGCTAAGTTGTCTAGCTGTTTCCGAGACATTGCCTTGATTGGCTTCAGCTTTAAATTCTGTGGTGTAAGTCTTGTGTTTCTTGCTCATGGTAAACTCCTGATAAGTGTGTTTAGTTTACCAAGTTAAAACCTCCTGTTTTTTCAGCACACATCACCAAAATCCTTGCTCAATAAAAGGAAAAGCCTCTTTTTCTAAAGAGTCAATTACGTGGGCTGCTAAACTTTTAACTTCTGTTGTGTAATCTAATTCTTTGAATAGATCCCAACTTTTGTTTGGCTGCATTTCATGACAATGATTGATGATCGTTATCATGAAATTATCAATATCTAGATCATTTTTATGAAGATCAATTTTTTTAAAGATTTTTACGAAGTCAAATGACATAAACAGCCTACATTTTTCCAAAATTTAATTAAGTAAGAATAGATGTCCAAATTGTTATTTATTTAGCTACCGTTAATCATCGTTTTTAAGTTTAAATGAACGAGTTTTCCACATTGGGGAATTACGCCATTCCCCGAAAATACCCCGAAAACAAAAAGCCCACTTTTTAAGTGGGCTTTAATGTGTTGAAATATCAACGAATTTTGGTAGGTATATCCAGACTCGAACTGGAGACCTCTACGATGTCAACGTAGCGCTCTAACCAACTGAGCTATACACCTGAAGTAAAAGCATAATATTCACTTTTAAAAAGTATGACAAGCGCTATTTATTGTTTCTTAAAGTAAATGTACAAGTTTTAAGCATCTGTTTAAATTGTTGAATATTTTTTAAATTCAACCTATTGGAATAACGCATTTGCTGATAATACTCAGCTGCCTGCTGAAATAAAACTTGCTGTTCAGGTTTAACGTCTTGAGCTAAACGCAACAACCATTTGTTTACCGTTTCGGCATCTTGTTTACGCTGTTCAGTTGTTAAGCTTCTAGAAAAAGACTGAACGACCATGTCATATTCAGAAGTTTGAGCACGTTTATGCAAAAATATAACGCGCCAGTACAGTAAAACTAATCCACCAATGCCAATCATAATCAGCAATACCAATGAATAACTGGATTGAAGTCCTAGCTTCTGTAACCAACCTCGTTGAGTCTCTGCATTATAGCCAACCACCTTACTTTGCCATTGGTAGCTTGCATAATCGCTCCAAATGCGTATTTTGTTTAATACCGAATAGCGCTGTACATTCCATCGACTACTCTCACCCCAAACACTGGCATCTTTGCTCATTAAATCTTGCATACCTTGTTCAATACGCTGTGGTGCAATCATGGCTGTTGGATCATAGCGTTTCCAATGCCCATCCACAAAGACTTCCGTCCATGCATGCGCATCTAACTGTCGAACTTCCCAACTTTTTTCATCTGGTGAAGGCTGACCACCTTGATACCCAACCACAATACGTGCTGGAATTCCTGCATAACGCATCAACATCACGAAGCTAGAAGCATAATGTTCACAAAAACCCTGTTTGGATTGAAACAAAAACTCATCAATACGATGCTGACCCAACAAGCCCGGTTGCAAGGTATAGCTAAAACCATTGTTGCGATACCATTGCAAAACATTTTGGATATAACGTTTCGGGTTCTCGTCACTTTGCTTAAACAGCTGCTGTGCCAATTGCTGCGCTTTCAAGTCCATGTGCTCAGGCGCTTTTAAGTTTATGCTTCGTTGTATTTTAGATAATTCACTTTGGCCAAATTGAACATTTCCCATCCATTGCAATGCAATAGGTTCCACACGCTGCACTTGACGATAAGCCTGAATACTCCAATCCTGACGTAGCTGATAACGTCGCTCTAAGGGTTGTGAATATTCCAATGCCATAATCCACGGAATCGCGACATCAGCGGGTAGATATTGATAGTTCCATTTTTTGGATGTAGAGATATGCGTTAAGGTATCATCCGCAATACCTTGTTGATTAATAAAACTACTGGTCCACTTTTGCCCATCATATTGATCTAAGACCATCGCGCGCCAATAAAGCTCTGAACGATTTGGGAGCTGAGTGACATCACCAATAATACGAAAAGCCAAATGACTGGACTGGGATAATTGCGCAATATCTCCAGGTGACATACTGTCACTCATGCCTGTCACTGCTTTATTTTCAGGAATTGGAATATGCCAAAGTGGCGGTAAACGCGGGAAAAAGATAAACAGCAGCACAAAAAAAGGCAGTGCGAGACCTACAAATTTAATGACGTGTTTTGCATCTTGCCTTAATGCCATACGATTCGAGTTTTCAGATGCAAAATAATGGGTTTGCACTCGATATAGCCCCAACAAACAACTCAATAAACAGAGTAAAACCATCACCGCCGTCATAAATGACTGACTATGTAAAAACATACTCGCCGCAACAAATAAAGCAAAGTTAAACAAAATGATCACATCACGCTGCGTTTTTGTTTCTGAGGCTTTAGCAAAGAGAAAGATACTTAAAACGGCTACGCCCGCTTCCACCCCTAAAAAGCTTTGATAGCTCCAAAAAGTGACCGCTAGAGCAGCAAGGGTCAAAATGTAAATTGCCCATTTCGGGAAATGGTTGCCCGTAGATTTCATGAAATACCATAGACAGCCAATACAAATGGCAAAAATGACACTCAAGAGCATAGGACTAAAACTTAGTTGTGTGATCCAAATCAAACTCAGTGTCAGTACAATGGCAATACGAATAGAAGAATGCATATTACTCTCCTATGCCTGAGCCAAAAGTAATTTGGCTTGAAGGTATTGTTCTCGTCCTATCCCTTTGGCCAGTTCAGTATGAGGTAAATACAGGGCATAGGCGTATTGTAACTGCTCACATTGTTCAACCAAGCCCATCATTAAGCTCAATTTTTCTTCATGTGAAGGACTCGGCATATGTGCATAGTGAATGTCTAAACTGTGTTGATCCTGATGTTGCTCAAAGACTTTAATAAATAGACCTTGTCCTTGTGCCACTTGTTTCCATGAAACCGCCTGTAAAGAGTCGCCCTCTTTAAAATTTCGTAATTCTCGAAATTCATCCATGTCTGGTTCAAAACTGTGCTGTTGCTGTTTATTTTCTGCCGCTAAAGACTTAGCTTTAGGCGCGATCCACAGGGTTTTCTGAATGAAAAAATAACTCCAAGCGCGAACAAGACCAAATGGATAAGTCGAATATATTTTAATCTCTGGAAAACTAAACTGTCCGCGCGCTTTTGGAAAAAAATTTAAATCGACCACCTGATGGGTATCTTGAATAAACAACTGTTCTATATGATCAGCATAAGTAATCCAAAGGTATCGAGGCTGCGAATGCAGTTGTTTGAAATGCATTTGTAATTGCAATGCACTCTCAACCTGCCCTATTTCAGGTAATACAAGGTCAATACTTAACCCATGTAGCTGCTTAAAGGTCAAATAAAAAGTCATACACAGCACAGCACTGATTAAAAAACAAAAAGCTTAAATTAAGTTATTGGCATAATTCACCCCTGCAATAAAGGTGATTAAAATCAGCACCACATACAAATATCCTTGCTGATAAATAAACACCAGTACATCTTTTTGGGTCAGTTGTTTTTCAGCCTTAAATTGAAAGCGTTTGTTGATCCAGTTTTGCCACAGCATGTGTCAGCTTATCCTATCAGTGAACTTTGACTTGCTTCATAAGTTGCTCAGTTTCAGCTTCACCCAGCCCTATTCGATGCGCGGTCACTGCGACAAATACAGCCTGCACATCATCCGGTGTAACAAATGCACGGGCTTTAACCAAAGCATATGCTTGTGCTGCTTTCTTCAAAGCCAGTACGCCACGTGTAGATAAACCATGTCGACCTTTACGGGTCTCAGCCGCCAAATCTAAAATATAATCCAAGACTTCCTCAGACAGATAAATCTGTGGCACCAAAGTTTGTAAGGCCAGAATGTCTTGTTCGGAGAATACTGTCATCAACTGCTGAATCAAGTCATGACGAGATTGTTGCTGCAATAAAGCCTTTTCTGCCTGACGGGATGGATAACCCAAAGATAACCGCATAAGAAAACGGTCGAGCTGTGACTCTGGTAGTGCATAGGTTCCACTTTGAAAAAGTGGGTTTTGCGTTGCAATTACCCAAAAAGGCTGCGGTAGTACATAACGACTTGCATCGATTGTCACCACACCCTCTTCCATCGCCTCTAAGAGCGCACTCTGCGTTTTCGGACTACAGCGGTTAATTTCATCTGCGAGTAAAATTTGAGTAAAAATTGGCCCTTGTTTAAACTCAAACTGATGTTCTTTTTGGTTAAACATATTCACCCCAATCACATCGCTTGCCAGCATGTCATTGGTAAACTGAATCCGTTTAAATTGAAGACCCGCCAAATGGGCCAAGCTACTGGCCAATGTGGTTTTGCCTAAACCGGGCAAGTCTTCAAATAAGATATGCCCACCAGCTAACAGGCTGCATAAGGCTAATTGGGTTTGTTGATTTTTATCTAAAACGATTTGATTGACTTGATTGAGGAATTCTTGAATTTTTGGATAAAAAATACTTAACTGTGATTCATCCAGCATGTCATATTGCAACTTTTCTACCGTTTTCTCTTTTCCCCAAAGCACCTTATTCTCCCCAATCAAAATATAAATCAAGGTTTAACATACAGGTTTTTCAACCATACTCAAAGGCGATCCTTATAAATATTCAATGATTTTCGCATGAATGACTTCCCTCAGATAAAGTTATTGTTTCACTGCAGATTTCAACTGATCTTTTAAAATATCTGCACTCATTGAAGATGATTGAGATGGTTTATCTGCTTGCTTAATCAATTCTATAAGTCGCGCATTGATTGGCGCCTACCTACCACATTGCTCTGCGAGCTTTAAAACACTACCTTTCCTTAAATTTCCCTTTGCAAACATTCCAGTATTTTAAGAGCTATAACAATCAAAAGCTGTCAAATATAAGACATAAACATTTATGTCTCACACTCCGTGTTCGTTATGATTTAATCTACGATGCAACCACTTGCTTCATGTAAAAAAGTACACTGTCGAATCTAATACGTACAACTGCATGTAATTGAGTATTTTCACTCGATTTTTAACAAAAAAACGGCACCGAAGTGCCGTCTTTAAACTGATTCATTACATTAACAAGGGCACTTTTTCATGCCATTTGTTGCAGATGGGTAACGCGCATCCACACAATGACGATAAAAAGTTTTAGCATCCATCGCTTCTAAATCAGGATGGTGCTTTTTCATATGCTCCAAATAGTTTGGATAATCAGGCACCCCCACCATCAAGCGGAAACTTTGCTGCAAACGTTGCCACAATGTCGCAATTCGAGACCAATTTTTAGGGTTCAGAATCAAATCTTTCTGCGACATCACGGTCATTTTGATGATTTTATAAATCATCGTTTTTCTACTTTTAGCAAATTTTAGATTCATCCGACTCTCCTTAATGTCCAGCTTTTGATGGCTGAATGTCTTCTGGATCACGATAAATGGCTTCTGCTTCATGCACTGTCGGAACTGGGCTTGCCAATGCACGACGAATCACTCTAATTGCAGCAAAGAGCATCACAATCGCCACAATCATAAAGAATCCACACAATGCAGCATTGATCTGATTTGACATCGCAACGGTCTGCATTTCAGCAACTGTTTTTGCTGGTGCTAAAATTTCATTGTTTGCAATTGCATTGTTAAAGCGTTCAGCTTGTGCCAAGAAACCAATTTTTGGATTTTCGTGGAAAATTTTCTGCCAGCCCGCGGTCATACAGGTTACCAACAAGAATACCGTCGGGATAATCGTGACCCATACATATTTCTCTTTCTTCATTTTGAAGAGGATAACCGTACCTAAGATCAATGCCATTGCCGCAAGCATCTGGTTACCCACACCAAACAGTGGCCATAAGCTATTGATGCCCCCGAGCGGATCGACGACCCCTTGGTAAACAAAGAAGCCCCAACCTGAAACCGCAACTGCTGTACCCAACAAGTTTCCGAAGAAGTTATGTGAGTTTTTCACCGCAGGAATCACAATCCCAACTGTGTCTTGCACCATGAAACGACACGCACGCGTACCCGCATCAACTGCCGTTAAAATAAATAGTGCTTCGAATAAAATGGCAAAGTGATACCAAAACGCCATCATTTCACGGCTATTGAAAATTTCCGTAATGATGTGAGCCATACCAATGGCAAAAGTTGGCGCACCGCCAGTACGTGAAAGAATGGTACTTTCACCCACTTCTTGAGCCAGTAAAGTTAATGTTTCTGGAGTAACAACAAAACCTAAGTTACGAACAGCTTCAGCTGCGGTGTCGACACTTGTACCCAGTAAAGCGGCTGGTGAGTTAATCGCAAAATATACACCCGGATCCAGCACTGCAGCACAGATCAAGGCCATGATTGCAACAAATGACTCCATGAGCATACCGCCATATCCGATCATTCGAATATCACGTTCATTGTTCACAAGTTTCGGCGTGGTGCCTGATGACACTAAAGCGTGGAAACCTGAAATTGCGCCACAAGCAATGGTAATAAATAAGAACGGAAACATTGAACCTGCAAACACAGGGCCTGTACCATCAATAAATTGCGTGAATGCTGGCAGCTTCATTTCTGGCATTGCGAAAATAATACCGACTGCCAAACCTGCAATGACACCAATCTTTAGGAAGGTTGATAAGTAATCGCGTGGTGCAAGCAACAACCACACAGGTAGTGCTGAAGCCACGAAACCATAAATAATCAGCGCCCAAGTCAACTCTGTACCCGACAGGGTAAAGAACGCACCCCAATATGGATGCTGTGCAATATTTTCACCGTAGACAATGCCGAGCATCATCAAAACGAAACCAATAATAGATACTTCTGCAATTTTACCCGGGCGGATAAAACGCATGTAAATCCCCATAAAGAGTGCAATTGGAATCGTTGCAGCAATACTAAATACGCCCCACGGGCTATGTGCAAGTGCTTTGACCACGACTAGTGCCAGAACAGCAAGGATAATAATCATTACCCCCAACGCACCAAGCATAACCACAATACCTGCAAAAGTTCCAAGCTCTTGTTTTGCCATTTCACCGAGTGAACGTCCATCACGACGGGTAGAAATAAACAACACCAAAAAATCTTGGACTGCACCTGCAAGCACGACACCGACAAGTAACCAAATCGTGCCAGGTAAATAGCCCATTTGCGCTGCTAAAATAGGCCCTACTAATGGACCTGCACCTGCAATCGCTGCAAAGTGATGTCCAAATAGAACGCTTTTGTTGGTTGGAACATAGTCCAGACCATCATTCAAACGATGCGCGGGAGTTAAGCGACGTTCATCAAGCTCAAAAACTTTATTTGCAATAAATAAACTATAGAAGCGATAAGCAATACTATAAATACAGCCCGCAGCAAGTACGAGCCAGATGGCATTGACATGCTCACCACGACTCAGTGCCAATATCCCAAAAGAGACTGCACCGACGATGGCTACCAGTAGCCAGATGATTTTTGAAGTCAGAGTTGACTTCGGCTGAACAGATTCCATTTCAATCCCTCATATTTGTTGCATTCAATCAGCGTCTTTAATTATTCGAGGTACTGCTGTTTTCCTTTGCGACTTTACTCTGCATCTCCTTGTTTTGATCTAATACTTTGGCATAAAAAAAGGGATGATTTTCATCATCCCTTGCGATAATAGTCTATTTTTAAACCATTATGCACGTTCTAAATAATCGCCAGTACGAGTATCTACACGAACGCTTTCTTCTTGCTGTACAAATAATGGAACACGTACTACAGCACCTGTTTCCAATTTTGCAGGTTTACCACCACCGCCAGAAGTATCACCACGTACACCCGGATCAGTTTCAACAATTTTCAAAACCACAAAGTTGGGTGGGTTTACTGTTAATGGCACGCCATTGAACAGCATAATGGTACATTTTTCATTTGAATCATCTTTTAACCATTTTGCAGCATCGCCCATTGCTGTTTTGTCAGCAGCGATCTGTTCAAATGATACAGGATCCATGAAGTTCCACATTTCGCCGTCGTTGTACAAGTATTCCATTTCTACTTCTACAATGTCAGCCGCTTCTAAAGAATCACCAGACTTAAATGTTTTTTCTAAAACTTTACCAGAACGTAAATTACGTAGTTTTACGCGGTTAAATGCTTGACCTTTACCTGGCTTTACATATTCATTTTCCATGATTGAACATGGGTTACCATCAAGCATAACCTTAAGGCCTGACTTGAAATCATTCGTAGAATAATAGGCCATGACTGGCGCACTCCAAACTAACTAACTTAAATATTTATGTCTTTATCTTAGACACCAAAGCTTTGAAAAGCTGGGCTGTAAAGATAGGGCATCTTTTTTGATGCCTCGTATTGTAAATGAGCAAGGTGTTATGAAGCAATGAAAATCCACTGCCTATAGGCCGAAGATCTTGATAAAATAACCCCGTTCCGCGTGTTTTTGTGTATTGAAAAAGCCCTTTTAGACCGCACACATCCGAACAACTCGTTTCGACATCACTCGATTTGATGACCTAACTTTCTTTTGACCTAGTATTTGACCCCTTATTGCATGACTCATTATTTGTACCAAGAACAAAATTGGCAAGCTCAACTCAGTGATTTAATTACTGACCCTTTAGAATTACTTAACATTCTAGAGCTTTCTCCTGAGCAACTGCTGTCAGGCGCACTGCTTGCATCAACCCAATTTAAACTCCGTGTTCCCCGTGCTTTTGTGACAAGAATGCAGAAAGGTAATCCGCTTGATCCTTTACTCCTTCAAGTCCTGCCCCATCATCTTGAGCTTGAAGAACATCCCGACTTCGTGACCGACCCCTTGGGTGAGGAACAAGCCAACCAACAACCCGGTGTTTTGCACAAATATAAAACTCGTTTCTTACTTACTCTGACTGGGGCATGTGCGGTTCATTGTCGTTACTGTTTTCGTCGACATTTCCCTTATCAAGAGAACCTGCCAAAGTCAGAAGATTGGATCAATATTCAACACTATATTCAGTCGCAACCTGACATTAATGAAGTCATTTTGAGTGGCGGAGACCCCTTAACGCTGTCTAATCGTAAAATAAAATTATGGATTGAACGCTTAGAAAGTGTTCCCCAATTGAAATTTTTGAGAATTCACTCACGAGTTCCCATCGTAATGCCTAACCGTGTCGATGATGAGCTAATTTCCATCTTAAAAAACAGTAGGCTGCGCATTATTCTAGTGGTACACTCAAATCATGCATCGGAATTGGATGATTTTACCTGCCGTCAATTACAGCAATTAGTCGCAGAAAAAATCACCGTTTTCAATCAAGCTGTTTTGTTGAAAGGGATTAATGATCACGTTCAAATTTTGACAGATTTGAGCTACCGTTTATTCGATGCAGGTGTGTTGCCATACTATTTACATGTTTTAGATAAAGTAAAAGGGGCGCACCATTTTGATTTAAACCCGCAATACATTGATTCTCTGTATCAAGGATTATTGGCGAATCTACCCGGCTATCTGGTTCCCAAGCTGGTCAGGGAAATTGCGGGAGAAAAGAATAAGACACCACTTTTCGGGGTTTCAACTTTTTGAGTTAAATAATAACGATGATGACGACGAGTACTTCAGATATCTTCCAAAAACCAACCGAATTAAAGTTGGATAAGCTTAGTTTCTGCCCAAGCACAGTCAAAGGCTTACAAGAATGGTTGGCAAACTTATCCATTTTACAATTGGGTGACTCTTCTCGTTCCTTATTTCAAGCTTTAATTGAAGTCTCCGAGCTTCAAGTCACTGAAACACTTCGTTTTGATTTGGTTCAATTACTGCATCCGAATTTGGAAAATGTGCTTACCAGTTTAGAGAAACATTTTTTTAATCAAGGCCTCATCACCACTGACCGAAATGACCATATTATTGAGCTTGCCTTATTAATGCGTAGTCATTTCGCTAAAGTCTATATCGACATTGCAAAACGTGTTTCTCAGAAAATCACTCAAAATAAGTTTTCTCTATTTGCTTTTAACCAAAAAAAGAACCTACAAACGGCTCGAACCGTATCGAGTTATTATGCTTTACAACAACTGTCACTGTTGTTGTACCAACAACACTTGCTCTATAGCTCCCCGATTCCGGGTCAGTGGCTAGCAGCTCATCAACTCTTGGATTCTGCTATTCAAAATAACTTCTATTTGACCAACATTAATCAAATACAAGGCACGCAGCATCAACTGAGCAATATTAGTCAAGCCTATGCGCAGCTCATTCTATTGGATATTTTTAATACCCATCAAATCCGTCCAGGTGAGATTCAAGGGCTGTTTTTGTGTAGCTTTGATTGGGCGAAACTGATTCAAATTTTACCTAAAGAAACAACCTTATCTCGCTATATTGTCGATGCATCAAAAGATTATCCACCAACTTATAATTCTCAAAAAAACAGTCACATTCAGCCGAATATTTTTATCTCGACGCAAGCCCTGCTTGATCATCTCTCAGAGATGCAAACCAAACGTGCTGAGCCACTGTCTCGCGATGAGAAGATTTTCCTTACCCCTGCTTTGCATTTTCACATTCATAACTTATTGACCAATAATATTGAACGTAAGCATGAACGTTATGAATACTCTGCACAATTACAAATTTGCTTTGGCCTATCAGTCGCACATTTCTATTTATCTAAAGGCAAGAACTTTAATGAAACTTTAGAGCTAGAAGGCAACTACAACTTTCAGAATGAAAGTCACGTAATCAACTCCATGAACAATAATATTCCTGTGGAGACGAGTTTTGCTCGTATGATTGATCGTGAATCGAAACAAATCTACCCTGCCGAAGTTTTAGATATTAGTGTGAATGGTTACCGTATTCGCTGGACTGGACCAACACCTGCACATTTAAAAACAGGTGAGTTTATTTTGGTTCAAGAAAATGCGCATAGCCAATGGCGCGGCGGTGTGATTCGCTGGATTAAACAATCAAGTGAAAAAAGCTTGGAACTAGGGTTAGAAATCTTAGCGCAAGATCTTTTCCCATGTGCCGTTATGGTAAAAACAGACCGAACCACTCAGAACTATCAACCTGCATTATTGGTGCAAACGTCCCAGCTAGATGAAGTACAAACCAGTCTCATTGTGCCGGGTTCGAATATGTACCGAGAAAAACAAACCATTCACTTACGCCTAGGTGATGAAGATCTTAAAATTTATTTAGTAAAAGCACATTTAATTACACAAAGCTTTATTCGTTTTGATTATGAATTGTTGAATGACCAACAACAACCATTGGTTCAAAGTTTTATTCAAAAGCAAATGAATGCTATTAAGAATCATGATTTATGGGAAGCATTGAAGTGAGAAATCCATTATTATCTAAAAAGTTAAAACGTACGGAAACACGTTTACTCATTATTGATGATAATCAGATCCGTTATAACCAAATTCGTGACCTTTTAACTTCTAGCGATCATCAAGTTCATGCCACCTTATTGGATGACTTACAAAACTTTGAAAAACAGCTTCATCTGCCTTGGGATGTGGTGATTTTTGGCCGTGCTTATGACTTAAAGTATGAACAAGCACTGACTCTGATTCGCAACTCTAACCAAGTCAATTTACCGCTGATTTTATTAAAGCCCGATGAATATCAATCAACCCAATACGCAAGTTTTATTCGTAAAGGAGTCTATGATATTTTGGACTTAGAAGAAGCGGATAACTTTTACTTAGGTCTACTGCGTGCACTGTCATTAAGTCGTTTATTGCAAAGCCAACAACAACTCATGAATGAGCTTGAAACAGTGCAAAACCAAGCACAGGCTTTAGTTGAAGAAAGTAATAAAGCCATTGCTTTAATTCAAGAAGGGATTCATGTTTCAGCCAATGCTGAATACTTACAACTGTTCGGCTTAAGCTCTGAAGATGATATTATCGGTCAACCTTTGCTTGATATTCTCCAGCCGAAAGATGTAAACGATTTTAAAATCCGTTTTAAGAAAATTTCACAAGGTCAGTTTGATTTAGGTGCTTTTGAAGTTGCTACTCTCAATAGCAATGCCCAAACTCACAATCCTTTAAAAGTTGAGTTTTTAACTGCGCCTGAAGATGATGCGCTCCAACTGACGATTGAAGCCGAATCTGAACGCTCTGCTGCTCCATCAGTCAACACTGAAAATCATGCGATACAACCTAATACGTATCAACAAATTAACCGTGCTATGACCAAACAACCTTCTGATCAGAATGCCTTGGTTAGCTTTGCACTCAACTCTTGTCCAGATGAAATTTTTAAAGCCAACTGGGCAACTACGCGTGATTATTTTAACAATATTTACAGCTTTTTAAATGAACAGACTCATATTCCTCTATTTAAAGCGGGTGGGCAAACCATCGTTGGTTTATTCCAAGCGGAAACACAGGTCAAACTCGAGTCTAAGCTGATTGCGTTAAATGCGCTCACCAAACCACAACTCATTACGGTAGAAAACAATAGCTATCCCGTAAATTTACGCATTGGCTATACTTTGTTGAAAGGTGAAATTTCAAATCAAGGTCAGTTTGAAAACTTATTATGCTCAGCCTTTAAAACCGCTTTACCGACTAATCAAGACGATTGCGAAATTGAGCAAAGAGCCAGTATTGACATGCCTGTGATTGAGTTGATTAACCCTACTGTCAGCGATACTTTAGACACTCAAAAAACAGCAAATGAGCCTACGGTACTTAAAGCTTTACATCTAGCTTTAGAGCGTGGTGAGATTCATCTTAAATATCAACAACTTTACGATAAAGAAGACACCAATTTATATACCTATGAGGTCACCAGTGGCTTTATTTATGGCAATACGTGGAAAGATATATCGAGCCTCAAAGAGTTAAGTGAAGATCACGAACTGTCTATTAAACTTGACCGCTGGATTTTAGTTGAGTCGTGTAAACAGCTACACAATTTTATCACTCAGTATCCTGAAGCAAAGTTGATTGTAAACTTAAACAAAGCTGTACTGTTGAATGACCGCTCTTTCCATGAATTTATCGCCAAACTGATTACCATTGTACGCAGTAAGTTAAGTCATCCAATTATCCTACAGTTTTCTGAAGATGATATCAGCCAAAACATTGCTGAAGCGCAAAAATACATTGCCCAGCTTCGCCAATATGGTGCTGAAGTTTCGATTCGTGACTTTGGTAATAGTATTTATAGTGAATCTATCCTACGTCAGCTCGATATCAACAATCTCACCTTACATGAAAACTTAACTCGCATGCTCAGTAGCGACGCCAACACGGAAGAACTCCAAGAAAAAGTTGCGGTATATCACCAATTGAAAAACATTCAAATTATGCTGCGTGATCTGAATGATATGACTTCGTTTGCCAATGCATGGAATGTCGATGCCCGCTTTATTCAAGGCGATTATTTCCAGAAGAAACTCGATCATCTGATTGACGTGCAGGATCAGTAAAGGTTAAACCTTGAATACTAGCCTCTAAATTTCAAGGCCTCTATATGGGGTCTTTTTATTATATGGTCTAGCTAGCAGCTCTATGACTCTGTATCCCAATCATAGGCATAAAAAAACGGGCAAATGCCCGTTTTTTTCTTTTGCTATTAGCCGCGTTTGATAGAACGTGACATGCCAGCAAAACGTTGTTTGAACTTGTCGATACGACCGCCAGTGTCAACGTTCTTTTGCTTACCAGTGTAGAATGGGTGGCAAGCTGAACATACGTCTAGGTAAACAGTTTCTTTACCAAGTGCTGAACGAGTTTCGATTACGTTACCGCAAGAACATGTAGCAACTAAAGTTTGGTATTTTGGGTGAATATCGGCGCGCATCGTCGATTACTCCATAAAAATTAAAGAAGGTTTTGCTGTCATCGCAATTGATCACTCTCAAAATTGAGGAAAGGGCTACTTAATTAAATTAAGTTGCAGATCAACACCATAACAGACCATTCTTTTGGCCCACCGAGACGGATACCGTCAGAGCTAAGCACAACAAGTGGCAAATATTATACGAGATATAGTATCAGATAGCCAATTATTCTTTCGTTTCAATTTCAGATTGCTTGGCCCAATAGTTGGCAATAATCCCACACACCATCAGCTGTATTTGATGAAAAATCATAATTGGTAAAACAATCATTCCCAAAGGTTGTCCAATAAAAAGAATCTGTGCCATTGGAACACCACTAGCCAAAGTCTTTTTTGAACTACAGAAAAAAATGGTTTTCTGATCGGCACGGTTAAAGCCCAACCAACGTGGTAAAAACAACCCTAACAACATAATAATCGTCAATAAGACCGAACATACAATGATCAATAGGATTAACGTACCGACACTCACCTCTTGCCATAGACCCGCTACCACAGCACCACTGAAAGCACCGTACACCACCATTAATATCGATCCCTGATCGAATGCTTTGACGATGCTTGGCATTTTTTGCATATACGGAAATACATATGGTCGAAGTAGCTGTCCAAGGACAAACGGAACCAACAGCAATAAGGTGATTTGAAGAATAGACGAGGTTGGATCAAAACCATGCTCTGATTGCCCCAAAATGAAAAAGGCCACCATCACAGGGGTAATAAACATCCCGATCAAATTCGAGAATGAAGCACTACATACTGCCCCAGCAACATTGCCTTGCGCGACCGAAGTAAACGCAATTGAAGACTGTACTGTCGATGGCAAAAAGCACATAAACAAAAAGCCCCAATACAACTCCTGCCCAAGTAGTGGTACCAATACAGGTTTTGCAAGCAAACCTAAAACGGGAAAAAGGATGAAGGTAAATGCAAAAACCAAAGCATGCAGTTTCCAGTGCATCATGCCCTGAATCACGGCTTCACGGGATAGTTTAGCACCATGCAAAAAGAATAATATCGCAATCGCGACCGTCGTCAATACACCAAATACACTGGCAGCTTGGCCTGAAACAGGGACTAAGCTGGCTAAGAGCACCATAACAAATAGCAATAACGTAAACCGATCGAGTGCCAATAATTTCAACATACCAACATCCTGTCATTCCTCTAAAAATGAAAAAGCCCAGTGACTCATTTACCTTTGGGTAAATTCATCTTACTGAGCTATATAAGTAAAGCTAGCTTTTACAGGATATGTTCAATATTTTTTTAATTAATACTGTGCATACACACTGCATATGACCTAATAACGGCTTAGTTATTACGTGCATTACTATCTTGTTGAATCAGTTCAATTTTATAACCATCAGGATCTTCTACAAAGGCAATAACCGTTACGCCACCCTTCATTGGTCCAGCTTCACGCACGACATTCCCACCGCGGGCTTTGATTTCCTCACAAGCTTTATAAGCATCGTCTACCGCAATAGCAATATGACCATAAGCATTACCTAATTCATAGCTGTCCGTATCCCAGTTATGTGTCAGCTCTAAAACCGTATGATTTTCTTCATCACCATAACCCACAAATGCCAAAGTAAAACGACCTTCTTCGTAATCACGCTTACGAAGTAAAGTCATACCAAGCACTTCAGTATAGAACGCCAAAGATTGTTCTAAATTGCCTACACGTAGCATGGTATGTAGCATGCGCATTGGAATTTCCTCATAATTTATTCTCAGACACCAATATAGGCAAAACCGTCCTATATTTCAAACCTCAACCATAAAAAAGTAGCCACAAGAGCTACTTTTTTAATTCGAGACAAGTCGATGCTTTAACTTTGCTCAGCGCCATGCTCACGCAGAAGTTTCGCCACCCAGACCACTAAGATTAAAATTGGGATTCCAATGAGTGTGGTCAACAAAAAGAAATTTGGATAGCCAATATTAGACACAATTGTGCCTGAATAACCACCTAGAATTTTAGGTGTCAACGTCATCAATGAACTAAAAATTGCATACTGAACCGCAGTGAAAGATACGCTGGTCAAACTTGATAGAAATGCAATAAATGCAGCACCTGCTAAACCTGATGCCAAATTATCGACAATAATCGCAAAATACAGCCAGTTTGAACTATATTCTTTAATCACCTTCCCTTTAACTTCTAACTGCCCATCAACCGCTTTATTCAAGTTGATTGGTTGAAGATCAACATCTAAAGTTGCAGATTTTTCAGCTGCAGGATCCACCTGATAGTTCTGTGCAGTGTGTTGTTGCGTAAGTTCATTTTGCATCAATACAGCATTCAGCTTTTTAGAGTTTGAATCAAGGAGCTGTTGCGCAGGGATGGCCGCGCTAAACACACCTTCTTTGTCTAACTTTGCATCAAAACTTTGACCATCTAAACTCAATTGAATCCTTTGGTTTTCAGCCAGAGTAGCAAGGTATTGACCTCGTACTACGATACTTGCTTTAGACTCTCGTTGATCAATCACATTATCAGCCGTGATCGGGAGCAACAGCAATGCCTTAGATGCACCCGTTTGACTGATATAAGGCAATGTGACCGAGACAGGCTGTGAAGTATCATTTTGAAAACTGGCCGTTGCAGTTAGACTTTGATTTGCCTGAAGTTGCTCAACAGGAACCTTAATTGTCCATGCACCTGTCTCATCCGCTTGAGCTGTGAAAATTTGCTCACCAACATTGATCACAACATCATTTAAAGGTTGTCCTGATTTGACCAAACCAATAAAGATGAGATTGGTTGAACTAGCCAAGATTGCTCCGACAAACATCAACTTCATGATGTTCATGCGCTGCGCCAGAAGTCCTCCTAAAAAGCCCCCAACCAAACTAAAAATCACCCCATAAACTTTCACTGCTTCAGCAATCTGCTCTTTGGTAAAGTTTAAGTCTTGATAGAACACATTCGAGATCACACCTGCAATAATGTCGGAAATACGGTAAAAACCGATCAACAATAGCAATACCAACGCCAATTTCACGCCATAACGCTTAAAAAAATCAGCAACAGGATTCACCCATGTTTCATAGGCCATTTGTTGGTTCACAGCGCCCATTTTGACTAGGCTTGAACCCACCACAAATGCAACAGCGCCAGAGCCAATAAAACGTAAAGCCTCAAAACAAAACAGTGCAAAACTATCTTTGATCGACCAGAGCTGAATCAGCATTTCAGTGAGCTTGCCTGAGTAAATATAACTCAGTACAAAACTCACCACAGATACAAAGAAAACTGCTACTAAACGATAATAATCTACGCGTTTATATTCTTTACGTACCCGATCAACTTGTGGCTCACGTATGCATAAAGTGGTTGCAATCCCGACCAACATGACTGCCGCCATTGCCAAATACGTCCACTTCCATGCCTCATAAATATAGTTGCCCTTGGCTGTACCCAAATAAGCCGCTAAAAATAACGCGCCTGCACCCGCAACGATCATGCCGATGCGGTAGCCTGCGTTATAAGTTGAAGCCAACACTGTTTGCATTTGCGTTTCTGCAAGCTCAATACGATAGGCATCAATCACAATATCTTGTGTCGCAGCAGAAAAACCTAAAAGCACAGAACCAGCAGCCATTTGGTAAAGATAACTCTGACCAAGAGATGGATCTGAAAAAGCCATGATAGAAATGGCACAGATAATTAAGAGTTGTGCAATCAACAACCATGCACGGCGACGACCCAATAATTTGGTCAGCACTGGCACAGGTAATTCATCGACCAAGGGGGCCCAAACAAATTTGAATGAATAACCCAGAGCTGCCCAACTAAAAAAAGTCACCGCGCTCTTATCGATACCTGCCTCACCTAACCATAAAGATAAGCTCGAGAAAATTAACAGAATTGGGATACCTGCTGAGAAACCCAAAAACAGCATGATCAACGCACGGCGATCTAAAAATGCAGTAAAGGCGGATTTCCATCCTGAAGATTGTGTTGTCATTACGTTTTTGTTGTCTTAAAACCAATGCTGCTATTCAAACCCTTAATACAATTTGTTTCAACCTGATTTATAAAATCAATGTTCTATTTTTGTCGACAAACACTGCGACTTTGCTTGATCTTTTGCATTAAACCTGTATACCTTTAAGTTTCTAACGCAATCTTTAGTTTCGGATTTCAAAGTGACCCAAAAACACGATCAAATGAGCTCTTCTTTATCTGTACCACCCGCATTAAATAGTCAAGAAAATCCAGAAAACAACCTTAGTTCAGCATTTGACCAACCCGAAATTCAAACGACCTTAGCAAATACACAACTTCAAGCAGAGCAACTGACGCATACCCCTGCTCTGGATAAGATTCCAGCCTCAACGCGTCGTATTAAACCGCTCAATAATTTTTTAGGGCAAGACCGCGCACGTGCTTCAGTTGAAGCAGGTATTTCCTTACCTTATTCTGGCTATAACATCTTTGCCGTAGGGACAGCTGGCTTGGGCAAGCGCACCATGGTCAAGCGTTTACTACAACAACACGCCAAAAATATGCCGACACCGAACGATTGGGTTTACGTTTATAATTTTAAAAGCCCACGTCAACCGATTGCTTTAGAATTACCTGCGGGTCAGGCGGTAAAATTTCAAACCATGTTACATCAAACATGGCAAACCACTTTAAAGCAGCTTGAGCGCCGCTTTACTGCTGAAACCTATCACAATCGTATAGAAGCCATTCGCCAACAAACGGGTGAGGTTCAGCAACAAGCCTTGATTGAATTGACCCAAGAAGGCGAAGAACTCGACCTCAAACTGGTCTCTCGGAATGATGAGCACTGCTTTATCCCCGTCCAGTATGTAGACGATAAAGTATTGGAGATGACGCAGGCCGACATCAATGCTTTAAGCTCTAAAGAGCGTTCTGAAATTAATGCCAATATACGCCACATGGACAAAAAACTTGAGCGTTTAGGCATGCATTTAGGCGACTTGGAAGAAGATGCCCGCGATAAAGTTCAAGTGTTGAATCGCGATATTGCCAAGCAAGTTTTATTACCTAAAGTTGAACAGTTACTGACTAAGTTTGCTGAGGTTGAAGGCTTAAAAGACTATTTAAAATATTATGCTGAAGACATTATTAACAATGTCGAGGTGGTACTCGAACAAGAAGAAGATGACTTTACCCCAGGCCTGTTTAGCCGTATCCCTTCACGCTATCAAGCCAATGTGATTGTGTCGCATAAACCCAATGCTGGTGCACCAGTTATTTTTGAAGACTTCCCAACTCACTACAATTTGCTTGGCCACGTAGAGCAACTGACTCAACATGGCACCATTACTACAGACTTTACCTTAATCCGTCCAGGGACATTGCATAAAGCCAATGGTGGTTTTTTAATGTTAGAAGCAGAACAACTGCTTGAACAGCCATATGCATGGCAAGGCCTAAAACGTGCTTTAAAATCAGGCCAGTTAAAACTTTCTTCACTTGAGCATATGTTGACACTGACAGGAAGTATCTCAATTGAACCTGAGGCAATTCCGCTGAATTTGAAAGTGGTTTTACTCGCAGAGCCTGAAATTTACTATGAAATACTTGAAGTAGAACCTGAGCTTGGCAGTGTCTTTAAAATCCGTGCCGACTTTACTGATACGTTGCAGCGTAATGAAGTAAATGAACAAGCCTATATGCAACTGATTGCAGACTATGTACAGGCCGATAAACTACTTCCTTTCGATCGATCTGCGCTTTCTGCGCTTTTGACTGATTCTAGCCGTCAAGCCGAAGATCAAAGCTCCTTATCTCTACATGCCCTCACATTGGGTGATTTGATTCGTGAGGCACATCATCACGCCTTCCAATCAGGCGATAAAATGGTCTCGGATCAACACATTAATATGGCATTAGATCATCGTAAATATCGCTTAGGCTATTTACGTGAGCTCTATTGGCAGGATTTGTCACGTGGTACACAACTCATCGAAACGCGCGGACACCGTCTCGGTCAAATTAATGCACTTTCGGTCATTCACTATGCAGATGTTGAATTTGGCTTACCGTCACGTCTCACAGCATCCGTGTATCAAGGCGGCGGCGATATTCTAGATATTGAACGTAGCGTCGAGCTCGGTGGCTCTCTGCATGCGAAAGGTGTGCTATTGATGTCATCTTTCTTAAAAGCACATTTTGGTCGTGAGCAAACCCTACACTTCTCTGCTGCACTTGCTTTTGAACAAAGCTATGGTCAAGTCGATGGTGACAGTGCTACGGTTGCTGAACTCTCCGCTTTAATCTCAGCGATTAGCCAACTCCCGATTGATCAATCTTGGGCGATTACTGGCTCAATGAACCAATTAGGTCAAGTTCAACCAATTGGTGGTGTCAATGCGAAAATTGAAGGCTTCTTCGATGCATGTAAACTTCAAGGTTTAACTGGTAAACAAGGTGTGATTATTCCGCGTCAAAATATGCAACATTTAATGTTACGTAAAGATGTGATTGATGCGGTTTCAAATGGCCAGTTCCACATTCATGCTATAGATACGATTGATCAAGCGCTTGAACTACTTATGGCTCGACCAGTCGGTACTTTAGACAAAAAAGGACGCTACACGAAGAAGTCCATTTATGCGGCGGTGATGGATCAGTTAGATTATTGGCAAGCCATTGAAGATGGTGCTGAGTTTGAAGAAGAGCCGAAGAAAAAGAAAAAAAAGAAGAAGGACAAAAAAAAGGACAAAGCTGAAAAGAAGACCGTTGCAACTGAAAATACAGCGGAACAAACTCCTGAAGCTGTAAGCACTGTAATTACAACGGATTAAGCCTTTCCCTCAAACAAAAAAAGCGCCTCAATGGCGCTTTTTTTACAACTGAAGATTAAGCTTCAGGTGCGGGACTATGCTGTTCAACTAAAGGTTGTAATTCACCTTTTTGGAACATCTCTAGAATAATGTCACTACCACCAATCAACTCACCGTTGATCCATAACTGTGGGAATGTAGGCCAGTTTGCAATTTGTGGTAACAAAGCACGAATATCTGGATTTTCAAGAATATTCACATAAGCAAACGGACGACCAATTTGACTAAGCGCTTCTACAGCACGTGCAGAGAAACCACATTGTGGAAACTGTGGGGTGCCTTTCATATAAAGAAGTACAGCGTGTTTTGCAATTTGGTCACGAATTAACGCTTCGGTATCGCGTGCTTGTTCAGTCATTGATCAATCCTCAACTAATCTAACCCGCATTATACCCAAAACGTAGAAAAACAGTATGCCTAAAGCAATATTTCGACTTTTATTTAGATTTAGGCTTTAAAACTACAAGCATAATTGCTTAATATTGGATTTCACTTCCCCTCTAACAGATAAGAGTTAGTCATGAATAACATTACCCTTGCTCCTGTACAAACTGATCAACCCACTCATTTGATGCCAGTATTTGGCCGTCAGCCGATCAGCTTTGTCCGAGGTCGAGGCTCTTATCTGTACACTGAAGATGGTACTGAATACTTTGATGCGCTAACGGGCATTGCAGTCTGTGGTTTAGGCCATGCACATCCTGTTATTGCAGAAGCGATTGCAGAACAAGCTGCAACTCTGATTCATACTAGTAACTTGTTTGAAGTGCCTTGGCAAACGGCTGCAGCACAAAAACTTGCTGAAGTTGCTGGCATGGAAGAAGTATTCTTTTCAAACAGTGGTGCAGAATCCAATGAAGGTGCAATTAAAATTGCTCGTAAATTTGGCTACATGCAAGGCATTGCCAATCCAAAAATCATTGTTGCAGAACACTCTTTCCATGGTCGTACCATGGCAACGTTATCAGCAACAGGCAACAAAAAAGTCCAAGAAGGCTTTGGTCCATTGGTTGAAGGTTTTATTCGTGTCCCATTCGGCGACATTGAAGCCATTGAAGAAGCTGCAATTCACCATCCTGACATTGTCGCAATCTTTGTCGAGCCAATTCAGGGCGAAGGTGGTGTCAACACTGCTCCACAAGGTTTTAGCTATTTGGAAGAGATTCGTCAGATCTGTAATCAGCATAACTGGCTGATGATGCTGGATGAAGTTCAAACTGGTAATGGCCGTACAGGCGAATACTTTGCCTACCAACACACCAACATCATTCCTGATGTACTCACCACAGCCAAAGGTTTAGGTAATGGTTTCCCCATTGGTGCGGTGATGACTCAAGGTCGTGGTGTAGGCGTACTGACCGCAGGTAACCACGGTTCAACGTATAGTGGCTCAGCATTGGGTTCGCGTGTAGTGTATACCATCATCGACATTATGCAAAAAGAAAACATTATACAAAATGCAGCTGAACAAGGTGCGTACATCGTAGAACAACTGCGTAAGCAACTTGCCGATCAAAATGTGATTGTCCGTGGCTTTGGTTTGATGATTGGTGTGGAACTACCAAAAGCATGTGGTGACTTGGTCAATATCGCTCGTGATGAATACCACACCATCATTAACGTTACTGCGGGTTCTGTGGTGCGTTTACTGCCGACTTTAAATATTACCAAAGATCAGGCGGATCAACTGATTGAACGTCTAGTGAAAATGATTAAAGCGTACTTAGCTTAAGGCAAAAAGTCTGGTTCTAAAATTGCTTTTTACATATTTCAGAACCAGACTTTTAAGATGAAACGGCCAACTAAATATTAAAGTTTCGGATCACGCATTTGCATCAAGTTTGCATTGGTTTTAGTTAAGGTTTCCATCACTTTATTCATGACTGTTGGCACTAAAGCATCTGCCATTTGCGCTGCTTGTAAGCCTAACTTCTCACCTAAAGTCGGTTTCTTACGCGTTGAGATGACATAAACATCATGATCGGTCAGCAAATTAAGCAAATAAGCATCTGAAGTTTGTAACTGATCGACCAAATTCAAGTCTAAAGCATCTTGCCCATACCAATGCTCACCTGTCGCTACTTTCTCAACATTGAGTTGTGGACGGTATTTTTCAACAAAATGTTTAAACAACACATGTGTCTGTTGTAACTCTTTTTCAAACTTCGCCTTACCATCTGCTGTGTTTTCACCAAACATTGTCACTGTACGTTTATATTGGCCTGCTGTGTATAATTCAACATCGATATTATGTTCTTTTAGCAGACGATTAAAATTAGGAACTTGCGCGACTACACCAATTGAACCGACAACTGCAAAAGGTGCAGCAATAATCTGATTGGCAATACATGCCATCATATAACCGCCACTCGCTGCAACTTTATCGACACAGATAGTGAGATTGAAACCTGCATCACGCAAACGTACCAATTGTGCAGCAGCCAAACCATAACCATGCACCATACCGCCTGGGCTTTCTAAGCGCGCTACAACGCGATCACGCCCTGCTTTGGCTGTCGCTAAAATCAATGTAATTTCTTCACGTAAGCTTTCTACCGCTGTTGCCGCAGTATCACCTTTAAAATCTAGAATATAAACTTTTTGATTGGCCTTTTTACGGTGACGAGACTCTTTCGCTAACTGCTGAGTCAGCTGCAATAACTCTAATTTAGAGGCTGTTGTTTGCGCTATTTTTTTACGTTGTTCATTAATACGCGCATTTAAATGTGTAATTCGAATTTCAGCGGGAAGTTTCGGTAAATGAAATAACATAGAAATTATATTCTCTAAAATAATACGTCGATATATGACCTAGATTAGGTCAATGGCATTTTTTTTCAATAGCCATTTTTTGTTTTATTCTGTAATGCGTTATCTTTCACATTTAATCATTTACAAGATGAGTCAATCTTTCAGACAGCACATCTTCGCATTTATTGTCCAATATGACTGCAATACACAATGCCCATTATCATGGCTATTTAATCACTAAACCAAATGCTCGCTCATAAAAAAACAGAGCACATAGGCTCTGTTTTTTCAAATATTTCAAGTTGTGCGTATTAACCGAAACGACCTGTAATATAGGCTTCAGTTAACTGATGATCTGGCTGAGTGAAGACTTTCTCGGTTGAGTTCACTTCAATCAAGTCACCTAAATGGAAATAAGCGGTACGATCTGATACACGTGCAGCCTGCTGCATCGAGTGCGTCACAATCGCAATCGTATACTGCGTTGAAAGCTCAGAAATAAGCTCTTCCACTTTCGCTGTTGCAATCGGGTCAAGCGCTGAACATGGCTCATCCATCAGAATCACTTCTGGACTTACCGCAATGGTACGTGCAATACATAAACGCTGCTGTTGACCACCCGACAACCCTGTGCCCGGTTGGTTTAAACGGTCTTTGACTTCATCCCAAAGGCCCGCTTTACGTAAGCTGTTTTCTACAATTTCTTCTAAGTCATACTTATCACGCGCCAAACCATGCAGTTTAGGGCCATAAGCCACGTTATCAAAAATTGACTTTGGAAATGGGTTTGGTTTCTGGAATACCATACCGACTTGAGCACGAAGCAGCACTACATCAAGGTTTGGGTCATAAATATCTTGATTATCCAACATCACTTTACCCGTCACACGACAGCTATCAATGGTGTCGTTCATACGGTTCAAAGTACGTAAGAAGGTCGATTTACCGCAGCCCGATGGCCCAATAAATGCAATCACTTCATTTTCGTAGATATTCAGATCAATCCCTTTAATCGCTTCAGCTTCGCCATAGTAAACATGTACATCTGAAGTGCTGAGTTTGACTTGTCCTCGTGCCTGATCTTTCTTAGCAGAAGTCTGTGTATCGAACTGCGACACAAAAGAAGTACCCTGCTG
Source organism: Acinetobacter johnsonii (assembly GCF_048551975.1). Lineage (GTDB taxonomy): Bacteria > Pseudomonadota > Gammaproteobacteria > Pseudomonadales > Moraxellaceae > Acinetobacter > Acinetobacter johnsonii_A. The sequence goes on along the minus strand of NZ_JBIMCF010000004.1, from coordinate 182,429 downwards.
ACCTGAGGTCGTATTCGGGTTTGTAAATTGAGTGTGTTCTTGATTCACTGTTTGATCCTGATCTAAGGAATTTTTAACAACGGTATTCATATTTTGCCCTCACTTACCAACGGACTTCAAATTTCTTACGTAACCAAATTGCAATACTGTTGAGTCCAATCATCATTGCAAGCAGAACAATAATCGCAGCTGCTGTACGTCCTTCGAAGAAGTTACGCAGCTCATTACCTTGCCACAAGAAAATCTGTACAGGTAAAGCACTTGATTGATCAAAGGGGGTCGCAGGTACACTCGCAACGAATGCGCTCATACCAATTAATAACAGCGGTGCAGTCTCACCTAATGCTTGTGCTACACCAATAATTGCACCCGTTAGAATCCCCGGTAGTGCAAGTGGTAAAACGTGATGGAATACGGTTTGTACACGTGAAGCACCTAGCCCTAAAGCTGCCTGACGAATTGATGGTGGTACAGCTTTCAACGATGCACGTGTCGTAATAATCACCGTTGGTAATGTCATTAAGCTCAGCACCAAACCACCAACCAATGGCGCAGAAAGCGGTAAATGCATCCAGCCAATAAAGATCGCAGCACCGAGCAAACCAAAGACAATCGATGGTACAGCCGCAAGGTTGTTAATGTTGACTTCAATGACGTCAGTGATCCAGTTTTTAGGCGCAAATTCTTCGAGATAAATTGCAGATGCCACACCAATTGGAATCGAAATAATGATCACAATCAGCATCATGAACAGTGACCCCATGAATGCTCCTGCTAAACCTGAAGTTGCAGGAGAACTGCGCGAGTCTGGACTGACAAAGATGTTGGTATTAAAAGTATTTTCCATGACCCCTGAAGCTTTCATTTCATCGGCAAGTTGACGAACTTCTGGACTCAACTGTTGCTGCTCATCAGGCAAGCTACGGTCAATGTTTCCTGCGAGCCACACATCAACGTTTGCATCAGCAAGCACTTTAATGTCTTCTTTCTTACCGACCAATGATGGATCTTTCATCACCATATCACGTAAGCGATACGCTTCCGAGCTGGTATATAAAGAAGCCAAATCATCGCGTTTAGAAGCAAGTGCTGGGTCTTTTGCAATCATGGCATTCACGATTAAAGCATCCCAATCCACCATGCCCATTTCAGTTTGCCAAGCAATAAAACGTTCCTCAAACTGTGCTGGAGATTCGCCTGCACGCTGTACTGGTTTTGCACCTGTCGTAATAATGGCAGGGTCAAAGTACACGGCTAAACTCATGCTACTTTGCCAAAAAGCAGGTAAGCCTTTTGATAAAATACTGCCAAAAAGTAGCGCGACAAAGAATAAACCTGCAATCACTGCTGAGAAACCAAAGAAACGAAAGGTTTTTTCTTTACGGTGACGTTTTGCCAATGAATTACTGATCGTTTGCTTACGCTTTTCTCGTAATTCTGCCGCATGTTGTGGATCAAATACTTGATCTGCTGTGCTATTAGAAGTCGTCATTAGTCGTATTGCTCACGATATTTACGCACGATGTACAGTGCAACAATGTTCAAACCAAGCGTAATTACAAAGAGGGTCAGACCTAGTGCAAATGCCACCAAAGCTTGCGGGCTTGCAAAGTCAGTATCACCAGTCAATTGGTTTACGATGGTAATGGTCACAGTTGAAATGGCTTCAAGTGGATTGGCATGTAGTAAAGGACTGTTCCCTGCTGCAAGCACCACAATCATGGTCTCACCGATGGCACGTGATGCTGCAAGCAAGAAAGCGCCGATAATGCCCGGAAGTGCTGCTGGTATCACTACCTGACGAATGGTTTCAGACTTTGTCGCACCTAAACCTAATGAGCCATCACGTAATGCACGTGGCACCTGTGTGATAATGTCATCTGACAGCGATGAAACGAAAGGAATAATCATGATACCCATGACGAAGCCAGCAGTGAGTGCACTGGTTGCGTTGATGTGTAAACCAACGGACTCACCAAGCATTTTAAAGAATGGGCCAATGATCATCAGTGCAAATACACCGTAAACAATAGTTGGAATCCCTGCGAGCACTTCAATGGTTGGCTTTGCCCAGGAGCGGAAACCAGAAGATGCATATTCAGCAAGATAGATCGCGATCATTAAACCCACAGGGACTGCAACCAAGAGTGCAATACCACTGACCATTAAGGTGCCCCAAAGTAGAGGAAGCAAACCATAACTGCCCTCTGCACTACCTGAAGTACTGAAGCCGGGGTTCCATTCTGTACCGAAGAAAAAGTCAAGTGGACTCACAAAGTGGAAGAATCGCATCGCTTCGCTGAACATCGACATCACGATACCAATCGTGGTTAGAATCGCGACACCAGAACAGAGTGCAAGTGCAACATTAATGGTTTTTTCAACTTGGTTACGCGCGCGGAATTGAGTTGCAATGCGCTTTTTCGCAGCGACTAAACCTGCCAGTGCTGCACAAATCACCACTGCAATTTTTGCAAATGTTCCAATGCTTTGAAACTTCGCCAGTTGCTCCGCTGCAGCAAGCTCATACGCGGCTGGTGTATCTGTTACACCAAAACCTGAAGCAATCGCTTTTACACGGTTAATCAACACATCCGTACTAGCAGCATCTAAAGTTGCAGCGACTTGTGCTGGCACGTGATTTAGCACCACATGGTTCAAAACATTTGGTTCAACAATATTCCAAACAATCAAAATTAAAAAAGCAGGGATACCACACCACAAAGCCACTAACGCACCGTAATACCCTGGACGTGAGTGTAATTTTGCAGAATTATTTCCCTTACCTGCTAAGTTACGGCTCTGACTTAAGCCTATTTGATAGGCTATGGCAATCAGTGCCAATAACACAGCTATAAGTAGCAGATTCATGTATTCTCCACGGTTCTTTCAATTTTCATTATTTGAAAAAACTTAATCCTAGTAAAAAACGTCAAAGGTAGGACTTGCCTACCGTTGACTGTTTCTACGCTTAATTACTTAACCGCTTTGCCTGCTTTGAAGTTCGCAAGAACTGCTGCACGCTCTTTGTCTGACATTGAGATCAAACCAGCACGCTCAAGCTTAGAACCTTTACCTGATACTTTCTTGCTGATGAAGTATTCAGTGTATTCTTTTAAGCCTTTGATTGATTTCAAGTGCTCACCCTTCACGTAGAAGAATAATGGGCGTGAAACTGGATATGAACCATTCAAAATCGTCTTTTCAGATGGTACAACATTGTTCACTGTAGCTACGCGCAACTTGTCACGGTTTTGGTCATAAAAACCTAAACCAAACACACCTACTGCGCTAGGAGACGTTTTTAAGCGCGCTAAAGTTTCAGTGTAGTCACCCGCAATCTCAATCACTTTGCCGTCTTTACGGAAAGTTGAACATGCTTTCTTTTGTGCATCTTTATCCATTGCTTTGATTGCTGCATAAGTTTCGCAGCCTGCATCAACCATTTTTTCTTGGAAAACTTCACGTGTACCGTGGTTTGATGCTGGAATAACTAAAGTGATTGGTTCGTTTGGAAGGCTTTTGTCTATTTGGTTCCAACGTGTATATGGGTTTGCAACCATTTTACCGTTAGATGGTAATTGCGCTGCCAAAGCTGCATAGACGTGCTGTGGACGTAATTTGTATGCTGCTTTAGTTGCATTTGAAGCGAACACAATACCGTCATAACCAATTTTAATTTCGATCACTTGGTTCACACCAGCTTTCTTACAAGCAGCTAATTCTGTATCTTTAATTTTACGAGATGCGTTTGCGATATCGATGGTGTTATCACCCACACCATTACAGAACTGTTTCAAGCCACCTGAAGAACCGCCAGAACCAACAACTGGTGCTTTAAATTGTGGGAAAGTATTGCCAAATTCTTCAGCAACAATACTTGCATAAGGTAAAACTGTTGAAGAACCCGCAATTTGGATTGTGTCACGAGCTGCGTTTGCCGTGGTTGCTACAGCTGCCCCAGAAACTACTACTGCAAGTGCGATATGGTTTAAGCGCATATTTGTTATCTCACATATTAAACATTTTGGAGTACGCCACTTTTTATTCAGTCTTGTACTTTTTTGGATAACTGCATTTTGATTTCAGAATATGACAAGCAAGTTACAGCATTGTGACACTTTCATGATGTTTATTTTTATTTGTCCATGATTCGTTACACTTTGTTCAATTTCACCCAGTTTAAACACCTAAAGAATTTTTCTTACTTTTATAAAAGAAGGTCCCTAGTTCATTTTATACCAACTTTTTTCAAACTTTTATAAGAAATAAAAACTTTTAAAATCAATCAATAAAATAAATAACACTCCATACACTTTGATTTTTTTAACTTTGAATAGCCCTTCTAATCTATAAAAATTTACGTATACCCATATGCAGAATCCATATAAATTTTCACCATTTGTTAGATTTTCATACCCCATAAGTGACAAATGAGTAGTGTCATATTTAGAAAATTGAGCGTCATTTAGGTCTTAATTTTTACTTTTTATCCCCCATTTATTACTGAAAAATAGCATACTCATCTCAAATACGAGAGCAAATTTATGACTTTTTAGACTCAGGTGCCTTTCTTATTTTTAGAAATACTTGTCCAAATAATGGGTATTTCTGAGGGAGACCACTTTATCTTTTTTTCTAAAAGATAGCTCAAAGAAGGAAATTTTGGGTTTCTCCTACCCTTTACTACCGCCTTATTCATTTTTCGTAAGAAGCGTGACAAGTCATTACAAATGCAGCATTTCACATGACAGCTAGACAAACACATTTATTTACCCCAATTTTCCGGGATTATGACAAGGACTTGCCTGTCGTGCAGATCATACCTTTAACTTGAAAATTCGTGAAGAAAATCATTTGCATATTGAAAATCAAAAGCCCGAATATTTAGCGTTAGTCTTAACCATTGAAGCTCATTTTCCTAAAAATCATAATTCAAGCATGTATCGCAAACCACCTCACAGAAAACCAAAGCATCTCCAACATAATTAAAATTAGGTGCATAGCCAATAGATGTTATGCATTTTAATATTTACAACATATAAAAAAAGGAGCTGATATCAGCTCCTTTTTTTAACACAACAATCAATTAAGCAATTGCAGGTGTATAGGTTCCATCTGCGATTGAACCTTTGATACGATCCGCTTCTGCAAGGACAAGACCAAGCAGGTTCTTCACGTTATCTAAAGTCGCAACTGGACTTAAAGTCGTCATTTTCAAAGATTGATTTTGACCTACTTTAGTGACGCCAATATTCGCTTCACCACGTGCAAACAATTCATCTGCAACATTTTGGTTTAAGGTATCAAGCAATTCTACTGGATAGCCTTCTGGAACCACACGGAACAATACAGATGCAAATTGTGGATTAACCAACATCTCTAAACCAGCAGTTGCATTGATATAATCAGCAACGTCACGAGTTAAAGTAACGCCGTGGTCAATCATAGAACCATAGAGCTCTTCACCAAGTGCTTCAACAGTCATCCAAAGCTTCAACGCATCAAAACGACGGGTTGTTTGAAGTGACTTAGACACCAAGTTTGGCACGCCATGCTCTTCATCATAAGCTGAGTTTAAATACTCAGCTTCGTAGTGCATGAAACGATAGTTTGCTTCATCTTTTAACAAGAACGCACCACAAGAGATGGTTTGGAAGTAATGCTTATGGAAATCAAGCGTAATAGAGTCAGAAAGCTCGATCCCATCCAACATATCACGGTGATTGTTCGATAGGATTAAAGCACCGCCCCACGCCGCATCAATGTGCATCCACGCGCCATATTTGTTGGTGATTTCACGAATTTGCTTCAGTGGATCAATCGCACCTGCATCGGTTGTGCCCGCAGTTGCAACCACACATGCCACGATTTTACCTTCAGCTTGAAGGTGAGCCATGGTTTTTTCAAGTGCATCCACATCCATCTGAGCGTTTTCGTTCACAGGAACGGTTACGACTGATTGGAAACCCATGCCCATCATCGCCATGTTCTTTTGCACAGAGAAGTGTGCATTTTCAGAACAAATAACTTTGACGTTGCGCATCGCATCGCCCGGCACGCCATCACGCTGTACAGACCACGGATTACCGTTTTCGTCTTTCCAGTTTTTCGCAATACATGCATCACGTGCAAGCAGTACACCCATCAAGTTTGACTGTGTACCACCAGAAGTGAACACACCAGCTTGACCTGCACCATAACCCACTTTTTGACGAAGCCAGTCAATCAACTGAACTTCCATCAATGAACCTGCAGGACTTTGGTCCCAAGAATCCATCGATTGATTCGTTGCATTAATCAGCACTTCAGCAATTTGACTAGTCACCATAGTTGGGCAGTGCAAATGCGCGAGCGAGTGCGGGTGATGGACTTTTAAGCTTTTGTTTAAGAAAAGCTCAACCATACGTTCAAGTGACTTTTGTACACCCAAACCTTCTTTAGAAGGATTAAATGCAATCGCGCTGCGTAGCTCTTTAATGCTACCGCCTGTGTACATTTTGTCATTTTGCAACCATGCTGCAACTGCTTTAGTCGCTTGATCCATTGCTGACGAATAGTCAGCAATGGATGCAGCATCATTGCAGAGTAACGCCTTACGGTGTTCTGCAAAATCAACCATGATTACGCGCCTCGAGTTGCAACAAGTGCTTCAGCAATTGCTTTCTTAAAGCGAACAATTACTTCTTCACATTCAGCTTGAGTGATAATAAGTGGGCAAAGTAAACGAATCACTGTACCGTTACGACCGCCTTTTTCTAACAATAACTTGTTGTTGAAGCATGCCGCTTGAATCGCTGCTGCCAGTTGACCATCTGCAGGTAAAGACCCCATATGATCCGCTGGTTTACGCTCATCAACAATTTCAACACCAATCATCAAACCACGACCACGCACGTTACCGATACATGGGAACTCTTGAGCAAGCTTTTTAAATTCAGCTTGTAAGAAATCACCACGTTCTTGTGCATTTTGCGCAAGGTTTTGTTCTTTGATGGTTTTGATCGTTGCAAGACCAGTACCCATTGCCAATTGGTTACCACGGAAAGTACCCGTGTGACCTGCTGGCTGCCAAGCATCAAACTTACGTTTAATGCCCAATACAGCAAGCGGTAAGCTACCACCAACGGCTTTAGACATGACAACAACGTCAGGTTCAATACCCGCATGTTCAAATGCGAACATTTTGCCTGAACGTGCAAAGCCTGCTTGAACTTCGTCAAGAATCAACACAATGTTGTGCTTTTCAGTCACTTCGCGGATTTTTTTCAACCATTTGGTCGGCGCTGTTACCACACCGCCTTCACCTTGAATTGCTTCAAGAATGACAGCCGCTGGCTTGGTTACACCACTTTCAACATCTTCAATGAAGTTTTCAAAGAAATAAGTCAAAGCATCCACACCCGCTTCACCACCTAAACCAAGTGGGCAACGGTATTCATGCGGATACGGCATAAATTGAACGCCTGGCATTAAACCATTTACAGCATTTTTCGCAGACAGGTTACCTGTCATTGCAAGAGCACCGTGCGTCATACCATGGTAACCACCAGAGAAACTAATCACTGTGCTACGACCGGTATACGTTTTCGCTAATTTAATTGCTGCTTCCGTGCCATCTGCACCCGATGGACCACAGAACTGTAGACAATACTCTTCCTTACCGCCTGGTAATTGTTCAAGCAATGCTTCAGTAAATGCATCTTTTAAAGGTGTCGTTAAATCCAAAGTATGTAAAGGAAGACCACTTGCAAGTGTATCTTGAATACTTTGAATTACCGCAGGATGATTATGGCCCAAAGCCAATGTTCCTGCCCCAGCTAAACAATCGAGGTACTCTGTACCTTCAACATCAGTAACCCAGCAGCCTAATGCTTTGGCTATCGCTAACGGTAATTTCCGTGGATAGCTACGAACATTGGATTCCATCTGACTTTGGCGAGTCAAATAGTATTCGTTAGTAGTATTAGTGGCAGGGTTTACAGAAGAAACGCTCATATCGAATTACCATCTCTGATATGGGTTGAAAGAAATAAGTCGGGTGACTTTTGGTCCTTTGACTCGGCGCTTTATAAATCTAGTCAGATAGCGTTTGGATACTTCATAACTAGGAGGCGGATGATACAGAAATTTTCAATAAAATAAACAGCTTTCGGACATTATCTGCCAGAAATTTACTAAAAAAATATATCATGCCAAACTATAGCTTAAATTATCCTCTTATAGTGTGACAACGTAAAGAAAAGACGATGAATTTATTTATTTTTCAACTTCGCCACAAAATTTCAAAATACTCACCTGAGTCAAAAAATAAGTTTTTGAAATAACTAACTTTATATAGGTTTTTCTGAAAAATATCTTGTACCTTTTTTTACAATCGAACCACAATATTTTCGCAAATTCACCACAAATTGGCTTTAAGCTTTTTACAAATGTTGCAAAACTCCTCCTAAATAAAAAAGGAATAAAAATGCGTCAATTCTTCATCCCAGCAATCGCGCTTAGTGCTTTATTTAGCTCAGCAGTTTTTGCTCAATCTGAGAACCAATTAAACTACAATATTGTCAATGTTCAGGCCGAGGCAACACGCCAAGTATCTAATGATTTAATGAATGCAACACTTTACATTGAACGTAGTAACAAGCAACCTGCCGAACTCGCAACACAAATTACGCAGTTGATGAATCAAGCCACAGCTTTAGCTCGTAAATATCCTAGCGTAAAAGTCGAAACAGGTTCTCAAACCACCTACCCAATTTACAACGATGACAACCAAAAGTTAAAAGAATGGCGTGGTCGTGCTGAAATTAATTTAGAAAGCACCGATTTTAAAGCAGCGAGCCAATTGATTGGTGAGCTACAGCAAAACTTCCAAACGCAGTCAATTAGCTTTAGTGTGTCCGACACACAACGTAAGAAAGTAGAAAATGAGCTGATCGTTGAAGCATCGAAAACCTTTCAGCAACGTGCGCAATCATTAGCGCAAGCATGGAATAAGTCAGGTTATAACTTGGTTAATTTAAACATTAATACCAGCAACTACTACCCTCGCCCAGTCATGATGCGTGCAGAAAGTGCAAAATTTGCAGCAGCTGATGCACCAATCCAAGATGTCGCAGGCGGTGAATCTAAAATCACCGTGAATGCAAATGGTACTGTTCAACTTAAATAACAGATTTCATTCTAATTCATCTAAAAAGCCATGTTAAACGTGGCTTTTTTATTGTGTGTCCATCAAGAAAACTTTAATTCGCCTATTAATTTTAGTGTTTTAATTGCCATAAGTGATAATGGTTATTATTTGCTTTCAACAAAGTTCAGCATATGATAGCCGCGCTCTTTCTTATGGATTGCGCACAAAAGAATGATTTCATCACGTCTTCATCTGCAGAATCGCAGATTATTCAAAGCCTAACAACCAAGGGGATTCATCTCATTACCTTGTATACCACACATCAAAATGGCCAAAATATTCCAATTAATTTCCGAATTTATGACCAATCTGAAAGTAAAACCAAGAATGATTACTTTATGGATATGTTAAGTGAAATACTCAGTTGGGGTGCAAACATTAAATTTATTACAGGTGATATAGCTGAATACTTAATTTATTATCACACCTAAAACCATAGGAAATGAGGTTTTACAGATGTTTCCATGTGCTAGTGTTTTTAGAATTTAGCTATAGTTGGTATTCATCGACTGGAAATCTAAAAACCATAAGAAAACATGGTATTCGATTTATGTTTGGTATCGACTGTAACCGTAAGGTTTCCCCTGAAAAAGGACAATGGTTTCAACTGCGTTTATTGCCAAATTTCCATCAAGGTCAAGTGGTCTGGCTCAAAGATTTTGGCTTTGTACAATTATTTAAGACTCAGTTAAAAGAACAGCAGAGGTTTTATATTGTGCATGAAGATGAAGATGATTTATTGTCCTTTGAGGGTTTTCATGAATTACATTCAAGTCATTGGAAAATAGAACAATATCACCGAGTGATTAAACAGGTTTGTCATATTGAAAAGTTTCAAGTAAGACGATCTAAACTGATTTCGAATCATATTTTTTCAGCCTTGATGGCCTACGTTGAGATACAAAAGAACCAGTTTGAGCAGATCTTTGAAAATGTATATCGTTGGCAGAAGAAATTATTTAGACCAATGATCAAAAACTTCATTGATGACTTTATTCTCGATAAAAATCATCTGCTACCACAGAGAATCTATAAATGATAGTGCGTAAGTCCTAAACTATATTAAACTGTTAAAAAAGACTACATTTTTGTGGTCTTTTTTATTTTAACAATATGACAAAATTATGACTCACTTCCGTACTTGATAAGCACAATCCACTTTCATGACTCTTTCTGAACTTAATTTATCGCTTTTTTCATGGATTAATGCTTCCCCTGAAGCCAGCAATACCAGCATTCATTTTGCCATATTCATCGCCAATGACCTGCTCTATTGTATGATTTTACTATTTGCTTGGTTTTGGCTACGTGGTAAATATGACACTAAAAAGCAGATATTGAAGGCATTTATCTTTACCAGTATCGCAATTTTGATCAGCCAAGGTATTTCTCATGTGTATTATCACCCGCGGCCTTTTGTCATGGAGGTCGGACGAACTCTCATTTACCACGCACCCAATGGCTCTTTCCCGAGTGACCATATGTTGATTTTTAGCAGTATCGCCTTTTCTTATCTATTCTCTGCACAGCGTAAACTGGGAGTCTTTCTCTTGATCATGGCTTGGCTAGTCGCATGGTCACGTGTCTATCTTGGTGTGCACTTCCCTTTAGATATGCTTGGGGCTTTTCTATTGTCTTTTGCCTTAAACTTCTTTGGATTAAAGCTTTGGAATCTCTGTAAAGATAAAATCATGCAATGGGCACTCACTCTTCACTTTTACTTATTTAAGCCACTTATTCAAAAAGGCTATATCAAATAACTTTTTCTTCAAAACAAAAAAATCCCGCTCGAAAGCGGGATTTTTTAATGCGTTTAAATTAGTAGATCGCCATGTGGTTGCGATGTATCATCTCAAGTGAACGTGCTTCACCTAGAACTTGGTGAACTTTATCTGACGCCAAGCCCTTTACCAGCTCCGCTGAGCGCGAACTAAAGTTGACACGCCCGACCGCAACACGGCCACCTTGAATATCAACACATTCAACCACGTCACCGCGTTCAAAATGCCCTTCCACAGCTTTCACACCAACTGGAAGTAAACTACGATGATTGTCTTTAATGGCTTTAATAGCACCATCATCCAACACTAAACGACCTGCAGTTTGTAAGTGAGCGGCTAACCACTGTTGATGAGCGGTAATGCGGTCATTGTCAGTAATAAACAATGTCCCAAGCATTTCACCATCCATCAAACGTGCAAGCACATTGTCACTTTCACCACTGGCAATCAGTGTTGGACAGCCAGACTTTGCAGCTAAGCGTGCGGCACGGACTTTGGTCAACATACCACCACGACCAAACTTACCGCCACCGCCAGCCATATCAAATAAACTCTCATCTAGAGCACGCACGGTATGGAACAGTTTTGCATCTGGATTTGAACGTGGGTCTGAGTCGAACATACCCTGCTGGTCTGTCAAAATAATTAACAAATCAGCATGGACTTGACCTGCAACCATTGCGGCCAGCGTATCATTGTCACCAAAGCGAATTTCATCGGTCGAAACAGTGTCATTCTCGTTGATTACAGGAATGACATGCCATTCAATCAAGTTCTGTAAAGCATCACATGAGTTCAAATAACGACGACGGTCTGCCAAGTCATCATGGGTTAATAACACTTGCGCAGTCTGAATGTGATGTTTTTCAAGCACACTTGACCATGTATGAATAAGGCCCATCTGACCAATGGCAGCACACGCCTGAAGACTGGGTAGATCGGTGGGTCGGCTGTCTAGCTTCATACGAACCATACCTTCAGCCACAGCTCCTGACGACACCAGAATAATCTCATGTCCTGCATTGTGTAGATCTGCAATTTGTTTCGCCCAATGCGAAATTGCATCTATATCTAAACCTTGCCCATTTGCTGTGAGTAAAGATGATCCGATTTTAACAACGATTCGTTTACAAGCTTCGAGCTTACGTTGCCCATCTACCACTTCTATCATCTTATCCTCAGTTACTCATTATGAGCTTAACGTACGTAAAACACTTCCATTTCGCCGTCATCTTCATCATCGTCTTCATCATCAGCCAACAGACCTGCAAGACGTTGTTGGCGACGCATTTCACGATATGCTTCTTTAGCGGCAATCGTTTGTTCGCGTGTTTCAGCTTCAAGCTGCTCACGGAATGCTTTCACTTCTGCTGCATAGTCAGGATCTTCAAGCTCACGTTCACGTTGTTGCTCAATTTGATCCATCAGGTAATACACAACTGGTTTTGTCCCTTCAGACATCAAACCTGAAGTTTTAAATACAGGACCATCCCACTGCATTTCATCTAAGATATGCTGACACCATTCATCACGCGTATCTTCTGAAAGTTGGTCAACTTTGTTTAACACTAGAACGATAGGTAACTTTGAAAGTGTCGGAGAGAACTTCTCTAACTCAGCCAAGATCGCTTTTGCATTGTATGCAGGATCAGAACCATCAATCGGCTGAACATCCACAATGTGAAGTAAAATACGCGTACGCGCCAAGTGCTTTAAGAAACGAATACCAAGACCTGCACCCTCAGAAGCCCCTTCGATCAAGCCAGGAATATCCGCCATTACAAATGAACGGTGACTGTCTGCATCAACCACACCAAGGTTTGGAACCATCGTAGTAAACGGATAGTCTGCAACCTTAGGTTTTGCTGCTGATACGGCACGAATAAACGTCGATTTACCTGCGTTTGGCATACCCAGTAAGCCAACATCGGCCAGTACTTTTAGCTCTAAGCGAATTTCACGGAATTCGCCTTTAAAACCGTGGGTACACTTACGTGGCGAACGGTTCGTCGATGATTTGAAGTGAGTATTACCCAAACCGCCATCACCACCCGCTGCAACAAGCACACGCTGACCACTTTCAACCAAGTCGCCAATAATATCACCTGAGTCAGTATCAACAATGGTTGTACCTACAGGAACCTTTAATACGGTGTCTTCACCACCACGGCCTGCGCAGTTTGCGCCACGACCATTTTTAGCTCGTTCCGCACGGAAACGGCGAGTATAACGGAAGTCTACAAGGGTACTGGTATTATCATCAGCTTCGATAAATACGCTACCACCACGACCACCATCACCACCGTCTGGACCACCAAAAGGTACGAATTTTTCACGGCGAAAACTGGCTACGCCATTGCCACCGTCGCCAGCCTCTACGGTAATGACTGCTTCATCAACAAAGCGCATGCTGCCAATCCTCTAAATACTTTAAAACCGCATATTCTGCCATATTTTACAAAATTTCTCGAATAGAATTATTCAGCGAAACATGAAATTTAGTCACAAAAATACCAAAATCTAACTTTTCGACACTTTTCACCTGATTTTATTCATTTTTTAATTTAAATGTGCTGACCATTTAGTCGCTAGATCGCTCTTCGACTCATTTTATTCAATCCTACTCAACTTTTACTTTCAAAAAGGATTTTCACATCAAAATAGCGCACTAAAAGAATAGCTTGTTTGATAACAAGACTTTTCACAGCCTGAAATTTGAATAAGCTCTAAATCACTTCAGCACGCATGAGGAATTCACTCTTAAAATGTAATTAGGAATTATCACAACCAATCCACAATACTTGTCATCTTTTATTTTAAAGCTGCCACTCGTTCTTTACTTTCTAAAATTTCAGGCAAACTTTTTTCAATCCAACCAATCAAATACATGGTTTTCTCAGCAGCTTGGGAACCCAAAATCGTCAATTGGTACTCTACTTTGGGCGGCACCACAGGATAAACCGTCCGTAGAATAAAACCATCATGCTCAAGAGTTTTGAGCGTCTGAGAAAGCATTTTCTCACTCACTCCTTCTATACGCTGCTTGAGCTCACTAAAACGATGTACGCCATCACTTAAACAGCGCAACACCAGTACCGACCATTTACTCGTAAGATGCTCCAAAATTTCACGAGATGGACACTCCGTGGATAAAACTTGACCTAACAATTTGCTTGTCGCATAGGTGTGCATCATTTCTCTCCATTTGGTTTATTACTTACTTTTTAGTATTTACTTACATTTAGTAAGTTATCAGATTAAGATTCAACCATCAAGTATAGAAAACAACCAACTTAGGTAAATTATGAAAATTGCAATCACAGGCGCAACAGGACAACTCGGCAACCTCGTTATAGAGCAACTTTTGCAGTTAACTGCTGCCCAGAATATTGTTGCGCTGGTTCGTAATATAGATAAAGCTGAACATTTCAAAGCGCAAGGTATTGAGCTGCGTGAGTTTGATTATGACCGCCCTGAAACATTAGTTCCTGCTCTATCAGGAGTAGATAAGTTATTACTGATTTCAGCCAATGAAATTGGTCGCCGTACACTTCAACACAAAGCAGTGATTGATGCTGCGAAAGTGGCAGGCGCACCTTATCTTGCTTATACCAGCTTACTTCGTGCAGATACTTCTCCACTCGGCTTAGCCCAAGAACACCGTGAAACAGAAAAACTGATTCAAGACAGTGGAATCACTTATACCTTCTTAAGAAATAACTGGTATAGCGAAAACCAGCTTGCAGGTATTGCTTATACCATTCAAATTGGGATGCTTTTTGGCGCAGCTCAGGATGGGCGAATTAGCTCAGCATCGCGTATAGATTATGCTGAAACTGCAGCAAAAGTCTTAACCTCAACAGGTCATGAGAATAAGACCTATGAACTAGCAGGTTCAGAAAGTTTTACTAGAGCTGATTTGGCTCAATTCATCAGTCAGGCAACTCATAAGTCAGTTATCTATCAAAATTTGTCTGCCGATGACCTGCGTCAATGCTTAATTCAAGCCAGCCTCCCATCACACTTGATTGATGTGATTGTGGATGCAGATGTGCAGACCGCCAAAGGTGCGATGTACAGCAACAGTAAAGACCTAGAACAATTGATTGGACACAAGACCACCAGTATTCAAGATTCGATTAAAGCTGCACTTTAAGCCACTCACTTAATCTTCACATTCAAACACCACCAATGATTTGGTGTTTTATGGATGAATGTTCTTCACGGATAGTTTCATATTCATCTTCAAATTTGCAGTCGTACTTCGCTCCGTGTTGTACATAGTTGCATTGAAGCTTGCTATTTTGTGCATTGTAATTGGGTCATTCAAATTTAACTGTGGTGCAAACTGATGCAATACATTCAGTCGCACTTGCTCATCAAACTCAAAATAGGCCAAGCCATTAAACATAATTTTGATCGGGAGCTTATAGTCTTGCTTTAAGTGAAATGGCACAGCCAGCTTAATTAGAATATCCAAAGTGAGTGGAAACTTAGGCAACAGTTTATTCTGATAAATTAGATCTGTAGTTGTCTCCAACGGCATATTTTGATCAATAAGCACCTCAGTTTGATAATCAACAGATACTGAAACGGGTAGTTCTACTTCAAACTCTAAATTTACCAAATATTTCCCAGTCAAAGGTAGGTTGATTTTCTGATCGATTTTCAGTTGCGTATCCAAAATCCCAACGAATTGGGTTTCTAAATAATTACCCACTTGGATTTTTGTCGGTAAGGAGTCTGATAGTTGAATTTGGGCTTCACTCGCAGACACTTGCATATTGGCTTGAATATTCAGGTACAACCAAAACAGCACAGGCACCAAAATTACAATGCACACAAAACTCAGTATCAACCGCTTCACAGACTGGAATATCCTCATACTCCTCCCCCTATGGCTTCACGTGTTCTTGAGGTTGAGGTTTTTCACGCAGTAATTGCAAGCTATTGAGTGGAATTTTCAACTCCCCCTGCTTAATTTCAATTGGCAATGTATTCTGTACATCCACCGACGCTTTCAATGCTGTTTTAATGGGAACCTTTAAATGCCCCTGTATTGGAATATTGGCCTTAACCACTGTATTTACTGGAATATGTAGGTTTTCTTTCAGCACGGTTTTCACAGGTGCATCAAATTTGAGGTGTACCTGCTGTTCAAGTGGCACATCGATATGAATCGGCACATCCAACTGAATGGGAATATTGCCTTTTAAAGGCAAAGTCACATCTCGCCCCATGACTTTCACTTGTACCTTGGTATCTATAGGCATATTCTGATTAATTTTCAAGGTTTCACGCACTGGAATGGTGGTTTTAATCGGAACCTGATTATCAAAATACACCCGTGGAGTCAGCGTTTGGATCAGGGGAATATTCAGATTTTCACGAATTGGAATTTCTGCATTGACGCGCCCTGTGACATCTACATCTAAGGCATCATGAATTTTAACCTCAGCTTGAAAGGCTCTTGCAGATCAATACTGACTTTTTGATTTTCTAATGGAATATAAATATTAAAGTGTTTAAACATTCAAATAGCGATGAATACACCACACATGGTTGCCAACACAATGAATGCCAATCCACTGAGCACATGCTTCACTTGCCAATTCAAATTCCTTTTTTTATTTTGATTCTTCATCTGACAAGCCTAATCCTTTTGTCAGCCCAGTCTGTTTACAGGTCATCCCAACCCGACTCGATAAATATATAAATGTCTATTTCGATAAAAATGTTCCAATTATTCTAAGTAAATAAGTCAGAATTAAGCATTGGCAATTCTTAGCACTCAAGCGAATACTTATGTCAGCCCAATGCACCTGATCAACCTCATCCCACAACAACAGCGCAAAAAAAAGAGCCTCAATTGAGGCTCTTTTTAATCGTTATTACAAATTATGCATTTGTTTCAGCTGGAATTTTTGGATAGCTTACGCCGCCCATTTGCTCTGCAATACGTAAAACTTGGCAGCTATAACCTACTTCGTTATCGTACCAAACATATGCAGTTAAACGGTTGCCCGAAGTGATTGTTGCTTGCGCATCAAATACACCTGCTGTACGCGAACCGATAAAGTCAGATGATACAACTTCAGTCGAGTTGGTATAACCGATCTGACCTTGAAGGCTAGAGCTGATTGAAATTTTACGAATGTATTCGTTCACTTCATCACGATCAACTTCTTTATCTAAAGTTAAGTTCAAAATCGCAAGTGAAACGTTTGGTGTTGGAACACGTACAGAGTTACCTGTCAGTTTACCTTGAAGTGCTGGAAGTGCTTTAGCAACCGCTTTAGCCGCACCTGTTTCAGTAATTACCATGTTCAACGTTGCAGCACGACCACGACGGTCTGCTTTATGGTAGTTGTCGATTAAGTTCTGGTCGTTTGTAAACGAGTGAACTGTTTCAACGTGACCATTCAACACTGTGTATTTGTCATGCAAAACTTTAAGTGTTGGTGTAATCGCATTCGTTGTACAGCTTGCAGCAGAAATAATCGTATCTTCATCAAGAATGTCAGCTTGGTTCACACCAAACACTACGTTCTTCATGTCGCCTTTACCTGGTGCAGTCAAGATCACACGTGCAGCGCCTGGGCACTTCAGATGTTGCGCAAGACCTTCAGCATCACGCCATTTACCCGTGTTGTCGATCACTAACGCATTGCTAATACCATAATCGGTATAATCAACTTCAGTTGGGTTCGACGCATAAATCACTTTGATGAATTGACCGTTGGCAATGATTGCTTCGTTTTCTTCATCAACAGAAATCGTACCAGAGAATGGACCATGGATTGAGTCACGGCGTAATAAAGATGCACGTTTTTCCAAATCACCATCAGATGATTTACGAACCACAATCGCTTTTAGGTTCAAACCACGACCAAGACCAGACTGACCAATCATTAAACGTGCAAGAATACGACCGATACGACCAAAACCGTAAAGAACAACGTCACGACCTTCTACTGAAGTCGCACGACCTTCTACAGATTTAACAGCGGCTGCGACAAATGCATCAACATCGCCACCTTGCTCTTTAAACGCAACAGCTAATTTGCCTAGATCAATTTCAGCAGTACCGATATTTTCAATTTTAGCCAACGCTTCAAGAATTGGGAACGTGTGTATAACTGAAAGCTCAACGTCCATCATACGAGTGAAGCGGTGCGCTTTTAAAATTTGGATAACTGAACGGTTAACTAAAGAACGTCCAAACACTGAAACCACAATATTTTTTTCACGGTAAAGCTGACCGATCAAAGCGATCATTTGTTCCGCGATTTCTTCACGGTTTTTCCAGCGACCTTGGTGTTCTGCGTGTAGGGCGATGATAGTCTCTTTGCTCACAGATACGTCCTCTAATTAATTTAATCTAAGCATAAATTTTAAAACCCAACAATTGTAAAGGATTTAACGCCAAGTTTGAATCGAAAGCTGTAAATGCATGATGTTTTTTGTCATATATTCATTATTAATTTAAGAAATGATTGCATTTAGTCTTATGATTTTGCAGTATAAAAATTAGAAAAATATTTTTTTAGATAAAAAAATAAACAGTTACACAAATGATGTTTTATCAAACAGTCAACTATTCTTAAAGGGCAATAAACAAATCAGGAACTTGCTTATCGCCCAAATTCCAGCGCAATGACAGCTCCGAACATCATCAAATTAGTCTGAATTTTGCTGTTTTTCAAAATGCTCAATATTTCGTTCAAGCTGTTTTTTATTTTGTTGCTGTCTATATAAATGCAACACACCTTCAATAATAAGTAATAAGACTGCGAACCAAATTGGAATATAGGTAAACCACTCACCCGCCTCTATACGCTCTCCCATGGCAACTGATGCTCCCGCCAGTAAAACAGGCTCCAAATAACTCAGCAAACCAAAGATCACAAAAGGTAAATAACGACTCGCGAGTATATAACTTCCGAGTCCCATTGCACTTAAGAAACCCAGTCCAATGACCGCCAAAATCAGATGTGGAAACTCTTGTATCAAAGCCAAACTATCGCTATGCACAAAGCCCAAATAAAATGCGACAGGTAAAATTAAAAACAGATCCCACCAGAAGCCACCCAAATGATCCGTTTTACAAACACGGCGCAGGAAGAAATACAAAGGATAAGCCAAAGCGATATAAACCGTTTCCCATGCCATGCTACCAATACGCCAAATTTCATGTCCCACCCCAAGCACAGCAAAGGCTACCGCGGCCATTTGCCAGCGGGATAGTTTTTCCTTGTAAAGGATGCAACCAACCAACACCATGACCAAAGGCAGTAAAAAATAGCCGAGTGATACTTGTAGACCACGACCATTCATGGGCCCCCATAAAAATAGCCACAACTGCGTGGTACATAAAACCGAACTAAACAATAACCAAGCAATCATCCAAGGTTGTTTAAACATACGCTTAAACAACTCCGAAATGAGTTTTAAATCGCCACTCCACCACATGAATGCGGTTAAAAAGGGTAAGGTCGAAAGCATACGCCAAGCAAAAGTTTGCTCACTATCTAAGGGCTTTAAAAAAAAGGTATAAAAATACAAAACCCCAAAAGTGACGGATGCTAAAACCGATAGTGCAACACCTTTATACATCCTTCACTCCACATTGATTTACACAATTTTAATAGGCGCCTATTATAAAGCGTTCGACTGTATAAAGCTTTATTATTCAAGTTTTAAAATACGTATATGAAACTAAAAAAGCCATGCTTCAGCATGGCTTTCAAGGCTTAATAGATTTTATTTTTGCAATTGTTTGGTATGAATCAGATCATTCAAGTCATAACCCACTGACTTTGCATATTCTAAGTATTCATTAATGACTTTTTGGTCTGGTTGAGGTGAGCGAGAAAGCACCCACATATATTTACGGCGTGGCTCACCCACTAAAACCGTTTCATAGTCATCATCAATTTTTAAAATCCAATAATCCCCGCGTGCCACAGGCAACCAACGCACCGCCTCAGGTAAAAAACTCACTTTCAACTTACTATTAAAAGGTGGGTTTTGTACAAATGCTTCACCTATGGACTGCATCAGCTTACCATCCTGAACATAACAGCGGTTATCAACAGTCACATTGCCATTTTCATTCAGGGTATAAGTAGCCGAGACATTACTTCCGCATTTATTTTGGAAGTACATGGGCTTACGTGCAATTTCGTACCAAACACCCAAATAACGGTCTAATTCAACCTTATCCACCACAGCTAAGGGTTTACTCTGGGCATAAGCCATGGTTGCCATGCCTAACCCGACTAAAACAGCACCACCAACAGCAATTTTGGCAAGTGTAAAACCCGCCTTTGGAAGATTTGCAGACATAAACTGTACCTTTAATATTTCAGAATTTATGATCTAAAAATAAACATCTCTTTAAAAAATAATGCTTTCTGCCCAAATTACTGTAGCGTTATGTAAATGCAACTTAGGTTAGAAGTTGTGCTTTTAAGCGCAAAATTTCATCTCGCAGACGTGCAGCTTGCTCAAAGTGTAGCTCTTTAGAAGCTTTTAACATTTCTTTTTCTAACTTGCTTAAGTGCTTGGCAAGAAGTTTCGGATCGGATAGCAAGTGCCGCTCATCTGCACTGAGCGTTTGGTGTTGATCAGTGATACCAATTTCAACTTGATCATCTGTCAGCACTTCACCTGTATCAATATCCTTTTTATTTTGTCTGATGGTGCTACGCGGAATAATGCCATGCAGCTCATTAAAGGCCATTTGTTTTTCACGACGACGAGCTGTTTCATCGATGGCTTTTTGCATCGAATCGGTAATCCGATCACCATATAAAATCGCTTTGCCTTTTACATTACGTGCTGCACGACCAATGGTTTGAATCAAAGAGCGCTCAGAACGCAAGAAACCTTCTTTGTCCGCATCCAAAATCGCCACCAAAGACACTTCAGGCATGTCCAAGCCTTCACGTAGTAAGTTGATCCCGACGAGGACATCGTAGACACCTGAACGTAAGTCATGAATAATTTTCACCCGTTCAACGGTATCAATATCTGAGTGCAGATAGGCAACTTTGACTCCATACTCTTTTAAGTACGAACTTAAATCTTCTGCCATACGTTTGGTTAAGGTGGTTACCAAAACACGCTCGTCTAGACCTTTGCGGATATTGATCTCAGATAAGACATCATCAACTTGAGTCAATACTGGACGCACTTCAATTTCGGGGTCAATCAACCCTGTAGGACGAACCACCTGCTCAGCTATTTGTTGGGCTTTTTCAAGCTCGTATTTGGCTGGGGTTGCACTGACATAAATTGTAGCTGGGGTAATCCGCTCCCACTCTTCAAACTGCATTGGACGGTTATCTAAAGCACTAGGAAGACGGAAACCATAATTCACCAAGTTTTCTTTACGCGAACGGTCACCTTTATACATCGCGCCAATTTGCGGCACAGTCACGTGTGACTCATCAATAATCAGCAAGGCGTCGTCAGGAACATAATCAAACAAGGTCGGCGGTGCTTCACCCGCAGGGCGACCTGACAAATGACGTGAATAGTTTTCAATACCGTTGGTATAACCCAACTGCTGCATCATTTCTAAATCATAACGGGTACGTTGCTCAATTCGCTGTGCTTCAAGCAATTTGTCATGTGCACGAAAGAAACCTAAGCGCTCTTTTAACTCTTCACGAATCGTGCCGATGGCACGCTCTAAATTATCTTTCGGTGTCACATAGTGACTTTTTGGGTAAATTGTCACGCGCGGGACTTTACGCACCAACTTGCCTGTCAGTGGATCGAACCAACGAATCGAATCGACTTCATCATCAAACAACTCAATCCGAATCGCATGCTGGTCTGATTCCGCAGGGAAAATATCAATAATTTCACCGCGGATACGATAGGTACCGCGTAAAAACTCAAGCTCATTACGGTTATATTGCATTTCCACCAAACGTCGAATGATGTCATCACGTGCGATACGATCACCTTGTACAATATGCAGCAACATGCTCATATAAGCATTAGGGTCACCCAAACCATAAATAGCAGAAACTGAAGCAACAATAATTGCATCTCGACGCTCTAAGAGCGAACGTGTTGCAGATAAACGCATTTGGTCAATGTGGTCATTAATCGCTGAATCTTTTTCAATGAATGTGTCTGAAGATGGCACGTAGGCTTCAGGTTGGTAATAATCATAATAACTAACAAAATATTCGACAGCATTGTTCGGAAAGAAAGATTTGAACTCACCATAAAGCTGTGCAGCTAAGGTTTTATTATGCGCCATGACAATGGTCGGACGTTGCGTCCGCGCAATCACGTTGGCCATGGTATAGGTTTTACCAGAACCCGTAACCCCAAGTAACAACTGGTCGTGATAGCCCTTTTCTATTCCAGCAACAAGCTTTTCGATGGCTTGCGGCTGATCACCTGCGGGTTGGTAATTGGTGACTAAATCAAAAGGTTTTTTCTCACTCACAGACATATCTCAAGATTTGCTTCTTCAACCGACTATTTTAACAGATTCAATCCAGAGCAATTCCTGCTTTTAGATTTTTAATGTAATTTACTGAAAAGATTACAAAGATTTTTTACTTGCCCCCCCCGTATTTCAAAGGCAACATGAAGTGAAGAAGAGCGAAAAATCAGAGCCTATGACTTACCAATATCATGACGAAAGCATCGTCAAAAACCTAGATGAACATACCGTATTTGTGTTTGGTAGTAACATGGCAGGTCAACATGCGGATGGTGCTGCCCGAACTGCACTTGAACACTTTGGCGCAATAAAAGGCGTCGGACGTGGTTGGTCAGGGCAAAGTTATGCCATTCCCACTATGAACGAACACTTACAGCAAATGCCGCTCTCGCAAATTCAACACTATATTGATGACTTTAAAATCTATACTAAAAATCACCCTAAAATGACTTACTTTCTAACCTCTATAGGCTGCGGTATTGCGGGTTATAAAGTTGAAGAAATTGCCCCGATGTTTAAAGGCATTTCTCATAATGTTATTTTCCCCGCATCATTTCGCCCATTTGTGGAAAGAACACTGCCACGTCTAAGTAAAAAGTTTTTGCATACTATTTTTAATGATGCCGTGATTTTCAGCACTCAAAATGATGACATGCTGATTCAACATTTGGCCTTAACCGATAATGAAAAAAGTTTAGCCAAAATTATTCTCAACACACGTATGTATCCAACCGACAGTAATGGTCGCGATCGTGTTTTTGAGATTGAAGATATTTTACATGCGCTGTCTGGGAAGATATTTGATTTTGAGACCAATGCTGAGGGACGCATGCTTTTTGGTGGTGCCATTCTAGCGCTGTTGGAACTTTATAATATCAATGAGCAAGACTTCATTGAGGTTTGGCAAGGCACACGAGAAATCGCACCGCCGAAGCCCGAACATCGTGCGCGAAAAGCCTCACGTTAAGCCCGAATCTTTTCAAAAAGCCAATCCATCAGATTGGCTTTTTTAATTGAAAATAATAGAGTTCTTTGAATCTTCCCAATCGCCAACTACGACAAAATGGGGATATTACCAAGGCATTTCGCTCTTATCAATATCAGCATATACGCTTTTTAAGCCCCAAAACCAATGGAGCTTATGCATTTTTTGACTAAATCCCTCCATAAACTCACATAAATTTTAAAAATAACTTTTTATCACATTATTTTAAAAAGTTTTTTTAGCGCTTATACTGCTTTAAATTCCAACATAAAAACGAGATATAAATGCAATTATTGGACTCTCCTATTTTTGAATTATCTCCCATTGCCATGTGGTTAGAAGACTTTAGCGAAGTACAAAAACAATTCAATCTTTGGCGGAGTGAAGGTGTTGAAGATATTGCGTCTTTTCTGTTGGAAGACAAATCACGTATTTTAAGTTGTGCGCATAAAATTAAAGTCTTGCATGTCAACCCGCAAACCTTAAAACAATTTGAAGCCGAAAGTTTTGAAGATTTAACTGCAAACCTTGCGCAAATTTTTAAAGCAGATATGTCAAGCACTCATTTAAATGAGCTGGTCGCACTTTGGAATGGTGAGACCGTATTTGAAAATACTGCTGTAAACTATACGCTTACAGGTCATCGCCTTGACATTCGACTGCGCGGAACAGTACTTCCCGGTCATGAACACGATCTTTCATTGGTTCTGATCACCACGGAAGACATCACGCCTTATGCCAATGCACAACGTTTAGAAGAAAAAAGTCGTTTAATTGCTGAAGCACGTTTTCAATATTCGCCTACTTCGCTTTGGGTTGAGGACTTTAGCCGAGTCAAAGCACGTTTAGATCATTTACGTCGTTTAGGGATCAGAGACTTTAAAACGTTCCTTGATGTCCATAATGACTTTATTAACGAATGTCTCAGAGACATCATGGTTACCGATGTCAACCAAGCCACACTCGATTTGTTTGCGGCACGTGACAAAGACCATTTACTTAAAAATTTGCATAAAGTCTTTCAGAATGAAACCCAACAGACCTTTCGACATCAGCTGCTCGAACTGTGGGATGGCAATATTCAACATAACTGCGAGGCGATCAATTACGCACTCGATGGCAGTATTCGCCATGTGCTGTTACATTTTGCCGTGTTTCCAGGCTTCGAAGACGATTGGGGTATGGTTCAACTAGCACTCACCGATATTACTGCACGTAAAAAAGCCGAAAAATATCTTGAGTATTTAGGCAAACATGATGTCTTAACCAAACTTTATAACCGCTCTTTCTATAGCGCAGAAATCAACCGACTTGAGCGCAATAACCTGCGCCCTGTGTCTTGTATTTTCCTAGACATGAATGGCTTAAAAGCTATCAATGACAACCTTGGTCATGACCAAGGTGACAGCTTATTACGCCGTATGGGGAATACCCTGAATCAGTTAATTGAAAACACGCAATACTCTGCTTCAAGGATCGGTGGGGATGAGTTCGTGGTGCTATTACCTGCCGCAGATGAAGCCGCATTGAACCACTGTATTGAAAGTTTGCATGAGCTTTTAATGGTCGATAACCAATTTAACAATCATCAACCGATTAGTGTGTCGATTGGCACTGCCACCAGCCACCCAAATGAGCGAGTTGAAGATATGCTTAAACGTGCCGACACTGCGATGTATGAACACAAAAAAACCTATTATGCAGAAAATGATCGACGTGTTAGCAATTAGAACCTAGCGAATGATCAATAAAAAAGCGCCCTAAACAGGGCGCTTTTTTATATCAATAGCGAATTAACGTTTACCCATTGAACGACGGGTACCACGTGGTGGCATCCAAGTACGATCTGCATACTGTTCAGGTTTTGGACGAACCTGATTATGTGCAACATCGTCAGCACTTTGTTCTGCATTTGGCATTGGGAATGGGAGATTCACCAAAGGTTTTTTTGAAGTAGGCTGTTGCTTACTCATGACCATCACTCTCATCAAATTGCGCTTATTTTAAAGTTTTTTTCATAAAGATGCGAGAAACTTCCTAATTCTGTACATTTTTGAAATCATTAATTCAAAATTGGATTTTTTTATGTTTTTTGCACAAAATCTGTGTTTTTAAACGCCTTGCTTGAGTTTTTTAAGCTAAGATAGTGTGCTTTTTATTTTTTTAAACCCTATAAGAAGGAATACTGCCGTGGACGTACGTCTCTCTGATCGTGTGAATGCCATCAAACCGTCCCCAACTCTTGCTGTTACCAACAAAGCTGCTGAATTAAAAGCGGCTGGCAAGAACGTTATTGGCTTGGGCGCAGGTGAACCTGACTTCGACACCCCACAACACATCAAAGATGCAGCAATTGCAGCGATTAACAACGGTTTCACAAAGTACACCGCTGTAGATGGTACGCCTGGCCTTAAAAAAGCGATTATTGCAAAATT
Organism: Acinetobacter johnsonii; assembly: GCF_048551975.1. Taxonomy (GTDB): domain Bacteria; phylum Pseudomonadota; class Gammaproteobacteria; order Pseudomonadales; family Moraxellaceae; genus Acinetobacter; species Acinetobacter johnsonii_A. The sequence continues at coordinate 156,562 of NZ_JBIMCF010000004.1, read as the reverse complement.
CAAGCGTGACAATAACCTTGATTATGCTGCAAACCAAATTTTGGTTTCTTGTGGCGGCAAGCAGTCATTCTTTAACTTAGCATTAGCTTTGTTAAACAAAGGTGATGAAGTGATCATCCCTGCACCATTTTGGGTAAGCTACCCAGATATGGTAATTATCGCTGAAGGTGTTCCTGTTATTGTAAAATGTGGTGAAGAACAACGTTTCAAAATCACACCTGCTCAACTTGAAGCCGCGATCACAGACAAAACTCGTTTAGTGGTTTTAAACAGTCCATCAAACCCAACAGGTATGATCTACACTAAAGCTGAATTAGAAGCTTTGGCTGACGTTCTTCGTAAATACCCTGAAGTTTACATCGCTTCTGATGATATGTACGAACCAATCCGTTGGGATGACGAATTCTACAATATCGCAACAGTTGCACCAGACCTTTATGACCGTACAATCGTGTTAAACGGTGTGTCTAAAGCGTATGCAATGACTGGCTGGCGTATTGGCTATGCAGCGGGCCCTGCAAAGCTTATTGGCGCAATGAAAAAAATCCAATCGCAATCAACCTCAAACCCAACTTCGATTTCACAAGTTGCTGCTGAAGCTGCGTTGAATGGCCCTCAAGACGTTCTTGAGCCAATGATTGAAGCATTCAAACGTCGTCATGACTTAGTTGTTAGTGGTTTGAACGACATCAAGGGTATTTCTTGCCTACCTGCTGATGGTGCATTCTATGCATATGCAAACATCCGTCCATTAATTCGTGCGAAAGGCTTAAAGTCTTGCACAGAATTCTCTGAATGGTTATTGGAAGAAACTGGCGTTGCTGTAGTTCCTGGAGATGCATTCGGCTTAGGCGGTTTCATGCGTATTTCTTATGCAACTGCTGATGAAGTACTTGTAGATGCGCTTGCACGTATCAAGAAAGCGGCTGATTCAATCGAAGGCGTAGATGCTGCGATTGCTGCAATTGCTGCTGAAAAATAATTTAACCCTTTAAAGTTAAATTAGAGAAACCCGCGAACTTCGCGGGTTTTTTATTTTTAAACAAATCTGAAAAAATTGCTCTTAAGCCGTTTAAATAATTTTACAAACGTCTAGTACCAGCAGAATCTATGGTATCTGCGTCTTTATTGCTAGATGACGCCGAAATCACCAAGGCAATGCCTGCCAGAATAATCGTCGCAGAAATAATGATTCGGAAACTCAACGCTTCCCCAATAAACAATGCCCCACCCAGAATCGCCAAACACGGCACGGACAATTGCACGCTACTGGCCGTGACCCGATCAATTTTCTTCACTATGGCATACCAAAGTACATATGCCCCACTCGATGCCAAACCGCCAGATAAGAGCGCCAACAGCATACCTTTTGGCTGCATAAAACTCTGTGTGTAAAAAAATAAATAGACCAAGACAACAAAAGGAATCGCCACTACAAAATTTGCCAAGCTACTGGCCAGTGGATTATGCATATTTTTACCTGCAATGCTATACATCGCCCAACCTATGCCTGAAAACACCATCAATGCAGCATAATCCAAAGGGGGTGCCGAAGCCCCTGGAAGCAATAAAATCAAAAGACCTAAAATAGCAATCGATAACCCCAACCCGCGTCGCAAATTTATTTTTTCACCATGACACAGGCCATAACTGACCATGCTTAACTGCACTGTCCCAAACAGTAGTAATGCACCTACACCCGCATCGATATGCAAATAGGCCAGCGAAAAAGCCATAATATATAAGGCAAGAAAAAATCCGTTTTTTACACTCCACTCTATTTTGGCCTTATGAGTAGAAAGCATATACAGTAGAAATAACACCATTGCACCGCTACAGACCCGAAGCAAGCTAAAACTCATCGGATCAATCTGCTGCTCAGCCAACGCTAAACGACATAGCACCGAATTGGCTGCAAAGGCCAACATTGCAATGGAAATTTTAAGCAGCATGTTTGAGCATCCTTATTCAACAGCCTGCATAGATATATCGAATATATCTTATTAAATCTAGAGAGTTTTTCTCATGCAATTTATCAATAATCTCGATGTGTAACTCAGATGATTCAACCTGAATACCTTATTTTTTGGCATCATCTGGTGAAAATAAAGCAATCACATCCGCTTCTGTGAGCTGCTCTGTAGAATACTTAAATTGGTAAAAATCAGGCTTATTATCAATATAAATTTCTGTTGTAAGTTTTAAATCTTCTGGCTCTTCTTCCATCGCAAATACATTAATATTGCAATAGCTGCCGTCCTGAGTTCGCCAAAAAAGTGACGTGCCACATTCGCTACAAAAACCACGCTCCCCCCAATCCGACGACTTGAATAATTTTAAATATTCTTGATTGTCAAACTTTAAACTACTGGGTTCGACATCAATACTCATGAGTACCCCGCTCGACTGCTGGCGGCACATAGAACAATGACAAGCATGCACATCATGATTTTTGAGTGCGGCTTGGAACTTAGTTTTACCGCATAAACAGGACACGTTCATTGTGAGTTCCTTCTTCATGTGAAGACTGTATAAAATGACTAAAACCTTGTTTATCTTATATATAAATAAAAAACAAAAGAGTGTATAAATTTTGTGCACCACATTAAAACAATGATCACATCTAGGCTGCTCCGTTCTATCAACACTCAAATTATCAAAATGAATAATCCTAAATCTTTTCCCTACAATATGTTCACAGCATGAGCTCCATCCGTGATTACGATTTCGTTGATTTTGTACTGATCAATCCAAAGCTGAATATTCAGGAGAAGACTGAATTTTGTTTAATTAGATAAAAATTTCCAAAAAGAAACTCACAGATAAATATAGGAATGAACAAGATGAATCCCAAAGAAATGACAGGACTACAACTCTTAGAAGCCATGTGTACAGGAAAAATTCCACCCGCAAGTATCAGTGAAACCATTCCCATGCAGCCTTTTGAAGTTTCTGAAGGGAAAATTAGCTTTAAAGCAAAAGCGGATCATCGTCATTTAAACCCGCTTGGTGGCGTGCATGGTGGCTTTGCAGCAACAGTACTCGACTCAGTGACGGGTTGTGCCATACATACTATGCTTGAAGCTGGTGTTGGCTATGGCACTATTGATCTGAATATTAAAATGTACTGACCGATTCCAAGAGACAAAGAACTGCTTGCCATCGGCAGCGTGATCAACATCAGTAAGAAATTAGGTATTTCTGAAGGTAAAATTGTAGATGAAGATGGTAAACTCTACGCCCATGCCACAGCCACCTGTATGATTATTCGTTCCTAAAAACGAAAGGCACTGATAAATTTCAGTGCCTTTTTTACGCCAAAGTAAACTTTACTTCAGCATGACAGATCAAATTGCGGTTTTAAACGTCTTCAGCGTCTGCAATTTTGAGGCATCAGGACGCTCAACTCCTTTATAAATACAATAGTATTTAAATGCGCTGTCTAAACTCACCTCTAAACTTTTACCTTCAGCAGCAGACCAGACTTTTGAACGATTACTGCCTGATAAAGCACTGCCTGACAACTGATACAAATATAGATCATGCCCTCGCTTCACAGTTTTTTTAAGAGTACTCGTTGATTGTGCGGAAAGCAGTTGACAAGGACTGTTGACCAGCCAACGCTCACTAAACCAAAGTTGTAATAAATCACCCAAATACAAGTCTGTACAACCGACAGGCCAAACATCAATATAGGCTGACTCTACAGGGGTATAGTATTGTTCAGGGTTTGAAATAATAGAAAGATACTGATCTTGATAATCAGCTAGGTTTGCAAAAATATCGGAAATAGTAAGCGTATTCATTCGCTTTCTCCTGTTTAGCCATTTTAGTGCTGGCAAGTTGGTTATAAATCCACACTGTTTAAGTTTTCACTTAAACGCTCTGTTGTTAAAGTCAGACTATCAACGACTTTTCAACATTGCAAGCACTTCAATACGATTTTTTTTGAAAATGATTTTTTTGTTCAAATAAAAAGCATCCAATATAAAAATCACAGCAACATGACATTTTAGACTTGACCCACTATGAAATGTCCTTATAATCGCATGCAGATTCTCCAATAGCTCAGTCGGTAGAGCGACGGACTGTTAATCCGCAGGTCCCTGGTTCGAGCCCAGGTTGGAGAGCCAAATTCAAGAAAGCTCACACTATAAGTTGTGGGCTTTCTTCTTTTCTACACATTAAAAGTTTTACCGCTTAAGGTGTAAATCCTCCAGCTAAGTTCAACAGAAAGCCGGAACTAAACCATTCTAGAAAAATAGCTTATCTTAAAAACACTAAAAAATGATTCACAAGAAAAGTCATGGGCACATTTAAAACACATATGGATGTTCGTTCAGATCACTTCCCGATCACAGCAACTGAAATGAAAAAATGGGAAGGACAAAAAGATTGGAAATACCAGCTTAGTTTTAGTGATCCTGTTTATACAGATATTTTTATTGGATGTAATCGCTATGAGCAAAATGACAGCTGATTTTTAATTTTTATTCACCTATCACAACCATTCATTAAAAAATATTTTTTAAGAAAATAGATCTTTCAACACAATTAAGTCATGTCTCTGAAATTTTGCAAAATACTCTTTCTGATGCAACATTTTTTCATGAGCTGCAATGGTGAAGCGCGGAAAATATGAAAAAAAGTACAATGAGTCATCGTCAAAGTCCCTAAGCATCCCTACTCTAATAACTCATTCCGCTGACTCATGTTTTGCGATTTTATGGAAAGGAGTTAAAGCTTTCAATACATCATATCCACCCCTATTTGATTAAAAAGCCCAATCGATAAAGATTAGGCTTTTTAATGAGTCAGGGCTATCTACACTGAGAATCTGTAAATTTTTAACAGTTTACAAACTGTAGCATTCACCCTCTTTATTCCTAAGCCACTTCCGCAGGCACTCCACTATGGAAACGGAACACATCATCAGGCGTACTAATCAGCTCTTTTTCAACATTTCGGATATGATCAATACGAGCTTGAATATCTTCTTTCGGATTCTTCAATTTACCTGTTTGCGCAACCTCTAGGGCCAAAGCCAAGTAGTCTTCAAAATGGCGTGATTCAGACTTCAGCAGGTAGCGATAGTAACGACCTAATTCATCATCCACCAAAGGTGCTAACGCGTAAAAACGCTCACATGAACGTGCTTCTACAAAGGCACCAATGATTAAAATATCAATTAAAGCCTCAGGCTCATAAGTCCGCACTTCTTTACGTAAACCACCCGCATAACGACCAGCACTCAGATTGCTCCACTCTAGCCCGCGCTTTTTCATAAATTCAAGCACTTGCTCATAATGCAGCATTTCTTCACGAACAAGTTGTGAAAGCTTGACCTGCAAATCGGTAAAAAAGCTATAACGAAACATCAGGTTCATCGCTGTACCTGCTGCTTTCTTCTCACAATTCGCGTGGTCTTGCATCAGCACATCAAGATTATTCAGTGCTTCAGTCAACCAAGCTTTAGGTGTTTCACAGCCCAAGAAATCCATGACGGGCTTCATGAGTTCATCATAATTGATATTCGACATATTCAAATCTTAAAAACTTTAAAATTAACGTGCAGCTTTAATCACTGCTTTCATTTCACGCACGGCTTGTTCCAAGCCCACAAAAATAGCATCGGCAATTAGGGAATGACCGATATTTAATTCGTGTATCTGTGGAATTTGCGCAATTGGCGTTACATTTGCAAGGTTGAGTCCATGCCCAGCATTGACCACTAAACCTTTCGATGCTGCATATTCGGCACCTTTGACAATACGTTCAAGCTCATGTTGCTGAGCTTCAGGTGTTTCTGCATCAGCATAAGCGCCTGTATGAATTTCAATGGTTGGTGCACCACAAGCAACCGCTGCATCAATTTGTGCAAAGTCAGCATCAATAAACAAGGATACATCACAGCCAATCTCGGACAAGGCTTGAGTTGCCGCTTTAACGTCGTCAAAATGCCCAACCACATCCAAACCACCTTCAGTCGTCACCTCTTGGCGCTTTTCAGGAACAAAACACACATGATGCGGTTTAATTTCTTTAGCAAATGCAATCATTTCATCTGTGACTGCCAACTCCAAATTCATACGTGTTTTAAGCGCTGGCCGCATACGACGCACGTCATCGTCCTGAATATGACGACGGTCTTCACGTAAATGCAAAGTAATCCCTTCCGCCCCTGCTTGCTCACAGATCAGTGCTGCATTGACTGGATCAGGATAAGACGTTCCACGCGCTTGTCGTAAAGTTGCCACGTGGTCAATATTTACACCAAGTAATGCAGCCATATTCATTTCCTAATTACGATTGAGTTTGAGTGTTCTGAATCCACAACTGACGACTTTTTAAGGGTCGATCGCCCAACAATGAACTGATCATTTGTCGATACAGCTTGGTCAGCAATTGTAACTGTTCCAAACTAAAATCCCTACCCCTTTCATATTGGCACATGCTTAAAATTTGCTGTCCATTTAAGGTCGCTCGTGAAGCTTGTGCAGTAGGAATAAAGCCTTCATTCAGCTGGAATATATAGTTGAGTGATGCTTGAATTTCTAGTTGATTGGCATCGGTCGAAAAATCTAAGGCATAGCCCAAATCTTCCAGTAGTTCGTGCTCAAACTGTCTTAGAATTTGTTTTAAAAATTGATTGGGATCTGCTTGCTGCGCCAGTTGTTGTAATTGCGTTAGCGTATGTGCATATTGAGCAAAACTTTGCTCCATTTGTACTTCGAGCGGACATAGTCTGAGCAGAATCTCGTTGAGATAAAAACCTGAAAAAAAAGCATCCCCGAAGAAAAAAATCGGCTGATTGACAATTTCAAGTTTTGTAAAATTTTTGAGTTCAGATTTACCCGAAGCTTGTAAACAAATCGGCTGATATTGTGGCGGCGGGGTTTGCCTTAGAATACCATCAACTCGCCCATGCTCTTGGGTAAATAAATGCACAATGTGACTACGTTCACGGTATTTTCTATGGTGAATTAAATAACCATGCAGTACTTCATTGCGCATGAGAAATTAACTAATCTTTTTTATCTTTATCATTATGTTCGCTGTCTTCATCATCCCCATCTGGGATAACAGCACCAACCACCGCTGCGGTTCCTTTCACCACGCCTTTTGTGGTTTTATACGCAATCTTTACAGGAACGGTGACGATCTTGTGTACACAACCTTGCAAAAACAACATACAAGCCATTACTGCGAACACTTTGACCATAACACCATCCCTATAAAAATTTGTTTTCTTAAAACTTAGATATCGCTATAACCTAAGCTTTTCAATGCACGTTCATCATCAGACCAACCACCTTTCACTTTAACCCAAAGTGTCAGCATGATCTTTTGTTCAAACATTTTTTCCATATCGATACGGGCATCCATACCGATTTTCTTAAGCTTAGCGCCTTTTTCACCAATCACAATTGCTTTCTGGCCTGGGCGGTCTACAAAAATCGTTGCATCAATGTATGTACACGCTGGTTTTGGACGACCTGTTTTTTCATTCACCGTTGCTTCTTCAGTCTTAAACGACTCAATTTGCACGGTTAAATCATAAGGTAGCTCTTCACCCAACTGACGCATAATCTTTTCACGGATAATTTCTGATGCCAAGAAACGCTCAGAACGATCTGTCAGTTGATCCAATGAATACATCGGTGGCTGGAAAGGTAAATATTTTTCAATGGTATCGCGCAGATGGTCTAAGTTTGCACCACGTAGTGCAGAAACAGGAACAATCTCAGCAAAATTCATTAATTTTGCACGCTGTTGAATCAAAGGTAATGCATGGTTTTTATTTTCAAGTGTATCAATTTTATTGATCACAAGAATCACTGGCATCTCTGCATTTTTGAGTTTTTCCAAAACGAGCTCATCGTTTTGAGTCCACTTGTCTGCATCTAGAACAAATAATACCAAGTTGACATCACGCAATGCAGAAGACGCAGCACGGTTCATCATTTTGTTGATGGCGCGTACTTCTTTTTTATGCATCCCTGGTGTATCAACAAATACCGCTTGAGATTTTGCACGTGAATCAATTCCCACAATTTTATGACGTGTGGTTTGTGGTTTACGTGAAGTAATCGATAATTTTTGACCCAACAAATGGTTCATCAACGTAGATTTGCCTACGTTTGGACGACCGACAATTGCCACAAAGCCGCTACGAAAATCCGTTGGGATTTCTGTGCCTTGTTCGCTAAAAAATTGGCTAATTAAATCATTACTGTCGCTTTGCGACTCGTGATCAGCATCGATGTGATCGGAAGAATTTGACATGGCAGATTACTGCTCCAAAAGTTTTAAAATATCCGCCGCAGCAGCTTGTTCAGCAAAACGGCGACTGGTACCCTCACCCATTACAACAGACAATCCATCCACTTTACACTCCACTTTGAAATGCTGATTGGGTGCATCGCCTTGAATATCGACCACATCATAAACTGGGAGAGCTTTTTTTCGTGCCTGAAGATATTCTTGTAAACGAGATTTAGGATCTTTAAGTTGATCGGTTGGCTCGATATGGTCTAAATATGGCTCGTACCATTTTAACACAATCGGCTCCAACACCGTTAAATCACTACAATCCACATAGATTGCACCAATAATAGATTCAACCGTATCCGCAAGGATGGACTCGCGATGATGTCCACCTGATTTTAACTCACCTGTACTTAAGATGAGTGACTGGCTCAGTTTTAAATCATTTGCAATCTTACCTAAAGCTTCCTGACGAACCAAGGTTGCACGCATACGCGTCAAACGGCCTTCGTTCTCAGTTGGATAAGCTTTGTAGAGATAATTTGCAATAATCATCCCTAACAAAGAATCGCCTAGAAACTCTAGGCGCTCATAGTTGTATTTGTGGCTCACCGATCGGTGGGTCAGTGCAAGCTGAAGTAATTCAGGTTGTTTAAACTGATAACCGATACGGCTCGCTAAGCGGGCTTCACTTAGCTTGGACTGAGCTTTGATCAAAACTTTTCTCGAACTTTAATACTAAATCTATATTCAGTAAGAAGGGTTTTCTTACCTCATACTCCTTTTTCACCTGCAACCCTTCGGTATTGGTGACTTGCATAATTTCTTTAATCTTCACATCACGAATGCCATTCATATCCAAACGCTTTGAAAGCTGACTCTCAAACTCCGCGGGCTGAATATTTTTCGGGCTGCTTTGAAATACTTCCTCAATTTGGCTATTGATCATCCGATCATCAAAATAGGGAGCCCAAACTGCAATTGCCACTTTCGCCATAAATGCAAACCCCATGATTGCAAATAAAATGGCGATATAAGATGCCCCTTGTTGATTCTTGCGCATTTTTTATTTTCCGAATCGATATTAGTCAATGCTACCGTTACGGTTAAATGACGGCAACTTAAAGCCAGGTTCTTTATGCATCCAAATATAAAATGCACGACCTGTTAGGTTCTGTTCAGGAACCATTCCCCAGAAACGACTGTCAGCACTTTGGTCGCGATTATCCCCCATCGCAAAGTACTCACCTTCTTTTACTTTCACTTCCCAATATAAACCATTTTCAGCAGAGTATTTACCATTTTCTACAAAGTTAATATAGGGTGCTTGGCGTGCAACATTAACACCTTCTAACTCACGCATGGTAAAGGTATGCTTGCCAATGGTTTCTTTATGATATATCGAAGTAGGCGTATCTAAACGGTCTTTTTCACGACTAAATTCAACAGGAACCTTAGCAACTTTTTGACCATTAATGGTTAATTGACCATGATCAAAAACAATGTGATCGCCAGGAATACCAACTACACGTTTGATATAGCTGATCGTCGGTTGCGGTGGATAACGGAAGACGATCACATCACCACGCTCAGGCTTACCCACATCAATCACTTTTTTATTCACAATCGGTAGGCGAACACCATAGTCAAATTTGTTGACCAAGATGAAGTCACCCGTTTCTAAAGTCGGCACCATCGAGTCCGAAGGAATATTAAAAGGTTCATAAAAGAATGAACGTAAGCATAGAACAATCGCAAGGACTGGCCAGAAATCATAAGCCCATGTAATGACAAAATTTTCATTTCCCTTGCCTTTCATCGCTCGTTGTTTAAATACAAATTTATCGAGCAACCACACCAAAAAGAAAATCAGTGTGACAGGAACAAGTATCAAATTAAAATCAAAATCCATGGGCTTATATTCCTACCTTTTTATCTTTCTACTTTCAACACAGCCAAGAACGCTTCTTGTGGGATTTCTACACTTCCCACTTGCTTCATGCGTTTTTTACCTTCTTTTTGCTTCGATAGCAGTTTCTTCTTACGAGAAACATCACCACCATAACATTTCGCCAATACGTTTTTACGCATTGCCTTTACGGTTGAACGAGCAATAATTTGTGCGCCAATGGCCGCTTGAATTGCCACATCAAACATTTGACGTGGAATCAAATCTTTCATTTTTTCAACCAATGCAATACCACGATGACGGGCATCTTGACGGTGACAAATCATTGCCAAGGCATCGACTTTATCGCCATTGATCAGAACATCGACTTTTACCAATGATGAACTTTCAAAGCGTACAAAGTTATAATCGAGCGACGCAAAACCACGTGAACACGACTTCAATTTATCAAAGAAGTCCATCACCACTTCCGCCATTGGAATTTCAAAGGTGATCGAAACTTGGTTCGCCATAAACTTCATGTCTTTTTGAACACCACGGCGTTCCACACATAAAGTCATGACATTACCTAAATACTCTTGCGGTACAAGGATATGGCACTCAGCAATCGGCTCACGTAAGTCTTCGACTGTTGAACCATCTGGCATTTTAGATGGGCTATCAATATAAATCGTTTGACCATTCTTCATCACCGCTTCATAAATCACGGTCGGTGCAGATGAAATGAGGTCTAAATCATACTCACGCTCTAAACGCTCTTGCACGATTTCCATGTGTAGCATGCCTAAGAAACCACAACGGAAACCAAATCCTAAAGCATCCGAGCTTTCAGGTTCAAAGAATAACGCCGAGTCATTGATCTGAAGCTTATGCAAAGCTTCACGGAACGGTTCAAATTCACTTGAATCAATTGGGAACAAACCTGCATAAACCTGCGGCTTCACTTTTTTAAAGCCCGGTAAGGTTTTGACTTCTGGTGTGTTGGCGAGGGTAATCGTATCACCGACTGGCGCACCAAAAATGTCTTTAATTCCTGCAATTACGAAACCAACTTCACCCGCTTCAAGGATGTCTGTCTCAGTATGCTTAGGATTGAAAATACCTACAGAAGTAATGATGTGCGTTTGGCCTGTTGATTTCATCAACATCTTGTCGCCCTTACGCACACGACCTTCTTTCACACGTACCAAAGAAACCACGCCTAAGTAGTTATCAAACCAAGAGTCGATAATTAAAGCTTGTAATGGCGCATTACGATCACCAGTAGGTGCAGGAATGACATTAACAAGGGCTTCTAAAACGCTATCAATCCCAAGACCTGTTTTTGCCGAACAGGTTGGCGCTTCAGTCGCTTCTATACCAATAATGTCTTCAATTTCTTGAATCACACGTTCAGGTTCAGCCTGTGGTAAATCAATTTTATTCAATATAGGAAGGACTTCGAGACCTTGCTCAATTGCGGTATAGCAGTTCGCAACTGACTGTGCTTCCACGCCTTGCGCCGCATCTACAACCAACAATGCACCTTCACAAGCCGCCAATGAGCGTGACACTTCATATGAAAAGTCGACGTGCCCTGGTGTATCAATAAAGTTCAATTGATACTCTTGACCATTTGGATGGGTGTAATACAAAGTAACCGACGCAGCTTTAATGGTAATACCACGCTCACGTTCAAGTTCCATGGAGTCAAGTACTTGTGCTTGCATTTCACGATCTTGCAAACCACCACAAGTTTGAATAAAGCGGTCAGCGAGCGTTGACTTCCCGTGGTCAATGTGAGCAATAATACTGAAATTACGGATATTTTTAATATCAATAGATTTTTTAGCTTGCGCCATGGGCTACCTTGAACAAAATGAAGCGTTATGCAGACAAATTTCGATGCACAACAAAAGCCGAACAGAAATTGCGAAGGATTATAACAGATGGTTTTTTTAAAGTATCCATATTAATACGCTTCCTTTTCACAACTCTGACGCTTTTTTACGTGTTTTCGCTTTTCACTGGGCTTTTTGAATAATCCATTGAAAAATCTAGGGCATTCACATCTTTTGCAAGCGGTTGGTAAGCTTGGGTAAAACTGGGTGACATACGTTTCGCGCGTCCTGTTTCAATCTCTACACAAGCCCACTTGGTTTGAGCAACAAATAAAATACTATTGTCTTTGGGTCTATAAAACACATATTGGCGTGATGAATATAATGCGTTTATATCGTCAAACCATGTGCGTAAGATTATTTCATCCTCTTTAAATGCAGCTTTTCGGTACTGCACATGATGCTCAACTGCAACCATGGCATGTTTTAACTCGATATATTCTTTTAAGCCTAAACCCAGTGCATCAATATGTGCTGTTGCGACATCCTGCATCCAATGCATATAAACCACGTTATTCACATGGCCTAACTGGTCGATATGTTCTGCTTGCACCTGAAGCCTTAAGTCAAAAATACTAGTCATAAACACTCTATTGAATCTAAATATCCCTATGAAGATAGCAGTGTACGCAAAGAACAGACATCATCAAATTGCAAAAAATAAAAAACCACTCCGAAGAGTGGTTTTTTCGATTATTGGATACGCATCCCTAAAATGGCCGGTGTGCCTTGTCGGATGATGCCAACGCGGGCAACCTGACCTTTTTTCAACTCAGATGCCGCTTGGACAAAATCATTGGTGTCTTTTACGACTTTATTATTAATGTGAGTGACCACATCGCCAGCCGCCATGCCTGACTGTGCTGCGGCACCGCCACGTTTCACTTCTTGAATTAACACACCGCCTTTCACATTGAGCTGTGACAATTCAGCAGGTGTTAAATTTCGGATAGCAATACCTAAGACAGGCCCTTTACTCTGTGTGACCGAGTCTGATTTTGCAGGTGTATCATCCGGTGCGGTGGTGAGTGTTGCCGATATATTCCGCTTTTTATCATCACGCAGTACTTCAAGCTGTACCGTTTGATTTGGCATGGTACGATTTAAATAGTTCAATAACTCAGAGGTACGTGAAATCGGCGTTCCATTGAATTTTAAAATAATATCGCCTGCTTTTAGTCCTGCTTTCTGAGCAGGTGAGTTTGGCTGAACATTGGTAATCAGTGAGCCTTCAGGTTTTGGCAAATTATAAGACTCTGCCAAATTACGGTCTAGATCTTGTAGATTGAAACCTAAATAAGAACGCGTAACTTTGCCGGTTTTCTTAAGTTGATCAGCAATATCCATTGCGACATCAATTGGAATCGAGAAAGACAGCCCCATATAACCGCCCGTACCACTGAAGATACGCGAGTTCACACCAACTACTTCACCCTGTTGGTTGAATAACGGACCGCCTGAGTTTCCAGGGTTGAGAGCCACATCGGTTTGAATAAAGGGCACTGATGTCTCTCCCATCATATTACGCATTTTCGCACTCACGATTCCCGCTGAAGCAGAATAGTCGAAACCAAACGGTGAACCGATTGCAAGCACAGGTTCGCCTACGCGCAGTTGATCAACATTACCTGCACGGAGTGACGGAAAATTCGCACCATTCACCTTAAGCAAGGCCACATCGGTTCGTTCATCACTACCCACTACGGTTGCATCTAGTTCACGACGGTCATTAAACATAATCGTGACTTTCGATGCATCTTCTACGACGTGGTGATTTGTCAGTAAATAACCATCTTTACTAATAAAAAATGCGCTGCCATAAGCCGTTTTTTCTTGCGGTGCTTGCTGCTGTGGAATAATCACTTGATTGCCAAAGAAACGCTTTAAAATTTCAGGTATCTGCTGTTGCATTAACTCTTCTTGAGTCATCTTTTTAACCACATTGACACTCACTACAGCAGGGCTGACTTGCTCAACCAAGTTTGAGAAATCAACAGGTGCTGCCTGTGTTTGTACCGCAGCCATTGTACATGCAACAGCAAAAAAACCAGTGTGTATCGCGCGACTTTTCATATCAAGTATTGACCTATATGTTTGTTATCAATTTATGTATTAGCGTTTTTAGCATAAAGTTTGTCTATCTTGGGTAATAATATGTTCTATTATGTTTGTATAAACAAAAGCTTAAACTTTGCTTGAAAAACAAGTTCTTTATTTATATTTTCCATAATTTGAATAGATATTGTCCTTGCCTTTTTGTGAAAAAAGCGCTGTCATTAGCGAACTTTTTCCAAATTAGCTGACGGACATGTCTAATTTAAGCACAACGCATCATTTTGATGTGATTATTGTGGGAAGTGGCGGTGCAGGCCTGAGCTTAGCCTTATCGTTGCCTGAACATTTCAATATTGCTATTCTTGCAAAATCAAACCTGACCGATGCAAGTACCTTCTATGCGCAAGGTGGCGTTGCCGCTGTTTTAGATGAAACGGATTCCATCGAACAGCACATTGATGACACCATGATTGCGGGCGCTCACTTGTGTGAGACCGAAGCCGTAAAGCAAACCGTTGTAGGCGGTAAACCTTCTGTTGATTTTCTACTGAAACACGGCGTGCAGTTTACCCTTGATGATCAAGAGCAATTACATCTAACACGTGAAGGTGGACATTCTCAACGCCGTATTATTCATGCCGCAGATGCTACAGGTCGTGCCATTTCAACTACCTTAGTGGAACGTGCGATTGAGAAAGATAACATCACCATTTTTGAAAATTACATCGCCATCGATTTAATTACCTCTCAAAAACTGGGCTTGGAAGAACAAAATCGTGCATTAGGCCTCTATGCACTCGATGAAAAGACTGAAAAAGTACATACCTTTTTAGCCCCTTTCACCGCGCTGGCGTGTGGCGGCGCCATGAAAGCCTATCTGTATACCTCGAACCCAGACATTGCAACGGGCGATGGTATTGCCATGGCGTTTCGTGCGGGTTGCCGCGTGGCCAATATGGAATTTAACCAATTTCACCCAACCTGTTTATACCACCCGCAAGCACGCTCTTTCCTCATTACTGAAGCAATGCGTGGTGAAGGTGCTTATTTACGTTTACCCGATGGCGAACGCTTTATGTTGCGCTTTGATGAACGTGCAGAACTTGCTCCACGTGACATTGTGGCGCGAGCGATTGACTATGAAATTAAACGTTTAGGTATTCGTCACGTTTGGCTCGACATTAGCCATAAGCCCGACAGTTTCATTAAAGAACATTTCCCAACCCTGTACGCACGCTTACTTGAACTCGGCATCGACATTACCAAGGAAATGATTCCTGTTGTTCCTGCTGCGCACTATACCTGTGGCGGTGTGGTGGTTGATGAACACAGTCAAACTGACATTGCAGGTCTCTATGCGATTGGGGAAACCTCGTACACAGGTTTGCATGGCGCCAACCGTATGGCCAGTAACTCACTGTTAGAGTGTTTTGTGTATGGCATGAGTGCAGCAAATCACATCGAAAAAAGTTTTGATTCAAATTACCAATCCCCAACTGCTCCGTCTTGGGATGACTCACAAGTGATGAATCCTGATGAAGATGTGGTGATTTTGCAAAACTGGGATGAACTCCGTCAAACCATGTGGAACTACGTCGGCATTGTGCGTACTACGAAACGTCTTGAACGTGCGCTACACCGCATTGAAATGTTGAAGCGAGAAATTACCGAGTATTACCAAGATTACCAAGTCAGCAAAAATCTGATTGAACTGCGTAATTTGGTTTTAGTCTCTGAAATGATCGTGCGTTGTGCTATGGAGCGTAAAGAATCGCGCGGTTTACACTACACTTTAGATTACCCTGAACTGTCGAATGAACTGCGTAAAACCGTACTCACCCCTTTAAATTTTAAAGTTGAAACCCCTTTAGTGAATAATGTCTTGTCCTGAAATAGATTGACAGTATTCCACTTCAAACCGAGTTAAGCAATTAGCTCGGTTTTAGTTTGCTCATACGTCTGATTCGGGGTGTTCATATTTAAACTTAAATGTGGTCTATAGCAATTATAAATCATGATAGATTCCGCAATTAAGTGATCTAACTCCTTCATGGTTTGACATCGTGTAGTTAAAAACTCCTGCTTTAATATTCCATTAATCCGCTCTGCTAATGCATTCTGGTAACAGTCTCCTCCATCTGTCATGGAAGGACATATCCCATAATGGCGCAATGCCGATTGATATAGTTCAGAGCAATACTGTGAGCCTTTGTCTGAATGATGAATCATCCTTGTCGCTCGATCCGTCACATGCTGCATCGCCATATGTAGAGCCTGCACAACATTCTCCGCACGCATATGCTTGCTATCCGTAGTTTTTGTATAGCGACGCTTGGGGCGAATCAATAAATTATGCTCTTTCAATATTTTAAATAACTGATCCCGTCCACACTTTAAACCACGCTGCAACAATTTGCCTTGAATAAGCCAATACAGCTTACGTGTTCCGATACTTGGCATAAGACAGCGATACTCCATAACCAACTCGAGTATTTGTTCGGTTACTTGTGCAGTCATTTGAGCACGTTTTTCTGCTTGATAATAAGCTTGTCGAGTGATTCCTAACCACTGACAATAACGTGAAACGCTTAGTCTTCTTTGGCTTTGCCAATCTTTGAAACGTGCTCGGTATACTTTTTTCCAAGATCAGTCCCACACTCTTTATCAATGTGATAAATCACATCCTGTATAAATTCAGTTTTGAGCTTTTCTGCGGCTAACTGTTTTTCTAATTGGCGGATTCGTTGTTGGGGTGTCAATTGGCGTTTAGAAGAAGTCGGCATATTCGAAGTCCAGTCCTGTTGTCCGTGCTTGCGTAACCATACCAGCACAGTTGATCTTCCTTGAATACCATATTTTGCCTGAGCTTGTTTATAAGTAATTTGCCCTTTTTCTACTTCATGTACAACCATCATTTTAAAGGAGAAGCTATAATCACGTTGTGTACGCTTAACTCGTTGTTCTCGTGCATGTTCCATAAAATAAGTCCCTTAAGGTGTAAACTTATTTCAGGACGGGACATAACTAAATTGAAAAAAGCCTGATTCGTCAGGCTTTTTTATTCAGACATTTTTTAGGATCTGGGTGGAATAGAATAAGTTCCCACCACATGTGCAATGGGTTCATCCTTACCCACTGAATACAACCACACATCCCCAACCACCAATGCTTTGCCAACTTTCATTAACTTACATTCACCGCGGATATTTGTTGAAGCTGCAGGTTTACTTAGAAAGTTGATCGATAAACTGGTGGTCACGGTTAAACCGACCAGCCCAATTTCTCCTAAAATGGCGATATACAATGCATAGTCTGCAAGAGTCATCATGGTTGGGCCTGAAACCGTTCCCCCTGGTCGCAAATCGCGCTCATCTACCTGATATACAACAGTTGCTGCGCGCTCAGTGACAGACTCGATACGACATTTTTCTAAACTTTGCGGAAATTCCTTTTCTAAAAAAGCCACAATCTCAGTTAAATTACTTTTCATTTTCCCTTCAACATACAATCCTTTGTCACTGACTATAAAAGAAAAATGTATTTCACTACAGTCTGAAATAAGATTTCAGGCTTATTTTTAGTTTAAATATTGCAACGCTTGTGTAAAAACCTGCTCTGGTGACTGTGTTGCATCCAAGCGTTTGACCCGCTCAGGATACTTCTCCCATAACTGCTGATAACCTGCTCTGACTTTTTCAAAGAAAGTGACTTTTTCTTGTTCAAAACGGTCTAAAGCCCCCCGTTCCCGTGCACGAGACATGCCTGTCTCAATCGGGGCATCAAGCCAAAATGTAATATCAGGCATATGGCTGACAAAGTTCTCATTCAGTAATTGCAACTTCGACTGGCTTAAACCACGTCCTGCACATTGGTAAGCAAAGCTGGCATCGCTAAAACGGTCACACAATACGGTTTTATGTTCGGTTAAAGCAGGCACGATCACTTGTTGTAAATGCTGTGCACGAGCCGCGTACATCAGCAGCAGTTCAGTATCATTCGACATCAACTCTTCATGATTGACTGACAATAATAGCGAGCGAATTTGCTCAGCCATCGGTGTACCACCTGGCTCACGCGTTAAAACAACCTGCTGACCTTGTTGTTCTAGATGCTCATAAATTTTGCGAATCAGTGTGGTTTTACCGACACCTTCAGTGCCCTCAAAACTAATAAACATCTATTCATCCTTCTTGGTTTTTAAAACGCTGAGATATTCTTTTACAGCTTGGTTGTGCTGCTCTAAAGTCTCACTAAATGTGTGCCCACCATTACCCGTTGCAACAAAGTAGATGTTTTTGCTGTTGTCTGGATGCATGGTGGCTTCAATGGCTTTTTTACTTGGTAAAGCAATTGGCGTAGGAGGTAAGCCATTGATGGTATAGGTATTATAGGCTGTTGGGGTCCGCAAGTCTTGGCGGGTAATATTGCCTGTATATTTATCGCCCATGCCATAAATCACGGTCGGGTCCGTTTGCAAACGCATACCCAGTTGAAGACGACGTGCAAACACACCTGAAACTTGTTCCAGTTCACGGTCAACATTGGTTTCTTTTTCAATAATAGACGCCATGATCAAGGCTTCGTATTTGTCTTTATACGGCAAATTTGCCGCACGGTTTACCCACGCTTCATCTAATGCTTTCATTTGGCGTTTGTATAAATCCGTTAAGATTTTTTTGTCTGACTCCCCTTTGGCGAAGAAGTACGTATCGGGGGCAAAAAGTCCTTCAGCATGCGTATACGGAATATCTAATGCTTTTAAAAGCTGATCCATGGGTAAATTGGAGACTTCCTTTTTAACCAATGCATCCTTTTTCAATGCCTCGATCAGCTGTTTAAAGGTCGTCCCTTCAATCACCAATATACGATTCATCTCGGCATTATCAACATTGGAGATCATATCCAAAACTTGGCGAATACTCATACCTTCACGCACTTCATAAACACCAGCTTTCAAGGTGTCATGAATAAATATTTTTTGGTAAAGCTTTAAAATAATGGGAAAACTAGCCATGTCTTCTTTGGCTAAGCGGTCAATAAAACCGGAATAGGTATCGCCAGAGCTAATTGCCAATAACTGCTTTTTACCTTCGACAGGATAGGATTTAAATAAACTCGACCACAGTACAATCATCAATAAAACAATGATGCTCACAGCAATCAATAACAACCCTTTCATTTTTCGTTGGGGTGGTTGCGTTTTCTTTTTCGATTTGGTTTTGGCTGCGGACATACTACTACATCTGATTAAGTTGAAGACGATGGAACAAATCTATACACGGCTGAACATCTAAGTGCTGATGATTCAAACTTTTGGCTATTTTCATAGGACTCAAGGCATTGCAGAAAAATAAACTCTGAAAGCGTGGAATTTCTTCCATAGCAATCATTCTCAGCTCACAGCTCATTCCTTGTTGCTGCATGCGTGCCAATATTTCGGCACGCATGACACCATGTACGCCATTATAACGAAGTTCGGGACTAATCCATCGATCATTTAGCAGAATGAAACAATTACTGCTCACACCTTCAACGACAGAACCTTGCACATCTGTGACCAAAGCTTCCAACCAACCGTGTTGTTCTGCCTCATGCTTGAGTAAAACTTGTTCTAAACGGTTTAAACTTTTCACACCCACCATTTGCGGCATACTTAACCCCATCGCGTGTTGCAGTACCCCTGAATCAATTTCGCTGTATGTAAAAGCCTCTGATGCTTGCGGATAGAAAAACACCCAAACGTCAGCAGGATGTGTGGGCAAACTATAACCGCGCTGCCCTTCCCCCCGACTAATAATAATTTTCAGAGTGCCATTTAAGTGTGCATGGGTTTGTTTTAATTGCACGATGCTGTGCTGAATAAAGGCTAAATCTGCTGACAACAGCAATCTTTCACAGGCCAATTTCAAGCGTGCTATGTGTAGAGGCTCTAGTTCGATCACACCGTCACGGATACGCGCTGTACTAAAACAACCATCTCCATAGTGAAATGCACGATCTAATAATTCTATTTGTTTGATTTCATGTGCATTTTTATAGCAATACATGCCAATCTACCCTGAAACAATTTTCTGCTTTAGTTTAATGAATTCTAAGCTGAACTCTTTTTCTTTTTTATTCATATAAAATTCATTTTTTATTATTTTTTTAGCAATAAGACTCGCAGTATTCTTGCCTCATGTTTAAAAACGTTTAAAATTTGAGGTCTCACATGAGCTTATCTAAGTTAAAAATTGGGGTACTAGCGGCGCTAGTTTCAGTCACATCTTTTGGTGTTGCAGCAAAAGATTTCCTTAACGTGTCGTATGATCCAACACGCGAACTGTATGAAGATGTCAACAAACAGTTTGGCTCTTATTGGAAACAACGCACAGGACAAGACATCAACTTCAAACAGTCTCACGGCGGCTCGGGTAAACAAGCTCGTTCAGTGATTGATGGTTTAGGTGCCGATGTTGTGACCCTTGCTCTTGCAGCAGATATCGATGTGATTGCTGAAAAAGCAAAACTTTTACCGACAAACTGGCAAAAGAAATTACCCAATAACTCTACCCCATATACTTCAACTATCGTGTTCCTTGTCCGTAAAGGTAACCCACAAGGCATTAAAGACTGGGGCGACCTCGTTAAGCCGGGTGTTGGAATTATTACACCAAATCCAAAAACATCAGGTGGTGCGCGCTGGAACTACTTAGCAGCTTGGGCTTGGGCGAAACATCAACCTGCGGGTAACGATGCCAAAGCACAAGAATTCGTGCGTAAAATTTATAAAAACACCAAAGTGCTGGATTCAGGTGCACGTGGCGCAACCACAACCTTTGCTGAACGCGGTATCGGTGACGTTCTCTTAGCATGGGAAAACGAAGCGCACTTAGCAATTCGTGAACAACCAGGTAAATTTGAAATCGTGACTCCATCACTGTCTATCTTGGCAGAACCACCTGTCGCTATTGTTGAAAAGAATGCAGAAAAAGACGGCAATCTGAACTTAGCCAAAGCATATCTCAACTATTTGTATTCACCTGCTGGACAGGAAATTGCGGCGAAAAACTTCTATCGCCCACGTAATGCAACTGTCTTGAAAAAATATGCAGCCACATTCAAACCGTTGAAGTTGGTGACCATTGATAAAGAATTTGGCGGTTGGACCAAGGTACAAAAACAGCACTTTGAAAATGGTGGTGTATTTGACCAAATTGTGAAAATCAATACGACGAAATAAAACCGAGTCCAGTAAATAGCTGTAAGGGAGCATCGACATGATTCATACTGTAATTGTACCAGGCGTGGGTGGAAGTGAACATGACCACTGGCAATCGTGGTTACAACGTCAGCTCAAGTCATGCTCTCGTGTACAGCAGCAGGATTGGAATAAACCCGTACTCCATGAATGGATTGAACAATTTGTCAAAACAGTTCAATCCATTCAGGAACCGATTCAAATTGTGGCGCATAGCTTTGGCTGTTTAACGACAGTCGCTGCTTTAGCACAGCATCCTGAACTAAATCAAAAAATCAAAAATTTAGTTTTGGTTGCACCGGCCAACCCTGCTCGCTTTGGTGATGCTGGTTTTGCTCGTGAGAGCCAAAACGACTATCAACAATATTTTCACCAACTCAAGCTGCAAGTTCCCACCCAAATGATCATCAGTGAAAATGATCCTTGGCTTAATTTTCAAGATGCGCTGCAACTGGCAAAAGCATGGAAAATTAGGCCTAAGAACTTGGGGCAAGTCGGACATATTAATGTTGCGTCAGGTTTTGGGCCATTCCCTGAAATATATGATTTTTTGATTTCAGAAAGTGTGCTAAAAAACATTAGTTTTTACAATGAAAGCAAGTATTTATTTAAATTTGCAATTTAAACACTGTAAATGATACTTGTGCCGAAATTCAGTTTTATTTGAGCTGACTCTTTTTAGGTCAGCTTTCTCTCTTTGAGGAGTAATCATGTCGCAGCGATCCCGAGTGCTGCCAGGATTTGGTCTTTCTCTAGGCTTTACCCTAGCATATTTGTCATTAATCGTTCTTATTCCATTGTCCGCTGTTTTCATTAAATCTTTAGGCATTGGTTGGGATGGTTTATGGGAAATTTTAAGTTCAGAACGTATTTTAAAATCTTTGCAGCTCAGTTTTAGTACAGCCCTGATCGCCGCGTTTATTAATGTGGTTTTTGGTCTCCTTCTGGCATGGTGTTTAGTTCGTTATCGTTTTCCGGGTAAACGCATTGTAGATGCCTTGGTCGACTTGCCATTTGCCTTACCCACCGCGGTTGCAGGTATTGCACTCACCTCGCTTTATGCGCCTACAGGTTGGATTGGTCAGTATCTTGAGCCTTTAGGGATTCAAGTGGCCTATACCCCAACTGGTATTACATTGGCACTGATTTTTATTGGTATTCCTTTTGTGGTACGGACTGTGCAACCTGTTCTCAGCGACTTGGAAACAGAGTTAGAAGAAGCAGCATCAGCATTAGGTGCCAACCGTCTACAGATTGTGACCAAAGTGATTTTGCCGATTTTATTTCCAGCACTCATCACCGGTTTTGCACTTGCGTTTGCACGTGGCGTCGGTGAATACGGTTCAGTGATCTTTATTGCCGGGAACCAACCGTTTAAAACAGAAATTGCACCGCTCATGATTATTTCGCGCTTAGAAGAATATGACTATGCAGGTGCAACCACGATTGCAGTCGTCATGTTGGTGCTGTCTTTTGCCATTTTATTCCTGATTAACTTGTTACAAGCATGGGCAAGCCGTCGTACAGGGAGAACAGCACGATGAATATCAACAGTAATGCGCTGGCTGAAAAGCTACAATCGCGTGATGCAACACGTGAACCAACTTGGGTTCGCTACACACTAATTACGATTTCCCTACTGTTCTTTTTGAGCTGTTTGATCTTACCGCTGATTTTGGTGTTCGTTGAGGCATTTAAACAAGGGGTCGGTGTCTACGCACAAGCCTTGGTTCATCCGGACACGCTCTCCGCAGTCAAACTCACTTTATTAACCGCGGTGATTGCAGTCCCACTCAATGTGGTATTTGGTGTTGCAGCAGCTTGGTGTGTGGCCAAATTTAACTTCCGTGGTAAATCCATCTTAACCACGATTATTGATATGCCATTTTCAGTATCCCCTGTTATCGCGGGCTTAATGCTGGTACTGATTTTTGGTACGCAAGGTTGGTTCGGTAGTTGGCTGATGGATAATGACATCAAAATTCTGTATGCCGTTCCTGCCATTGTACTAGCAACAATCTTTATCACCGTTCCTTTTGTTGCACGTGAACTTATTCCGCTCATGGAAGCCCAAGGAACTGAAGAGGAAGAAGCTGCGATTGTACTCGGTGCATCAGGCTGGCAAACCTTCTGGAAAGTAACCCTACCCAACATCAAATGGGGTTTAATTTACGGCGTCATTCTGTGTAATGCACGTGCCATGGGTGAGTTTGGTGCGGTATCGGTAGTTTCAGGTCATATTCGTGGTGAAACCAATACCTTGCCTCTGCATGTCGAAATTCTCTATAACGAATATACCTTTAGTGCGGCTTTTGCTGTCTCTTCACTCTTGGCGCTTTTAGCGATTGTGACTCTTATTTTAAAAACATGGGTTGAGATTCGCCAAGAAAAGCAAAACAAACATAATGATTCAACAGTTTAAAGGAATGACCTCATGAGTATTCAAGTTAAAAATATTGAAAAACACTTTGGTGCATTCCATGCGCTGAACAACATTTCTCTCGATTTCCCTGATGGTCAATTGGTTGCATTACTTGGGCCGTCAGGCTGTGGTAAAACCACCTTACTTCGTATTATTGCAGGACTTGAGTCCGCAGATGGCGGTCAAGTTATCTTAGAAGGTGAAGATGCAACCAATGTACACGTACGTGAACGCGAAGTTGGTTTTGTATTTCAGCACTATGCCTTGTTTCGCCATATGACCGTATTTGACAATATTGCCTTTGGTCTCCGCGTTCGCCCACGTGCAACACGCCCATCTGAAGCTGAAATTAAAAAACGTGTCACGCGGTTACTGGACTTAGTCCAATTGGGGTTCTTGGCAGACCGTTACCCAGCACAACTCTCAGGCGGCCAGCGTCAACGTATTGCACTGGCACGTGCTTTAGCAGTTGAACCACGCGTACTGTTACTGGATGAACCTTTTGGTGCTTTGGATGCAAAAGTACGTAAAGAGCTCCGTCGTTGGTTACGTACTTTGCATGATGAACTTCATATCACCTCAATCTTTGTAACGCATGACCAAGAAGAAGCTTTAGAAGTCGCAGATCAAATCATTGTGATGAATAAAGGGAATGTCGAGCAAATTGGATCACCCCGCGAGGTTTATGAAAAGCCTGCAACGCCGTTTGTGTTTGACTTCCTAGGTCAAGCAAACCGTTTCGAAGGTCAAAATAACGCAGGGACGATCCAAATTGGTGAAGACCGTATTCAATTAGACTCTTTACGCAATGCACCTTCGGGTGACGTGATTGCTTTTGCTCGTCCAGATGAATTAAGGATCCATGCACAGCCGCAAGACAATGCCATCCAAGCAACGTTCGTACGAGAATTATGGATTGCGGGCAAAGTGATTGCCGAGCTCCATGATCGCCAAGGCAAACTGATTGAAATCTCACTGACTTCTGAAGAAGCAAAATTACACCAATTTAGACCGAATCAAACGGTATGGTTAAGCCCATCAAACTTGCATTTATTTGCAAAACCTGCGGCTTAAGACCAGTTGAATGGGGCATGTTAAATGCCTCATTCATCATAAAAGAGATCCAAAACTATGAACTTTCAACAACTCAGAATTATTCGAGAAACGGTGAGACAAAACTTCAACCTCACCGAAGCCTCTGCTGCACTATATACCTCTCAATCGGGCGTCAGTAAGCACATCAAAGACCTAGAAGATGAATTAGGCGTACAGCTTTTTATTCGTAAAGGGAAACGCTTACTAGGTTTAACTGAACCTGGCCAAGCACTATTGGGTATTGTTGAACGCATGTTGGTCGATGCAGACAATATTAAACGTCTTGCAGATGATTTTAACCGTGTCGATGAAGGCACTTTGACGATTGCGACTACACATACGCAAGCGCGTTATGTACTGCCGCCGATTGTCAATCAATTCAAAAAAGAGTTTCCAAAAGTTCATCTTATTTTGCAACAAGCCAGCCCTGTTGAAATTACCGAAATGCTTCTGCAAGGTGAAGCTGATATTGGTATTGCAACTGAGTCACTGACCACTGAGGACAATCTGGCTAGCGTGCCGTTCTATAATTGGCAGCACAGTATTATTACCCCTCAAAATCACCCACTGGCGAGCAAACAAAATATTAGTATTGCAGACTTAGCTGAATATCCACTGATTACCTATCACGGCGGTTTCACAGGCCGTTCAAAAATTGACAAAGCTTTTGAAGATGCCGGTGTGGATGTCGACATCGTAATGTCTGCTTTAGATGCCGATGTGATTAAAACCTATGTTGAACTGAATATGGGGGTTGGTATTGTCAATAATGTGGCTTATGACGTTGAACGTGACTATCGTTTAAAACAAATTCCAACTGATATTTTTGGGTTTAACACCACATGGATTGCGGTTCGCAAAGGACATTTACTACGTGGCTATGGCTATGAGTTTATTTCTTTATGTGCACCAAATGCCGATATTAAAGCTTTAAAACGTATAGCCTATCCCGAAGAATAAAAACAGCAATACATAAGAGAGCCTAGGCTCTCTTTTTTGATCTTTAGCAAAACTCTTACTTATTCTATACACCTAGAAATAATCAAAATAATGATTTTAATTCATAAGAAAAGTGAATAAAATATAATCAACAATAAAAAACTTAATTTGATTTTAAAAACGATTCTATAATTTAGACCAAGGACGAAACATGAAATTTCACATTTTTGTCGGATTGCTGTATGTCCTGCCGTTAAGTTATGCCTCTGCTGCGGCTTTAGAAAGCAGCAATCAATCCATTCAAGCTTTCTTTGAAAAAGGTAATTATGCGGAAGTCGCTTTGCTACACGTGGATACCAATATTTCAGGTCAGGTCCAGCATCAACAAAATGTTGCAGAATTAGGCGTTCAAGATTTTTCAACAGGCAATTTAGTCAATCATCAACAATTCATCCAAGCTGCATTAAAATTACAACCACATCCACAAATTTCTGTGGCGTTGTTATTTGATCAACCGTATTTTGTTGATGTGGATTATCACTATAGTCCTATTCTTTCAGGTGAACCCTTACCTATAGAAAACGCAGATATTAAGTTTGACTCAAGAAATATTACAGCGCTCATTGGCTATCAACCCACACAACATTGGAACCTCTTTACAGGTCTGAGTTACCAGTCATTTTCAGGTGATCTGAAAATTGGTACACAAGTTGACTATACCTTTTTTGATTATCACGCGCATTTTCCCAAAGACCATGCGTGGGGTTGGTTAGCAGGTGTAAGCTACCAAATTCCTGAATATGCATTTAATACATCAATTACCTATCGCGCTAAAATCAAACACAGGACCAATGCAAGCGAAAGTTTTTGGGGATTTCCTTTAGAGATTGCACCACAACAAGCAACGGAAATTCAGACCCCAGAATCGGTGAATTTAGATTTTCACACAGGTTTACCTGCGCAAAATTTTCTGTATGGATCATTGCGATGGGTCAATTGGCAAGATTTTAAAATTCAGCCCACTCAATTTGCTGCAATTCTGCAATCTGAAGGACTAGGTAATCAGTTCAACCTGATTGATTACCAAAAGAATCAATGGTCGACCCGTTTGGGAGTTGCCCATCAATGGTCATCCAAATGGATCACTGCGGTGGAAGGATCGTGGGATTCTGGTGCGGGTAATCTTGCCTCAAGCTTAAACCCTGTAGACGGCTATGTTGGTGTGGGTACGGGCGCGGTTTATCACTTTAACCCTAAAACGTTTATGATTGCGGGTCTGCATTATTTGTACTTTACCAAACCAGAAAAGACACAACCACAGTCGTTAATCACGCAAATCTCAAGTTTTTCTTCACTCGAACAACGTGATGCTTGGGTTTATCATTTGAAATTGGCACACCGCTTTTAAGACACAAAAAACGAGCCGAGGCTCGTTTCTTGAGGTTTAGCTAAAGCCAATGGATATTACCAGTGGTAACTTACACCTAGTTTGGCAACTGGCATCCATTCGTATTTGTCATCATTCGCAATTTTACGCGCTTCATTATCAGCAGCAGTTTGACCTGAAGTTGAACCACCGACTTCTTGTAATCCTGTCGCTGTTAAATTTACAGAAGGGTTACCTGTGTAGTATGCACCCACTTCACCAAATACACCCCAGTTTTGATTAATCTTAGGTGCTAAACCAAAACCTACATATGGAGCAATATCATTTTTATATGCTAAAGAACCATCGACAGAACCACTACCTGATGGAGCATTGAAGTTCTTACCATCAATTTTGATTGTGTCATTTGAATTATTCAAACGTTTGCTCAAGGCATAGTCGTTATCAATGTAACCTACACCAGCTGCAACGTATAAACCTTGAACCCATCGATTTGTACTTGTACCCCATGGACGAATCTCAGCATTTAAATAAGCAAGGCTGTTGTCCATATCCATATCGTATTTGGTGCCATCGATAGACAAATCATCAGACCATGAAATGTCACCACCGTTGTAACCTAACGCTAAACCTACATATGGGTTAGCTGTCCACAACAAAGCACCACCATAACCTGTTGTACCGACTTCAGCACGAACACCAGTAGGAATGAGTTTATTTTGGTCAAAAGCATAACCATCTTTTACGACTGCATCATCAGCAAAAGATGTACCTGCAACTGCTGACATTGCTGCTGCGATTGCAACTAAACGTAATGATTTCATGTTTTTTTCTCCTCCAATTAAAGATTTTTTACATCATTTACTACGATTTTTTGATGAGCCCATCATAAAACACCTCTTGATTGTTTTTTATTCTAAATTTAGGTTGTTTTTGTTATTTTTTGATACATTTTATACTTTCTTGTTGTTTTAAATCACAATTCTTTACTTAATCCTCCATTTAAACCAGCCCTAAAAGTCTTATATCCAATCATTCATTATTATTTCCGATCCTATGCTGTTTTTTCATCTATCCTCTGCACAATATAGTGTAAAATCAGGAAAATTTTTTTTCTGGAAGGAAGATCATGTCTCAGCTTTCAACAATTATTGAACAAGCGTTTGAAGACCGTGCGAATTTTACAGTAGCGGACTGTCCTGCTGAAATTCGTGCAGCAGTTGAGGAAGTCATTGCTGGTTTAGATAACGGGACATTACGTGTTGCTGAAAAAATTGACGGTGAGTGGGTTGTTCATCAATGGGTGAAAAAAGCTGTACTTTTATCATTCAAACTAAATGACAACAGACCAATTGAGTCATGTGACCTTCAATTCTACGACAAAGTAGATACCAAATTTACAGGTTGGACTGAAGAACAGTTTAAAGCGGCCGGCGTACGTGTTGTTCCTCCTGCGGTTGCCCGTAAAGGTTCTTTCCAAGCGAAAAATGTGGTGTTAATGCCTTCTTATGTGAACATTGGTGCATATGTTGACGAAGGCACCATGGTTGACACATGGGCAACTGTTGGTTCATGTGCTCAAATTGGTAAAAACGTTCACTTATCGGGGGGTGTAGGTATTGGTGGTGTTCTTGAGCCACTTCAAGCCAACCCAACGATTATTGAAGACAACTGCTTCATCGGCGCACGTTCTGAAATCGTAGAAGGCGTGATCGTAGAAGAAGGTTCTGTAATTTCTATGGGCGTGTTCATCGGTCAATCGACTAAGATTTTTGACCGTGCAACTGGCGAAATTCACTATGGCCGTGTACCAGCAGGTTCTGTTGTAGTTGCAGGTAGCTTACCTTCTAAATGTGGTACTTACAGCCTGTATGCTGCAATCATCGTGAAAAAAGTAGATGCACAAACACGTTCTAAAACGAGCTTGAACGATTTACTACGCGACGAATAATTTTTAGTTGTCGTGCGGAACTAAAGTTCCTCATCTCTACGGTTAAGACTAACCGTAGAGATTTTTGTTTTTCTAACCTGTGGTTTAATTTTGCTATGAATACGCTTCGATCTTCTGCTATCCCTGTTTCTGATCCCTCTGCGGGTCTACGTATCACGGAGATCTTCTATTCTTTGCAAGGAGAAGCCAACACCTCTGGACTGCCAACAGTTTTTATTCGTTTAACCGGTTGTCCACTGCGTTGTACCTACTGCGATACGACCTACTCCTTTGAAGGTGGCGAACGCAAATCTTTAGATCAGATTATTCAAACCACACTTGACTTTAAAACCCCATATGTCTGCGTGACAGGTGGTGAACCGCTTGCACAGCCCAATGCATTACCTCTAATGCAACGTCTTGCTGACCTCGGCTGTGCAGTCTCTTTAGAAACCAGTGGCGCTTTAGATGTGTCTAAGGTTGACCCACGTGTTTCAAAAGTATTAGATTTGAAAACCCCAACTTCAGGTGAAGTTGCACGAAATTTGCTTTCGAATCTCGACCATTTAACCCAGCACGACCAAATCAAATTTGTAATTTGTAACCGTGAAGATTATGAATGGTCAAAACAGCAAGTTGAAGACTATAAACTTAATGAAAAAGTCAGCACAGTATGGTTCTCTCCTGCTTTTGCGGTTGAGAAAGGTGCTGCTCGTTTACCTCAACTTGCACGTGACTTAGCGCAATGGATATTAGAAGACCATCTCCCTGTTTGCTTCCAACTCCAACTCCACAAGTTGCTTTGGAATGACGAAACTGGTCGCTAATACATTGCCTATTCATCTTTAATTTATATTTGGAGAAAGTTGTATGCGCCCTCGTGCCATAGTTTTGTTATCTGGTGGTTTAGACTCAACAACTTGTTTAGCATGGGCGCAAGCACAGTATGACTGTACAGCGCTCAGCTTTATGTATGGTCAACGCTCAACCACTGAGCTCGATGCCGCACGCGAACTGACAAAAAAAGCAGGTGTAGAACATCGTGTCATTAATATCGACTTAGGTAATTTGGGCGGTTCTGCGTTAACAGACCATAGCATTGATGTTCCAGATCATGAACAAGACGGTATTCCTGTAACTTATGTTCCAGCACGTAACACGATTTTCTTATCTTATGCCCTAGCAGCAGCAGAAGTTTTAGATGCCGAAGCAATTGTGATTGGTATTAATGCTGTTGATTATTCAGGGTATCCTGACTGTCGACCTGAATTTATTGAGGCATTTGCCAACATGGCTCGCCTTGCAACCAAGGTTGGCGTTGAAGGAAAACCTCTTAAATTTGAAACACCTCTGTTACATTTATCCAAAGCAAATATTATTCGCTTAGGTATAGAACATGGCGTAGACTATAGTCAAACGGTGTCTTGCTACCAAGCAGATGACCAAGGACGTGCTTGTGGGAAATGCGACAGCTGCCGTCTTCGTAAAGAAGGTTTTGCAGATGCTGGCGTAACAGACCCAACGCGTTATATACCGTAACGACAAGGTACAGTTTATGAAAAATTTAAAATCAAACATTTTGCTTTCTACATTGGTGTCTGCAGCTGCATTGTTCGCTACAGCTTCAAATGCTGCTGAATCGAACAAATTACAAGAAGCGTATAAAAGCAGCAATGTAAAATCGGCATTAATTAATGTTTGTAAAGAAGAAACTGCAAAAAGCAAAAAACTTAGCGCAGCAGAAGTAAGCAAATACTGTACTTGTGCAGTTGAAGCTGATGGTAAGTTGACCAATGCACAAAAATGGGAAATCCAAAGTGCAATCAACCAAAAGAAAAGTCCGTCTACTTTAGCTTTTGTACAAAAGCAAAATAACGACTTACAAACATGTTTCGGTCCACAGTTAACAGGTAAATTAAAATCTTTAACTGAAGAAGCAATGAAAGCTGCTCCGAAAAAATAATTTACTGAATGTGAATGAAGCCTGCTCTATGCAGGCTTTTTTATATGTTCAAAATAGATAGAACCTGAAAATATGCTCACCCAATGGAATACACACACCCAAAATCGCAAATTTGTTGCGTCATATAGTGGTGGAAAAGACAGCAGCCTTGCTTTCTACCAAGCGATGCAAACGGGTGAACCTGTTGCATTAATTGTCATGTTAGAAGAGCAAGGTCTGAAATCACGCTCACATGGAATGTCTCTCGATATTATTCATGCACAGGCCAAAGCAATTGGGCTTCCCATCTACAGTGCCTCTGCAACGTGGCAAGACTATGAAAGTCAGTTCATTCAACTGTTGCAAAAAGCTCAAGCTCTTGGAGCAGAAACCTTAGTCACAGGTGATATTGATTTAATTGCACATGCCGAATGGAATCAATCTGTGTGTGATAAAAGTGAGCTCAGTTTATGTATGCCACTGTGGCAACGTCCGCGTTTAGACATTGTGCATGAGTTTATTCGACTTGGATTTCAAAGCCTCATCGTTACTGTCAACTTAAACTTAGGCATGACAGTTGAAGACTTAGGTCAGGTGCTTAGCCTTGAATATGTCGATGAACTGGTTGCAAGAGGTATT
This sequence comes from Acinetobacter johnsonii, assembly GCF_048551975.1. GTDB lineage: Bacteria > Pseudomonadota > Gammaproteobacteria > Pseudomonadales > Moraxellaceae > Acinetobacter > Acinetobacter johnsonii_A. Next base: position 124,856 of record NZ_JBIMCF010000004.1, on the reverse strand, counting down.
GACCCTTGTGGTGAAGCAGGTGAATTCCACACTACGGTGACTGATGGCCCGATTTTCAAACATCCACTTTCGGTCATTAAAGGTGATATTCTGTATCACGAAAATTATGCCTTTTTACCACTTACATTAGAACAGCGTGACAATTAAGGATAGAACATGACTGATACCATCCAACTTCCAAATCAGAACTTTCCAGCCACAACAGGTGAAGTGAACTTAACTGAAGTGCCGAATGAATGGCTGATTGTGTACTTTTACCCGAAAGATTCAACGCCTGGTTGCACAACTCAAGCCGTTGGTTTTTCATGTTTAAAAGATCAGTTTGATGCCCGACAAACCACGATCATTGGTGTTTCACGTGACTCGGTTAAAGCGCACCAGAATTTTACGGAAAAGCAGGCCTTAACCATTAATTTAATTAGCGACAAAGAAGAAGCACTGTGTAAACACTTTGATGTGATTAAAGAAAAAAATATGTATGGTAAAAAAGTGATGGGTATTGAGCGCTCAACTTTTATTTTCCATAACGGTAAACTGGTTAAAGAGTATCGTAAGGTAAAAGCTGCGGGACATGCTGAACAAGTTTTAGAAGACTTAAAAGCATTACAGGCTTAATGTACATCAGCCCGCAAATGCGGGCTTTGTTTTTTGTGATTTTTTAATTTATAGTTTTTATTGCACACGCTTTTTATTTCATAAGCAGTGAAATGGCGATTCCCCACATCACCAGCGCAATGATCCCATCCAGTACATTCCACGCTTTCGGATTGGCAAAAATTGGAATCAATACGCGAGCACCATAGCCCAAAGCAAAGAAAAACAACCAAGATGCACACACTGCCCCTAGAGCAAAGTGCGCAGGTTGCTCAAACTGTGTAGAAATAGAACCCAGTAAAATAACCGTATCTAAATACACATGCGGATTAAGCCAAGTCAGCGCCAAACACAGCAAAACAATATTTATTAGATGATGCTTTTCAATGGGACTTGCCTCCAAGCCCTGCTGTGATTTGAATGCCCGCAGTGCGTGTTGGAATCCATAACAAAACAGGAAAAGCGCCCCTGCCCATTTGGAAAACTGAATAATTTCAGGATAGTGCTGAAGCACTTTTGAAAAACCTGAAACGCCCAACACAATTAGAATCGAATCCGACAGTGCACAGATAAAACATACCCAAAAAACGAACTGCTTTTTGAGCCCCTGTTTTAGCACGAACGCATTTTGAGCTCCAATAGCAATAATGAGGCTCATCCCAACTGCAAGCCCTTGTATATATGTACTTAACATTTTGACTTTTCAACTGAATTGATGGTGTCAGGATTATCTTTCATTTTTAGTTAAATTAAGTATTATTGAGAAAATATCAATATAACTAAAATATTTTTAGTTTAAAGTGGGTTCCGATATGCTGAATCATAAACAGTGCGACGCATTTTTAGCTGTGGCAGAAACAGGAAGTTTTGACCTTGCTGCTGAACAGCTATACATTACTGCTTCAGCCGTCACTTTACGCGTACAAAGCCTAGAAAAAAGTTTGGGACATTTACTGATTGTTCGGGAAAGACCTTGCCGCCCGACACAAGCAGGTCAATCGCTGTTACATTATTTGCAACATAGCCGACTGTTAGAGCAAAGTTTCATTCAGAACCTCACGGGTCATATGAACACCTCTGCTTTTTATCAAATCAACATTGCAACCAATGCCGACTCCTTAGCGACATGGCTGTTGCCCTTGCTACAATCAACATTAATTGAAAAAAAGATCGTGGTACATTTTCAGGTCGATGACCAATCACAAACCCATCACTTACTTGAAGCCGGTTTAGTGAATGCCTGCGTGACAGATGAATCACAAGCCATGAAAGGCTGTGTAGCCGACTACATTGGCGATATGAACTATCGTTTTGTTGCCACGCCTACTTTTGCACAGCAATGGTTTAAACAAGGTGTCAACCGCGAGTCTCTACGTGCAGCTCCTGCACTGATCTTTAACGCAAAAGATCAACTCCACACCGCGTATATCCAACAAAAGTTTGGACTCAATCCAACTCAATATCCACATCACTTTATTCCATCTTCCAGTGCATTTTTTGATGCGGTTACGATGGGACTCGGCTATGGTTGGTTGCCCTATTACCAAGCGAAACTGCGTTTGCAGGATGGCTCATTGGTTGAGGTAGATCCTCAACTCAATATCGATTTGCCTTTGTATTGGCATCATTGGAAACAGCAGTCGCTGCAGTTAAATCTGCTAACAGATCTCTTGATTGAACAGGCCCACGCAGCGATGAATTAATAAAGCCCTAAATATAGATCTTTAAGATATGGAGCCTCTATTGCACTTTCCACTGCCCTGACAGTTGAATATTCACTTTTTCGCCTACACCTCCAATGGCTTTTTTCATGCCAAAGTCACTTCGGTTAATCACGGCAGAGGACTGGACATCCAATAGATTGGCATTATTGGCACTCGGTTTTAGTGTGGTGCTAAAACTAACTGGCTTGGTAATGCCGCGAAGTGTTAAGTTTCCAACAATATTATATTGACCACCACCCAAGTCTTTAAAACTGGTGCTTTTAAAATTAGCGGTTTTGTATTTGGATGCATAAAACAAATCTTCACCCAAAATCATATTTTTCAGTGAAGGCTTGCTCAAGCTTAGGCTATTTACATCCATTACAAAATTCGTTGAAGCCTGCTGTGGTGCCTTGGCATCAAACTGCATACTGGATTGCACCCGATTAAACTTAGCTCTTACAACAGTTACACCCAAGGATTTAATTTCAAAACCTACATTACTCTGAGGTGTCAATGTCCATGACTGGGCTTGCACTTGAGTGGTGAATGCAAATGTAACACCTGCAATCAACAAAGCATTTTTAATGACCGTATGACTTGCAATCTGTTTGGTCTGTTGTTTTCTATCCATTGAACTCGATCCTCGTCGAAATATTTTTATTCGACTGAGAACCTTAGTCTAAATTGGATGGGTCCTGAGTTAAAAATTTGTGTTGTAACTGTTTATATATTTCACTTTGTTGGAATTTATGTAAAAACTCACTGGTTCCCAATGGAAACGCCTTCTCTAAAATATCGCCTCGATAATAAGCCTCACGAACAGGTGTTGCAGACATCGCGTCTTGTAGGCTATCGAGCTCAACCATTTGCCACTCAGGAAAAAGCTGTAAATAATAGGAGGAATCATCTTTAAAATGGCCAATCAGTCCAACCTTCGCCTCAGGTGTGACTACATGATTCACTAATTTTTTTACCAATTGCACCCATTTAACATCATTATAAACATCAATTACATGTACAAAGTGAATTCGTTTTTGATGCGCCTCTGAGAAGCTCGATAAAATCATTTCTTCACGTTCAGATGCTAAAAAGGGATTTTTCGTATTTCGTTCATTTTGCGCAGAGCCTAAAGCCAAAATGACATTTTCACTTTGCTCTAAAGCAATCTTAATGGTTTGCATATGCGCCAAGTGAAATGGCTGGAAGCGACCAATGAATACGAGATAATCAAATGTATATGGCATAAATCTTTTACTTTTTTATGAACTGGTCAGTTGTGTCGATCATAAAATTATGCGACATAATGAGCCCATAAAATTAAACCAAACTTTCTAGCAAGGATAGTACGATGACACTGAGCTGTATTCAACAACCTCATCAACATTTGAATGCAAAATTAGACAATGGCCTACTAACATTAGCCATTCACCGTCCTGAAGCAAAGAATGCGTTGTATGGCGAACTTTATTTATGGATCGCAAAAGCTTTAGATGAAGCAGATCTAGACAGTAGTGTTCGTGCTGTCATTCTACGTGGTGAAGACGCAGACTTTACCGCAGGCAATGACATGCAAGATTTTATGAAATCTGCAGCGCAAAAAGGTCAAGCACCTGCGTCTGAAGGCCCTCCATTCATTTTACTTAAATCTGCAGCAAAATTTTCTAAACCGTTGATTGCGGCTGTACGTGGTGTGGCGATTGGTATTGGGGTAACGATCCTGTTACATTGTGACTTAGTTTATAGCGACAACACTGCCCTATTCCAGATTCCATTTGTCAGCCTTGGTTTATCTCCAGAAGGTGCTTCAAGCAAATTATTGGTAGAACAAGCAGGTTATCACAAAGCTGCTGAATTACTGCTAACCGCTCAGAAGTTTGATAGTGCAACCGCAGTTGCTGCAAACCTTGTCAACAGCATTGAAGATGATGTCTATGCAGTAGCAGCTAAAAAAGCGGCACAATTGTCTGCTTTACCTTTAGCCTCTTTAGTACAGTCTAAAGCTTTGATGAAGCACAATGTAAATGAAATTGTGGCTTGGATTGATCACGAAGCTGAAATTTTCATGGATCGTGTCGGCTCTCCAGAAATGATGGAAGCCGTATCAGCATTTATGCAAAAGCGTAAACCTGATTTCACCCAATTCAACTAATCGTTCATCGTTGAATCACTAAAAACAACTGGGTTTCATATTACACAGTTGTTTTTTTATTTTCCGTCCCAAAATATTTAAGAACCTATTCGGAAAACTTCTTATGTCAAACACTACAGAAAAAAAGCGTTACTTTGAGCCTGCCCCACAAGACATCGATGTTGAAAATTTTAAGAAAGTCATCCAAAGCCGTCGTTCAGTACGTAAGTTCACGGATAAACCAATTCCAAGTGAAATTTTAGATGAATGCTTAGATTTAGCGTTGCTTGCACCCAATTCATCAAACTTACAGCCTTGGACATTCTATGTGGTGCAAAATCCGAGTAAGAAAAAGCAGCTGGTTAAAGCGTGTTTAGGACAACTTGCTGCTAAAACCGCATCCGAATTAATCGTATGTGTCGCTAGAACAGATCGTGTTGATGAGATGGCGAAACTAAATATCACCGAGTTTCCATTTCCCGAAGCACCACCAGCGATTCAAAAGTATTACCGCTTTATTCCATACAACTATAAAACAGGTTATTTCAATGCATTGGGTAACTTCAAAAAAGTTGCATTTAAAGTCGCCCGTACACTTGATAAACAACTTCCTGTTACTGCATTTAATCAAGCCGATGCTAAGCTTTGGGCAAGTAAAACTACAGCTTTAGCTTGTGAGAACCTAGTGCTAGCTTTACGTGCCTATGGTTTCGATAGTTGTATGATGGAAGGTTTTGATGAGCCTTTGGTGCGTAAACTGTTAAATCTGAATGATCAACAATACCCTGTGATGGTGATTGGTGCAGGTGAGCGTGCGACCGACGGGGTGTTTTTCCCGCAGTATCGTTTTGATCGTGAGTTATTTATTCAGAAGATTTAATATTAGCTTTCTCAATGGAATCCTTTCATTAAAGTTTTAATTTCAGGATTAACCTTCGGTTCGACCTACTTTTCTTTCGGGAAAAGTAGACAAAACCATTGTCATTCGCAAAACTCGTTGTATTCCGTCGTTTATCAATTTAGTCGCAGAAACTTTATCTGATAAATTAAGTCCTGCCTCAAACAGTTGCGAATGCCGTTAACGTGTATCAAATATATTTTTAGGTTCATCATTAAAGTACATCGACCATCTGAATAAACTCAAAAGCGGGTTCTTCATAGGGATGACTTAATTTTAAAGCCTTTGCCACAGCAGAAGCTTTTCCCTCTGGAACAATCGTTTCCACCCGCCACTCTGGAATTTTCTCCAAAGCATCCAACTGACCTATAAACGGATTTGCTCCTTTTACAGGTTTAAACTGGCCTGTGCCTAAAACTTGCCAAGCACAGTGTTCATAGTTTCCTATACCACCTGCCCCTACTTCAAAAATCGCAAGTTTGGTGAGTTCGAGGTGAGATTCAGGAACATAGTAGATAAGTTTGAGCATAGCGCTTTAATGTATATTTTATTAATATCGAATCAATCATATTGATCGACTGTACCTATGTCTAATAAAAATATTGCCCGTGAACTTGCTTTAACAACAGCTGAGAACCTAGCAGATGAAATTATCTTTAAAACAGCCACTACTCTGCTAGAAGACACAATTAAATCTATCCCTTTTGCATCTTTAATTACAGGTTCAATTGAAAGCTATACTAAATTTCGAACTTTGAAAGAACAAAAACAATTATTAGTTTTTATTCAAGAAGCAGAAAATATAAATGTTGGATTTATCGAAAAGTTTTTTAAAGACAAAGACAATTTAGAATTAGGCATTGAAATTTTAGGAATACTTGCTCAAACTTACCTAGAAAAACAAGCAAGAATGATAGGGCGAGCGACATTTCTTTTTAAAGGACTCGAAATCTCAAAGCAAGAATTTGATAAATATATGTATATTATTACTAAGCTCAATAATTACTTAATCACATTAATTGAAAATTTATATACCGAGTTCAGCGTAAATTCTTCTGAAAAAATAATTAGCATGCCATTACCAAATATGGATCTCATCAGCTTTGGATTTGTTAAAAAATTATCTGATGGCTCATGGTTCGCAGAAGCTCAAAATTCATCTCATGATGATTATGAAGTTCATGATGATTTTATATATTTCTACGAAAACATTTTCAAAGACTAATCCAAACACATGACCCGCGACATGGATGTCGCACGTTAGACTGTGGGACAGGACGTCCCATCAGTCTAACAAAAGGGTTTTGTTACTTTTGCCCAATCAAAAGTAAAAATAAAATTCTTATAATTAAAAAAACCGCCTCACAGCGGTTTCTTCATTCTCAAAAATCACATCTGCAACGCATAACCCAAAATCAAAAAGATCAATTGCAAGCTCAAAATCACAGCAAACAACTTCCATCCTTTTTTACGCAATGCAGACTTATCGACTGTTTCGTATGTAACTGTTTTAATCATGTCATCACCTCATACATGAGTGTTGATACTGAAATTGTTTAATAATCCATCTTTCTTTTATTTTGCATGATATTTGTGCATTTATTACACAATATCACTTTTACATAAATATAGAAGCAAAATCTAAACCAACATCAACGCGAGAAATAAAAAATTAAAAAAAAGACGATTTAATAAAAAAGCCACCCGAAGGTGGCTTTCAAAACACTGACTTCAGATTAACCAATGAACTTACGTGCATTGCGGAACATACGTAACCATGCACCGTCTTCTGTCCAATCTTCAGGCTTCCAAGAATGCTGTACCGCACGGAAGTTACGTTCAGGGTGCGGCATCATAATCGTTGCGCGACCATCTTTCGATGTGACACCTGAAATCGCTTCTGGTGAACCATTCGGGTTCATTGGATAGTGTTGAGTTGGGTTACCTTGGCTATCGACATAACGCAAGATTACTTGATTACCTGTATTTAATGCAGCCAAGTTATCCGCGCTTGTCACCACACGACCTTCACCATGTGCAACTGCGATCGGCAGGATTGAACCTTCCATACCTTCTAACAATACAGAGTTCGATTTTTCAACACGAACATTGACCACACGTGCCTCAAACATCTCAGAAGTGTTGCGGTGAAAACGTGGCCAAGCTTCAGCACCCGGAATCAGTGGTGCCAATTGCGACAACATTTGACAGCCGTTGCAAATACCAAGAGAGAACGTTTCGTCACGGTTGAAGAATTTTTCAAATTGGTCACGAAGTTTCGGGTTGAATAAAACTGATTTTGCCCAGCCACCACCAGCGCCCATTACGTCACCGTAAGAAAAACCACCACATGCCACAAGACCTTCAAAGTCATCTAGGCTGATACGACCTGCAAGCAAGTCGCTCATGTGAACGTCTACAGTGTTGAAACCTACTTTGTCGAATGCCGCAGCCATTTCAACATGGCCGTTTACGCCTTGTTCACGTAAGATCACCATGTTTGGACGGCGTTCGTTGATGTAAGGCGCTTCGATTGGCTCATTCAAATCAAAAGTTGGTTTTGCAATAATACCAGCATGTGATTTATCCGTGATCAATGCAAATTCTTGATCCGCTGTTTCTACGTTGTCACGTAGACTTTGGATTTGATGTGATACTTCAGTCCACGCCACTTGCAAGTCTGCACGTTCAAGCACTAAGCCATTTACAGTCAACTGATCGGTGTTGTTTACCGTACCGATGACCGTAATTGCATCGCGTAATGTAGATGCCGCAACTTCTTCTGCAAGTGTTGCCCAATCAGACGTGCTGATTTGAAGCACTGCACCAATTTCTTCTGCAAATAAACTTTCAGTTGATTGATCTTCTAAAGCCACACCGAGACGTGCTGCAAACATCATTTCCGCAACAGTTGCAAGCAAACCACCATCACCAATGTCGTGGTAAGCCTTAATTAAGCCACGGTTATTCCAGTCTTGAACCAATGCAAAGAAAGTTTTGAAGTCATCAAAACTATCTACATCAGGCGTTACTGAACCAATTGCTTTATAAACCTGAGCTAAGATCGAACCGCCTAAACGGAACTGACCTTTAGAAAGATCAATACGCACAAGTACTGATTCTTCATTTTTCAATTCAGGCGTTAAGGTTTTACGTACATCAGTTACAGGAGCAAAGGCTGTGATTACACCTGACATCGGTGAAGTCACCGATTTGTCTTCGCCTTCATCATTCCAAGTGGTACGCATTGACAATGAGTCTTTGCCCACTGGAATTGCAATACCCAAAGCTGGACACATTTCCATACCGATGGCTTTTACACCTTCGAATAAAGCTTGGTCTTCACCTTTTTGCCCTGCCGCCGCCATCCAGTTTGCAGACAATTTAATGTCACTGATCTGGTCGATTTTTGCAGACATAATATTCGAGATCGACTCTCCAACCGATAAACGCGCAGATGCCGCAGGATTTAACAATGCAACGGGTGGACGTTCACCCATCGCCATTGCTTCACCTGTATAGCCTTGTAAGCTTGTTGTAGTTACTGCTGCATCTGCAACAGGAACCTGCCAACGGCCTACAAACTGATCACGTGCAACCATACCTGTAATTGAACGGTCGCCAATTGTGATCAAGAATGATTTCGATGCAACCGTTGGGTTTTTAAGTACACGGTAAATCGCATCTTTCAAATCTGTGACTTTAGATGCATCAAAGTCGTCGCCTTTACGTTCAATCGTTTCATACGAACGGCTCATACGAGGTGTGCCGCCCAGCATGACTTGCATTGGCATATCCACGGCTTTGTTATCAAACAATGGATCGTTCACTGTCAATTGACGCGCTTCAGTTGCTTCACCTAAAACGGCAAACGGACAACGTTCGCGTGCACATAATGATTCAAATAATTCTAAAGAACTTGGACGAATCGCCAATACATAGCGCTCTTGCGCTTCGTTTGACCAGATTTCCATTGGAGACATGCCCGGCTCAAGTGATGGAATCTTACGTAAATCAAGAATCGCACCCAGTTCGTGGTCATTCACCAACTCAGGCATTGCGTTTGAAATACCACCTGCACCCACGTCATGCACAGACACGATTGGGTTGAAGTCTTCCATACGCCAGCATGCATCAATCACTTCTTGGCAGCGGCGTTCCATTTCAGGGTTTTCACGCTGTACAGAAGCGAAATCTAGGTTTTCACCCAGTTTACCGCTGTCTACAGAAGATGCCGCCCCGCCGCCTAAACCAATCAGCATTGCAGGTCCACCAAGAACAATCAGTAAATCACCCGGTTGAATCGCATCTTTTTCTACGTGATCTGGACGGATGTTACCGTAACCACCCGCAATCATAATTGGCTTATGGAAGCCTTTCACATCGCCATTCACGTTTTGTTCAAAAGTACGGAAGTAACCATTTAACGCAGGACGGCCAAACTCATTGTTGAACGCAGCGCCGCCCAAAGGTCCTTCAATCATGATTTGAAGCGGAGATGCCATACGAGATGGCTTGCCGTAGTTTTCTTCCCAAGGCTGTTCAAAACCCGGAATGTTCAAGTTAGACACTGTAAAGCCAGTTAAACCTGCTTTTGGCTTGCCGCCACGACCTGTTGCACCTTCATCACGGATTTCACCGCCCGAACCAGTCGCAGCACCCGCAAATGGTGCAATTGCTGTTGGGTGGTTATGCGTTTCCACTTTCATCAAGATGTGAGCCGCTTGACTCTTGTATTTATAAACGTGATGACCTGTCGCTTCATCTTTCTTTGGATAGAAACGCTGAGTATCAAAACCAACGATCACCGAAGCATTGTCTTTATATGCCGACAATACATCTGTTGGTGATTCTTTATAAGTATTTTTAATCATTTGGAACAATGACAATGGCTGTTTTTCACCATCAATTGTCCATTCAGAACCAAAAATTTTATGACGACAGTGCTCTGAGTTTGCCTGAGCAAACATCATCAATTCAATATCGTGCGGATTACGACCGAGCTTGTTAAAAGCAGCAACTAAATAATCAATTTCTTCATCAGAGAGTGCAAAACCAAACTCAGAGTTCGCTTTTACTAAAGCATCTTTACCCTGACCTAAAATGTCGATTGCATTTAAAGGCTTTGCAGCCGTTTCAGAGAACAATGCAGCAGCGTCTTCAATTTGATTGAACACACTTTCAGTCATACGGTCATGTAAAACTTGTTTTACTGCATCCGATACTTCAGAAATACCCTTTAAAGTAAACAAAACACCGCGTTCTAAGCGGTGTATCGGGGTATTACAGTTAGCAAAAATATCCGTTGCCTTTGATGACCACGGCGAGATTGTGCCTACACGTGGCGTAACAAGGACTTGAACTTCATCACTTGTCGCTTCGCGAACTTGGAAGGTTGCACCATCATTTAATAGCTGCAAAGCAGATTGCTGTTGTTGCTCGTCGAGCGCTTGGTCGAAAAGGTAAACCCATTGGCTTTCTATTGATTGAACAGAACTGATAGACGATAGACGTGTTAAAAGTTGTGTTTGCTTAAAAGAAGAGTGTGCAGGTGCACCGGCAACGATAAACATGCTGTTTTTGGCTCCACGGGCAGGTCTAGACAACCTACCTCAATGTGACTTGAAGAGAGCGCATATTCTACTGTGAATGCAAGTTTTGAGCTAGTCATATCAGATTTAAAATATGCTGAAATCGTGGTTTTAAATGTCCGAATTTCTTTGACTTTCGCTGCTAAACATGATTAGTAACAATTGATTTACTTGACTGAATATATGTACTCGCCTGTTTTCGGATCTTCTTTAGCAATGATGCCGTTCTTTTTATAAAACATATTCCCACATTGAAGCTCTTCATCAATTTCACCATCTATTGCATAAGAAAGTTGCACATTAACTCGCTTTAAATAAGGATGATCAAAAGCTGGTTCGATAAAAAATGCATCTAAACTTTCCATGTTATAACAAACATAGATTTGCTCAGGTGTACCGTTTTTATTCAGGTCAATGCTAAAGGTGTGATCAGAATTTTGTACTATTCGATCATTTTTCAATGATACAAAATTAACTAAATCACCTTCTCTATCAATTTCATAGGAATATTTTTGATTTTCATCCTCTGAGCCACTATTACAGTTTTTAATTGGTTTTCCAATTTTAACTTTTTCGGATTGAAGCTCTTCTTTGGTAAATTTAGATTTACCATTTATTTCATTACTGAGCAAAATCGCCCAATAATTTTTCCCCTCTGCGCGTGGGGCATCTGTCCAAATACAATTTTTAGCAATGAACTGATCGCCCTCTTGTTGAAAGGCAAAAGTAGCGATAGGTAAATCTTGGATCACTTTATTTTCAACCGATAAGTTTGGTTTAACTTGAGAAACTTTTGATTCAACTTTTTCAGATGCAGTCATCTGTTTATTTTGATTAGGTTGGCTGCAAGCGGATAACAAGATACTGATAGCTAATAATAAGCTTTTATTCATATTTTTCTCAGGCTCATAATAAATAGGTTCTGGATCCCATCCATTGTGGAAAATCAATAGTCGTTTACACTCAAGATATAAAATAACTGATTTCAAATCTTTATATAATTCTTCCGCATCAATTTGTGCTGAATATTGATCATAGTTTTGATCTGAAATATAAGATTACTCGTGTAGGCAAGGTATTTCCCCTAAAAAAATAATCGTATTACACTTACATAGGAGTTTTGGCATACCGTCCGTAGTTAGTTTATTTAAAAAATCAATATGGTTAGGTCTAATTAGTCATACTTGATTAAAACAGAGTGAATTTAGAATAATCATGATTGTTTCCCCCCTTTCAGCACGAAATAAATGGCAGATGATTGAAATGAATTTATATGATTTCAACATCCATTTTTTTTCAGAATAATGGTGAAAAGTATAGGGAAAACCAAAAGTCATAAATTAAAAGACAACTTATGTCGCAGCCCTCTAGAGCTCGTCACACTTTTTTGGCATGATGAAGCCAATAACTCACTGAATAACGATAAATGATGCAAATGCGTTGGTTGGAACTGCTCTCAACAGTTCGTATTGGAAGTAAAAAACAAAATACCGAATTGGCACGTAGCCCATTTCACAAAGATTATGATCGAATTATTTTTTCCCAAAGTTTTCGCCAACTGAACCGAAAAACCCAAGTCCATCCACTGACTCAACACGATGGCATTCATACTCGTTTAACGCATTCGCTCGAAGTCTCCTGTATTGGCCGCTCTCTTGGCATGCTGGCAGCGGAAAAGATCAAAGATGAACTACCAATGTGGATTTCCCCTGCCGATGTTGGAGCTATTATTCAAGCGGCTTGTTTAGCACATGATATTGGGAACCCACCGTTTGGCCATGCAGGGGAATATGCCATTCGTGAATGGTTTGACGATGCATCACACGGCAACTTTTTGGAGAAACTTTCCGCAGAAGAACAAGCCGATGTGCGTCAGTTTGAAGGTAATGCCCAAGGTCTACGCTTACTGACTAAAATTGACTATCACCCTAATGATGGTGGCATGCGTCTGACTTATGCAACACTTGGGGCTTACTTAAAATATCCATGGTTGTCTAAAACCATCGAATCACAAGGCAATACCCCTGCCAGTAAACGTGCCAAATTTGGCTGCTATCAAGCAGAAAAAGAAATCCTGCAACAAATTGCAGAGCAACTCGGACTGATTCAACTGGGTGAATATCACTATTGTCGTCATCCACTGACTTATTTACTTGAAGCCGCAGATGATATTTGCTACGCGCTAATTGACCTTGAAGATGGCATCATTTTAAACATGCTGTCTTATGAAGAAGTTGAACCGATTTTTTTAAGCTTGCTTGGTGAATATAGTGCGCCAGTAGAACTCTCTATGCCAGATACGACGTGGCAGCAAAAAATTGCAGCGTTACGCGGACGGGTGATGAAACGTCTGGTTGAAGAAGTCACATCCGCTTTTGCCAAGCATCATTTTGAAATTTTAAGTGGACAACTGGCTGGCAGTTTATTGCAATACTGTGCTGCTGATATTGAGTTAGGCATTAATCGTGCGAAGAATTTAGCCCGCGATAAAATATTTGAACACCCACAAAAAGCTGGTTTGGAAATTATTGCTCATCAAAGTTTGCAAAATATCTTAGATGCCTTTATTCCGCTCACTACACCGCATAAAACATTAAGTTTTAAAGAACAACGCTTAATGGCTATTTTATATCGTTCTGGTGCGCACTTTGGTAGCAACCATTATGAAAATATCATGCAAGTCTTAGATATTATTTCTAAGTTTTCAGACCACCAAGCGTATAACTTGTCTCAAGAGTTACAAGGCAATAAGGTAGGATTGATTTAAATAAGTCATCAACATCCAGTTTGATGATAAAGCCATCAATCCGAACTCAATTTTCCGTGAGCCTTTTGCCTTTCTGCGCAATGCTCACTACTATGCAACCATTGATAAAAAAGTGAATCACACAACATGATCGGATGTCTTATTGGTGAAGTCTTCGCACTAGAAGCACCCACCGTACTTTTAAATGTAAATGGTGTCGGTTATGAAATTGATACACCATTGACAACCTTCTGCCAGCTACAAAAAGGCCAGAAAATCACCTTATGGACGCACCTTGCCGTGCGTGAAGATGCTCAACTGCTTTATGGCTTTTTACATCAACAAGAAAAAATCATTTTTCGTACCCTGTTAAAGGTCAACGGTGTCGGCCCTAAAATGGCTTTAGGTATTCTTTCCACGCTCAGTGTCGACATGTTGATTCATACTGTCGAACATGAAGATATCAATACACTGGTTAAAGTACCGGGCGTGGGTAAAAAAACTGCTGAACGCCTCATGATCGAACTACGCGATCGCTTTAAAGCGATGTCTTCAGGCACAGTACCAAGCAACTCAACCGTTGAACAAATCCAGTTCACAGGCAACTCTGCCGTGGCAGAAGCTGAAGCGGCCTTACAATCTTTAGGATACAAACCTTTAGAAGCACAGAAATTGGTCAATGCTGCAAAAGGTGATTTTACTGAAGCAAGTGACATCATCCGTGCTGCTCTCAAATCCATGAATAAATAATTCAAATAGACACACCAATACACCTAAATTGGATACACGAAGGCGACATGGATGTCGCCATGTTAGATTGGGATATAAGGACATATCCTCAATCCAACATAAGATTTTTGTTACTTTTGATCTTTCAAAAGTAAGGCAATGCCTACACAATGATACCTAAACACAAATCATAATTTGAGGCTGTGCCTCGAAACTTCAGCCAGAGATTGATTTAACTATATGCAAGACCGTCTCATCGGTGGTTCCGAAAAACCCGAAGATCATACCGACCGTGCTATCCGCCCGACCTCACTCGATGACTACATCGGTCAGCCCGTGGTTCGTGAACAAATGGAAATCTTTATTGGCGCAGCACGTGGTCGTGGTGAATCCCTCGATCACACCTTAATTTTTGGTCCACCAGGACTGGGTAAAACTACACTTGCCAATATTATTGCGCGTGAAATGGGTGGAAACCTCAAGTCGACTTCAGGCCCCGTACTAGAACGGGCTGGGGATTTGGCAGCCATGCTGACCAACCTTGAAGAAGGTGATGTGCTATTCATCGATGAAATTCACCGTCTTTCCCCCGTGATTGAAGAAATTCTTTACCCAGCCATGGAAGACTATCAACTCGACATTATGATTGGCGAAGGTCCTGCGGCTCGTTCAATTAAGCTCGACTTACCCCCTTTTACTTTAGTTGCCGCAACCACACGTGCTGGACTCCTCACCTCTCCTTTACGTGACCGTTTTGGTATTGTGCAACGCCTTGAATTCTATTCAGTCACCGACTTAACGCATATTGTGACTCGTTCTGCCAATTTGATGGATGTACCTATTACACGTGAAGGTTCAGCAGAAATTGCACGTCGTTCACGTGGTACACCACGTATTGCAAACCGCTTACTACGTCGAGTCCGTGACTATGCACAAGTCAAAGGTACTGGTGAAGTGACACAAGACATGGCTCAGCGTGCCCTCGATATGCTGAATGTCGATAAAGATGGTTTAGACACTTTAGACCGTCGTTATTTGAGTATTTTACTTGAACGTTTTGATGGCGGACCTGGTGGTGTAGAAGCTTTGGCAGCAGCGATGGCTGAAGACTCGGGCACATTAGAAGATGTGATTGAACCGTATTTAATTCAACAAGGTTATGTCATGCGGACAGCCCGTGGTCGTATTGCCACCAATATGGCGTATTTGCAGTTTGGTATGACACCGCCGGAACAGAAAGACAAATAAATAATTTTAGAGGGAGAGTTACTCTCCCTTATTTTCTACGGACTAGTAGTACTTTATATTAAATCAATTAAAGAGCGCTACTGCTTAATTTTTGCATTTCCGACGACATCAATTTATTCACAGCAATTTTTAATGTTTTTGTGTCTTGTTCGAAAATTTCTATAAATTCTATAAAATTTTGCTCAGGTCTTTGACCGTCAAACACAGCATTTGAAATTTTATCATACCCTTCGAAAATGTTTACCAATCTATTAGAAATATCTACTTGGTTTGGATCATCTTGATCTAACATGATATTAATTCTTTCCATTGTATTTCTAAGAGTAAATCTTTTATTTTTCAGTTCCATATACTGATTGTAAATTTCAGAATACTTTTCAAATTGAGCTATTGCATCTCGTATATGCAAACCACCTCTAAACTTTTGATTAAAGCGATCTCTGAAATTAAATATTTTTAAAATTTCGTCATCTAATAAGCTAAAGAATGTTGAAAATTCATTTTGTAAACTTTCAAAAATATTTAAAGTCCTTTTTAGATGCAAATCTTTAAACATTATTTCCAATTGGTTTTTTGATGTTTCTTTATTAGACTCAATATTTGCATAAATTTGTTCCATTGTTATTTTATGAAGACGTTCCGCTTCTTGCCTACTCGAAATTATTTATTCCAATACGACATCAAAAGACTGCTTCGTTAAATCAAAACTTTTTCGTCCATACCAATATGCCAACCAAGTAGCTAAGCCACCTAAAGCTAATGCAATCACAACAGAAAGTGCAAAAGACGAAATAGCCGTTTTGTCTGTAGAAGCATTTAATTCCATATGTGTTTTAGCAGGCTGCTGTAATACTATCGTTTGCACACTCGGTTGTTGAGGCACTGTCCAAGGACAGTTGAATTCCAATGCTATTAGAATCTTGCTCTGCCATACACTACACTTATTTTTAACTTATCAAGTGACTTTATCATACTGAACTTTAAAGAGACTAGAAAACTAGCTAATGCTTATAAAGAAGAAATTTCTCTCACCTCCTCCACCAACATTAACTCACACGCCCCATTTCATGTGTCTGTCCGACTCAGTGAACTGCGCCATGTCCAACCATCAGCCGATTTGACTTCAACCAGTTGCCCTTTTAAATAAACCATGTCATCCACATCAATATCTGCAAGCTTTTTTGCAACAACTTTATTGGCTGGGATCAAATGCGTATTGGCACTACTCGAAGCAATTTCATTTAGAGGAATGGGTGGATTGTTCTCATAACGCCAATAATACCAACGATTACTTTGTGCAATAGATAGTTGCTTATAGACCTCTGGCTTCGCCATCTCATTCCAACCCAAAGCAAAATCCACAGGACTTAGATCTGCTTCACGGCCCATCCTATAGTTTTCACGCGACAACACACGAAACTTTCCTGCATATGGTTCTAAGGGGCTAATGCTGTAGCCTTCAACTTGCTGTACATTTTCAGTCGTTGAATATAACTCTAAACTTCTGCTTCCTTGCTCAGGTTTAAGCCAATATGTCCACAACGCAAATGCCACAGCCAAAAAAAGCAGCAGCTTAAAACAACCATTCATTCCCTCATCCTTATATTTCTATAGCCATACAGCGCTTAACTCCCGCAACAGCCATGAATCACAATATTTGACATCTTGTGCCATTGGAGTGAAATCTCATAATGCTAAACTGCGACGCATTAGTGCTTTGACGTGCATCAATTTAAGATCCTGTGCTTAAATATAAAAGCGCCAAGTCAATCTAAATCGACTCGTACAACTGGAAAAACGGAATACTCTCATGGCGAATAAATTTGAATTCAACATTCGTGTCTATATTGAAGATACTGATGCAGGCGGCATTGTTTACCACGCCAATCATATTCGCTTTATGGAGCGTACCCGTACAGAGTGGTTACGAGCTTCTGGTGTAGATCATTACTGGCATCAAAAAGACTATAACTTCGTTGTACACAAAATAAATGTGAAATATTCACGTCCAATTTTAATGGATGATTTAATTACTGTTACAGCAAGTGTTGTTTCGTGTAAGGCTACGTCATTTGTGTTGCAACAAAATATTTATCGTGGTGAAATCATGCTTGCATCTGGCGAAGTCGAATTGGCATGTATCAGTTCAGAAATGAAACCACGTCGCCTGCCAGATGAAATTCGTAACCTGATTCTGAAGGAATTAGGACAAGACTAAAAAAATTATTGGCACATGTAGTAACTATGGCAACTCAACTCGAATCATCTCTTCAAGTTTCAGATCTAATTTTACAAGCAAGCCCTGTCGTACAACTGATAATGCTGGCTTTACTTTTGGCCTCGCTGTTTAGCTGGTATCTGATTGCCAAGTTACACATGAGTTATAAAAAAGCACAGGCAGACGATGAGCATTTCCAAAAAATTTTTTGGTCGGGTGCTGAGCTGAATACGCTATATAACAATGCGCAACTTAACTCCAAACGTGTCGGCCTTGAAGACATTTTCTATCAAGGTTTGGGAGAGTTTTTAAAACTAAAAAAACGCAATGCTGCACCAGCACAAACCATTGAAGGTACAGAACGTATTTTACGTGTAGGACTAAGTCGTGACCAAAGCCAACTTGAACAAGGCTTAGGTGCTTTGGCCAGCATTGGTTCTGTTGCCCCGTATGTTGGCTTATTTGGTACTGTTTGGGGCATCATGAATGCATTCATCGGTTTAGCAGACGTAGATCAAGTCACCCTTGCAACTGTTGCACCTGGTATTGCTGAAGCCCTCATCGCTACAGCGATTGGTTTATTTGCAGCGATTCCTGCAGTATTGGCATTTAACCATTACACCGGAAAAGGCGAAACGGTTTACTCCAACCGTGCTTTATTTGCAGAAGAAATGGTTGCGTTATTACAACGTCAGTCTTTGGGTGAAACTAAGGAACATGACTAATGGCAATTCAACGTTCAGGACGCTTCGAGCGCATTAAGAAACCACTAAAAAGTGAGATGAACGTCGTCCCATATATTGACGTCATGCTCGTATTATTAGTGATTTTTATGGTGACTGCTCCCATGATTACCAGCGGCATCAATGTCGATCTTCCTCAGGCCAATGGCAACCCCATTGAATCAAAAGATGCACCTGCAATGGTCAGCTTAGATAAAGAAGGCCGCTATTTCCTTAAATATAAAACACATAGTTCAGCTGAACCTTTGGCTTTATCTGAATTGACCTCTATTTTAAGTGAAGCACAGCAACAAGCTCAGGCTGAAAATAAAACTTTAACCGTTGTTGTGGAAGGTGAACAGTCACGCTCTTATGGCGAAGTCATGTCGCTCATGAACAGCCTACAAGAAGCGGGTCTCAGCCAAGTTGGATTACTCACAGAGCCATTAAAGTAATTTATGAAAGATTTTAAAAAGCCACCTTTTAAACAAAAAGCCATCGCGCTTGGATTTACCTTTGGTGTCCATGTGATTGCTGTTGTTGGCTTACTTTATCTTGGTATGAGTAAACCACCTGAGCCACCGAAGCAGATCAAGACTGTTCTGATTAAACCCGAGGACCTAAAGCCTGTTACACTTGAAGAAACAGAATTTACTGAAACAGCACATGAAAATGTAGCCAAAGAAATTACACAAACGGCTCCGCCCGGTGTAGAGCCTGCACCTGTTATTCCAACAGGACCACCTATAACACCCGTTGTGCCAAAAGTCGAAGCTCAAAAAGCAGCAGCGGATGCCAAAGCCGCTGAAGCGGCAGCGCGTAAAGCTGAATTACAGCAGCAGATTGAGGCACGTGCAAAGGCTGAAGCTGAAAAACTACAAGCTCAGCAAGAACGTGCTGCAGCCCGTGTAGCGGAGCAAGCTAAAAATGCTGAGAAAACCAAAGCAGATGCAGCGGCGAAAGCCGAAGCAGACGCCAAACGCCGAGCAAACTTAGAAGCATTGAAAAAAGCAGAGGCAGTGCAAAAAGCAAAGCTAGAGGCACAAAAGAAAGCAGATCTCGCTAAAAAGCAGAAGCAAGACACCGATACAAAGGCCAAAGCAGATGCAGATAAAACCAAGGCTGTCGCTGATGCAAAACGTAAAGCCGATACGGACAAAGCGAAAGCCGCCGCTGATGCGAAAGCTAAAGCAGATGCCGATGCTAAAGCTAAAGCAGATGCAGCGAAGGCCAAAGCTGACGCTGATGCGAAACGTAAGGCTGATGCGGATAAAGCTAAGGCAAATGCTGAGGCAAAAGCCAAAGTAGATGCAGAAAAAGCCAAGGCTGCCGCTGATGCAAAACGTAAAGCTGATGCTGAAGCGAAAGAACGTGCGGCTGAAGAAGCACGTGCTTCATCTGCGAAACAAGCTGCCGAAGAAGCCGCACAAAAGAAAGCAGAAGCAAAGCAAATTGCTTCAACGGCTAAGCGCGACTTTGAAAATAAAATTAAGCGTGCTTGGGATACTCCAGCAGGTTCAACGGGTAAAACCGCGACTGCACGTGTGACGCTTTCGGATAGTGGCGCTGTACGATCTGTTATCGTAAGCTCCAGTGACCCTGACATGAAAGCCAGCGTCGAAGCAGCTGTTCGTTCTGCGGCACCCTATCCAATGCCTTCAGATCCAGAAGCACGCCGGCAAGCACAAAGCTTTACCTCATCCTTTACTGCGAAATAACTCAAATCCCTCTGAACAGTCAGGGGGATTTTTTTAGCCTAAATCTCAGTACTTTTATATACTCAAATATAGTCAAATCATTATAGAAACAATACAAATAAGTCGATGAATTATTTCGATTTTTCTTGAATACTGTATGGATAATAAAGTAGCTTGACTATAGCTTATTTTAAATACGTTTAATCTGTATCCATGTTCAATAGTAATCGATGTGGAGTCTTTAATTTCAGTCGATATTTCACTCCATACAACCGAGTCGCCACTGCCCCTTATCACACAGATCTACCTACGCGTTTTTGTATTTACGCTTCAACGACTTAATTCTTACTCATTTTTCACAGTGTTATAACAGATCAGTCATAATTTCATGCTTTTAATATTAGAAAATCATGCCATTATGTAGAACAATTAAACCCACAATAAAAGCCGTTTGTTTGAGTAAATAACGAATGATGGAAATGACGCGTAAACACCTTCTTAGCCTAGCCATTTTAACTACTTTCAGCCCAGTCTTAGTGACTCAAGCGCATGCTCAGCTTCATTTAGAAATTGCAAAAGCACCTGAAGAAGCGCCTAAAATTGCAATCGTACCTTTTAGCAATGACAGTAGCCTCTATCCTATTATTGAAACGGATTTAAACCGCTCAGGGAAATTTACCAGCGCTTCAAAAAATTTACCTGCAACGGCTAGCATAAATAATCCGAACGCAGCCAACTGGCAAGCAGCAGGTGTTCCATATGTTGTTACAGGAACAGTAAAAACCACTGAAAATGGTAGCTACGAGGTTCATTACCAACTGTATGATGTCCAAAAACAACAATATCTTTTAAATGAATTATTAACTGTTCCAGCATCACGCGTTCGTTCTGCTGCACACATGATAAGTGATGCTATTTATCAAGCATTAACTGGTATTCCTGGGGACTTCAGTGGTCGTATTGCTTATGTGCTACGTAATCCTGCTATACCAGAGCAACGCTATACACTACAAATAGCGGATACTGATGGTGAGCAACCACGTACAATTTTAACCTCACGCGACCCCATTTTATCACCTGCTTGGACGCCAGATGCCAAGAAAATCGCTTATGTGTCGTTTGAAACCAAACGCCCTGCAATTTATGTCCAAGACCTTTCCACAGGTGCGCGTGAAAAGCTTGCTAGCTTCCGTGGTCTAAATGGCG
The DNA here is from genome assembly GCF_048551975.1 of Acinetobacter johnsonii. GTDB lineage: Bacteria > Pseudomonadota > Gammaproteobacteria > Pseudomonadales > Moraxellaceae > Acinetobacter > Acinetobacter johnsonii_A. The sequence goes on along the minus strand of NZ_JBIMCF010000004.1, from coordinate 103,373 downwards.
CGCCAAGCTTCTCACCAGACGGGAAAAGTATGTTGTTCACCGCTTCTATGCATGGCAACCCAGAAATTTACCAAATGAACTTGGAAACCCGTCAATTGCAACGTATGACCAACGACAGTGCTATTGATACTGAAGCGCGTTATGCACCAGATGGTAAGTCATTTATCTTTACTTCTGACCGTGGTGGTTCTGCACAAATTTACCGTTATGACTTGGCAAATAGCAGTTATAACCGTCTGACCTTCCGTGGAGCGTTCAATGCACGTGGTACGCTCAGTGCCGATGGCAAAAAGCTAGCACTGGTACACCGTCCAAGTGGTAGTAACTATAAAGTCGCTATTCAAGATTTAAACTCAAGTGTCACCAATATTTTAACGCCAACCAGTTTGGATGAATCACCAAGTTTCTCACCAAATGGGCAGATGGTGGTCTATGCAACGCGTGAAGGTTCACGTGGGTTGTTGTCGATCATGTCACTGGATGGCCGTTTCCGTATGAATTTACCAAGTGAACAAGGTGAAGTCCGTGAACCCGCTTGGGCACCTAAATAACCTTTTTAATGACTAGTCATTTAATAATCATCAATTTTCATGGAGATGAAGAATGAAATCGATCAAACTTTTAGCCCTTCCAATCTTAGCGACTGCTCTTGTAGTTACAGGTTGTGCGAGCCGTAAACCTGCTGCAACAATTGAAGCGGGTCAAAACCCAAATGGCTCAACCACAGTCAATACTCAAGGTCTAAGTGAAGATGCTGCTTTAAATGCACAAAATCTTGCAGGTGCATCAGCAAAAGGCGTAACTGAAGCAAACAAAGCATTTTTAGCAAAACGCGTTGTGCATTTTGACTATGACAGTAGCGACCTCAGCAATGATGATTACCAAACGCTACAAGCCCATGCGCAGTTCTTAATGGCAAATGCAAATTCGCGTGTGGCGTTAACAGGCCATACTGATGAGCGCGGTACACGTGAATACAATATGGCATTGGGTGAACGTCGTGCCAAAGCGGTTGAAAGTTTCTTAATCACCACAGGTGTGAGTCCGAACCAACTTGAAGCTGTTAGTTATGGTAAAGAAATGCCAATCAATGCAGGCCATGACGAAAATGCATGGAAAGAAAACCGTCGCGTAGAAATTAACTACGAAGCAGTACCACCACTTTTAAAATAATGCTGGTATCACAACTGAAATAAAAAAAGCGCTTCTTTCGATGAGCGCTTTTTTATGACTTAAACTTGTTCAGGCTTGGGATTTTCATCAGATTCTTCAGCATGTTGCATAGATTCAATCATGTCATGTTTATTGAACTTTTTATACTCAGCTTTTGCTTCGTAGTCTTGCCACGCTTTTTTCACGCTATCGTCTGAAATATCATCTAAGTTAATCCCTTCGCTCGGCGTTGGAGTCGCATCAAATTTTTGCGTTGTCATTGTTGTGCTCCTATTTTTACCTGATATTCCTTCCATCAACATAGCACTTTCCACAAGACTTGCAAGGGTAAAATCACAGCAAATAGTCGAGTTTAATTGTTCTTTTGTCTCGTTCTCGACTAAAATATAGCGCAATGTTGATTTTGTTACGTATTCAAGTTTTAGTGGAGTCCTCCCCCTTATGTCATATCTCAATCTGTCCCAATTTTTAGAACAACAAACGGGAAATCTTACGCCTGAATTGGCACAAGTAATTAGCACCATTGCTGCTACTTGCCAAACCATCGATCAAGCTTTACAAAAAGGTGCTTTAGCTGGTGTCTTAGGTAGCGCGCAGCATGAAAACGTGCAAGGTGAAGAACAGAAAAAACTGGATGTGATTTCAAATAATTATTTGATTGATGCTCTAAAAATCCACCCACAAGTTGGTGGTTTAGCGTCTGAAGAATTGGATGAATTCACTCCAGCTCAAGAAAATGGCAAATATTTAGTTTTATTTGACCCACTTGATGGTTCAAGCAACATCGACATCAATATGTGTGTGGGTACTATTTTCTCAATCTTGCCTGCAAAAAATGCAGTTACACAAGCTGAAGACTTTATGCAAGCAGGCAACCAGCAAGTTGCTGCGGGTTATGTACTTTATGGCCCATCAACCATGTTGGCACTAACAGTCGGCGCAGGTACGGTGTTCTTTACCTTTGACCCAGAAACTCAACAATTCTTGCTCACCTCTGAAAATATTCAAGTGGCAGCAGATACCAAAGAATATGCCATTAACTCATCAAACCAACGCCACTGGGAAAACCCAGTAAAACGTTATATTGAAGAACTTCTCGCAGGTAAAACAGGTCCACGTGAGAAAGACTTCAACATGCGTTGGGTGGCTTGTATGGTGGGCGACATTCACCGTATTCTTTGCCGTAGCGGTATTTTCATGTATCCATACGACCTCAAAGATCCGAAAAAATCAGGTCGCTTGCGTTTAATGTATGAAGCAAACCCAATGAGTATGCTAATTGAACAAGCTGGTGGTGCATCAACAACAGGTCGTGTTCGTATTTTAGACATCCAACCAACTGACCTACACCAACGTGTTCCTGTGATTATTGGCTCTAAAAACGAAGTCAATTTAGTGACCAGCTACCACAACTAATTTTTTTAAATGCGCATAGCCATCTGAAGCGTTATGCGCACGAGTCTCTCCCATGTCAATCGTTTTTCTTGAATCAAAAGACAACCCAAAGATTAAACATCTGCGCGGTTTAATAGAGCAAAGTAGCTACCGTAAAAAGCAAGGTCAAACTGTGCTTGAAGGGACACACTTAGGCTTAGCTTGGGTTGAAAAAAAGAAGAAACTCAATTCTATTTTCACCACTGAAAATGCACTCGAACACCCTGATATTTGCGATATTCTAGATGAATATGAGGGTGCTGTTTTTGTCATTGCTGAAAGCCTATATCGTGATTTAAGCACACTAGGAACCACTTTGCCCTTCTTGGCAGTTGTAGACTTACCAAGTTCAAGCCAAAGTGTAGACTTTAGCTTGGATACCTTGATTTTGGAAAACATTCAAGATCCAGGCAATGTAGGTACACTACTCCGCTCTGCAGCAGCAGCAGGTATCAAGCAAGTTATTTGTACCAAAGGTTCTGCAGCACTCTGGTCACCACGTGTATTACGCGCAGGCATGGGTGCACACTTCTCACTTAATACCTATGAAAACATTGCCATCGAAGATGTACTCGAACGCTTTGAAATTCCAGTGTATGTGACTAGCTCGCATCAGGCTGAAAGTTTATATCAAAAAGATTTAACACAAGCTTGTGTCTGGATCTTAGGCAATGAAGGCCAAGGGGTTTCTGACTTTGCTTTAGCACATGCTCAAGCACTGAGCATCCCACAGCCCGGTGGCCAAGAATCTCTCAATGTCGCTATTGCGGGTTCAATCTGCTTTTTTGAAATGGTGCGTCAACGACTTTAAAATCGTTAAGTTATATTAACTAAAGTCGGCTCAGCAGAAAAAATAGATTACACTAGAAAAAATAATTACTTGTGTTGTCAACCAAACCATTATTTCCAACGTTATAGGCACATGATTGAGGAAATAATGGTGGGTATCCGATGACAGGATTTTCCATCTCTATGGATTTAGCACCCAAACAGTCTAAAACGCAGGATTCTAGTACTCTCAAGAGTACAGCTGAGTCTCGCCTAAAAAACTTCATGCAAGAAGTGACTGGTCGTGCGTTAGTAATGATGGAAAGTGCCACCCAAAACCAGCAGGGTATCGCCATGGATTTGGTGCAAGAAGCCTTTATTTCATTACATAAATCTTATTCTGATCGATCTACGGAAGAATGGTATCCCCTGTTCTATACCATTCTAACCAACAAATTACAGGATTGGCGTCGTAAAGAAGCACGTCGAGCACAACCGTTTTCTTTCTTTAAAAAAGTCAGTCTTGATGATGACGATTTTGAAGTCAATGAGGTGGTCGATGAAAGAGCGCTGAATCCTTCAGACTTTTTAAGTCAAGCTGTCACTGCGGATGAAATTCAAGAAGCCATTGCAGGTCTTCCTGTTCGTCAGCAGCAAGCATTTATGTTACGTGCATGGGAAGGTTTTGATACTGCAACCACTGCGCAAATCATGAATTGCTCTGAAGGCAGTGTTAAAACTCATTACCACCGTGCGATTCAAGGCTTACGCAATGCTCTCGCACATTTGAATCCACATCTAGGAGGATCATCCGAATGAAAGATGATTTCTTAAAGCAAGTAACCTCCAAACTTGATGGGCTCGCGCAACACCACAACAACAAACCCGTGGTGATGCAACATGTTCTTGATGACATTCAAGATCAAAAGTCCTCACGTTATGGCCTTTGGAAAATGTCAGGTTTTGCTTTAGCTGCGGCTATTGCTGGCTTTGTCGTACTTCCGAACTCTGTAACCCTTGATGAAAAATCACATAACCAAGTGGTTTCGACTCCTAAACTTTCACCTCAAATGGTTGAAGATTTAGAAATGTTATTGGTTTTAGGTGAGGACACTGTTCCACATGGCAGCTAAACGTGTCGCTTTCGCACTTTGCACGCTAGGTTTTTTACAAACCAGTTTTGCAGGTTTTGATCGTTTTTGGATTTTTTCCAAAGATGCAGATACCCAAGTGTCTGAAACATGGGAATCGTTGTCTGAAGAAGAACAGCGTGCCTTGATTCAACGTTACCAGTCACTAAAAGAACTGCCCGATGCGCAAAGTGCAGCCCTGCAACAACGTATGGACTGGTTTACTCAGTTACCTGAACAAGAAAAGCAAAAAATGCGTGACACTTGGCAACAGATGAGCACCCAAGAACGACGTGATTTACGTGTACGTATGCAAAAGGCAGATGCAGATGAACGTGTGAATATTCGAAATGAATATATCAATAAATACATCCATATCAACACTGCTACACATTAAGATTCTTCCTAGTTGGATATAAATACTTTAGAAACACCCATAAAAAAAATGCCTCATGTGAGGCATTTTTTTTATGACTACATTTATATTTTTCGTCGCTGTCTAAACCACGCTAATGACAACAATCCAAGCACCCCAAGGCCACCAATTGAGCCACCACCGCCACTCGATTCCGTATTGGTATTTTTAGCGGTGTTCGTAAAATACATCATCGCAGATTTAGACTCTTCAGCCTCTGCATCATAAATCACGTATTCAATTTCATAAGGGAATGGACTGAAATTATTGCGGACTTCAACTTCAATATTGCCGCCATAACATACATATTTTTCATATTCTCCTGGACAAGAACCTGTACGCTCTGGCTTAATATTAATGCCTGCATCCTGACGTACTATACGAATAGCAAGGTCCTTTCCATTCGCATCACGGTGAAATGCTGGACGCTGATGTTCTGCCTCGATTGTACTCATCAGCCCATCACCATCATCACTATCATTTGACAGTGGATTTACATTGAGTTTTAAAGTTCCACCATAATTCAGGGTGTATTCATCCATTTTGGCAATCGGTTGTATATTGCTAAACTCCGCTTTTAAAATCCCCGAAGAGGTTGCCTGCGTAGCCTTACTCTTCACACTATATTGGCAATAGACATATTCCGTGCTGGTTGTAGGCTTACCATCGGTGCGATAAATCATGATTTGTTTTAAATCATCCTTCCACTCACAACGTAAAGTTGGGTCCGCTCTAAGTTTTGAGGTATCCAGCACACCATCTTTGGCGCTGAGTACACCTACACCCAATACCTGAGTTTCTGTAATGGTGTAATTCTCAGTGTTCATTTCTTTTAAAGCCGACGTTCCATCAGCAGTGTTGACCACAGCCTCATCTTGCAAGACAAACTGGAAGGGATCGACATAAATCGCGCGATATTTTTGATGTAACTTTGTCGAAGTTAGAAGTTCCTTATAACGCTTTAACTCTTCATTAAACTCGATCAAAAAGTCTGGATTGGTGTTTTTATCGGCGATTAATTCTTCCAATTCCTTAATATTATTCTCATATGCCTGAAGACGTTCTGCCTGCGAGGTATTTTTCAAATCAGCAATATCCGCTGCTGCTAAACGACGTAACTCAACCGATCCAATATCACAACTGTTGGCTTCCGCAGGTGCTAACATCAATGTTCCGTCGACAATACGGTCTAGACCACGCTGGTCACTATCATTACAGCTCAATTTACTGTTGGTATCGAGTAAATCAACTCCTCCACTATTCACTTTCGGAAAATACATTGGGCGGAATAAATTATATTTTGATGGCGAAGTTAAGGAACTGAGTAGACTTCCTATAGCCACATTTTTCACATCAATATTAGTATCTGTCGTACCATCCAGTATTCGTGCACTTGCTGCCAGTTCACACTGACTGGTCAGCGTATCAAACGCATTGTAACCTGCTGTCACACCTGCATCATATTTGTCGGATAGTGTCTGAGAACCGACATAGCGGCATGATGTGTTCCCATTATATGCAAGCACATTATAATACAACGACTTCATACCAAAATCATCATAATCCAAAACGCTCGCGGCACTGTTTTCTACAATGGTGTTATTTGAAAATAAGAAACTACTTTCAAGACTCAGATTATGCTCTCGGTTATTAACGGCATACAAGATGCTCCCGTTTAGAGTATTCACAGTATTTTTTGCGATCGTATTATTCGCCATAGCAACTTTTGGGTTACCACAAAAATCGAATGTATTTAGATTCGATATCTGACCATTTGAAATAATACTATTCGCTCTAAACTCTATATTCGTTTTTACATCCAACAGCCCTGCATAACATTGCATTGCAAGCACACTACCTACAGTCGCTTGGTTACCTTGTAATACACTATTATTTACAGTCACCTGATGCTCACCAGAACCAACGAGATAGAGTGCTCCGCCTTTTTTATCCGACTTTGAGTTTAGAATTTGTACATTATTTAAGGTTAATGCTCCACCGACCAGTAAAGCACCGCCTTCATCTGCCGAATAACCATTTTCTAGAATGACATTCTCTAGCGTCAAACTGGTCTTGGTAATGGTATTAAATAAACGTGACTTTCCACCCGCATCAATCCTTGAAGTCAGCTCACCTAGCGCTGGATACTTAAAAGTGATGGGATTTTTTTCACGATCTAAATAAGGGCTTTTCCCAAAAACCACCACTTTAGACTCGGGAACAATTTCCTTACTCAGCTTATACGTCCCGGCTGCTAACTGAATATAATCGGTTTGACCTGAACCCGTATTCCCAGCACTACAGCCGCCATAAGCCTTATTTAAACTAGCTGTTTTAATTGCCTCACGGAGTGAACATTGATTCATGTTCACATTATCTTCATCATCAAATGTGTTGACATGAATTGTTCTATCTTCTGCAGCTATTAATGTCATAGCAGCTACCACCATGACACCCAATAGTCCTTTTTTAAAGTGTTTCATGTTCGCCCTTTTCTTTTTATTTTCGACGCAGCAAAATTAAAGCAAATAACCCCAGTAAGCTCAGAATACCCGTGCTTCCTCCAGAGGTTTTAATTTTGTCACTTTCCATATGATTTTGCGGTTCCTGTACAATTTGTACATTCACTTCAACGAACGGAATATGTTCATCAAAACGTGTCGTGGTTGTGACCAGCTGTAACCTGAAAATATCAGCACCATGCCATGCTCCATTTGGCGTGTAAGTAATATTTCCTAGTTCATCAATCACCACTTTGCCTTTGGATACCGTTTGCGTCTGCTGCACCCGCATACAACCCGGTTGCCATTCTTCACCATTTGGCGCTTTAGCCGATTTGAACAAGCTTGCACATTCGGTTTTGGACAGTAGGTCACTATCTCCAAGCAGATCTGCAACTGAAAGTTTAGCTACTTGCCCCGCAATGAGGTCCTCACCAATTAAACTAATCGTGGTTGGGACTTCAATCTCGATTGCACCACGGTCACAAAAGGTATTATTCGTATTTCGATTCACACCACGTTGATCTGAATTTTCACAGCCAATTAAAGAATCCGTTGTGTTTACAACGACTTTACCCTTGTTCACAATTGGAGAATCTAACCAATGTGTCTGACTCATTAAAATGCGTGGACGGATATAGCCTAAAAATTTTTGGTTGGGAACAATATAAGGACACAATAAACTTTCAGCATCTGCAGACATGGTCTTACACTCACCCACCACATCACTGCCTGCAATCAAAGCGCCAGACCAAAACTCATTCGGATAATAACTCGCACCACTGCCACAGTCACTTTGTGTGACTAAGTTGTTCTGAAGAACTGCTTTACTTAAATCTCCAGCACAGTTTTGTGTGATGGTATTTTCAGCATTCCCTAAAACGATACTATTGGCCAGATAAGCCAAGTTTGTAGATGGATTGAAATAAATCCCTTTACTATTTCCCACCACCGTTAAGTTATTCAAAGCCATGCCATCTCGAATATTGACGACATAACCTGTATTTTTCACAAAGGTACTACTGACCAGACGTGATGCTAAACTGGATAAGGTTGTATCTTCTTTAACAGCTGCATTATTGACAGAGTAAATATTGGCACTGCTTGCATCTGTTGTTTTATTTTCTTTGAAAACTGAATTATAAATCCTAAAAGAAGGCGCGTCCCCATACAAAATAGCACCTTGTGCCGCTTGGTTTTGCTCAACCAGAGTAGAGCGAATTTCGACTAGACTACGACTGGTACCATCTTCGAGCAAGGTTGCGACATTGTAAATCGCCCCCCCTTTCCCTGCAAAACCACCTGTTAATTTGACGTACTCAAGACCTAAATATTCATTGTTATAAATTAAACCACCTCGATTCACACCGCAGTCTTTCGCACAGCCCTGTAGAGTAACTTCTTTTACTAACACACGAATTAAAGCATTCTCAGCATTATCAACCCTTAACAAGTTGTCAGAACCATTCATTTTTAAGATGGCATTACTTAAACCCTGAACAGTTTCTTCCCCCACAGAACTGTCATAACTTGTTCTGAGTGTTAAATCTTTTTTGATCGCGAGATGGGTATTTAGCAAATAGGTTTTATTTTTCTCAAGCATGACGGTGGAAATCGCATCTTTGCCCCCGCAGCCATAATAACCCGCCTCAGGCATACCTTGATTAATATAGTCGATAGCTTCGCGAAGTGAACATTCCGTGTCATTTTTGACAATATCGTCAGTGATGGTCACCTTAATATTGTCCGAATAGGCATGACTCGCCACCAATAGCGTAGCTACACCTATGCTCTTCTTGAGCATAACGATCTCCTTGCTTTTATTTTATCTTTTCTTTTTATTCTTAGATTGCAAAATCCCTGCAATATCTAACAATTTTTCGTACTCTGTCACAGCTCCAATAAATTCTCAAGTAATATTATGATTTACCGATATTCGTCAATTAACGCATAAATTTGTCTGAGATTTGCGTTACTCAATTTGGTTTTCTCACCTTTTAACAGTTGAATCAGTTGTTCTAAACTTTGCAATAACACCGAAGTTTGATGTGGCCCATGCGTGAGCAAATAATCAATAATCTGTTGATCGATATGAATCCCGCGACGCGATAAAACCGACATCACCAATGTAGAACGATCGGCATACAAACTTCCGTTTGGTACTTTCACACTTACAGCCTGCGTCAGGCGAGATTGTAAATCAGGTAGTTCAAGTTTTAATTCAATCGGCGCAACACGAGAAGAGAACACCAACTGTCCGCCTTCTTCATTATTGTAGTTGATCAGGTGAAAAACAGCTTTCTGCCAATGCGGCACACCGCTTATGGCTTCAATGTCATCTAAAGCGACAAGGTCAAAACGCTCTAAAGAGGTAATTGCTTCTGTTGGTGCATCCAGCAACTCAAGTAGTGAAACTTGAATCGCTGTTTTACCTACATCTAAATAAGAATCACAAATCGCTGAAAGTAAATGACTTTTCCCAGAACCCGCACCACCATACACATAAAAACGATTCATTAAACCTGCATGTAACTGACGAATCGCATCGATAACAGGCCCCCATCCCGGCCCAGAAAAATCACTGATTCGAGCATCGAGTTGGGGTTCAATATCTAGTTGCAATTGACGCATGCTGGTTTGTGTATCCTAAATTTCTTTATGGTCTATCTGATCAATCTTACTTGAATTTTCAGATGCTTGCTGAGCTTTTACCGCTTGATTTTTTAGTTCAATATCAACTTCAACCTGATCAGTTTCAATGCTAATTGAACCTGTTGTCGAATCTTGTGAAATCAGTGCTGGTGCTCCATACATAGGGCTATTTTCATAAAACTCACGTGCATGTCTTAATAAGACCACAATCACAGCAGCCACAGGCAACGCAATCAACATCCCTAAAATACCGCCCAACTGAGCACCTGCTAGAACCGCAAATACAACTGCCACTGGAGACAGCCCAATTTTATCGCCTAGCAAGAACGGTTGCAGGATATAGCCTTCTACAGCTTGACCAATCATAAAGACCACGCCAACCAAGAGTAATTGCATCCAATCAATACCAAATTGGAATAAGCTTGCAATAACTGCTGCAATAATGCCAACAGCAAAACCTAAATAAGGAATAATACTACATAGGCCTGCGACCATACCGATAATTAAACCAACCTCAAGCCCAATAAGCTGTAAACCAACAGCATAGACCACGCCCAAGAGCACCATAACCAAGAACTGACCTTTGACAAAAGCACCAAGTACACTATGACATTCTTTAACAATGACTAAGGTCTGTTCTTCATATCGCCGTGGAATAAGACGACGGAAATTGTCCAGCATGCGATCCCAATCTAATAAAAAATAGAATGCAATAATTGGAATCAGTACAACCGTACCACCAATCTGAATGAAGTTGAGTCCAGACTGAGCCAATTTGGCAATCATCGCCTGAATACTGTCAGCACTATAGTTGGTCTGTACATATTCCATAATCGCAGCTGAAATCTGATCAACATCTAATTCCATTGGGACCAAATTAAAACTGTCAGATAACCAAGGAAGGAATTTATAATTCGCCCAATGTATACCTGAAGGAATGCTGTTCTTTGCATACATCAGCTGTTCCCACACAAGTGGAACCAAATACCAAAATGCTAATGTAATGACAACGCCAATACCGATAAAAACAGCACTAATAGATAACCAACGTGGTAAGCCAATTTTATGCAGTTTATCGACCAGTGGACTAAACAGATAAGCGACTAAAAATGCACCAATAAAAGGTAAAACAACAGGCTTGAGTAGATACAACACCCAGAGTATGAGCGCGATTCCTGCCAAAATAAAAATACGTTTAAGTGTACGATCTTGCATGCAATCTCGCCTTTATCAGATTTAATCGTTATTGAGAAAAATATTTTAGTAAAGATAACATTTTAGCGCAGAAATAACATATGTGTTTAGTATATTCAGGTATAATCGCCCCGCGAATGCGGAGACTTCATTATGAGCAACTCAACTTCTACCCCAAACACTGGTTTAAGCTACAAAGATGCAGGTGTCGACATTGAAGCGGGCGACGCGTTAGTCGATCGTATCAAATCTGTCGCGAAGCGCACTACTCGTCCTGAAGTAATGGGCGGATTAGGTGGCTTCGGTGCACTTTGTAAAATCCCTAAAGGTTATGAAGAACCTGTTCTCGTATCTGGCACAGACGGTGTTGGTACAAAATTACGTTTAGCATTGAATTTGAACCGTCATGACACAATTGGTCAAGACTTAGTTGCAATGTGTGTAAACGATCTTCTTGTATGTGGCGCTGAGCCATTATTCTTCCTTGACTATTATGCAACTGGCCATCTTAATGTAGATGTAGCTGCAAACGTAGTTACGGGTATCGGTACAGGCTGTGAACTTGCTGGTTGTGCATTGGTTGGTGGTGAAACTGCCGAAATGCCAGGCATGTATGAAGGCGAAGATTACGACTTGGCAGGTTTCTGTGTAGGCGTAGTTGAGCAAAGCAAAATTATTGATGGTTCTAAAGTCAAAGCGGGTGACGTTTTAATTGGTGTTGCATCAAGTGGTGCTCACTCAAATGGTTATTCTCTACTTCGTAAAATTTTAGACGTGAAAAACGTTGACTTGACGCAAATCGTTGATGGTCGTCCACTTGCTGATGTTGCAATGGAACCAACACGTATTTACGTGAAGCCTATTCTTCAACTTTTAAAAGAAGTTGATGTACACGCAATGGCGCACATTACTGGTGGTGGTTTACCAGGTAACTTACCACGCGTATTGCCGAATGGTGCTCAAGCTGTTGTGAATGAAGCATCTTGGGAATGGCCAGAATTGTTTAAACTTCTTCAACGTGAAGGTGGTGTTGAACAGTTTGAAATGTACCGCACATTCAACTGTGGCGTAGGTATGGTCTTGGTTGTTGAAGCTGCTGATGCGGATAAAACAGTTGAACGACTCAATAGCCTTGGTGAAAAAGCGTTCACTATGGGACATATCGCTGACAATGCTGAGTCAGTTGAAGGCGCAGACGAAAAAATCCGCGTGATATTCGCTTAAGCCATATGATTAAAATTGCTGTTCTGGTTTCAGGAAGTGGATCAAACCTTCAAGCCTTGATTGATGCCAATCTATCAGGGCAAATTGTGGGTGTCATTTCCAACAAACCTGAAGCGTATGCGCTACAGCGTGCTGAAAATGCAGGTATTGCAACAGCAGTCATTGAACACAAACAGTATCCTCATCGTGAAGCTTTTGATGATGTCATGCATCAACAATTGCTCGATTGGGATGTGGACTTGGTGGTTCTTGCTGGCTTTATGCGTATTTTAAGTGAGAAATTTGTCAGTGCTTGGGAGGGGAAAATGATCAACATTCACCCTTCTCTTCTACCGCATTACAAAGGTATGCATACCCATCAGCGCGTACTAAATACTGGCGATCAACTGCATGGCTGTACCGTGCACTACGTGACGGCTGAGCTTGATGCAGGTCAAGCTTTAGCACAAGGTGTACTGAAAGTTGGTTCACATGATGATGTGAATAGTTTGGTCCAACGTGTCCATACACTTGAGCATATCATCTACCCGCAAGTGGTAGAGTGGATTTGTACACAAACGATTCAGCATACAGACCAAGGTGTTCTCTACCGCGACACCTTGATGCACGAGCCGATTCAGTTTTGCAAATTTTGAAAATAGAAAACGCCTTCTTGGAGGCGTTTTTTTATGGTTGCTAAAAACTACTATTAAACATTTTCTTGAATCAGCGTCTTAATCAGAGCAACCGTTTCTTCTGGTCGCTCTAAAGGAAACATATGGCTTCCCTCAACGATTTGATAAGGAATGCCAAACTTCTTTTTCACTATTTGTGGAAACCCAGGACCAATAAAAGGACCTTTTTCAGCAATCAGCAAATGCATTGGCACTTGTGGTTTACCCTGAGGTCGCCACCATAAAGAAGGATTGGTCCTGAAGATATGAACTTCATCCATTTTTGCAATCGCAAGTTCAACACCGCCACGGACGCGATCTTCCGTTAAAGCATAGTCAATATAAGCTTGAAAACAATCTGAATCAAAATCTTTATAAAAGCCTTTTGGACGTAGAAGTTCAGCTGCTTGCTCACGGCTCTCCCAATGGTCACGACGCCGTAAAGATAGCGCTGCTGGAGACATAGTATCGACCATTTTTAACTTCAACATTTTCGCAAAGTGTAATACAAACGAGGCTTTGCCCATAATCAAAGGCGGGTCCATCATGATGACTTGTTCAAATAAATCAGGACGCTGTAACGCCGCCTGAAACGTCAGCACTGATCCTAATGAATGTCCCAAACCAATCACTTTACGACCCTGTGCCTGACGAACAATACTGTCAATCACTTGCTGAGTTAAGCTTTTCCAATGGTTATCAATCGGGTAGTTTTTATCTGGCCCTAATAAAGGGACATAGATCACATCATACTGATCTGACAGTAAATCAAATAATTTTTGATAGACCTTAGAAGGCACGCCATTGGCGTGCGCAAAATGAATTAAAGGTTTCATTGGAGTTTCGTGGCCTGTTCAGATTGCATTTGATTTGAAAGTGAAGATGCAAAACCAGCTCCCATCGATGCACCTAAACGGCCTAATACAGCATCTAGTGGGCTATGTACCACGGTATAATCCATCGCCTTATCGGTATTTAGTTCACGTTTTAAAGTATGTAAATTACCAATACGATCAGCAATACCCAGTTTGACCGCCTGATCCCCTGTCCAGAAAAGACCTGAGAAGAGTGCAGGATCGTTTGACTTCAACTTCTTGCCACGACCTTGTTTCACAGCATTAATAAAATGCTCGTGTACATTATCAAGTACACCTTGAACATGTGCGCGCTGCGCAGGGTTAACAGGTTGTGTCATTGACAATAAAGCTTTGTTTTGACCAGAGGTCATGGTGCGGTCTTCAACACCCAGTTTTTGCATGAGGCCATTCACCCCATAGTTCGGCATAATCACACCGATTGAACCCACTAAACTCGAAGGATTTACCAAGATTTCGTCCGCAGCAGATGCGATATAGTAAGCACCTGATGCACCTGTATCACCAATCACTGCATACAATTTTTTATCGCTATGCGATTTTTTCAAATATTGAATTTCTTGCCAAATTTCATCCGATTGAACAGGAGAACCGCCCGGTGAATTAATATTGAGCACCACCGCTTGGCTTTGTTTATTTTCAAAAGCTTTCTTTAATGACTTAATCGTGTCATCACTGTTGACGCTTTGCTCATCAGCGGCAATGGTACCCACAATATCAACTACAGCTATATGTTTAGATGCTGTTGCATCCGTACCACTGGACGAGCAGCTCTTGGTCATGGCAAATAGAATAAACAAAAGATAGGCAAAAGTTAGACATTTGAAAAAGATACCCCAGCGACGTGCACGACGTTGTTCTTCAACGGAAGCTAAAACTGCTTTCTCTAAAAGTTTCCATTCGTTTCCTGTCGGCTGTTCATGTAAAGGCTTTTGTTTCAGCGTTTCATTTTCTGGTTTTGGTGGCCAATCGGACATATAACAATCCAAACTTGAATAAAATTGCCCTCATTATATACACTGATTTGTAGAAAACTGTCGAAACCGTTTGTTTTAGCCTATAATATTTTATGTTTTCATCCACATGTCCCATTGACTCTAAAGAATGACTAAAGCACAAGAGCAAAACTCGACTTATCGTTTACTGCGTTTTGTAAGCAAACAACCTATTAAATTTGCACGTTTTTTTGCTAAAGTCTTAGCAGGCTTAGTCAATCTTTTAAAAATCAGTAAAAACAATGATGCTCTCAGACTCAACTTAAAAATTGCACTGCCTGAGCTGAGTGATGAGGGACGTGAAATAATTGCGAAGCAAGCAGTGCGTAATGAACTGACCACCTATTTTGAGTTTTTTAGTATTTGGGGTTCAAGCAATCAGAAAAATATTGAACGCATTCAAAAAGTGTATGGTGAGCATCTTATACATGAAGCACTTGCTGCTCAGAAAGGTTTAGTCTTAATCGTACCTCATTTTGGCACATGGGAAATTATGAATAGTTATGTTGCCCAATTTACTGAAATGACCATTATGTATAAACCGGTCAAGGACCCCGGTGCTGACTTATTTGTTCGTGAGGCGCGCAGTCGTGAAGGCGCTCACCTTGTACCTACCGATGAATCTGGGGTGCGCCAAATTTTTAAGGCACTAAAACAAGGGGGTACGACCGTAATTCTACCTGATCACACCCCAAAACAAGGCGGGGAAATGATTCCTTATTTTGGCTTTCCTTTAGCTTCAAGCAACCTGAGCGCCAAACTGATTCAAAAAACCAAAGCCAAGGCTTTACTACTCTATGCTATTCGTAATGACGATGGCTTTGAAATGTACATTGAAGAAATGAGCGAAAGTATTTATCAAGGTACAGCCAATGACGGCACCTTCGTCATTCACCAAGCCATTGAAGATCTGATTCGTCGTCACCCAGAGCATTATCACTGGACCTATAAGCGCTTTAAAGCCAATCCTGAGCTTCGAACACTGTATAACCTCCCTTTTAATGAGGCTGTGACGCGTTTAGAGCAACTGCGTATGGAACAACAGATTCATTCGACTGCAACCACTGTCGAGTCTGACGTTGTGTCGTCAGTTCAATAAACCCTGTAGGCTGCGCAATAAAACCAATACTACCTTGCTCTGCTGTTGTTAAGAGTGCGATATTTAAAGCTTTCAAGCGGGCTTGCGTTACTGAACTTGGATGCCCATAACGGTTATTGAACCCTGTTGAGGCAATTGCTAATTTCGGTTGATAATGTTTTAAAAACGCATAGGCTGAACTATGTCGACTGCCATGATGCCCCAAGACCAATACATCAACTTTTAAGTCCGGATAATCTTGTAATAATTGAAACTCGGTTTGCCACCCAGCATCGCCCATAATCAGAAAATACTGATAAGGCTGTACATCCTTCACCTGTATATACACCACACAAGATAGCTCATTTTGCTGATACGGCACTTGTGTAAATTGATTGGCTTTCGGTGACAAAATTTTGATTTCTACTCGTTCAGACCAGCGCCAGATCTGACCTTGTTGGCAATAGTTAAAGTTTGACGTCGTTGCCACATCCAATTGCTGATTAGAGTAAACTTGATTGATCGACAACTCATTTTTTAATGTGGCATAACTTCCACTATGATCTTGATCCAAATGTGTAAGTATCAGCTGATCTAATTGGCTCACGCCTTGCTGCGATAAAAAGGGCTGAATAATCTGCTTAGCAACGCTAAACTTCGATTCATCATAGGAACCACCAACATCAATCAGGGCATGCTGTTGCCCATGTTGCATATACACTGCTTGTCCCTGACCGACATCCAGTACGATCAACTCAAAAGGACTGTTTTGGCTACTGAACCCCAGCAAAGGAAGCAAACCTAGCACGAGCCATGATTTTGGTAGACTCGGTTTGGGCATAAAAACAATGATTAAGAGCATAATCAGTAAAATGACTTGCCAAGTATTGAGCGCAATCGGATACAACTTAATCGGTAGTAGCGCATCCAGTACATTGAGTATGCCCAATAAAAATACCAGCACCCAATCTGCCAACTGAAACAAAAGGCTGCTCAGCGGTTCAAAAAGATAAAAAGCAAATGCTGCCAAAACCTCCAGTGGTACAACCAGTAAACTGATTAGTGGAATAGCCACAAGGTTACTGATCGGGCTCACCCATGAGACTTGCTTGAAGAAAATAATCACCAAAGGCATCAAAGCCACAAATATTTTCCACTGCGACTCAACCAAAAGTTTTAGGCTAAAAATGAGTTTTTTCTGCCAAGACTGCGGGCGAGTCAAATCGAGCCGAATAGTGATTTGATAAATGCGTAAAAGCACAAAGCAAGCACCATAGGACAACCAAAAGGCAGCTGATAGAATTGAAAAAGGATCAAACAGTAAAAGGACTGATGCACTCAATAACAGTAACGTCAAAGCTGAAATTTTCTGTCTGAGCAAAATCAACACACTTAAACAGAAACAACTGAGTAAAGTACGAAGTGCAGGAATCTCAAAACCAACAAAGGCACAATATAGCAATACGCAGCAACAAAATGGCAGTAACAATGCATAAGGTCGTGGGATTTTTAGAAAAATCTGTGGCCAATAACGATTCAGCACCTTTTGTAATAGCCAACACAGCATCACGGCAAAGATCAGCACATGTGGCCCAGAAATCGCTAATAAATGGCTAATGCCAAAGCGCTGAAAAAGTGCTGTTGTCTCCTTATCTAAGAAACTTTCATCCCCAGTCAGGAGCGCTAGAATTAGCCCCCTATGACTTAAAGGCTGGTTATAAATAAAATGACGAATGTTTAATCGCTGATGTTCTATACCCAGTTGAAATTTATTGAGTACACCCTGCTGTTTTCTTAAATGATGGGTATAGCCTAATGCAGAAATTTCTGACTCAGACAAGGGTTGTATGTGCTTGAGTTTAAAACCCGACATGAGATTACGTTGCAGATACCACTGCTCAACATCAAATACACCTTGCACCGCATAACTATGCGCAGGACGAATTTCTCCTGTCAGTCGGTAGTATTTCCCAAGTTCCAAGACCTCTTGTTGATCTGAGATCCTTTTTTGAAAACTCAACCATTGCACTGGTTTCACATGTCGGTTCAAGACCTGTATTTCTTGCTGAATAGTCTCAGCACCCAGTTGGTTAATTTTTTCTATATAAACAATAACTTCAGCATCTTCAACTTTTGTTTCTTTATAGGCTAGACGCTGTTGCAAAGCCGATTGTGCATAATGATATCCCGCAGTTAAAAACAACATGGAATAAATCAATCCACATATAAACTGTAAAATAAGGGCATGTTTGTGCTTAAAGAGAAAAAGCTGTAAAGGCAAAAGGAAGATGACCAAAATCAGCGCTGGGTAAAAAAGATGATTTAGAATGGGGACGGTCTGTCCCATCAATGCAATTCCTACAATCCAAGCAGCAGCATATAAAAACTTCATTCTTTTATTCAGTTATTTTTTTATTGGAGCCATAATAAAGCCCACCGAAGTGGGCTTCAATAGATAGTGGCTTTATCTCATATTTTTGTTGGCACTCAGCCTAGTCATTGACCCAAAGACCATCTTGCATATGCAAAATAGAATCGGCGGACTGAGCCAGTTGTTCATCATGTGTCACGATCAACATCGCCATATTGAACTCCTGACGTAAATCCATCAGCAGCTCAAAAATTTTGCTTGCTGTTTTCCGATCTAAGTTGCCTGTCGGTTCATCCGCCATCATTAATGCTGGCTTGGCCACCAATGCACGCGCTAATGCAACCCGTTGACGTTCCCCACCTGAAAGCTCACCCGGTTTATGGGTTAAACGATGCGTCAATCCAACTCGTTCGAGTAAATATTCAGCTTGCTTTTGTACATCTTTAAAGTTGGTGCCTTGACGTAACATCAATGGCATTGCCACATTTTCCAAAGCAGTGAACTCAG
Organism: Acinetobacter johnsonii; assembly: GCF_048551975.1. Classification (GTDB taxonomy): domain Bacteria; phylum Pseudomonadota; class Gammaproteobacteria; order Pseudomonadales; family Moraxellaceae; genus Acinetobacter; species Acinetobacter johnsonii_A. The sequence goes on along the minus strand of NZ_JBIMCF010000004.1, from coordinate 84,403 downwards.
GCAACAGATGATGGAACTGGTAAACAAAACCTAAGTGTTGGTTACGTAAATAACCACGCTCAGCTTCATTCAAACTGTCAAAACGACTACCCTGCAAAAACACTTGGCCCGAACTCGGACGGTCTAAACCACCTAAGACATGTAACAAAGTACTTTTACCCGAACCACTCGACCCCACAATCGAGACAAATTCACCTGCTTTAACTTGTAGAGAGAGACCTTTAATCACCTCAACAGTCGACTTACCATCGGTAAAATGTTTTTCAATATTTTGCGCTTCTAAAACAATTTTACTCATAACGTAATGCCTCCGCAGGTTGAATTTTTGCAGCACGCATTGCAGGATAAATTGTTGCAAGGAAACTTAAAACTAAAGACAGTGACACAATGGTTAATACATCTTGCCATCTTAGATACGATGGTAAGTAATTGATAAAGTAGGCATCAAACAAATGAAGTCCCATCACATTGTTTAACCAACCCACAAAACCACTAATTCCAGAGGCGAAAACAATGCCGAGAATCGCGCCTGATACCGTCCCAATCACACCAATAATCGTGCCCTGAACCATAAAAATACGAGTAATGGTCGCAGGTGAGGCGCCAAGAGTACGTAATATGGCAATATCCGATTTTTTATCGGTCACAACCATCACCAAGGATGACACAATATTAAATGCAGCCACCAAGACAATCAGGAAGAGTAATAAGCTCACCATGGCCTTTTCCATTTGGATCGCACTAAACAAATTGCCGTGAGTATAGGTCCAATTCGAAGCATAAAAACCGCTTGGTAGATCCATGACAATTTCATCAGCCACTTTAGGTGCTGCAAAAATATCATCCAATTTCAAGCGAATGCCTTGCGCACCATCAGGTAAGCGTAACAAAGTTGATGCATCATTCAAGGCAATGTAGCCCATCATCGAATCGACCTCAGCACCAATGCTGAAAATACCCACAATTTTGAAACGTTTAAAACGCGGCACCACACCCGCTGGTGATGGTGTTGCCTCAGGTAAAACCAAAGTCACACTATCATTTAACCCTAAACCTAAGGCATCGGTCATTTGTTTGCCTAGAACAATACCAAACTCACCTTTTTTTAAGTTATCAATACCGCCTTCAACCATGTGATCTTGGATAATCGAAACCTTTTTTTCATATTGAGGTTCGATCCCCGTGACCATAATTCCAGCCACTTGGCCTTGTGCCGTAAGCATGCCCTGTAATTGAGTAAACGGTGCTACGCCTGTGACGTGTTCTTTTGTCTCAATTTTTTTTGCAAGTTCAGGCCAATCTGTTAAGATTTGTGTTGAAGAAACAGTGGCTTGAGGTATCATTCCAAGTACACGTGTTTTCAGCTCTCGGTCGAAACCATTCATTACAGATAAGACTGTAATAAGTACAGCCACACCCAGTGTTAGACCGATCATCGAAACCAGTGCAATAAAAGAAATAAAGTGGTTGCTACGCCGTGCGCGAGTATATCTCAACCCTATATACAGCGAGATTGGTTTAAACATACCATCTAGTCCGAGGTCATAATTATGGAAAATTTACAGCATCAAAACGCTCAAACAGAACGTCGTGTGATGTCACGAATCGATGCGGCCTTGAGAATTAACTATCAGATCATTTCTGATGATGTTGCCCTGAATGACCCTTACGATCCTAATTTTGTTTTACCGCGCTATTTTCTACTACTCGCAGAATTAGATCAATTTGATCATGCACTAAACTACGAATTAGAACAATTATCTGAAAAAGATCAACAAATTGCTCGAATCTTATCCCTATTTAACCAGAAATTAAACCTGATCACGGGCTCTTTGTACGACACAATTGTACAAACCATGTTACCTACGCCTGAACATGTGAACTTTTCAGAAAGTGGTTTGAGTTTTTATAGTGAAAAACAAATTCAAGATGGTACCTATATCCACTTAACCTTGAGCCATCCTGAAAACTTCTTCCATATTGCAGCGATTGCGCAGGTGGTGTACAGCAATGAAGAGGAAAATGGCAAGTGCCGCACGGGAGCATACTTTATTACCTTGCACCCGCAAGATCGTGTCAAACTGGCCGACTGTATTTCTTTGACGGTCGAAGATCATTAATGCCAAAACCTTGGACTACTTTTGGCTTTTTAACTTTTGGGCAAGTTTACGACTTGCCTGAAGATCTTTATAAAAGTAAACGAACAAACCTGACAATAAAACCACTGCACCCAAAATCACCATCATCGAAAGTTTTTCTTGATTCAGCACAGCACCTATAAATAAAGCAATCATCGGCGTCATTACAGTAGTCAGCGATAAAGTCGTAGGTTGAATTTTCTGTACCAATTTAAAGTAACAGAACATCGCAATCAATGACGCCATGATGACCGTATATAGCAGAGCCAAACAAGTTTTCAAATCGGGAATTTGCTGCGGTGCATGCTGCCAAATAAATGGCACAATACATATAGCCGCCAATGTCGACACCAAAATTGAACCTGTCGCTTGTGCAACGGGTTCAATATTCGCATTGACTTTTTTCACCCAGAAAATAGAGGCTGCATAAGAAAATACACTCAGTAACATCAGTCCAATCCCAAACGGATGGACATGCTGTGCTGTACCTGCAAGGCAAATTATCGAAAGTCCTAGCAGTGCAAGACACATCCCAAGCCACTGCATCGCACTCAAATAGGTCTTAAAGTAAAAACGTCCGATCAGACCAGCCATAATCGGAGCTAAGCCAAACATCAATGCAATCATGCCTGAACTAATATAATTGGTCGCCACATAGGTGAAAAACTGCGAGCCAATCAAGCTAAAAGAACCGGCCAAATAACTATGCCAAGCGACTTTATCGGTGGGGAACTGTCGCTTTAAGACCAATAACAAACAAATCGCCAAAGGCAGCGCAATGAAAAAACGTAATACCAACGCCCACAGCATATGTAAATCGGTCACACTCCACACAATCGCTAAAGGCGTTGTGGACCAAATAAAAACCAATAATCCATAGGTTGCCATCAGATTGGCTTTAGAAGACATAATCAGCTCGATGCTAAATGGCAGTTTTGCGTTTTTGCTTTTGAATGGTTTGGTCTAAAGAACTAGAAAATTCTCGTTTATCACGCTCAGAAATAGGCGGTGGCCCACCCGTGTTTACACCTGCACCACGTAATGAATCCATAAAATCACGTAAATGTAGGCGCGCTTTGACATTAGCGGTAGTATAGATTTCACCACGTGGGTGAATTGCGATTCCACCCTTTTCAATCACCTGCGCCGCTAGCGGAATGTCTTGTGTCATCACAATATCATTCTCTTTCATGCGTTCGATGATTTCTTTATCCGCGGCATCGGCCCCACTCATTACTTGAATTGAATTTATACGAACGGAAGGCGTAATCCCGACATTTTGATTGGCCACAAAGGTCACTTCAAGCTGATAACGATCTGAAGCACGTAAAATCACTTCACGTAAAATTTTAGGCAATGCATCTGCATCGACCCAGAGTTTAAATGGCAGCACTGCACATCCATAAACAAAAGAAACTGCCTTAGTCTAACAAACTCAGTGCTTGAGCATAATAGATAAAACCGCTCAAAACTTCCTATACAAAGTTTGCTTGATACTTTTTAAGTATCAGAAGGAAATACTTTGATCTTTTATCTGTCAAATAAAGTAAGGCTTTAGTCTTTTTTGATGATTTTCCAGTAAAAATAAAATATAGGACTTGAAATATAGAAATAACCCTCGATTTAATAGGGATATATAACCTCATTCAATCGTGCATATGAACAATCAAAATAGTCCAGAAATAATCACCATTGATGACCAAAACTTTGGTAGCCACGTCGAGCATTGGAATTTACTCACCGATAACCCTGCACAAGATGTCCCTAAATGGTTAGGTTTAGCTTTAAATGCACCAATCATGCCGATGGGTTTATGCCAGAATGAACAAGATATGGATGCGGGTTGCTGGCTCATTCAAGGCCCAAGTCAAGCAGCTGTTCAATTGACTCAAGTCATCGCGGTTGAAGACAATAAACCTAAAGCCGTTAAAACTGCATTTCCAAGCTTTAATAGCCCCTATAAAGTGTCTGCTGTGGTTGAACGCATCATTCGTGGTCAATCCAATACACAAGCCGTTTTACGTTTAAACTTAGGTAATAACAGCATCGTCTACGCTTATGACAGCTTATATAGCGTCAATCATGCTCAATACCAAAAAGACCAAACCTATATTGTACATCTCAATGCATGGGCGTATGAACTAGAAGCAGTCGCAGAACACGAGCAACTGGTGGTTGATGACCCTGCATCGATTAAACATCATCGTGCCTTGAACGATATTTTGGCAGCAAACAATGGCATTGCTCCTGCAAACCTACAAGAACAGATTGATGCGTGGGAACCAAAGTCGGATGATGACAAAGAACCTGTGACTGTCGATTTTTCAAAAATGGTTGCTTATTTGTATGGCGAAAAGATCGGTCAGGAAGATGAAGCATGGTTCCAAGGGAATATTGTTGGCAAAACCAGCATGCAATTTATGGAACAAGACTACACTCTGCTTGATGTTGCCTTGATTCATGAAGACAACCAACCTGCGACACTGATTCGTATTGCCACTAAAAACCCAGAGTACGCCAACTTTAATATCGGACAATACATTCGCGGCAATATTTGGATTCAAGCCAATATTTATTCATTAAATCAATAACTTATAAGAATAAGCCAACTTAAACCATTCAAGATCAATGTATAGGTTGCGTTGGCTTCTTTATTTATATAAATACGTTTTATTTTAATTTGAATTCATTTGTATAAAATTTATCCACATATTTTATTATCTCTTGCTATTTTAAATTCATTTAAAAGCACATTTATCCACAGTCTTAAATTCAATTATTTTATTTTAACCATGAATAATAAAATCCTAAATTCTATGACTTTCAAATAGTTATTTATTGGTAGCTACTGGCTTCTGAGTTAATTCAGCATAAGCTTGAATATTTAAGTGATTATGTATAGTGGTGATCTGATTATTTTTAATTAGTACTTTATTTAAGCATTTTTTTATGTTAAAAATACAAACATGCAATAGGATTTTAACGATAATTAAATCGGAATAAAAACTTCCATGAAAATTATGCAAGAAGAAAATATACAGCATGTTGAACATCAATTAGAAAAGCGTTATCAGCTTGACGCCTATTCGTGCATGTTTTTTGTGTTAGGCATGATGATTTCTGCCTACTTCTTACATCAGTTCATCCTGTAACTGATTTCACGTCGCAGCCCAATTCAAAAAGCCAACTTTGTTGGTTTTTTTTATGTCTAAAAATATCTGCTATGCCGTATCACTGGTCATTCTCTCCATGTTCTACGCTAAGAAATATGGTTTCCACAAAATTACCTGTATCTCATAAGCAAAGTTGCTCCCTCCCCCTTACTTGCTGCACTCACCTACCACCGCACAAATCGTTAAAAGGTTTTAGGCATTTACATATGCCTGCAATTAAAAAATAGCAATTTTAGATATAAAAAAACCTGCAAGTCTAAACTTACAGGCCTCTGAAAAGAGTATAAAAATTAGAACAAACGATTCATACCATTTAAGGTCGCTACACGATATGCTTCAGCCATCGTTGGATAGTTAAAGGTCGTTTCTACGAAATAATTGATGGTATTGTTTGGACTATTCATTACCGCTTGACCAATATGAATAATTTCCGAAGCGTTATTACCAAAACAATGTACACCCAGCACTTCCAAAGTTTCACGGTGGAATAAAATTTTCAATTCACCCACTGTGTCACCTGTAATTTGCGCACGCGCCAAATGACGAAAAGAAGCCTGACCGACTTCATATGGAATTTTTTCTTCGGTTAACTCTTGTTCAGTTTTACCAATCGAAGAAATTTCTGGAATGGTATAAATTCCTGTCGGAATATCAACCACAGGCTCTACACCCACTTCACCGCTCATGTTTGCACCTGCGCAACGACCTTGGTCATATGCAGCAGAAGCCAGTGAAGGCCAACCAATTACATCACCCGCAGCGTAAATATTTTCCACTTCGGTTTGATATTGATCATTGACGGTAATTTGTCCACGGCTGTTTGGCGTAATACCCACATTTTCTAAGCCTAAGCCATCCGTATTGCCAGAACGACCGTTACACCACAAAATAGCATCTGCTTTAATTTTCTTACCACTTTGCAAATGTAGCACCACGTGATCATCATAGGTTTCAAGATGATCAATCTGCTCATTATGGCGAATCAACACACCTTGTTGACGTAAGTGATAAGACAAAGCATCAGAAATTTCATCGTCTAGATAACTCAGCAATTTATGCTGTGTATTAATCAAGTCAACTTTGTGATCTAGTCCAATGAATATAGACGCATATTCACAGCCAATCACACCTGCACCATAAATGATGATTTTTTGGATCGAATAATCAAGGTCTAAAATTTTGTCCGAATCAAATACACGTGGATGGTTAAAATCAAGCGCCGCAGGACGGTATGGACGGCTACCCGTTGCGATCACGATTTGTTTGCACATGATCGTTTCTTTGATGCCTTCAGGGCTAAATACTAAAACCGTATTTTGGTCTTGAACGTAAGCACGACCATGGTAAATATCAATTTTATTGCGGTCATAAAAACGTGAGTGTGTATCAACCTGTTGTTGAATCACTTTATGTGCATTTTGAAGCACTTGCTTCATAGTAAACTGACGCCAGTCACCCATTTTTTTAAACATTGGATCACGGCGATAACGGATAATACTCGATACCGTTTGACGTAAAGCTTTACTTGGAATGGTCCCCACGTGGGTACAGTTACCACCGAGCTGCTCACGCACATCCACAATCGCAACACGCTTTCCAGATTTGGCAAGTTTCATTGCCGCGCCTTCACCCGCAGGGCCTGAACCTAGAACGACCGCATCGTACTTAACGAAAGTTCCACCAACGACCTCTTTTTTACGTGGCATTCAACGCTCCTTCTTCAAAAACTTATTACTTATCTTGGGCATATTATGACGTAATTGCAGGCAATTTGCTGTATTTAGCTTACATATATTAAGTGATAACCACATTTAGCAAATGAATAGTATTTCCGCCCTATCAATTCGCATTTCCGCTATACTAATACTGCTATTTTTAGCATCTCCCCCGTCAAAAACAGTGGAATAGTTGAATATGTCTGAAAACCGTAAACCTGAGCAGGGTATCAAACTTCGTGGCGCAGAAAAGGTCGCGCGTATACCTGTAAAAGTTATTCCTACGGTTGAAACGCCACGCAAGCCAGATTGGATTCGCGTGAAAATGGCAGCACCCGAAGAAGTGCAACGCATTAAATCAACCCTACGTGAACAAAAACTGCATACCGTTTGTGAAGAAGCTGCATGTCCAAACCTACCTGAATGTTTTGGTGGCGGTACTGCAACCTTTATGATTATGGGTGACATTTGTACACGTCGTTGTCCTTTCTGCGATGTGGCACATGGCCGTCCTAATGCACTTGATGCAGACGAACCACGTCACATGGCTGAAACAATTTCAAACTTAGGTTTAAAATATGCCGTGATTACGTCTGTAGACCGTGATGACTTACTTGACGGTGGCGCACAACACTTTGTTGACTGTATTAAAGAAGCACGTGCATTAAGCCCGAATACTTTACTTGAGATTTTGGTACCTGACTTCCGTGGTCGTATGGACATTGCGCTTCGCATTATGACTGAGTGTCCACCTGATGTATTTAACCACAACATTGAAACTGTGCCGCGTTTATACAAAGCGATGCGTCCAGGTTCAGACTACCAACACTCTTTAAATCTGTTGAAAATGTTTAAAGAATATTGCCCTGACGTTCCAACCAAATGTGGTTTGATGGTCGGTATTGGTGAAACTGAAGAAGAAGTCATTTCACTTTTAGATGATTTGCATGCACACGGCGTTGACTATGTAACAATTGGTCAGTATTTACAGCCTTCAAAAGAGCATGCGCCGATTGACCGCTTCGTTACACCAGAAGAATTTGAACGCTACACTGCGCACGGTCAAAAGTTGGGTTTTAGAAATATTTGGGCAGCACCGATGGTTCGGTCAAGCTACTTCGCTGACCGCCAATACTATGGTGAACCTGTACCAGCAGTACGTCGCAAAGCAGATCCTGCGAAAAAGATTGCTGTTCAAACGATTGAAGCTTAATTTTCTTTCGTGTTAAACAGTTAAAACGCAAAAATTAAAAGCCCTCATATGAGGGCTTTTTTTATTACGATCTTCGTTCTTTATATTTTTCAATTACGTATTCATACATTTCTAACACAGTCATTGTTCAATAAACATCCTAATCTAATTCAAAGTCTAAAATAATCGTGATGCTACACATCACATCAAATTCATTTTATTACACCTTTTTAGTCTACGTTTTTGCCTTATTTTCCGTGGAATTCTATAAAACGTATGACTGACCTCACGGTGTAAACAACGGGAGGTTTCAATGGGTTTCATTTTCGCCATTCTGTTTTTAATCTGTATCCTCTGGGCTATTTTTTATTTTGAACTCAGTCGCTTAATGGCAACTGCAATCATTATTTTTACGTCCCTCTTCGCTGCTATTTTTATCAGTCCGTGGTCATTACTTCTAGGTCTGCCCTTAATTATTCTCAGCCTGATTGTGGTTATTGATCCATTACGCAAGTCTTTAATCACTCAACCTGCCTATAAAACTTTAGCCAAAGCCATGCCGAGTATGAGCAGTACCGAGCGTGAAGCATTAGATGCTGGCACCAGTTGGTGGGAAAAAGAATTATTTATGGGTGCGCCTGACTGGAAAAAATTTGATGGTTATGTCTACCCAACATTGTCTGCTGAAGAGCAATCCTTCTTAGATCATGAAGTTGAACACCTTTGTGGTTTACTCAATGAGTGGGAAATTCATCACCACTTAAAAGATCTTCCTGTTGAAGCATGGCAATACATCAAAGAACAAGGCTTTTTGGGCTTAATTATTCCCAAAGAATACGGCGGTCGTGCCTTTAGCTCCTTTGCACAAAGCCGCATCATGAGCAAAATTTCTTCACGTTCCCTAACCACTGCCGTCAGTTGTATGGTGCCTAACTCTTTAGGCCCAGGTGAATTGCTTTTACATTATGGAACTGAGGAACAAAAACAACGCTATCTACCGGGACTCGCCAAAGGTGAAGAAATCCCCTGCTTTGGTTTAACCAGTCCCGAGGCTGGTTCAGACGCAGGTGCAATACCTGATACAGGCGTGGTCTGTTATGGCATGTTTGAAGGCCGAGAAATACTCGGTTTACGTATGAACTTTTCAAAACGCTGGATTACTCTGGCACCTATTGCAACTGTGATTGGTCTCGCTTTTAAACTTTATGACCCTGATGGACTCTTAGGCGATGCAAGCAAAACTGAATACGGTATCACCTGCGCCTTATTACCTGCCAGCCATGCAGGTGTCCAAGTCGGTGCACGCCATAATCCTAGTTCACCCTTTATGAATGGCACGGTCGATGGAAAAGATGTTTTTATCCCACTCGACTGGATTATTGGTGGGGTGGAAAATGCAGGTAAAGGTTGGCGCATGCTGATGGAGTGCTTAGCCGTAGGTCGCGGTATTTCCCTACCTGCGCTCTCCACTGCTTCTGCTGAAATGGCCTATTTAAGCGTCGGTGCTTTTGCCAAAGTCCGCCAACAGTTTAAAATTTCTGTGGGACATTTTGAAGGCGTGCAAGAAGCCACCAGTGATATTGCCAGTGGTGCATATATGTTAGAAGCTTTTCGCTACATGGTGACCTGTGGTTTAAATGAAGGTGGAAAACCTGCTGTTATGACAGCTATGGCCAAATACTATGCCACCGAAACCATGCGTAAAATTGTCAATCATGGGATGGATGTCGTTGGCGGACGGGCAGTACAAATGGGGCCGCGCAATTTTTTAGCACTGAATTATCAGGCCATCCCCATTTCAATTACCGTTGAAGGGGCCAATATTTTAAGCCGTTCATTAATGATCTTTGGTCAAGGCTCAATGCGCTGTCATCCTTATTTATATGAAGAGCTCCAACTCCTCCAAGCAGAAGATACAAAGGCAGCTGTAGCGCCTTTCGACACGCTACTTTTTAAACATTTAGCTTATACTTTTAACCGCGCAGCACGTTCATTCAGTTATGGCATATTCGGTGGCCCTTCAGATGCTTCAGCACAGACAGATGCTTTCTCACGTCCTTTTTACAAAACCATTAACCGTTTCAGTGCCAACTTCGCTTTAACCGCAGACCTTTGTTTAGGCTTACTTGCAGGCGATATTAAACGCAAAGAAATGCTTTCAGGGCGTTTAGCCGACATTCATGCCCATCTATTTATCGCGACCGCTATTTTGAAGTTTTATGAAAAAGGACACCGTAGTGAAGCAGAACAACAACATGCTCAACTTGCTTTAGAAAAAGCATTTGTCCAAATTCAGAATGCATTTGATGGGCTATTTGCAAACTTTCCTATGCTAGCCGCAGCTTGCGTAGTCAAGTTCATCTGTTTCCCCTTTGGTCGTGTTGCCCAGCAACCAAATGATCAGTTAAAAACACAATTAGGACGTGCGATCATGGAAAATAATCCTTTCCGTGAACAACTGAAGCAGCATGTTTTTTACAATACCGATCCAAATGATGTCTTTGGGCGTATGGAAAATGCCTTCCAAGCAGCATTAAAGATTGATCCACTATGGACGAAGTTTAAAAAAGCGGAGTCTAAAGGACAATTTGAAGGCTTAGATTTTGAATCACATATCCAACACGCACTTGAAACAGGATTCATCAACCCTGAGGAAGCCGATCAGTTGATTCATTACAATGCTCAACGCTTCGACAGTATGCTCACCGATATTTTTGATCATGAGCTTGAACAGACACTAGATTTAAAGAATCCTTACAATACTAAGGCTTCCGATATTCAACTATAGCTAAATTCTAAAAACACTAGCACATGGAAACATCTGTAAAACCTCATTTCCTATGGTTTTAGGTGTGATAATAAATTAAGTATTCAGCTATATAACCTTTCATCGGTTTTCGAAAATCCTAAAAAATAAAAGTCCGTCTACGGGCTTTTATTTTATCCACACAATATAAACCAAGACATCAAAGCGAAGTTTTAAATCCAATACACGTTTAAACGGTAATAGAACTCTTCTACTTCTAAACGGACTTGATAGCCCAGTTGGGTCAGTTCTGCTGAAAGATGACGAATATCTTCTAAGGGTAAATGTTTTGGCAGAACTGTAAATACTGCAGTATTTCCCTGTTTCGCACTCTCCTCAATGAGTGAAGCTAAACGTAATTTATAGACTTCAATATCTAAATACGCTTGGTTGGACATAATTTTTGCCTGTTCGGCATTAATAAAAGCAGCCATCTTTTCCTCCAAATTCGCCCAAGTATTGACTATGAAACTAACGCAGATCAAAACAGCGTATAACGTGATTTGGTAACACTATGTAGCCATTCCTTAGAGAAATAACAATAAGAATCAAATCGATTTAAAAAGGTAGAGACTACAATCCAAATTTTTCTGTTCACCAAACTCACTTACCGTTACAGAAAAAATAAATAAAGTTACCATCTATTTTATTTAAATAATAATTGTTATCATTTGCAATATTGTTTACTAATGCACCAACTCTCTTCCATGAATAGCACCACCCAAATTGATGCCTTGATTGATTCGGAAAAAGTTCGTCCGAAACCAACCAAAAAGAAGAAAGTCGACACACCACTTAACTACCGTCTGATGGTGATGTACCGATTTGCACTTGCCTTGCTTGGAGGTTATCTCCTTGCTGCGCTCTCTGCATTAACGATTGCCAAAATCTTTATTGCAAATCCTGTGAATGCGGCCATGAGCGCCACCCTCATTGCATTTTGTCTTAACTGTGTTGCCTTTATTTGGGTCTTTATGGTTCAAAAAACCTTAAAAGCAACGCTCGGCATTGCTGTGCCATGTATTGCACTTTATGCCCTACTCAAATTTTTAGGATAGTTTTTCAATGCGTGTTGATCAAAAAGCGGAAGGACCGCGCCAATCCATGTCATGGTTGCATACATGGGCCAGTCTCATTTTAGGGTGGCTGCTGTATGCAATTTTTGTGACTGGAACCCTAAGTTTTTTCCAAAATGAAATTTCAACTTGGATGAAACCAGAAACACATCAATCTGTCCCTGCGCAGTCTCAAGTGCAACAGATGCAGATCGCGCTAAACTATTTACAGAAAAACCACCCAGATGCAGGCAGTTGGAACATTCAGCTACCAAACTCACGCCAAACCACAACTGAAGTGACTATTCGTGCCGTTGGTGAAGACCCGAAAGCACGTCGTGGTGGAACACGCATCACTTTAGACAGTGCGACTGGTGAAGTGATTGAACCGCGAGATACGCGTGGTGGTGGATTCCTGTACCGTTTCCATTTTGAATTGTACGGTTTACCGCGTCTGTGGACGCGTTGGTTGGTCGGGATTGCCACCATGTTCATGTTCGTCGCAATTGTTAGCGGAATCATTACCCATAAAAAAATCTTTAAAGATTTCTTTACCTTTCGCTCTGGCAAAGGTCAGCGTTCATGGCTAGATGCACACAATGCAACCGCTGTCTTTGCATTGCCTTTTCATCTAATGATTACCTTTAGTGGCTTACTCCTACTCATGTTTATGTTAATGCCTTGGGGGATTAACCAAGCTTATGAAAATCGACAACAGTTTTTACGTGACCAACAGGCCAGTATGATTGAGCAGCCCCAAAAAGCTGAAGATGTGCAGCGCGAAGATCGAAGTCAACGCGAAGGTGAAAGAGCGGATCGTGGAGAACGCGGACAGCAACGAGGTGAACACATAAAAGGTCGTGATGAGGAACGTTCAAAACCCGAACTCCACCCTGCCCCACTGACAGACTTAGCGCCAATTATGGCAGCGGTACAACAACAGTGGAAAGACAATCCAATTGCTTCGATTAGCATTATTTCACCCAATACAGACCAAGCCAAAATTGAGTTACGTGCCTTGCGTGCTGAAAGCGTCGCGCATCGCAATGTATATGCAACCATCAACTACAATGGGGTCACGGGTCAAGATGAAACGGATAAAAATATACGGATAAAAAACCCATCTATTCCAAGTGGCATCTATAACGTGGTCACCGTCTTACACGAAGCTCGCGGCATCGATTTGGCTCTTCGTTGGTTGCTATTCTGTTCGGGTATTTTAGGTACGCTCATGGTCGCTACAGGTCTGATTCTTTGGTGTGTAAAACGTGCTCCCCAACAGCAGAAACAAGGCTATAAATCGTTTGGTTTCCGACTGGTGGAAGTCCTGAATATTGCAGCCATTATTGGTTTGCCTTTGGCCTGCGCGGCATATTTTTATGCCAACCGTTTCATTCCTGCAGATGTAGAAATGCGTCTAAACTGGGAGATCCGTAGCTTCTTTACCGTATGGTTACTCACTTTGATATATGCCACTTTCCGTACCCACCGCCAAGCATGGTTAGACTTACTTTTATTGGCAACACTCGCTTTCGCCCTGCTGCCAGTGGTCAACTTGATGACAGGCGGTCAAGCTTTGTGGAACAGCATCGCGCAGGGTCAATGGACGATTGCATCGGTTGATTTAGCCATGTGGTTAATGGCAGTGATTTTCTATTTCGCTTATGACAAAGTGAAAAAACATCAAGGTTTGCCGAACAAAAAAGTGAAAGTAGCTATTCAGGAGGCCAAAGCATGATTTGGTTTCTGATCATTTGGACTTTAGCGACCTTAGGTTTTTTTTCACTTGCCAGCAGTATGTCTAAGCACCAAAAGCAAATCTTTGCTAAAGAACTGACACTTCAGCAAACACGCTTAGCAACCACTGTGGGTTGGTTACTCCTAATTGTTTCTTTGCTCATTTGCTTAACACAAGGACATTGGAGCACTGAAATCAGTTATTGGGTGGGCGTGATTACTTTCGCCACGTTGTTTGTTGGACTTTGCTTGAGTTATTTTGAACAAAAAATTAAGAATATTGCTGTTTCAGTTTTACTCTTATTTATATTCAGCCTAACTTTGCACCTGATCTGAACCTAAAAGCCAATCTTCAGATTGGCTTTTTCACTTGAAAGCATTAGGCTATCCACAGTTTAAATCTTTGGTTATCTGTATGCCTAAATCTCCTAAAATTCCTGCTGAATTGGTCAACCTTGCAACAACAGGTAATAGTGACGCTCAATTTGAACTTGCTGAACTGTATATGCAAAGTGAAAATGAAGATGACATTACGCTTGCAGAAGAATGGGCGCTCAAAGCAGCAGCATTGGGTCATGTAGAAGCCATGTATTGGCTGGGTGAAGGTTATGCTTTTTATGCCAAAGAACTTCGCGAAGAAGATCCAAGCGAAGCTGAAACCTACTTTGGACATGCACATCACTGGTTAAAACAAGCCGCTGAACTCAAACACCCTACTGCAATATTAGAGTTAGCTGGTTTTTACCGTCGGGGCGATGTGGTTGAAAAAGATGTCGCTAAGTCAATTGAACTGGTACAACAAGCAGCGGAACTGGGTGAAGCTCAAGCCATGCGTGATTTGGCCTTCATTTATGAAAATGCATTAGGTATCGATGCAGATGAAGTAAAAGCCAAATACTGGCACGACAAGGCAGATGCCGCAGAACAGGAATAAAATAAAAAGCCCATCCTTTGATGTCATGCCAGTTAGTGAATAAACTGACTGGCATTTTTAAAATTTCATTCGATACGCCATAGGGTCATCCACAACCTAAGTAAGAATAAAAGCAATGCTTTTATTTGCCGCGTAAGACGAAGTAGTCGCCTTTAAAATAGACTGTTTTGCAACAAAAGGCGCTCTACATTCAGAAAGTAACCAGATTTTTCGGATGAAAAATGTTTTTGGTTCTTTTGCCGAAACAAAAGAACGCCCCAAAAATTAGACTTAAAACTTACGCACAAAAATAATATCTAAATCCTGCTTCGGCACAAAATTCTTTTCTGTTATTTGAAATTGTGTCGAAGTGATCTTTTTCACCTGACTCTTCCAACAAAATGAAACCAGCTCATTCGGGTCACGCTCAATGGTCAGTTTAAAACTTTGAATAGGTTTCGCCCAATTTGCACCCGTTTTTAAGATATAGCCCAAAGCTTGATAAGGTGCATATTGCGACTTGGCTTTTTTCAAACCCGCTTTGAAGTTTTGATCCATACAATAGGTTTTTTCATCCTCTTCAGGATATAAAGAGACCGAACCACCGACCAATGGCATATACTCATGTTGTACATAGGTCAGCGCATTCGCCTTAAACTTCTGCTGCCAGCTATAAATGATTTGTGATTCCCAATAAATTTCATCATCCGCCTGATAGGGCTTTAAAAGCTGCTGCACTGTTTTGTCCTGACAACGATACAAACGCTGATTAAGCGTAGAGTCTTGTTGCAATAACCACGGATACATCAAATCTCGATCTGAAAAACCACATTTTTTTAAGCCCGCAGTCACATCAACGACGTCACGATTGGAATTGAAGTCACCACTTGCTGTTAAAGCGGGTAAAAATGCACGCACATGCGTTTCTGGCTGAATCTTTTGTGCATTGGCTTGTACTTTAAAGCTTTCAATCAATTGTTCGGTATGCGCAAAATCACTTTCACGCGAACTGCCCACACGCGGCAAAGGAAATAAAACAGTTTCCGTAATATCTTGAGTTGTAAGATTTTTAAATTGGTAATTCACCCGAATAATGTTTTTACTGATAAACAAATCTTCACTTTGCATACTGATTTTTGGATTTTTCAGATATTGCACACCGCCCGTTGCCACAAAACCCGTGCTGTCATTCGCACTGATCTGCATAGAGATGAACACACATAGTCCAAGGATTTTTTTCATTTAATGCATCCTTTTCATGTTTATTGTGCTGTTTCCATACGAGCGCTTGAATGATCAAGCACGATCACTTGTCGGCAGATGCCCTCGACTTGACGTTGCCGTTCAAATACAGATGCAGGCATCGCATCAAAACTATCAAAGAAACAGATTTCCTGCTCATCTATAGAATAAACCAGTGAATGGTTTCCGACGCCTTCTAAAGTATCGTAATAGACAATGATAAATTTATTTTGCTCAAATGCCTGTTGAATTTGTTGGTAATTGATGGCCGCTAAAACTGGCAGCTTTAGTTGCTCAGCTTCTGCATAACTCAATTTTTCTTGTGCTTGAAGCTCTGAGTCTTCATCAGTATAAAATTGAACATCAAAGCCAAATTTCTTTAATCCGACTGCCAAGCTAATGGTTGTCGTTCCGTTTTCTTCATCGTAACCACAGACCTCAATCAACTGTTCAATATCCGCATCGATATATAAATGCTGGAGTAGCATCCATACCGCATAAATACCGCCATTAGCTTCAAGGTTCATTAAGGATTCAGGGATATTCACGGCCATAACACAATTCGAAAAAGATGATTGTATTCATAATAAACAAAACATCGTTGGAACTGAATCAATTTCCAAGTACAATACTTCGCTAGTCGAGGGATGCTGCGACTTTTTCACAGGTATATAAATGTGAAATCGCTAGGCTCGACGATCCGGTTCAAATCCTTTTTGAATCAACAACGGCATCCGCGAACTGAATGATCAATTTTTTATATTAGGAGATCGTGATGAACGCGGTTACTGCTTCATTTACAGATTACAAAGTTGCTGATATTTCACTCGCTGACTACGGCCGTAAAGAAATTAAACTTGCTGAAGCTGAAATGCCAGCTCTAATGGGTTTGCGTAAACGCTATGCTGCTGCAAAACCACTGGCAGGCGCGAAAATTCTCGGCTGTATCCACATGACTATTCAAACAGCTGTTCTTATTGAAACACTGGTTGAATTAGGCGCAGAAGTTCGCTGGACTTCATGTAACATCTTCTCAACTCAAGACCATGCTGCTGCTGCAATTGCTGCTGCAGGCATTCCTGTGTTTGCTTGGAAAGGCGAAACTGAAGAAGAATACATGTGGTGTCTTGAACAACAAATCAATGTAAATGGCACACCTTGGGATGCCAACATGATTTTGGATGATGGTGGTGATTTAACCCTCCTTGTTCATGAAAAATACCCTGAAGTGATTGCAAAAATTCACGGCGTAACTGAAGAAACGACTACAGGTGTTCAACGTCTGTATGAAATGCTTCGTGACGGCACTTTGAAAGTTCCTGCAATCAACGTCAACGATTCAGTAACGAAGTCTAAAAATGACAACAAATACGGTTGCCGCCACTCACTAAATGATGCCATCAAACGCGGTACAGATATGCTTTTATCTGGTCGTCGTGCGCTTGTGATCGGTTACGGTGACGTAGGTAAAGGTTCTGCGCAATCACTTCGCCAAGAAGGCATGATTGTACGTGTGACTGAAGTCGATCCAATCTGTGCGATGCAAGCATGCATGGACGGTTACGAAGTTGTATCTCCATACAAAAATGGCGTACAGACTGGTAAAAAAGAAGATGTAAATGCAGACCTTCTTCAAAATACTGACCTGATCGTAACAACAACAGGTAACTACCACGTGTGTGATGCTGCAATGCTTGATTCATTAAAAGCAGGCGCTGTGGTATGTAACATCGGTCACTTTGACACTGAAATCGACACCAACTACTTACGTGGTTACAAGTGGGTTGAAGTGAAGCCACAAGTTCACCAAGTTTATCGTTCTGAAAATGATAGCGACTACTTGATTCTTCTTTCTGAAGGTCGTCTGGTTAACCTTGGTAATGCAACGGGTCACCCATCACGTATCATGGATGGTTCATTTGCTAACCAAGTATTGGGTCAAATGCACTTGTTCGCTGAAAAATTTGCTGATCTTCCAGAAGATCAAAAACAAGCGGCGATTCGTGTAGAACTTCTTCCTAAGAAATTAGATGAAGAAGTTGCTGCGGCAATGGTTGCTGGTTTTGGTGGTGTCTTGACTCAATTGACTCAAGAACAAGCAGACTACTTAGGTGTAGCTGTTGAAGGTCCGTTCAAATCTGACGCTTATAAATACTAAGTTGCAAACCTCTCCTAACCTCTCCTAACCTCTCCTGTTAGGAGAGACTTTCATTACCGAATGATGTTAGCAGTGAAATCTTGTTATCTCTATTCAATGTAATGAATCCCCTTCTCCCTCTGGGAGAAGGGTGGGATGAGGGCAAACACAAAAAATAGCATTTATAAAAAAGGATTTGATGATGAGCAAAAAAGTTCCCATTTCTTTTGAGTTTTTCCCAACCAAAACTGATGCTGGCGCAGAAAAACTTAAAGTAGTACACCAAGAACTTCAGTTATTAAACCCAGAGTTTTTCTCGATTACTTATGGTGCTGGTGGTTCTACCCGTGAGCGTACCCTTGCTGCAATTGCCGAATTCAACGGTAAAGGTACACCAGTTGCACCGCACTTATCTTGTATTGGCGATGACAAAGCACGTATTGCTGAATTACTCGATATCTACAAAGATCAAGGCATTGACCGTATTGTCGCTTTACGTGGTGATTTACCTTCTGGACAAGTCGGTTTAGGGGAGTTGCCATACGCAACAGACCTCGTGCGCTTTATTCGTGAGCATTCAGGCGATCACTTCCATATTGAAGTTGCCGCTTACCCTGAAATGCATCCACAAGCAGAAAGCTTTGATTTAGACATTCAACGTTTCTGCGACAAAGCCAATGCAGGTGCCAATGCGGGTTTAACGCAGTTCTTCTTTAATCCTGATGCTTACTTCTATTTTGTAGATCGCATTCAAAAAGAAGGTGTGAACATTCCTGTTGCACCGGGCATTATGCCAATTACCAATGCCAGCAACTTGATTCGCTTTGCAGATGGTACAGGCGCTGAGATTCCACGTTGGATTCGTAAACAGTTGGCAACTTATGGTGACGATACTGCAAGTATTAAAGCATTTGGTCATGAAGTGATTGTGAAACTTTGCGAACGCCTGATTGCAGGTGGCGCACCGAGTTTGCACTTCTACACCATGAACACGACTGACCCTACCCGTCAGCTTGTACTAGACCTCGGTTTAGCATAAGCAATTAAACTAGATTCACCCTATTTGAGAGTAAAACCGAATGCCTCGTTTTTTTATGGAAGCAGAACTCAATGTTGATCACACTGTCGAACTGACTGAAACAGTGTTTCATCATTGGGTCAAAGTTTTACGCGCTCAAGTCGGTGAAACGGCTACCTTGTTTAATGGACAAGGCGGCGAATATGAAGTGACCTTAAGTGACGTTGCTAAAAAGTCAGCATCAGTTCAGGTCACTGCTTTTAACCCAACCAATCGCACTCCTGCTATTCGCATCCTACTCGGACAAGTCATGAGTAAAGGTGATCGTATGGATTATGCGATTCAAAAAGCAGTCGAACTGGGTGTCTCAGAGATTCAACTGTTGACCTCTGAACGCTGTGAAATGCGTTTGAAATATGACCGCGACCAAAAGAAGATTGATCATTGGCAAGGAATTGCTATCGCGGCATGCGAACAATGTGGCATGAACATTGTTCCCACTATCCATGCTCCAGTCAACTTAGACAAATGGCTCGCATCTGAATTACCTGCGACGCGACTTGTACTTGCCCCGAATAAAGAAAAACTCGATGTATTGGCGAATGCGACACCAAACATTACTCTCCTCATTGGACCTGAAGGTGGTTTAAGTGATGCTGAAATTACAACAGCCAATGAGCACGGTTTTATCAGCTGGTGTATTGGTGAGCGTGTATTACGAACTGAGACAGCACCAGTCGTCGCTTTGTCGATCCTCAACTACAATTTAGTGATTTAAATCAAATAAACAGCCGAGTCACCCTTTTGTTCTGTTAATATATTGATTGTTATGTACAACAATATTACCCTTGACTTATATCAAAATATAAATTGATTGTGTTTTACACAATGTATTTAAATTTGAAAAAAGACACAACACAACGCCATTGGGTCATAAAAAAAATAAGGTTTCGCGATTCATGCCAGATATTTCTACAGAAAATCTTGATCGGCACTTGCAGACTGCGCAAATATCGCATTCCATTAGCCATCTTCGTTTCCTCATCAGTAGTTTACTGATTCTAAATTTTTACATTTTCTGTGCATATCACTATAATTTTTCTCAAGATTCTTTTTATTTTAACCTATGGTTCTTTGTTTCTGAGTTTATTCTCAGCATTTTTTGGCTCGTGAACACCGTGTATTTCAACCCGAAAAATCACTCTGCCAAACATGCACACCGCTGGATTCAAAGCATCTGTTTAAGTATTGGTCTTTTGGTTGCAGCAGGCGTCGTCTGTATCTACTACTACTTACCCAGCCTATCTGGCAATTTTAACTATACAAATGCCCTACTCTTATCTGCACTTTTAGTGATTGTCACACAGACCGTTTGCCTCACCTATTTAACGCAGCGCATCAATTATTTTTGTTTGGTTTTTATTCCATCTATCACCCCTTATGTCCTCTCGCAATTTATCAACTTCGATGCCAATCACACTCTTTTTCACCTTGCTGTGAACTTTATTCTGATTGTGATTTTGCTCTGTGCCAATGCCACCAACCGTATTAATCAGCACTTATCACGTCTCTCAATTAAAAATCGAGAGCTGAAAAAAGAAGCTGAAAAACAAATCGCTTGGACCGATGATTTATGCAAACAGCTACAAAACGAAGTGAATAAATCCAAAGAAATTGAACAACAGTTACAACTGAATAATCAATTGCTTGAGCAAAAAGTACGTGAACGAACCTTTGACGTAAATCAAATCAATAAAGACTTAAAAAATAAGCAAGAAAACCTTTCGCTTGCCCATGAAATTTCAGGTATTCGTCCTTGGGATTGGAATATTAAAGATCGGCTCATTTCCCTAACCAATCACAAACAAGAAAAAGTACTTAAAAATTCCACAGAGCATCAACTTCAGCTTCAGTGCCTAATTCATCCAAATGACATTGCCCTGTTTAAATCTGCAATGAAAATTCATTTACGGGGTCATTCAGACCGCTATGAAGCCACTTACCGTGTGCAACACAATAACGGGAAATGGTACTGGGTACATGACACGGGACGCGTCATTGCTCGCGATCCGATCAGTCATAAACCGTTACAAATGGTTGGTATTCGACGCGATATTCAGCATGAAAAAAGTAACCAAGAACGTCTTCGACTAGCAGCGAGCGTATTTGGACAAGCTGAACAAGGGATTTTCATCTTAGATGAAGACCTGCGTTATATCGACGTAAATCCGTTCTTTGAGCGTTTGGCTGGTTTTGAGGCTGTACAAATTAATGGCAAGCATCTGTTTGATATTGTTGCGAACTATAAGTCGCATCAACGCAGCACACATAACCAAATCATTGGACAGCTTCTAAAAAAAGGCGAATACGACGGTGAACTTAATGAAAAGTTCCTGTCAGGCAAAGAGCTGTGTATTTGGATGCATCTGAATGCCATTACCGATGAGCAAGATCGTGTCACGCATTATATTGGTATCGTGTCCGATTTAACCGAACGTAAATTGCAAGAACAGCGTCTTTCCTATTTAGAAAACTACGATACGCTGACCGATTTACCCAACCGTTTTTACTATAACTATCAGCTTCATCAGTACTTGGTTTCTCAACAAGACAGCATTAAACAACTGGCGATTATTCGACTCAATATTGACCGTTTCCGCCCATTGAATGAATTCTTAAGCAATAATGGCGGAGATGAACTGCTTCGCCAAGTTGCCCAGCGCCTTCGTTTAACCAATGCTGAAGCCTTGATGGTGGCTCACTTAAATGGTGACGATTTTGCAATTGTATATGAGGTCTCTCATATTCGCCCCTCCGTTCAGGAACATATCGACCGCATTAACAAAGCCTTTAGTCTACCTTTTGATATTTTTGGTCAAGAACATATTATTACGCTTTCAATGGGGATTTCGCAGTACCCTGAACATGGTCGTCAACTGGACTACTTAAACAACTGTGCAGAACAAGCACTCAGTGAAGCAAAACGTTTAGGTGGAAATGCGACCAAGTTCTACAGCTTGAGTAATACCGTTGCATTAGAAGAAGTAATTTATTTAGAGCGTGATTTAAGACTAGCGATACAAAACAATGAGTTGGTGGTTTATTACCAACCCAAAATCAACTTTCACGATCAGAAAATTTATGGTTTTGAGGCGTTGGTACGCTGGAATCACCCAACCAAAGGCATCGTGCCGCCGGGTCTCTTCATTCCGATGGCAGAAAAAACCAGCTTGATTTCAGATATTGGTCGCATTGTAATTTTACAAACCGCTAAGCAAATCAAAGAATGGAATAAATTGGGTTTTGATAATATCTGTGTTTCGGTCAATGTGGTTGCCCAACAATTACAACGTGGACAGCTTTTAAAGGACTTAGATGAAGCCCTTGATCGATATAAAATCAGTGGTAGTAGCCTCGAATTAGAAATTACAGAATCCACTTTGGTTGAAAACTCAGAAGCAGTGAAAAACCTCCTTGAAACCATCAAATTGCGTGGCATTCATATTTCTTTAGATGACTTTGGTACAGGTTATTCATCACTGTCTTATCTGACAGACTTCCCTATCGATACTTTAAAAATTGATCGAAGCTTCATTTCAAAAATTGGACACTGCAAACAAGAAGCGATTGTGAGCGCCATGATTGCCATGGGGAAAGCCATGGGTATGACCGTGGTGGCGGAAGGAATTGAGACCGAACAACAACTGAGTTACCTACAAAACTTAGAATGTGATATCGCGCAAGGTTATTTATTTTCCAAACCTCTTCCTCAGCTCGATGCTACCCAATATTTAAGAGATCATCTCGACACACCCTCGTATACATACTCAATATAAATCAGACTGTTTTAGCTCTAAGTTTGCTTAAAAAGCACCAGCTATCACTGGGATATACCAGCAACTAATGGTATATTCGGTCTTGTCTACTAAAAACTACCAGCTCCGCTGGCTAACCCACGCTACAAAGAGATTCAGATGGACGATCAATCATTAAAACAGCAAGCTTTGTATTATCACGAATTCCCAACCCCAGGGAAAATTAGCGTTACACCTAGCAAGCAGCTGGTCAACCAACACGATTTAGCCTTGGCGTATTCACCTGGTGTCGCAGCACCATGTCTTGAAATTGAAAAAGATCCTTCAAAAGCAGCGCTTTATACTGCACGTGGGAACCTTGTTGCTGTAATCACAAATGGTACCGCCGTTTTAGGTCTAGGTAATATTGGTCCACTTGCGTCTAAACCTGTCATGGAAGGTAAAGGCGTTTTATTTAAAAAATTCGCAGGTGTTGATGTATTTGACATCGAAATTGCAGAAAATGATCCTGACAAAATTGTCGATATTATTGCTGCATTAGAACCGACTTTTGGTGGTATCAACCTTGAAGACATCAAGGCACCAGAATGCTTCTATATTGAACAAAAACTTCGTGAACGTATGAATATCCCTGTGTTCCACGATGATCAGCATGGCACATCCATTATCGTTGGATCTGCTTTACTGAATGCTTTGCAATTGAACGGCAAAAAAATTGAAGAAATTAAAATCGTCGCTTCAGGCGCAGGTGCTGCAGCTCTGTCTTGCCTAGATTTACTTTGTGCCATTGGTGCAAAAAAAGAAAATATTATTGTTGCAGACTCACGAGGTCTACTTACAACAAAACGTGAAGGTCTAGACGACTCTAAAAAACGTTATGTACAAGATGTTGAAGGCACTCAACTGGCTGACGTGATTGCAGGCGCAGACATGTTCCTCGGTTTATCTGCTGCGGGCATCTTAACCAAAGAAATGGTTAAGATGATGGCGAAAGATCCAATTATTTTCGCACTTGCCAACCCAGATCCTGAAATTCTGCCTGAACATGCACACGAAGTTCGTGATGACGTAATCATGGCGACAGGTCGTTCAGATTATCCAAACCAAGTGAACAACGCACTTTGCTTCCCTTACATTTTCCGTGGTGCTCTTGATGTAGGCGCAACCACTATCAATGAAGAGATGAAAATTGCATGTGTCTATGCGATTGCGCGTATGGCACACATTGAAGCAGATGCGGCATCTTATGGTGAAAAATCTGCATCCTTTGGTCGTGATTACTTAATTCCACGCCCACTTGATCAGCGTCTGATTTTAGAAATTGCACCTGCTGTTGCACAAGCAGCCATGGATTCAGGTGTTGCTAGTCGTCCAATTCAAGACTTCTCTGCATACCGTCAACGTCTTTCTGAGTTTGTTTATAACTCAGCACTGATGATGAAACCTATTTTTGCTCAAGCAAAATCTGATCCGAAACGTATCGCTTATGCTGAAGGTGAAGACCTACGCGTACTTCGTGCAGTACAAATTGCGGTCGATGAAGATCTTGCAAAACCAATTTTAGTCGGTCGTACTGCGGTTATTGAAGCAAACATTAAAAAGTTAGGCTTACGTCTTGAACATGGTGTGAACATCACGATTGTCGATCAAGAAAAAAATCCTGACTACGAATTGTTTGCAGATGACTACTACACGCTTATGCAGCGTAAAGGTGTAACACCTGAATATGCGCAACGTGAAGCACGTCGTCGTTCAACCTTGATCGCATCGATGTTAGTGAAACATGGTAAAGCAGACGGTATGCTATGTGGTACGTATTCAAGCTATGACATTCACTTAGACTTCGTTAAAAACATCATAGGTAAAAAAGAAGGTCACAACTCTTTCTTTACATTGAATGCTTTAATGCTTGAAGACCGCAACCTGTTCATTGCTGACACTTACATCAACCGTAATCCAACGGCTGAACAACTGGCTGAAATGACTATTTTAGCCGCTGAAGAAGTGCGTCGTTTTGGTATGACACCACGTGTAGCGCTACTATCTCACTCAAGCTTCGGTTCAGACCAGACCGACCCAAGCGCACAAAAAATGCGTAAAGTGTTTGAGATTTTGACGCAAATCGCGCCAGAACTTGAAGTTGAAGGTGAAATGCATGCGGACGCGGCATTGGATGAAAACATCCGTAACTTTGCATACTCAAACTCGCGCTTCAAAGGTTCTGCGAATCTATTGATCATGCCAAACTTGGATGCAGCCAACATTTCATTTAACCTGTTGAAATCAACTTCAGGTAATAATGTCACCATCGGCCCTATCCTACTTGGCGCAGCGAAACCAGTTCATATTTTGACACCGACAGCAACAACACGTCGTTTAGTGAATATGACTGCGCTGACTGTAGCGGAAATTCAAGAAGCGGAGAAAAACGGCGAATAATTGTTTGTCGTTATACTCGTATCTTGTGACTTGAGAAAACCTCTATTCTGTAGCATGATGACTGCAAGAATAGAGGTTTTTTCATGCAAGTTTATTTAGTAGGCGGTGCGGTCCGAGATCAGCTTCTGGGTCACCCCTATCACGAAAAAGATTATGTAGTTGTCGGCGCAACGCCTGAACAACTGCTTGCCAAGGGTTTCCAACCTGTAGGTAAAGATTTTCCTGTTTTTTTACATCCTGAAACCAAAGATGAATATGCGCTTGCCCGTACTGAACGTAAGTCAGGGCATGGGTATCATGGCTTTGAGTTTTATACCGACACTACCGTTACCTTAGAACAAGATTTAATTCGACGCGACCTCACCATCAATGCTATTGCCATGGATGATGAAGGCACTCTGTATGACCCCTATGGCGGCCAACGCGATTTAGAGCTCCGTGTTTTAAGGCATGTTTCTGATGCTTTCGTAGAAGACCCACTACGTGTCCTGCGTGTTGCACGATTTGCTGCACGTTATAAAACCCTAGGATTTACGGTGGCCGAAGAAACGTTGGCACTAATGCAGCAACTCGCAGACTCGGGTGAACTAAAGGCACTGACTCCTGAACGCGTTTGGAAAGAAACCTCACGTGCTCTGATGGAAGATCATGCCGATGAATACTTTGAAGTGCTACGTCGCTGTGGTGCTTTAAAAGTACTTTTTCCAGAAATCGCGGCACTTTATGGTATTCCACAGCGTCCTGAGTATCACCCAGAAATTGACTGTGGTATTCATACCATGATGTCATTGCAGCAAGCATGTCGTGCCAACTACGCACTGGATGTTCGTTTTGCTGTTTTAGTACATGACTTAGGCAAAGCTTTGACACCTGTGGACGAACTACCGCGTCATATCATGCATGAAGAACGTGGGGTCAAGCCTGTGACAGAAGTGTGTGAGCGTCTAAAAGTCCCAACGCAGATGAAGCAGCTCGCAATTACGGTCTGTAAAGAACATTTGAAATGTCATCAAGCCCTGACCTTAAAACCAGGCACTTTGTGGCGCTTGCTGCAACGCTTAGATGTACTACGTCGTCCAGAACGGGTTGAAGCCTTTGTACAAGCTTGTGAATGTGACTCACGTGGTCGTTTAGGGCTTGAAGATCGTGAATACCCACAGTCTGCATATATTTTAAAGGTGATGGATGTGGTGCGAAATATCAAAGCACAAGACCTGCCTGCGGATATCAAAGGCCCTGATATTGGTGAAATGCTGATTGAACGTCGAATACACGCAATTGGAGAGCTGAAGTCTCAATACAGTTAAAACTTGATCGACTCAAATAAAGCGCCACAATCGGCGCTTTATTTAATTTCACTTAAGAAATGGATGCGGGAAAAGTAATGACTTTTTCCAACTGCATCTGTTCTGTTGCAATCATTAACAAACGATCCACACCTAACGCAATACCTGCACATGCCGTCATTTGAGGCAAAGCAGCCAATAAAAACTCATCGATTGGCATCACATGTAAGCCTAATTTTTCACGTTCAGCATTATCGACTTCAAAACGTGAACGCAACACCTTCGCGTCAATCAATTCATCATACGCATTGGCGAGTTCCAAACCTTCAATATACAACTCAAAACGTGCTGCAACTAATTCACCGTCTTCATCCGTTTTAGTTTTGGCAAGCGAGGCCAACTCTGGCGGAAAATCGGTCAGAAATACAGGCGTATCAAAACCTAGACTTGGCTCTACAAAATGTGAAAAGAGCAAATCGATATAGCCAAGTCGGTCATCACCCAAGTCCAAATTTAAACCTACACGGTTACAGCAGTCTTTTAACTCTTTCAAACTGGCTTGTAGCGGGTTCAAATCCAAACGATCCATAAACGCATGCTTATAGCTCAAAATGGTAGGACGGACCTCACCAAAACGCTGCTTTAATGTGACATTTAATAAATCTGTCACTTCAAACATCAAATCCTTCAAACTGAAATTCGGTCTATACCATTCCAGCATGGTAAATTCACTATTGTGTTTACGGCCATGTTCATCATCACGGAAAACTTTACAGATTTGATAAATCGGCCCACTACCGCTAGCGAGTAAGCGTTTCATGGCAAACTCAGGTGAAGTCTGCAAATAATGCGTTTGTTGTTTGCCTTGTAGATGGCGCTGCGCTTGAACTGAAGCCAAATGCACATCGGTCACACCAGCCTGAGATAAAATCGGGGTTTCAACCTCAAGTACTTCACGTTCAGCAAAAAACTGGCGAATTTGGCTATACATTTGCGCGCGAGCACGCATGGCTTTTAAGTCACAGGTTGGCTGATAATGGATCACGTCGTGACTCATGCCTTTGGTCCTCCGTGTGCAGCCCATTCACGGCGTAATGGATAAATTTTTCTTAAATGATCAAAGGCTTTTTGATCGATCATTCCCTCTTTTAAGCAAGAACGTAAGGCTTGGTCATCTCGTAAAATTGGATAAATTTCATTTAAATGCTGTTGAAGTGCAGATTTCAAATCTTGCCCTTCAAAATATTGAGCACATACAGGCAACTGCGACTCGAAACTTTTATGTGCTTCAAAGTGAAAGGTTTTACAGAAAGCCTCATAGATTATTTGTGTACCACGCGCTTTGCCTTCTAAGCTATAACCTGCGATATGTGGCGTCACCAGACTCGCCGCATTCAACACTTGTTCAGAAATCACAGGCTCATGTTCAAAGACATCTAATACCACTTTGCGCTGTGTTTTTTCGATGTCGGCCAATAAAGCTTGCTCTTCAATCACAGGCCCACGTGCAGAATTAATCAATATTGCTGTCGCTTTCATCGCAGCCAAAGCTTCGGCGTTGCACAAATGGTAGGTTGGATGTGATCCTATTTTGGTTAAAGGCACATGCAATGAAATCGCATCGGCAGTACTTAATAAGGTATTTAAATCGACCTGCTGAATCGCATCTTGCCGTACAAAAGGATCATGACCGATCACATTCCAGCCCAATAGTTTGGCCATATAAGCTAAGCGAGAACCGACATTTCCTAGACCAATAATGCCCAAAGTAAAACTTTCTTCAGCATTCAGCAATGCTGGCTTGAGATGGTGCAAAGCAGTAATCACATATTCAGCTACCGCCTGTGCATTACAACCTGCGGCATTCGCCCATTGAATATTCTGTTTCTCAATAGCTTCAATATCTAAATGGTCTGTACCAATGGTTGCACTACCTACATATTGAAGTGTAGTGTTATTGATTAATGCTTGATTGACGCGTGTCACAGAACGCACCAACAGTGTTTTGGCATCTACAACATCGGCATGCGTTAAAGTACGCCCTGCTTTGTGCTCAATTTCACCAAATTCGGCAAAAAAATAATCGGTAAATGCGAGATTTTCATCTGCCACGATTTTCATAATGTCTTCCAACGCTTTGTTGACTCTATGATAACCGTTGCACAAGCGCAACACTATGTTGCTCAGCAATACATCTGAATAAACTGTCACGATGTTTTATCTTCATGCTGAAAAACTGAATCCTTGAAAGGCTAGTTCAATATAGATTGGCTTTGTTGCATAAATATTTTGCAAGATACTGATTTTCAATGGATTTTCTAAAATTTCAATAAAAATAAATATAATAAAATCATAATTTTAGATATTGGTGAAACAAAGTTCACTGCCACTAACAATGTAATTTTTTTCAACTGGCTCAGTTCCAACATGTACGCCCATGTGTACACCCCAAACAGTCGGAGTATCAGACATTTATTAACCTTAAATACTTGTAATTTATGCCGATCAGCATATCTTAAATAAGGATTAATTTGAATATGAGTATTATTGTGGGTATCGTTTCTGAGTTTAAAAAATTTGATGCTGATCTGAAAAATCCGAACTGGTCAGTATCTTCAATTAGCTCTAATAATGAGCTAATTGTTAGTTTATGGGGTCATAAACCTTTATTATCTAAACATCCAACTGAAAGAAAACAAGTTTATCGTGACCGTATTGATAGATGGACTGGTAATGGACGTAATGAATTTAAGAAAAACCTTGATTTTGCATTAAAAGAAAAATTAAAAATTAGACCCATTATAGCTATGCTCGATAAAAGCTCAGATTTTCAAAATATTTTAGATGGTAAAGATGGCAGCCAATACCCCAAAAGATTTAATGCAAAAACCAATTGGATCGGTGAATTAACTATTTGGGACGGTATCCAATTTGAGATTGTATTTAATCTTGAAAAATAATTTAAATTCAAACAAGTTTTTATTATTCTTACTAAAGGCTTACGTTACATAAGCCTAGAAACAACAAAGCCCTGACATTGTCAGGGCTTTGTTGTTTTCAAATTTGGCGGAAGCGGTGAGATTCGAACTCACGGAGGGGTATAAGCCCTCGTCGGTTTTCAAGACCGGTGCATTAAACCGCTCTGCCACGCTTCCATGTGCGCCATCATACGGAGCTTTTGTTTCAATGACAAGTGAAAATTCACCTTGAAGCAACCAACTGCATATTGTTTCATCAAACGTTTACAATTTTGCAGCAACTTCTGCACCTTCACGAATGGCACGTTTTGCATCTAACTCAGCTGCGAGTTTAGCACCACCAATAATGTGATAATTGGCTAACGTATTTTGCTCAGCACTTGGCATCAGATCTTTCACTGACTCCTGTCCTGCACATACAACGATAGTATCAACACGTAGCAATTGATCTTGTCCTGCCATACCCACCCAAAGCCCTTCATTAGTCACAGCTTTGTACTGAACTCCACGCAACATACGTACTGCATGCTTTTTCAACTGTGCACGGTGTACCCAACCCGAAGTTTTACCCAAACCTGCTCCAAGTGCAGAGGTTTTACGTTGTAATAAATAAATCTCACGAACACGCGGATGAACTTCTGCGACCTGCGTGCCTCCTTCAGAAACATAATTCGGGTTTGGATCTACGCCCCATTCACGTTGCCAATCTGCAAGTGGTTGTGGCTGAGGTTGATGCTCTGGTTTCAATAAATACTCAGACACATCAAAACCAATCCCTCCAGCACCAATCACCGCAACTTTTCGACCGACAGGTGCACCGCGTAACACTTCTGCATAAGACAAGACTTGCGGTGAATCACTCCCTTCGATACGTAATGCACGTGGCACAACACCTGTAGCTATAATAATTTCTTCAAAGCCTTCACGCTCAAGCTGCTCACGATTCACCTTGGTGTTTAAACGTAAGTCGACGCCAGTTTTTTCAATCTGTACTTTGAAATAACGAATGGTCTCATGAAACTCTTCTTTACCGGGTACAACTTTTGCCAAGTTGAACTGCCCACCCACCTCATGACTTGCTTCAAACAGAGTCACTCGGTGTCCACGACTGGCTGCAACCGTCGCTGCAGACATACCTGCGACACCACCACCAACAACTGCAACTCGTTTCGGTTGTTTCGCTTTCAAATAAGCCAACTCTGTTTCAAACGCTGCACGTGGGTTGACTAAACAGGTTGCACGCTGATTTTTAAAAGTATGATCTAAGCATGCTTGGTTACAAGCGATACACGTATTGATCTCGTCTACACGATTGGTTGCTGTTTTATTCACCCAAAAAGCATCGGCCAATAAGGGACGCGCCATTTGCACCATATCAGCTTTGCCAGATGCCAAAATCTCTTCTGCCGTGTCTGGCATATTAATACGGTTTGAAGCAATCACTGGCACAGCCACGTGCTTTTTCACTTCCGCAGTATAGTCAACAAAAGCAGCACGTGGCACAGAAGTCACAATGGTCGGAATTCGCGCTTCATGCCAGCCAATTCCTGTATTCAATAAGGTAATGCCTGCTTTTTCTATTGCTTGCGCAATGGTAATCACTTCTTGCATGGTATTGCCATCATGCACTAAATCTAGCAATGACAAACGGAAGCAAATAATAAATTTCTCACCAACTTGTGCACGTATCCCTTTGACGATTTCGACCGCAAAACGCATACGGTTTTCAATCGGTCCACCCCAACGGTCTTCACGTTGATTCACATGACGGCTTAAGAATTGATTCAGTAAATAACCTTCTGAACCCATAATTTCCACACCGTCATAGCCCGCCTTTTTGGCAAGACTGGCACAGTTAACATAGTCATTAATGGTATTCAAAATTTGTTTTTCAGACATTTGACGCGGTTTAAAAGGCGAAATTGGCGATTTAATTGGGCTGGCAGAAACCACAAAGGGTTGGTAGCCATAACGTCCAGCATGCAAAATTTGCATGAGAATTTTTGCACCATGCTTATGTACGGCATGTGTCACTAGACGATGCGGAGCAATATCCCCCAGTGTATTCATCGTTCCACCCGCAGGTAGCAGCCAACCTTGACGGTTTGGAGAAATTCCACCTGTAATGATCAGGCCGACTCCACCTTTAGCACGCTCACCGAAGTATGCTGCCAATTTTGGATAATTATAAAAACGATCTTCCAAGCCCGTATGCATGGAGCCCATTACCACACGGTTTTTAATGGTGGTAAAACCCAAATGTAAGGGTTTTAAAATATGTGCATAGCTATTGGTTGTCATCATGAATCCTTATCTTTGGCTTTGCAACTTGTTGCATACTACTTTAGCTGTTTTTTAAAATAATGGGATGACAATTTATAAAAAATTCTTGGCATCTACGGTCAATTCAACTGAGCGCTCAAAAACATAGGCAATAAAAAACCAGTGACGTTGCCCTCACTGGTTTAGTTTTTTAGACCAAAGCCCTTTACTGCCAATGCTTCAGCTTACTGGTTTGACCAATGCCCACATTAAAACTATTGGTAGGATCAAGCTTTTCATAATGCGTTCGTAGTGCAGGTTTTGCTACATATAAATGTCCGACATTATGTTCGGCTGGGTATTCTGCCCCACGAGCATCCAGTAAATGCCACATTTGGTGTTCCATCGCCAAAGGATCTACGCCTTTTTTCACAATATAGTCCTGATGAAAAACATGACATAAAAAGTGACCATAATAGAGTTTATGAACAATCAGCTCATCCATCTCTTTGGGTAAGGTTTCCACCCACTCTCGATCATTCCGACGCAATGCGATATCCAGAGCCACAATATCTTCAACTTCTGAACGGTGCGTATCCCGATAGCGAATTGCTGCACCAGCAACAGCAAAGCGATGTAAAAATGCTTTACGTCCTTCTTCCTCGCTACAGTGGAAAAAATCACCTGAGGTTTTGTCTTGGAAATAACGTTTTAAAAAGCTTTCAACTTGCTCGACATCTTGATTTTCAATCCGGATAACCAAATGATGTTCATACAAATCACGGAACGCATTCATCCGTTTCGGTAAATGATTGGGCAAAAATTTGGTGATCAATTGCAGGACTTTATCTGACAGCCCCTTCATACCAAATTTTTCTAAGTACGCATCGACTTTATCTTTCATTGCAAATGCAGCAGGCACTTTAGCTGTGCCTAGGTTTTCAATGAACATGAAGGTGTCTTTACCGTACTCCGCCCCAATGTCATAAGCCACGCGGTGGATATATTCCCCTGCAATCGGCAATCGCGGCAAATCTTTTAGTAAAAAACGGCGGATTTCAGTCAAATCATCATGTGAATTTGTACCCACGTAAAATACCTGACTTGGAATTTTTTCAAACGTATCCAAACGTACGGCAAAGACACATACTTTACCTGCTGAACCCGATGCTTCATATAAACGAGAAGGATCGGCATTAAAACGCGCGGGCGTATTTTCATCCACTTGTTTAACATCATGTCCATAACGATGGTCCGATGCGCAGCAGCCTGAGTTATTGATAATATCGCCGATTTGATAATCTTTTGTTTCAAGTTTGCTCAGGATTTCTTCAGGTGTTTCTCCGAGATTTACCCCTAAATGATTCACCAACTCTAACTGACCATCATCATTGACACGGGCATACAATGCCAGTTCAGTATAAGCAGGACCACGACGTACTAAAGCACCGCCTGAGTTATTACAGACACCACCTAAAACTGAAGCTCCAATACACGATGAACCAATCACCGAGTGTGGTTCCCGATTAAATGGCACCAATTCTTTTTCAAGTCGATCTAGTGTTGCACCGGGTAGACAAATCACTTGCTGACCGTCATTAATGACCTGTATGCCAACCAAACGACGCGTGCTGATCAAAACCACAGGACGGTCATATTCATCGCCAAAAGGTGTTGAACCACCAGTCAAACCTGTGTTGGCTGCTTGCATAATTACAATACAATCTGCATCAACAGCTGTTTGCAATACTTGCCACTGTTCCAGTAATGACCCAGGTGCAACAACAGCCAGTACTTTTCCTGCACCGTAACGACGACCTTGGCGGTATAAACGTGTGTCTTTATCGTCAGTTAAAACGTGTTGTTTACCAACAATGGTGATGAGTTTTTGAATAGTTTGCTGTGGAGATAATTGAGTTTGCATAAGGAGTTTTCCTATTCCAAATTTTAATTAAGGAATAATGTTTATTTATTCATTTATTTAACTTCTTATATTCAAATTCAAAGTGCAAAGATCAATTCCATATTTGAAATCCCCCTATATCTCCCTTTTCCAAAAGGGGACTTTTCTTTTACCTAGATCAATTCAAGTAAAAACAAGCCCCTCCGTTTACAAAGGGAGAGTATTGCAAATTTTACAATCAATTAATTTGCAATATTCCCCTCTTTTATAAAGAGGGGTCAGGGGAGATTTACATTGTGAATTAAAACAACTTCACACTATCCATTTTCATACAATAGAAATTATTAAAAACTTACTCAGCCAACTCTCGCTCTAACTTCACTAAACAGTCAGACGTAATATCAGCAATGGTTTTTGCACCTGTTAAAGTCATTGCCACACGCATTTCTTTATCAATCAGTTCCAATAGATTTGAAACACCATCACCGCCTGCTGCACCGAGTGCATAAACAAAAGCACGACCGAGCATACACGTGTCCGCACCCAACGCCAGCATACGTACCACGTCTAAACCATTACGAATACCCGAATCCGCGAGGATTTTAATATCACCCTTGACTGCATCTGCAATTGGCGGAAGTGCACGTGCAGAAGATAAAACGCCATCCAGCTGACGACCACCGTGGTTTGAAACCACAATCCCATCTGCACCGAAACGCACTGCATCTTTGGCATCTTCAGGATCCAGAATTCCTTTAATGACCATTGGCCCATCCCAAAACTCACGAATCCACTCAAGGTCTTTCCATGAAATAGACGGATCAAAGTTAGAACCTAACCAACCAATATAATCTTCTAGGCCTGTAGGCTTACCTAAGTATTTAGAAATGTTGCCCAAGTCATGCGGACGTCCCATCATGCCGACATTCCACGCCCAATGTGGGTGGAAACATGACTGCATATAACGGCGCATTGCTGCATTTGGGCCACTCATACCCGAGTGGGCATCACGGTAACGCGCGCCCGGAACAGGCATATCCACGGTAAACACCAAGGTTGAACAGCCTGCTGCTTTAGCACGTTCCAAGGCATTTTTCATAAAACCACGGTCACGTAGTACATAGAGCTGGAACCACATTGGACGCTGAATCGCAGGTGCCACTTCCTCAATTGGACATACTGAAACGGTAGACAGTGTAAACGGAATACCCTTTTTATCTGCAGCGACCGCAGCTTGAACTTCGCCGCGGCGTGCATACATGCCTGTTAAACCCACAGGAGATAATGCAACAGGCATCGACAGAGTTTCATCAAACAGTTTTGTCTCTAAACTTAACTGTGACATGTCGTTCAGTACACGCTGGCGCAAAGCAATTTTTGATAAATCTTCTACGTTACGCTTCAGGGTATATTCTGCATACGCACCACCATCGATGTAATGGAATAAAAATGGCGGTAAACGACGTCGTGCCGCTTCACGGTAGTCATTGGCAGAAGAAATAATCATGCTTATATCCTGTTTAATCGACTGGCGCGCTGACGACGAGCTTCTTCCTCATCAATCATTCGCACCTGTTGTACTACAAACTCAATGTGTCCACAGACTGCTTTACGTGCAGCTTCTGGATCACGACGTTCAATTGCATTCATGACTTGAAAGTGCTGATCATGCAATTGATCAAAACGGTGTGCTTCGCTATAGACTTTTCGGCGTCCCAAAGCGACGTTGAACTGCAACAAATCAAACAGACCACGCATCATCTGAATCAAAACCAAATTATGAGATGCTTCAGCAATCGCCAAATGAAATTTCGCATCTGCGCGAGCCGCCTCGTCATCATTTCCCAAAGCCTGAAAATGGTTAATCTGATCATAATGATGTCGGATGTTCACCAGATCTTCTTGGGTTGCGCGTTGTGCTGCATACCAAGTTGTTCCACCTTCTAAAATAATGCGCGCCTCTTGCACATCAAATCGGTAGGCAGGATCCTCACTCATCAAATTACTAATCGGTTGTACGATTTGATAACTGGACCAAGTTGCTGGTAATTGTTTTAAAAAAGTCCCCGCCCCCACTTTGCTGACCAACATACCCATGCTGGTCAACTGCGAAATGGCCTCTCTTAAAGAAGAGCGAGAGACTTGAAGCTGTTCACACAGTTTTCTTTCAGCAGGCAGACGGTCTCCAACTTGCATATTGCTTTGTTCAATCAATACACGCAGGCTTTGTACAGCTTTATCAGAGACTTTCATCTGCTTTCCTTAACGTTGATACACCATTTGTGTTACGGAATCATCCATGGGAACACATAGGCTTGTAGGGTAATCATAATACCCATCATAATTGTGAACGTTATACTGTGTTTTAAGGTAAAACGGAATAAATCAGACTCTTTACCAACCAGTCCTACCGCCGCACACGCAATCGCAATCGATTGAGGTGAAATCATCTTACCGGTCACACCACCACTGGTATTTGCTGCCACCAGTAAAACTTCTGGCACACCAATTTGCTGAGCCGTAGTGGCTTGAAGTGCTGAAAACAGTGCATTGGCAGAAGTATCTGAACCCGTGAGGAATACACCCAACCAACCCAAGAAAGGCGAGAAGAACGTAAATGCCGAACCTGTATGTGCAAGGGCCAAAGCCAAGGTCGAAGACATACCCGAATAGTTTGCGATAAAAGCAAAAGACAACACCATACCAATTGAATAAATGGGAACTTTCAACTCATTCAGAGTTTCACCAAAAGTTACCACAGCATCTTTCGGTTTCATCTTCAAATAGGCAATGGTGATCAATGCTGCAATAAAGATCGCAGTTCCTGTCGCTGAAATCCAATCAAACTTGTAAATCGCGTCATAGTCTTTAATTTCAGCAACCACAGGTGGCATTTTTTGAATCATTTGATGCAAAAATGGTACTTTGATTGAAATCACGAGATCATGCAATGCACCGTCTTTGGCAAATAAATCCTTAAACGGTTTCACACTCCAGATCGTCACCATCACAGTTAAAATTGCGAATGGAGACCATGCTTTTGCAATTTGTCCTACAGTGTATTTTTTCTGTTTTTGTGCAGCCACATCTTCACTCATCGTTGCATCTTGATCTGCAAAACGGAAAATGTGCTTCGGCTGCCAGTATTTAAACAAAATTGTTAAAGAAATCAGGGATGCAATTGCAGCCGTAATATCGGGTAATTCTGGACCAACAAAGTTAGAAGTTAAGTATTGTGCAATTGCAAAGCTACTTGCACCTACCACAACTGCTGGCCATGTTTCTTTAACGCCGCGCCAGCCGTCCATGATTGCCATAATCCAGAACAACACGATTGGCACCATAAATGGTAGCTGACGGCCCACCATTTGGCTGATTTCCATCGTATCGACACCAGAGACTTGTCCAGCAACGATAATTGGAATACCCATCGCACCAAAAGCCACAGGTGCTGTGTTTACGATTAGGCATAGACCTGCTGCATATAACGGTTTAAAGCCTAAACCGACTAATAATGCTGCGGTAATCGCCACAGGAGCCCCAAAGCCTGCAGCACCCTCTAAGAAGGTACCGAAAGCAAAACCCACCAACAGCATTTGTAAGCGCTGATCTTCAGTAATTGAGAGAATAGAAGAACGAATGATGTCAAACTGGCCTGTCTTCACTGAAATTTTATACAGGAATACCGCACCAATAATGATCCATGCAATCGGCCATAGACCGTAGAGGAAACCATAAGCCATCGATGCGAATGCCATCAGCACCGGCATCTTATAGACAAATAAAGAGACAAGAAGTGCAAGTACAACAGTGATCGTACCTGCCACACTGCCTTTTAAACGAAATACCGCGAGCGCCAAAAAGAAGAATATAATCGGAATCAGTGCAATTAGACTTGAAATCCAAATATTCCCCATCGGGTCATACATTTGCTGCCATTGAAGCATTGTCATCTCCTTGAAATGCTTACTAAGATTTAATTTTGAGCATATTATTGGCACTTTTGCCAATATTGGACAGACCAATATAAGCAACCGTAAAGAGAAACAAACCAATAATGACTTATGCTTGGCTTATTTTGATTTAAAATGAAGTAAAACTTCAATTAAAAGTTAATATTGGTATGACCAATATTAACTACCTTTACAAACTAGATCATATTTCAATCAAATTAAAATCATTGTTTTTGCTGATATTTTTATGTAAATAATGCCAACTTTAGACTTTAGTCTAATAATATAAAAAATAATCACCGAATTTAAATCCAGCTTAATACTCAAAAAATGGAAAAATCACACAATATTGGTAATACCAATTTAAAACCAACTAATTTCGCCTCTTTTCTGATTAATTTACAGCTTAAACGCCTCCTAAAAAGACAAAAAGTGAGCACACAATATAGAAACCGATTTTATCCAGAAATTTTTCAACAGTATCGATATGCACATGAGCTTTAATATTTTTGAAGTCCTATGATTTTTTAGAAAAACCATTTGGAAAAGTGCTACAATCTCGGACATATGTATTCTTTCAGGCCACCCATTCTCGGTGCCTATATTTATATCGTTAGGATTAACAATGACTGATAATGCAACTATCTTGCAGAATGTCCCAGTTGGCAAAAAAGTTGGTATTGCCTTCTCTGGTGGTCTAGATACTTCAGCTGCACTTTTGTGGATGAAACAAAAAGGCGCAGAACCTTATGCTTATACAGCAAACTTAGGTCAGCCTGATGAAGACGACTACGATGAGATTCCTAAAAAAGCGGAAGCGTATGGCGCAGTAAAAGCTCGCTTAGTTGACTGCCGTTTACAGCTTGCACTTGAAGGTATTGCTGCGATTCAATGTGGCGCGTTCCACATTTCAACTGGTGGTGTACCGTATTTCAACACGACGCCATTGGGTCGTGCAGTAACAGGGACTATGCTTGTTACCGCAATGAAAGAAGATGACGTCAACATCTGGGGTGATGGTTCAACTTATAAAGGAAACGATATTGAACGTTTCTACCGTTATGGTTTGTTAACTAACCCTGCACTTAAAATCTATAAGCCTTGGTTAGACCAAACCTTTATTGATGAGTTGGGCGGTCGTGCGGAAATGTCACAATTCCTCATCGACAACGGCTTTGACTACAAAATGTCAAAAGAAAAAGCGTATTCAACTGACTCAAACATGTTGGGTGCGACCCATGAAGCAAAAGATCTTGAATACCTCAATGCAGGGATCAAAATTGTTGACCCAATCATGGGTGTTGCATTCTGGAAAGATGATGTAAAAATTGATGCTGAAGAAGTATCAATTACCTTTGAGGAAGGCTTCCCTGTTGCAATCAATGGTCAACGTATCGAAGACCCTGTTGAGTTCATTCTTGAAGCAAACCGTATTGGTGGTCGTCATGGTCTAGGTATGTCTGACCAAATCGAAAACCGTATTATTGAAGCAAAATCTCGCGGTATTTATGAAGCACCGGGTATGGCACTTCTACATATTGCTTATGAGCGCTTGGTGACTGGTATTCATAACGAAGACACAATCGAACAGTATCGTATTAACGGTCTACGTTTAGGTCGTTTACTTTACCAAGGTCGTTGGTTCGACTCTCAAGCATTAATGCTTCGTGAAACTGCACAGCGTTGGGTTGCGAAAGCCATCACTGGTACAGTAACTTTAGAGCTTCGTCGTGGTAATGACTACACCATCATGAACACTGAGTCTGAAAACCTCACTTATGAAGCTGAGCGCTTGACGATGGAGAAAGGCGATTCAATGTTTACGCCAATGGACCGTATTGGTCAGTTAACGATGCGTAACTTGGACATTACCGATACTCGTGCGAAACTTGGTATTTATACCAATACTGGTTTATTAGCTGTAGGTACTGGTTCTGCTGTTCCACAGTTAAAAGACAAAAACAAATAAGTTTGTTGAATGTCAAAAAAACCGCTCATAAGAGCGGTTTTTTTATTTTAGCGATTCATTCTATACACGTCGATGTGGTTAAAGGCTGATAATAAATTTGATTACGCCCCAATTGCTTGGCGCGGTATAAAGCCTGATCTGCGATCCCCAGTAACTCGACTTTGCTCAAATCCACCTCACCT
The DNA here is from genome assembly GCF_048551975.1 of Acinetobacter johnsonii. Lineage (GTDB taxonomy): Bacteria > Pseudomonadota > Gammaproteobacteria > Pseudomonadales > Moraxellaceae > Acinetobacter > Acinetobacter johnsonii_A. The sequence goes on along the minus strand of NZ_JBIMCF010000004.1, from coordinate 44,490 downwards.
TTAAAGACCGTGATCCCTAAACTAATGGTCACAAATGGTGATACTTCAGACATTTCATGAGGAATTTCCAAACGCTCAATCGCTCGGTAAATATTTGAAGCCACCGCATAAGCGCCATGTGCGTCGGTTTCTGGCAATAACACCACAAACTCTTCGCCACCATAACGTGCCACAAAATCCATATGTCGAATCGCATTTTTAATAGACTTTGCAATCGATGAAATCACATCATCACCCTTTTGGTGACCATAACAGTCGTTATATTTTTTGAAAAAATCAACATCAATAAACAAAATCGACAAAGGTGTTTCATCCTGACGTGATTGCTCATAATATGTATCCATCATTTCGTCAAAATTACGCCGATTTGATATCTTCGTCAGCTCATCATTCTGACTCAAATGCAGCAATTCTGAAGTATGTATTCGATGTATTTTTTCACTAATTTTAGCACGGCGAATATTTAAAAAAATGATGCGCTCGCGAGCATAAATCATACGACTAATGATATACCCCAGCAAACAGCTACCAAGCATCACACGCCCCATCACGATCGCATCAAACTTAACTAAAGTTGAAATGAGCACTAAAAATGAAACGGCAGCAGCTACTATGCCTGCGATAAAAACATATCCTGGTTTTACTCCAGTCAGTAAAAACCCCAATACATAAATCATGCAGATAATCATCATTGCTTGATGGCGCAAAGCTTCGGTATGTACCGACATGGTCAACCAAGTCGTCGAGACTACGGCCCAAAACACAGCAAACATGGCTGCATAGGCAAAAAAAGGCTTTAGTTTGGTATAATGTGAAAAAACATAAAGGAATAAAAGACAAACTGCACCATTTAGCAGGCCCAGCAAGCAATGAATAAAATCTTGTTTAAAATGAGACTGCTCAATAATCCAATAATCCCCTGGAATCGTTAAAATGGCAAAAATAAAATAAGCCAAAACACCCGACCACAGAAAGTCATTTATATTGCGACGCGCGCGCTCTAAGTTTAATCGCCAAAACTCTTGTTCTAATTTCTGAGGAAAAACCTGACCAATACGACGGTTGTGTCGTGTAATCAGCTCTTCCATTTTTTCTTTATCGTACTGAAGTTTGGCTAGGTTGTATTTATATTCCATACCAGACCAGATTTAATTCTTGTGGTTGCTTAAAAATAACACAAATTTACAAAGATGAATCATAATAATCAGACAAGATGCCTTTATTTGTCATTATCATTTTTGGCGTATATGCATTATCATCTGTTTTATTTCTTTGACAGAAATCGCCTTGAATACGATTACGATCCTCCAGCCAGATGACTGGCACGCTCACCTTCGTGATGGTCTTGCATTACAACGTACGGTTCCCGATTTAGCTCAACAGTTTTCACGCGCTATTTGTATGCCAAATACCGTACCGCCTGTTAAAACGGTTGAGGAAGCGAATGCCTACCGTGAACGCATCATGGCGCATGTACCAGAAGGCAATGCCTTCGACCCGCGCATGGTGTTGTATTTTACTGACACAACTTCGCCTGAAGAAGTCAAGAAAATTAAAAACTCTGAGTTTGTAAATGCCATTAAACTCTACCCTGCTGGCGCGACCACCAATTCAGACAATGGCGTCAGTGACATACGTAAAGTCTATGCTGTTATTGAGCAACTTGAAGAACATCAGGTTCCATTACTTCTGCACGGCGAAGTTACACACAATCATGTCGATATTTTCGATCGTGAAAAACGTTTCTTAGACGAAGTTCTTTCTCCTTTGCTGAAACAATTTCCAAAACTGAAGTTGGTTTTAGAACACATTACCACCAGCGAAGCGGCTAACTTTGTTTTAGAACAAGATCGTAATGTAGCAGCAACCATTACTCCGCAGCATTTACTGTTTAACCGTAATGATATGTTGGTTGGTGGCATTAAACCGCACTTCTATTGCTTACCCATTTTAAAACGCCAAACGCATCAGCAAACTTTGCTCGAAGTTGCGACCAGTGCCAACCCTAAGTTTTTCTTAGGCACAGACAGTGCACCACACTCTAAAAATGCCAAAGAAAATGCATGTGGATGTGCAGGTTGCTACAGCGCACCAACGGCAATTGAACTTTATGCTCAAGCATTCGATCAAGTGGGTAAACTTGAACGCCTTGAAGGTTTTGCCAGCCACTTTGGTGCAGACTTCTACGGTCTACCGCGCAATACTTCAACAATTACACTGGTAAAAGAAGACCAAGTCATCCCTGAGAGTTTAGACTATTTGGATGGTGAACACATTATTCCGCTGTATGCGGGTAAAACCATTCAATGGAGAAAAGTGTGACAAATGAAACATTGCCAATAATTGGTCAGCGTTTCCGTGGTTTTCTACCTGTTGTTGTCGATGTCGAAACAGCAGGTTTTAATGCACAGACCGATGCCTTATTGGAAATTGCTGCAATTCCGATTATTTATAATGAAGAAGGTCAATTTGTACCGGGTCCTGCACATCATGCGCATATCAACCCCTTTGAAGGTGCAAATCTAGACCGTCGCTCATTGGACTTTATTGGTATTGATCCCTTTAATCCCATGCGCATGGCTATGGCTGAAGACGAAAAAACAGCATTAAAACGTATTTTTAAAGCCGTCAATGAAGTTCGTCGCCAACATAACTGTACACATGCGGTCTTGGTTGGTCATAACGCCCACTTTGATTTAGGCTTTGTACAAGCAGCGATTGCACGTACAGGAACCAAAAATCAAAACCCATTTCACAGTTTTTCAGTATTTGACACCGTCACCCTAAGTGCTGTGATGTTTGGTCAGACTGTTCTTGCGAAGTCATGTATTCAAGCTGGGATTGAGTTCGATGGTAAAGAGGCCCACTCGGCTTTATACGACACTCAAAAGACCGCTGAACTGTTCTGTTATATTTTGAACAAACTCGCACCACACCTACTTGACACTCTGGTGGCGGATCAATAAGATACCGCCATCCTCGCAACGTCCCTATCGTCTAGAGGCCTAGGACATCGCCCTTTCACGGCGGTAACCGGGGTTCGAATCCCCGTAGGGACGCCATCTTATTCTATTTCTAGAAAACACTACTTTTCATTTAATCGGTTCTGATTGACCACCGATGTTTCATTTCAATTTTAACAATTCACTAGCTATACTATAGTTCGTGTTTTTCAAGGTTGATTGTTATGCTTAAGAAATTTTTAATCTTTTTATTGATTCTATCACCTTCTATTTTTTACCTCTGGTTTGTCCAACAAGAGACCAATAACACCAACCAAGACCCTGTTGTACAAGAAATCCATTCAAGTGCTGAAAATAGCCCTTCTTATCCAACACCCGACCACTAAAAAATTGACTTTAAACATTTGTTTTTTAAATTAATACTGAGAGTTCATCAGAAAATTTCAATTCACGTGATTTTTCATCTTATTAAAATCTAGAATATAACTTTAAGCCCATTGTTTGATTTTCTATGCAATCTGCAATGCCACCTTCGCAGTCTTCAATTGATTCACCCCAAAATACCTCATTAAAACATGCCATGAGCACAAGCCACCTGATCATGTCATGTTATCGCTTGGTGGCGCCATTGCCATTGGTACAGGTCTGTTCATGGGCTCAAGCGAAGTGATTTCACAAGCAGGGCCTCTTGGTGCTGTGCTGGCTTATATTATTGGGGGGTGATTGCATATATGGTCATGCTTTGCCTCGGGGAGCTTGCAGTACATTTACCTGTTTCTGGTTCATTTGGTGCCTTTGCAACACTTTATATTGGCCCTGGCACAGGTTATATGGTGTCGTGGATGTATTGGCTCGGCTGGTCGGCAACACTCAGCACAGAATTTACAACAGCAGCCATTTTGGTACAGGAATGGTTCCCGCAAACGTCAATCTGGTTATGGACGTTAATCTTTGCCAGTGGCGTTTTGATTTCAAACCTCAGTTCAACCCGAGCTTTTGCAGAGTCTGAGTTTTGGCTGTCCATGATTAAAGTCGCAACTGTACTCATTTTCATTCTTTTAGGCTTTGCCTGTATTTTCGGTATCATTCCTTTTCAGGGCTATGAATCTGCCCCCTTATTTAACAACTTAACAGCACAAGGCTGGCTACCAAATGGTCTTATTCCTTTGTTTACCACCTTATTAATTGTGAACTTTGCTTTTAATGGTACAGAAATGATTGGCATTGCCGCAGGTGAAACTAAAAACCCAGAAAAAATGTGCCTAAAGCCATTCATGTCACGGTTTGGCGCCTCATTATTTTCTTTGTTGGTACCATCATTGTCATCAGTTCGCTACTTAGCTATAGCAACACCGGTTTGCAAGTGGGCGGACATGGCGGCTTAAGCAGCAGCCCGTTTGTAACTGTATTCACCCAAATGGGCATTCCCTATGCCGAGGATTTTATCTGTTTTGTGATTATCACAGCGTTATTATCAATCACAAACTCAGGCTTATATGCTGCATCACGGATGATGTGGGCCCTGCCCTCACAAAACCAATTGTCCAAGCTATTTGCCAAAGTAAGTAAATCTGGGGTGCCTTATATTGCCATTTGGGTCACCATGATTGGTGGCTTGCCGGGCTTGCTCTCTGAGCAGTTTGGTGCAGATGTCATTTTTAAGCACTTAATGGGTGTTGCAGCATTCACTATGGTGATTGTCTGGATGAGTATTTGCTAGTCAGTTTAACTTTCGTCGCCAATGGTTAAAGCAGGGCCATGCTTTATCGGAGCTGTAATTCCGTACCCCTTGGTTCCGATCATAGGCTTTATCTGCTGTACAGAAACAGGCTTAAGTATGGCGGCTGACCCTGAAATGCTTTCAGGTTTTATTGGTTGCTTGCTCTTTATGGTGGCTTGCTATGCTAGTTACTATTGGCTCTATCACAATAAAAACTAAGCATCTTTAGCAAAGTGAGCTTAAGCTTATTTTTTGGGCTCACTTTTGCAACAATAAAAAATTCATTCAATTTAATTACTTGTTTTGCCCAATGTTTGAACTTTCAACCATCACAGAGCAAAAACCCTTTTGACAAATAGGCCTTTAATCCTTAATATACGCATCACCTCACAACGTCCCTATCGTCTAGAGGCCTAGGACATCGCCCTTTCACGGCGGTAACCGGGGTTCGAATCCCCGTAGGGACGCCATATCTTGCTCTTATCCGATCAACACTTATTCATAATTACTATTATTTCATTGCAGATTTGCAGTTTTTCACTACAATAGCCCGCTTCATTCCTGAACTTATTAACGCTTATGCACTCATCTCCGAATGATGCTTCGCATCAGGGCAATTCTGCGCCTTTAAAACGCGCTATGAGTACTCGACATCTGGTTATGATTTCGCTTGGTGGCGCAATCGGGACTGGCCTATTTTTAGGGTCGGGTGAAGTCATTGCACAAACGGGGCCTGTAGGTGCCATTATTTCTTATTTCCTCGGCGGGATCATTGCATATATGGTCATGCTGTGTTTAGGGGAACTTGCTGTTCATATGCCTGAGTCTGGCTCATTTGGCGCCTATGCCAAACGCTATATCGGACCAGGTACAGGTTATACCATCACATGGCTGTACTGGCTAACGTGGTCAGTCACGCTAGGAACCGAGTTTACAGCTGCCGCACTGCTCATGCAGGAGTGGTTTCCAGATAGTTCAATGTGGATGTGGACCCTAATTTTTGGTGCTTTTGTATTTAGTTTAAATATGATTTCGACCAAATGGTTCGCTGAATCTGAGTTTTGGTTAGCTTTAGTCAAAGTTATCACCGTTGTTATTTTTATTTTATTGGGTCTACTCGCTATTTTTGGCGTGATTGGCTACAGAGGCTATGAAGCTGCGCCTTTATTTAGCAACTTAACGGCTCAGGGTTGGTTCCCAGAAGGCTTGTTCCCTATCTTTACCACCATGTTGATCGTGAACTTTGCATTTTCTGGTACAGAGCTGATTGGTGTTGCTGCGGGTGAAACCAAAGATCCTGCTAAGAATGTCCCCAAAGCCATCAATACTGCAATTTTCCGCTTATTGATTTTCTTTGTAGGTACCATCTTAGTCGTGACTTCACTCCTTCCGCATCAAGAGGCAGGTTTAGCGGCTGAAGGCGTGAGTAGCAGTCCATTTGTAACCGTATTCCAACACATTGGGATTCCTTATGCTGAAGATATCATTCGTTTTGTGATTATCACTGCGTTGCTATCTGCTGCGAACTCAGGACTATTTGCCGCTTCGCGTATGATGTGGTCGTTGTCTTACCAAAAACATTTGCCAGCAGTCTTCTCAAAAATCAATGCACGTGGTGTCCCTTACGTTGCAGTCATTGTGACCATGATTGGTGGAATGCCGGGTTTACTGTCTGAACAGTTTGCACCTGAAGCTATTTTTACCAATTTACTGGGTATAGCAGCGTTTACCATGGTCGTAGTTTGGATGAGTATTTGCTTAAGCCAATTTAACTTCCGTCGCCAATGGTATAAACAAGGACGTAAAAAAGAAGAATTAGGTTTTGCAGCACCCCTGTTTCCTATTTTGCCAATCCTTGGCTTTATCTTCTGCTTTATCACCTGCGTTAGTATGGTGTTTGACCCAAGTATGCGTATTAGCTTCTTTGGTTGTTTACTGTTTATTGCAGTATGTTATGCCAGTTATTACACCTTTTATCACAAGAAATCTTAATCCGTATTGTTAAAAAAGAGCGACTCCGGTCGCTCTTTTTTTATACTGTTTTTATCAAGTACATCATCGGTGCATACACGATGAATATTGTATGGATTCATGAAATGAATCAGCAGCACAAGACTGCACGTACCCTGCTTCAACATTGACTTGTGATCTTACAACAGGTACTGAGCGAACTTGGCCGCGCAGATGACCTACCTTATCTTCAGCGGTACAGTCGGCTGGACTTTTACGGAGATATTCTAATACGTCAGCATTTAGAAAACACCCTCAGCGCTAGCAACCTCATGCCGCAACATTGGTTTCCTTTTTACATCCTATTCACCTAACTCACACCGCTGCACCCAATATTGAACATCAAGCTGAAATTTCTAAAAATCCTCAGCTCACACTTTCAGATGAATTCTCATTCAATAATAAAATTAAATACATCAGCCTCCTCGGCAAAGATCTGGCCTTGCGTGACTTAGCTAGTTTAATCAACCATTTCCCAGAGTTGCATAGCAGCTTTATTCATCGTTTTTTGATGGAAGCGTATCTATATTTATCCAATCCACACTTCATCCACACCGCACATATACGTCTGCGTGAGCACTTACATGGTACGAAACCCAATATTGTGATTGCCCACTCTATAGGCAGCGTGATTGCCTATAATTATTTAATTCAACACCCTGAGCTTAAGATTCAAGCACTGATTACCCTCGGTTCACCACTTTGCCTTTCGCGTTATTCAGTGTCATTTGCAGCAACCTATTCAACGGCCCGCTGCTTTATACGGTGATTAGATCAACTTTTATTCAGATGCTGATTTTCTAAGTGCGTTTCCACTAAACAAAAAACCGTTTGCTTTTACTCCCGCCATTATCAACAAGCAAATCACCACTGATATTGCTCATCCTCATCTGATCGAAGGCTATTTACGCCATGCCGAATTCATTAACAACGTGCTTAAGTTGCTTAAAAAATCGACTCAAATCATATGATTTTTAATCATTTTATTTAGATTGTTGTAAATTTATGCACTCAACACTTAAAACTGGAATTATTTAGAGAAAAGCATTTGACACCCCTCTATTTTCACCCTAATATACGCGCACCTCTGAAACGTCCCTATCGTCTAGAGGCCTAGGACATCGCCCTTTCACGGCGGTAACCGGGGTTCGAATCCCCGTAGGGACGCCAATTTCAGAAGTAAAGTTTTATTAAGTCCCTATCGTCTAGAGGCCTAGGACATCGCCCTTTCACGGCGGTAACCGGGGTTCGAATCCCCGTAGGGACGCCATTACTTAAGATCAAAAGTAATCGGTTTTAGAACATCACTTCTGTACTGTCCCTATCGTCTAGAGGCCTAGGACATCGCCCTTTCACGGCGGTAACCGGGGTTCGAATCCCCGTAGGGACGCCATATTCGAGATTGATTTTTCCTAAAGTAATCTCATAAAAAAGCCCAAGTCATAATACTTGGGCTTTTTTATTGCTTTTCTATTTACGATCAACTTCAACTAAAGCGGTCGAGGCAAAAATAGCCTGTGGCGTAATCACAGTTTCATGCAAGGGAATGTTTTGCCCATATCGCTGTTGCATGAGTTGCTTGACTTCAGACGAACTTAAATCAAATTGTTTCAGTTTGGATAACGGCGCCAACTCAATACCTAAAGCATCATGATAGGCCTTCCAGACTATTGCTGAGCAATATAGCGCACGACTGTCCCACTCAAAATAGAGATCATAAGGCTGGCCTAAGTATTGTTCTGCGTTCTTGATCAAGTGCTGCTTTTGCTGAACAGTCAAATTCGTTTTAAAGCGCTTCACCACGTAATGACACTCAACCCCGCGATCAATCCACTGCTGAAGTGCAGTATATTTCACAGGCTGAACCACCTCTAAAACCCATGCTTTTCCATTTCTATTAACAATTAAACTCTTATGGCTATAACGGGACTTGGTCGCTTTTTGTATCCCTAAACTTTGCTGAGACTTCGAAACATGAAAAATAATATCGCCCGTTTGATAGGACATATTCGTCCATAGCAGTTGAGGACTTACGAACAGTTAAACAGCACTTAAAATCGCAACATTTCTATTTTTCATTCTAGCTTTCCTTTATTCTTCTTTTATATATACGATCAATCACTTAAAACTAAAAATATTTATGATCTTACATCATCTTCAAAACTCGCGTTCACAACGTATTCTTTGGCTAGTTGAGGAACTTGAGTAGTCTTATGAACTCAAACTTTATGATACAGCACAAGCTAAACAAACAAATCTGAAATTTCGAACGTTCGACATTTCACATAATACTCAGACGATACGACTTACGGAAAGCAGTGCAATCGTAGAATACCTATGCCAACTATGCCAAAAGTTGATTATTCCTCATGACCATACACAGTATTGGAACTTCTGTTTTTATAGCCATTATAGCGATGCCAGTCTCATGCCCAATTTGGCATTGAAACAAGTTTTCCAACACATTAAACAACAAACACATTTGCTTTTGCGCATTGTGAGTTTGGCCTTTTACAGTGCGTTCAATCACGCTTATTTAAACCCTGAGCTAGATCGACAACTTAAAGCAATTGATACCCACTTAAACACGCATTCATACTTTGCAGGCGATGTGTTTAGTTATGCCGATATCTTGATGTGGTTTCCACTCTATGCGGCCAGTTATGCCACACCACAATTTGCTCAGTATCAGTCCATTCAACACTATTTTACCCAAATACAAAGCAGACATGCCTTCAATGCTGCAATGGCAAATGGGCAGTCGTCTGCTTCCTATTTTGAACACTATTGCTCTATCACGCAGTGAGGCTATGCTTAAGCTGACTTTCTAGAGTTAACTTGCCCTTTAATCACGGCTTTCACATTGCCTTTTAAATAATTAAAAAACACTTTAAGCGGTGACAGTTTCGGATTTGGCTGTTTACCTTCTGCGATATCCTTAAATTGCGCGGCATACCAGATCACTTCCATAATCGCCATTTTATCGATCATCGAAATGCCTGTTTTGATCTTATCGACTGCATAACGCACATCTTGTCCTGCAATTAAACGGTTGGTCACGTCAGGTTCTACCGCAAACGGACGTGCCATCCCAATAAAGTCACACGCGCCGCTTTCTAAGGCTGCGTTCATACCCACCACTGTACGGAAACCGCCAGTCACCATCAACTTACACTGGACTTGTTCACGAATTTTTTCAGCAAACTCTAAGAAGTAAGCCTCACGTGCAATAGTCGATGCCTTACGTTTTTCTTGCTTCACCCCAGCCATCGCAGGTGCTTCATAGCTGCCGCCTGAAATCTCAATCAAATCTATCCCAGCCGCATCAATGGCTTTAAATGTCGCAATGACATCTTCTTCCGAGATTCCGCCACGCTGAAAATCTGCTGAATTAAGTTTGACCGAAATAATAAACTGATCCGAGGTCGCTGCACGTACCGCTTTATAAATTTCCAATAAAAAACGCATGCGGTTTTCAGCAGAGCCACCCCATTGATCTTGGCGTTTATTGGTCAAAGGTGATAAAAACTGACTGATAAGATAACCATGCGCACCATGTAATTGCACGCCTTCAAAGCCCGCTTTTTCACAGATGGCGGCTGAAGTTGCAAAACGTTGGATAATATCAAGGATTTCATCTTCACGTAGCTCACGCGGTGTTCCGAAGCTCATTGCTAAAGCAGGGCTAAACGGTACTGCTGAAGGTGCAACCGTTTCCTTATTTAAACCCTTAGGACATTGACGGCCCGGATGTGACAACTGTACCAATTGCACCATGCCATGTTTTTTACCAATCGCAGCCCATTTTTTTAGTGGTTCTAAGTCATGCTCGGTTTCAATCACCACCACGCCTGGCTCATTTTTAGCTCGGAAGTCCACCATCACATTACCTGTAATGGCACAGCCTAGGCCTCCTTTTGCCCAAGCCTCATACAAGCCTAAGTGCAAATGATTCGGCTGGCCTGCATGATTAGCCAGTGCTTCACTCATCGCCCCTTTAATCATCTTATTTTTAAAATGGACCTGCCCAATGTCGATTGCGCTTGCAAGCTGGCTCATGAAAATTCATCCTTTAATATTTTTTAGTGTTTTTACTCTATGTGTTTTTTAGCTACAGTCAAGAGAGTTTGACAATTCATTTTGTCAAAATTTCTGATCTTTTATTTAGAAAATGATTTTACTGATACTGACTGGCTTGAATCAATTGACGCGTATAGTCAGACTGCGGTTGCTCAAAAAGTTGTTCAGTGGCTTGCAATTCCACCACTTTGGCATGACGCAAGACCAAAACCTGTTGGCAGAGTGCCCGCACCACTTGTAAGTCATGACTAATAAACAAATAGCTGATGCCCTGCTCCTGTTGTAGAAGGCGTAATAACGCCACAATTGAACGCTGCGTACTTCGGTCTAAAGCCGAAGTCGGTTCATCTAAAATCAATAGTTTAGGTTGAAGCACCAAAGCTCGTGCCAAAGCTACACGCTGCCGCTGTCCACCAGATAGCTCATGTGGATAATAGCTTTTAAATGTGACTGGCAACTCCACCTGAGTTAAGACATTCTCAACACGCTGTGTCCTCTCAAACGAAGACAAAGGCTTTAAAGTCAAACCTTCTGAAATGATTTGTTCAACACTCATGCGTGGGTTCAAACTTGCGAATGGGTCTTGAAACACGATTTGAAAATCACGACGTAGCGGACGTAATGCCTTTTGCGAGAGTTGGTTTAAATCATGTTCTCCAAACTGGATCTGTCCTCGACTTTCAATCAACCTTGCTACAGCCAGAGCCAAAGAACTTTTGCCTGCACCACTTTCCCCCACCACTCCCAAAGAATGCCCTTGAGCTAAGTCCAAGTCTAAAGCTTCAACCGCAGCAAGATACTGTGTCGTGCGATTAAACCAGCCTTTTTTAATCGGAAATTTAACCTCGAGTTGTTTTAAGCGGAGCAAAGGAGCAGTATCTTGTACGTTAATAGCTTGACCAAAAGAATGATTGAGTAAGTTTTGAGTATAAGCAGACTGCGACTGCTCAAAAATCTGCGCAACTGCCCCTTGCTCTACGACCTTGCCTTGATGGATGACTACGACATCATCAGCATAATGTTTCACCAAATTGAGGTCGTGGCTGATCAAAATCATGGCCATGTTATGGCGCTGTTGTAAAGACTTCAGCAAGTCTAAAATTTGAACTTGCAGCATGACATCTAGTGCCGTGGTGGGCTCATCAGCAATCAAAATATCAGGCTCTTGCACCAGTGCCATGGCAATCATGACCCGCTGACGCTGCCCGCCAGACAGCTCATATGGAAAACGCCGCAACACACTTTTTGGATTTGGAATGCCCACATCTTCTAGCAAGGCAATCACTCGTTGTCGCGCTTGTGTTTTAGACCAGCCCTGTGACCATAAAGTCTCGGCAATGATCTTTTCCACCCGATGCAAAGAATTTAAAGCGGTCATTGGCTCTTGAAAAACCATCGCGATTTTTTGCCCACGAATAGACCTAAGTTGCGCATCGCTCAGCTTTAAGAGATTTTTTCCGTCTAATAGTACTGAGCCTTGCACTTGTAAATCTTTCGGCAATAAACCCATCAAGGCTAAAGCACTGACCGATTTTCCTGAACCACTCTCTCCAACCAGTGCTAAAGTCTGCCCAGCATGCAGTTCAAAACTGAGCTGATCGACCAATACCCGTTCTGGAATGTGAATGCTCAGAGCATTCACTTTAAGTATGGAGGCTGTACTATTGGCATCTAGGGTCAAATGCATCGCGCAAAGCCTCCCCGATATACATCAGCAACGCAAGCACGATAGCCAAGCTAAAAAAGCCAGACAGGGCCAACCATGGTGCGTTTAAATTATTCTTACCTTGTAACAAAAGCTCGCCTAATGATGCCGCATTAGGCGGTAGGCCATAACCCAAGAAATCCAGTGCGGTTAGCGCTGTAATATTGGCTGTTAAAATAAAAGGCAGTTGTGACAGGCTAGAGCTGATCGCGTTGGGTAAAATATGCCGAAAAATAATAGCTCGGTTGGTGACACCTAAACTTCGCGCGGCACGGACATAGTCCAGCTGGCGCGCCCTCAAAAACTCAGCCCGTACCAGTGGAACTAAAATTATCCAACTGAATAACAGCATGATTAAAAACAGCCAGTAAATATTTGGGCTAAACATACTAACTAAAATCATCACCATGAACAGCATGGGTAAGCCACCCCACACTTCTAAAATGCGCTGCCCGATTAAATCGACCCAACCACCGTAATAGCCTTGTATTGCCCCAATCACAATGCCCAATACAGTTGAACTGAAAGTCAAAATAAAACCGAACAGCAATGAGACACGTAAGCCGTATAATACTCGTGCCAAAACATCACGACCTTGGTCATCTGTCCCGAGCCAATTTTGCATTGTGGGTGGTGACGGTACAGGGACTGTCAAATCTACATTGGGGGTTTGATATGAATATCGAATCAACGGCCAAACAACCCAACCTTTTGCTTGAATCAGCTGCTGTACCACTGGATCTTTATATTCAGTTTCAGTTTCGAAAACACCGCCAAAAGTCGTTTCAGGATAGTGTTTCAATACAGGGAAATATAAGGTCTGATTATACTTCACCAATAGTGGTTTATCATTCGCGATTAGATCTGAGGCTAAAGACAGTACAAAAACACAGATAAATAAAATACAACAACTGAGCCCGAGCTTATTTTGCTTAAATCGTTTGAAACCTGCCTGTAAAATGGGTGACATCAGCCTCTCCCTTGCGAATCAAAATGTATTCTCGGATCAATCAGCTGATACAACACATCGCCAATCAGACGCAGCAGCAAGCCCAACAAAGTAAAAATGAACAAGGTGCCAAAAATCACAGGATAGTCACGCTGCACAATGGCTTCAAATCCCAATAAACCTAAACCATCCAGATTAAATATGATCTCAATAAATAAATTGCCCACAAAGAAGTAAGCGATTAAAGCTTCAGGTAAGCCTGCCACCACAATCAATATCGCATTGCGAAACACATGGCCATATAACACTTGCGACTCAGTCAAGCCTTTAGAACGTGCCGTCAGCACATAAGGCTTGCCTAGCTCTTCCATAAACGAATACTTGGTGAGATAAGTCAACGTGGCAAAGCCACCCATCACCATCGCCAAAAGCGGTAAAGCCATGTGCCAAAAATAATCTTTAATTTTGCCCCATAACGACAAATCCGCAAAATTTTCCGAGACCAAACCTTGTAAGGGGAACCATTGGAAATAAGAACCGCCTGCAAAAAACACAATCAGGAGAATTGCAAAAATAAACGCAGGAACCGCATAAGCCACTGCCAACAGTAGCGATGTCGACTGATCAAACACCGTGCCGTGCAATCGGGCTTTTTTGATGCCCAAAGGAATCGAAATCAGATAAATCAGCAAGGTACTCCACAGCCCTAAGGACAATGATACAGGTAATTTATCCTTAATCAGTGCTGTAACGGGCTGGTCTTTAAAAAAGCTGGTGCCAAAGTCCAGTTGCGCATAATTTTTCACCATTTCAAAAAAGCGTATATGCATAGGCTGATCAAAACCATAATGTGCTTTGATCTTTGCGAGCATTTCATCACTGAGTCCTTGCGCGCCTTGATAGACATTTGAGCCTGCACCGGCACCACCCAGATTACCCAAAGTTTGCATAGCTTCCGCTTGTTGAATGGCTTGCTCAACAGGACCACCGGGTGCAATTTGGATCACAGCAAAATTGATCAGTAAAATCAGAAATAAGGTCGGAACGATCAGCAACAGCCTTTTGAATATATACATACACATCTCAAAAACCCCTATGCCTGCTTATGGCTTGGCTGCCCAGCCTAAATACTGACTCACCTTTTTAACCTGTTTGGCATCACTCCACCAATAATCCAAACCGACATTTAATTGCGGACTCTGTTTTGGTTTTTGATACATATTCCAATAGGCATACCATTGATCAGCTTTACCATAGGTCGGTATTTGATAATAACCCGCACGTAGCAAGCGATCTAAAATACGCGTTTGAACGACCACTTGCTTACGATCATGCGCTTGAATCAACTGTCGGATCATCTGATCAATCACCGGATTTTGAATACCCGAATAATTATAATTTCCCACCTGATGGGCTGAAGCACTGCCCCACAATTGCACCTGTTCTTTGCCTGGTGTCAAAGACTGTGGCATCGTTTGTAGGGTCATATCAAAATCTTGAGTCCGCATCCGCTCATAATACTGGGGTGTATCAACCTGTCGAATGTTCAGCTGTATTCCTAGGCGCTTTAGGTGGCGAACAAAAGGCGTAATTTCACGCACAGCATCACTCGGCTGAATCAGAAACTCAAACTGAATCGGCTTATTTTTCCGATCCAACAATTGCCTTTTTGCATTATATGTATAGCCATTTTTTAATAAGATCTGTCGTGCGATCAGCAAATTATTTCGATTGTAGCCCGATCCATCCGAAACTGAATAATGCCAATTCTTTAAAACACCATCTCGCTGCACAGTATGCAATTTCGCTAAATAAGGCTTTAAAATTTTAATTTCAACAGCCGAAGGCACACCCTTCGCCTCTAGTTCACTATTAGAAAAATAACTTTGTAGGCGTTGATATTGCCCATAGAACATCGCCTTGTTTTGCCATTCGAAATCGTAGGCATAGGTTAAAGCTTGGCGAAAATAAATATCTTGAAAGGGCTGACGGCGAGTATTAAACACAAAACTTTGCGTTGGAATCGGATTGAAATGCTTAAATCGATATTTTTTAACGAGACCTTGTTTCGCTGCGGGAAAGTTATAGGCTGTCACCCATTGTCGTGCGGACTCTTCCTCATGCAAGGTATATAAACCCGCCTTAAACGCAGTAAAAGCAATATCTTTGCTACGATAATATACATAACCCACGCGGTTAAAATTATAGCGCCCTTGGTTAACCTTTAAATCTCTGGCCCAATACTTTGGATTACGCTTATAAACAACCCGCTGCCCTGCATTGATTTTCTCTAAGAGATAAGGGCCTGAGCCTAAAATCGGCTTGACTGAAGTTTTACTAAAATCTTTGCCTTGCCAGTCTTTTTTGGAATAAATTGGCATTCTGGCCACAATCAAAGGCATTTCCACATTATTTCGGGTTTTAAAATGCATTTTGACACTGTATTTGGACAACACTTCGGTCTTGGCTAAATCCGACAAATACATCTGTAAACCAAAATTGGACTTGGTTTGAAAGATATCAAAACTGAACTTTACATCGGCTGCGGTAACAGAACTGCCATCACTAAACCGTGCTTTTGGGTTTAAATGAAAAATGATCGCGTTAAAGTTTTTCGGGTCATAGCTGACCTTTTCTGCCAGCAATGGATACATCACCGCAGGCTCATCCAAAGAACTACTCATGAGTGAGTCAAATAAATAGTTGGTTCCCTCGACCGCAGTACCGCGACCATTCATACTGTTTAAGTTATCAAAATCCCCGATGACTGCACGTGTTAATTCACCACCCTTTGGTGCCTGCACATTGGCATAAGGCAGATGATCCAACTGGCTATATTTAGGCGTACCATAAGGTGCAATAAAAGGCATGGTCTGCAGTGCAGACCATGCCTTTAATGGAATCGCTACAAGGCTGAACAGCAAGAGAGTTGTTCTAACCTTCATCGGGACTTTCTCTGAAATTGCATTTCAACTCAATACTAATTCGGCACCTTAATTACATCACCAATGCGCAACTGCGTATTCGGCTTAATGTCATTTAGTTCAGCCAATTGCGAGGCGTCCATACCATAACGACTTGCCAGTCCAATTAAGGTATCGCCACGTTTCACTGTGTACTGTGAAATCAGTTTTGGAATTTGAATGGTCTGCCCAACTTGTAAGCCCGCACGCGGACTCAGATTATTTAAACTAGCAAGCTCTGACACCGACATCCCAGCACGGTTTGCAATTGAGTTTAACGACTCACCTGACTTCACTTTATAAGCTTCAGTTGCACGGTTAGAAGTTGCTTGTGGCTTTGCTGCCACTATTTCTGTTTTGATTGGAGCTGAATCAACATCACCTTCAATTTTTAAACGCTGACCAACACGAACATTCGCCGTACGGCTTAGATTGTTTAATTCAGCCAAATAGTTCAGTTGCAAGTGATATTTACGCGCAATGCTATTTAGGGTTTCACCCGATTTCACCACGTGAATATCTGTTGAGTTATTGCTTGCAGTGGTTTGTTTTTCGACTGTTTTCGTCGTTTCAACAGTAGGCACTTCACCCGTTAATTTGAGTTTTTGACCTGCACGTAAGCCCGCTGTACGACTCATGTTGTTGAGGTCAGCAATATAATCCATACCCAAATTATATTTCGAAGCAATCGCAGTTAACGAATCCCCAGACTGAACGGTATAAATATCTGGCACCGTTGAACCCGCAGGGATCTTAATACTTTGACCCACTTGCAAGCCGCTATTGGTTGAAAGATTATTGAGATCAGCCAGCTCCGACAGGCTGATCTTCGACTCTGATGCAATGCTATACAGAGTATCACCACGTTGTACTTTATAACTTTCAACTTTGAACTGTGGCTCAGCTTTGACCGGAGATGCTTTGGCACTACTTATCGTTAAGCTTTTGACATCATTGAATGGCACATTAATTTTTTGTCCCACCAACAGGTTGCTGCCCGCATTTAAACCCGGTGTTAAATCTGCCAATTCTTGATTTGACAGTGCATAGCGGTCTGCAATCAGTTTCAGATATTCGCCACGTTTTACCATATACGACTGAGTTGCTACTTTAGTTTGGCTAGTAGCTTTCTCATCGTTAGTTTTTGCTCGCGATTGTGCTGTTTCTTTTAAGGAAAGCTTTTGTCCCACACGTACGCCACTGGTCACACTTAAGCCGTTATAGTCAGCCAACTGTTTTAAGCTTAAACCGAATTCATCTGCAATGCCTGTTAAGGTATCATTGGCACGAACGGTATAACTATCGGGTTTAGTCTCAGCTTTCACGTTAGAACGCACTTCAACTTTTTCAGCTTGTGGTTTTGCATCATATAAATAAATCGATGTACCGACATAAAGTGTGGCATTGGCATCCATTTGGTTCCACTTCGCCACATCACGCCAGTTTACCCCATTTTTGGCAGCAATCAGCGCCAAAGTATCACCCGGTTGTACGGTATAAGTTGAACGTTTACCTTTTGGCGGTACAATCACAATTTCAGAGTCAGTCTTAACAAAATTTTTGCCTTGATTCCGCTTCACTTCATCTGAATCTAAACGGGTATTGTCAGCCACAGACTTTGGATAAGCAAAACCTTTGGTCAACTCTTTACCTTGCAGCTCAGCCACTGACTGACTGGTTTGAATTGCCGTGAGTTTAATTTTACCATCCAGAGGATCTACAATTTCTGTGCCTTGAGGGGCTAAAGCCTGAATTTCAGCTACCACTTCAGCTTGCTCTGCTTTCGTCGCAACGGGTTTAAGAACTTCATCGACAGTTTTGCTTTGACCTTCGGCTTGAATTGCCGCGGTTAACTGCTCACGTTCTGCCGCTGAAATTGGTGGTTCAACGGAAACGGGTTTCACTGGGGTCGCTGGCGTAACCGCAACTGGAATACGCGGGGCACTTGGAATATCGCTATTAGCAGCAAAAGCAGCCAGGGCATTAGAACCCTTAGGCGTTGAACCACGAGGCGGCGACGTAATAGCAGATGAAGTGGTAGGCTTTCCTGTTGTGGTTTTTGTGGTTGTCGTCGCTAGAACAGGCGGTGTTGTTTTCGACGGTGTGATCGCTTTGGTGTTTAACGTTGGCGGTTCAATTTTGCTTGGTTGAATCGTTTGGTTATTTTCAGGCAGTTTGGTATTTGCAGATGCCCACAAGCCGCCTGAACCACCCTGTAATTTTTTCAAACGTACATCCACTGAAGGACTCAAATCCGCAGGAATTAAAATCCGCATTGGACTTGCACCATCAATCCATTCACCACGGTGTCCCGGATTTAACTGATACAGCTCGGCACGACTTAAACCGGTAATCGACGCAACTTCATTTAGACTCACCGCGCCCACAGTAACTTCTCTAAAGTGCGGACGGTTCGCAATCGGCGGTAAATTTATGTTATACGCATTTGGATTTTTAATGATCTGTGCAACCGCCAAGAAACGTGGCACATAATTCATGGTTTCTTCAGGCAGTTTTAATGACCAATAATCTGTCGGCAAACCTGCGGCTTTATTACGATTAATTGCTTGTTGAATACGGCCCGGACCTGCGTTATAAGCCGCTAGTGCAAGTTCCCACGAACCAAACTGGTTATATAAACTGCCCAAGAACTCATACGCAGCACGCGTTGACTCGACCACATCACGGCGACCGTCGTATTGGCTACTTTGTTTTAAGCCATAAATACGTCCTGTACTTGGAATAAACTGCCATAAGCCCGCAGCTGCAGCACTACTGGTTGCAGCAGGATCATACGAACTCTCAATCACAGGCAGTAGAGCCAGCTCTGTTGGTAAACCACGACGCTCGGCTTCTTTAACGGTGTGATACAAATAACGTGAAGCACGTGCACTTAAGCGATCCAAATACGGTTGGCGTGAAATGAACCACCCGCGCTGTGCATCAATACGCGGATTCCAATGATCGGTGTTCATTTTAAAGCCCACGGTCATACGCTTCCAAACATCACCGTGCTTTAACACCAATAGGCGATCTCCTTCCACCGCACGCATGTCGGTTGCAGAAAGTAAATCTTCTAAAGAATCTAGGCTGTTTGCGTCTAGGTAGTTCGATCCGACTTGTTTGGATTTAGATGTTTGCGTTGCACTTTGCGTCGAGGAGCAACCAGCCAGTCCAAGTGTCGCGAGTGCTGAACCGAGTACTGTAATTTTAAATAATGTCGGTAACATCGGTTGGCCAAAAATCGCAGCTGACTTATACATAAGAAAATCCAAACAACTCGTATAAAATTTATTTTTTAGATCTGCCATTGTAGTAAAGCACGCCGCAGACACAAGGCGTTAATTTAACTTGAAATCAGTATAAATGTTACAAGAAATTAAAAAGCTGCATGTTATACACTTCTCTAGTGCATTTGCGTTATACAATGGTGCTCACCTAGTTTTAATTTTCAGTTTACGGAAGTTGTGTATGTCACAAACAATTACCCTGTATGTCGATGGTGCTTGTCGTGGAAACCCTGGTCTTGGGGGATGGGGCGCGTACATTATTACAGAGACTGAAGAACATAAACTGTGTGGCGGTGAAGACAACACCACCAATAACCGTATGGAACTCACCGCGGCCATTGAAGGCATTCTTTTTTGCCCAACCGATGCGAAGTTGGTCGTCTGGACAGATTCAACCTATGTCAAACGCGGCATTACCGAGTGGATTACGGGTTGGAAAAAGAAAAACTGGAAAGACGTTAAAAACCCAGATTTGTGGAAAAAACTCGATGCAGCCTGCCAAGGCCGTGATATCGATTGGCACTGGGTCAAAGGCCATGCAGGTCATGAAGGTAACGAAATGGCAGATCAATTGGCGAACCTTGGTGCCGATCAAACACAGGCTCAACTTCGTCAGTCTAAAACAGCGACAACAGAACCATCTGTAGATAAAAAAAAAATTGAACCAGACTGGTTATTAAACGACCCTTTTGGTTTGGGTTTCGATGACGAAGAAGCCGATGACAGCGAAGATTTAACCGAAAGTGAAATACACGTTGCAGAACAAGAGCCAAGTTTAGTCGCTGAACCAGAACTTGATACAACAACTCAGTGTTCTACTGAACAAATGCCTGAAGTTGCGGTAAGTGTGGATTTAACACAACTTAAACAACATCCGCAAATTGTGATTACTCCACGTAATGTTGACGTCTTTGGACCTCGACAGCTCATTCTCGATACAGAGACCACCGGTTTCTACTATCAAGATGGCGATCGCATTATTGAAGTAGGTGCGATTGAAATGGTCAATCGAAAGCTCACTGGAAGCTCTATTCATATCTACATCAATCCGAAAAAACCTGTGGGCGACTCTGAAAATGTCCACGGGATATCTGATGACTTTTTAAAAGATAAACCACTGTATCAAGAGATTGCAGACACTTTATTTGCCTATCTCAAAGGTGCGGAAATCATTGCGCATAATGCAAGCTTCGATATGAACTTCTTAGACATGGAGTTCAAGCGTGCAGGATTTGTTGCGCTTTCTGAAGTTTGTGCAGTAACAGATACCCTCGCGATGGCAAAATCTAAGCATCCGGGGCAAAAAAACTCACTCGATGCCTTAGTTCGCCGTTACGAAATTCCACAACGTGACCGTACCTTCCACGGGGCCTTACTGGATGCTGAAATTCTAGCCGATGTTTACTTGGCTATGACAGGTGGTCAGGTTTCCTTTGATATGGACGCCCTGTCGAATAGTGAAGAAGAAAATGGGCAAAGTCAGCGTCAAACACTGGATATTGAACTGGCGGTAATTCACCCTTCAGCCGAAGAACTTGAAGCACATGAGACTTGGGTCAAACAATACCAAGAAAAACATGGCACACCCTGCCTTTTTGCCAAATAAAATCTAAAGTTTATGTTAACTTTTGTATTACAAGATTTTTCAGTTAGGCTATAGTGATAAATAAGTTGCTATGCCTCTATTGGGCAGCATATAAACACGATAAAACACTAGGATAGGTGCAGATCAATGTCTTACCAAACCTCTATTCATTTTAATCCAACAGCGCTGCTGATAATAAAAAATGAAGTGGATAACTCCATTAAGCTAGTTGAATCAGCTGTGAGCACCTTAGCAGAAGATCATACTTTACCTTTTGGAATTGACGACGCATTAAACCAATTTGAGCAATGTGCTCAAGTGCTTGCCTTGATTGATATGTCGAGCTTAGCCAAAATTGCTGAATATTCCGCAGAGCTTATGCGCAAGATCATGGGGAATCCAGCACAGATTAATACGCAAGATGTGATTGCACTCAGCGAAGGCACGACCATGCTGAAGCGATATATTGAGTTCATTTGCTTAAGAGAAGTGAAAATTCCACAGTTTTTACTCGACACCTTAAACCGTCTTGAAATTGCACTAGCAAAGCCTTTAACACAAGAAGGTCAGCACATCGAGTCATTACTAGACTGTATCACCCCAGATTTCAGCCTCCCTCAAGCACCAAGTCTTGAAAAATCTCAATATGTTCATCGCCTGTATAAGCTGTCTTTAAGCCAAATGCTGAAACAAGAAGAAAGCGAACTTGATTTACAAGCAATGAAATTAGTGGGTACTTATTTAGCGGGTCTAGCAGAACAAACGCCGAGTAAACAGTACTGGAACTTGGTCTATGTTGCACTCAATCAAATTGAAAAATTGCTCATTAATGAACCACGTTTACGCACTTTGATTAGTATCGAACGTAACATTGCTCAGTTCTTTACTGCACCTAAACGTTTCAAAGCCAACCTCACAGATCTTGCCAACATTCTCAGCTTATGTATTAGCCAAGAAGACGAAGTGTCTCAACACATCCGCGGCAAACTCAATATTGGCGACGACCTACTCACAGATACGCAGCTACAAGTTTTCAGTCGTCATCTGTATGGCCCTGATTTCGACACAATGCATACCATTAGTGATTTGGTAACCACCGAAATGTCGCAAATCCGCAATGACATTGAGTACAACTACCAAACCATGACCCCTGAGAAGACCCGAGAGCTCCAAGCAAAACTGGTCGATTTGGCGAACATCTTCAAAGTATTGAACTTAAATGAAGCACATAATGACTTAAGCCGTCAGGCAGCATCGCTTAGTCAAGCAGATATGCTGAAAGATGAAGGTTTTGCACAGCAGTTGATGAATGTGATCTTGTCGGCAATGAACTCCATTGGAGTGCTAGAACGTCACCATACTTCAAGCCGCCTACAGCTTCGTGTCAACAACATGAACATTTCACTAGACCGTTTAGATGAAGCCTATGCTGCATTATTGACAGAGGCTAAAACGTCTATTGACTTAAGTAGTCAAGCGTTGGCGCAATATCAGCAAGAACAAGATTTAACTGCTCTTGAGAATACTCCTGCGCAACTACGTGAAGTTGCGGGCGCAATGTTGTTCTTAGGCGCAGAAAATGGTCAAACCGCTCTGAATATTTCAGCAGATTTTGTGCAACAACAAATCACGGCTGAAACTGCGCTCACTGCCAGTCAGGTGAATCATGTACTTGATGCACTCGCAAGTGCAGATATGCTGATTGATAATTTAAAAAACAAACAGCCTGTATTACACAGTATGTTTGATGTAGCATTAAACAGTAGCCAAAAACTAAAGACTGTTGCCTAATGTCAGAACTTTCACTCGCATATATTTTCCACCAACAACAATTGTTGGTGGACCATAATTTTCAATTGCCTCGTGTAGAAAAACTAGCAAGTGATTTAAGTTTTCACTCGGGTGATCAAGTGATTGCACGAGACCTGCTAGACAATGAGCCGATTCCTGAAGGCTTAGAACTCATCCCAATTCGCCAGTTGCTTCCACTTTGGAGCACCGCACAATTCGAACAGGCCAGCCGAGCTATTCAACTGCTAGAATGGCGTCGCAATCATAAATTTTGTAGTCATTGCGGCCACGCCACAGAAGCACATGCCAGTGAATATGCCATGATCTGTCCTGCCTGCGGTTATCATCAGTATCCACGGGTACAACCCTGTGTCATCACCGTCATTACACGAGGTGAAGATGAGATTCTGTTGGCAAAAAATGCACGTAATACCCGTAGCAATATGTATGGCTTGATTGCGGGCTTCGTTGAAGTCGGTGAAACCTTAGAAGAAGCTGTACGCCGCGAAACGTTGGAAGAAGTCGGCATTCGAGTTAAAAATGTTCAATACCTAGCCAGTCAGCCTTGGCCTTTCCCAAGTAACTTAATGATTGCGTTTAAAGCAGAATACGCATCGGGTGAACTTTGCTTACAAGAAGAAGAAATCAGCGATGCACAATTCTTTAAGTTTGATCAATTGCCTGAAATTCCGTTCAAAGGCAGTATTGCACATGCCATGATCATGCATGCGACAGAAGGCACAACGGTCGCAGATGATACACGTGAGTGGCTCTAAGCTCACTCACCATCTCTACAACAAATACACGTTAAAACCCAATTAGTGGTTAAGCGCATCCTCGAGCGCCTGCATAATTTTTTGCTTGGTCGTGAAGTAACGACTAAACAAACTCGATACCGAACCAATCATTGAAATATGGCCTATGCGTGGCACCGTCCAAAGTTGACTATAGTTGCCTTTTTCTTTCAACCTACGATCCAAATCAACGGCATTGCTTAACCCGACGACATCATCATTCTCCGCAACCAATAGATAATGTTTAACCGTATTCGGCTCGACGAAATAATATGGCATCACTTCTTGATAAGGTCTGTTCTGATCAAAAGCATCCGCACAGATCGGATCACCTTTATAGTCAAAATGATAAGGGCCTGCCAAACCAATAATGGCAGTAATTTGACTGCGGCATTGTATTTCATATGGTTGCGGATGATAGAGCGCAGACATCACATTAAACGCGCCCGCAGAATGCCCCATCAACACCACTTTTTCCGTTGAAATTTGATATTTAAGCTGATGCACATTGAGATAATTTAAAGCCAAGCTGAGATCATCAATAGAGGCAGGAAAAATATGCTCAGGCGCCAAGTGGTAGTTAATCACCGCCACATCAAAGCCTTCTTTTGCAAATGCTTCACCAATAAAACGATAATCTTTTTTATCACCATGCATCCATGCGCCACCATGCACAAATACAATCAGAGGACGGTGTTCACGCGGTGTTTGTGTACGAAACAGATCTAAACGATGTCGCGCACGTAACCCATAGGCCACATTTTCTTGGACCGAATAACCCTTACGCGGTGTTAAACGATTTAAGGCATAACTACCGACATCATAAATACGGAAGTCACGATAAAGTAATCTTGCATACTCTACCGAACGATTCAGTCTTTTAACAAAAGGCTGAAACTTATTGAACATTACTTGGCTCAACTTGGTCTGGGTCTATCGCAACAGGTGTTTGCTCTGTCGGTGTTGAATTAATCATTGGCGATGCAAATGCACTAGTCGTTTGCGACTGTTGCTCTATATTATCCACCAGTGTGATAATTTTAGTCACATTCCCCACTTGCTGTAACACTTGGTTTAAATCGGTAATTTCAGCACCATTTAAACGTCCCATCACATATAACACGCCATCTTCGGTGTGAATACGCACTTTCGCATCTGAAACAACAGCAGCTTTCATGATCAAGCCTCGTGTATTTGCTGTAACTGAGGTGTCTTGCATAATGGTGCTATAACTAATTTGGTTTCCAACTGTAATGTAGTTATGGACGGTTTTGACATCCGACATCGCACGTACATTGTCTTCAGCCAATTGACGTAAGTGTTGATCGGGTACTTGTCCTGTTAATAAGACATTGCCATGAAAACTTTCGATATTGACGCGTGACTGTTTAAAACGACTATCCAATTTATATAAGTTAATTTTTGCAGTACGCTCAATTGAAGAGTCAATAAAAACCTGCCCTAATGAACGTGCACCGCTTTCTGTTCCTACAGCGGCTGTTCCTGTCCCACCCGAAATGAAACTTGCACATCCAGATAAACTTGCGACGCATAATACGGTCATTGCAATACGATTGAACACTCAGCAAGACTCCTCAACTTTTTAAACTATTTTAATTCAGTATTTCAGCTTTGATTTTGTTCAAAGATTAATAAAGTCTTGATCAAAAGTAAAAGCATTTTCTATCCATTGCTGATCATAAGTGAATTTTGAAAAATCTTGCTGTATGGTTTTTGCAATTTCTTTAAAAAAATCAAAACAAATCACATCAAAGCGGCAATAATATTGCTGGAAATGTGGATGATCTTGTAAAAATAACATGGCCGTTTTTGCTATTTTGCGTTGTTTTGAATAGGAAATTGTTTCAATAGCCTGCGCAAAACGCGTTTTTGAGCGTGCTTTGACCTCAACAAAAACCAATTCCTGTCCTTTTTGTACAATCAGATCAATTTCTCCAAAGCGCGAGCGATAATTGGACTGCACATAAACATAACCCTGTTCTTCTAGCACAGTCAAAGCTTGTTGCTCTGCCCATTGTCCCAGTTTCATCTCTTTATCTTCCCCCACTCCTTTTTTTATTTTTTTAATCATCACATTTCGAAAAGCACAATTTCGATCAAAAATCTCACGCCTTGATGTTTAAAACCACTGCTGTGAGTCTCTCGAACCAAACAATGCATTTCATTCTACGTTTTAAAGCCTTCTTGGCGTTTAGATTTCAATCGAAGTCTTCCCGACTCCTGCAAATCCATCGCCCACAACATTCTAGCTCACGCCACGACGGACAATTCAGGTAGAATGCTTATCGCGGTATCGGTTGAATGCACCAAAGCACACGACTCAACCCATCATTTTATTATTTTGCAACGCGGAGAAAACCCATGAGTGCCCAGTTATTTGTAGTCGCAACCCCTATAGGGCACTTAGATGACATAACTTACCGCGCAATTGATGTATTAAAATCAGTCAAAATCATTGCTGCTGAGGATACACGAACTTCAGCACAATTACTGAAACACTTTAATATTCAAACGCCGCTCACCGCATGCCACGATCATAACGAAAGCAACAAAATTGACATCCTTATTCAGCGTTTGTTGAAGGGTGAAGATATGGCGCTTATCAGTGATGCAGGAACACCTCTTATCAGTGATCCGGGCTTTAAATTGGTCCGTGCCGCACAAGAGCATAATATCCGCGTAATCCCTGTACCGGGCGCTTGTGCTGCGATTGCTGCTTTAAGCTCAGTGGGCTTACCAAGTGATCGTTTCAGCTTTGAAGGTTTTTTGTCTTCTAAACAAACCCAACGACTGGCAAGCTTGGAAAAACTCAAAGACGAAACGCAAACCCTGATTTTTTATGAGGCACCACATCGTATTTTAGACAGTGTCAGTGACATGGCTAAAGTCTTTGGTGCTAACCGCCCTGTAGGTTTTGCTCGTGAAATTACCAAAACCTTTGAAACCATCAAGAAGATGACCTTAGGTGAGTTGGTTGAATTTATTGCAAACGATCATCATCAACAAAAAGGTGAAATTGTATTGGTTGTTGGTGGCGCAACCACTGAAAAAGATATGGCACAAGAAAAACTCGACCAGCTTTTAACACGTCTCTTACAAGATTTATCAGTGAAAGCTGCATCACAGTTAGCGGCTGATTTGACCGGCATCAAAAAGAAAATTGCTTACCAACGCGCTTTAGAATTAACACAAGATCAGGCTGAATAGGCTTCGATAGCTTGAGCTTGAAATAAAAGTATTGCTTTTTTTTTGAAGGAAAAAAAATAAAGAGCAACAGACATAAGTGCTTTGGCCTTTCTCTGCTGCTCTCCATGTTAAGCGGTTCCATGTGAACCGCTTAACTCAAATTATGTAGTTATGTCATTTAAAATTTATAAGCATGTATATGGGTTGACTGATCGTCAGTTACAATCTCTATCGAATTAGCTTGCTTCTTGGTAAATACGACCGCCGGGTAGTTGGCAAAAGTATTGTTTCAATGCATCCAAACAACGATGGATTTTCATCGGCTGTTGTTCATGCTTTGAAATGATGGCGTATAGCGTAAAGTTAGGGAGCTTCCACTCTGGAAGAACTTCCACTAAAGAACCGTTAACCAATTCTTTTTGAACATCCAAATATAAAATACGTGCAATCCCATGCCCATGTTGGCATAAAGTCTTTGTCACTAAAATATTATTACTGGCTACTCTTGATTTCATCTCAAGTTTAACTGCGTCACCTGTCACCACATTTTT
The DNA here is from genome assembly GCF_048551975.1 of Acinetobacter johnsonii. Classification (GTDB taxonomy): domain Bacteria; phylum Pseudomonadota; class Gammaproteobacteria; order Pseudomonadales; family Moraxellaceae; genus Acinetobacter; species Acinetobacter johnsonii_A. Next base: position 16,882 of record NZ_JBIMCF010000004.1, on the reverse strand, counting down.
AAAATCAAAATCATGATTATTTTTCATAATCGTGATCGGAATAAGATCATGATTTTTCAAATCTTCAGGTCGTGAAATTGGTGCAGACTGATTCAAATAGCTCGGTGAAGCAACCAAAATCTGTTCCACGCGCGCCAATGGCACGACATATACGCTTTGATCGTCAACTGTTGGGCTCATTCTGAGGGCAATATCAATTCGCCCATTCATCAAATCCACATAATGATTATCTGCTTCAATATGAATAGATAATCCACGATGTGCAGACATCCAATGCGACAAGGCAGGAATCACGTGATTGGCACCTAACTCTGGCGTAGTGGCTATTCGCAGCTCACCCACAAGATCATCGCGCAATTCATTGATACGTATTTTGCCACGTTCAGCAGCGGCGAGCATTTCTTGACAGCTGTGGAAAAAAGCCTGGCCTGCTTCAGTTAAATTCAACTTTCTTGTTGAGCGATGTAAAAGAACAACTTCCATCTCTTGCTCTAAAGAACGAATTTGCTGACTCACAGCACTTGTAGTGATGCCTAACTCACGCGCGGCACCACTAAATGAACTCTTTTCGACAACACAAGCAAAAACACCCATTGCCCGTAGTTGATCTAACATAAAATTCTCTCTGGATTCATGAGAAGTTTTCATCTATTTGATAAAAACAACTCATTGTATTATACGGTGAATTTTTTGCGTTGCATCCAGATTTTTTAATTTAATGGTAAAACTATAGTCGGATTGATTGGCTTGCCATCTAAGCGTACTTGGAATTCTAACATGGTGCGTGTTGCACCTGTGGAACCCATTTCTGCAATTTTCTGCCCTGCCGTCACATTTTGACCACTCTTCACATTCACTGCACTGTTGTGTGCATATGCTGTGATATAACCATCAATATGCTTAATCAAAATTAAGTTTCCATATTCTTTCAATCCGTCTGCTGCATACACCACTTGGCCATCTGCTGCTGCATAAATTGGATCACCTTGGTTACCAGCATAGCGAATACCTTTCACATTATTTGCTAAATTATAACCTTGTAAAACAGCGCCATTACTTGGTTTTACCCAGCGTAAAGTTGAGCTTTTCGAGCTCGCAACAGGTGCGGTCGGTACTTTAGCAGGAGTTTTTGTGGTTGTGGTGGTTGTATTTTGACTCGGGAGACCAACATTTTGACGTTGAATTGGAGCGGTTTGTGTAATAGGTTGTGTCGTAGTTGTTCGTGGGCTACCCGAACCTTTTAAACGTAATGACTGCCCCACATAAATACGATACGGCGCAGCAATATCATTCATGTCTGCAACAGAGGTATAACTCAGCCCATAACGAGTTGCAATACCGCTCAGCGTGTCGCCTGAACGAACTGTATAATAGTCTGGTGCTTTCGCAAAACGTGTTGCATTGTTAACCTGTGGTTTAGAAGCACAACCACTCAAAATAACAGTTGAAACTACAGCTGTAGATAATACGACAGTTTTCAACAGTGCTGTGGGAATTACAATAAAACGAATTTGAGACAACACAGACATTTATCTTACTCTCTAAAAATACAAAAAATAATCAGTTTAATTTGCGCTAAGATTAGCAAAAAAGTATGTGAAAATAGTATCTCTGCGCGTATTTTCACAAAGTTATAACAAACAGCTGAATACATTCCTTGTATTGCTCAACTGTAGTGACTTTTAAGCACTTATTTGCCCTTGTAATGCATGCAAAACTTCATAGTTGGTTGCATCCATCTGAATAGGCGTAATACTGACAAAACCATTTGCCACAGCGAAAAAGTCTGACTCCACCTCATCATAGCCTCTTTTCGGTTCCGCCACAGCTTCACCTGCAAGCCCAATCCAGTACACTTGACGACCACGTGGGTCAACATGACTGGTAATCGGCTTAGACTGACGACGACGTCCTTGATAAGTAATTTTAGCGCCCTGTAACTCAGCGACATCTGGAATATTAATATTTAAAATATGGCGTGGTGGCAGTGCTGGCAAACCTTGTTTCACAAAGTCATGCACCCACTGTGCAGCATGATGATAATCTTCTGGTCGGTTGTACGAACGCACTTCAGGGCCTGCAAGTGATACCGCAATGGCTGGCTGTTTCATTAGACGCCCTTCAAATGCTGCTCCAACTGTACCTGAGTAGAGTACATCATCACCCAAGTTTGCCCCGCTATTGATGCCACTAACAACCAGATCAAACTCAAAGTCAAATAAGCCATTCATGGACAAATAAACACAGTCCGCCGGTGTTCCATTGACTGCCCACATGTCGGGTGCAATTTCGATTGGGCGTAAGGGGCGATCTAAAGTCAAAGCACTAGAAAAACCACTTCGTTCACTTTCAGGTGCTACAATCACCACCCGACCTAATGGACGTAAAGCATGTGCAAGTGCTTGAATACCTGGTGCAAAAACGCCATCGTCATTGGCTATTAAAATATTCACTGATGGATCTTCTTCAATCTATATGAGTCGGTAAAAGCCTTATACATCTATTTTGCATTCGTCTTCATCTTTTTAATCTTCAATTCAAACAGGTAGATGTGGGGGTAGCTTGAAAAAAACTAAATCTTTAAAGTGAAAAGAAAAGCTATAGAGTCCTCGATGCAGAAAGACTATACATTGAGATCAGGCAATCTGAAAAGATGAAATCATTGATCTAGGTGAGTACTTCACTCTTGCATGAGCAGGGTACAAAAAAGAGAGAGCCTAAAAATAGAAGAAGCTAAGCATACGTTTAAAGTGTTTACTGAAGAGAACGCCTTCAAAAAGATAAAATATAGATCTCTTGATTCTGTAAAACCACTTTTCTCTTACATAAAAAATAACTATAAAGCAAAGAGTTAAAAAATCTAAGAGAGCGAGTTTAGCTATCACTCACTATTACAGAACATTCTTTTAAGTGTTTGGATATCGAGCTAAATTATTCGCGTTTTTTACTCATTTCGGATAAGAAATCCAGTTGTATTTCTTGTATTTAGGCTAACCTATTCCACTGATGCATCAACAGATGATCTAGTTTTTCATTTAAATGTTGAATTTCTAACTCTGCCTTTAAATTAATTTTATAGTCGTTTTGTGAGCGTAACCGGTCTTTGGCCTCTTGCCTATTTTGGCTCATCATAATCACAGGAGCTTGAATCGCTGCAATACAGGATAAAATTAAATTTAATAAAATAAAGGGATATGGATCGGCAAGGTGCGTAACCATGACCACTGTATTGACAATAATCCAAATGGCGAGGAAAGTCGCAAAGCAGATAAGAAAAGCCCAACTACCGCCAAAGGTCGCAATTTTATCTGCCAGCTTTTCCCCTAAAGTCCAATTTTGCTCCAACTGCTTTTCAACATTTTTGGTGATCACTTCATGTTGTTGCAAACTTTTAATCACCTCATATTCAAGATCAGTCACTTCGCCCTTTTCCGACTTTAACAGTGAATGAACATACTGAATTCGATATTTGGTTAAGTCTGCTTGGCATATATAACTTTGCGGTGACCATTGTGGAAAATCATGTGAAATTTCTTCGGTAATAGATTTTCGTATTGCCCCCATAGGAATGAGGTTTTTAATGAGGAATTTCTGCCCACAGACTAAACATTCATGACTTTAATTTTTTTTGCTCATGCTCGTTCTCTTTTATAATCATTATTGGTTTTGGGGAGATAAACATCATCGAACAAATTTTAAACCAATGTCAAATTTTCAGCGCCACTCAGCGTAGCTCCTCATTAAGTTTTTTCTAGACAGTAGTCATGAATAAAAAAATGCCACAGATATAATCATAATTCTGTATCTTAAATAAGGCTAAACAAGTTCATATCATCAGGTTAAAAATTAAAAAATCCAGCTTTAGAGCAAGGAGACAATCAATGCCTAACTCCGCAAAGCCTATGCCTTTGGGTCTACTTTTTCATACCATATTGCTCACGCGTATCACCGCTAACGTAGAAGCGCATACACCACCTATAATGTTGACTTCTCCTAAAGATTTTATATACCCAGATGTAGATCATGATCTAAGTGAAAGTCTTTATCCAAATGAGGCCGCCACTGCTAAAGAAATCGCGAACATCATTGAAATGACAATCCGAAAACAATATTCCACAGATATCGCGCTACGTGATGCGCACCCTAAAGCACATGGTTGCGTACGTGCAGAATTTAAGATAAACGAAACATTGCCTCAAAACATGGCTTATGGTGTTTTTATTCCAGGAAAAACTTATCCAGCGTGGATTCGTTTTTCGAATGGATCGAGTAATGCAAAACAGGCGGATATAAAAAAAGATGCACGCGGCATGGCGATCAAACTTTTAGCCGTGCCAGAGAAAAACCTTTTAGATGAAACTGCGGCTACGCAAGACTTCATTATGATCAATCATCCTGTATTCTTTGTAAATGACCCCGCTCGTTATCTATCATTTATACAAGATATCAATAGCGATCGATTTCTAAAAAAACTGCATGTCCCTTTTGCATTAGGAGCCAAAGGAACTTGGATTGCCTTGAACACTAGAAATAAAATTTCAAATCCACTGCAAACCATATACTGGTCTATGGTGCCCTATCAGTTAGGAGTCGGCGATCATCGTCAAGCGGTAAAGTACTCTGCTCGTGCATGTTCAGCCGTTGTTAGCCCGATTCCAGCTACTCCTCAAAAGGACTTTTTAAGAGCGGCACTTCGAACGACGTTACAAGATCGTGATGCCTGCATGGAATTTCTAGTACAACCTCGGACATCCAGCTCAATGTCTGTTGAAGACTCGATGACGGAATGGAAAGAAGACCAAGCTCCTTTCTATAAGGTGGCTACAATTCGTATTCCTCAGCAAGTTTTTGATACCCCTGAGCAAAATAAGTTTTGTGAAAATCTATCCTTTACACCATGGCATGCATTAGCTGAACATAAACCACTGGGTGCGATAAACCGAATGCGCAAAGTCATATATGACCAGATTAGTCGCGTCAGACATGAGATGAATTCTGCTAAAAAAACAACGCTAACAATGTCGGAGATCAATAAGGAGTCCTATGGTTAAACTCAATGGCCTATTAATCTGTGTGTCTAAAGAAGAAGTCTGTATGGTGATAGAACTCCTTCCAGCACATATTGAATTAACTCATCAAGAAGAAGGCTGCATTTCTTTTGAAGTCAAGCAATGCCTCGACCCTTTTATCTGGGAGGTGCTAGAAGTGTTTGATAGCATGAAAAGTTTTAAGCATCACCAAAGTAGAAGGGCCTCATCCATTTGGGGAGTGAAAACGCAAAATATTAAACGGCAGTACAAAATATCTGACGGTGATTAACGATTATGGGGTTCACAGCTTGCTTACACGTATAAGCATTTTATACCTAAATCTTATCCCCCTTGCACCTACTAAAGACCGCCAAAACTGAAGATTAGAAGTCGTTAGGATGATCATTGGCGATTAAAAAGTTCGAAACAAAAAACTTTATTAAAAAATGACTGGTCAGAACTTTTCATTGAATTCTAACTAAAAAAATATATATTGAGTCTCGGCATCCACCATAAATATGTGATTTTAAAAAAATGATTAAAAGCTTAACATTACGTAATTTCTTCGGATTAGGCATGGCTATCATGATCTCTCAATCTGCTTTTGCACTAGAGGGATTAAGCACAGAAGAAGCCAATACCATCGTAAAAGAAGATATTGCAGCAGCGCAAGTCATGACAGAATTTTGCCCTGCTTTGGTGGGTCAAGGCTCTAAAATTGAAAGCAACATTCAAACTTTAATTCAAACCTATTTACAAGACTACTCAGATAAGTCGATGACCTATGCAAAATTGCAGTCAGACAGCGAATACCAGTCGATTCTGCAAGAAGCTCGTACAGATGCAAAGGGCACAGACAAAGCAGAACAAAAGTCAGTATGTGATGACGTTGTAAACTTTTAAGGTTAATTCAAGTTCTACATCTGTATTGATAAAAAAGGATGAATAATGGAATTATTCATCCTTTTTTATTGGACTGAAAAATGTAAAAACGATGAAGTGATTTCAACAGCTTCTATACATTTTTGCGCTTACATTTACTTAAAATTTGTTTAAGCTCATCCTATTATGGCAAAAACATGTATGCACTTAGGGTTTAGAATGAATTTAAATGTAATGAAAAAAGTGATTTTGGCAGTTTGTGGTTCTTCTTTGATTGCCATCGGTTCGGCTCATGCAGCCAATAAAGACGAAAATATTGAAGTAACTCCACTGCAACAAGTGACGCAGCAAGAGTTGGCTGCAATTTATGTCCTATCAGAAGTTTGTCCAAGTCTCGTTTCAGACCAGACTCAGTTTGAAAATGGCTATAATACTTTGGCCAAAGAGTATCTACCGCAACAGAAAAACCCGACTGAATACCTTAAAAGCCTCAGCAAAGAGAAAAAATTTAAACCTATTTTAGCCGAAGCTCAAGCCGATGCAAAAAAAGCAGGTAAAGCTAAAAACCAAGAAATTTGTAAAGAATTGAGCACTTACAGCAAATAATACCAATTGGTTACAATATCTTTGAAATAAGCCGATTTCTCCCGTAGAAGTCGGCAGAACTTTGTCCTAAAATGCAAAGCTCTCGTGCTTATACTAAAGAAATCGGAAGCTCTTAGAATGATTCAAAAAAGCGCCCTTGCTGCGGCATTACTCGTACCAAGCATTTCATTTGCAGCAACTGTCTTATCCTCACCGCCAGAACTAAATAATAAATCATATGTGCTGATGGATTATGAGACTGGGCAAATCCTGGCATCTAAAAATGAAAATGAAAAATTAGCACCTGCCTCAATGACAAAAATGATGACGAGTTTCATTATTGAGCAAAAGTTGTTGGCGGGCGAACTCACCGAAAATGAAAAAGTTCGGATGAACGAGTCTGCTTGGTGTCGTGGTAGTAGTTCAGAATCATGTATGTATGTGCCATTAAATGGTACTGCGACTGCATTAGAGATGTTACGCGGCATTATCATTCAATCAGGTAATGATGCATCTAAGGCCATGGCTGAGCACATTGCTGGGAACGAAGGTACTTTTGTTCATATGATGAACACTGAAGCAAAACGTATCGGCATGACCAATACCAGCTTCATGAACTCAACAGGTATGCCTGCTGAAGGTCACTACTCGACAGCTAAAGACATGGCAACGCTTGCACAGCACATCATTCACGACAGTTCAAAATATTATCCGATTTATTCTGAAAAAGAATTTACTTTTAACGGTATCAAACAAGGCAACCGTAATGCCCTGCTTTATACTGACCCAAGTGTCGATGGTTTAAAAACTGGTCATACTGACGAAGCGGGTTATTGCTTAACAACTTCGGCTAAACGTGGCCCAATGCGTTTGATTTCTGTGATTTTTGGTGCGCCAAGCATGCAAGAACGCGCAACGCAAACACGTGAAATTTTAGCGTGGGGTTATGCAAACTTTGAAACTAAAAATGTTCAAGCTGCCAACCAAGTTTTAGCAAAATCAAAAGTATGGTTTGGTAAAGAAAGTGACGTACAAATTGGGTTAGCTGAAACCTTCAACGTGACTATGCCTAAAGGCCAAGCCAACGCAATCAAAACACAACTGGTGGTTCAACCGAAACTGACTGCACCTTTGAAAAAAGGTCAAGTGGTTGGTAAATATGTAGCAAGCCTTGATGGTAAAGTAATTGCTGAAAAACCACTTGTAGCGCTAAAAGATGTTGAAGAAGCAGGTTTTTTTGCACGTATGTTGGACCACATCAAACAATTCTTCTCAAACTTATTCTAAGCAGTAACACTTAGACTTAAGTTAAAGCATCCACACCTCAGTCTGGGTGCTTTTTTATTTTATAATGGACACCTATATAAAAGCAGAACACAAACATGGCTAAAAATATTCGCCCTTATTTGAACAACACTCCTCAGCTTGGTAACAACTGCTATATCGATGAAATGTCGGTAGTGATTGGTGATGTTATCTTGGCTGAAAATGTTTCTGTGTGGCCTTTTGCTGTGATTCGTGGTGATGTAAACCATATTCGGATTGGTAAAAACTCGAATGTACAAGACCATGCAATGCTGCATGTTAGTCATAAAAAATCAGATAAGCCAAATGGCTCGCCTTTAATCATTGGTGATGATGTCACCATTGGTCACCATGTCACCTTACACGGCTGTACCATCGGCAATCGGGTTTTAATTGGTATCAATAGCATTGTTTTGGACGATGTCATCATTCCTGACGACGTCATGATTGGCGCAGGAACACTGGTTCCACCAGGGAAAGTGCTTGAGAGTGGCTACTTATATGTCGGTAGTCCTGCCAAAAAAGTTCGTCCCCTAACAGAAAAAGAGTTGGCATTTTTGCCGTATTCAGCACAAAACTATGTCAAAGTTTCAGGGCATTATTTAGAGTCATAATCATTGGGGGTATTTTTCTTCCCTTTTAATATCGGCTCAAATAACAAGCATTACCTTCAAAAATGTTGAATCTGCGGATTAATCCTTCTCAAATGCTGTCACTAAAAAATCAATTAGGGCTTTTAAAGATGGTAATAAGCCACGTCGAGAGGTATAAGCCAGTTGAATCAGTTCAGGTGTTGGCTCTCAGTATGGAATCACTTTGACCAAACGGTCTACTTTTAAATCATTATGAATAATCAGTTCTGGTAACTTGGCAATCCACGCCCACCACAATACCTACCTAGCATAGCGGATGAAGACAATACCTAAAGCGGAACTAAGCTACTAATTTTATATTCATAACATAGCCACCACCGCCTAAATTTTGTAGAATACTCCTTTTACCCCATGGTGCTTTTACATGACCGCTTGGACAGCTCACGTCACCGTCGCAACTGTTGTTGAAAAAGACGGAAAATTTCTATTTGTAGAAGAGCATACTGCGGGTGTGACACACACTGTATTTAACCAGCCTGCGGGCCATGTTGAATCAGGTGAAACACTCATCGAAGCTGCCATTCGTGAAACTATGGAAGAAACTGGACATGAAGTGTCTATAGATGCGTTATTAGGCATTTATACCTATACACCACCCATGTTTCCAGATCGTACCTATTACCGTTTCTGCTTTTTAGCGCAGTCACTTCATCACAGTCCAACCGCCGAACTCGATACAGGTATCTTGGGTGCAGTATGGATGACTTTGGAGGAGCTACTCGAAACGGCTCGTGCACGTAGTCCATTGGTGATTAAAGCGGTTCAAGACGCACTCGTAGGTCAAAAATATCCTTTATCGCTCGTTTATGAGCACCCAAATTCTCCCCTTATTTCAAGTTTGGATGCCTAGTCCTATGCAACAACGTGTCATCGTCGGTATGTCGGGTGGTGTAGATTCATCTGTTTCTGCTGCTCTTCTTCTTCAACAAGGTTATCAAGTTGAAGGTCTTTTCATGAAGAACTGGGAAGAAGATGACGGTACGGAATACTGCACGGCTATGGAAGACTTAGCCGATGCTCAAGCAGTCTGTGACAAATTAGGAATTAAGCTACACACCGCCAATTTTGCTATGGAATATTGGGATCGGGTATTTGAGCATTTCTTAGCGGAATATGCTGCGGGTCGTACTCCAAACCCAGATATTTTATGTAATAAAGAAATCAAATTCCGTGCGTTCTTAGATCATGCCATGCAACTGGGCGCAGACTTTATTGCGACTGGTCACTATGCGCGTCGCGGCGAAACTATGACCAACTCTAAAGGTGAGGAATACGCACCTTTACTGCGTGGTTTAGATAAAAACAAAGACCAGACCTATTTCTTACATGCTGTGCATGGCCGTGAAATTAATAAGACGTTGTTCCCTGTAGGGGAAATTGAAAAGCCTGAAGTACGTAAGATTGCGGAACAATATGACTTAATCACGGCGAAGAAAAAAGACTCAACGGGCATCTGTTTTATTGGTGAACGTCGTTTTAATGACTTCTTAAAACAATACTTGCCTGCACAAGCTGGAAAAATCGTCTTAGATGATGGCAAAGAGGTTGGTGAACATCACGGCTTAATGTACTATACGCTCGGTCAACGCGGTGGTATTGGTATTGGCGGTTTGAAAGGTGTAGCTGAAGGCGCATGGTTCGTTCTACATAAAGATATTGAAAACAACCGTTTGGTGATTGGTCAAGGTCATGAACATCCACTCATGCAAAGTATTATACTTTGGAGTGAAACGATTGACTGGGTCGCAGGTGAAATGCAGATTCCTGAAACAGGTTTCCGTTGTACCTCACGGACGCGCTATCGCCAAGATGACCAAGATTGTGTGATCTTTAATGATCCGACTACCCCAGGTGGCGTACGTGTTGAGTTCGATGAGCCCCAACGTGCCGTGACTCCGGGTCAGAGTGTCGTATTCTACTCAGGTGAAGTTTGTTTAGGCGGCGGCGTGATTCATCATACCAATGCTCCTAAACCTGATTTTATTTAAAGGATTTTAAGACATGGCTGAGTTACCGTTTCAACAGCCTCAAACTTTGAACGATCGTCAAAATAGAGCTTTGGCGTTAGCGGCTGTTTTTCAGTCCGCGCAACTGACGCATATGACTGCCTTGAGTGGTCAGCAAAGTATTGGGGAAAGCGGTAACTTCTATTTAGAGCAATTGATTAAAGCCAGTTTAAATATCCGACCGAAGGGCAACCAAAGCGGACAAACTTTAGACTTTTTTCATCAGCTGGCGGACATCTCCTTAGGACTAAAAACCTTAGAAAGTAGCATTATCCAACCCTTTAATACCTCACCCAAAACTCGAATTCCTAAACTATCTACTGCTAAACTTCCCATGACCTATGCAATGGCACTCTTACAACTCGAAAAGAAAGTGTATAGCAACCCCAAACTCGTTGAAATTATTGAACAGTCCCAACAAAAAATATTAAGACAGCTTTCTTTTTTCGATAATAACTATTTACACCCAAGCATCATTGCCAACCTCGCACAAACCTACGTCGATACCGCCGGGCAAATTAACCCACGCATTATGGTGCGGGGCAATGCAGAAGCATTTAAAGACTCATCGCATACCAACCGCATTCGAGCTTCCCTCTTCACTGGCTTACAAATGGCACATTTATGGCGTCAGCTCGGTGGAAGTTCATGGGGCATGGTGTTTAGTAAACGCAAATTGCTCAAAGATATTCAAGATCTCGCTCGTTTACAGTATCAGGTGATTTAACACATGATCGACGGGCTTTTTAGTTTTACGTTTAATTCCAAAGTTTAAGGAATCGCTATGAACGCTTTAACCGCACTTTCTCCATTAGATGGACGCTACGCTAGCAAATGTGATGCGCTTCGTCCTTTCCTCTCTGAGTTTGGTTTAATCCATGCTCGTGTGACTGTTGAAGTGCGTTGGTTACAAGCGCTTGCAAACCGTCCAGAAATCACTGAAGTGCCTGATTTCAGTGCTGAGACCAATGCTGCACTTGATGCAATTGTTGCTGACTTTTCTGAAAGCGATGCCAACCGTATTAAAGATATCGAACGTACCACGAACCATGACGTCAAAGCCGTTGAGTACTTCCTGAAAGAAAAAATTGAAGGCATCGAAGAGCTTAAAAATGCAGGTGAATTCATTCACTTTGCGTGTACTTCTGAAGACATCAACAACTTGTCTCATGCATTAATGCTGAAAAGTGGTCGTGATGTATTGGTCGCATCTATGCAGCAAATCATTGACTCAATCGTGGCATTGGCTGAACAGCATGCTGACCAACCTATGTTATCTCGTACACATGGTCAGACGGCAAGCCCAACCACTTTGGGTAAAGAAATGGCAAACGTAGCGTACCGTCTTGCGCGCCAAATCAAACAATTCAAACAAGTTGAGCTTTTAGGCAAAATTAACGGTGCTGTAGGTAACTATAACGCTCACCTTTCTGCTTACCCAGACATTAACTGGCCTGCACACTCACAAGCATTCGTTGAGTCTTTAGGTCTAAGCTTTAACCCATACACTACTCAAATCGAACCACATGACTACATGGCGGAACTGTTTGATGCTTTACGTCGTTTCAACACGATTTTGATCGACTTTAACCGTGACGTTTGGGGTTATATCTCGCTTGGTTTCTTCAAGCAAAAACTTAAAGATGGTGAAGTGGGTTCTTCAACGATGCCACACAAAGTAAACCCTATTGACTTCGAAAACTCAGAAGGCAACTTAGGCTTAGCCAATGCAGTACTGGCACACCTTGGCGAAAAACTTCCTATTTCTCGCTGGCAGCGCGACCTAACAGACTCAACTGTACTACGTAATATGGGTGTTGGTTTTGCACAAAGCTTGATTGCTTTTGAAGCGTGTTCAAAAGGTATTGGTAAACTTGAACTGAATGCTGCACGTATTGATGAAGACTTGAACAATGCGCAAGAAGTTCTAGCTGAACCAATTCAAACGGTAATGCGTCGTTACAACGTTGAAAAACCATATGAAAAACTAAAAGCATTAACGCGTGGTCAAGCCATGACTCGTGACATGATGGTTGACTTCGTCAATGGTAACGAGCTTGAAGCTGTTCCTGCTGCTGACCGTGCACGTTTAGCGGAAATGACACCTGCAACCTATACAGGTAATGCAGCTGAACAAGCAAAACAAATTGCTGACTTAATTTCTAAAATCTAATTTTTAGAAATTGAAAAAAAGCGGAGCTTCGGCTTCGCTTTTTTATCTATAATGCAAACAAGAATCTCCTATATGCATAATTGAAAAACCAATAAAAATGATGACTATCTTGAAAAATACAACAACATAAACTCACGTGGACTATCAACTGAAAAAGCCGCATCGGATTGCACTCATTGTACTTGCTGTCGCCATTGCTTTCGCATCGATCCATCCCCTTGAACTCAGCTCTTATATTTTGCATCAGGTCGGAACCGTATTCATGTTGGTGACGCTGATCATTTGTCTTTATAAAATGGGGCTCAGCTTAATCAGCTTTATACTTTATATTGGGTTTTTGCTGATTCATATACTCGGTGCGCATTATCTATATTCTTATGTTCCCTATAATGAATGGTCGCTGCAGTATTTAAATCTAGACCTCAACCAGAGTTTAGGTTGGACACGGAATATGTATGATCGCTTTGTACATTTAGCGTACGGTCTACTGCTCTACCCATTTTTCTATCGTCTGTTTCAAGTGTGGTTACCCCAACTTTCTAAACTCACCCTATTCTTGTTGGTCATTCAATTTGTGATGGCAAGTAGCCTCATTTACGAATGGATTGAATGGTTTATTGCGATGAGCTTATCGCCTGAAGATGCTGAAAACTACAATGGGCAACAAGGTGATATTTGGGACGCACACCAAGACATGCTTTTAGCCACCGTTGGTGCAATCATCACAGGCATAGCCTATCTATTGAAAAAGTAGTCATTTTGTCTACCATAAAAAATAACGACAGGACTCATTCAAGTATAAGTGATTTGTGCATCAGTTTTAAAAATACAATAAAAAACACCACGTCAGGCGTGGTGTTTTTAACTCTTAGTCTTTCGCAGACTCATCTGTTGGCACTTCAGTAATTCGGCCACCGCGAGCAAGGAATGCCGCAACTTCGTCTTCAAGTGCTTGGCGTTGTTTTAATTTTGCAGTCACCGTCAGTGTTTCAGCTTCGGCAACATCACCATCGCTTGCAGCATTATCAGAAGAATCTGATGCGCCTTTTTCCGCTGCTTGAGCTTCGTCTTCGTCGACTGCTGAGTCTTCTACATCATCATAATCATTTGAATCAGTCATCTTAATCTCCCCACAAATGACATTTTAGGTTCCCATGAATTACTGGTTTCCAATTATGTTGAAATTTAACAAGCTCTCAGCCTTTCGCATAGTCTTATTCAACGGAAAAACGTATCTTTTTTAATCAAAATCGTAATCTTATTTTACGACTGGCTAAAAATTAACACTTCCTTTCTTAGACAGCATAACGCGTCTCTTTGAGCAACCCTAAACCATTGGCCTGTGCCATAAAAGCATCTTTTAATACAGGTAGTTTTTCAACCTGTTTCAAACCAAAGTTTCGCGCCCACACCACAGGAAAGAGTTGTGTTGTTTCCATCCAACCGATGGCAGACATGCTATGCATCATGACATCATTTTGTCCTTTACGGCTGTGTTCATAACGCTTCAGTGTTTGCTCATGTGCCCACACGCCACGTGCTAGATCATGTAGTAATACATCACACAGTACAGCCGCATCAAGACAACCAATATTCACCCCCTGCCCCGCCAACGGATGAATCACATGAGCCGCATCACCAATTAAAGCCAAGCCCGCTTTAACATATTGCTGTGCAGCACGTGCTTTGAGTGGGAAAGTGGCACGCGGTGTCGCTTCCAACACTTCGCCTAACATGTGATGACTTTCTCGCGTTAATAGCTGGGTAAATTCAGCATCTGAAAGTGCAGCATATTCTTCTGCATAATCATCGGGGAGCGTCCATACGATGGACTGCCAATGCCCTGCTTGCTCTGGTTTTAAACTCGCCATTGGTAAAAAAGCCAAAGGCCCTGTTTCTAAGAAAATCTGACGTGCAACATGTTGATGAGGCTGTGCAGTACGAATGGCGCAGCTTAAACCAGCCTGTTTGTAGTCCAGCACATCAATATCGATAAACGCTTGTTCCCGTACAAAAGAGTTTGCGCCATCTGCACCAATCACCAGTTTGGTTTTCAACACCGTGCCATCTGCCAAATGGATATACCATAGCCCAACACCTTCTTCGACACGGGCAACTTTAACTTGGGTACGGTAATCTTTGAGTACAACAAGCATCTGCTGTTGAATCGCTAAATTAAGCAAACTTGGCTCAACCATAGAACCGAGTGCTTGTTCGCCATGTGGTTCCTGTTTGGACGCATGACCAAAGTTAATTTCACCATAGCCATTTTTATTCCACACCTGCATGCCAGTATACGGCATCTGGCGGGCAATTTTATCCCAAACATTAACGGTTTTAAGTAGGTGTATCGTCGCTTGACTGAGTGCCAAGACACGCGGATTAGCAACACTTAAGGTCTTGTGTTCATCTAAAATAGGTGCAGCATCCAATACGGTAGCTTGCACACCGCCTTGTGCCAAAAGCAAGGCGGTAAGTCCACCAACTAAACCACCGCCAATAATCACCACATCTAAAACATCAGTTTGAACATGACTCATGCTTTTAGCCCCATGGCATAGTTGGCAACGAGCGGTTTAATGCCTGGAATCGTATCAAATGCGATCAGACCAGTATTCCGAATAAACTTTAAGATTGGATTACTATTGCTAAAGCCTCGTACCACCGAATCACAGAACTTAATTACGCGTTGTTGATCGGTCAAACGTGAAGCCTCATAAGCTTGCAGCATTTCAGCATCGCCCAAGTCGGCATTTTGCGCAATTTGCTCTGTTAAATAACGTACTAAGACGTGCGCATCTCGCATACACAGGTTAAAACCTTGCCCCGCGACGGGGTGAATGGTATGCGCAGCATTGCCCATTAACACCACCCGTCCTACGACCTGCTTTTCGGCTAGCACTTGTGACAATGGAAAACTAAAACGCTTACCTGTTTTTTGAAACTTTCCTGCACGGTCGCCATAGGTTTCTTGCAAAGCATCTAAGAAATGTTGATCATTTTCATCGCCCAACCATTCACCTTCTGTACCTTTTTTCACAGGCCAAACCACTGAACGACGGTATTCACCCGGAAGCGGCAACAGTGCCAATGGCCCTAAGCTACTAAAACGCTCAAACCCCACATGGTTATGCGGTTTTGAGGTTTGTACCGTGGTCACAATAGCGACTTGATCATAGTCATGCTCCGAAGCGCCTATTCCTAAGGCTTTACGGCAGAATGAATCACGTCCATCTGCAGCAATGACAAGTTTTGCTTGCAATGACAGTTGTTCTTCTCCACGACTCGCTTCTATGTATGCCATATCGGTATCTTGAGTCAGTTCGGTGACTTGTACGCCATCAATCAGCTCAATAAATGGTTGTTTTTGAACTTCTGCCAGTAATACACGACCAAGCCATGCATTTTCTATGACCTGCCCGAAGCTTTCGACTTTTTCTTGTTCTACTTTGAGACGCGCCTTACCAAAGCTACCTTGTTCGGTGATATTCACTTCTAAAATAGGCGTTGCATGTTCTTGTAAAGCGTTCCACAAACCCAATTCTTGGTAAATTTGAACTGTACGACGTGACAAGGCGCTGTTTCGTGCATCAAAACTAGAATGGTATGGCGCAAGGTTTACATCATCATAATTTGGATATTTGATCGCCTCTAAAAGCTTCACCGCAATATTTTGTTTGGCTAACATCAACGCCAGACTGAGTCCGACCATACCACCACCAACTATGATGACTTCTTGTTGCATGCTTTTATCCTTTTTATGGCGTATCTAAAGTCAAAAACTTCAAATACCTCTAAGTTTTAATGGATTTATATTACATCAAAGATTTTCTTTTTTATAATGAAATAGATGTTTTTACGTACTTTCACCGTAAAGTGTCATGTCATGATTTCTGAAAAGACAGTCTTTTCGATTTTCATCAAAACTTCTTCAGGACACTGTTTAAACAGACTTATAAGAAATGTGCAACTTTAAACAAATAATGATCATGAAAAATGAATAATACATAAAAAAGCCCAACCACTTAAGATTGAGCTCTTCAACAAAACATAAGCAATTGAATTTAAAATGCAATTTAAAGGATTACGTATAAGGTGTATTATGTTATTTTTAGCTGTGTGATTCATAGACATCATTTCAATATAATTGATGTTTATGAACAGAGAAATTCAACAAAGACTCGTATGGGTTAAATTATTTGAGAGACCAATGATGCTGGCCTAGTTTGTCGGAGATGTGGCATTTCT
>NZ_JBIMCF010000003.1:0-273362 GCF_048551975.1 Acinetobacter johnsonii | reverse complement strand
GCATCTCGATTCATATCCAGTCCATGATGTTGATGCGCATCATAGACCAGACATTTTTATTGGTGAGAATACAGACACTTTAAATGGTTTCTAACAAATATATTTCGTATAAGAGATTTTATGTTAAATAAAAAGACGCCTATGTAAAGGCGTCTTTGAATATTTCTAGATTATTGAAAAGCTTGTCTTAGAACTTCACCTTTCTCTGTAGAAGTTTGGCTAGTTGTAGAGTTTTCATCATTTATATCTAAAATATCTTTTCTTTTTTCAGGGCCATAATATGAAATAAACTTATTTATAGATTTATCCCACGCTAAATAACTGTCGTTATATTCAGAAGTAAAACGATAGCCATCTTTTATTTTTTTAAGCTCCAATCCTTCACGACCTAACCAATAGTTAAGAACATGATCATATTTACCTGCTTCATTTTGAAAGTAGATATCTATAAAGCCATCACTGTTTCCAGTGAAAATTGAGTAAGCACCTTCACAGGTAACGTCTGAAGATCGGATAATATAGTCTTTTAAGCCATCATTATTAAAATCTATATTTACTAAAAACCCTTTATTGAAAGTGATTTTAGGATTTTTAACTTGCATTTCTTCATCTTCAGATATGCCTTGGCAGGTATCT
Source organism: Acinetobacter johnsonii (assembly GCF_048551975.1). Taxonomy (GTDB): domain Bacteria; phylum Pseudomonadota; class Gammaproteobacteria; order Pseudomonadales; family Moraxellaceae; genus Acinetobacter; species Acinetobacter johnsonii_A. Next base: position 272,726 of record NZ_JBIMCF010000003.1, on the reverse strand, counting down.
ATATACTCACTTTGAACTACTTCTTTAATCTCTATAGGCAGCTTATTGAAAGGAATACTATTATTTTTTACAGGGATTTCTGCTAAAGAATTTGTACAAAAAACAGCTATGGCTGCAAAACCTATTAACTTTTTCATTAATAAACCTATTTATTTGGATTTTATAGAGATTAATAGGTGTATCTAAAACCTTGTGCCATCATACAATCTTGTATCATTTCAGCTTTTTCATTTTGATTTACTTTAGCTAAACCTATGTCATAGCGACATTTTGCTAAAGCACTATTAGCATCATGTGGAGTAATTCCAGCTTTTCTCCACATAGGTTGTGATGTACTACATGCAGAAATTAAAAGTGTTGAAACAGCTAATGCCCCGATAATTGTTTTTTTCATAAAAAACTCTATAAAATTTAATCAAATAATTTTTCTATTCTATCAAATTTTATGAATTTTGTAATAAAAAATGGGAGCTTAATCTCCCATTTTTACTGATGATTTTTTAATTCTTTTAGCATGGCATCCCGCAAGATTTCATTCATGCGTGTCTGATAACCTTTACCTTGTGCTTTGAACCATGCAAGTACGTCAGCATCTAAACGAATAGATGTTTGTTGCTTCACTGGACGATAGAATTGATTGTGGCGTACAGTATTACTCCAGTCGGTAATTTCAGGAATATCTGATAGATCTAGCTGATCGTCAGGAATTGTTCCCTTAGCAAGCAAGCGTTCAATTTCAGCATCTTGCTTGTCGCTGAATTTTTCATTCAGTTCTTTGCGTGAGTATCTAACCATGCTCATATTTATCTCGCTCTGCTTTAGTTACCTGTCTTGCACTAATGATTCGTATGATTTCACAGTCATCTTCATCAAAGATGGTATGAGCTACTAAGAGCATTAGTACGCCTTTCACTTTTCCAATGGTCTGCCAACGTTCTTCACCATCGGTATGTCTGTCTTGGATTGAGATCCGTAATGGATCTTCAAAAATAAGGCTTGCAGTTTCGAAAGAGACATCATGTTTTTTCTGATTCTTTCGATTCTTTGCCTCATCCCATTCGAAATACTGTTCCATAAAAAACATTCAAATTTGTATATACAATAATGTATCACAAAATTGTATCACTCAAGTTGAAAAGCGTAATTTTTAGTCAAATTTATTGGCAAGAACTATCAAAACTGCTCATAAAAAAGCCGACTTGTTTCCAAGTCGGCTTTTCGGGTTTGCGTCCCCGATTTTTTATAACATAACTTTTTGAAATATAAAACTATTTTTATATGCGTTTCGTATAACGCCCATTATGTTAAATGAGGCGGATTTATTTAATCCGCTTACCATTTTCATCGATGATTATTTCACCATCTTCTTTGGTAAAAGCTCCTAATTGAGGCGCAGACAAAATATCTAAAACGAGTTCAGATGGTCTACATAGTTTTACCCCCAGTTCAGTCACAACAAATGGACGGTTAATTAAAATTGGATACTCCAGCATAAACTGAATAAGCTGCTCATCTGTCCAGTGTTGCTGATCCAACTTGAGCGTTTCAAAAGGTTCCACGTTTTTGCGAATAGCTTCACGTACAGAAAGACCTGATTTCTCAATTAAATTAATGAGTTCACTTTTACTTGGAGGGTTGAGAAGATACTCAATAACTTCAGGTTCTTCTCCGGTATTTCGAATTAGCGCCAGTGTATTTCTTGATGTTCCGCACGCTGGATTATGATAGATCTTAACTTTTGATGACATTGGACTTACTCAGGACTTCATAATATTGCATTTATATATTGATATGCGTATATTCGCAATAGCATATATTGGAGTATAGATTATGGATCAAGCAGATTTCTTTAAATGCCTATCTGACCCGACACGTCTAGATATTTTAAAAATTATTTTAGAAAGACAAAATGTATGTGTTTGTGAAATCACAGAAATATTACAACTGAGCCAACCTAAAATTTCTCGTCATTTGGCTTTACTTCGTAACCTTTCAATTTTGCTAGATGAGCGCAAGGGACAATGGGTGTATTACCGATTAAATCCTGATTTACCAGAATGGGTAAATGCAGTGTTCAGTGTTTTGAATGCTGAAGTATTAAATAAATCTACGAGCAACTTATCTATCTCTATGCAATGCGAGTAATTCAATGTCCGCATCAAAGCTCTCATTCTTAGATCGAAACCTAACGCTATGGATTTTCATTGCCATGGCATTAGGCGTAGGTATTGGCGTGTTTTTCCCTCAAACATCTGTTGTATTAGATCAATTAAGCATTAATTCAGTGAATATCCCTATCGCAATAGGGCTTATTTTGATGATGTATCCACCACTTGCCAAAGTTGACTATGCAACCTTGCCTAAAGTCTTTGAGGATAAGCGTACCCTTACATTATCTCTTATTCAGAACTGGGTCATTGCACCTTGCTTAATGTTTGGCTTGGCCATTATTTTTCTGCATGCCTATCCTGAATATATGACTGGCCTAATTCTCATAGGCTTAGCTCGATGTATTGCGATGGTCCTCGTCTGGAATGGTTTGGCATGTGGGGATAATCAATATGTTGCTGCCTTGGTTGCGTTTAACAGTATCTTCCAGATCTTGTTCTTTAGTACTTATGCTTGGTTGTTCTTGACCTTCTTACCGCCATTCTTTGGGATAGAAGCACAAATCATTGATGTAAGCTTTTGGACCATTACCCATGCTGTTCTGGTTTATCTAGGTATTCCATTCTTACTTGGTTTTTTAACCCGGCTCATTTTAGTCAAACAGAAAGGTTTGGATTGGTATCAAACTAAGTTTATTCCAAAGATTAGCCCAATCAGCCTTATTGCGCTTTTATTCACGATTGTAGCAATGTTCAGTCTTAAAGGTGGTGAAGTGATTAGCCTTCCTCTAGACGTGCTTAGAATCGCTATTCCTTTGACGATCTATTTTGTTGCAATGTTCTTCATCAGCTTCTTTATGAGTAAGTGGATGGGTAACGATTACCCTAAAACGACTGCTATTTCCTTTACAGCGGCAGGCAACAATTTTGAGTTAGCACTGGCTGTAGCGATTGCCACTTTTGGATTAGCTTCTCCTGTCGCCTTCACCACCGTGATTGGCCCATTGGTTGAAGTACCTGTATTGATTGCCTTAGTGACAGTTTCGCTATGGCTTAGAAAAAAAGTGTTTAAAGAGGTATGAATCTAATGAACTTACCAAATATTGATCTTAGTCTTTTAGAAAAACCGACTTTAGAAAAAATTCAGGCAAAGAACCTTGAACATCCTCCAAGAATACTGCTTCTGTATGGCTCAAATCGTGAGAGATCATATAGCCGTTTAGCTGTTCAGGAAGCTGGTCGAATCCTTGAATATTTTGGTGCGGAGGTGAAAATCTTCCATCCAAAAGGACTACCTCTCCCTGAAGATGGTGATATGCAACATTCAAAGGTTAAAGAACTACATGAACTCTTAGCGTGGTCAGAGGGCATGGTTTGGTGCTCTCCCGAGCGTCATGGCTCAATGAGTTCGATATTGAAAGCTCAAATTGATTGGATTCCATTAGCAGCAGGAGCAATACGTGCCACGCAAGGTAAAACCTTAGCTGTAATGCAAGTGTGTGGAGGTTCGCAATCCTTTAATGCTGTAAATCAATTACGTATTTTAGGGCGTTGGATGCGTATGATCACAATACCAAACCAGTCATCAGTTCCTAAAGCATTTCTTGAGTTTGAGGAAGATGGTCGTATGAAACCTTCTTCTTATTACCGTAGGATTGTAGATGTAATGGAAGAGCTTTATAAATTTACACTTTTAACCAGGGGGCAATCAGCATATCTAACTGATCGTTACTCTGAACGTGTAGAAAGTGCAGAAGAGCTTTCAAAACGTGTGAATCAGAAGAGTATTTAGATTTCCTAAAATTAACATAATACACCTTATAGGAAACTAAAAATGGGAGCTTTAAGCTCCCATTTTTGCTGAGTTTTTCAATTTTTAGGTAGTAGCCTAGGCTTCAATAAATTACGCACCTAAACGCATTAACTTTTCTTGAATCGCATCACTGACAAAGGAATTTAGAGAATTACTTGATGCTAAAACCGCCTTACGGTGCAATTCAGGGCTAATACGGACATTAAAAGTGCCTTTGAATGGTTGATCAGGAGATTTTCCTAGTTCAGCACATGATTCTAAATAGCCGTCTACAGATTCCTGAAAAGCTTTCTCAAGGGCTTTTAAAGTTTCCGCTTCATAGGTAATAAGATCACGAATAAAAGCAAGTTTTCCAAATAACTCACCTGTTTCAAGATCAGGCTCAATTGTTCCGAGATAACCTTTGTACTTTAAATAGCTCATAAAAATCCCTCCTGCTTGAGTGCCTGTTTTACAGCTTTCAATGCCCCACCTTTGATTTCATTTTCAGGGTGTGGTCTATGCAGTAAAATCATATGTTCAGTTTTTTCATTAAAAAACCGAACACGAGAGCCTGCCATTTCAAATTTTTCATAGCCGAGCTGGCTCAGTAAAACGACTAAATCTTTATATGGAAAAGTATTTTTTGAATTTCCAAATTTTTCCAATAACTTTTCCGTTTTACCCATATTTTAGCCCTACTCAGTTACGACTAAGTATAGTCCCTTTAAATTAAAAAATGCAACTAAATTTAGTTGCATTTCATATAGCCGCCATTATGTTAAATAACCCCATTCCAGACTTTATCTAAGCTTTTTAAATTATTGTATGCTTCTTCAAAATTACTCAATTTGAATGTTAAGACAGGAGATGCAAAGGGCTTTTCCCAAATTACTGATGTAACTAGATCGTTTGTATGATTCCAGCTTCGTCCAAATCTGATCCATGTGACCTCTGTTTCTGTAGTAACTTGTTCAACCATAATTACGTTGCACACAAGGTCTAAATCATCAGGACAAATTAAAATTGGTACGACTGTCGAGACAGCACCATATTCAGAAACTTCAGGTTTTAGAAGTTTCCAGGCATTACTTAAAGACAGATTGTTTTCAAAGTCATATAACCATCCTTGTGCTGGAACAAGAGTATTTGTCTCTTCAATGATATTGGTATTGTTATCTATCCATATATTTAATGGAATCCCATCAATAGCAAGAATTGGAAACGGTTTAGGGTTCCCGCTTCCATCTTGAATACATCCACTAATAGGATGTTCCTTTAATAAAATTGCTGAAATTAAGTTCATATATTTCGTTTAAATGCTTTAAAGTTTTTCTAAAATTAACATAATACGCCTTATACGAAATGCTTGAAATATTCTTATAAGTATCAAAATTTTAGTTAAACCCGTTCTAGAGTTCAGGGCAATAGAACGGATTTATTATGATTCTTCACGCTCCATAGTCATTTTTCAGCTACGTTTCACATTTTTTATGAGTGAAAGTAAAAAATTATTTTGACTCACCCTTTGCTAACAACGCCAAATAATCATCAAAGCAATGTGGATGCTGTAATTCAAAATTCATCTGCTGCATACGTGAAGCATAAATTTGCTTACCTGATGGCACATCACTCTCCAAAACCAAAGCTGGAAATCCTAACTGCTGTTGAAACCATTGAATGATTTCATGTAAAGGCAATGGTTGGCTATTGCTGCAAATGTAAGACTTTTCAGTATGTTCCACGTGAAGCAAGTGTGCTAGAAAAGCAACCAGATCCTCAATATGAATTCGGTTCGACCAATGCAGTTTTGGATAAGATTTTGTGGTTTCTGCAAGTTTAATCATACGCGTAACTGAGGTTCCATAAATGCCTGTTGGACGCACAATCACACATTCAGATGGATAAGCCTGTTGCCACAAAGTTTCCATGTTTAATAACACCTGTCCTTGTGCATCACTCGGCTGGGGACAAGTATCATCATCAATTCGCTCGCCCTTACTTTCACCATAAACACGTGTGGAAGAAACCACGATCACTTTTTTTAAAGGATGACTTTCTAAGGCTTGTAGCATGGGTGCAATCGAGTCTACAAAAGTTCGCTGATACGATTCCACCGTAATGCCCTCAGGCGAGAGTAAGACATACACAGCATCAATCGGTGCGACTTGAGACAAATCCAGCTGATGAATATCTTGAATTAAATGCTCAGCCCAATCATCTGATTTCGGACTTCGGCTAATTGTGGTAATTTGGTGGCCTTGCTGAAATAACTGTTTAGCAACGCGCTGAGATGTTTTACCATAACCTATAAATAAAATATGCATTTAGCACCAAATCACAGACAAAGTTGAGGGGACATGGCTGCAGTCCATCAGTTGCAGGGGGTCGGAGCTGCCTCTGCTGCACTACTTGAAAAGTTGAATCTCTTCACTACAGATGATCTGCTGTTTCATCTGCCACGAGACTATGAAGATCGTAGCACGATCATCCCCATGAACCAATTGACGGTTGGGCGTAGCTACCTACTCGAAGGCACAATTCAAGGCGTGGACTTTCCGCCGGGTAAACGTAAATCGATGGCGATTGGACTGCAAGACGACTTTGGCAAAGTGACTTTGCGCTTTTACCATATTTATAAAGGCTTAACGGATCGCGCAAAGGTTGGCAACCGTCTGCGTATTTTTGGTGAAGTCCGTGTGGGCGCGCGTGGTCTGGAAATGTATCACCCCGAAATTCAACTCATTACAGAGCATACGCCCCTTCCACAAACTCAACTGACTGCGATTTACCCCAGTACAGAAGGGCTGACTCAACCGAAGTTTCGTGAATATATCAAACAGGCTTTAGCCAAGCACAGTGATGATTTACCTGAACTGCTACCCGCAAAATTTACCAATGGCTATGCACTTAAACAAGCGTTGGATTACATCCATCATCCTCCAGTCGATGCCAATATGCTGCAACTGAGCCAAGGCTCACACCCTGCCCAACAACGACTGATTTTTGAAGAGTTGGTTGCGCATCAGGTCAGTCTATTAAGCCGTCGTGCCTATATCCAACAGATTGAAGCACCACGTATTTCTGCCAGTCGTCAGTTTGCCAAACAACTGCTCAACAGTCTGCCTTTTGAAATGACCAATGCACAAAAGCGTGTCTCCAAAGAAATTGTAAAAGACTTAAAACTCAATAAACCGATGTTACGTTTGGTTCAAGGCGATGTCGGTGCAGGCAAAACCTTGGTCGCAGGCGTCGCAGCCTGCCATGTCTTAGAAGAAGGTTGGCAAGTAGCATTAATGGCACCGACTGAAATTTTGGCGGAACAACATTATCTCAACTTTAAAAAATGGTTTGAGCCTTTGGGACTCAGTGTGTCTTGGCTTTCAGGTAAACAAAAAGGCAAAGCCCGTGCCGCAGCCGAACAAGCCATAGTTGATGGCACAGCGCATCTGGTGGTGGGTACACACGCCCTGTTTCAAGACAATGTCCGCTTTGCCAAACTTGGATTAGTCATTATTGATGAGCAGCACCGCTTCGGGGTCGATCAGCGCTTAGCCCTACGCAATAAAGGTGCGCAGAATATGACCCCACATCAATTGGTCATGACCGCAACCCCTATTCCACGAACTTTAGCCATGTCCGCATATGGAGACTTGGACACGTCCGTGATTGATGAACTTCCACCCGGACGAACGCCGATTCAAACTGTAACCATTCCACTTGACCGTCGAGAAGAAGTCCTACAGCGTATTGCAAGTAACTGCCTAGAAGGCAAACAAGCTTACTGGGTCTGCACCTTAGTTGAAGAGTCTGAAACCTTAGATGCTCAAGCTGCTGAAGCGACGTATTTAGAAATTAAAGACCGCTTCCCCGAGCTCAACATTGGCCTTGTACATGGCAAAATGAAAGCAGACGAAAAACAAGCCGTGATGCAACAGTTTAAAGCCAATGAATTACAACTCTTGATTGCGACCACAGTGATTGAAGTGGGAGTCGATGTACCAAATGCCTCGATCATGGTGATTGAAAATGCAGAACGTTTAGGACTCTCTCAATTACACCAATTACGTGGCCGTGTTGGTCGAGGCGCCAAGGCTAGCTTTTGCGCCCTGCTATATAAAAGCCCACTGTCTCAAAATGGACAAGAACGCCTACGCATCATGCGTGAAACCAATGATGGTTTTTTAATTGCCGAAAAAGATCTGGAAATCCGCGGTCCCGGTGAATTGCTCGGTACCAAACAAACAGGCGATATGGGCTTCCGCGTGGCCAAACTAGAGCGTGATGATCATTTGCTCAATCAAGCCCATTTTGTCGCAGCGCAGATTTTAAGAGACTATCCTAGAAATGCTGAAGCCTTACTGAAACGCTGGCTACCTGAAGCACCACGCTATGCCTATGTTTAGTCATTTACTGCACACAGCCAAACAGTTGCTACACAAAGTACAGCCTTGCCACTTGTGTGGCATTGTACGCGCAGATCTGCACTCGGTCTGTTTGGACTGCTGGCAACAACTCCCACTGCATCCACAGACCGTTGAAAAACAAGAACTGAGTATTCATGTCGCAGGACCGTATCAATATCCTTTAGATCATCTAATTCAGCAGTTCAAATATGAACAGCAACTGCATTGGCAGCCTCTACTGTCAGGCATTCTTCAGCAAATTTGCTTACCGAAAGTGCAAGCAATTGTCCCAATGCCGATTTCAACCCAACGTTTAGCGGAACGTGGCTATAACCAATCAATGATCCTCGCCAAAGACTTAGCCAAGCAGTTAAATGTTCCCATTTGGCAGCCTGTGATACGACTGCATCAACATTCGCAAAAAGGACTCAGTCGACTGGAACGCTTAGATCAAATTCATCAACAGTTTAAAATCGATCCACAGCAACGTCAGTACGTAAAACTTTACCGACGTGTTTTGATTTTGGATGATGTCGTGACCACAGGTAGCTCGATTCAGGCACTGACTTTACAGCTTGAACAATTGGGTTGTCATAAAGTCAGCGCCGCGTGTATTGCCTATGCACTTGAATAATTAGACTACGTCAATCATCAAATGTTCACGTACCCATGGCATGACCACCTCAGTGGTCAGCGGTGCAAGTGCAGTCTGTTGATCATTCAAACTGACCCACTTCATTTCTGCAATTTCAGCCGCAATTTGTGGCGCTTGCTGAAGCTGAACATGGTAAACATAGCTGACCAATTTAAAATCAGGTTCATTAGCGGTGGCTGTTTCAAAACGACCAACAAACTGTTCAATCGTCGCATCACTTCCAATTTCCTCCCGAATCTCACGCAGCATAGTTTGCTCAGGTGCTTCATTGGGCTCAAGCTTACCACCCACTTGCATAAAACACGCGGTGTTCTGCTTACGCACCAATAAAAGCTGCTGCCGTTCATTCAGAATAATAGCCGCAGCGACCGTAATCACCTTCATGCTTTAATATCCAACAACTCAGGATCAACCATGCCCCATTTCGGTTCAGGTGCTTGGAACTGATCCATCTGCTTTAAAATTGCTGTCACCGAATCCGATACAATCAGGCTGTCGGTAAAACGCGCATGGGTAAAGCCTTTGCTGGTTGTCATTTTTAGAAACTTGATTAAATCATCATAAAAGCCATTTACATTTAAAAAGGCATTCGGCTTAAGATGAATACCGAGCTGCGCCCACGTCCATTGTTCAAAGATTTCTTCTAAAGTCCCTGCACCGCCAGGCATTGCAATAAATCCATCCGACAAGGCTGACATTTTCAGTTTACGCTCTTGCATGTCTTTGACGACATGTAACTCGGTGAGGCCTTGATGTGCCAACTCACGATCCACCAGCACGTGTGGAATCACGCCAATCACTTGGCCACCTGCCTCTAAAGCACTGTCTGCCACAATACCCATTAAGCCCGAACGACCACCGCCATAGACCAAGGTTTTGCCTTGTTCTGCAATGGTGTGTCCAACCTGACGTGCTGTTTCGGAAAAGATTTGATCTGAACCTAATGCGGAACCACAAAAGATCGCAATTGAATTTGTCATTTTTTACTCTGATATTTAATTGTCATGCAACTTCACTAAAATGAATGGATATTTTTTAGCAATTTAATCATTCGATCAGTGTTTTTATTGCAATCCTTGTCTAAAATACACCCATCCACTTCAACCATTACTGCGCAAAGGAGAAAGACGGCATGCTTGAAGCCTTTTACGCCACAGAGCGCGGTAGCTTAGAAGACATCACCATTAATGGCGATTTCGATCTTCAGCCCGATTTGGTCTGGCTTGACCTCATTGCTCCCTCCCAAGAAGAACAACAGTGGATTTTAGATGCATATGAACAAAATTTACCTACGTTAAAATCACTCGAAGACATTTCATCTTCAGCTCGATTCTACCGTGATGACGACGGTATTTTGCATATCAGTACGTATTTTTTAACGAAAAATAAAAACTATCAAGTCGATGGCGAGCCTGAAGAAAGCAGCGGTGCCCTTGCCACGGTACAAACTGTCGCTTTCATTTTACATAAAGAACGGCTCTTTACCCTTCGTGGGGAAAAATTGGTAGCGTTCCGTGCCTTTCGTGCGCGTGCGCGTCGCAATGACTACGAAATTGACTATAAAGATCCAACTTGGATCTTACTCGGTTTACTCGAGGCGAAGCTGGACGAGCTTGCGGATATCTTAGAAGATATCCACAAGGACTTGGAAAAGTATTCCACAGAAGTACTGAATAACCGTCACCGTGAGATGATTCTCGACTTAGATGACATGATTACCCGTCTGGCTCACTTGGAAGATATGCTTGGAAAAGCACAGCTGTGTTTGATTGACTTACGCCGTGTGCTGACCTTTTTATCACGCCCGCGTGCTTTAGGTAGTCATATTTATGATGCAGAGATTCGAGAGCTCAGTGAAGACGTGCGCTCACTGGTTGAGCACGATGCCTTCTTATTCCAAAAAGTGCGATTCTTACTGGACACGACCTCAGGCTTCATTAATACCGAGCAGAATGATACGATTCGTCGCTTTTCTATCTTACCCAGTATGCTGGCTCCACCAATGCTAATTGCCAGTATTTACGGCATGAACACCGATGTGTTGCCTTTTGCCAAAGGCGGCACCAGTTTTATTGTGGTGAGCCTAATATTAGTGGCGTTCCTGATTGGCCCACTCATTTACTTCCGCTGGAAGAAATGGATTTGAGTACACATTAAAACACGGCTTTTCCTCATAGATTTAAGAAACGCAACAAATAAAAAAAGCACCTTAAGGTGCTTTTTTTATTTAAGGGATTAACTTTAAGTCATCCTGTAAATGACAGGCTTGAATTACTTTCATCATTTTTTCAGGTACAGCTTTAAAATGTAAACTACGTGCATCGGGTGTTTGACGCAACCAACGCACCAAAACTGCCAGTGCCAATGTACTACCATGCTCAAGCTGTGCCAGATTCACCACCACAGGATAAGACTGTGACTGAATCACCTTCAAACCTTGTTGATAGTAACTTTCAGCATTGTCATATGTAATCTGACCTGAAAGCTGCATTTCCTGATTGCTAAAGTTAATCACCTTTCACCTACTTATTTTTTCTTTTCAACTGCTGCTTCTGCATCAGGTTGGAAGTTTGCAATCGCTTTATCTAGGTCGCCGCCATTACGTTTAACTGTTGCCGCAAACTGATTACGGAACTGTAAACCAAGGTCGATACCCGACACATTGATATTACGGATTTTCCATTGGTTGCCTTTATCCGCCAACTGGAAAGACACTGGGATTTTTTCGCCTTTGTTATTAAAGTCGATCGTCACCACAGGGTTTTTGCTATTGGTTTCTTTATACGGACGGATGGTATACGTCTGATTGCTGAACTTCGCAAATGCGGTACCGTAGTTTTCAATCAGTGTTTCACGGAAATTATTTTCAAACTTCGCTCGTTGTGCAGCTGAACTGTATTGATTAGTTGCATAAGTCCCCATCACAATACGAGAAAACGCTTGTGAATCCACATACGGGTCTAAGTTTTGACGAACAATCGTTTTCACAGCAGCTGGGTTGTTTTGTAGCTTGGCATGATCCGCTTTTAAACGCGCAATCAAAGCATCTGCCACTTTTTTAACAAAAGCAGGTGGTGCTTCACTTGGTGCTGCAAAAGCAGTACCTGCAAACATTGTAGTTAAAATGCTAGCTGTCAGTGTTTGTTTCAATAAAGTATTCACTACAATTGGTCCTCTTCAAATCATTCAACAAATGACACGTTGGCATCTGCTATTTCAGTGGTTTCAGGTTGCTCAGTTGTTGCTGAAGCATCTTTCGATTTACCTGCACCACCCGTAATAAATTTAGTAATTAAGTCTTCTAGGTCCATTGTGCCTTGGGTATTGCCAATGCTTTCACCACGTTTCACATAGTTCAAACCGCCCCCTGGAACAATTTTCAAGTACTTCTCACCTAGCAGACCATTGGTTGCCACCATAATATAAGCATCTTCATCAATACTGGTGATGGACTTCATGTTCGCAATAAGTTGCTTTTCCATTTCTTTTTGTTGCGCAGCATCCGCAGCGGTATAGTCGCTACTGTAACGAAGCTCTTCAAGTGCATTCTTTTCAACTTCTTTGAGTTGTGCTGCATTAAAGGTCGTTAATTTACCATCCAAAGAAAAAGAAACCGTGGCTAAACGTGTCACAGGATCTAAGCTTATTTGGTCAACTTGACCAATTTTTACCCCACTCATCGTCACTTTCGCACGTGGTTTTAAACCATTTACGTTATCGAAGGTTGCACTCATTTCATAGCGATCACTGAGATTTGATCCCACCAGGCCACTCACTCGCATCGCAATAAAGAACAAAGCAATACCGAATAAAATGACAAATATGCCGACTGCCAGCTCACTTGCACGTGATTTCATTAAACACCTCCAAACATGACCGCAGTCAACACAAAATCAAAACCTAAAACACAGAGCGATGAATAGACCACAGTGCGTGTGGTTGATGTCGCAATACCTTCAGATGTCGGTTCACAGGCATAGCCTTGATACACCGCAATCCATGTACAAATTAAAGCAAAAACAAAACTTTTAATGATGGTGCCATTCAGGAGATCTTTATAAAACTCTACGCTACTTTGAATGCCACTCCAGTAAGAACCCTCATCTGCACCCAAGAAGTCCACACCCACCATTTTACCACCCATAATCCCCACCGCAGCGAAAATGACAGACAACATCGGTAAACTGAAAATACCGGCCCAAAGTCGCGGCGAAATCACACGTTTAAGTGGATCAACCCCAATCATTTCCATACTGGACAACTGCTCTGTGGCTTTCATTAAGCCAATCTCAGCCGTCAATGCAGAACCTGCACGACCTGCAAACAGCAATGCTGCAACTACAGGTGCTAACTCACGAAGTAAGGTTAACGCAACTGCTGTACCCAGCATCGCTTCACTACCAAAGGTCACCAAGATGCTATACATCTGTAAGCCCAGTACCGCGCCAATAAATAGCCCTGACACCACAATAATAAGCAGTGATAACACCCCAACACGGTACATTTGGTAAACAAATAACCGAACACCTAAAGCATTGGGCATCGAAAATAAAATTTGTAATAACATTAGGCTGGCAACACCAATGCCGCGAACCCGTTCAATCACGCGTCGACCTAAGAGTGCTATCGCATTCATGCTTGCACCTCAGTATTTAGATATGCCTTATGGCTAAATTGATAATCGACAGGCCCTTCAACTGCACCTGTTAAAAACTGTTTAACAAAGGGAGAAGCATTCGCCTGTAACTGTTCAGGCGTGCCTTCACCTTGCACTTTACCTTCAGCAACAACATAGATATAGTCTGCGATCGATAAGGTTTCAGCCACGTCATGTGAGACAATAATTGTTGTTAAATCAAGAGCTTCTCGTAATGATCGAATCAGACGTGTGAGTACACCCTTCACAATTGGATCTTGTCCTGCAAATGGCTCATCGTACATGATCAGCTCAGGATCTAGCGCAATTGCACGTGCCAAAGCCACACGACGGTTCATCCCGCCTGAGAGCTCAGAAGGCATCATCTGTTCTGCACCACGTAAGCCGACAGATTCTAGTTTTAAAGATATAATTTCTGACAGTAAATGCTCAGGCAGCTTGGTATGTGCTCTTATCGGAAAGGCCACATTTTCATACACCGACATATCGGTAAACAAAGCGCCACTTTGAAAAAGCATACCCATACGCGCACGCGCAGCGAATAACTCTTTGCGTGACATTTTCGAAAGATTTTGCCCATCAAAAAGCACTTCACCTTGCTCAGGGGTCAATTGACCGCCAATTAAACGCAGTAAAGTAGTTTTACCTGTACCCGATGGTCCCATAATGCCCGTAATTTGACCCTGTCGAATTTTTAAATTGACCTGATCATAAATGACACGTTCCCCTCGCTTAAAGCTCAGGTCTTTGACCTCAATGAGGGCTTGAGCAGTCAGAGGCGCTTGATTATTCATAGCTGTGCGTTTTCCTGCATTTTTTCAGCATGCATACTATAAAGGATTAAAAAACGATATGTTAGCGTATTCCGTGTCTAATTTTGTGCACGAATTGATTTCAGTTGGTTGTATTTATATTTATTTGAACGGCGAAAACAAGCTACATAAGATGAATTTCTTCATCCATAACGACTATAGACAAAGAAAAGAATGTTGCAAATCAGCAAAAAGAGTCCGAGATAATGTGCCATATTGACCTCTTTCACGTCAGAGAGTGTGGCGATGGATTCAACCTCATTATTGTGCATCATTATTATCAAAACAATTAAAATATGATCCAGTATACATTTTAATTTATGTTTTAAAAGTAATCGACACAAAAAAAACCAGTGTTTCCACTGGTTTTTTCGTTTCAGCTCAACTTAGTCGTTGAACTTACGACGTGGGCGGTCAAAACCGCCTTCAGTACGTGGACGATCTGAATTAAATTCACGCTTTGGACGATCTTCACCAAAAGTACGCTTCGGACGGTCATCACCACCGAAAGAGCGTTTAGGACGGTCATCACCAAAAGAACGTTGTGGACGGTCGCCAAAACTACCTTCACGACGTGGCGCTGGACGATCACCAAAATCACGTTTTGGACGGTCACCAAAAGAACCTTCACGACGTGGTTTGTAGTCTACACGGTTACCGCGGTTGTCATCATTCGAGTCAAAACGTGGTTTATCGTTGAAACCGCCTTCGCGACGTGGACGATCAGAGTTAAATTCACGCTTTGGACGATCATCAAAAGAACGTTGTGGACGATCACCGAAACCGCCTTCACGACGTGGCGCTGGACGATCACCAAAATCACGTTTTGGACGGTCATCAAAAGAACGTTGTGGACGATCACCGAAACCGCCTTCACGACGTGGACGATCATTATTAAACTCACGACGTGGACGATCTTCACCACCAAATGATGGACGATCACCACGAGGTTTGTCATCGTAGCTACGACGCGGACGGTCATCACCACCTTCACGACGTTTAAAGTTGGACTCACCTTCGAAACGAGCACGACCACCGCCATCGCGACCACCGAAACCACCGCGACCACGACCACGACCATCACGACCACGACCGCTACCATCACGACTACCGCGTGCAGGAGGTGGAGATGGCTCAAGACCTTCAATTTCAGATACATTCAAACGCGCATCTAAGAAATCTTCTAAAGCACGGATTTTACCGCGTTCACGGTAAGTTGCTAAAGTGATTGCTTTACCAGTACGACCCGCACGACCTGTACGACCAATACGGTGTACATAGTCTTCGTTCTTCATTGGAAGACCGAAGTTGATTACGTGTGAGATGGTTGGTACGTCAAGACCACGTGCAGCAACGTCGGTTGCAACTAAAATTTTTGCACGACCTTCACGGATGCTACGTAAACGACGGTTACGCACAGTTTGTGGCATAGCACCATGAAGTGCTACAACTGATAAACCTGCTTCAGCAAGTTCTTCAGCCAACATATCAGTATCTTCTTGAGTAGAAGCAAATACAACTGCTTGATCTAAGTCTTCAGCACTTAACCAATGCGTTAGTAATTTTTTCTTGTGCTCAAAGCCATCAGTCCAGTGTAAAGTCTGAGTGATGTCAGTATTCGTAGAGTGACCAGTTTCGATTGCAATACGGTGTGGATCATTCATCATGCGTTCAGCAAGTGTAATGATACGACCAGCAAATGTTGCAGAGAACATTAAAGTCTGTTTACGGTTTGCAGCAAGATCGCTAATTGCTTCTAAGTCTTCAGAGAAACCTAGATCAAGCATACGGTCTGCTTCGTCAACAATAAGCGCATCAACTTGGTCTAATTTAATTTGACGACGGTTTACAAGGTCAAGTAAACGACCTGGAGTCGCAACAACAACTTGTGCACCTTTTAACTGTTGAATTTGTTTACCAAAAGGCATACCACCCATGATCGCTGCAATACGTGCACCCTTCATGTGACGGACAAATCCAATCGCGTCTTGGCTTACTTGCTGCGCCAACTCACGAGTTGGGCAAAGAACCAAAATATTTGGTTGAGTAATTACTTTCATACGTTCTTTGAACGGAACGAAAGTCTCTTGGGCTGCAAGTGCGTTTAACGTTGGAAGTAAGAACGCTGCAGTTTTACCTGAACCTGTTTGGCTAGATACTAAAAGGTCTTTACCTTCTAAAGCTGCAGGAATCGATTGTTCCTGTACAGGCGTAGGAGAAGTAAAACCTAAGCTTTGTAAAGCTTGTTGTAACGATTCATGTAAAGGAAAATCAGCAAAAGTTTTGCTCATAGAGTATTTCACCCGAAAAATGGGTGCTCCATTAAATATATGGTCTGATGGACATCGGCAAAAAGCGGCACAGCAATAATCGCTGAAAATATAGAATCAGCGGCGATCCGAGAACGACGATGCGTATAACGCACATTTGATTACAGCCGCAACCTGAAGGAATCGCTTAAGCGATTGGGTGGGGCGCGAAATAATGTCCTCTCTTTGGACCGGACGCGCATACACAATGATAGAAGAGAATGTTCAGGTAATGAACGAAATTTAGTGCGTGGGCGGATTATAGCAGGATATTTTTAAAAGTCACCTCTTTTTGTGAAATTGATACAATATTTTCCTCAAAGATTGAATAAATGCAGGTTTTCACTTTATTTTTTTGACCATCTAGAAAAATATTGAATAGTATTCTACGTTCTATCCCTTAACTATCAGCCATAAAACGCAATTAATTGTACTAGCTCTTGTTCTAGTACTATCAGGATATGGCAAGGTAATACAGGTCTATAATGCTAATTAAATAGGGGACGTTGGCTAATTTTAACCCACTTTATTTCTGAGATAGAGTGATCTTCATTCAGACGTGATCATAATCTAGCACAGGCTATGTTTTACAATCTATAGAAGTTAAAGCCATAAAATAAATCACCACAAAAGTCTTTACTTTTTTCATCCTTATCAAAGAAAAAGCCCTCTTATGAGGGCTTTTTCAATGTCTTAAAACACGATCTGCATGCTATTACTTAGCCGCTTCACCCCAAGCAGGTACAACTGCTTTCATCAGAGGTTTTAACATTTTCATAGAACATGCCAGTACTTGGCCATTTTCCATAGATTCGCTACCACCACGTGCATCAACCACTGTGCCGCCCGCTTCTTTCACGATCAACTCGCCAGCTGCGATATCCCAAGGCTTTAAACCGAGTTCGAAGTACGCGTCGAAACGACCTGCCGCCACATACGCCAAATCTAATGCTGCAGAACCTGTACGACGGTACTGCGCGCCAGCTTCAGTCACATTTAACAATGAATCAAAATGATTTTTTGCATAAGAAATCACTTCACCATTACGTTTTGCACGGTAAGCATGACCTACAGACATGAATGTATTTTCAAGGCTGTCTTTCACATTTACACGAATACGGCGTTGGTTCATCATGGCACCACGACCACGACTTGCAGAGAACAATTCATCTTTCACAGGGTCGTAAATTACGCCGTGTTGAGTAATGCCTTTATGTTGAACTGCAATAGAGATACAGAAGTGAGGAACACCGTTAATGAAGTTTAGCGTACCATCAAGTGGGTCGATGATCCAACACCAATCTGCGTCGTGACCTTTACCTTCTTGAAAACCAAACTCTTCACCAAGGAAGCTGTGATTTTTATAGCTTTTACGTAGGGTATCGATAGCCAATTGTTCCAAATAACGGTCTACACGCGTTACAGGACCATCAATTCCTTTTTCTTCGACTTGTAGATCGAGCTTATGACGATTTTGATGCGCTTTTAAAAGCTCTTGACCGACTAATTGAGCCGCACGCGCAGCCATCACCACCATAGGTTCCATTGAACACCCACTACAATTTGAAGATATTGATAAAGAATAATGCATAAAAGCCTGCGCATCTTATCAAAGATCGGGGCTTTTAGGGAAAAAATGTTTCTAAAATTTAAAAACGGTGCTTAAACCATATGTACAAGTTTTGACCACGCTTGGCGCACCGAGCTTTCAATGCCTTCTGCATCTAGTCCCGCCTGATGCAACATTTGCGCATGCGTGGCTTGATGCATGAAGGTATCCGCTAAACCGAGATTTAACATCGGTTTGACGATTTGAGCCTGTGCCAAATATTCATTGACTGCACTGCCCGCACCCGCCATTACTGCATGTTCTTCAACCGTAACAAATAAAGCCGTTGATGGTGCTAAAGTCGCTATCATCTTTTCATCAAGCGGTTTAACAAAGCGCATATTCACCACACGAACCGCTAAATCTTGTTCAGCCAATTTCTGTGCTGCCTCTACTGCGGCCTGAACACGACTACCAAAAGCGAGAATGCTAATAACGTCGTCTTGGGCATCATTAAAACTCGCTACAATTTCAGCCTGACCAATTTCCATCGGGGTCATCTGTTGTTGAATTTCAACACCCAAACCATTGCCACGCGGGTAACGCACTGCGGCAGGACCATTGTATAAATAAGCCGTATGCAACATTTGACGACATTCATTTTCGTCTTTAGGCGCCATAATCACAAGGTTCGGCACAGTGCGCATAAAGGCATAGTCATAGGCCCCAGCATGAGTTGGCCCATCTTCACCCACTAAACCTGCACGGTCGATACCAAAGGTAACATCCAGATTTTGCAAGGCCACATCATGAATCAATTGATCATAGCCGCGTTGCAAGAAAGTCGAGTAAATGGCCACCACAGGTTTTAAGCCTTCACACGCCATACCCGCCGCCAAAGTCACGGCATGCTGTTCTGCAATCGCAACATCAAAAAAGCGTTGTGGATACTGTTTAGCAAAACCCACCATACCTGAGCCTTCGCACATGGCAGGGGTAATCGCCAGTAAACGCTCATCTTGTGCGGCTTCATCACACAACCATTGACCAAAGACATCTGAATATTTGGGCGCTGTTTGTGGCGCAGACTTAGCATTTATTTTTGTAATCGCATGATATTTGATTTGGTCAGCTTCAGCAGGGGCGAAGCCTTTGCCTTTTTTGGTATAGACATGAATTAAACGTGGTCCTTTACGTTTTTTCAATGCGGTAAAGACTTGTGTCAGCTGTTCGACATCGTGGCCATCGAAAGGCCCAAAGTAATCAAAACCAATCGCTTTAAATACGTTGTCAGCGGCATCTGTCGCTGCGCTATGTAAGCGTGAGTTATAGGTCCATTCAGGATGTGGCTGCACATAAGCTTCGCCATCCGCTGAAATATTAATGGACTTACCACTTTCCCAAATTGAAGCCAAATGTTTAGCAAAACCACCTGTGCTGCATGAAATCGACATATCGTTGTCATTCAGCACCACCATCAGGTCCGCATCATGCGCGACTGCATCGTTCATGGCTTCAAAGGCCATACCTGCTGTCATCGCTCCATCGCCAATGATCGCGACCACTTCACATGGATTGTTTTGATAACGACGTGCCAGCGCCATACCTAGACCTGCTGAAATCGCAGTCGAAGAGTGTCCGACTCCAAAGGTATCAAACACCGATTCATCACGCGCAGGAAAGGCAGCCAAACCATCTTTAGCACGAATCGTTGTGAGCTGTTCACGGCGGCCCGTTAATGCTTTATGCGGATAAGCTTGATGACCGACATCCCAAATTAAGCGGTCATTCGGTGTGTTAAAGCAATAATGTAATGCCACGGTGAGCTCCACTACGCCGAGGTTTGCACCAAAGTGTCCCCCACTTTGTCCTGCGGCATACAGAATAAATTGACGTAGCTCGTCTGCCACTTGTGCTAATTGACTTTGCTCAAGCGAGCGAAGTTGTTGAGGATGATCAATCGTATCCAACAACGGTGTTACAGGGCGATGAGCTGGTATTTCTGTATACAACATAATATGGCAAAGCCTTCTAAAGCCTGGCAAATCTAGCTAGGTCAAATGGGTAATTCGATCATATCGTCGAATGCTATCACCTTCAATCAGCCATATTTTTAGCGATGCAGTTTTGAGCAGTGCTCTCACTGGGTGTTCGTTTAGTGCAGGTGATTATCCTGAATAATCTTACTATTTATCAACTATTATCGTTCGCTTTATACAAAAAAGAAAATCTTCTGCATAAATTCGCTGATGCAATTCTACCAATGTCGATGCATTACGCTATACTTTAGCCAATTTCTGAACTATTTACAGGTTTAGCTGTGCCTATTGAATTTGTTGCCACATCCCGTTTACCGACTGCTTTTGGTGAATTTAACATCACCGTATTTCAAGATCCTAAGACCGGTGAAGAACATGTTGCACTCTCAAAAGGTTTGGATCAGCCGATCACAGAACCCGTTTTAGTCCGTGTTCATTCAGAATGTCTCACAGGCGATGCCTTCGCTTCGCTAAAGTGTGACTGTGGCCCACAATTACAAGCCACGCAAAAACTGATCAATGAAGCTGGACAAGGGGTGATTCTGTATTTGCGTCAAGAAGGTCGTGGCATTGGTCTCACCAATAAAATCCGTGCTTATGCGCTGCAAGACCAAGGGCATGACACCGTTGATGCCAACCTAATGCTCAATCTCCCTGCCGATGCACGTCGTTATGACATGGTCAGCATTATGTTGGATCATTTAAATATTCAACAAGTCCGTTTGATTACCAATAATCCGTTAAAGATTGCGGCACTGCAAGAGCAAGGGATCAATGTCGTGGATCGTGTGCCTTTGACGGTCGGTTTAAATCCTTTCAATGAAGAATATTTAAAAACCAAACATGAACGCATGGCACACTTGTACAAGAAAGATGATTTTTAAAATTTGAAAACATACTCTAAGCAAGCCTGCTTAAAAAAGGCCGGCTTAGAGCACTTCAATCAAATTAGATGGTCATGGAGAAAATACGACTCTCGGGTTGACGGCGTTTTAACTGCAAATCGAACGCCATACAAATATTGCGTACAAAGGCTTTGCCCTGCTCAGTCACCCGTATACTTTGTAGTCCAATCTCTAATAAACCATCGTCCCGCATTTCTTCCAGTTGTCCCAAGACCTCAGCCAATTCAGGAAACTGCATACTTGGATCTGCCCACGACGTTTGGAAGCTACACATCAAATTTAAAATGTGACGACGAATCATCAGATCTTCAGTACTCAAAATATGCCCGCGATAGACGGGAATTTCATTGTTTTCGAGTCGCGCATAATAATCTTCGAGTTTTTTTTCATTTTGCGCAAAGCTATACCAACTATCGCTGATGGATGAGATACCTAAACCTATCATCACTTGGGTTTTTGATGCGGTGTAGCCCATAAAATTGCGATGCAGAGTGCCTGACTGAAATGATTGGTACATCGCGTCACTTTCTAAAGCAAAATGATCCATACCAATTTCATGATAACCCTGCGCAAGCAGCTTCTTTTTCCCTTCTTCATAACACTGGCGCTTTATTTCATCTTTCGGCACATCATGGTCTTTAAACCCACGCTGTCCATTGCCCTTGATCCAAGGCACATGCGCATAACTATAAAATGCCAGACGATCTGGGCGTAAACGATTGGTTTGATCAATGGTATTGAGCACATCATCGAGGTTTTGAAAAGGCAGACCAAAGACCAAATCATGTGAAATTGAGCTATAGCCTATTTCACGTGCCCACTGCGTCACTTGCTCGACATGTTCAAAAGGCTGTATCCGATGAATGGCTTTTTGTACGGTTTCATTATAATCCTGCACCCCATAACTAACACGGCGAAAGCCCAAGTCATACAAGGCTTGCAAATGCTCCCGTGTGGTATTGTTCGGATGCCCTTCAAAGCTAAACTCATGCTGTTCGGCAATCTCTGCCTGCGCAAGGATGCCTTCAATTAACTGAGTTAAATGCGCTGGAGAAAAGAAAGTGGGCGTTCCTCCACCCAAATGAATTTCTTTAATGCGCGGCTTTTCTTCAAGCAAGTCACAATAAAGAGACCATTCCTTTAAAACCGCCTGAATATAGGGCTGTTCCATCTCATGTTTTTTGGTCACGCGTTTATGGCAGCCACAAAAAGTACAAAGACTTTCGCAAAAAGGTAGATGAATATACAAACTTATGCCTTCAGTTGAATTCGATTCAGCAAACGATGTTTTCAGCGTCTGTTTCCATTGCTCTAAAGAAAACTGCGCCTCTTCCCAATACGGCACCGTTGGATAACTGGTATAACGTGGACCAGGAACATTGTATTTTTGAATCAATGAATCGCGCATATTTACCATCAGTTCTTCCGCATTCAGAAGATGCAGCCCATTCTGCATCGCCAAACTCGGGTCTGTACTGTGGTTATTCTGCTGAGCTTAGAATCAGAATTCAACCTAGCGAATTGGTCAGGTTATTTTCGAATGGCAGCATTTCATTTTTGAATTGCTTAACAACATCGAATGCTGCAGTAGGACTCTTCGGAAAATATTCTTAATCTTTTTGCTGTTTTATGTTTTGATGTAGGCAGTTTTCATCTTTTCCCATGAGGCTTTTCATGCAGCACCCAACGTCTGCGGATATCCAACGTGTTCGCGAATTTCTCCTCGACTTACAAGCTCGTATTTGTGCGGCACTTGAACAACAAGAACGTGCAGGTGGCGGGACTGCGCAGTTTGGAATAGATGATTGGGAACGTCCTGAAGGCGGTGGGGGTCGTTCACGCGTACTGCAAAATGGTACGGTGATTGAAAAAGGTGGAGTGATGTTCTCACACATCAACATATCTAAACTCCCTGCTTCAGCGACTGAACGCCATCCGCAAATTGCAGGCGCCAAAGCACAGGCCATGGGTGTTTCTTTAGTGATCCATCCGAAAAATCCAAATGTCCCGACTTCACATGCAAATGTGCGCTTATTCGTGGCTGAAAAAGAAGGTCAAGATCCAATTTGGTGGTTTGGAGGGGGCTTCGATCTCACTCCATTTTATCCCAACGATGAAGATGTACTGTCATGGCATCAGACAGCGCATGACTTATGTGCGCCCTTTGGCGCTGAAGTCTATGCCGAACATAAACAATGGTGTGATGGCTACTTCTATTTAAAACACCGTGACGAACAACGTGGTGTCGGTGGATTGTTCTTTGATGATCTCAATCAATGGGACTTTGAAACCTGTTTCCAATATATCCAAGCTGTGGGCAATGGCTACCTCAACGCCATTCTTCCAATCTTCCAGCGCAACCAGGACAAGCCTTATAGCGAAGCACAACGCGACTTTCAAATCTATCGTCGTGGTCGTTATGTCGAATATAATTTGGTTTATGACCGCGGTACACTTTTTGGTTTACAAACAGGTGGCCGGATTGAATCGATTTTAGTGAGTTTGCCGAATTTGGCGGGTTGGTCATATCGACCTGAATGGGAGCTTGATTCCGCTGAGAAAAAATTGACCGATTATTACCTCAAACCGCAAGATTGGCTCAAGCTGCTCAAATAGACACATAGACTTACAATTCTAAATCCTCCACGTATGCCCTTTTCACCAGATTAGGGCAGCTTATACATTAAATTTTATATATTTCCCGATCAATTCCCCGTAGAATGACCACTACACAAAGCGTCATTTCTTTGCATTTATTAAAACATTGTCACAGGTTTAAAACAGCAATTGGATTCTTTTAAATTCGCAAAAACCGTAAGCTAAATTAAGTCATTTTCAATACATTCATTTTAATGACATCAATATTTAATATCCTCCTTTGTGTTCTATGAGGCCCCAAACATGTTCGCAAAAAGAGTTAGCTCTACCGCCATGGTTCTTTTCTGCTTTGCTATTGTGTTGCTAAGCTCGATCAGTACCACTATTTTTTCCGAAAGTGCATTCAATGATAATGCTTCTATCAGCATCACCGTATTTGCAGGTATCGGATTAATCCTGACCGCGGCAAAGCTATTGTTTGATACGATTCACAACATCTGTAATCCATAAGCCTTCTGCTTCAGAAAAAAATAGTCTAACGCTTTAGCCTGAGTCTAATTTGCCGTATATTGAACGGCATTTCTCACATGGACTTGGTGCGATGAGCAAACAATTCGCTGTTATTGGCAACCCGATTGAGCAGTCTCGCTCACCTGAACTTCACCATGCCTTTGCACAAAAAATGGGGCTCGACCTCAACTATAGTAAACGTCTTGCGCCACTCGATGGCTTCGTCGCCAACATCCAAGAATTCTTCTCACAGGGTGGCATTGGTCTAAACGTCACAGTTCCATTTAAAGAGCAAGCTTTTGCAGCCTGCACAGTCCTTACTAAACGCGCTAAAATCGCAAAAGCAGTCAATACGCTGTGGATGGTCGATGGTCAATTACATGGTGACAACACCGACGGACAAGGCTTAGTCGATGCCATTCGTGCGTTGGACTGGAGCTTAGACCAGACTGATGTGTTAATCATCGGTGCAGGTGGTGCAACTCGTGGTGTTATCTACCCACTGGTCCAAGCAGGGGTGAAAAAAATTGTGATTGCCAATCGTACCCTTGCCCGTGCAGAGCAACTGGTGAGTGACTTAAAAACAGCTGTACCGCAAGCTGAATTACAAGCCATCGGCTTAGATGCACTCGAAGGGCAATTTGATTTGGTGATTAACGCAACCTCTGCCAGCCTAAGTGGCGATGCCTTAATTCTGCCTGAAGCTTTGCAATTTCAATATGCTTATGAAATGGCCTATGGCAAACCTTCGACCTTTCTAGATCAAGCCAAAGCTCGCGGCGTACCTACCTCAGAAGGCTACGGCATGCTGGTTGGTCAGGCAATTGAATCTTTTTCGATTTGGAATGGCATCAAACCCAACCTCAGAGACTTTTTATAAGCACAAATAAAAAAGAACCTCTGCAGAGGTTCTTTTTTCAGATTAGTTCATGTGTTTCTGTACGGCCTTATAGGTCTCGTAATAGGTCGAATCGCTAAAGAAGTCGTCATGTTCAAGCTTCAAATCTTGCAACGATTTTTCTGTCAATTGACCTTTTAAGTCATCTGCAAATGCTTTAGCAAAGACTTGTGCAGACTGAGTCAAATATGCGCTCTGCTCTTGGTCAATTTCATAGGTATCGGTAAATTTGTCTTGATAGACCTGAGCAAAGACCGCTTGCTTGGTTTTGTATTTCTTCGCCAAATCTTTCGATTGCTGATTTTCTTGCACATCTTCCAGTGCATCATTAACAATATTGGCGACACGTTCGCCCAATTCGTCAAAGTCTTGTTGGTGTTGTAAAGCATGTTTTTGACGTAACTGAGTCAGACGTTTAAGTGCTGCACCCTTCGGCTCTGCAACATCCATGAACTCATAGGCATACACTTCTGAAATTTCATTGATGGTCGCTGAGCTATAGTAACGAATATACTCTGGACGCTGTGCGGCAAACATCAAAGCAAATACCGCTTGGTAGGCTTTGACTTCAGAATGATGACGTGCATAGCTTTGCTGCGCTGCCTGCTGGTAATAATCTGAAATAGCCTTAGGTAATTCTGTTGTGCTTGATGATGCGCTCTCTACACTTGATGAATCTGCACCTAACGGGCCCAGCATGCCTTTCACTACATTTTCCAGCAATGAACCTTTAGACACTTCCTCAATCGATTTGGCATTTCTTAAAGCTTGACGGTCAATGGCGGTCGCACTGCCATAATTAAACACCTGATTGGTGCTCTTAATTTGCAGCTTACCAATTTGCTCATCGCTAATCACAATGTTGTAATCCATGTTTTGCGCACGACCTTTTTGGTCGAGTCCAACATCCATCACAAACGGTGAACGCTCGCTACCCAGCTGTGCCATGATCGGTGTAATTTCAGCCTGATGTTTTTGCCAAAGCTGTCTAAAGCTTTGTGCGTCTACCAGTTGCTCTGTTTGATACGCGATAAAAAGTGGTTTCAGCTCTTCCAAGACATTGGTCGCTGTTTGTCCAAAGCTCTCTTCATCTGCAGATTCATTGGTTACTTTAGGTGCAAGTACATCAATATCTTGATAATCACGGCATGCGGTCACCTTCCCAATAGGAATGTTCTTGCTGTTGATGAGCGCATCGCAAGCTTCTTCAGATAGCGTATTTGGTGCTGCAGAAGCAGACACTTCAGTTGTTGTCTCATCAGCATCTTCTGTCGCGGCCTGCGCATAAACCACATCTGCTGCTGCATCAACCGTAGCATCGGCAGCGGCATCTACAACAATATCTTGTTCATCGCTCTGCCCATAACCACTCAGTTTCTGCATTTTTTGGTTTACCAAATGACTGACACGTTCGAGTGAATCATAGGCTGGGTCTTCACTTGCACTACTTACAGCCATCTCGGCTGCATCAGCGGCTTCTGCTGCCACATCCGCTGCACTTGGCGTTTTGGCGACGTCGTTGATTAGACTATTAGCATCAAAAGCTTGAATTTGCTGGGTATAGTGTAGTTTATTGACGTATTCAAACAAGCCCAATTGTATTTGTGCTGTTTCTAAGTCACCCATATAGCGAATTTTTTTGCTTAGGCCTGCTTCTTTTTCTGACTTGCTTAAATCAACACTATGCACCTGATTTGGCTCTGCCAAAGCATATGGCAGTGCATTCATCTGCTTCAAATATTCAGCAAACTTTTTAAAATCGATATTACCGAATGCTTCTTTATGCTTAGAAAAGTCAATATAGGCAAAGCGATCCTGACTTTCACGGTTTACCATGAACGGCATAAAGGCAAGGTAGTTGGTGTAAAATTTATAATCATTAAAATCAACCACCATCGGCAACTGTGCTTGCACTTGTAAGGTTGGTTTTTGATAGCTTAACTGCAAAGTCAATGCCACCAATTTTTGACGGAAATGCACAGAACCTTGATAACTAAACTGTAAGTCATTGAGTAAATTTACCAAAGATTCTGCGATTTGAACCTTAGCAGAACGTGATTCACCACTGCCATACAACGATGCATACGAATTTTGTTCACGCGCAAGTGCATCATATAAGGCTTGTTTTTCTTTGGTGGTAAAGGAAATCTTTTGATTTTTTAATAGTTGATCTAATTGTTTTTTAAGCTCTGGATCTAAATTCGTCCCATTTGAGTGGGCATTGGACTTGGAATTTGGCTTGGACTCATTAAAATTAAAGTCAGATTGAATAGAGAATTGACCTTTAAAATCATAGCTGGCATTTTCAAACATGGCATTAAGGCCTTGAGTGGCTTGTTGCCCGAGCTGCTGATCTGAAGAGGCATTGGATTTAATGACATGCTGAGTACACCCACTGATACTCAAACCCAATAAACAAAGTGTTATATATTTTAAGCGCATAATACTTGCTGAAAACCTGAGTTAATTATAGTTTATTAAAAAAGTACATGATCAAAAGACCATCGAGTCAGTGTAACAGAACTGTCTTTTTTGATTGATGATTTTATCTACCAATTCGCCTTTCTGACATTTTCTCAAGTCGGATCTATCAATGTATTTTGATACGATGTATGAATAATGAAATGATCGATTTAAATAATCCAATACTATTTCTAAATTAGGATTACACACATGCCTGCATATAAAGCTCCCTTACATGATATTCGCTTCTTAATGAATGAAGTGCTGGATTATCCTGCACATTATCAAACCCTATCGAATGGTGAAGCTGCCGACGCTGATACGGTAGATATGATCTTAGAAGGCGCAGCAGATTTTTGTGAAAATATTTTATCTCCTTTAAACCAATCGGGCGATGAAGAAGGTTGTACCTTCGACAATGGTGAAGTAAAAACACCAAAAGGCTTCAAAGAAGCTTACGACCAGTTTGTCCAAGGTGGCTGGCAAGGTTTGTCTTTCCCTGAAGAGTTTGGCGGTCAGAACCTACCACAATCATTAAACCTAATTAAATCGGAAATGATGGGCACAGCAAACTGGTCTTTCCAAATGTACCCAGGTTTAAGCATCGGCTGTATGAACACCATTTTACAGTTTGGTACAGACGAACAGAAAAATCTGTATATGCCGAACTTAGTGGCAGGTACATGGTCTGGTACCATGTGTTTAACTGAACCTCAGTGTGGCACCGACTTAGGTCAAGTAAAGACCAAAGCAGAATTAAATGCCGATGGCACTTATAACATCTCAGGCACCAAAATCTTCATCTCTGCAGGTGAGCAAGATTTAACTGAAAACATCATTCACATCGTACTTGCTCGTCTTCCAGATGCACCAGCAGGCACCAAAGGAATTTCACTGTTCATTGTGCCTAAATTCTTGGTCAATCCAGACAGTAGCCTTGGTGAACGTAACCCTGTGACCTGTGGTTCAATTGAGCATAAGATGGGGATTCGTGCTTCTGCAACCGCAGTGCTGAACTTTGACAATGCTATCGGTTACTTGATTGGTGAGCCAAACAAAGGCTTACATGCCATGTTTACCTTTATGAACACCGCACGTATCGGTACGGCAATTCAGGGTATTGCACATGCTGAGCTTTCTTTCCAAGGTGCACTTCCATATGCCAAAGAACGTATGTCGATGCGTGCACTTTCTGGCAAAAAAGACCCTGAAAAAGTGGCGGATGCCATTATTCATCACGCTGACGTTCGCCGTATGTTGCTAACACAAAAAGCGATTGCTGAAGGCGGTCGTTCAATGATTTATTATGCAGCGCAAATTGCCGACAAAATGGCCGATGCGCTTGAACGTGGCGATACTGCTGCATTTGAAGCACATGATGATCACTTAGGTTTCTATACTCCAATTTTAAAAGGCTTCTTAACTGAATTAGGCTTGGAAGCTGCAAACCACGGTATGCAAGTCTATGGCGGTCATGGCTACATTAAAGAATGGGGCATGGAGCAAATTGCACGTGACGCACGTATTGCGACACTATATGAAGGTACAACAGGTGTTCAAGCACTGGACTTAATTGGTCGTAAAGTACTTCTGACCTCTAAAGGTAAAGTCATTCGTGACTACACTGCTGAAATTCTGAAATTCTGTGGTCAACATGCTCGCAACAAATACATGCGCCGTTTTGCTTGGGACTTAACTAAGCTTTGCGCGCAATGGAATGCTTTAACTGTTCGTATCATGCTGGCGGCTCGTAAAGACCGTGACATCGTGTCATCTGCATCTGTCGATTTCTTGATGTTCTCGGGCTATGTAATGATGGCTTACTTCTGGGCTCAACAAGCGGCTGTAGCTTCTGCTAAATTGGCATCTGGTGAAGGTCAAGAAACACCTGAATTCTACAAAGCAAAAATTAAAGTTGCAGACTTCTATTTCGAACGTTTATTACCACGTACCCAAGGACATGCTGAAGCAATGGTCAATCCTTCAAAAACCATGACTTCTTTAGCACCTGAACACTTTAGCTTTGACTACTAACTAACAGTATTAGACCCATAAAAAGAGCGCCTAGGCGCTCTTTTTATTTCCTGTCTGACCTTAAAATTCAACTCCCCCTGTAATTTCCCCTTCGCTCCAATTTTCTGGCCTCATCCTTAACCTGAGTTAAATGAGTAAGCGTGGCCTTGCGGAATATATAGTCAAACTACTTTATTATTCGTACAGGATTCGAAAAAAACTTGAAATAACTCATCGACTGAGTCGATCAACCATTCTTTACGCTTACGTTTAACCCATGCCCACATCTGTTCTATAGGATTTAAATCAGGGCTGTATGCAGGAAGCCAAAGAATTTTATGCCCTTGTTGTTCCAATAACTCCTGAATATCTGCTCTTTTATGAAATGCTGCATTATCCATAACCACTACACTATTTTCTGGTAATGCTGGTATGAAGAATTGCTCAATCCAAAAATGAAAAACATCTGAATTGATTTTGCAGTCAAATAAACCGACTGAAAATAAATACCCTTTATGGATTGCTCCAATGGCATTGGTCTGATTCTTTAATTGCCAATTATATTGCCCTAAACAGGGTACTCCTTTTCGTGAGTCGCCATGAGGTCTGTAATCATGTGACTTAAAACCACTTTCATCCAGATAAATAATCGGGTGGTTTTTTTCTAATTCATTCACTTGCTGAATAAATTTATCCCTAAGCTTTGTATCTGCTTTAGGATGGATTAACGTCTTTTTTTAACTGTAATATTTAAGCGCTTTAATGCAGCACCAATAGATGAAACACCACAATTAAAACGTGCAGCACGTTCATATTGATAAGCATCAGGATACTTTTCAACATCTGCACGTAAAGCATCATCGTTAATTTTAGAAGGTTTACGTACACGAGTTTTTTTAATCTCTATACGTTTCTTCCATTCAACAATGGTATTTTTATTAATTTCAAATTGTGCAGCTACCGCTCGAATAGAATAACCTTCCTCAAGCTTAGCTAAAATTTTACGTCTAAAATGTTCTGAATAACTCATTGCACCATTGTATTGGTTTTATAATGATTTGACTATATTCCTCATTTGATAATGCACCGATCGAAGGCTTCTGGGGCATACTCAAAAATGAATGAGTTCATCATCATAGTTATCAAACGAGGGAACAAGCTAAAGCAGAGATTACAAAATATATAGAGTTATTTTATAATCAGCGAAGAATTCAAAAACGTTTGGACTTTAAGACACCAAATCAAATGGCAGAAGACTTTTGCAAGTTGGCTGCCTAAAATCTCCTAAGTGAAAGTCTCCTGCTAATTCAGCACACATCACCCACTGGTGATGTTGAAATATATCGGCTTTGATGATGGTTATACTAATTGGAGTTCTTGGCTTGATCGAATGCCATTTAAGTAATCATGGCTTTTTGACATCCTCCCCGACCTAAAGGACGGGTATTCCTACTGCTAGGCGCTTATGTCCAAGCGCGAGTATGTTCTTGGCAGCATTGCAATCACGATCATTGACAGCACCGCATTCACATTCCCATACTCTTATTCGCAAATCTATCCTACCTTTCGGACTGCTTGCGGTGATCTCACCGCAGCTCGAACAGATTTGGGGCGTGAATCTCTCACTCACTTCTTCAAACAATACTTTTGCGCTCTCGCATTTATACCGAAGCATTGTTTTGAATGCACTAAACCCTGAATCTAAAACAGATTTTGCCATTTTAGTTTTGACCAGTTTAGCTGCACTCAGATTTCCAACTACAATCATTGCATGGCGTTTTACAAGCTTAGAACTCTCTTTATGCAAATGATCTTTGCGACAGTTCTTGATCTTGGTGTGTAATGCACGTACACGTTTTTTATCCTTTGCTCTTTGAGCGATACCTAGTTTCTGTTCATATTTACGATAGTGCTTTGGATTTGTCACCACATAACCATCTGAACAGGTGGCTAGGTCTTTTAAGCCTAAATCAATACCAATCGCAGTTGTACCTTTGGACTGGACAGACTTGGTATGATCTTCAACTGTCAGGCAGACATACCAATGCCCACGACTATATTCAACAAATGAACCCGATTTAACCTTGTATGAGCCAATGCCATAGCTATCCGATAGTTTGAATTGATGCTTGCCATACTGGATATAGCCATCTGTATATTTCACAGCAACTTTTTTGAATGGTATCCATCCAAGTGATTTTTTGGCTGATTTCCTGTTGCTGACCCGCCATTTCAATTTTGATTTTTTAAACTGCTTTCTTCGTATGACTAATTCTTCGGTCACAGCCTGAATCGTTTGGCTGTGTAAATTACATTCCTTGGATGTGCCTTTTGTGTACTTGGCAATGTCGTAAGTACTAAGAAATTC
The DNA here is from genome assembly GCF_048551975.1 of Acinetobacter johnsonii. Lineage (GTDB taxonomy): Bacteria > Pseudomonadota > Gammaproteobacteria > Pseudomonadales > Moraxellaceae > Acinetobacter > Acinetobacter johnsonii_A. Next base: position 240,644 of record NZ_JBIMCF010000003.1, on the reverse strand, counting down.
ACCTTTCCCTTTTAGGTGTCTAAAACTTAAATCATTGACATAATTCCAGACAAAGTTCACCTCAGATGCTAACTGTTCGAGCACCTTGCTGTGTTTGTGTTTTATGCGTAATTTAAGTGTTTTCATACGATTACTTTATCAATTTAATCAAAGAATAGAATGACAAAAAGTAAATAATTTAATTAAAACGACATTTCATGTCGTATCGCTGACGCGACTCGCTTATATCACCGACCTAAAGGACGGGGTTTTACGTTCGATTTGATAAAACTTAGATAAATTCTTCTAACACTGAGTTTAAAAACACATGCCCTTGCTCGGTACATGTTAAGCGCGTGGCATCATCTACCATTAATTTTCGACTGCGTAATGAGTCCAACGTTTCAGCCAAACTATCCAGATTCAAACCTGTACGCTGTGCATAATATTCAGCTGCAACCCCATCATTTAAACGCAAAGCATTCATCATAAACTCAAATGGAAGTTCGTCGGCTTCAATTCGCTTAAACTGCACATGCTCCGCAGGGACTTTAGCTAAATAGTCTTTCGGTAAACGAGTTTTCTGGAACCGATAGACCCCATCTGGCTGGGTAACTTTGGCATGTGCACCTGCCCCTATCGCTAAATAGTCGCCAAACTGCCAATAATTCAAATTATGCGCGGAAGGCTGCTCTTTACGCCATGCCGAAACTTCATAATTAATAAATCCCTGCGCTTTTAAATAAGCTTCACCTTGGGCTTGAATCTCTTCAAGCACATCGTCCACAGGTAAGACAGGCTTGGTTCTAAAGAACACGGTATTCGGTTCAATCGTGAGTTGATACCATGAAATATGGGTTGCACCATTGTCCACGGCAAGCTTCAAATCCAGTAGAGCTTGCTCTAAAGTCTGCTCAGGCAGACCATGCATCAGGTCGACATTAATGCGTTTAAAACCTGCATCACGTGCTAAACCAATGGCTGAAATAGCATCGGCGTTACTGTGAATTCGTCCCAACTTGGTTAAATGTTCAGTATTAAAACTTTGAACCCCGATCGATAACCGATTGATACCTGCCGCCAAATAATCTGCAAAAGGGTCATGTTCAACTGTACCCGGATTCGCTTCTAAGGTAATTTCACAATCCGCCTCAAAAGGCAGTAATGCTTTTAACTGTGAAAATAACCATTGATACCCTTGCGCTGAAATCAAAGACGGCGTTCCGCCGCCAATAAACACACTATGAATATGACGCCCTTGAGCAAAATCGAGTTGAGTTTTAAAGTCCTCCACCAAAGCATGTAAATATTCTTGCTCTAAATCTAAAGAGAGTTTGCCATCTGGCACCGCATGCGAGTTAAAGTCGCAATAGGGACACTTACGCACACACCACGGCATGTGAATATATAAAGACAACGGAATATTTGCAGGATGTAAATCAGTCAAGGAAGAGACTCTAAAGCACAGCGATAATCTTGCATATTTTAACATGACTACATCAAGACACTTATGAAATCTGTGTCTATTTGAATTAGACTGATAAAAAGACAAGAAGAATGAATGGTTTAAAATGATGAAAATATCGAGCCACTTGCTGTTTATGCTACCACTGGCCTTTGGTATTGGCATTGCTATGACTTTTCAAACGGCGCTGAATACACAGCTCCGAGAATATCTATACTCACCCCTGCAAGCCGCGCTGTTATCCTTTTTCATTGGGACCTGCGTTTTAGCGCTTTTGGTTGTGCTCCAACCTGTAGACAAACCACAGTTACATGATTTTTCCAATATTCCGTGGTACTTATGGCTCGGCGGCTGTCTAGGGGTTTATGCCATCAGTATAAGCATCTATACTGCGCCTAAATTAGGCTTTCTCACGTTTTCAGGCTTGGTTATTTTTGGACAAATCCTGACTTCGATGATTTTTGACCATTATGGTCTACTGGGTACCGAAAAAATCCCTGTCAATTGGCAGCGTTTACTTGGTGGCGTCGTAATTTTTATTGGTGTGCTTCTCACTTTACAACGCTGAATTTATTTAGACCAAGCACATGATGAATATGAGTAATTTTTGTGTCGACTACAAATAAAATCACGTCCCATCGTTTCGAATTAAAAAAGTTACTGGTGTTAATGCTGCCCATCCTGATCACGCAGTTTTCTCAGGCGGGTCTCGGGTTAATTGATACCATCATGGCGGGGCATTTATCCCCTACCGATTTAGCCTCAATTGCCGTCGGTGTCGGTTTATGGATACCAGTAATGTTGCTGTTCAGCGGCATCATGATTGCCACAACACCGTTGGTAGCAGAAGCCAATGGTGCACGCACCCCTGAAAAAATCGCCACTATTGCTCGTCAATCCCTTTGGGTGGCATTTATTTTGGGGAGCATTGCGGGTTTAATTTTACAAAGCATGCCACTCTTACTGCCACTCATGGGTGTACCTGAAAACTTACTGCCAAAAGCCAGCCTATTTTTACATGCCATTGGCTTTGGCATGCCTGCGGTGACTATGTATGCAGCACTGCGCGGATACTCAGAAGCACTCGGCCATCCACGTCCTGTCACTGTCATTAGCTTAGCGGCGTTAGTCCTTTTGGTTCCCCTGAATTTTGTCTTTATGTATGGTTTCGGCCCAATTCCAACACTCGGTTCAGCAGGCTGCGGATTTGCCACTGCGATTTTACAGTGGATCATGTTTTTCACCTTAGCCACTTACATTTTTAAAGCCTCGGCGTATCAAAAAACTCAAGTGTTTGGTACTTGGGAGAAGATGGATCGCTATTGGATCGAGCGTATTTTAAAACTTGGCCTACCTATTGGCTTAGCTATTTTCTTCGAAGTCAGTATTTTTAGCACCGCTGCGATTATTCTCAGCCCATTGGGTGAAACCATTGTGGCAGCGCATCAAATTGCAATGTCGGTCACCTCTCAGTTGTTTATGATTCCGATGTCCCTTGCCATCGCCCTGACTATTCGTGTTGGGACCTATTATGGCGAAAAAAACTGGGAGGCTATGCGAAAGGTGCAAAAACTCGGACTGGCGACAAGTACGGTTTTGGCGCTGATGACCATGCTGCTGATTGCATTGTTTCGCCCTGAAATTGTGGCGATTTATACCTCAGATCATGAAGTATCGGAAGTTGCGATGTATTTACTGCTGTTCGCACTCGCCTACCAGCTGATGGATGCTTGGCAAATTAGTGCCGCAGGCTGCTTACGCGGCATGCAAGACACCAAAGGCCCAATGTGGATTACCATGGTTGCCTATTGGATCGTGGCCTTTCCGGTTAGTATCTATTTAGCGCGCTATACCAACATAGGTGCAGCAGGTGTTTGGATTGGACTAATTGTCGGTTTAAGCGTGGCGTGTGCACTGCTCTTGCTCCGTCTTTATAATAACAATAAACGCCTCAGTCAGGACTATCCATAAGCCATACATGGCAATGAATAGGAAGGAGGCCGTTTCTTCCTATTCTAGCTGTTCTCCTGCTGTGCCAAAGCGTCTTTCAGACCTTGCGGCACCTCACTTTCATCCTCAACGTCTTTAACCACCACCTGCCCCACGATCACTTCACTGCCATTAAAGGTCATGGTGGGTGAACCATACAGGCTATAACCTTCATTCAGTGCTTGTGTGACACGCGCACAAAAATGCACATCGTCCTTGCCTGTAAAATAACGATAAACTTTCATTTATTTCTTACTCAAAATTTTTCGTACAGTGTAACGCGATTTTTAAATGCAGAGACATCTTGTGTGCAATTCACTCAACTGACCACTATTATTTAAATAGAAACATCAGCTTAACAATTTAAAGTAGGCGGTTTTGCATTTGTCGCCTATGATCAAATCTGAGATGTAATGAAAAATGCCCCGAGGAATATCGCATGGCAAATACGACTCGTACGCCCGGTCGTCGCTTTATGAAACTTGCCAGTATGACAGCAAGTATCGCAACCAAAACTGTGACCAATTCAATTAAAAACTTCAATGCCGATGAAGATAAAAAAAATGCGGCGCGCAGTCAGCTTTTTCAGGACATTGGACTTCAAATTGCAGATACCTTAGGTGAAATGAAAGGTGCCGTGATGAAAGTCGGGCAAATTGCATCTCAATACAAAGACATTTTCCCGCCTGAAGTGGCACGTGCAATTAGTAAATTACAACGTCAAGCGCCTGCGATGCCTTTTCAAGAGATCAAAGCTCAAGTTGAAAAAGAACTGGGTAAACCGCTCAATAAAATTTTTACAGCCTTTGAAGAACAACCCTTTGCCGCGGCCTCCATTGGTCAAGTGCATAAAGCTACTTTACCGAGTGGTGAGCAAGTTGTAGTTAAAGTTCAATATCCGGGTGTAGAAGAAGCCTGTGAAAGTGACTTAAAACAAGTCCGTTTAGCGCTCCGCTTAATGGGTGTGCTCAAAATTGACCGTAAGCTGCAAGATCAACTCTTTAAAGAAATTCAAGACAGTTTGGATAACGAGCTGAACTATCAAATAGAAGCGCAAAACTTGGAGGTCGCACGAACCTTTCATCAGGCCCTAGACCCTAAGATTATTATTCCTCAAGTCTATAAAGACTATTCAAGCCGCCATATTTTAACCTTAAGCTTAGAGCACGGCGAAAGCATTGAAACTGCCAGTACATGGTCACAAGACATACGCAATGAACTGGGGCGTCGTTTATTTCGTGCCATTGGCCGTGAGATTTTCTTCTTAAAGCGCTTCCACTGCGATCCACATCCGGGCAACTTTGCCTTCCGAGAAGATGGTAGCGTGATCGTGTATGACTATGGCGGTGTAAAAACCCTATCGCCTGAAATCTTGATGCATTTTAAGCAACTGATTCAAGCAGCGCGTGACAGTAATATCTTGGTCATCGAGCAGCAACTGACTGCTTTGCACTCGATGTCTGAGCAAGGCAAGTTCCCTGCCGAACTGTATAAAGCATGGTTAGAAGTGCTCATGCGTCCACTGACCACTTTGTATGACTTTGCTGAGAACTCAGCGCATCATGATGGTATTGAACTGGTCAAACCATCGCTAAAATATTGGGATGTGTTTAAACCCTCCCCCGATACACTAATGGTCAATCGCACAGTCTCAGGACATTATTGGAATCTGATTCATCTCAAAGTACACGACAACCTCAATGATCTATTTGAAGAGTTGGTCCCGCCTCCTGCATAAATAAAGACTGCGGGCACGATAAAATCGCTACAACTCAATAAACCCAGTTACATAAAGTCACTGGGTTTATTTTGACTTCTTAAGTGTTATATTATAACATTTCAAAATAATACATTTAAGGAGAAGTCTATGCGTGCCAATATTCATCCAGAGTATCGCGAAGTCCTGTTCCACGACACCAATGCCGATGCGTTTTTCGTGATCGGCAGTACCTTAGAAAGTCATCAAACTCGTGAGTATGAAGGCAAGACATATCCTTACGTCAGTTTAGATATCTCAAGTGCATCGCATCCATTTTATACAGGTGAACAACGCCAAACCAGTAATGAAGGTCGTGTTGCAAGCTTCAATAAACGTTTCTCGCGTTTCAAACGCTCACAATAATTTCATTTTTCTTTAAGCTATACGCGTTATAGTAAAGATATCAAGAAGCCTAAGACCTCCTCCAGCTTAGGCTTCTTTTTTATGCGTTCTTTTCTGGTTTCTATTTTAACCAGCTTTTTTCTTAATGTTTAAGCACACTATCTAACAGATAAAATCCGATCCCAAGGACGATGACCCCCACCACTAAACTCGACAGTGCATAACTCAAAGCCAGCACTGTTTGTCCCTGTCTAAATAACTGAAAAGTTTCGAGGCCAAAACTCGAAAATGTCGTAAAACCGCCCAATATGCCCACCATCAAAAATAAACGCGCTTCTTGTTGTAGTACTGGAAACTTCTGGCTAAAAGCAAAGAAAATACCCGCAGCAAAACAACCGATGATGTTGATCCACCATGTCGACCATGGAAAACTCATACTGGGTTTAAACAACCATAATCCTGCACCGTAACGTAAACAGGCACCTATTCCACCCCCCATTGCCACCAAGATCCAATTCATTGACCTATCCTATTCTTTACAAAATGCGGTATGGATAAGTCCAAAGTTATCCACAGTTCATCAACTATAACGTTATTAAACCTGAATCAATCTAACGACATCAAGGCTTTTCAAGCTTGAGCCAATTCTTAACATAAGCTCAAAAGTTTTCTCAAATGCAAAACTCACACATTCTTTACATGGGATATTGAATCCTGCATCGCCGAATATATTTACTTCACCCTAGTGTGCTCTATGACCAATAAAACATAGATTCCCAAAATCACTAGCAACAGTTCTTCATGCAAAACAGAAGGTTTTCTCTCAGGCAAAAACTCCCAAACATACAATTTTTGGGTATGATGTGGACATAAATTTAGTCGGAAATAGACGCATGGCACAAGTACTATTGGCTCAGCTTGCAGCGGGCGAAGCAAAATTTTCAGATGTATTGGCTTTTATTGAAGCAGCCTATACACATACACCAACTGCATTTAAAAATGGTTTACAGCACAATGCAGCAACTGAAAACCAAGGCAGTGCAAAAGTGTTTTCGTTTGCACAACTTCAAGGTCTCGATCAAGCGCAAACTTTAAGCCTATTTGCAGAACACTATGCTTCTGTTTTAGCCACACCTGATGCAACAGATCATCAAAATATTCGTCAGTTCATGTTGAATGGATGGGATGGTATTGAATTTGATGGTACGGCATTAACTGCAAAATAAAGATAAAAAACCACGTTCAAGCAACTTGAACGTGGTTTTCGAATATCACAATATTAATTTTATTATCAAATATTTATAAACACATTAACATTGATACACCTATAAGCATCCACAGATTTGACAACTAGGTTTCACGTGGAGCAAGACTTCATATGACTATTAATCGCCTAGAAAACATTAAAACAGCACGATGAAGTAACACAGCGCTACTTCCACATTACCCCTTTACCCGTTCGATCCATTGGATTGAGCTGACCCGAAATACTTCACATGCTCCATCGCCCGTATCGGTCGGGGTTAAGGATGAGGTCCAGACCATATCTTTGTCTTTAATTTCAACCAACTCACCTTTTAAACGAACCAAATCACCACGTTTTACATGTTTAATTTGTTTAGCAATTTCTGGGTTGGCTGGAATAATGTGCATATTTGACACCATTTGCATGGCTTGCTCGGCAGGCACAGGCAAACGATCGATTTTCCAGTTGAGATAACGGTCGTATTGATTCACGGTAATATGGCGTGCAATTTCAGGTTCAGCGAACAAGCCCCAGCTTACGGCGTAGTCAATCGGAGAGAATTTGGCTTGTGCATCATCCGAATACATTTTAGAACCTAAAATTCGAAAATCACCTTTAAACGGTTTCAACACCGAAATCGATTGATCTTTAGAGGTCGGCGCTAAACCTTTGGCAATGTTGTAATCTACAGTGGCACTTGCACTGATGGGTAACAGCAAACTGCTGAGTAAACTGAGCAGGATAAATTTAGATTTCATTGCAAACCTCATTCCCATCAACCTAGGAAAATACGAACCAATTTCATCATAGTCCAGTTTTCTGAAAAGAAGCTTATGAACTTAGTAACATTGTGAACGAATTATGCAGTCTACTTTTAGCCACAGCACTTTTCAGTTAGGCTAGAGCTGAAGAACAGAGCCTCAAAAACAATCATGCTTTATAAATACTATCAACAACACATCTTTCCACATGTCCTGAATCAGGTCATGCAAGTACCAAGCTTAATGGACAAGCGCCGCGAACTGCTTTTACCCATTCAGGGAGAGGTATTGGAAATTGGTTTTGGTACAGGGCTGAATCTGCCCTTTTATCAAAATGTCGATACTGTCTTTGCCCTTGAACCCAGTCCTGAAATTTATCATTTGGCTTTAGAGCGGGTACAAGCAGCAGCATTTGAAGTGCATCATGTACAAGCCCGTGCGGAAAAGCTGCCTTTTGCTGACCAGAGCCTTGAGCATGTGGTCAGTACATGGACATTGTGTAGTATTGCTGAGCTAGATCTGGCTTTGGCGGAAATATTACGCGTGCTCAAACCGGGTGGCACCTTACATGTAGTCGAACATGTATTAAATACAAATAACCTTTATATTCAACGTCTACAACACTTACTCACACCTGTGCAAAAGCGTTTAGCCGATGGTTGCCATCTCAATCGAAACATTGAACAGGCCTTAAAAACAGCAGGTTTTAATTTGATAGAACAACACTACTTTTATGCCGAAGGTATTCCTAAACTCGGACAATTGATGTTTTTTGCACGTGCTCAAAAGCCACACTCAAGCGATGGGTCATGATAGCCACGTAGAAGGTATCTGTTCTATATCAAGCAAGATACTTTCATGGGTAGACATCATCAAGCTTATTCGATCGTATCGAAGTCGATACGAACCGTTTCAAAACGAACCCGCCCTGCTTGAATCGCTTGCGCAATGGCAACTTGTCCTTTGGTTAACCTCGCCCCACCGCTTTTAATATCAATGAGAACAATTTCAATATCTTCTGCTCTTCCCTCACCATCACGCAGGTCGGTATAACCATCAAATACCACATAGTCGACAGGATCACCCAAAAACTTGGCATCGCTGGGTAAATATTCAAACTGGGGCATAATCGGTGCCAGTTGCTCTGCCATTTTACCTTTGAGCACTGCACGACTGGTATTGACACTGCGCTTTTGTGCTTGAGCCAAAGCCTGCTGATGCTCTAGTTCTAATTCGGCAATATAGCGCTCATATTCTGCTTTGATGCGTCCATTTCGGCTGTGACTTAAAATAAGAGTGGTCAAGACCACACCAATTGCTGCACCGATCAACATTGCCATCCATATGGACATGGTTTTTTCCTAATTTTGTGCTACAGGTAGCAAGATTTAAACTTACAACTTTGGTTTGGTGCCATATGCGACACACAAAAGAATGATATGCTAGAGGTGAGCAGAATAAAATCATTTAAGGTCATGAAAACGATATTAATCGCCAACCAAAAAGGTGGCTGTGGCAAAACAATAACCGCAATCAATTTAGCTTCGGCACTCGCACAAAAAGGTTATAAAGTGGCTTTGGCCGATGCTGATAATCAAAAATCTGCTCGTCAGTGGTTAAAACAACGCCCTGACCACATAGCACATATTGAAAGTTTGGATTGGCGTCATGAAAAATCAATTGGTGAAGTGCCTAAAAACATTGAATATTTAATTATCGATGCGCCGGGTGCGCTGTCTGGTGAGCATGCGGAACAGCTGGTCAGTGAAGCGCATGCGATTGTGACCCCACTGCAACCCTCGTTTTTTGATATTGACAGTACCCGTCGTTTTTTAAAGCATTTACAAGACATTAAACGCATTCGTAAAGGCAAAGTGCAAATTTTGCTTTTGGCTAATCGGGTCAAAGCCAATAGTGCCAGTGCCAAAGATATCCAAGATTTTTTTGCGAAAATTGAACAGCAACCTGTAGCATGGATTTCAGAACGTACTGCGTATGGCCAATTGGCAATGCAAGGTTTAAGCGTATTTGATAAAACACAAAAGAATTACCTCTCCATTCAAAGTCAATGGCAACCGCTGCTCAACGCCATTGTCGATGACCCAAGTGCTTGGTTCTAAAATATTTGCTATAGATAAAACGGGGCTATTCCCTATTTATAGTCGGTTATTCACGAGAACTTACTAAGGGTACGTTCTCGTGCGCATTTTTTTCAGTTAATATGACTTTGACCTTAGAGATATAGCAGTGAATACCGTGCAACGATACGCACCAGCCTTACAAAAAGTATTGTTATTTGGACTGATTTTTATTCTGTTCTATTTGAGCTTTCAAGTCCTGAAATACTTTATTGTACCTGTGCTTTGGGCTGCGATTATTGCCTACATCACTTGGCCTTTATATCACTCAGTACAGAAACTCTGTGGACCGCGTCCAACCTTAAGCGCCACCCTCATGATCAGTATGGTGGTTTTAGTTGTCGGTATCCCGCTAACCTTTGCCATCTTTATGCTGCAGCATGAAGGTCGTAATCTATTTTATGAACTACAAAGACAAGTGTTCTCAGGTCATTTAGATGTTCCGCAATTTATTCGAGACTTGCCCATTATCGGTAAAGAAGTCACCCGTACTTTAAAAGAAATCAACACCGATCCGAACAGTATTGTGCAAAATGTATCGGGCTGGTTTCAAAGCCACTTAAACTATGGTCGTTTGGTGCTGAGTGAAATCAGTAAGAATATTTTTAAACTCTGTTTTGCGGTGATGTCGTTATTCTTCTTCTATCGTGACGGACAAACCATTTTAAATCAGGTCAGTAAAGCGCTAGAAATGGTGATTGGCCCACGTATCCACCACTATTTAGACACCATTTCCGAAACAACACGTGCTGTAGTCTATGGGGTTGGCCTGACTGCAATTGCACAAGCACTCTTGGCAGGCCTGAGCTATTTTGTTGCTGGTGTCCCAAACCCAATGGTACTGACCATTGTGACCTTTATCTTTGCACTCATTCCTTTTGGCCCTCCTGTGGCATATAGTGCCGTGTCTTTATGGTTATTCTCTCAAGGACAGACTATTGAAGCGATTGGAGTGATGGCGTGGGGTGTTTGTGTGGTCAGCACGGCAGACAATGTGATCCGCCCATTGGTAATCTCAGGTGCAACGCAAATTCCATTCTTACTCATCATGTTTGGTGTATTGGGTGGTTTAGCCAGCTTTGGTATGGTTGGCTTATTTGTCGGCCCCGTGATTCTAGCAGTACTGTTAGCCATTTGGCGCGAATGGCTACATGAACAAGTCGATGAACCTCTCATGATGCCGAAAGCGACATTGGCCTATGATCCTCCTGAAGAGCCTTTAGATACGCCCAAAAAATAAGTTCAGCGAGATGACTTGAGCGCATGCTTTCCTCGAAAGTATGCGCTTTTTTATGTCAGATACAAAAACGCTGTACGGACAACATTGAACCGAAGTCCAGCCTTTGTTTGAATGGTTCTGAATTTTAAGGAAAAAAGGACCCAACATGTTGTCTTCTGCTTTCAAATTAAGCGCACTTGTGACTTTAATCGGTTTAGGGACTGTGGCATGTACCACTACACCTACTGAAACCAACACGATGGTCAAAGACGTCGATGTACACGCTGTTTCAACTGCAGGTGTAGGACAAAAAATTGGCACCATTCGTTTTATTGATAGCCCTGTTGGTTTAGCGATTCAAACCAATTTGACTCAACTTCCACCCGGCCCACACGGTTTTCATATCCATGAAAAAGGTTCGTGTGATGTGGCTGAAAAAGAAGGAAAACCTGTGGCTGCTTTAGCCGCTGGGGGACACTTTAACCCAGAAAAAGTGCCAACCCACGGCACACCACTGAATGGCCATCTAGGTGATTTACCCATCTTGAATGTCGACTCCGCAGGTAATGCAAAAGTCAATTTACTCGCTCCTCGCTTAAGTTTAGCCGACGTTAAGGGCTTAGCGGTGATGGTGCATGCCGGTGGTGATAACTATTCAGATACCCCTAAACCACTTGGCGGTGGCGGTGACCGTATCGCGTGTGGCGTGATTAAGTAACTCTATCGCCCACTGCACTGTGAATAAAGCACTGTTTTGACCGCACACATGTGGATAAGTTTCGACTTATACACACAATGCAGCGGAGCCATGATCCGCTGCATTTTTATTGTCATAGGCGAATTTTTCATGCAATGGAGCACCGCATTAAATTGACAGTGCCCTGAAAAAAGTTCAGGCTAAAACCAAAATAAAACTAAGACTAGACTATTACATCGTGAACAATTTTCGTCAGTGGTTTCAGTCCTTTCAGTCTAATGCAATTTTTATGTATTGCTTGCAAATCTTGATTGTGCTGAGTGGCACAACCTTAGGTTTATATTTTTTAGGACTGCAACAGTTCATCGTTCCGACCACATTAGGCGCAATTGCAACAACCTTAACTGACTTCGATGATAGGCTCAGCATTCGTCTCAGAAACCTAGCCTATGTCTGTATCTTGTTCTTTAGTGTTAGTAGCATTTTAGATTTTTTACATCCTTATAAATTCCTCTTCATCTTATATTTATCATTGTCTAGTGCTTGTTTTATTTTACTGGGGGCACTGGGACAACGCTATGCAGCAATGAGCTTTGGCACCATTCTACTTTCCCTATACAGTATGTTTGGCCTAGGTGAATATTCTGTGTGGTACTTTCAACCCAGTTGTTTTGTCTTGGGCGCATTGTGGTATAGCTGTACCGCCATTGTGTTTTATATCCTTAAACCCACCTTGGCCGTTCAGGACAACTTAGCCCGCTGTTTTAATCAAGTTGCCGATTTGCTCAACGCAAAAGCACGTCTATTCGATCCAGACAATCGAGACAATGTAGAAGCGCTTCTCTACGATTTATCCCTACAAAACAGTACTGTGGTGCAAAGTTTTAACCACACCAAAAGCTCACTACTGACGCGACTAAAAGCATCTCGCGCTAACCAAAATATAATTTATTGGCTTAACCTCTATTTTCTCGTTCAAGACATTCATGAACAAGCCAGCTCTAATTATTTGCACTATGAGCAGTTACATCAAAACTTTAGCCGAACTGATCTCATTTTTCGTATTCAAAAAAATATTCGGCTGCAAGCCCTTTCCTGTCAGGCTTTGGCACGGTGTATTTTGAACAATCAAACCTATGTATCAGATCCGAATACGAATCAAGCATTGCTGAATTTACACAGTTCCATGCAGGACTGGGTCAGGGACAATCCACACAATATTGAAGTCAAAAACCTACAACTGATTTTAAATAATTTAGACAGTGTGCATGAACGTTTTCAGCACCTCAACGAACTACAATCGCGCCAAGAACAGCGTTATCAGCAGCATATTGATAACCTCAATTTATATGATGATGATATCCATGATTGGCATGATCTGTGGCTCAAACTCAGTCAACATCTCACCCCCAAATCCGCACTGTTTCGCCATGCTGTACGCATCGCCTTTGTCTTTACTGTAGGTTATGGCATCTCACTTCTACCCTTTGCGCAACATGGCTATTGGATTTTGCTCACCAGTTTATTTGTTTGCCAAATGCGTTATTTCGCCACCAAAAGCCGCTTAAAAATGCGAACCTTGGGCACTATTTTGGGCGTTGTCTTAGGGGTTCCACTGCTGTATTTCGTGCCGAGTATTGAAGGACAACTGCTACTAAGCATTATTTTTGGCGTGTGCTTTTTCTATCTCAGTTCCAAAAAATATGCCATGGCGACCCTGATGGCAACACTCATGGTGCTGCTGATTTTTAATTTAAAAGGTGCAGGTTATGCCATTATTTTACCGCGAATTATAGACACCCTCATTGGTTGTGCCATTGCTTGGTTCGCAGTGAGTTTTATTTGGCCCGATTGGGACTTCCGCAATATTTCCAACACCATTAAAAAAGCATCCGATGCAACCCTCAACTATTTTGATGCCATTTGTGAACAGTACCAACAGGGCAAAAATAATAGTCTGAGTTACCGCAGTGCGCGTCGTACTGCGCATAATGCTCAAACTGAACTTGCAAGCATGATTTCTAGTCTCAGTACCGAGCCCAATCCCAACCCAGAACTGGTACATCATGCTTTTCGCTACTTGGTATATAGCCACAGTCAACTCAGTTATATTTCTGCTTTGGGAAGTCACCGAGAATTGGTGCAGGATACACAAGTGCTGGAACTGATGCTGTGGTGTCAAAATACGCTGAATCATGTACTGCTCCATCAGCAGGCATTAGCTGAACTCGACATCCAGCAGAAACTGGCAGAGATTAAACGTTTAAATGCGCAAGAAACAATGAGTCAGAATTTACACTTGGTCCTCAAACAAATCAGTCTACTACTGGAAACCTTGCCTGAATTGCTGAAGTTAAAAACTGAACTGCTGGCCCGAGACATTAAATAAAACGGACGACACAACGACTATCTTTAAATGGTTCATGATGTACGGGTGTATTGTGGTTCATTTTTATCTGGTTCTTGCGTACACTCGAGCTTCATTCTCATAGATTTTTTGACCATGAACATTCAGACATTACGTGTTGTAGGATTTTTAGAAGGGATTTCTTTTTTACTGTTGTTATTCGTTGCGATGCCAATGAAATATATCTTTGATAACCCCATCCTAGTCAAATACGTGGGTATGGGGCATGGCGTATTGTTTGTCCTTTTTCTCATCGTGCTGTTTGTGGTCTGTGAAAAGCAAAAATGGTCTTTGAAGATGTTTATTCTAGGTTTGATTGCTTCGATCTTACCTTTTGGACCTTTTGTGTTTGATGCCAAAATTAAAAAATTAGAACCTGAGCAAGCTGAAGCCTAAGTTTAAAAAACTGGCTTTAAAAAGGATTTTTTAAAACCTTAATAAAAAAGCGCCCATTCAAATGAATGCACGCTTTTTTATGATGTGCACTTCGCTGAATTCAGCGAATAAAATTTTAGTAAACACCACGCTCCAGACGTTTTTTCATCACTTTTTTCACGGTCGCACGTGGAAAGCTAAACCAAAGTGCAATCAATATCAGGCAGACCAAGCTATAGGCCCAAAGACCAAATGCCACATAAGCCATGCGAACCAGTTCAATCACGAAGAAGAAGGTAAACATCATCAGTACCGAAACGGCTGCGGCAACCGTCCCTTTGGACACTTCCGATGACATCAACGCAAAGCGATATAACACAGAAAAACTAATACCTTCGCCAAAGCTCACCAAAGTCATCCCCACAATCAGTAAAGGCAAGAAATAGCTTTGGAAAATCGTGCCGAGCACCACCAACAGTGTACCAACGAACATCAAAGGCAAACCGAGTAACACAGTTTTACCCAGTACCATTTTGTCGATGACTTTAATCAGTACTATGTTGCCCAGAATGAGACCACCCAAGACGGGGAACTGCGCTAAGCCGTATTGCATACTGCTCAACCCAAGTTCTTCCACCAAAATCACAGGCGACAGCGCAATCCACAGCATCAATGGCATGGCGACCATAGGCAAACCAAAGGTGAGCG
Source organism: Acinetobacter johnsonii (assembly GCF_048551975.1). Classification (GTDB taxonomy): domain Bacteria; phylum Pseudomonadota; class Gammaproteobacteria; order Pseudomonadales; family Moraxellaceae; genus Acinetobacter; species Acinetobacter johnsonii_A. The sequence continues at coordinate 225,559 of NZ_JBIMCF010000003.1, read as the reverse complement.
CCAAAAAGGTCTTATTTTTATAGACCGTTTTATAGTCATCCCAAATATAGCGCAGTGGCTTTTTCGGATGACGCTGTTGTGTCGCAGGCATTTTGGCTTTTAAACCAAACCAACTTAAAAAAGCCAAAAAGGCGATGCCAATAAAACCCCAATGCCATGACACATGGTCAATCATAAACGCCCCGACCACAGGACCAAGTAACGGTGCTAGCAAAGAAATATTCGCCATAAGAGCCATGACTTTAATAGCATCACGCTCTTCAAAACTTTCCTGTACTGCGGCATAACCCACCGCAGAAATCATCGATAACCCCACGCCTTGTAAAAAGCGGAGCGCCAAAAAAGGCTCAATGTTTTGAGTGAGTAAAATTGCAAGGCAGGTCAGCACAAAAAATGCCACACCCGAGAGCAGCACTTTTTTGCGGCCTAAACGGTCTGAAAGTGGTCCAAGTAGCCATGCGACACAAGCCCCGCCCAGTAAATAAAAGGACATAGACGATGGTGCCCATGCACTGCTTACCCCAAAGTCTTGGGTAATCGCGAGCATAGCAGGCTGGACTAAATCGTTACCGATATAGACCGAAAATTCGAATAAAACCAATGCCAAAGGAAACATCAATGTGGCACGGCTTAACTTTAAAGTTTGTACGTTTTGCATTGTTATCTACATATAAAATGCGTACAAGCCTGAGCAAAGTCAGTTAGAGGGAGAGACGACTAAGCCCAATGACAAGCACTGTAAAATTGAATAAAAAAATGTAATGGGTGCGAGAAATGCACACTAGTTTTACGCTGTATTCACAAAGCGTTTTTAGAAAAGGTGTTATTAAAATAGACCGAGCGGTGACACCGACAAAGCTCAGTTAAGCTATTTTAGCAGTGTTGCATCTGTTTGTATTGTTACTTTTTTAAGTTTCATCTGTCTTATTTGGTTTTGTATTAGGCGCTTTTGTTTTATCAAAAAAAATAGTCTTCTTTCTCATATAAAGCACTAAACAGATCATCAAAGTTCATTTCACCTTTTGACACATCCCAATTTTCTATTGCTTCCATTGCGGCCATAAAATGATCGTACTTCGTCGGTAAATAATGCGACAGATCAAAACCGTTCCCAACAATCAAAATATTCATTTTTATAAAACCCCAAAAAGCAAAAAAGCGCATCAACCGATACGCTTTTTATGAGGCAGACTCGCCTATATTTCAACCATAAATCAAAGATTTATTATGCACACTTCGCTGTTTGGAAGTTTTTGGTATTTTTACCACGCGCACATTGGTAAGAGGTTTTCGTCGCAGTTTTTTCCCAGTCTCCATCGACCAACTTAAAGTTATACACGGTACGCACCGACTTTACCGAATCATCTAGCAACCCTGTTTCAGTCACTTTAATTTCTGCCGCAGTCGGTGACTCAACTGTATTAAAGTACTGGCGGATTTCAACCGTAGCCAACTCATTACGCAAATCTGGACGCTCTTTGAGTACCTGAGCCAACGGCGTATCTGACGAACCGACTTTATTTACTAACTCTTTTGTCGTCGCACAACCTGACAATAATCCCACACATACGACTGAAGCTAAAATAAGACGCAACATAAATCCCTCCCAAAATTCATTATTTATCAGTCCATCATGCCTTTTTTAGGGCTATTACACTATTTAGTAAATGTAATTCAGTTCCTTCAGCCATAAAAAAGCGCATCACGATGGATGCGCTTTTAAAACCCAATTCGAACTTAAACGTCGAATAATTTACCTGGGTTCATAATGCCATTTGGATCGAAAACTTGCTTCAATGCCTTCATATATTCAATTTCTTCCACCGAACGCGTGTATTCAAGGTATGGCTTTTTGGTCATACCAACACCGTGCTCCGCAGAAATTGAACCGTCGTATTTTTTCACAGTTTCAAAGACATATTTATTCACTACCTGACATTTGGCAAAGAATTCGTCTTTGCTTAATTCAGCCGGTTTTAAAATATTTAAGTGTAAATTACCGTCACCAATATGGCCGAACCAGCAGATTTCAAAGTCTGGGTAGTTGCTTGCCACAATGGTATCAATTTCTTTAATAAATGCAGGAACGTGGGTAATCAACACTGAAATATCGTTTTTGTATGGTGTAAATGGAGCAATCGACTCAGAAATGTCTTCACGTAAGCGCCATAAGCTTTCCACTTGATCGAGGCTTTGGCTCAACACGCCATCCAGTACCCAGCCTTGCTCCATGCAGTGCTCAAAAATTTCCATCGCCTTGTCCATAATTGGCTCAAATGGCGCTTCAAATTCTAACAATACATAGAATGGACACTCGGTTTCGAATGGACGTTGTACATGACCATGTGCCAACACTTTTTGCATTGCCAGTTCACCAAAGAACTCAAATGCAGTCAGGTCAATTTTTGCTTGGAAAGCATGTAGTACAGGCATCACCGCATCAAAGTCAGGCACGCCCAATACCATTACTTGAAGGTCTTGCGGTTGGCGTTCTAGCTTGATTTCAGCTTCAGTCACTAAGCCCAGTGTCCCTTCACCACCAATGAATAAATGTTGCAGTGCATAACCCGTCGCGTTTTTGATCATGCCTTTGTTCAAACGCAGCACATCACCCTTACCCGTAACTACAGTTAAACCGAGTACCCAGTTACGCGTCATGCCGTATTTAATGACTTTGATACCGCCGGCATTGGTGCCAATGTTTCCACCAATTTGACTCGAACCCGCAGAAGCAAAATCGACGGGGTAATACATGCCTTGCTCTTCAGCATAGTTTTGCAGCTGTTCAGTCACCACGCCTGCTTGGACGCGAACCATACGGTCTGCTGGGAAGAATTCCAAAATTTGGTTCATCTTGTCCATGCTCACCACAATTTCACCGTTGGCAGCAACTGCACCGGCAGATAAGCCAGTACGCCCGCCTGATGGTGTAATCGCAACATTAAACTCATTTGCAAGTTTCACAACCGCTTGCACTTGTTCCGTGCTCGATGGAAAAACGATGACTGATGGGTTTGGATCAAAATGTTTGGTATGATCTCGTCCCCAATTTTCAAGGCTATCCACATCGGTTTTAATGCGGTTTTCACCTACAATTGCTGTCAATTGGGTCAATAACTCTGGGGTTAAAGCGACTGGAGCATTCATCGTTTTCAGACCTTGCAAGAAGTAAACAAGTTGTTTGTGGCGCTAGGGTTCTCTGCATGAAAAGCGCTTCATTTCAGTCTTTCCATGCCCTAAGGCTCAGGCAGTTCGTGAGGATTTAAGCAGCAGTGTGCAACTGGCTTATTTTCACGGAGTCATATTATAAGGCATTTTTTCTGTTTCCCGCAGAAAAAGCTGTTTTATTCAGGATACCTTTGAAATGATTAGTTTAATTAGACCAAAAAGACTTTTTTAGGCACCATAGAGGTTAAAAATACCCAGCAGAGTCCGCATAAAGGAAATGTATATCGGGCGCGGTACGTGCTATTATATCGCCACTAAATTTGGCCTTTGTAGCGGAGCCGTAATGAGCCAACATCTTTCACTTCCTAAAGATAAAATTCGTTTCTTGTTGTTAGAAGGCGTCCACCAAAACGCAATCGACACACTAAATGCTGCCGGATACACCAACATCGATTATCGTAAAACAGCGCTTGAAGGTGAAGCGTTGAAAGAAGCGATTAAAGATGCACATTTCATTGGTATTCGTTCCCGTACACAACTCACTGAAGAAGTGTTTGAAGCAGCGAATAAATTAATCGCTGTTGGTTGTTTCTGTATTGGTACCAACCAAGTGAACTTAAATGCTGCGATGGTTCGTGGTATTCCAGTATTTAACGCACCATACTCAAATACACGTTCAGTGGCTGAACTTGTACTTGCTGAAGCTATTCTTCTTCTTCGCCGTGTACCTGAAAAATCGACAGATACACATGCAGGCGGTTGGAACAAGTCAGCTGTTGGTTCGTTCGAAACTCGTGGTAAAACTTTAGGGATTGTCGGTTACGGTTCAATCGGTTCACAACTTTCTGTCCTTGCTGAAAGCTTAGGTATGAAAGTGATCTACTTCGACACAGTAACAAAACTACCATTAGGTAATGCACGTCAAGTCGGTAGCTTAAACGAACTTTTAGCCAATGCTGACGTGGTTTCTTTGCATGTACCTGATGTTCCGTCTACACGTAACTTCATGACCAAAGAAAAATTTGCACAAATGAAAGAAGGTGCAATCTTCATCAATGCTGCACGTGGTACATGTGTCGTGATTGAAGACTTAGCAGATGCTTTGAAATCAGGTCATGTTGCTGGTGCTGCGGTTGACGTGTTCCCGAAAGAACCAAAAGCCAATGGTGAAGAATTTATTTCTCCACTACGTAACATTCCAAACGTGATCTTAACCCCTCACGTAGGTGGTTCGACCATGGAAGCGCAAGCAAACATTGGTTTAGAAGTGGCTGAGAAATTCGTTTCATATTCAGATAAAGGGATGACTTTATCTGCGGTGAACTTCCCAGAAATCGCGTTACCGTTGACTGAAGGCAAACACCGTTTACTTCACATTCATAAAAACGTGCCAGGCGTGTTGTCAAAAATCAACAACTTGTTTGCTGAACACGGCATCAACATTTCTGGTCAGTCTTTAATGACCAAAGGGGATGTCGGTTACTTGGTAATGGATGTAGATGCAACAGCATCTCAAGAAGCTTTAGATACTCTACAAGACGTTGAAGGCACAATCCGCGTTCGCGTATTGTTCTAATTCGACTCTATTTAAAAACCACAGCTGCCAAGCTGTGGTTTTTTTATTTTTGAATACTTGTTAAAATTTTATGTGCGACCCAAGCACATTCTCCGCTACTTTTTGCAAGTATTCATTTCTCTATCTAGTATTCTAATAATGCCAAATCTAAAAAGTACTCCCCGCCTCCAAGCGACCTTTTTATTGCTGATTGCAATGCTCAGCTTGCAAAGTAGTGGTTCACTGGCCAAAGTGCTGTTCGATCAATTTCCCATTTTAACTGTTTCCGCCATGCGCTTGCTGTTGGGATCAATCATTTTGGCCGTGCTGTTTAAAATTTGGCAGGTTGATTTTAAGCAAGTCAAATATAAAGCCATTCTCAGCTATGGTTTTGCCTTGGCAGGGATGAACCTATTGTTTTATTTATCCATTGCTCGCCTGCCACTCGGCATTGCAGTCTCGTTTGAGTTTATTGGCCCGCTCAGTGTTGCGCTGTTTTATGCCAAACAACGCTTTGACTTTGTTTGGGTCGGGCTGGCTATTTTAGGCTTGGTTTTACTTTTTCCTTTCGACCAAGCAGCTCAACCTTTAGATCCTCTTGGGATCGCATTTGCACTAGGTGCAGGTGCATGTTGGGCCTTGTATATCGTGGCGGGGCAGCGCCCATCGGGTGTTTCGGGCAATCATACCGTGTGCTTAGGTATGTTTGTCGGCATGCTGATATTAATGCCGCTTGCCCTATTCAGTGGTTTACCCACAAATGTGTTTGAACCCTCAAACCTGATTTATTTCGTGGCTTTAGCAGTTTTAGCCAGCGCTTTGCCTTTTAGCTTGGAAATGATTGCGCTACGCAATTTAACCGCTCTAAGTTTTGGAACGCTCATGAGCCTTGAGCCTGCCATTGCAGCACTGTCTGGTTTTGTCTTTCTAGGCGAGCAACTATTGTGGTCACAGTGGCTTGCACTTAGCGTGATTATCATGGCATCTATTGGTTGTACCTATACAGCTCAGAAAAACCGCCAAACTACAGTTTAAACGATGTAATCCAGAGTTTGAATTTAGCTTTTAAATCCAACGGTTCTATCGATTACTTTTAAATTCATGTCGTTGCATTTCAAAAAATCAGCTTATTCAGCATCCAACTTGGGTTGTGAATCGTTATACTAATCCACCTTCTTAAAATAACAGGTCTCCATGACCTAATGTGTGCATGATGCCTAATTCTCAACTGATGGCAGTGATGTTCATGGTCTTGTCCATGCTGTCCTATCAAATCAGTGCTTCTTTTGCCAAGCAGTTGATTGCCATCCTTGACCCGCTAACCGTGGTGACCCTTAGACTGTGCTTTGCAGCAATTTTAATTGTGCTGATGTTCCGCTCATGGAGCATCATGAAACGCCTACCGCATTTAAAGTGGAAAGATTTACTCAGCTACACGGCAGCCTTATGCCTCATGAATATTTTATTCTACGCTTCGCTGGGTAAACTGCCGCAAGGTATTGCCGTAGGTTTAGAGTTTTTAGGCCCTTTAACTTTAGCGCTACTCTCGATTAAACAACGTCGTGATTATATTTGGGTCGGATTAGCGATTTTAGGCATTGCACTGATGGTGCCGTGGCATCAAGCCAATGCAACCAACTTCTCTTTCTTAGGTGCTGCATTTGCGGTTTTGGCGGGTGCGTGCTGGGCGCTGTATATTTATTTTGGGCAAAAAGTCGTCCGTCAAAATATCGGCATGCATGCCCTCAGTATTGCTATTGTGATCTCAGCCTTGGTGCTACTGCCCATTAGCGCCACGCATAACCCTACAGCGCTAATGCAAACGGAATACTGGCCCAAAGCCTTATTGATTGCACTACTCGCCACAACCATTCCCTATGCTCTAGACCTCATGGCTTTGAAACGTTTAAGTAAACTCAGCTATGGGACGCTTTCAAGTTTGTCACCGGCTTTAGCAGCCTTGGCAGGTTGGTTACTACTGAAAGAACAAATTAGCATGTGGCAAACGTTGGCGCTGGTTTGCATTATGATTGCCTCTGTTGGGGTTACCTTTAGAGCCAAACAGCAAAGTGATGACGCGATTTAATCACAAAAGATGGCACTCGCCATCTTTTGTTTAAAATGGACTTAAACCAAACTGTCTTTTTCAATTTTTTTGTACTTTTTGTATTCCTGCTGATACTGCTTAGCGAGTGCAGTCTTTTCAGCATCGAGTAAAATTTTTCCTGCTTGCTGAAAGAAACCATGCTCTTCTTCTTGTAAGTGATGATGTATGGTTTCCGATAATTTTTTTGCAATTGCCAACCAACCCGGATTGGAGAATTCCGTCTCCGTCAGTTGCTCCAATAACTCATCCATTTTATGGTGCTCTGCCAAAGCATGGCGGGTAATGTTGAGGCCCGAATCAGTCATCATTAAAGGGATATAAAAATAACGATCTTCTGCCACAGCATGGGCAAATAATTCATTTTTAAGGCGTTCAAATAGCTCACGGCGCTCAGGCGTATCCCCTGAAGTTTCGAGTAGTCGTTCAGCCAAATTTCGTTGTATAACGTGACTTTGTCTTAAGGCTTCAAATATATTCATTCTATGCTCCAGTTCCGTTCAGCTTAAAACATCATTTTTATTGCAAAGCTTCTTGGCACAGCATTAAGTGCGCTGTATTTATCTTAAATGCAATAAACGAGAAATGAGGTCACAGACTACGCGTTTTTTGTAATGAAGTTTTAAAGCTATCTCACCATTACATCAAAAACATTTGATAACTCAATCTTACGATCAGAATTGTCACCAAAATAAGAAATAAAATACGAATAAAGCCGCTGCCATATTTCAGCGCCATTTTTACCCCACAAATAGACCCGATCATATTTGCGACGGCCATCATGCCTCCTAAAGCAAAGAGCACATGCCCTGAGGGAATGAAAAAGCTTAGCGCTGCAAGATTGGTCATCACATTGCCAATTTTAGCCAATGCCGCCGCATGCAAAAAATCAACGCGTAAATAGCGAATAAAATAGAAAATAAAGAAACTGCCCGTGCCTGGGCCAAACAAACCATCATAAAAGCCAATGGCTAAACTTCCGAGACCCGCCAACAACAAAATTTTAGGCGTCACAGTTTGCGCCATATGCACTTGCCCAAATTGCTTCTTCATGAGGGTATAGACCGCCATCACAATCAACATGAGCAAGACAAAGGGTTGGAGAACTTCTTTTGGAATCATGGCCACACTGGCCGCGCCCCAAAATGAACTGATGGTGGCACACACTGCGACCACAGCCAAAAGTTTCCATTCAAAGCGAACTTTGCGAGCAAAGGAAACGGCGGAAGTAGCTGTACCCACCACTGCCGCTAATTTGTTGGTGCCAAATAAAGTAGCAGGCGCCATCGACGGAAATGCATTCATCAAAGCGGGAATTTGGACCAGCCCACCACCACCGACGGCAGCGTCAATTGCGCCTGCACAAAAGGCAAAAAAGATCAGACTGATAATAATGTCAATGTCCACGCCTTATCCTTTTTTACCGAGTGATATATTTCGATTATAGATTTAAAACCCGCTTTGGAACCAATCTTTTCTTATCCGTAATTTCAGCCAAGCCTAAGCATTTTTCCCCATCGAAAACCAAGACCTGTGCTTCGGCTGTATGCTCAATATTACTTTCCATACCGCGACTAAAATATTCACTGCGTCCTTCTGGAACTTGTACTTTAGGAAAATGATCTACAGGTGCATATACAGGTAACAACAGTGCTTCGCGCTCTTGTTCAGACAAACCTTCCAAATACTCAATGGTATAACTTGGAATCAGATCAAAATGACCTGTTTTAATGCGGTGTAAATAAGTTAAATGACCATAAGTACCCAATGCCTTCGCAATATCTTCGCCTAAAACACGAATATATGTACCTTTCGAGCAGGTAATATCAAGGGTGACGCTGTCTGCTGTGAATGAAAGCAACTCAATCGCAGAGATGGTAACCGGACGGGCTTCACGCTCAATTTCAATCCCTTTACGGGCTAGCTCATATAAAGGACGACCATCTTTCTTCAAAGCGGAATACATTGGTGGAACTTGCTTAATATCACCCACAAACTGATCCAAAACGGCTTCAATCAAATCTTCGGTTAACTCAGGTACAGCCTGCTCTAACAACTGCTCGCCTTCTACATCACCTGTGGTGCTACTGTGACCCAGCTGAATGGTGGTTTGATAGCGCTTCACCGAGTCCAACAAAAAGTGCGAAAACTTGGTTGCTTCGCCCAAACAAATCGGCAGCAGTCCCGATGCCAATGGATCAAGCGCTCCCGTATGCCCCGCCTTTTGCGCACGGTATAACCAGCGCACTTTTTGCAATGCCGCATTTGAACTGATCCCCAATGGCTTATTCAATAAAAATACACCATTCACGGCACGGCGCTGGATTTTTGAAGCAGATGATTTCATAACATAGACACGTCTTAAAGCTGCCGCAATACTATCAACCGCTTGTCTAGTTTTACAACTTTTCTGTTGTTTATTTGCCCTTTTGTTTCAGAATAAATTGAGTTCATTCATATGAACCAAATAAAAAATACAATAGGGATGTTAGGCATAGGATATGCAAAAAAAGAAATTATGGCTCATTTTCGCCGTGATCATCGTTGTCATTCTTGGTTTTCTCATTTGGCTCGCACCCAATGCAACTGTTGGCTCAAACCAAGGGCCGATTAGCTCTAGTGCTCAAAATACGACAGGCTTATTACCCGCAGCGTCAGACTTGCCACATGCTTCAGGGCTGCCTTTTGTCAGTAACAGCCAACAGGACACCGAAATCAACTGCCAACTGGTGCTCGACCAAGGTAATCGCTTAGTTGTTAATGAACAAACACGTAACTGTTTTGAATATTTTATCACCCAATATGGTGAAAAAAATATTGACCAGATCAAGCAAGATTTTAAAGACTATATCCAGGAAGGTTATCAAGAACCTGCGCTTAAGCAAATTTTAGATCTGTGGACTCGTTATTTAGATTATCGTGTGCAATTGGGGAGCCTGAAGGAGCCAAGCCTAAATAAAGAAGACCCTGAGTACTATCGTAAAATTTTTACTTCGATGAAAAACCTACGTAGCCAGTTCTTTTCCGACTATGAAATCGAAGGCCTCTTTGGCGCTGAAAATACCTACCATGAATATACCTTAGACCGCATGAGCATCATGGCAGATCAGTCCTTAACTGAAGTACAAAAAGCCCAAAAACTAAAAGAGCTGTTTGCTCAACTGCCTGAAGATTGGAAAGAAAACCTAGAACAACTCTCCAAACTCGAAGATCTGCGTAAACTGACCTCAGATATTAAAGCACGCGGCGGTTCTGCCGAAGAAATTCGCCAAATGCGCCAGAATCTTGTCGGTGCCGAAGCGACCGTACGCCTAGAAAAACTCGACCAAGATCGAAACAATTGGAAATCTCGGGTCAGCACTTACTTAGAACAACGCGACAGCATTCTTAAAAGCAATATGAATCAAGACGCACAGCAGCAAGCCATTCAAAAACTACGTGATCAACAGTTTAATAATTCACAAGAACAACTTCGACTAGGAGCCTTTGAAACCACGCATGACACAGGAGGAAAACTTCCGTTCGCAGATTAAAGCTATACCGTGTTTGACTTTTTCAGGATGAAAAAAATGTTTATAACGAAAAGAATTATACAAACAATGTCACTCGTAGGTCTGGTTACCAGCCTTGGACTCAGCGCAACCACAGCCACAGCTGGATTACAGACGGTGACTGCAAGCGTAAAAACTAATTATGCTCAAACTAAATATCCATTGCTATTTACCCATGGCATGTTTGGGTTTAGCCGAGTGGGCGTTGCCGAACTTGGACTGGATTACTGGTATCAAATTTTACCCGACTTGGCTCGAAATGGTGCAACCACCTTTGCAGCACAAATTTCCCCACTTGAATCAACTGAAGTACGTGGTGAACAGTTACTACAACAAGTTGAAGAAGTCATCGCCCTGACTGGCAAGCCCAAGGTTAATTTGATTGGACATAGCCATGGCGGACCAACCATTCGCTATGTAGAAGCAGTTAAACCGCAATATGTGGCCTCACTGACAGGTGTGGGAGCAACATTTAGAGGTTCAAAAGTGGCAGACCAGCTTCTTGCCAATCAAGGTGGAACACAACTGCTCAGCCTAGCGGCGGATTATATTATTGGCCCTATGCTTGCTTATGGGCAAAGTAACCCTGCCTTAAAAAGCAATTTAACAGCATCACTCACCTCAATTAGTGAGCAAGGTTCCCGTGTTTTTAATCAGAAATATCCAACAACAGCACTGGCTTCAGACTGTAACAAGAGCGGTGCAACATCAAGCAATGGCGTATATTACTATTCGTGGACTGGCACGTCTCAAGTCACGAACATTCTCGATGTTGCAGACAGTGCGATCTCACTGTTGGGGCCTTTGGCCTATGGCCATTTAGACAATGATGGTTTAGTGGCACGCTGTAGTACACACTTCGGTAAAGTCATCCGTGATAACTATGACTGGAACCATTTAGATGAGGTCAACCAAGTTATGGGGCTACGTGGACTATTTAGCGCAGACCCTGTTGATGTCTATCGCCAACATGCCAATCGCTTAAAACTTCAAGGACTCTAGTTCTATTTTTCCCTTCGAATCTTTAACGTTTCGGAGGGATGTCTCCTAGAATTATCCAGTTACAAACTGTATTTCATTTAATCGGATTTCTCCACGTTCCTCCTCTCTCACCTTTATACTCATTTTGACAACTTAAATTGTCGTCATAAAAAATAAAAAACGAGGATGATCAATGAAATATGGATTATTGATAGCTGGACTGCTGTCGACCTGCGCACTTGCTGCTACACAAACGCAAGCAGCTGCTTCACAAATTAAATCAAACTACGTTGCATCTAGTTATGCAAAGACCAAATACCCTTTGGTTTTTGCACATGGTATGGGTGGCTGGATTCGAGCAGGAACCGATGAACTTGGTGTGGATTACTGGTATCAAATCTTGCCAGATTTAGCCCGTAACGGTGCAAACGCATGGGCAACACGCGTTTCTCCATTCAACACCTCTGAAGTGCGTGGTGAACAACTGCTGCAACAAGTGGATGAAATCTTAGCGATTACAGGAGCACCCAAAGTCAATTTGCTTGGTCATAGTCACGGCGGACATAGTATTGCCTATGTCTCAAATGTTATGCCCAATAAAATCGCGTCTGCAACAGCCATTTCTAGTCCTTTAAAAGGCTCTCCGGTGGCCGATTTGATTATTTCCGCGCAAGGTACGCCGCTAGAACAACCGCTGGTAGGCTTAATCAACTTTGGGTCCAAAGCTATTGTTTGGGCACAACAGCAAAATCCGAATTTACTTCCACATGATGCACTCGGTGCGGGTAAAAGCTTAAGTCAAGCTGGGTCTAAAGCTTTTGCACAGAAATATCCACTGGGTATGCCAAAAACAAGCTGTGGTGAAGGCTTAGCGAAAGAAAATGGAGTTTATTTTTACTCTTTCTCTGGCAACTCAACATTAACCAATATTCTTGATCCAGACTCATTATTGGGTGCGACAGGCTTACTCATGCAAGCGCCTAATGATAATGATGGCTTAGTCTCACGTTGTAGTGCCAAGTATGGCAAGACCGTGCGCGATAACTATAATTGGAACCATTTAGATGTGATTAACCAGTTCTTTGGTCTACGTTCTATTTTTGCTCCAGACCCTGTTGATGTTTACCGTCAACATGCGAACCGCTTGAAACTTCAAGGACTCTAAAATTTAGGCATAAAAAAATGCGCCATTGGGCGCATTTTTTACTCGTATAAAACTTACAATTAAGCTTTAACTTTACGAGCTGGTAACTTTTCACGAATACGTGCAGCTTTACCAGACAATTCACGTAGGTAGTAAAGTTTAGCACGACGAACGTCACCACGACGTTTCACTTCGATTTTAGCAACGATTGGAGAGTGAGTTTGGAAAACACGCTCAACACCAACACCGCTAGAAATTTTACGTACTGTGAAAGCAGAGTTCAAACCACGGTTTTTCTTCGCGATTACAACACCTTCAAATGCCTGAAGACGCTCACGGTCACCCTCTTTTACTTTAACCTGAACGATAACTGTATCGCCTGGTGCAAAAGCTGGGATGTCTTGTTTAAGCTGCGCATTTTCAACAGCTTGTACTAAAGGATGCTTACCGCTCATGGGGTATCTCCAATATGTGCGGGTCAGAAGAGGTCTGATATCCGCTGGGTATAGAGGCTAAATCGCATAGACCCGATTATCTTTCTCTTTATGCTTGACCACTTCAATGCACAAAGAGCCTATTAAAAGAATACTCTGAATTAAGTATTCAAATCTGTTAGCCATTTCTTTTGCTGCTTCGTCAACTCCACATTTTCCACCAACTCAGGTCGGCGTTGTTGTGTTCGTTGATAACGCTGCAAAAACCGCCATTTCTCAATATTGGCATGATGTCCCGACTTTAAGACTTCAGGGACATCCAAACCTTCAAAATGGTCTGGCTTGGTATATTGTGGGCAGTCTAAAAGACCATCCACAAATGAGTCTTGCACATGAGACTGTTCATCAGACATTGCACCCGGGAGTCTCCGAATAATACTGTCTAATAAAACCATCGCAGGAAGCTCACCACCCGATAAAACGTAATCCCCTATGGACCATTCCTGATCAACATATTTTTGGATCAAACGTTCATCGACTCCTTCATAACGACCACACAACACAATCAATCCATCATATTCGACAAACTGTTGTACTGCAGGCTCATTTAAGGTTTTTCCTTGCGGTGACATATACACCACAGGAACATGAACTGCACCTGTTTGCATGGCAAGCGCTTTGGCATGTTGAATTGCTTTTGCCAGAGGCTCAGCCATCATCACCATACCTGGACCACCACCAAATGGACGTTCATCCACTCGTTTGTAGTTGCCCTCAGCATAATCACGAGGATTAATACAAGTCACTTGTACTAAATCACTTTTTGCTGCACGCCCGCTAATACCGTAGGCTGTAATCGCTTCAAACATTTCAGGAAAAAGCGTAATGACTGCAAAAAACATCGCAGACTCCCGTATTTCCAAAAATAATTAGTAATCTACGCCCCAATTCACGTAAATACGACCAGCTTCGAGATCAACGCGTTGCACCACATCTTTATGCCATGGAATCATACGTTCTTCAGCATCAACGCTGTCTGGTGTTGCGTGAACCACCATCACATCATTGGCGCCTGTCTCAAACATTTCATGGATTTTTCCGAGATTTACTTCTTGTTCTTCATCATCCAAACCTAACACTGTTAAGCCTTTCAAATCTGACCAGTAAAACTCATCCATTCCTGCTTTAGGAAGTTGCGCTTTTGAAATCCAGACATTTGCGCCAACTAGGTTATCTGCTGCAGTGCGATCAATGATGCCTTTTAGCGAAACAACTAAGCCTTTACCATGCGGTTTCCAACGTTTTACATCTATTGTTTGCCAACCTGCTTTTGTTTCAATGTACCAAGGCAGATAGTCAAAGATGTTGCTCATCGGTTCTGTATTGGAATAGATCCAGAGCCACCCATTTAATCCATATGCTGAACGTAACTGTCCAATCTGAATACGATCTTCGGGAACATTCTGTGTTGGTGTCATGGGCTACCTACTACTTAATTAGCAAAAATTATGCAGTAGCTGCAGCTTTCTTAGCTTGAGCAGCTAAAGAAGCAACACGTTCAGATGGTTGAGCACCTTGAGCAACCCAGTGTGCAAAACGGTCAGCATCTAAACGAAGTTTTTCTGCTTTACCTTGAGCTGTTGGGTTGAAGAAACCAATACGTTCGATGAAACGACCGTCACGTGCATTACGGCTATCAGTTACAATAACTTGATAGAACGGACGTTTTTTAGCACCACCGCGTGCAAGACGAATAACTACCATGATACAACCTTATAGTTTTTACGGATTATCCCTGCCCCGACCACCGGAACATTTCAAACCCCTTTCATAGAGGGCGATATTTTACGTTATCTTTGCTGCGAAAGAAAGATTAAAATTTGTTTATCCACAGTTTTGAATTTGGATTTTATCTGCCGTCCCAGTTGGATGTGCCACTTAGGGCACAAGTCGATGCACCTTTGGTCCAGCATTTTTCTCCGCGGTGATTTAAAATACTAACCCCATCATTTTCCTGAAGGGTTCCATCAATAGGAGTAGCTGTTAATGTCCATGTATTTGCTGCAACATTTGTTAAAGATACTTCATACAATGGATCACTATCTTGAGGAATTTCAAGATTATTGTTTGCATTGAGTGTATAACCTAATGTTCCCAATGTGATCGGGTTACCATTCGCCAATAAAAACCTAAAGTTGGATACTTTATAACGCTGAATTTGGTTAGCTAGAGCAACCAGTTCAGCCTGAGCTTCTACACGCTTTGTTTTTCGTACATGCTCTTGATAAGATGGATAGGCGATAGCAGCCAAGATACCAATAATTGCAACTACAATCATAAGTTCAATAAGCGTAAATCCTTTATTCATTTACCACTCCTCACTACCATTCGCGGTACTGCCACAATTCTCAAAATCAACATTTGCTGTAGTTTTATTCTTACAACGCACCCCTGTACTTGTAAGTAGCATCGTATAATTTTTATCGTCTGAACTCACAGCTTGAATTGCCCAATTCCGACCTGCCGCATCCTCATCTGTTAACTCCAAATCTGGATCATTTCCATCTCTGATCGTCAATGTATATTTAATCGCAGAGCCAGTTGCTCCCACGGGTAATACTGCACTTGTCGTCGTAAATCCTCGATAACTAAAATTACGCGCTTTATGCCGATCTAACAAAGTAGCTAATCGCTGTATCTCTTGTTGTGCCTGACTGGCTACCGCGCGTCGTACATACTCTTGGTATGACGGTATAGCAATTGCTGCGAAAATCGAAACAATTACTACAACAACCATTAGTTCTATCAATGTAAATCCAGAGGACTTTATTATTTTTTTCATAGCTCCTCCTTAAATTAACGTCGATCGTACCAACGCTGAGGAATCAGTTTATTCCCAGTATTGTAACGTTTATCTAAAATAGCATTGCCCGTAACCCCTGATGTATCTACGTTTGCAACAATAAGTCGTTGCATCCCACTACCATCACCTGCACCAACAGCACCACCGACGATACCTGCTCCCATACTTAGCCTATAAGAAGTAGATGTTCCACCATTACATTGCCCATACGGCATACAGAATAAAGTCATGAAGCTTTCACCCTTTACACCAGCTCCACAATCTCCAGACATTCCATTTCGACTTCCATCAAAAGTGGTTACAAACATGTCATTATTGATAACCAATGGTGTAGACATCACCTTCTCACTCTGTACTAAAGTGGACTTAAATAAGTAGTACCAACCCTGAGTTAAGTCATAAGGCGCTCTATAAGAGGTAATAGCAAATCTATTGGTATTATCAAGTGCAACGAGTTGATTAATAAGAGTGTTTCCAACATTACTACTCTCATTCAACAACGTTACACCTAATGTCTTTAATTTATTAGGAGCTGTCGCTGTTGCTGTAACAACATATGCATTCGAACTCGTCAAATTAAATAAATCACTTCTGGCTACGTCTTTATCATATAAGTTAAAAACACCATCGTATTTATAATTGGTACTTGTACTATATTCCGCGAGAGGTTGACTTCGGTTTCCACTACCAATTGATACAACACCAAAAATTGTTCCACCTTCTGAATATGTGGAGAAACTAGGCATTTCGTAGAAACGTGGACTATATATGCCATTGTTTAAATTAAGAACTCTTGTAGGCTGTTTGGCAAATAATGCTGTGTTGGTACCAGCTTTATTATTTAAATCGATACGCCAAACTTGACCACCTAAGTCACCAAAGTATAAGTGATCAGTTAATCCATCAGAGTCTCGATCTACAGCTTTAATCTGACTCACAACACTATATTTCATGTCCACATCATAAGAACTGGCTGTACCAGTCGTTGGAGCATAAGTCGGGCCAGGGTTTGCTGTTGTTGGTGATGTATGCACTGTTGCATTCGCACTCGCCCACCACAATAAACTACCATCAAGCGCATCAAACATATACACACCAGAACCAATCTTATTGGTTTGAGCATAGTCATTATATTCATAACCACGGTAATATTTGATTTTTGCTTGTTTCGCTGCACGCTCTGCCGCTGTCGTCTCTGGCATACTAGTAATGGATGTTGGTAACCCTTCAGCATCATAACCTCCACCTACTAGCATGACGAGTTTTTTGGTTCCTTTCCAATTAATCCAAGTCAATGTAGGCTTAGACCAACTTTGCCCCATACACGCAAGTGGATTCGCACTCGAACACTGACTTAATGCAGGCGGAGTTATAGTAAATTTAAGTTTTGGATTATTGATATCAGCTAAGTCCAACGCATAATAATTACGTCCTCCCATACGTAAACCACCATAAACTATCTGTTTACCTGATCGACTATTTAAACCCGCCCCAACAGTTAACATATCATCTGCCGCATTGACATATTCAGTATAAGAGGTCCAAGGCCCATCAACCCCATAATACAACTTATCCATTCCACCAATCGTGGTATCAAAGTTTAACAATGCATCCTTTTGGTTTTCCACCATACTATTCGGTAAAAATGCGAATTTTTCTTCTCCAGTATCTGCATCAACTATATGCAAAACACCTTGCGTGGTTCCAAATAAAATATAGTCATCTCGCTCTTCAGAACCTATGACACCATTTTCATATGTCACTTTCCCTTGATTTGTAAGAAGCAATGGTGAAGAATGCATTACAGCACCTACCTGACGCAACTCCTCCGCTTGAGCAATCGACGTATTTGTAATGGTTTGAGGTTCTTTGGCATTTACACGATAACCAAGCAATGACAATAGATATCCTCTAGCTGGATCAGTACTATTGACCAAAGTTAAATCCAACGCTCTTAATGTAGTTGCGTCCAAATATTCATTATTTGTTGCTGTTGCAGGTCTATCGGTTAATATTTTGCGCTGTATTGCACCATTCGTATTTGAACGTAGTTTTAACCGTGATTTGACACCACCAACCAATCTATTTTTATTGCTACCAAGAATGGATTCATCATCCTGATTTACACCCGTAACTGCATCGGCAGACCATAAATCGTAGTTATCACCAATTTTACCTTGGCTATTGACAAAAATATCATCGTTTTTATCGACCAACGTACCTGTACTAGTAACTTTATACTTTTTCAGATTACCCGCCCATAATTGATAGCTCTTATCAGGGGTTGGTTGGAACTGTGGATAATACGCATAATTTTGCAATGCAGCAGGATTTAATTGATCATTTGGGATCGTTGATGTTCCTGTTGTTACAGCTGGAATTTCTGTTGACAAGTTATTAATAAAATCGTTTACGCTATCAATAACGTCTTGAGAACTTGTCCCCGCATACCAACCACCTTGACCACGAATACCCCAACGTGCTGCACGTTTTTCGTCATCACCATCATTCACCGTGCCTAGTAATGCGATATTTTCTTCTTCAGATAAGTTTTTATTATACGAAGGGATTGAGTTATAAGCTGAACCGAACCCGACTACGGCTGTTTTAAGTTTTAAATCACGTGGGCTAGCATTGGTTGTTTGATTTAAGATACGTGTACTAAATTTTTCTACACAATCCCATCCACCGCTTGAATCAGAACAGGTAAAAGCACTACTTCCAGCTAACGCAGTTTGCATTAAACTTTGTGCCGAATTATTCCCATTTGGCACACCATCGGTTAGTACATAAATACCTTGACCACTACACTGCTTGGTCTCTGCATCTGGCTCTAACTGTGCAGACAAAGAGGTCGGCATTTGATACTTTGAGTGATCTGTAACTAAAACTCCACTACCTGCAGCATATTGACCAGATGCTGAATTATTAGCAGCGTAGTAACATGTAGCGCTATAATTTCTGTTGCTATATCTCAATGTACAACTATGCGCGCCGAAATATCCACCTGGAGTATTATAAGAATAGCCATCACTTTGGCAGTTGTTCGTTGTACTAGAAGTGGTACATCCATACCAAGTACGATCATAATATGCGTATTTGTACACACCCCCTGAAGTAGAGGTTCCCAACATATAAGCAGCAGCTTCTGCATACGCATGTGCTGTTGGTGTACCGCCATTAGCCTCAAGATTCGCTACTTCGGTCATTAATTTTTTACGATGTGTTTCAGAAGCTAAGGTTGTTTCAGTATCTAAACCTAACCTTTGAACAGGAATACGAACTTGTCCACGAGTACCATCGCCATTAATTGAATAGGTTGTCAATCCAAAAAATTTATCTTTACCAATGGCATTAGCACCATATAAAAGTTGGTACATCGCATCTTTAACTAAAGTTAAACGATCCCAAAAAACTGCATTACCTGAACTAGAGTAATAAAATCTATTTCCAGAAATATCTTGCGTATAATATCCAGACGGTGCTGATGTTCTCGTTGTTTGTAATGTACAGTCTGAAATGTTTACAGAACCATCTATCCCACAAGACAAATATCTCCAATTTCCAGACACTAGAACTCTTTTAAAATAGTAGGTTCTACTTTCTCTTCTACATCCTACTTTTGTATACGATATCCCATTTTCACTAAAGCTTTCGGTTCTAAGGTTACTGCTACTACAACTTGTATATTCAATGTTATTTGCATCATGATAATCCATACTTCCCGAAATATCTAAAACAAACATTAAAGAGATATTTCCTGAGCGTGCTTGTTGATAAATCTCAATATCACTCGCATATGAAGCAGTTGCACTAAACACAAATCCTGTCATAAGAGCTGATAAGCTCATAGCCAATGCTTTCTTTAAAGGATGAGCTATAAGTTGTTCTTTCTTTCTAATTTTCATTTCATTCACCCTTAAAGAAATGCCTGACCTAACGTATATTCAGTGACATGTGTTGTAAAAGGCACATTTAAATCCGATAGACAATTTGCTACACCATTCGTCGAACTATTACTAATATGGCTATCTAAACAGTCATCAATATCATCTGTATCTGCTGAAGCGAGTGTGGGCATCAGTGAAGTCGTATTCACAATTACTCGATCTGTTTTTTGAATTTTAGATAGTTCTTCATCCGTGCCACGAACTGAGTCTTGGAATGGCGTAGATGATACCGAATTTGTAAAACTTACAGATACTTGAGTCATGACAGCTCTACGTTCGCTGGTAAAAAAGTTTGCAGTATTCGCTCCTGTTCGACAGAAGCCACTCACTCCTTGATCCGTATTCACGATATTTCCACTGTCATTCACATAGACCATACTCGCTTGCGACAAAGTAAAGAATTGAGCTCGGCTGCCTCTATAACAAAACACTAACTCTTTACCTTTGTTTTCAGGACCTCTAATAAAGCCAAACATGCCATCAGCTGCTAAACTGCGTAATAAATTATTTGTGTCTTCAACGTTAAACGTTGCAGCATCAGAGTTTTGAATCATGAGTTGTTGAGCTTGGCTATTGGTTGCAATATTTAATGACACCATACTTTGACGAATAGCCAATGTACCAATAATAGTGATCGCCAATAAAAGAATTAATACGACGATGAGTGTCGAGCCATGTTGTTGTCTAATCATCACTCTCTCTCCCCTAACGCATTACGTATTGCAACCTCTTGAGTCACGACCTGACGAATAAAACCTTGCGGGTTCCCATTCGCTCCAATTGCTACGTTTTGATCTAACACGACAAAAGCATTGTTTTGTGCTGTCGACACATCTTGACCCGTAGACTGGCCTGAGCGTGCGAGCACACCTAAACTCACCCCTAAAATACGCGGTTTAGTCCCTGTCAATGCCATATATTCGTGAATACCGATATATCGACGGTTACCATTAGCATTACTCACATTCAGCAATACACGAAAATGATCAACACGCTTCATAATGATTTCACCAGCATCACCATAGCGAGCAAGATTGGTGTCACTATAGTTACCAGCATCACATGCTAAAGCTAAAGGGTTCCCCTCCCCAGCTCCCGCATTTGCATCTACCCGCAAAAAATAACGCTGAATAACAATACGATCTACTGCCGTGATTTCACGCCCTTCACAATCAAAACCACCTATTTGTGCAGGCTTATACTGAATTACAAGTTGATCACTGTTTTGAGTTACATTCGATGCACCAGTCCACGCATTATTGCTACCCACTGCATCACCATTACTTCGGCTTAGTAAAGTAGCATTCACATTTGTTCGAATTCCTGTGGGTAGATTGGATTGACTCAAAACAACACCTCCATGAAGTAAGGCATCATTCATTGCAGCTTCAACAGTATCTAAATTGGCCAATCTGACATCTTGAGTAATGTAGTTAAGGCCAAAGTTTGCATTATCTTGTAAATCCGCCATTCCTTGTTGTACTTGACTACTTTTCACCCCTGTCAAAAACAACATTGCTGCTGCTGCAACCACAATGAGCCCAAGAGCTAGAGCAATCATGAGTTCAATAAGTGTAAAGCCTTTTTGTATTTTCATTAGTAGGCCTCCATGACTACACAAGTTGATTCATTACGGTAAGCACCCGCTGTGGTACAGTTATTTAAACCATCCGCATTGGTTGCCGCAGTGTCCCCCCATGCAACATAAATGCATCTCCGCCCATTACTCACCTCTGGGCAAGCAAACATATTGACTGTCATCCCCACTCGTTGAGCAGATAAATTTGTAAGTGCAGCATCAAAACGTGCCATTTGTGTTGGCGTACAAAATGCTGTGTAACAATTCGGATTGGTGATATTGGTCGCATTTCCCGCAATAGCCGCAGTATACACACCCAACTGGTCACGATTAACACGAATTTTCTCAGCTAAATCACGTGCCAAATTAATTGCTTGTACACGGTTAGCCCCCTCACTAGATGCCTCAATTGCTCGATATTGCAACGCTACAAAACCAAGCACACCAACTGCAAGAATAAGTAAGGCAACCAATACTTCTATTAACCCAACACCTGCTTGCTTTTTTATAGTTATCATGAACAATCCCCTTCAACGATCTGCTGGATCGCCCCCATTTTAGATATCGTGACCATTCTGGAATATTTAGGATCAGAAGATGCATCACAAATTTCAAAACTCGTATCTGTGGCAATGATTTGATTTGCTGCTGGATCTTTCACTAGCCCTGTCGGCATAAAAACTATTTCTGTCGCCCGACCAGTCTTTAAACTCGACTTACCGACTGGCATCCAATTCAACGTATCGTCAGTATTTTCATCCGTAGACAATAATTCAACTGTAATTTCTCTGCGCTCTAAAGCAGCTTTTGCTCTTGCCTGATTTAAAGTAGCAACCAATTCTTTTGTACTTTTGTTTAAATTTTGGCGCTGTAACATATCCCCGAAAGAAGGAGCAGCCATCATCGCGATAATTGCCATAACAGCAATCGTCACCATCAGCTCAATTAAGGTGAACCCTTTATGTTTATTTTGCATACTCCCTCCCCAAGGCAACAAAACTTTACCCTATTTAAAATCATATTCTAATTCTTTACACAATCAGCACAATACAGGATAAAAGGCATAAAAAAACAGATGATTGCCAATTTACAATCATCTGTCAATTTTTCAATAAAATTAGAATGTTAACCAATCCACCTTTTAGGCTTGAGTTACCGCAATGCGTAACTCTTTTGGCAAACTAAAGGTAATATTTTCTTCCGTTCCAGCAAGCTCTTGTGGTGGTTTTGCACCCCAGTCTTGTAATCGTTGAATTACTTGCTTAATTAAAATTTCAGGTGCAGATGCACCCGCTGTGACGCCAACCTTGGCGATATTTTCAAACCACGCCTGTTGAAGCTCATCTGCATTATCGACCAAATAAGCCGCTTTACCCATTCGTTCGGCCAATTCACGTAAACGATTCGAATTCGATGAGTTTGGCGAACCGACCACCAACACCACATCACATTGGGTTGCTAAATCACGCACCGCATCTTGACGGTTTTGAGTCGCATAACAAATGTCATCTTTACGCGGCCCTTGAATCTCAGGAAATTTCGCCCGTAAAGCATCAATCACTTTTGCAGTATCATCAATTGATAAAGTAGTTTGGGTCACAAAAGCCACGCGCTCAGGATGATGCACTTGAAGCTCGGCCACGTCTTGCTCATCTTCAACCAAATAAATCGCACCACCATTTTTCAGGTCATATTGCCCCATGGTACCTTCAACTTCAGGGTGGCCTTCATGACCAATTAAGATGGCCTCAACCCCCTCGCGGGCGTATTTAGTGACTTCAATATGAACCTTGGTCACCAATGGACAGGTTGCATCAAAAACTTTTAAACCACGACGTTCAGCTTCGATCTGTACCGCTTTAGAGACCCCATGTGCACTAAAAATTACAATATTGTCATCAGGTACTTCATCCAATTCATCGACAAAAATTGCGCCACGTTGGCGTAAATCGTCTACGACAAATTTATTGTGTACCACTTCATGTCGTACATAAATGGGTGGATTAAAGCACTCAAGCGCACGATTTACGATGGCAATCGCACGGTCAACACCTGCACAAAAACCACGTGGATTGGCCAATACAATTTCCATATGTTCCTCGATACCACTTTTCAATCAGCGGAAACTAATAAAATAAATGCAAACAAAGTGACGCCTTGCTATTTCGTTTAAACCTTGTCTGCTCTAAAATAGAGAAGATATTTTATCATATCAGGAAAAATATCATGTCGGGTCTCTTGTTTGTCGTTTCTGCAGCTTCAGGAACAGGCAAAACATCCCTCGTAAAAGCCCTCCTTGACCGTGTAACGAATCTTCACGTTTCTGTTTCTCATACTACACGTGGGCAACGTCCCGGCGAACTTGATGGTGTACATTACCATTTTACCGAAAAAGACTCATTTTTATCCTTGGTTGAACAAGGTGGTTTTATTGAATACGCTGAAGTCTTCGGTAATTACTACGGTACAGCTCAAGCTACAGTAAAAGAACAACTCGCGAAAGGTCATGATGTTCTATTAGAAATTGACTGGCAAGGCGCACAGCAAGTGCGTAAGCTTTTTCCTGATTCTAAACAGATTTTCATTTTACCACCAAGCCAGTTTGATCTGCGTCAACGTCTTTCTAACCGTGGCACAGACTCGGTTGAAGTGATTGAGCGTCGCTTAGGCTGTGCAGTTGAAGACATGCAACAATATGTTAACTTCGACTATGTAATTATTAATGATGACTTTAATAAAGCGTTGCACGATCTTGAGTCTGTGATTATTGCCAATCGTCTTGTTCTTTCTCAGCAAGCCAATCGTCATCAAAAAATGATTTCTGAACTGATCACCCCTGTAGAGAAGTGATTAAAACTTGAGTCTACACACAAAGCGCCTTATACTGCACAGTCTGTTTTATTTTACCATTCATAACGAGAACTCTTATGGCACGCGTAACCGTTGAAGATTGTTTAGACCATGTAGACAACCGCTTTGAGCTTGTACTAGTGGCAAGCAAACGCGCGCGTCAATTGGCACGTCAAGGCATTGAACCTACTGTTGAGTGGGACAATGACAAACCGACTGTTGTTGCATTACGTGAAATCGCAATCGGTCATGTTTCTAAAGATATTTTGAAACAACGTGACCAAGACTACCAAACTTCGAGTCTTGATCTTGCACTTTCTGCAAACAATTTGAATTTAGATGGTTTTTCTTTCCAATAAGAAAAATTTATCGTTTAAAAGCCTAGTTTTAAACTAGGCTTTTTTATTGGATAACTTTTATATTTATCCAATACACGTTATAACTAGAAGATAAGATTCATCGTGGTTTAGGTGTATCTTTTTTGCTTTTCTCTCAATGAAAAATTTGACAACTCATGCAATATGTTTTTCATTAGAGGATCAGTAAAATTTTCTTGTCATTGCTACGTCTTAAAGGTGTTTTATGCCAGGCCCAATGGTCAGTCAAGCTAAACAACAGCTCAAAACTATTATCGATGCTTACTTAACTGAAAGCGACATCGAGCGAGTGCTTGCGGCCTGTGATTATGCGGATATTGCCCATGATGGTATTACCCGTAAAAGTGGCGAACCCTATATTTTACACCCGATTGCGGTCAGCTGTATTTTAGCGCATATGCGTTTAGATGCCGAAACTTTGATGGCGGCACTTTTACACGATGTGATTGAAGACACAGACTTTAGCAAAGAAGACATTGCAGAAAAATTTGGTAAAACCGTCGCCGAACTGGTCGATGGCGTCACCAAACTTAGCCAATCCAGCGATAAAGAATATAACAAAGCCGCTTCTTTCCGAAAAATTCTGCAAGCCACACTACAAGACCCACGTGTCATTATTATTAAACTGGCTGACCGTTATCATAACATGACCACCTTGGATGCACTACGCCCCGATAAGCGTGCACGTATTGCCCAAGAAACCTTTGATATTTTTGTCCCAATGGCACGTATTGTTGGTATGAATGAGATGGGAGATAACCTCGAACATCTGTGTTATCAAAACCTCGATCTCGATATGTATAACAATGTCCAAGAGGCTTTATTACAAACTAAACCCAAACGCTGTGAATACCAAAGTAAATGGGAACATAATCTAACCGAATTACTGAAAACCCATCAAATTTCAGGTCGTATTAAAAAGAAAAATAACAATATTGAACTACTGCGCCACTTTGTCAAAAATGACATTGATCTACATGAACTCACACATAGTCATGCCTTTGAAATTATTCTAAATAGCATTGCTGACTGTGACCGCTTAGCCGATGTGTTGCGAGAGAGTTTTCAAGTTTTACACTTTGCAGACCATATTCGTAAACCCCTCCCAGGTGGTAACCAATCACTGCTGCTGCGCTTAAAAGGTGAAAACACAACCTTATCAGTAACCATTCAAACCGAACTGATGCGTAAAGCTGCGCGTTTTGGTGTAGTCCTAGGCGAAAGTGCTCCGCAAGCTTGCCGCTCTGCGATTCAAGCCTCGATGCAGAACTTGAATGTCTTGATCGATGGAGCCTGTGCTAAAACTACTTTTAGCGAACTGCTCGATTATTTACACCAAGAGAAAATTTGGGTGTATACCCCACAAGGTCATCTACACGAGTTACCACAAGGTGCAACAGTGGTCGATTTTGCCTACTCTGCTAGCTTATTTTTAGGGAACCATGCGGTAGGTGCGAAAATCAATGGGGAAACTAAACCACTTTCTACGCCATTGCACAGTGGTCAAGTTATTGAAATTATAACCGATGTCTTAGCCACCCCAAACCCGGATTGGCTCAGCTTCGTCAATACGCAAAAAGCCCGTCGTGCTTTGCAAAATATACTGCGCGATCAAGATATCGAAGAACAACGCTTAGTGGGTCAACAAGCTTTAAATCGTGCCTTAAAGCTATTTAATCTCTCCATCAAAGACTTAACTGAAGCGGACTGGTTAGAGCTTCTACAATGGCGTCATATCGAAACTAAAGACCAACTGTTTGAGCAAATTGCCGTGGGTGATTTACTGCCGCAATTGGTTGCGAATCATTTGTTTGCACATGACCAAAGTACACAGGAATCTGACCGACTCATTCAAGGTACTGAAGGAGTCGATGTTAAATATGCACATTGCTGCAATCCTGTACTCGGCGACCCAATTCAAGGGCACTTATCCCGTCGTGGTCTGATTGTCCATCGTGCGCGTTGTCATAATCTCCTGCATGAACAACATCTACACCCTGAAAACATCATGCCGTTGCAGTGGACCAATGAGAATGAAGAAGAAATTAGTTTCACTGCATATTTATTAATTAACATGGCGATGGATGACGAACAAATTTCCGACCTGATTTATCAATGTCGTAAAGAAAAAATCGGGGTCGAAATGGTGCGTAATCAAGACGACAAGACTTATGTCAATGTTGTGGTACACAACCGCAAGCAAATTGCAAAAATCATCCGCGATCTACGCATGCATTTTGGCTTCCCACGTATCAGTCGATTGGCTCAACCAGTGAGCATTGCGGAAACATCGATTGCGAGTTAATTGTTTAAATCCACACATTTTAATGCCAATCTAGGCTATGATTGATGTTGAATATAATAGGAGAACACGATGTCCCGCCAAGTAATTCATACTGAAAATGCCCCTGCTGCGATCGGCACTTATTCGCAAGCAATCTTAGTTGGCAATACACTTTACCTTTCTGGTCAGATCGGTTTAGACCCATACAGTATGGAGTTGGTTGAAGGCATTGAAGCACAAATTCGCCGTGTATTTGATAACTTAAAAGCTGTCTGTGAAGCCGCTGGTGGAACACTGGCTGATATCGCGAAGTTGAATATTTTCTTAACCGATCTTTCAAACTTCCAACTGGTCAACCAAATTATGGGCGAATATTTTGCACAACCTTACCCTGCACGCGCTGCACTCGGTGTGGCTAACCTACCTAAAAATGCGTTAGTAGAGATGGATGGTATTGTGATTATTAATCAATAAGTTATATTCTTTAAGAAAAAGCCACCGATTGAGTGGCTTTTTTTTATCCAAAACTCCAATAAAGACAAATGAGATTTCAAATGATTTTTATTGACAAACGATAACAATTATCAATAATATCACTTATCTTATTTCATTTATGTGGCTTGCTGAAATGTACGTGTGCTTATGCCGTGGTATTACAGATCAAGATATTAAAGACGCTGTTGAAAATGGTGCGGGTAGTTATCGCGAAGTTCGTGAGGTGCTCGATCTCGGAACATGCTGTGGTCGCTGTGCACCAGAAGCACGCTCAATCATCAGCGCCGAAGTCTCTGCAATTGCCTCACGCTTAGCTATTGCTGCCTAGGTATTTGATTCGTTTTTTAAATAACCATAATTATAAACTTACTCTTTATGAGTAGCTCCTCCCCCGCTTATGACTCTAAGTGGGTTTTCTTTTTTTAAATGTCTAAAAATCAAGTTTCTACCTCGTATGCTTTTGATTGCGATTTTCATTTGCTGTTCTATAAATTACTCGCCAAAAACCACTTTGTTGTTTAAGATATTTCTCATAAGTTATTGATATTATTTTTAAGCCGCAGTTTGAATGGAGCTTTCTCATGAAAGGCAATCGTGATGTAATTAATCAGTTAAATCAGGTGCTTTATCATCATTTAACTGCCATCAACCAAAATTTCCTACATTCTCGTATGTTTAATGACTGGGGCATTGAGCAACTCGGTTCTGCCGAGTATAAAGAATCGATTCGTCAAATGAAGCATGCTGACAAAATCATTGAGCGCATTCTTTTTTTAGAAGGTCTACCAAACTTACAACACTTGGGTAAACTCTACATCGGTCAACACACAGTTGAAATTCTAAACTGTGATGTCCGTAAAGTTAAAGAGAACATTAAATCCATTCAAGCTGCTATTAAGCTTACCGAAGAACAACTGGACTACGTCACTCGTGACCTCGTGCAAGAGATTTTAGAAAAAGAAGAAGAGTGGTTGGACTGGACAACGACACAACTCGATCTAGTTGAAACCGTAGGTGTAGAGAACTATATTCAGAGTCAAATTTAGGACTTTGCTATCATTTAAAAAACCTGCATATGCAGGTTTTTTATTATAGTTTTAGGTTTACTTCCAAGGTCGAAGATCGACGATTTTTACTACTTCACCTTTGTCTTTATTGATTAAAACTGTCATATCAACAGCATTGGCTTTTAGAGGAACAAAACCAGTTGCTTGTGGATATTTTGATAAAATACGATCTACTTGTTTTGCATTATTATATTGTTTTAACAGCATTACACTTTGAGCCTGCTCTTGTATTTTTTCTGTGACTTTAGATAAGTCTACATAATTTTCTGGTCGCTGCGCTAGAGATATACCACTCAAAACTTCATCAAAGACTTGTTCCGACTTTAGCTTAGGATCCTGAGACAACATTACAGCTCTAAAAATAGGACGCTCAAACAGAGCTAACTGGTAGTCTGATTTCCCAGTATCTCCCACAATCTGACTACATTGAATAAGCTCAAATTTATTTTGATTAAAAACAATCCAGCATGGTTTTGCCAAAACCATGCTGGATAAGCCATATATCAATGCAATAAGTTGAATCAGACCAATGATAGCCAAGTCAAACTTGAGTGTCTTTTTATATTTTCTGTATACAATAAAAGTAAGCAAAGGACCTAAAACAATATCAATCATGACCATAATTAATAAAATCTCTTTACCACCTGTAGCTGTCAGTAGCGGGTAAGGGTATAACACAAAATATACAATCAAAAAAACGATAAATAGAATTAAAACTGATACGAATAGATGTATTAAAAATGCATTAAACTTTTCACGAAATAGTTGAAGCGTATCCGTCATTTACTTTCCCTTCGCTTTGTTTACAATATGTAAAATTTTTAGAATTATACTTCAATGCAAAATTATATCTCCAAGATATTACTTATTCTTATTCCCTTTTTTTGCTTCATTGCCTATTCCAGCTTAAGTATTTATTGGACCAGCTATCCCTATGATGCATGGCGTATTTATGAAATACTTATTTTATTTACTTTTGCTTTCTCCACTTTTTTAATTAAAAATCAATCCCTTACAGAATCAAGGAGAGCGCATTTATTAACCTTTATTTCAATTATTTTGATATCATTCTTAGCAATATTAACCATAAGCTTCTCCACAGCCTTTGATCGTGCGATCGCAGAAGCCAGTTTAATTTTTTTACTCATCAACTTTACTTTAATTTATTCATTTTTAATAAAAAACCACTCTAAACTTTCCAGAAACATTGCTACATCTATTGCATTTTTACCAATGTTGAGCCTTATTTTCTTACCCATTGCACTAGTTAATCGACTACAAGGAGGAGACGGTGTTTGGACTCAATCTTTTACGAATATTAGAATGTTGGATGATGCTCTACTTCCATGTTTATTTCTCATTTGGTTACAGCCAATTTATTCTAATTTTGACTTTCAAAAAAATAAGCTATTAAAAAGTAGCTTATATATTGTGTCCACTATTTACGTCTTAAGCTTTCTATTCCATGGTGCACGTGCCTGCTTACTATCTATTTTTATTGGTCTCTGTGTCAGTTTAATATTTACACCCAATCATCAACGTAAATTTTTAAAACTCCCGATCATTTCTTTTATTTTGGCTTTAGTCATATTTAGCCTCTATCACCTCTCACTTTCTGAAGCGATAGGCCCATCTATTAACCGCATTACCAGTAGTGGAAGGCTCGATTTATGGGAAAAAGCTGTACATCTTTGGTTTGAACACCCTATCCTTGGCGTTGGTGGAAATAACTTTATGTTACATACACCATTTCTATTACCAACTCACCCGCACAACTTTTTTCTAAAATCACTATCAGAATGGGGTATTGCAATCTTTATTCTCATATTAAGCTTAATTCCCATCATACAAGCAGTCTATAAGCAACGTAAAAATATCCCCATCTTCCTCATCGCAGGAGCAATTGCTATTTTCTCTAATAGTTTACTTTCTGGAAGTTTCGTATACCCAGTAAGCCAAATTATCAGCCTTACATTTATAGCTTTTTTACTAAGCTTTTTAAAAGTTTATACTATTTCAGAACCAACGAGTTATTTTAAATATAACAAAAAACTATGGGCCATCATTTCATACTTATCATTAATTGCCCTATTGTATATTCATGGGCAAGATATATTATGCAATACATGTATAAGTATTGATGATTTTGGTGCTCCTAATTTTTGGGATCAAGGGCGAGTTTTACATCTATTGCCCATATCCGATTTACATAAATAATGAAACTAACAATTTTGCTCATATTAATTTGCAATTATTGACAACTGCTGACAATTTTTTTATGTCAGATATAATCTCTAAAACACAAGACATTGATTTATATTAAAATATGTTTGGTATTGTTTTTGCTCTGTTTCATATAATGAAGGAGGATTTCAATGAAAATAAACATGGGGTTTACATTGATTGAACTAATAATTGTTGTTGCTATTATTAGTATACTTGCAACAATATCAATTAATTTATATCAAAGCTATATGATTAAGAGTCGCATTAACTCAGCTTTTTATGAGATTTCAGAAGGTATAGCCTCCTACGAAATTAATGCAAATCATAACTATTTAACCATTACAACTGCTGAAGATATCAGCTTGCAAAGCTCTACACACTTTTGCACGATTAGTGTTACAGCTCCAGATACCTTAGGTGTTGCAAATAAAGCTATTAGTTGTAAGCTCAAAAATAAAAATGGACTAGGCAATTTAGCTGAACTCTATTTCTCACGCAATACCAACGGTCATTTTTCCTGTGAAAGCATTGATATTCCAAATAAATTCTTACCAGCATCTTGTATTTAATCTATACATTTACTTTCAAACCAATTAAATCACACTCAAAAAAAAAGAGAGCCTTAGCTCTCTTCTTATAGATTCAAATTATGAACATGAACCAGGTTTATATTTTGCATCTAGAGAACCTGTTGTGCTGCAAGACCAAGTACCATTAGCATTACTACGAGTTAAAGTAACACCTTTACCATTAATTTTGGTTGCATTACCATTTTTAAATACACAAGCAATACTACCATCAGCTGTAGCTGTTGGAGCAGTAACCGTAACTGTGCAGTAACGAGAGGTTGCTGTAGATACACCGATATAACCATCAGCAGTTGAAGAATCCGAAGGAGTTTTACCTTCATTTACAGCAACTTCAAATTGTGTTTTAGCGGGAGAAATTTCAGCTAAACCAGAAGTAGCTTGTGATTTCGCAATATAATCTTGGTAAGCAGGAATCGCAATTGCCGCCAAAATACCGATAATTGCAACAACGATCATTAGTTCAATAAGAGTGAAACCCTTTTGAGCGTTCATAACATTCTCCACAAATGTTTTGTTAATTTTTTATAAGCTTTCTAAGCTACATTGTAATTAGCATGTATTATGCCAACTTTTATTATATTTATTTTCAAATAAAAAACAGCACTTTATTTCACTATTTAAAAATTTATTTTTGGATATTGTATTTTTATGTAAAAAACTGACAAATATTGTCAATTTACCTCTTTCTAGTTCAACATAATTGGCGAATTGCTCAATTCATCATCGTTATCTTCTATTTTACTGGCATAGAATTGATCTAAAATATTCCCGATTTGTGTAACACCTTCGACTAAAGCCTGTCGATACTCTCGCTGTGACATTTTTTCAATCACACCCCGGCAAACCTTATCCCATACCTGTTGTGTGGTGGCTTGCTGTATTCCACGATCAATCACAATCTCTACTTTTCGTTCACACAAGTTTAAGTAAAGCAAAATACCACTATTCAGCTCGGTATCCCACACACCGAGCTCAGCAAAAAGCTGTTTTGCTCGTCCACGAGTATCTAAGTAATAGGCTTCTCGTGCAGGGATATACCCTTCAATCACTACCTGAATTTCCCCAATATGCCCATGTTCAGCAACAGCTACCGCTTGTGCAATCGCATGTTGATCTTGCTGATTGAAGAAACGTTTACTCGCAGGCATATGCAATAAATGTCTTAACCAACGCTTAAAACTCGGTTGTACAACGTCATCTAGCTTTGGTTTAGTGACGATTTCCGTCGTTTCAGTTGTTGTTACCATGACCCTGATGCTCCTCCACCGCCGAAGCCACCGCCCCCGCCACTATATCCACCTCCACCAAAACCACCGCCGCCTCGACCTCCGCGCCCACCTCCACCGCCAGAAGAGAGAAAGAGCTGAAATATCGTTTGGGCTAAGGTCGTGATGAGTAAAAAGAAAATCCCTCCACCAATCAGTAAGCTGGTGACTAAACCTGCTCCATTCACCAAGCCTGCCACGGTTCCTGCAACTGCAGCTGTCGAGGCACTTAAACGTTTACCAACGACAAATGAGCCAATTGCGCCAGCAATTAAGATAAATAAAGCTGTACTAAAGGTTTTACTTTTGGCTTCCTGCTCGCGAATGGCTTGGTCTTGACGTTCTTGTAACTCCTGCGCCGCTTGGACTGCAACTTCAGGATCAAGATTTAAAATCCGTTCAATTTCAGTAAGCCCCGCATTGATCCCTTGGGCGTACTGAGCTTGTTTAAAATACGGTGTGATTTGTTGGTTAATAATGCGATTCGCAATAATGTCAGGAATAACGCCTTCCAAACCATAACCCGTAAGAATCTGCATACGTCGGTCATTAACGGCAATTGCAATCAGCAAACCGTTGTCCTGTTTTGCTGAACCGAGCTGCCATTGGTCTGCCATACGCATAGCAAAACCAAAAATATCCTCTTGACCTGTGGTCGGGACAATCACTACGCCTATTTGGGCTTTTCCTGTGTCATGTAAAGCACGAATTTTTTGGTCAATGGCTTGTTTATCTTCAGCACTTAAAATATGTGCTTGATCGATCACAGGTTCATTTAAAGTCGGTAATACCCGTATCGATTCACCTTCTGCCATATCATTGGCAACGGGCGGTTGTGACACTGCATCAGTATTGATAGAGTTTACATTATTGGAACTCGCCGCTTGTTGAGCTTGAATCATCTTTCCAGCAACAACTGTTTCCGCATCACTATCTGATGCAGTCGCAACCTCTGCCCACGTTAATGAATTTAGACACAACAGTCCCGATAAAATGAATGCAACCACCCATTTATACGGAAACCGTTTCCCCTGTTGTGCTCCCTTCATTCATTCACCCTCTATTCATAACTACAGGAAACCCGACTTAGTTAAATGACACCGTTGGTGCTTTTTGCGCACTTTGCTCCGCACTAAAGTTTGGTTTGGTGTCCATCCCAATCACCTTCGCAGTCATGAGTTGTGGGAACTGGCGTGAATAGGAGTTAAAGTCCTGCACCGTAGTAATATAGCGATTACGCGCCACAGCAATACGGTTTTCGGTACCTTCGAGTTGAACCTGTAGATCACGAAATTGTTCATTGGCTTTTAAATCGGGATAGTTTTCTGAGACCGCAATTAAACGCGACAATGCACCCGTCATTTGCGCCTGCGCTTCTTGATATTTTTGGAATAATGCAGGGTCTTCTAATACTTGTTTATCAACTTTTAAACCTGCAACATTAGCACGAGCTTGTGTAACTTCGGTCAGAACTTGCTCTTCATGTTTGGCATAGCCCTTCACCACATTCACCAAGTTCGGCACCAAGTCTGCACGGCGTTGATATTGGTTTTGTACTTCCGACCACGCAGCTGTAACAGCCTCATCTTTAACTTGTAAGGTATTATAACCACAGCCCGATAGGGTTAACGTGCTCGCGAGGGTAACAACAACAGCAGTTTTTTTCATAAAATTCATTCAGCTATCCTCTTTCTTTTGTATTTATTGCAATAACCTGATTGTAAACACATTTGATTATCCTTTTGTTGCTTTTAGTTAAAACATCTAAAAGTAGAAAGACCGAGTGATCTTCACTCGGTCTTTCTTGCTCGTTTCTTATACTTAACATTAAACAACGCATGCAATTCCTGCTGAAAATCTTCGAGTTGATAGTCTTCTACCAAACGAGTTTTCCAGTATTTCAACAGTTGGCTGTAATCAATATCTGAGGGATGAAAGTTGGTTTTATAATAGGACAGATATTCAGGCAGCAATTGCACAAACATCTTCGCCAGTAAATACAATCCAAACAGATTCCCACCCAACTTCGGTATACTCTTTTTACGGTCTTGTAAAAATAAACGGCTGGCCGAGTAAAAAGTAATGCATCGCCTCTTGACCCATAAATGCCGCAATCTGCACTTGCAGATTTTCATCCTTCACTTGGTCACGTACATTGCGCACGCTATGTACAAAGAACTGCTCACCTATGGGAAAAGTCGAAGACAATGCCTTCAGCAAATGCGACATGACTGGTGAATTGGCAAAATAATGCCTGCGAATGGCTTTGCGGTTAAATTGCAAACGTCGAATCGTAATACCCTGAGCTTTTGGACAATGTTAATATAGTTTTTCTGTCATCACTTGAGTCATGTCTATTTCCTAACATTTAACCGAGCGATCTTCAGTATCTGAATTTAGAGGCCATTCACATATGGCAAAAATGCTTAGTGCATTTGCAAACTCATCCATTTTTACCAGACTCTCCACCAGATCTTTTTCGACTTATCCCGATCCACCTCGTTCATATCATCCCAGGAAAATAGTGATCATAAAAAAAACCCGCCGAAGCGGGTTTTTGTGTTGAACGATTTAGATTAAATGTCTAAATAATCCAAAATACCTTCAGCTGCTTGACGGCCTTCCCAAATTGCTGTGACAACAAGGTCTGAACCACGAACCATATCACCACCTGCAAAGATTTTCGGGTTTGAGGTTTGGAATTTATAGGTTTGCTGTTCAGCCGCAACTACACGACCTGAACCATCAAGGTTAATATTCACATTTGTAAACCAATCCGCAGGGCTGGTACGGAAACCAAATGCCAATAACACTGCATCTGCCGGTAAAATTTCTTCTGAACCCGGAATTGGTTCTGGACTGCGACGACCACGGCTATCAGGCTCGCCAAGTTGAGTCGTCACCACTTTCACGCCCGTGACTTTGCCATTTTCACCGACGATTTCAATCGGTTGACGGTTAAACAAGAAGTTCACACCTTCTTCTTTGGCATTTTGCACTTCACGACGTGAACCTGGCATGTTTTCTTCGTCACGACGGTATGCACAGCTCACCACTTCTGCACCCTGACGAATAGAGGTACGGTTACAGTCCATTGCTGTGTCACCACCGCCAAGAACAATCACCTTTTTGCCTTCAACACTGATGTACTCACTTGGGTCTTTTTCCCAACCTTGAGTACGGTTGACATTGGCAATCAAGAAATCCAATGCATCATAGACGCCATTAAGGTCTTCACCTGCGAAGCCACCTTTCATGTAGGTATAAGTACCCATACCCATGAACACCGCATCGTATTCTGCAAGCAGTTGATCGATGGTGACATCTGTCCCAATTTCAGTATT
Source organism: Acinetobacter johnsonii (assembly GCF_048551975.1). Classification (GTDB taxonomy): domain Bacteria; phylum Pseudomonadota; class Gammaproteobacteria; order Pseudomonadales; family Moraxellaceae; genus Acinetobacter; species Acinetobacter johnsonii_A. The sequence goes on along the minus strand of NZ_JBIMCF010000003.1, from coordinate 189,732 downwards.
TAAACGGAATTCCACGCCCATGCCTGTGAAAATTTCACGGCGACGCTTCATTACATCTTTTTCCATTTTAAATTCTGGAATACCAAAGGTCAGTAGACCACCAATTTCAGGGCGTTTGTCGAATACAACAGGTTTAACCCCGTTACGCACCAAAATATCAGCACAGCCTAGACCCGCAGGGCCCGCACCAATGATCGCGACTTTTTTATCTGTCCACTTTACTGAAGACATATCTGGACGCCAGCCCAGTGCAAACGCAGTGTCATTGATGTATTTTTCAGCATTACCAATCGTTACTGCGCCAAAACCATCGTTTAAGGTACAAGCCCCTTCACATAAACGGTCTTGCGGACAAACACGACCACATACTTCTGGTAGCGTGTTGGTTTGGTGACACAATTCTGCTGCTTGGAAAATACGACCTTCAGCAATCAACTTTAACCAGTTTGGAATATAGTTATGTACTGGACATTTCCATTCACAATATGGGTTACCACATCCTAAACAACGGTGGGTCTGATTTGCTGCCACTTCCGCTGTAAAAGGTTTATAAATTTCCACAAACTCTGCTTTGCGGACCTGAATCTCTTTTTTCTCTGGATCTTGGCGTGCTACATCCAGAAATTGAAAGTCATTGTTTAGGCGCTCTGCCATGTCTCTCTCCGTGGGTAGGTGCAGCCCGTTTATTATCGTCTGCACCTGCCTATGTATCAGCAGTAGTGGAATTATTGTGGATCAGCTTGAGTCGTTTTCAACAACGTCTGTAAGTTGGCAGCTTTTGGTTTCACCAACCAGAATTTACGACTGTAGAAATCAAACTCGTTACGGATCTTGTACGCCCAAGCACTACCAGTCTCAGCAATGTGTTCATCTAAGATACGGCTTAAGAACTCTTTATGTTCTTCCATCGACTCAGTCGAGATACGATTCAGCTCAATCAGCTCGTGGTTGTAATGATCAACGAAGTCATTATCAAGGTCAAGAACGTAAGCAAAACCGCCTGTCATACCTGCACCGAAGTTGTGACCCACTTTACCGAGTACAGTCACGATACCGCCCGTCATATATTCACAACAGTGATCGCCCGCACCTTCAATTACGGCAAAAGCACCCGAGTTACGTACCGCAAAACGCTCACCTGCCGTACCCGCCGCGAACAACTTACCACCCGTTGCACCATACAAACAGGTATTACCAATGATTGCGGTTTCTTGGGTTTGGAAAGGCGAACCTTTTGGCGGGAAGATCGACACACGACCACCTGCCATACCTTTACCTACGTAGTCGTTCGCATCACCCTCTAAACGAATGTGCAAACCACCTGCGTTCCAAACACCGAGGGATTGACCCGCAGTACCCACCAAGTTCATCTTCACTGGGTGTGCTTCCATGCTGAGGTTGCCATAACGACGCGCAATCTCACCTGAAATACGTGCACCAATTGAACGGTCACAGTTACCAATAGTGAAGTGATATTCACCTGTGATCCCAGCTTCAATGGCTGGTAGCATTTCAGCAACCATTTTCTCAGCAAGCAAGCCTTTATCGAACGGTGCGTTACCTTCAACTTCACAGTACTGTGCCTTACCTTGCGCAGAAGGATGTGACTCCAGTAATGCGCTCAAATCAAGGTGCGCATGTTTCTCCGTTTCACCAGGAAGCATTTCAAGCAAATCTGTACGACCAATCAAGTCTTTTAAGCTCGAAACACCTAACGCTGCCAACCACTCACGTGTTTCTTCAGCAATGAAGGTGAAGAAGTTGATGAGCATTTGTGGCTCACCAATATAATGTTCTTGGCGTAAATGATCTTGCTGAGTCGCAACACCCGTTGCACAGTTATTTAGGTGACAAATACGCAGATATTTACAACCCAAAGCAATCATTGGTGTAGAACCAAAGCCAAAGCTTTCTGCACCTAAAATGGCTGCTTTCACCACATCTAGACCAGTTTTCAAACCACCGTCGGTTTGAACACGGACTTTACCACGTAGGTCATTGACACGAAGTGCTTGATGCGCTTCAGAAAGCCCCAACTCCCAAGGAGAACCCGCATGGTGAATTGAAGACAATGGTGATGCTGCTGTACCACCGTCATAACCTGAAATAGTAATGAAGTCGGCATAAGCTTTTGCCACACCTGCTGCAATAGTACCCACACCCGGTTCAGACACCAGTTTCACTGAAACCATCGCTTGAGGATTGACTTGTTTTAAATCAAAGATCAATTGTGATAAATCTTCAATCGAGTAAATATCATGGTGCGGTGGTGGAGAAATTAAAGTCACACCCGGTACTGAATAACGTAAACGGGCAATGAGACCATTCACTTTACCGCCTGGTAATTGACCACCTTCACCTGGTTTTGCCCCTTGCGCGACTTTAATTTGAAGGACTTCTGCAGACGTTAAGTAAGCAGGGGTCACACCAAAACGGCCCGATGCAATTTGTTTGATTTTCGAGTTACGGATGGTACCGTAACGCGCTGGATCTTCACCGCCCTCGCCCGAGTTTGAACGGCCACCAATGGTGTTCATCGCAATCGCAATCGCTTCATGTGCCTCAGGAGACAACGCCCCCAAAGACATGCCTGCAGAGTCAAAACGCGGTAAAATCGCTTCTACAGACTCCACCTGATCTAGAGCAATCGAGTTATCTGTTTTTAACTTTAATAGGTCGCGAATTGTTGCCACTGGACGGTTATTCACCAGCTCAGCATATTCTTTAAAGTCTGCATATTGACCAGAACGCACTGATTTATGCAAAGCATTGATCACGTCTGGGTTGAATGCATGGTATTCCTTGTCGAAAACAAATTTCAGCAAACCACCTTGATCGATTGGTTTACGTGTTTTCCATGCAGTTTCAGCCAATTTCTTTTGGTCATTTTCAAGGTCAACAAAGGTTGCACCTTTGATACGGCTTGGTACACCCGTGAAGCATTTTGAAACCACTTCTTCAGAAAGACCCACCGCTTCAAACAACTGACCACCACGGTAAGATGCCACTGTTGAAATACCCATTTTTGAAAGAACTTTTAACAAGCCTTTTTCAATGCCTTTACGGAAATTCCCTTGCGCTTGGATTGGGTCACCCAATAGGTCACCTTTGGCAACCAAGTCATTGATCACGTCATAAGCCAAGTATGGATAAATTGCTGTCGCACCAAAGCCTAGAATAACTGCAAATTGATGCGGATCACGCGCCAATGCTGTTTCAACAATAATGTTGGCATCCGTACGTAAACCAACATTAATTAAATAGTGATGTACAGCACCTGTTGCCATCAATGCATTTGCAGGCAAGAAACCTTGACGAATTTTCTTATCAGACAACACTAATAAGGTTTTGCCATCACGAATCGCTTGAGCTGCTTCTTCACAGATACGCGCAATTGCAGCTTCTAGACCTTCATCTTCCGCATAATTTAAATCGATATCTGCAATTTCATAACCCTTACGACCTAACGTACGGATTTGATGCATTTTCGAATTTGACAACACTGGGCTTGAAATGATCAAACGATCTGCGTGCTCAGGGCTTTGTTCAAAAACGTTTTGCTCACGGCCTAAACACGTTTCCAATGACATCACAATCGACTCACGTAATGGGTCGATTGGTGGGTTGGTGACCTGAGCAAACTGTTGACGGAAGTAATCCGATACATGACGTACTTGGCGAGACAAAACCGCCATTGGCGTATCATCACCCATTGAACCCACTGCTTCCTGACCACTTTCAGCGATTGGACGAAGCAATTGGTCACGCTCTTCAAAGGTCACCATAAACATTTTTTGTGATGCTTTAAGGTCGTCGCCTTTTAAGCCTTGATCACATAAATATTCTTCAAGCTCTGGACTACCTTGTACACGAACCGAGTTTTCACGTAACCATTCACGATAAGGGCGCATTTTTTTCAAATGCGTGCTGACATCCTTAGTGTCGAGCATTTTACCTGTGAAGGTATCGATCACTAGGATTTGACCTGGACCGACACGACCTTTAGAAATCACGTCTTCAGGCTCGTAGCCCCACACACCAATTTCAGATGCCAGTGTGATGTAACCATTTTTGGTAATCACCCAACGTGCTGGGCGTAAACCATTACGATCCAACATACAAATTGCATGACGACCATCTTGAATCACGAGACCAGCAGGACCATCCCACGCTTCCATATGCTTCGAGTTAAACTCATAGAATGCACGCAAATCGGCATCTAAAGTCTCCACGTTTTGCCATGCTGGCGGAACCAACATACGCAATGCACGGAACAAGTCCATACCGCCGCCCACAAGAATTTCAAGCATGTTGTCCAAGCTTGAAGAATCCGAGCCAGTACGGTTCACGATTGGGTTAAGCTCAGTTAAACCAGGCAATAATGGGTTTTCAAACTTTGGCGTACGCGCCATCGCCCAGTTACGGTTCGCTGTAATGGTATTAATTTCACCATTGTGCGCAAGATAACGGAATGGCTGCGCCAAAGGCCAACGCGGCAAAGTATTTGTCGAGAAACGTTGGTGGAACACCACAATATGTGACTCAAGACGTGGGTCTGCCAAGTCTGTATAGAAGTCAGCAATCGCTTCAGGCATCATCAAGCCTTTATAGCTAATCACTGTTGAACATAATGTAGTTACATAAAATGATGAGTCATTGCTGAGCTGCTGTTCTGCACGGCGGCGTGCCAAGAAAAGTTTACGGTTAAACTCAACTTCAGATACCCCCATTGGGCAGTTCACAATAATTTGCTCAAATGCAGGAAGTGACTGCATCGCAATCGAACCCAAAGCATCGTTATTGGTCGGGACCACACGCCACGCCAATACTCGGCAACCTTCAGATTCAATTTCTTTAGTTAGAATTTGTTTTGCATGTGCTGCAATTGCTGGATCAAGGCTTAAGAACACCGTGCCGACAGCAAAAACTTCACTGAGTGTAATATCACTGAGTTTTTTCGCTTCTTCACGGAAAAACTGTTTTGGCATTGCTAAGAGTAAACCGCAACCATCCCCTGTCTTACCATCTGCAGCAATACCACCGCGGTGGGTCATACAGCTCAGACTGTGCATAGCGGTCTTGACAAGATCATGGCTTGCATCACCCTGCATATGGGCGATTAAACCAAAACCACAGTTATCTTTAAACTCATCCGGTTGGTATAAACCTTGAGCGGGAGCTACAGTATTAGGCGATGGCATGTGCATAGCGTACCCTTCTTTCTACAGGCCCTGTCGGGCGTCTAACAATCTAATTACTTCTTGCCGATTCGTTCAATTGACTCATATTCAGATTCTGATTGAAGTACAGCATTTTTTCTTCACACCCAAGATAGACTGATTTTCGTCTTTATGCATGTCTTAATTGAAAAAATGTATGCAGCAGTCACGCACTTTTATAAGGCACTTGGCCGCTACTATTTCGCTCATAAATCGAATCTTTTTTGCGCCAAAACAGTGACATCAACTCAATTCATGCACCATTAAAGCAAATTTTGTGCCAATTATTTGTTTTGTGTGTTAAACACTTTAGTTTTATTAGGTTTGTGTTTTTTAAGTAAGAGTGAAGTTCGAAGACAATCAATTTATTGCACTATATTTGTGCGTATATGAAATTTACATTTTTTGATGCGCCATAATGAACCAATTTTAATTAAATGGGTCGGTCACTTCAGGTTCATTTGTTTTATTTTGTGGCGCATTCTCTACGGTCGTTTGTGACTTTTGCACATCAACCACATTTCCATCCGCATCACGACGAGTAACCGTTGTCGATGTTGTCGATTGTTTATTTTGTTCAACTGCTGCACGTGCCGCTTGTTGACGCGCAGCAAGCGTAACTTCATCAATCACAGGCACAGCGGCTGGTTTCAACTGCACGGCATAGAGCTTGTTACTAAGTCCAAGTTCATCAGAACCGAGGTCATTGACATATTCAGCATAGCTTTCAATTTTTTCAACTTTGGGTTGCACCGACTTCGGTAACATCAGTTTTAAATCCGCCAATGCCTTTTGCGCCTCATTGGCATTTTTATACACACCATAGATCAACATATATTGCTCAATTTGGTTTTCACCCGTCAGTCTTAAGTATCTAAAAGCTTGACGATCAGATTGCCTTTGCAAAAAGCGCTTAATAATCGCTTCTTCTGAGACTCTAAACAGTTCAATTGTGCTGTTCTTTTTATTTTCCTGAATAAATTTAGTCCCGCGGAATTCAGCTTCGTGTTGTGCAATGGCCACCACACGTGTCGTCATATCCAAAGGTTTTACTTCATCAATAAATGAGCCTAAATGTGCGGTTGTTGCGACTTTTTCTGGCTGAATTTGTAACTCAACTTCTGATTCAGCCTTTTTATCAACTTCAACGACAGTCTCTTGATCTGTAATAGCCCAAAAGACTAAGGCGCCAAACAAGCATACCCCTCCGAATGCAAGCCAAATATAATTTTGCTTTGTCTGCCACTGAGTTCGAAGGGTTGTTGCCATAATAAAGTTATGCCTGCTCTTGGTTGGCTAAAATCGCCTGTTTCATCAATTCTACATCAAATGTTTTGGTAATGATGGCCTGCCCTACTGCTTGCATCAAAACCAAACGCAGCTGCCCGTTCAAGACTTTTTTATCATGCGACATATACGCCAAAAATTCATCGAGGGGAATCTGTGGACATACTATCGGTAAATTCGCACGTTGAATGATATTTTTTGTACGCGCCAAATCTTCTGCACTGATCCAGCCCATACGCTGCGATAGATCTGCTGCCATCACCATGCCTGTTGCCACAGCTTCACCATGGAGCCATTCACCATAGCCTAGATAAGATTCAATCGCATGTCCAAAGGTATGCCCAAGATTCAATAAGGCACGTTCACCTTGTTCTTTTTCATCATTGGCAACAATACGCGCTTTATGGGCACAAGAACGATACACAGCTTCAGCCAGTGTAGCTTCATCCCCCTGCACCAAAGCATCCATATGTTGTTCTAACCAAACGAGAAAATCAGCATCACCCAACAGTGCATACTTAATCACCTCTGCTAAACCTGCGGATAACTCACGTGGTGGCAGCGTTTTAAGTTGAGACATATCCGCCAAGACCACTTGCGGTTGTTGAAACGCCCCAATCATGTTTTTACCCAGCGGATGATTAATCCCTGTTTTACCACCGACACTCGAATCAACCTGTGAAAGCAGTGTCGTTGGCACCTGAATAAAATAGACTCCACGCTGGAAGCATGCTGAAGCAAAGCCCGCCATATCCCCAATCACGCCACCGCCTAAAGCTAAAACTGTGCAATCACGGTTGAAACCTGATTCTAGTAATGCATCAAAAATCAGGTTGAGATGCTCAATATTCTTATATTTTTCACCATCAGGCAAAATACAGGTTGCAACTGTTTTTCCCAATGCTTCAATTGCTGCCACGTAACGCGCTAAATACAAAGGTGCGATCGTTTCATTACTCACAATCATCACTTGGTGCCCATGAATATACGGCTCAAGTAAAGCTTTCGGATCTAAATCACTACCAATAAAGATCGGGTAACGGCGTTCGCCAAGTTCAACATATAAGGTTTGCATGGATCAAATCACTTCAAAACTGAATCAAAACTACTTTACAAGAATCAAGTTTAAGATACGCTGCGCAAGATCACGTGCAGCCCCTTGATTGGTCTCGATAATATAATGGGCAACTTCACGATATAAAGGATCTCGAACGTTCAACAAGTCACGTAACTTTTGCTCTGGATTCTCCACTTGAAGCAGTGGGCGATTTTTATCACGATAAGTTCGCTGTAGTTGAATCTCTACAGGAGTATAAAGATAAACAACGATACCTCGTTGTTTGAGAAATGCACGATTTGGAGCCTGAGTCACCGCCCCACCACCTGTGGCCAAGACCAAGTTGGGTCGAGAGGTTAACTCATCGATTACAACCGTTTCACGACTACGAAACCCAAGCTCTCCCTCTTTTTCAAAGATCCATGGAATCGTTGCCCCTGTTTTTCGCTCAATCTCATGATCGCTATCAAGAAACTCTCGTCCTAACAGTTCAGCTAAATGTCGTCCTACCGTTGTTTTTCCAGCCCCCATAGGCCCTACCAAATAAATATTTGGTAGGGTTTCAAACTCTTTGCTTGGCAAGGAGTCACCTTTTAGATTTGTTCAAATTGAAAATATATTAATGATTTCTTGAAACACTGTCATTAACAATTCGTGGTGTCACAAAAATCAACAACTCAGTTTGCGTGGTAGTTTTGGTATTATTCTTAAATAAATTACCCACCACAGGTAAATCACCTAAGAATGGTACTTTTTGATAATCATTGCGTTTCACATCATCAAAAATACCACCGAGCACGACTGTCTCACCATCTGCAACCAATACATTGGTTTGTAATTCACTGGTGTCAATTGCAATACCATCATTGGTAATGTCACCAATCGAATCTTTTTCTACCAATAATGCCATTTGAACTTTACCATCAGGGGTAATACTTGGAGTCACTTCTAACTTTAAGTTGGCCGCACGGAATTCAGTTTTTAAGCCTTCCGTCGCACTCCATGTTTGATAAGGAATCTCTGTACCACGTAAAATATAAGCTTTCTGCTTATCGCCAGTAAGTACTTTAGGCGCTGATAATACTTCACCATGACCATCCGCTTGAAGCGCGCTTAACTCAAGGTTTAACATATAATCGGATATTTTCAATAAACCAAAGTTAAAAGTACCAGCAGTTTTTGTTGCTAAATCCACCCCCAAATCAAAACTCGGCTGGAAATCTCCACCCCATACTGGGCTATTACCCAATTTTTGAGCACTCCACTTAATCCCCAATTCGCGAGAAAAGTCTGTTGATGCTGTGACAATACGCGCTTCGACCATCACTTGTTTCACAGCAACATCTAGCAAGTCAATCATTTTTCTAATTTTATCAATATTTTGAAGTGTATCATTGATAATTAAAGTATTTGTACGTGAGTCAGAAACTACGCTCCCCCGCGAACTCAATAAACTTTCTAAAGCCAATGATTCTGAACCCGCTGTCCGGTTCGACTCACTTCCTTTACTATCACGAGAGTCCTCCAACAACTTCAATACATCCGCCGATTTTGCATAACTCAATTGAATGTAATCGGTTTGTATTGGTGAAAGCTTAATACTTTGTGCGATGGCTTTGGCTTCATCTTCCTCAGATTTGATCAGTTCAGCTACAGGTGCAATCCAAATCACATTACCATTGCGTCGCTTATCCAAGTTCTTGGTTTTCATAATAATATCAAGCGCCTGATCCCACGGAACATCTTTAAGGCGTAAGGTAATATTGCCTTGTACGGTGTCAGAAGCCACCATGTTAATGCCTGTAAAATCAGCTAAGAGCTGTAATACACGTCGCACTTCAATATCTTGGAAATCTAAAGAAATCTTTTTGCCCGTATAAGCACTTGGTGCTTTAGGCTTCATTGGATTTTTATCTTCAGGACGCTTTAAACTAATCGTGAGCTTATCTTCTGCCTGATAAGCCATATATTCAAAACTGCCATTCGATTGGATCGTGATTAGGCCGTTACTGCCATCATTTTGTGCATCAATGGTCGATACTGGCGTGGCAAAATCATTCACATTGAGACGGCGTGATAAATGTGCAGGAATTTTATTCCCCAAAACGCGCACCACAATTTTACTGCCTTGTTGTTTCACATCGACAGGGGTATTGCCACCTTTTAAATCAATGACAACTTGACCTTCACCATCAGAACCACGTTGGAATCCAATATTTGAAACACCTTGCTCTGAACGCGCCGCAGCAACAGGTGTTGCTAGCGCTGGTTTCGCTGAGTTAATTTTCAGAATAAAGGTATTACCTTCAACACGTGTAGTAAATGCACCGGCATCAACCAAATTTACAGTTAAACGTGAACGTTGTGCATCTGAAGTTACATCTACTGTACTTGCTTCAGCCGTTGCCACCGCAATACTGCCTTGTTTTAAGCTCTGCTGTGCTTTATCAAAATCCAAAACCAAACGTGATGGCTGTTCCAATTGATAGGCTTGCGGCTGTGGTGGCAAACCGTTGAACATGACACGAATTTCTGTTCCCTGTCCCGGAATCTGCATCGGCACAATATTCGTAATACTGACTTGCGCACTTGCAGCCTGCATCACCGCCATTGCAATTGCGCCCATTGAAAACTGACGGAACATATGGTTCATCGTATTACCATCCCCAAATATAAAATCTTTAGCACTATTTTTCATTTTTATCCCTTTTCCTTTTTTAAGGCGCCGGCCCAATTAATACTAGGCTTCTCGGGCGCTCGACATAGCCCTCACGCCCATCCGGAATAATTTCAATCAAATCAATTTGTGTGGCGGTGATATTAGTCACACGACCATGATTCATCCCCAAATAACTACCACGCTGCACGCGTTCAATTTCACCATCGGGTGTTTGAATCAACGCCAAAATTTGTCCATTTTGACCTCGCATGCTGCCTTTCATGTTCAGCGATTCAATCGCATAACTTTCCAAAGGTTGTAATTGGCGAGATAGGTTTGGATAGACACGTTTCCCAGCCATAATCTTCAGTTCAGCCGCTAACGAGCTTGGCATGAACGGGCTCTTTAACTGATGCGCAGCATAATTAAAGGTCGGTACAGGTGGAAAATCTGGCGCAGGTTCAATCGGCAATGGCGGCTGATTGCGAATTTCAGCCATTTGCATATTGACCGCATCAATACGTGAATCACAACCGACAAGGAATAGTCCTACGCAGAGACTAAGCATGAGATTTTGATATTTCATTACTGAGCTCCTCCTGCATCTGCCTTAGCTGTATTTTCCTCACCTGCAGCAGCTGTCGCCCCGACATAACGGTAGGTTTTAGCCTTTACACTGTATGAAATTTGCGGAATATCAGTCTTTTTCTCATTGTTACTTGACGCTGAGATATCGAAGTCATGCAAGGTCACAATACGCGGCAAAGCTGCAATTCCACTGACAAATGAACCAAAAGAATGATAATCACCCGTCGCTTCAATGGAAATTGGCTGTTCGATAAAGAACTCTTGGCGAATTTCTGGCTCTAAACGAATATTTTTAAACTTTAATCCAGAATTTACGCCGCTCACGTTGATATCTTCAACCAAACCAGGAATTTCAGTTTCTTTCGGCAACTGTTCTAACTGCTGATTGAAATTGGCTTCCATTTCTTGCAATTGCGCTTGATATTGCTGCAAGTTACGTAATTTTGAATCTTTTTCACGAAACTCATTCAGTAAATTTTGTTCTTGCGCACGTGCATTTGAAATCGCATCGAGCTTCGGCTTAATCACGACAAAATAACCCAATGCCCCAATCACTAGAATGATAAAGATCCAACAAGTCAATTTGACTGAAAAGGGCCAACTACCGTAATTATTGGGATCCAAAGTATTGAACTGTTGAAAAAACTTATCAACCGTCATTTTCTTCTTGGTTACAGCATGGTTTTCTGATGTTAATTCTTCAAATTCATCGCGACTCATTGTGCTGCCCCCGCTGTTGAATTATTAACTGTACTTGCGGCTTCAGGTGCGTTCGCATCAGGTGCTACTGGCTGTGCAATCTCATCTAAATCTGCGGTGACCACAAAGGTGCCATAGGCTTCTTCTACACGTGGCACGATGGAACTTGGTGCTTTATCTTTTTTCTCTTCAGCAACCAAGAATGAATTCATAAAGGCATTGCGATACCACGCCGATGCTTCTAGGTTACGTAAGAACTCCGCAACTGTATTCGGGCTTTCCGCTTTCCCTTCAATGGTAAATTTATCACCTGTACGCACAAACTTAGTAATATACATATTACTTGGGGTGACACGCACCATTTCATCAACCAAACGCACAGCCACAGGACGTTGACCTTGCAAGCCTTGGATCAACTTCATCCGTTCAACAATCGCATTGCGCTGCTCTTGCAGCCCTTCCAATGACTTTAATTGGACATCTAAGTTTTGATTGGTACTCACCACCAACTGATTGGCTTGTTCTTGATCTTCCAGTTTTTGACTGTAAAAGAACCAAGCCAAAGCAACAGCTAAAACCCCAACTAATGTAGCCCCAACACAATAGGCAATAAATTCTTTTTTTCGTTTCTCTCTTAACGCATCACGCCAAGGGAGTAGGTTTATTTTTGCCATTAATCAAAACTCCTCAATGCCAATCCACATGCCACCATGAGTGATGAAGCATCATTTTCAATTTTTTTAATGTCGATTTGTGGAGAAAAGCCCATCTGTAAAAATGGGTTGGCAATAGTGACCCGATAACCTAATTTTTGTTGTAATAACTTCGCCAGTCCTGGAATATTGGCATTCCCCCCTGCCAATAAAATATGGTCGATCTCATTAAATTGAGAGGACGAAAAGAAGAACTGCAAAGAACGTGCTGCTTGTTGCACCACAGCTTCAAGAAAAGGTTCAAGTACTTCAATATCATAGTCGTCAGGCAAGGTACGGCTTTTTTTGGCACGTCCAGCTTCTTCAAAAGACAAACCATAACGGTTCTGAATTTCTTGAGTCAGCTGTTTACCACCGAACACCTGCTCACGCGTATAAATGACTTTATTATTCTGCATAACGGACAAGGTGGTCATGGTGTGACCAATGTCCAAAATCCCAACAGTATTTACGCCCATTGGAAGCGTATCTGAAAAGACTTTGAATGCATTTTCAATGGCGAAACTTTCAACATCGGCAATCTTAGGCGTTAAACCGCCCAACTCCAATGCTTCGGCACGTGCCTCTACATTTTCAATGCGGGTTGCAACGAGGAGTACATTGACACGATTAGGATTGGCTAAACGGTCTGGAAGGACTTCAAAGTCCAAACTCGCTTCATCTAATGGGAATGGAATGTATTGCTCAGCATCATCACGAATCTGAATTTCACGTTCGTCATCGTTCATATCAGCATCCATTTCAATGATTTTAGTAATCACCATGGACGTCGGAACTGCCAGTGCTACGTCTGTCGATTGAACATTGGCCAAATTTACCGCACGCTCAAGGGCATCACCAACTGCTTCTGGATTCAATATATTTTTTTCAACCACACTTCCTTCTGGTAATGGGACTAGTGCATAGCTCTCTACCCAATACCGATTGTTTTTAACAGAAAGTTCCAATACCTTAACAGAAGTCGAACTAATATCTACTCCTATTAACCCCTTACTTGGCTTACGATATAACCTGAGCACAGTATCATTCCTATTATTTTTTTATCCCCAAAAAAAGTAACCCACTAATTAGTCCGCGTCTATAATTTTATACGGATACAATAACTCATCTAACATTCCGTATGTGTAAAGGATATACTGACCGCTAATTAGTTTGCCATTAGCTCTTATTAAAACTTACTTGTTATGAAAAAGCTATCTTGTTCGGGCCGTGTTCATCCATTTTTTTTGATCATTATTATAATGTTGGTCTCAATTCCAATGGGTTTTTATGGCATGTATCTCTATATTGCCCCATCTTTGCCGCAAATGACAACTCTAAAAAAGGCGCCATTACTAAAACCTTTACAAGTTTATAGTGCGGATAACCAACTCATTTCGGAATACGGTGGCAAGCTATCTGTACCCGTAGATTACGATCAGATCCCTCGAAGTTTTATTCATGCCTTTTTAGCGGCGGAAGATTCTTCTTTTTTTGAGCATAGTGGTATCAGTTTTAAAGGTTTAGGACGTGCAGTCAGTGAAAGTATTACTGGGTCAAACGTTCAAACGGGTGGCTCGACCATCACCATGCAAGTGGCAAAAAACTACTATCTCAGTCCCGAACGTACATTAAAACGTAAGTTGACTGAGGTTTTTCTGGCACGAAAAATTGAACAAAATTTGACGAAAGAGGAAATCTTAACCCTCTATGTCAACAAGATTTTCTTGGGTAAAAATGCCTACGGTATCGCAGCGGCAGCTAAAATTTACTACAACAAAAGCTTAGATCAACTCAGCATTGCACAAATGGCGATGATTGCAGGTCTGCCTAAAGCACCGTCTAAATACAATCCAGTGGTCAACCCAGAACGTGCTTTAGAACGTCGTAACTGGATTTTGGGTCGTATGCTCCAGCTAGGCTACATTAACCAAAGCCAATATGAAAAAGGGATTGCTGAACCAATTAACCTCGATATGCCTGACCGCGGGGTAAGCAATCGATTTCCCTACATCGGCGAAATGGTCCGTAGCGAACTGATTGAAAAGTTTGGCGAACATGCAATTGACTCTGGTTATAAGGTCTACACCACCATCAACAGTGAACGCCAAGCCTATGCCGAACAAGCGGTACAAGATGGCTTAGAAGCCTACGACCGTCGGCACGGTTGGCGTGGTGCAGAAGCCCATGACAAACCCTTAAGTAGCTTTAGTGCATTTGCCAACACCTTCCCTGCCGAAGTCACTCGTGTCAATCAAAATAGTTTTGATGCCCTAATGCAAGATGGCTCAACAGTAACCGTGCCATGGTCTGGCATGTCTTGGTCACGTCCTTATCGCAATGCGAATGCGGTAGGCGGTGCACCATCAAGAGCATCTCAAATTGTTAAAGTGAAAGACATTGTACGTCTGCGCCCCAATGACAACAAAACCTCATGGGCTTTGGTACAACTGCCTAAAGTTCAGGGCCAGCTGATTGCACTGAACCCAAACAATGGCGCTGTAGAAGCACTGGTGGGTGGTTATAACTTTTATCAATCTAAATTTAATAGAACCACACAAGGCTGGCGCCAACCAGGTTCGATTATTAAACCCTTTGTCTATGCACTCGCTTTAGAGCGCGGTATGACACCGTATAGCATGGTCAATGACAGCCCAATCACCATTGGGAAATGGTCACCACGCAATGCGGATGGTCGCTATTTAGGCATGATTCCATTGCGTCGTGCACTCTATTTATCGCGGAATACCGTGTCAGTTAGACTCCTGCAAACCGTGGGCATTGAACGTACACGTCAATTGTTCATGGACTTCGGCTTAACCGATGAACAGATTCCGCGTAATTACACGATTGCACTCGGAACACCTCAGGTTTTACCGATTCAAATGGCCACGGGATACTCAGCCTTTGCCAATGGCGGTTATCGTATTCAACCGCACTTCATTAATCGTATTGAAGATGCCTATGGCAAGGTCATTTATCAGAACAACCCTGAATATGCATGTATCAGTTGTATCTCTCAACAAGAATCAAATCCTCAGTCTGCTGACACCATCACGCCTGATGATGAAGTAATTGAAGTCACCAACCAAGAGCTGAACCCTGCTGAAAAATCGGCAAATCCTGTTGAGATCAACAGTGACTATCGTCAAGCGCAACGTATTTTAAAATCCAGTTCTGCTTATGATATGGCGAATATTTTAAAAGACGTGATTCAACATGGTACAGGCCGTGCTGCGCTGCGTATTGGACGAGATGACTTGGGCGGTAAAACAGGAACCACCAATGATGCAAAAGATGCTTGGTTTGCAGGCTTTAATGGCAAATTGGTCACTGTAGCGTGGGTTGGTTTCGACCAACCCACAACTTTAGGACGCCGCGAATACGGCGGTGTGGCTGCGCTTCCAATTTGGACGGACTTCATGGCCAAAGCCTTACAAGGCACGCCTTCGGCGTGGGTTCAACTCGATGCAAAAGCCAAAGCGCCAATTCAACGC
Source organism: Acinetobacter johnsonii (assembly GCF_048551975.1). GTDB lineage: Bacteria > Pseudomonadota > Gammaproteobacteria > Pseudomonadales > Moraxellaceae > Acinetobacter > Acinetobacter johnsonii_A. The sequence goes on along the minus strand of NZ_JBIMCF010000003.1, from coordinate 174,034 downwards.
CATCAGAAAGAAACACCTCAGAGCAACTTAGGGCTAACCCCACCTTTGGCGCAGCCGTTGTATCGCCCTGCACCGTTGGTGGTTCCACGTGCTCCTGAGCGTGACTTTGATGATTTGCCTGGTGAAGAGGAAACGTTGATTCCAAAGAACAGCACCCCACCCACCATGCAAGCACCCAAAGAACAACCAAAACCTAAATCGGATGCGCTCGATCATTTGATTGATCAAGTCCAATAATAAAAGCCCGCATCTGCGGGCTTTTTTATACTTATGCTTTTTTCTGAAACAGTAAAATTTGATACTGGGCGTGTAGTTCAAAAGCTGCTTGCGACTCTAAAGCTTCACGGCGCTCTTGTTTTGCTTTATAGGCATAAGGGGTCATGGCAATCAGGTTTTTTAAGTCCTGCTGATTAAGCTTAAGATCAGCATCGACCACATCATCACTCACCAAGTCAAACACATCGCTCAACTGCTCTACAAATTTGCTTGGTTCATGCGGCTTGACCTCTTCGAACAGAGCTTCACGCATGGCATACAAATGCTGAGGCGCAGGCGTCACCACCAATAAATATCCTTGCGGTTTGAGTACCCGTAAAATCTCTTGTTTTGGAATCGGGCTAAACAAACTACTACATAAATCAATCGATTGATCCAGCACGGGTAAAGTTGCTCCTGTACCCACCACCCACGTGATATTTTTATTGATTTTCGCAGCCACTTGAACTGCATTTTTTGCAATATCTACACCGACACATTGCAACACTTCAGCCTGCATCGCATCTGTGTAATAGCCTTCTCCACAGCCGATATCGAGTAAATTTTCAATACGTAAGTCACGTACCTTATTTATCACTGCTTGCTGTAAAGGCCCGTAATGACCTGCACTTAAGAAGGCACGGCGGGCTTGTACCGACTCAGGCGTATCCCCCGGATTTTTGCTGTGCTTGTGTTGAACGACATGCAGATTGACATAGCCTTGTTTCGCCATATCATAACTATGTGAATTCGCACAGCGCCATGTTCTTTCGTTTAAAGTTAAAGCCTCACGACACACAGGACACATGAGCAGATTCATTATTTTCTCCAAGACAGTACCTCAGGCATAAAAAAAGCCGGCAAATACCGACTCTTTTCATACTTTTGCTTAACGCAATTTTAAGGTCATTAGACCTAAAACTACCAGCATAATTGTGATAATCCAAAAACGAATCACCACTTGGGTTTCACGCCAGCCTTTTTTCTCATAATGGTGGTGTAATGGTGCCATCAGGAATACCCTTTTATTGCGCATTCTGAGGGAACCAATTTGTAAGAAGACTGAAATCGCTTCGACCAAAAACACACCAGCCATAATGGCAAAGACAATTTCCTGACGAACCATGACCGCAATTGTACCGAGCATTGCACCCAATGATAATGCACCCACATCGCCCATAAAAACCTGTGCAGGGTGTGCATTAAACCAAAGGAAGGCTAGACCCGCGCCAATCATGGCTGCACAAATCACCACCAATTCAGAAGCAAAGCGCACATAAGGAATATGTAAATAATTGGCAAAACGGACATCACCAGCCAAATATGCAAATACACCTAAACCCGCTGCAACCAGCACTACAGGCATAATCGCTAAACCGTCCAAACCATCAGTGAGGTTCACGGCATTTGATGCACCATTAATGACCAAATAGGTGAAAATGATAAAACCAATACCCAGCGGAATCACCGACAAAGGAATACTTAAATCTTTAAAAAATGGAATCAGCAGATCCAGCATATTTGCGGTATGCACAGGATTGCTCTGTTGTTGCGCAATTACATATAGCGCAATACCTGCGCCCAATGATGCAAGCGAGGTCCAAAAGAACTTTTTACGGGCAGGTAAGCCTGCATTGTCTTTATAGCGAATCTTGATCCAGTCATCGGCCCAACCCACTGCACCAAAAATCACCATCACTGCCAAGACAATCCATACATAAGGGTTGGATAAGTCTGCCCACAACAGTGTGGAGATACCAATTGAGAGTAAGATCAGCACCCCACCCATGGTTGGTGTACCCATTTTTTTGGCATGATTTTCAGGAGCATATGAACTCACGGCTTGACCATATTTGAGTGCTTGCAACTTGCGAATCATCACAGGACCGAGCACTAGACCAATGGTCAGTGCGGTTAAAACACTGAGCAAAGAACGCAATGTTAAATAACGAACCACCTGAAACGAACTATGGTAGCCCGCCAGTTGTTCAAATAACCATAACAACATTTAGAGTTTCTCCATCAAATCAGCCATCAACGTTTCCATATGGGTATAACGAGAACCTTTAAACAGGAAACTCATAGACTGGGGTTGATGTGTTTCAATTAAACTGAGTAAGAACGGCAAAGCCTGCTCTTGAGTTAAAAAAGCCTGCATCTTTTTGCCATATTGCGTGCTGCGTGCGCCTTCTTGTGCCGCAGGTGCAAATTCACCAACAACCACCACGAAGTTCAGCCCTTTCACCGAGACCAAATCACGCCCCAGCATATAGTGCTGCTGTGCAGCAGAGCTACCTAGCTCACCGATATCACCCATCACCATCACTCGAACCCCCTCTTGCTGTGCAAGCACTTCAGCAGCGGCACGCATAGAGGTTGGGTTGGCATTATAGGTATCATCAATCAACAAATGACGACCTTGTTGAATAAAGTTCAAACGCCCTTTTGCACCGACCGCTTGCTCAAGGCCAAGCAGGATATCATCCAAGCTAATACCAATCGCTAAAGCAAAAGCTGCCGCAGCGGTTGCATTTTGAACATTATGCTCCCCAGCAAATGGTAAATTCACCTGACTCACGCCTTGCGGGGTATTCAACTTAAACGTTGCCGATTGTGCCTGTAACTCAATCTCAGTGGCAAAGATTTCACCACCCGCACCAAAGCTGAGCATCTGTTCAGTTTGCACTGCTTGACGAATACTATCGGCAAAATCATCAGCCGCAGGAACAATAGATGTGCCATTTGGGGCAATATGCGCATAAATCTCAGACTTGGCACGGCAGATGCCATCGCGTCCACCAAACTCACCCAAGTGTGCTGTACCAATATTGATAATGCCTGCCACCAAGGGCTGAACCAAATTCGAAGTATAGTCAATTTCACCTTGATGGCTTGCACCCAATTCCATCACTGCATATTGATGCTCAGGACGTAATTCCAATAACATGACTGGCACACCCAAGTCATTATTCAGGTTGCCACGGGTCACCAACGTTGGTGCTATACGTGACAAAATACTGCCGAGCATTTCTTTGGTGGTGGTTTTACCACTACTACCCGTCAGCGCAATCACTTTTAACTGTGGATTTTGTGCACGACGATAAGCCCCCAGTTGTCCCAATGCCAAACGCGTATCGGGCACCACCAACTGACAAATTTCCGCATCAATAGGCTGACTCACAATGGCCACTTGGCAGCCTTGTTCAGCAACTTGCATAATAAAAGCATGCGCATCAAAACGTTCGCCTTTGAGTGCCAAGAAAGCATCTCCTGCTTCTGCATCACGTGAATCCGTCAAAATACGTTTGATATCGCTGTTCGGCGCTTGATCATTTAGCCAATAACCTTGGGTGGCTTCGAGTAACTGTGCGGCGGTCCATGACACTAAAGGCACTGTGCTGGTTGTTGAGGTATGCATATGACTTCCTTAGTGTGCAGGATAAGCAGAATCAGTAGTGTGGTGCTGTGCATCAATCGCGGATTGCACTTCGACGACATCGTCAAACCAATGCCGAACACCCTCTATTTCTTGATAGTTTTCATGACCTTTGCCTGCAATCACGACAATATCACCCGCTTGGGCCTGTTGAACGGCAAATTTAATCGCTTCACGACGATCATGGATTTCATGAACCACACGGTTTGAGAAATCAATCCCCGCTTTCATATCAGCAAAAATTTGCTCAGGATTTTCGGTCCGTGGGTTATCTGAAGTCAACAACACCACATCTGCTCCGTTTAATGCTGCTTGGGTCATGAGTGGGCGTTTGCCACGGTCGCGGTCTCCGCCACAGCCAAATACTGCCCAGAGTTGCTGCTCTACATGGCGCTTCAACGTGCTTAAGACTTGCACCAAAGCATCAGGCGTATGCGCATAATCGACCACAAATAAACGCGCATCATCACGAATCACTTGCATACGACCTGGTGCACCTTTGAGCTGTGCTGTCGTAGCAACAAGATCGGCTAAATCAAAACCCGCTTGTTCAACCATAATTAAACTTGCGACCAAATTTTCAATATTAAAATGACCCAATAATGGGTTCTGTACCTGATATTCGGCCTGTTCCGTACACAGACTAAAGTTCGCACCCGTCAGGCTATATTGAATATTCTTCACCTGATAGTCTGCAGGTTGCGTGGTTGAATAGGTTAAAATTTTCGGTTGGGCTGGATTATTTTGTGCCGCTTGAATCATAACCCCAGCATGCGCATCATCCAGATTGATGACTGCAACTTTCAATGATGGAAATTGAAACAAATGAGATTTAGCTTCGGCATAGGCCTCAAGCGTGCCATGGTAGTCCAAATGGTCACGACTTAAGTTGCTATATGCAGCAATTTCAATCTCACTGCCCGCTAAACGGCCTTGTTCCAAACCATGTGAAGAGGCTTCAATCGATGCAAATTCAGCCCCTTGCTTGGCATAGCTATGTAGTGCATTTTGTAAATGCAGCGCATCCAAGGTGGTATGCGACGATGCTTCTAAATTCGGTAAAATGCCATTGCCTGTCGTGCCCATTACCGCACAAGACTGACCTTGCAACATCAACAGCTCAGCAACCAAACGAGAAATGGTGGTTTTACCATTGGTTCCTGTCACCGCTAAAATACGAGCAGGCTGTACTTGGCTAGTGGCCAACAAAAATTGCTTTTGCCAGCCCCCCATCAAGTGGCGTACATTCGGCACCACAATGCTGTTTTCAAGTCCAAGCTCTGTTTCACTCACCACCGCTAAAGCCCCTTTATCCAAGGCTATTTGCGCAAACTGCAAGGTTTTTTCAGGTTGTGAAAGGGAGGTCAGCGCAATAAAAATTTGCCCTGCCTGTACTTTACGACTATCAAGAACAAAACCTTGAAACGGCTGTGCCATCCATCCAGTGTTTTGGTTAGCGGTGTAGAGTTGTTGAAATGTAATGGACATTCATCACCTATTTCTTGATTACAGGAGCATCTAAAGGTTTATCTAAAGGCACGTTCATTAAACGTAAGGATTCTTGCATAACACGGGCAAATACAGGCGCAGACACCGTACCACCATAGTAGGTCCCTTGCGGGTTTTCGACCACAACCACCATCGCTAAACGCGGGTCGCTGACTGGTGCTACACCAGCAAAAAGTGCACGATATTCATTGGTTGAGTAGCCTTTACGGTCAGCACGTAACTTATGTGCGGTTCCTGTTTTACCACCCACACGGTAACCCGGAATGGTTGCACGAGTCGCGGTACCACCCGGTAAAGTTGCCGTTTCCATCATCAACAAAACTTGATCCGCAATTTTTGGATCAACCATTTGTTCACCACGGGGCGGCGCATCTAACTTATACAAACTCAAAGGCATTTTCACACCTTTGTTAGCCAACATGGCATAAGCATCCACCAGTTGCAGCACAGTCGCATTTAAGCCGTAGCCATATGCCATGGTCGCCACTTCTGATACATTCCATTTACTTGGTGGAAGAATTAAACCACCACTTTCACCCGGAAATTTAACCGCAGAACGCTGACCAAAACCAAGACGTTTATAAAAAGTCGGTAAAGTTGCATAAGGGAGAGACAAGGCAATTTTAGCCACACCCACGTTAGAGGATTTTTGAATAATCCCACCCAAAGTCAGTGGACCGTAGTTATGCGTATCTCGAATAGTGTGGTTACCGACTCGCATTGAACCCGGAGTGGTATTGACCACAGTATTCGGCATGTATTTGCCGCTTTCCAAAGCCATTGAAATAGTCAAAGGCTTCATGGTTGAACCCGGCTCGAAAGAGTCAACCGCACCACGGTTACGCATGGCGTCTTTATTGGACAAACTATTTTTATCGTTCGGGTTATACGACGGCCAAGACGCCATTGCTAAAATTTCACCTGTTTTCACATCGACCGCAATTGCTGTTGCAGAACGTGCATTATTGGCTACACCCGCAGCGGTCAGTTCACGGTACATAATGTATTGAAGGCGCGAGTCAATACTGAGCGTAATATTTTCGCCTGGCTCAACTTCTTTAATTACCTCTGCATCTTTAAAACGATTGCCCTTTTTATCTCGAACAATTTGCTGCTCACCATCAACACCCGACAGGCGTTGATTCAGCTGCATTTCTAAACCTTCAATGCCCGAACCTTCACTGTTGGTCAAACCAATAATTTGCGCATTCGGTTGTGGTTGTGGATAGTAACGCTTGTAGTTCTTTTCGGTATACACCCCTTGGAACTCACGTTTCGCAATCAGTTCAGCTTGCTGAGGTGGCACTTCTTTTTTTAAGACCAAGTAGCGCGAACGCGGACGTTCATTCAGTTTCCGCTTCAGTTCCGCACGATCCATGCCGACGGCATCAGCCAACTCATCCAGATTTAAGTTTTTGTCTGGTAATTGACGCTTCAATTTACGATTGTGTGGATCTTTGGCTAATTCAGCGGTAATTTCATCAAACAGCTTTTTATTATCAAAATAATCACGTGGATCAATCACCACTTTCATGATCGGCGTACTGATCGCCAAAGGCACACCATGACGGTCATAAATCACACCGCGCATGGCTTTAATTTTTTCAGTTCTTAAAATATTGGCATTGGCTTTGTTTTGCAAAAACTCAGTATTGATGACCTGTACGTAAAAAGCACGTCCAACCAAAGCAATAAAGCAAGCTAAAACCACCGCCCACATGAGATAAAAGCGCCACATTTCAACCTGTAGAGCCAATTTTTCAGTCACCGCTTGCTGTTTTTTACGAGTGGGTTTACGCTTTTCTACCATGTTACAGCGGCCTTATTTTTTGTCTTCTGAAGTCGTGGGTAAAGAAATCACTACGGTTTGCGCCGCAGGTGGTGAATACATGCGCAGTTGCGTCACTGCGCGCGTTCCAATTTGTGCAGTTGCGCCGAAAGTTTGCTGTTCAATCAGCAAACGGCCCCACTCTGCATTTAAATCATCACGCTCGCGCATAAAAGAGCTCATTTCACGATAGTCATGACGGTATTCAAACACTTGAAACACCACCATCATGGCACTGATAAACACCAGCACCAATAAAATGGCATAGGCAATCAGCTTCTTAAACTTTAACTTTGTTGGAATTTTTTCAACGACTTCAGTTTTCATTATTCGCCTTTAAGTGCTAAGCGCTCTGCAACTCTAAGCCATGCACTACGTGAACGTGGATTAGCTTTAACCTCGGCATCACTTGCTTTCACACGTGATACTTTCTTTAAACGACGTGTATCTGGTCGTTGTTGTGGCATACCCCAACCCATGTCTTCCTCAAGTGTCGACTCTTTTTGAATAAATTGTTTAATTAATCGATCTTCTAGCGAATGGAAGCTAATCACAGCCAAGCGACCATTCGGTTTTAATACGTCTACCGCTTGCGGTAGGAAAACTTCAATATCTTCTAATTCTTTATTAATGGCAATACGAATTGCTTGGAAAGTTCGTGTTGCGGCATGTTTATTTTTTTCCCATTTCGGGTGCGCCACTTTCACAATTTCAGCCAACTGCGCGGTGGTTTCAATCAACCCAGCCGCTTTAATGGCTTTCGCAATACGACGGCTATAACGCTCTTCACCATATTGGAAAATAATATTGGCTAACGCCTCTTCCTCAATATTGACCAACCACTGCGCTGCGGTTGGACCTTTTGAATTGTCCATACGCATATCCAGTGGTCCATCTTTCATAAAACTAAAGCCACGCTCTGCCTGATCAAGCTGCGGTGAAGACACGCCCAAATCGGCCATAACACCATCGACCAAGCCAATGCCGCGTACTTCTAACTCATGCTTAAGGTCAGCAAAGCTGGCATGGATAATTTTAAACCGTGGATCTTCTTGTTCTAAAATCGCGGCTGTTTCCAGTGCTTGCGGGTCTTTATCAAAACCATAGACACTTGCATTTTCATCCAGCTTAGACAACAGCAAACGTGTATGTCCGCCACGACCAAACGTCCCGTCAATAAAAATCCCTGTATTGCGATCTGCTACCAAAGCATCAACAGTTTCGTGAAGTAATACAGAAATATGCGACATAAAGACTCAATATGATCGGAAGGAAAAATGTAACTGCACATTATTACCTTGTTTTAACAAAGCTCCAAACGACTTTTTGTAGGGAAATATTACTTTTCATAGACAAAACCGTTTTTAAACGGCATTCATTATCAAAAAAGCCTCCCAAGGGAGGCTTTTTAAGTAGTAGCTAAAATAATGAACTGGACTATTTACGGCTATTATAGATTTGGTCGAAGGTCGCCCCATTCACAAAGTGGGTCTTTTGAGCATTGGCCCAACCACCAAACACCTCATCAATAGTGAAGGTTTTTAACGGTGGAAATTGCGCTTTATATTTTTCTAAAACCGCAGGATTACGCGGACGATAGAAGTGTTTCGCCGCCATTTCCTGACCCAGTGGTGAATATAAATAGTTGATATAACCCTGTGCTAACCACTTGTTGCCATTTTTCGCCACGGTCTTATCCACGATTGCCACCGAAGGCTCGGTTAAAATCGAGATCGATGGATAAACAATATCGAATTGATTTTTACCTAAAGTTTTTTGTGTCACTAAGGCTTCATTTTCCCAAGTCAATAACACATCACCAATCCGACGTTCTGCAAAGGTAGTCATAGACGCCCGTGCCGCAGAGTCCATGACTTTCACGTTATGGTACATTTTACCAACGAACTCTTTGGCTTTGGCCTCATTGCCACCAGGTTGTTTCAGTGCGTAACCCCAAGCAGATAGATACACCCAACGCGGTAGACCACCTGTTTTAGGATTAGGCGTAATAATTTGTACACCCGGTTTGGTTAAATCAGACCAGTCCTTAATTTTTTTCGGGTTGCCTTTGCGTACAATGAACACAATGGTCGATGTATAAGGTGCAGAGTTATTTGGGAACTCTTTTTGCCAACCCGGCTGAATTTGACCCGATTTGACAATTTCTTCAATGTCATTGGCTAAGGCCAAGGTCACCACATCCCCTTTTAGACCATCCACGACCGAACGGGCTTGTTTACCTGAACCACCGTGTGACTGTTTAAAGTCGACCGTTTGTCCTGTACGACTTTGCCAATAGGCACCAAAGGATTTATTGAACTCATCGTAAAATTCACGTGTTGCATCATAGGAGACATTGAGCATAGTACGGTCAGCCGCTTGAGCTGATGTCATACTGAATGTCAGACCTGTTGCCACTACGACAGCAGCCCAGAGAGATTTCAAATGCGTTTTCATGGCGTATTAAATTAAATATCAAGAATTATGCTAAATATATGAAACAAAATCATAAATCGCAATTCACTTTTGTTTTTTAAATACTCGTTATTTTAGAATCACTAAGACTTAATGAATTGTTTTTATTTAAAATAACAGCAAACACTTTACTTATTATTATATACATTTTTATGCTTAAAATATAATAAAAGTGGATATACGTATATTCACTTTGATGTCCGAACGTGATCTTGTCAAACCACGGCACGTTTATTTTTCAGTATAAATCTGATCAAAGATCGCACCATTTACAAAGTGAGTTTTCTGCGCTTTGGCCCACCCTCCAAAGACATCATTAATATTAAAGGTTTTTTGCTTTGGAAACTGCGCAAGATATTTGTTCGCCACTTGTTTATTTCGTGGACGGAAGAAATGCTTCGCCGCTAACTCCTGCCCTTTTGGCGAATACAGATAATTTAAATAGCCCTTGGCCAAATTTCGATTGCCGTTTTTGTCCACGGTTTTGTCTACAATAGCAACCGACGGCTCCGCTAAAATCGAAATAGACGGATAAACAATATCGTATTTGTCTTTACCTAGGCCTTGAGTTGCCAGTAAAGCTTCATTTTCCCAAGACAACAACACATCACCTATGCCTCGTTCAGCAAACGTGGTCAATGAACCTCGCGCACCTGAATCAAGAACCTTGACATTTTGATAAAGTTTTTTCACCAATTCTTTGGCTTTAGCATCATTACCTCCCGGTTGTTTTAATGCATAACCCCAAGCCGATAAATAAATCCAACGCGGCGCACCCCCTGTTTTTGGATTTGGGGTAATGATCTCAACCCCCGGTTTGGTTAAATCATTCCAGTCTTTAATTTGTTTGGGATTACCCTTACGCACTAAAAAAACAATGGTTGAAGTATAAGGTGCAGAATTATTTGGAAACTCTTTTTGCCAGTTCTTATCAATTTGTCCAGTATTCACAATTTCATCAATATCATTGGCCAAGGCCAAGGTCACCACATCTGCTTGTAAACCCGTTGCAACGGCACGTGCTTGCTTGCCCGATCCACCATGAGATTGCTTAAAGTTGACCTCCTGCCCAGTTTTGCTTTTCCAATACTATCCAAAGGCTTGGTTATATTCTTGATAAAACTCACGGGTCGGGTCATAAGACACGTTTAAAAAATCTTTTGCTGCATAAGCACTGGCTGCAAAGCCCCCAAGTAATACTAAAATAGATGTCGCTAATATTTTTTTCATTGCTTTATACTCGAACTGAATTTGCCCACTATATAAACAACAAAAAATCAACACAATCATCTAGTTATAATTCATTATGGCTTTTATATCTGATAAAAAGATATCTCTGAAAGGACTATTTTGTGCACTTTTAAGGATAATCCCATATCCATCCTCCACAGATTAAGCTCAAAATCTCCATGCTGTCTCCACAGTTATTTGGTACAAAAAGCCAAATGATTTATATTTGATGTTTAAATGTCAATTTAGCCCAAATTTGTTTATAATTTTGTAAATTGTGTGACACAGTTCTACTTTTTTATTTGTGAAATCGGTTAAATTGAAACTAGATTACCAATCACTTTAATAAAAATCTGTTCCAATACCATGTTGAGAGGGGGGAAAAGGACATGAAAGCAACATTTTTACATACCTTTACGTTAAGTATCGGCTTGGCTTGTTTTAGCCAACTTGGACATAGTGCAGCCATTCAAAGCAATGACAAAGCGACGATGCCCACTGAAAAAACATCGTTGATTGAAAAAGCACTCAGCCAACAAAAAGGCAGTGATAGAACTACGATGACGGATACTGATTTAAAAATCATGACCTCAATCAAAGTTGCGCCGACACAAAATTTCTTTGCTACACAAAACCAGCGCTTTAGCCGTTTTTTGCAATCATTGTTCATCTAAATTAAAAATAAGCAACAGCGTCATAACCTCTCTCAAGTTATGACATTTGCACATAAAAGCCTGATCATTGAATGTTGAATTAAGCATTAAGTGGTCGGGCTTTTTCGTTATAATAGACCTCAATTTACATTCTGAATCATAATTGGCTATGACTGTTCGTACTCGTATTGCACCCTCTCCAACTGGCTTCCCGCATGTGGGCACAGCGTATATTGCGCTATTTAACTTATGCTATGCCAAGCAACATGGTGGTGAATTTATTCTGCGGATTGAAGATACCGACCAACTTCGTTCGACTCCTGAATCTGAACAAATGATTTTAGATTCATTGCGTTGGTTAGGATTGAATTGGTCTGAAGGTCCAGACATAGGCGGGCCACATGCGCCATATCGCCAGTCTGAACGCATGCATATCTATAAGCAATATGCACTGGATTTGGTTGAAAAAGGTCATGCATTTTACTGCTTTGCAACGAGTGAAGAGTTGGATCAAATGCGTGCAGAACAACAGGCACGTGGTGAAACACCAAAGTACGATGGTCGTGGTTTAAAATTATCTGCTGAAGAAATCCAAAGCCGCCTTGCTGCAGGTGAGCCACACGTGATTCGTATGAAAGTGCCAGAAGAAGGCATTTGTACAGTCAATGACTTACTGCGCGGGGAAGTAGAAATCCCTTGGGCACAAGTGGACATGCAAGTCTTGCTTAAAACAGATGGTTTACCGACCTATCACCTTGCCAATGTGGTCGATGACCATTTGATGCAAATCACCCACGTTTTCCGTGGCGAAGAATGGTTGCCTTCTGCACCTAAACATCAGTTGCTGTATCAATACTTTGGTTGGGAAATGCCTGTACTGGGTCATATGCCATTATTACGTAACCCAGACAAATCAAAACTGTCGAAACGTAAGAATCCAACTTCTATTAATTACTACAAAAATATTGGTGTCTTGCCTGAAGCCTTGTTGAACTACTTAGGCCGCATGGGCTGGTCGATGCCAGATGAACGCGAAAAATTCACATTGGTGGAGATGATTGAACACTTTGATATTCAACGTGTATCCCTCGGTGGTCCAATTTTTGATGTGGAAAAACTGAATTGGCTAAATGGTCAATGGATCAAAGGCTTAAGCCCTGCTGAACTGTTAGATACTTTATTGGCATGGAAAGCCGATCGTAAGATGCTCGAAGACATCGCCGCAGCGATTCAACCTCGTATCAACTTGCTTTCAGAAGCGGTGAACTGGTCTGCGCATTACTTTAACCAGTTCCCAAGCTTGACTAAAGAACAGTTTGAAAGCAAGAAACTGAGCGAAGAACAAGTTCGTCAAAGTCTGCAATTTGCGATTTGGCGTTTGGAAAGCATGTTCACATGGAACAATGACACCGTAAGTCAAACATTGATGGACTTAGCCAGCCAAATGGAAATTAAGCTTCGTGACTTTATGCCAGCGTTCTTTATTGCCATTGCAGGTTCAACTGCTTCGACCCCAGTGATGCAAACTATGGTCACCATTGGCCCTGACTTAACCTTCGCGCGCTTACGTCATGCCCTTGAAATTGTGGGTACTCCAAGCAAAAAAGAAGCAAAAGTTTGGGAAAAACTCAATGAAAGTCTAAAATTGCCGAAAAATGACGCAGTTGATGAAGCTTAATTGATTTTTTAGTTGACGCATGGGCGTTATATCCCTAATATAGCGCTCACACAGAGAGACGGTGTTAACCACTCAACGTGATGCCTCAATAAGTCCCTATCGTCTAGAGGCCTAGGACATCGCCCTTTCACGGCGGTAACCGGGGTTCGAATCCCCGTAGGGACGCCATATTTAAGATGGCAACATCTAGTAAAAAACCCAAGCATTATGACTTGGGTTTTTTATTGCCTCAAAATTATCAGCACTTCATTACCACGCTTTTTTGGCTTTCTGCTCCAATCCGATTAGAATACAGCATAGATTCTAATTTTGGAGTTGTAATGCAATATCGTTGTCCTCAATGTCAAAGCCCAAAAATTATGCCTGTTGCTCAAGCAGGGGCTCCAGCAACACGCCCTGTCGTGCCTAAAAGTCTGGTTTTTTTAGTTCCAGCCATTTTTGTATTATTACTTTTGGTGCTCATTAGCATCGCAATGTGGCTATTTGGGGATGGCGCTGGCTCAACATTACAAATTGCAACGGTTGTGGTTTTCATCGTGTGTGTGATTGCAGGCTTCCTATTTTACCGAGACCTTCCTGACTTTAAGATTTCAATGCAAGGCTTCATGCAGTCTCAGAAAAAATGGAAATGCCGCGAATGCGACCATGAGTGGGAAATCTAAGCCTTAACTTAGAACCTGCATCCAAAAGGGGGAGTCTATGCACTCCCTTTTTTATCTGCCCAAATAATAAATAATAATTATTATCACTTGTTAGTTTTTCTCGATATAATCAAAAACCTCATCTTACGAAATATTTTTAGGCCTAGTCTCTATGAAAAACGCTCTACTCTGCACACTCTTGTTCTGTTCAGTGGCTCAAGCACATGAACCCTACGTCGCTCCACTGGCGTATCACACTGAAAATACTCAAGTCCCTGTATTGAGTGCCTATGCGGAACAAGCCTTTCATCCTGAATATGCCCTAAAAGATATTTCGTTCACGGTTTTCCAACCCAACCAAACACAGACGACGATTCAAGCACAGAAGCACTTAGAATCTGCCACTGCATTTGATCTTAAGCTACCAGAAAAAGGTACCTATACCATTTTTGCCAAGACCTCATATCCAATTGAATATGTACAACATAATCTTCAATGGAAAATATTTGCCGATGTCGCAGCAGATAAAGTCCCTGCCCTAAGCGAGCGTGACTATGTCATTCCAAGTGACTTTAAAGGCAAAGTGCCAAGCAAAGTCTCTACGGTTCGCGAATGGAGCATTCAAAGCTATGTGAGCAAAGACAGCACCTCACCTGTTGCTGTAACGCCAGCCCCAATTCAAGTCAACTTCAAAACCCATCCAAACCAAATTACGGTGCAACAGCCTGTACAACTGCATATTACTCAAGCAGGCAAAGCCCTAGCGCATGCAGAACTCATGGTTCGTGCTCAAGGTGAGCTTGAGCAACAAGCGAAAAGCACACCTGTCGATGCACAAGGCCATGCCACACTCACGTTTGCACAAGCTGGGCAATACCTGATTGAAGTGAGTGAAAAAGTCGATGCCAAAGCAAAACCTAAAAATCAGTATTACACCATTATCAGCGTACAAGTGAATACCCCTAAAACGCCTTAAGCGACAATTGCTAAGCATAAAAAAACCAGCCCGAAGGCTGGTTTTTTAATTGAATTAACGGGAGTATTAACCGCCAATTTTCTTGTATTTGGTGCGTTTTTGAACTGCAGCATCACCCAAACGTGCTAAACGATAGGCTTCATACTCAGCATAGTTACCTTCGTAGAATTCAGGCTGTTCGTTCTCAAACGACAAGATGTGCGTTGCAATACGGTCAAGGAACCAACGGTCGTGCGACACCACCATTACCGTACCTGGGAATACAAGAATTGCATCCTCAAGTGCACGTAAGGTTTCGATATCCAAGTCGTTCGATGGCTCATCCAGTAAGATCACGTTTGCGCCCATTTGCAGGATTTTCGCAAGTTGTAAACGGTTACGCTCACCACCTGACAACTCACCTACACGCTTCTGCTGGTCTTGACCTTTAAAGTTAAAGCGACCGATATAAGCACGTGATGCAATTTCATAATCGCCAATTCTTAAGATATCCAAACCGCCAGAAACTTCTTCCCAAACCGTTTTGTTGTTATCTAAAGTGTCACGAATCTGACCCACATACGCCACTTTAACCGACTCACCCAAAGTCACCGTACCTGTATCTGGCTGTTGTTCACCAGTCATCATACGGAACAGTGTGGTTTTACCCGCACCGTTTGGACCCACGATACCCACAATTGCTGTAGGCGGTACGGTAAAGCTGAGGTTTTCGTACAGTACGCGACCATCAAATGATTTGCTGATGCCTTCGACTTCTACGACTTTATTCCCTAGACGTGGACCAGGTGGAATATAGATTTCAGAAGTTTCGTTACGCTGTTGGAATTCGCGTGAGTTAAGCTCTTCAAAACGCTCCATACGCGCTTTGTTTTTCTTTTGCTGACCTTTGGCATTTGAACGAACCCATTCAAGTTCTTTTTTCAATGCTTTAGCAAAAGATTCTTCTTGCTTTTGTTCTTGCTCTAAACGGGCATTTTTTTGCTCTAACCAAGAAGAATAGTTGCCTTGATATGGAATACCCATACCGCGGTCAAGCTCAAGAATCCATTCCGCGACGTTATCCAAGAAATAACGATCGTGAGTAATCGCCACAATCGTGCCGGCAAAGTCTTTCAAGAAACGCTCTAACCAAGACACAGATTCTGCATCCAAATGGTTCGTCGGTTCGTCTAGAAGCAACATGTCTGGTTTAGATAAAAGCAAACGACACAATGCAACACGACGACGCTCACCACCTGAAAGTAGGGTCACATCTGCATCCCAAGCTGGTAGGTTCAAGGCAGCTGCAGCTTGATCCATTTGGTTGCTCAGGTTATGCGCATCCCATGAATGGATAATCGCTTCAAGTTTTTCTTGCTCTTTTGCCAATGCATCAAAGTCTGCATCTTCTGCTGCATATTCAGCAAATACTTCGTCCAAACGCGCCAAAGCATCCAATGGTTCACGTAAACCATCTTCTACGTTTCCACGGACATCTTTATTTGGATCAAGTGGCGGCTCTTGTTCTAGGTAACCAATTTTGATGCCCGGTTGCGCACGAGCTTCGCCAGAGAAATCTTTGTCTACGCCCGCCATAATACGAAGCAAGGTCGATTTACCTGCACCGTTTAAACCAAGTACACCAATTTTTGCACCCGGGAAAAATGACAAAGAGATGTCTTTTAAGATTTCGCGCTTAGGCGGAACCATCTTAGACACTCGGTTCATCGTATAAATATATTGGGCCACGTAGGACTCCTCAATAAAAAAACCAAAAAATCGCAAGAAGCGAAAAAATATTTGCGGGCATTATACGATGAATACGTTGAAAAAATAAGGCATGAAACCGATCTTCAATGCAATGTTACAACTTTCAGCACGGTTGTTTTTTAAACGCCCTCTTTATCTCACTTTTTCGCAGACAAGAAACTTCTCACAGCTCATCTTTATGAATTTTTTAGATAAATATTCATTATTTTCACACTTTCACTCACATTCATTGATGGTAGACTGTGCAATATTTAACTCACGCAGATGAAGTCCCATGACCTATAAAGATGAAACTTTGGCTATCCATGCTGGTTATAGCCCCGAAGCCACCACCAAAGCAGTGGCTGTGCCGATTTATCAAACTACGTCTTATGCCTTTGATAATACGCAACATGGTGCGGATCTATTTGACCTAAAAGTTCAAGGCAATATTTATACCCGAATTATGAACCCGACCACTGCGGTGCTAGAACAACGATTAGCCGCGCTCGAAGGGGGCATTGGTGCATTGGCTTTAGCCTCTGGCATGGCAGCCATTACTTATGCGATTCAGACCATTACCGAAGCAGGCGACAACATTGCTTCCGTCTCGACCTTGTACGGTGGTACTTATAACCTGTTTGCCCACACTCTACCAAAACAAGGCATTGAAGTCCGTTTCTTTGATTATCAAGACCCTGAAGCACTACGCGGTTTAATTGATGAAAAAACCAAGTTGGTCTTTGTTGAATCGATTGGCAACCCACTTGGCAATATTATCGATCTAGAAGCGATTGCCAAAATCGCGCATGAATATGGCGTGCCTGTGGTGGTCGATAATACTGTCGCAACCCCTGCGCTGCTGAAACCCTTCGAGTATGGCGCAGATATTGTGGTGCATTCATTAACAAAATATATTGGCGGGCATGGTAACTCAATTGGCGGTGCGATTGTCGACAGCGGTAAATTCCCTTGGGGCAAATATCCTGAACGTTTTAAAGTGCTGAATACGCCAGACCCAAGCTATCACGGCGTGAACTATGTCGAAGCTCTAGGTGAAGCAGCTTATATCGCGCGTGCCCGCGTGGTGCCATTACGTAATACTGGTGCTGCGATTAGCCCTTTAAGCGTGTTCTTGATTCTACAAGGCTTAGAAACATTAAACCTGCGTATGGAACGTCATACTGAAAATGCGCAGAAAGTCGCAGAATATTTACAAGCCCATCCCAAAGTGAAATGGGTCAACTATGCCGGCCTGAAAGATCACCCTCAGCATGGCTTAGCGCAAAAATATGTCAAAGGAAAACCTTCGGCAATTTTATCCTTTGGGGTACAAGATGGCCGTGAAGGGGGCACTCGCTTTATTGATGCACTACAACTCTTCACTCGCTTGGTCAATATTGGCGATGCCAAAAGTCTGGCCTGCCACCCCGCCACCACCACACATCGCCAACTGAATGAAGCAGAATTAAAGTCTGCTGGAGTAAGTATTGATATGGTGCGTTTATCTGTAGGTATTGAACATATTGATGATTTAATTGCAGATTTAGAGCAGGCCTTGGCTCAAGTCTAAAATACAAAGTGCTAAACTTAAAACCTCAATCACATGATTGAGGTTTTTTATACGCTTGTCTTTTATATTTATAGCCCTTTCACTTTGATTGAATTCATGTTAAAAACAAGTAATTAGAAGAAATAAAATAGAGCTTTTACTCTAATTTTATTTATTATTTCAATAACTTATGCAGTGATATTTTTAAGCAGTTTAGGTATTATACCGTGAAGGAAATCCGCTACATTTCTCAGAAAATGCAGCCTTAATAATCGAATATAAAAACAGCCATAACCCTCAAATATTTGACTTAGATCAGGAATGATAACGTGAATTCAAGAATGGATAGACTTTTTAAAGAACGTGTAAATGGAAAAACCGTCTTAATTACAGGCGCTTCAAGTGGTATTGGTTTAACAGTTGCGCACAAACTGGCTGACGCAGGAGCACACGTCCTTTTAGTTTCGCGCACCAAAGAAACATTAGAAGAAGTTAAAGCAGAAATCGAAGCCAAAGGCGGTTCAGCTTCTGTTTTTCCATGTGACCTAAATGATTTAGACTCGATTGATAAAGTTTCTAAGCAGATTTTAGCTTCAGTCGATCATATTGATATTTTAATTAATAACGCAGGTCGTTCGATCCGCCGTGCTGTACATGAGTCAGCGGAACGCTTCCACGACTTTGAACGCACCATGCAGCTTAACTACTTTGGTGCGGTACGTTTAGTCATGAACATCCTGCCACAAATGATGATTCGTCGTGATGGGCATATTATTAACATTAGCTCGATTGGCGTATTAGCAAATGCCACTCGTTTCTCGGCTTATGTGGCGTCTAAAGCCGCATTAGATGCATTCAGTCGCTGTCTTTCTGCCGAAGTGCATTCACATAAAATTGCGATTACTTCGGTGTATATGCCTTTGGTACGCACCCCGATGATTGCGCCGACGAAAATTTATAAATACGTCCCAACTCTTTCACCTGAACAAGCAGCAGATCTGATTGCTTATGCGATTGTGAAACGTCCGAAGAAAGTAGCAACTAACTTAGGTCGCTTGGCATCGATTACTTATTCAATTGCACCAGACATCAACAATAAGCTCATGTCGATTGGTTATAACTTATTCCCAAGTTCTACCGCGTCTGTGGGTGAACAGCAAAAACTCAACTGGGTACAAAAAGCGTATGCACGCTTATTCCCAGGTGAACACTGGTAAGTTTTCTTACAATTTACCCAACCTTTGATCAAAGGTTGGGTAGCTAAATTTTTCTCGACTCTTTTATAGTTCTTAATATTCGCTTAAGAAAAAAAGCTCATCATAAAAGCAATTATAAAAGGGGAAAAGAAATGCATACACTTTATTTATTCAAGCTTTTTTGCTTCATCTTTGCTGCAATCACTGCTTTTAATCTGTATACAGAACTTACTCTTTCTCATATTTCAATATGGCAAGTGCTGATTCATGGCGGTTTGCTGATGATCTTGCTCGAATTTGGCTTTAAGAGCCAACACGCACCGCAACAGCCTACCCTACCAACGAGTGAAATACACTCGCTAGAAACAAAAAACAAGCCAACATCACACACCTCAAGCATGTATAGCAATATTTTTTCAAAAATAGGTTTAGTGTCCATTTTTTTCAGCCTGATTGCACAAAGCCTAATCAGTTAAGATTCATACCTTTTTTTGTGGACAAAAGATAAAGACGACGTAACCCTTCTACTTTTTGTGTTATAAACAGCCGTCTTTTTTTATTTTGTGAATTTATGCGCGCTTTTACTTTCGTACTGCAATATGTGTGTATCGCTTTCGCGATTTATCTCTGCTACCGAGTAGGCAGTAGCCTGTATTTACAAGATTATGTGATGATGGATATCGTGGCCAATGTCGGGACGATTCTAATCTGTATCGATCTTGCTGTTTTCCTGTGGCATAGCCGCAGCACTCAAGCCATAAGCCTCAAAGATTATGCGACGAGACTGGAACAACCCGCTCCAACTTTTGTCAAAGTTTGCCGAAAGCTTGGGCACTTTGGCATTATGTTGATTATCACCAGTTGGATCGTACCCATCATCAACGGATAAAAGTAACCATAAAAAAACCTCCCACTTGGGAGGTTTTTTACTCAAATTTTAAAAGTTATTTCGAACCTTTAATCCCTGCTTGAAGTAACAATGCACCTAAACCACCAATTTTATTTTCTTGAGGTTTAGCCGTTTGCGGCTTCTTGTTTGTTTGAACACGCTCGCCTTGCGGACGTGCTTGTTGTGGACGTTTACCTTGTGGTTTACGTTCACTACGCTCTGTATTTTCACGACGTGGTTGACGCGGAGCTTTAGCCGCTTCAGCACCTTCAGGGCGCATCGACAAATTCACACGATTACGCTCAGCATCTACTGTGAGTACACGTACTTGCACAATTTGCCCCGGCTTCACCACTTTATGCGGATCTGCAACGAATTCATTGGCCAACTCTGAAATATGAACTAAACCATCTTGGTGTACACCCACATCCACAAAAGCACCGAAGTTCGTCACATTGGTCACGACACCTTCAAGCTGCATGCCTTCAGTCAGTTGCGCAACTTCCGTAATGTCTTCACGGAATTTTGCTGTACGGAACTCTGGACGCGGATCACGACCTGGTTTTTCCAGTTCAGACAGTACATCTTGAATAGTTGGTAAACCAAATTTCTCATCTGCAAATTCTTCAGCATTCACTTGGCGAATGATTTCAGAGTTACCAATGATATCTTTCACTGTCGTCGCTTTCGCTTCAGCAATTTTACCGACCAGCGCATAAGACTCTGGGTGAACAGCAGAAGCATCTAGTGGCTCTGAACCATCTTGAATACGTAAGAAACCTGCCGCTTGTTCAAAAGTACGCTCGCCTAAACGTGGCACTTTCTTCAAATCTTGGCGGTTGTCAAAACGGCCATTTTCTTTGCGGAAATCGACAATTTGCTGCGCAATCGACTTATTCAAACCTGCGATATAACCCAAGATAGCAGATGATGCAGTATTAACATCCACACCCACCGAGTTCACACAGTCTTCAACGACTGCCTCAAGGGTTTTTGCTAAGCCCGTTTGGTTCACATCATGTTGGTACTGACCTACACCAATCGACTTTGGATCAATTTTTACTAGCTCAGCCAATGGGTCTTGTAAACGACGTGCAATCGACACAGCACCACGAATCGACACATCTAGCTCTGGTAGCTCCGCAGATGCCAATTCAGATGCTGAATAAACTGATGCACCCGCTTCTGATACTGAAACACGAGTCAGTTTTAAATCACTGTTTGCAGCCATCATTTCTGCCACCACCGCTTCAGTTTCACGGCTTGCAGTCCCGTTACCAATCGCAATTAAATCAACATGGTGCTCACGGCATAAACGTGCAATCTCTTCAATCGCGCCTGCTTTGTCTTCTTTAGGTGCAAATGGATACACCGTGCTATGTGCAACTACATCACCAGATTGGTTCACCACAGCCAATTTGACACCAGTACGGATACCAGGGTCTACACCCAGTGTACAACGTGCGCCTGCAGGTGCAGAAAGCAATAAATGACGCAAGTTTTCTGCAAAGACATCCATCGCTTCGGCTTCAGCAGCCAAACGTTTTTCAGTTAATAATGAATGTTCGATTTGTGGACGCACTTTGCCCAACCAAAACAATTTTGCAGTTTGCTTTAAAAAGTCCTGACGTGCTTGTGGCTGAATCTGATCTAAATTGTATTCAGTTTCAATACGTGCCAATAGTGCACTGTCTTCACCATCAACTTTTAAACCCAAGACATTTTCTTGGCGACCACGCAACATCGCCAATAAACGATGTGACGGCACTTTGTTCAGGTTTTCTGAAAAATCGAAGTAATCACGGAATTTTTTGCCCACTTCTTTTTTCTCTTCAGAAGCAACCAAACTTTTTAATACCGCTGTTTTGGCAAAAATTTCTTTTAATTCTGTCGTTAGCGCAATATTTTGTGCCCATTCATCAATCAGAATGTGCTGCACAGCATCTAGCTGACTATCTACATCTGGATAATCTGCATGACTAAAGCCTGCTAAAGCTTCACTTGGCTCGACTTGTTCTGCAAATATTTGTGCTGCAATTGGGCCTAAACCTGCTTCTTTGGCTTTAAACGATTTACTGGTCCGTTTTGGACGGTAAGGCGCATAAATTTCTTCTAAGGCATTTTTAGTTTCAGCAGCATTTACACGTGCCAATAAATCATCAGACAATTTGTCTTGTTCTTTTAATGATTCGATTACCTTGTCGCGACGTTCAAATAAGTCACGTAAATAAGCCAAACGTGTATCAAGCTGACGTAACTGCGCATCATCTAAGCCTTGCGTGACTTCTTTACGGTAACGCGCAATAAATGGAACGCTAGCACCTTCATCAATCAACTTGATGGCAGCCTCAATTTGATTTGGACGTACGGCAATTTCTTTTGCCAACTGCTGAACTAAGTCAGTCATCGTATGTGATCCCACAAGGATATGTACTAAAAGCCATGATTATAAAGACCAAGACTATAAAATCCACAACTGTTTTTATTAATTTAATGGCTTAAATGTGACATATTTCAGGCAAATTTCATAAATCCATCTCATTTTCAGTGTTAAATCTTATTTTTAGGTATTCTTTGCCATTTTTTTCTATGGGCTAAGATGTATACATTTGGTATATATGTCTTGATTTTACCTGCAATATTTGTTGCTTTAGAGCATAGTAAAGACATACAAATGAGTCGTATACTCAAGAATATCCCGACTTTTGTTTACGATGACAATAAAGAATAAAGGAGCACTTCAATGAGTTTAGTTGTACCTGCTGAAAAAACAGATGCTGTACATAGCGATGCAGATCGCGTTGAACGCATTTTAGTGGTAGATGACGATGTGCGTTTACGTACGCTACTTCAACGCTTTTTAGAAGATAAAGGCTTTGTGGTAAAAACAGCGCATGACGCAACCCAAATGGATCGTCTCTTACAACGTGAACTTTTTTCACTGATTGTGCTCGACTTCATGCTTCCTGTTGAAGATGGCTTAAGCATCTGTCGTCGTCTACGCCAATCCAATATCGATACGCCTATTATTATGCTCACCGCACGTGGCAGTGACTCAGACCGTATTGCAGGTCTAGAAGCCGGTGCAGATGACTATTTACCGAAACCATTTAATCCAAATGAGTTGTTAGCACGTATTCGCGCCGTACTGCGCCGCCAAGTGCGTGAAGTTCCAGGTGCACCAAGCCAACAAATGGAAGTGGTCAGCTTTGGGCCATGGTCACTTGATTTATCAACACGTACCCTAACGCGTGAAGGTCAAGTCGTGACCCTAACTACAGGTGAGTTTGCGGTACTGAAAGCCTTGGTACAACATCCACGTGAGCCTTTAACTCGCGACAAATTGATGAACCTTGCGCGTGGCCGTGAATGGGGCGCAATGGAACGTTCAATTGATGTTCAAGTATCGCGCCTACGTCGTCTTGTAGAAGAAAACCCTGCTCGTGCACGTTATATTCAAACGGTTTGGGGTGTAGGTTATGTGTTCGTTCCAGATGGCGCGGAATAATAAGCTCCAATAATGTAAACGTTCACCGAACTTATTGTCCCTAAAAGCCATTCGCTGCTGTTTGAGCCAATTTTACTTTCAAGGCTCGCCAACTTTATTGCGAGTTCAGCGAATGGCAAAAGTTTTGGTTACTTTTTAAAAAGTAACAGAATTAGCTCCTTCTATTACTGATAAAAGCGGTAAGACTCCGCCGTGTATATTTCAGTAATATTGATAAAAAATATTCCACAGGAAGCTGGCGTGAAACTCGAACCCATCGACCCTCAAAAATTTACAGATTACGAAGCGTATTCAGAACGGAAACGCACACGCTGGGAACGCTTTTTAGATAAAATCAAGCCGCGTTCTGCTGCCATGCGCACCACCGTACTGGTACTCTTCATTGTATTTTTCAGTTTATTTATGTCCTTGTGGTTCTTTTGGCGCACCTTATATCTTCCAGAAATTCAACAACATGCTCGCTATCTTGCTGTTGAAATAGAAATTCTCAACAACCCCAATTTACGGATTTATCATCAAAATACTGAAGTCGATGTCGATGACTGGCTAAGAAGTCGTGTTGGCATTGAATACGTCACCGATCCCAAAGAATATCCCAATGTTAAAGATAAGGTGATTGCTGAATTCTTTACTAACCAAATTGAAGCAAAGCTCGCCAAAGAGCTGAATGTAGAACATGCCACAGTATATTTCCAGTTTAAACCTAGCCCGCGCATTTGGATTCAAACCCCTGAAATGAACGGCAACTGGGTCCGTGAACCCCTGAAAACCTATGCCAACTACAGCCCTGAATTAATTTTCGGCTGGTTACTCGGGGTACCACTTATTGCAGCAGCCATTATTTTAACCTTGGTTCGTCAGCTCAATCGCCCGTTGCGTCGTCTGCAAAATGCTGCCAACAGTTATAGTAAAACAGGTACAGCGCCGTATTTAGAAACCAATCACGGCCCTCAAGAAATTCGCGAGGTCAACCAAGCGTTTAATCACATGATCTATACCCTAGATCAGACTGAACGTGACCGTCGAATTATGTTGGCGGGGATTTCACATGACTTACGCACCCCTCTGACCCGTATTCGACTCAGTGCGGAAATGATGCCCGATGATGATTTTTTAAAAGAAGGGCTGATTTATGATGTTGAAGATATGGATGCGATCTTAAATCAGTTCATTTCCTATATGCGTGATGGTTCGGATGAGGAAATCCAAGACACCGATTTAAATATGCTGTTACAAGAATTGGTGGTGCAATTCAAACCGCTGGATATTCGTTTTGAACCTGCTGAATTACCGATTATTCAGGCACGTAGTCTATCTCTTAAACGCCTGATTGGTAACTTGATTAATAATTCAAAACGCTACGGTGCTGAGCCGATTGAACTTTCCGCAACAGTGGAAAATGAACATATTTTAATTAGCGTAGCAGACTATGGTGAAGGCATTCCTGACGATCAAATTGAAGAGCTTATGCAACCTTTTGTACGTGGGAATGAAGCCAGAACAGTCCAAGGCAGTGGTTTAGGTCTCGCCATTGTGAAACGCATTGTCGACATCCACCAAGGTCAACTGACTATTCATAATCGAGAACAAGGCGGTCTTGAAGCAATTATTTCGCTGCCTCTTCATCACAATCAAGATGCTGAAATTTCCAGCAACAACCCACTCGAAAAATTAAAGCAAACCTTGGTTGAGCATTTTTAAACTTTGTACAACAGTTGATCAAACGATTTTGCTTAACTATTCAACAATTTAATTTTACCAAATATATTTCAACCACTTACAAATCATCAGAATCCCTTATACCCACATTTTTTCAAAAAATTAGACCTTAGCCTAACAGGTATGCACAATGTCGTTCTTGATCGGTACAATCGGTGCCAGATCCAGAATATTAACGAGAGTAAACCATGTCTTTAGATCGTATCCGTTTAGCTTCACTTCACGATAAAGTCATCAGTGCGTATGAAGCGTCTGCTTTTATTGAAGATGGCATGACTGTAGGTATGAGTGGCTTCACTCGTGCTGGCGAAGCGAAAGCTGTACCTTTGGCATTGGTTAAACGTGCACACACAAATCCTTTAAAAATCACATTAATTACTGGTGCTTCTTTAGGTAATGACCTAGACAAGCAATTGACTGAAGCGGGTGTATTGGCACGTCGTTTACCGTTCCAAGTGGACAACACTTTACGTAAAGCCATCAACAATGGCGAAGTGATGTTCATTGACCAACACTTGTCTGAAACTGTTGAGCAAATGCGTAACCTTCAGTTGAAAAAGCCAGATGTAGCGATCATTGAAGCAGTTGCGATCACTGAAGATGGCGGCATCATTCCAACAACATCTGTAGGCAACTCAGCAAGCTTCGCAATTTTTGCAGAAAAAGTTATTGTTGAAATCAACACCAACTTAAGTCCTGCATTTGAAGGCTTACACGATATTTACATCCCAACATACCGTCCAACACGTCAACCGATTCCATTGACTCAAGTGGATGAGCGTATTGGTACGCACGCGATCAATATTGATCCTGCAAAAATCGTGGGTATCGTCATCAACAACGACTTGCACGACTCACCATCAACGGTAACAGCGCCAGATGATGAAACTCAAGGCATTGCAGACCACTTAATCGCATTCTTTGAAAAAGAAGTAGCTGAAGAGCGTCTACCGAAGAACTTAGGACCATTACAAGCAGGGATTGGCTCAATTGCCAATGCTGTACTTACAGGCCTTAAAGATTCAAACTTCGAAGACCTCGTAATGTACTCAGAAGTCCTACAAGACTGTACTTTCGAATTAATTGATGCAGGTAAAATGAAGTTTGCTTCAGGTTCATCAATTACCCTTTCTGCAAAATACGGCGAGAAAGTATTTAACAACCTTGAAGCGTACAAAGATAAATTGGTTTTACGTCCGCAAGAGATCTCAAACCACCCTGAATTGGTTCGTCGTTTAGGTATTATCGGCATCAATACTGCGCTTGAATTTGATATTTACGGTAACGTAAACTCAACTCACGTCTGTGGTACAAAAATGATGAATGGTATCGGTGGTTCAGGTGACTTCGCACGTAATGCACACCTTGCGATCTTCGTAACCAAATCAATTGCGAAAGGTGGCGACATTTCTTCAATCGTACCGTTTGCGTCGCACATCGACCATGCTGAACATGATGTTGACATTCTTGTGACTGAACAAGGTTTGGCTGACCTGCGTGGTTTAGCACCACGTGAGCGTGCTCGTGCGATTATCGACAATTGTGCACACCCAATGTACCGTGATGCATTAAATGATTACTTTGATCGTTCATGTGCAAAAGGTGGTCATACACCTCACCTTCTTCGTGAAGCATTGTCTTGGCATTCTAACTTTGAAGAAACAGGCCACATGCTTCCTGTTCAAGCAGAAGCAAAATCTGCTTAATTTAAAGTTTAAGAAAAGCGCCCTCTTGGGCGTTTTTTTATGTCTGATGAAAAGTGTAATAAATCACTTATCAAAATAAAAAAACTCAACTAATCTAAAGGCATCCAAAAAATAAAAATGCTAAGCTCATGTTCATTATTCGCCCCTATATCGAAACAGATTTAGAAGACGTCATTGCACTTTGGGAGTTATGCGACCTCACTCGCCCTTGGAACAACCCTGAAATTGATATTTTTAGAAAAACCGCACAAAAAGATGGTTTATTTTTACTGGCTGTTAAAGATGAACAACTCATCGCCACATTGATGGGTGGTTATGATGGTCATCGCGGCTGGATTAATTATTTGGCAGTACATCCACACTTTCAACGCAATGGAGTCGCAACTGCACTCATACAGCAACTCGAGAAGCGCCTGATTGCGTTAGGTTGCCCCAAACTACAACTGCTTGTACGTAAAGAAAACATCGACGTGCAAAGCTTCTATGAGCAGCTGGGCTATGAGGAAATCGAAGTCGTATGCTTTGGTAAACGTCTGATTGCCGATTAAGCTCAGACACTCAATGTGCCGATACAGGTAGACGACCCAATCTTAAAAAAATTGGAAATTTAAGCTCAAAGAGTTGGGTCGCGTGATCATCCAACGCAAAGAATGCTTTGAACTCATATAAGGGGTCATCTGAATTTTTCGCTCGATAATGTTTCAGTGCAGACCATGTGTTTAAATAATCCAACAATTGAGCAGCAGACCATTGAAATGACATCGACAATTCAGGCATCGCTATTTCCTCAAAGGGAAAAGGAATGGTTTGATAGGCCTCGTCGATATAACGACGTTCGGCATCCCAATAGCCTTTCAACGTCTTAAAATAAAGTCGTTCAATACAACCCTGTAACTCAGGTTGCTGCAGCTGAATTAAACCATAGCCAATGACCGCCAAAATGCCTTCAGGTCGTAAAGTCCGCCGCACTTCTGCATAAAAACCATCAAAATCAAACCAATGAATGGCTTGAGCCACCGTGATTAAATCAAAACTCTGCTCGGCAAAACTGGTGTGCTCTGCGGACTGAACTTGATAACTGACATTTTCAAAATAAGGTGCATATTGTAACTGATGAGCACTGATATCTGTCGCCACCACGGCATCAAAATGCGGCGCCAACAATTGAGTCAATTGTCCCGACCCTGCGCCACAATCCCATGCAAATTGAGGAGTCGCCACATACTTGAGTATTTCTTGAATCAAACTCGCTGGATAACTCGGACGTGCGAGTTGATAAAGCTGACTTCCCGATGAAAAGCGGTCTTTCATAAGCCATTCTCAGTCTTATTTTTGACTCAAAATTAACACATTTTCTATTAACTAAAGCATGATGTTGTTCAACATCTTATACAATCGCACTTTTCATGGGACAAAAAAAAGCCCCAAACATTGTTTGAGGCTTTTTTGAATATGGTGGCGAGACCCAGGATCGAACTGGGGACACACGGATTTTCAATCCGTTGCTCTACCTACTGAGCTATCACGCCGATGCCGTGTATTAAGCCGTATCTCGGATGAATAGTCAATAAAAATCATCACTTTTTTATTTGATCGGATAAATTTCAGGCAAAAAAAATCCCTGATGGGATCAGGGATTGAAATCTTTAAATAAGATTTTGAATATGGTGGCGAGACCCAGGATCGAACTGGGGACACACGGATTTTCAATCCGTTGCTCTACCTACTGAGCTATCACGCCGATGTCGCGTATTAAACAGTTTAAGCGAAGCAGCGTCAAGTCCGTTTTCAAAAAAATCATTTGAGTGTTTACTTTTACAGCAAACCCAGCACCCTTCGTACATTTTTCGAGTCATTCTTTGCACTTAAAGCGCGTCACCATCACTATTCATGAAAAAAAGCAGCCCGAAGACTGCTTGAAAAAAGCTTAAATTTTACCAATGTGCTCTAAGCAACGGTGAATCGCACCACAACCCGGCTCGAACACTTTCACACCTTTGGCTTCTTCCATACGACAGACTTCTTCAACCAGTCGCTCCGCAACCCCTCGTCCACGGTTTGCAGGATGTACCACAATGTATTCTAAGGTTTTATTTTCACCCTGCCCGCTACACCAAATGGTGCCAATGACTTTAGTATTAAATTCTGCGGTGTAAAGTAAGGTATACTGAGCTAGATTTTGCTCAAGTTGTTCTACGGCATCATGCCCATCGCCAAATTCAGGACTAGTGTCGTACAGTCGCTCTAGCTGGCTGCGCAACTCTTCTTTTTCCAGTGAAGTATAAGCGTGTACGGTAATAGGCATTGATAAACCCTCCTGAGCAATCTAATATGCGGTGACTTCGTTACGGCGAAACATTTTACATCAATTATTTGACGTCTTTGAGGAACGTGTCTATGACAGAACGTATCAGTGAAGTGGTAAGAAATACCAACGAAACCAAAATTCGAGTTCGTGTAAACCTCGATGGTACGGGTCAAGGCACGCTCAACACAGGTATTCCCTTTTTAGATCATATGGTTGATCAAATCAAGCGACATGGCTTATTTGATATTGATATTGAATGTGATGGCGACTTGGAAATTGATGATCACCACACGGTTGAAGACTGTGGTATCACGCTTGGACAAGCTTTTGCCAAAGCTTTAGGCGACAAAAAAGGTTTACGTCGTTACGGTCATTTTTATGCACCGTTAGATGAATCTTTAAGCCGTGCTGTGGTGGACTTATCAGGCCGTCCGGGTTTGTTTATGGATATTCCATTTACCCGCGCCATGATTGGTCGTTTTGATGTGGATCTCTTCTCTGAGTTTTTCCAAGGCTTTGTGAACCATGCGCTCATGACAGTACACATTGACAACCTGAAAGGGAAAAATAGCCACCACCAAATTGAAAGTGTGTTCAAAGCATTTGCGCGTGCACTTCGTATGGCCTGTGAAATTGACCCACGTGCAACCAACACCATTGCTTCAACCAAAGGTAGTTTGTAATGACCCGTATTGCCCTTCTTGACTATGGTATGGGTAACCTACACTCAGCAGCAAAAGCGCTTGAGCATGTTGGTGCAACGATCGATGTGACCAATGACCCCAAATTAGTGGCTCAAGCTGATAAAATTGTATTCCCCGGCGTAGGTGCTATGCGTGACTGTATGCAAGGCATGCATGAAGCAGGGATTGATGAAGTCGTTCGTCATGCGGCATTTAATAAGCCTGTATTAGCGATTTGTGTCGGTATGCAAGCGCTGATGCAACGCTCTGAAGAAAATGGCGGAGTGGATGCTCTCGGTATTTTTGAAGGCAGCGTGAAACGCTTTCCTGATGTAGACGGCTTGAAAGTCCCACATATGGGTTGGAACCAAGTTCATCAGGCTGATCCGAGTCATCCAATGTGGAAAGACATTGAGCAAGATGCACGTTTTTACTTCGTGCACAGCTTTTATGTTGAACCGAAGAACTCTGGCATTGTGGCGGCGACCTGTGACTACGGTTTAGAGTTCTGCACGGCTATTCACCAAGAAAATTTGTTTGCAACCCAGTTTCACCCTGAAAAAAGTCATACCGCAGGTTTACAACTGCTGAAAAACTTTGTGGAATGGAAAATTTAATTCATTCCAGCCTCTGTTTGACTGAAAAAGCTCAACTTCGGTTGAGCTTTTCTCTTATTATCAACCAATAACAGTTTAGAAATGTATGACAAATGCTCCAATTCCAATTCTTTCCTCGCTCTTACCCAACAGCACCAAAACTTTTAGAGATTACTGAAGTCTTTAAACAGCACATTACTGGTATAAGTTCACAAACACATCAACTTTCCAGCAATGAAGTTCTTCTTACTATTGCAAATGGACTTGAAAAAATTGGATTCAAAGTTGAAAAAAGTAAATCTGCCGAAGATAAAATCCCCGTTCCAGTCCTATTCGGTTATAACAACCAAGCTTCTAAAAGTTTCTTAGCCGATGCCATTCACTTCGAGCAAAAAATCGTTATTGAAGTTGAAGCTGGACGTGCAGTCGTCAATAACCAGTTTTTAAAAGATATATTCCAAGCCAGTATGATGGTTAATATCGACTATCTAGTTTTAGCTGTACGAAATACTTACCGCCAATCAGATGATTTTCAAAAGGTCTATCAATTTTTAGATACGCTTTACACCTCACAGCGTATTATTCTTCCATTAAAAGGAATTCTAGTGATCGGGTACTAATTCAATGTTCTAATCTAATATTAATAGAAAGTTTTTGTTTTACAGCACACTACTACACACCAAATAATTACAATGCCTTTTCATTGTCACCAAATTTGATTATGCTTTGCCTGCTTTTTAGACATTTTTATTTATAAAAAACTTAATTTACAACGATAAGGTAAGTCACTATGACTCAATATGCACAAGAATCTGCGCTGAATGCCGCAGGTCGTTTCGGACGTTTTTCATACCTAGCATGGAACTGTCTACTTGCCATTGTAGCGTCAATTATTCTTGGTATTTTCTTCGCCATCTTTCCTAATACATTCGTGAACTTGGAAACAGGTAACTTCGGTGGCGGCATGATTTTTATCATCCTGATCTATGTTGCGCTGATGTACTTCACGTTTGTATTTACTATTCGTCGCCTACATGACCGCAACCATACGGGATGGTTATCACTGTTGATGCTGGTGCCTCTTGCCAACGTGATCCTAATGCTTTACCTGATTTTCGCACCAGGCGATGATCGTAGCAACAGCTATGGCTCACCACGCCCAACCGCAGGCTGGGAAGCCGTTTTGGCATGGATTTACATCCTGATTTTCGTTTTAGCAATTATCGGCGGTATTGCGGCTGGTTTTATGTCCTAAAATCATCTGTGCAAAACAGCCTGCCTAGGTCGGCTGTTTTGCTAAATCAACGCAAAAGCTTTAGGCTTAAGCAACAGTGGCATAGTCAAAGCATGATGGATTCTTCTTTTCAACACATCCTTCCCAGCAAAGTCGAAATTCAAAAATTTCCTCGTTTTCAAAATTTGCCAAAACAAGCGATTCATGTCATTCAGAACGTAGAACAGTGTGAAGCCATTCGCACTGAACTGGAACAGATTGCCATTTTCGGTTTTGACAGCGAGTCCAAACCGACCTTTCAAGTAGGAGAGGTTTCCACGGGTCCGCATCTCATTCAACTGGCCAGCGTCGAGCGTGCTTATTTGTTTCAAATGAGCCCACCCATTTGGAACTTCCTTGCGCCATTTTTGGCGAATCCCGCCCAACTCAAAGTGGGTTTTGGTTTAAAAAATGATGCCCATCTGTTCCGCAAAAAAGTTGTTGAGCTCAAAGGCGTGGTTGAGCTGTCAAAATGCTTTGCTAGCTTTGGTTTGACCAACCCTGTCGGCATTAAAAATGCCATGGCCCTGCTGTTTCAACTCCACTTCCCGAAAAGCAAAAAAGTCAGCACTTCAAATTGGGCGAGGAAAGTACTCACGCCTGAACAAGTTGACTATGCTGCTGCCGATGCCTATGCCGCGCTGTTGGTTTTTGAAGAATTGCGGCGTTTAGAGCGACTCCCAAAAGATATTTTGCAAAAACTGGAAAATATCATAAAACCTCCTCGTCATGAAAAGCTGTAACAGATGCTTAGAAAATTGCCAATACTTTGCTAAGATGACGGACATTGATTTTATTTAAGATTTGGCTAGGAGCGAAAGCATGCTGATCATCCCTGCAATTGACCTGAAAGATGGCAAATGTGTTCGTTTAAAACAAGGTCGTATGGAAGACGATACGGTTTTTTCTGATGATCCTGTTGCAACTGCACAGCACTGGGTAAATGAAGGCGCGCGTCGCTTACATTTGGTCGATTTAAATGGTGCTTTCGCTGGTACGCCAATTCATAAACCTGTGGTTGAAGCCATTGCTCGCGCACAACCTGAACTGCCAATTCAAATTGGCGGCGGTATTCGCTCACTAGAAACCATTGAACACTACTTAGAAGCGGGTGTGTCTTTTGTCATTATTGGCACCAAAGCTGTTCAAGATCCTGAGTTTGTTGAAGAAGCTTGTAAGAAATTTGCAGGTCATATCATTGTCGGCATCGATGCCATGAATGGTATGGTGGCCACCGATGGTTGGGCCAATGTGACCGATGTGAAAGCAACAGATTTGGCCAAACGTTTTGCCGATGCGGGCGTATCGAGCATTGTCTATACCGACATTGCGCGTGACGGGATGATGCAAGGTGTGAACATTGAGCAAACTGTTCAACTGGCACAATACTCTGGCCTACCTGTGATTGCATCAGGTGGTGTGACCAACCTTGATGACGTACGTAACCTCAAGGGTCAACCGGGTATTTTGGGCGCAATTACTGGTCGTGCGATTTACGAAGGCAGTTTAAACCTACGTGAAGCACAATTGCTATTAGACGAACAGTCGCTCTAATTAGAGAATTTAAAAAAGAGGTCTATGGACCTCTTTTTTATGCGCTAAATATCAGTGTGTAAGATCTGCATCTTATTTAATAAATCGCATTACGAATAAACTTTAACGGTACAGTTCCACGATTGATATATTGGTATTCGATGGCACTGGAAAAAACAATCGACTCTCCTACACCCAAGACTTTCATGTCACCTGCCAGATCCAAAGTTAGCTCACCCTCCATCACATAGAGCATCTCACGCCAACCTTCTGGGTCAGGTTCTGCACTATAGTGTTCATTTGGGGCAAGTACCCATGTCCACAATTCAACTTTTTGTGTTGCTGCCGCCGAGGCCATTAATTTTGCTTCACTGTGGGCTTGTGTACCTTGCCAAGCCAAAACATTGACCACTGCTTGCCCTTGCTGTTCAGGCGCAGCAATGATCTGTACAAAATCGACCTCAAGCACATCGGCAATCAAGCTGAGTTTTGCCAAACTAATATTGTCCTGTCCTGATTCAACCCCAGCCACCATACGACGGCTTAAACCAGCCAAATCCGCCAATTGTTGCTGGCTCAGGCCTTTTAAGCTTCGATAATGACGCACATTTTGACTGACGTGTTGTAGTACCGCAGGAGACTTCATAAAGTTCAATCAAAAAAATATTGAGCAATATATTGCACACAAAAACAAAGCATGACAAGCTATGTGCAATATATTGCACACCAGTTCTTTTATGTTGAATACTAAGCTCGGTTCTAAAGCGCCTGTCATTGCACTGATTCTAATTACCTTTATTTGGGGCGGCACCTTCTTGGCCGTGAAATATGCCTTAAATTTCAGCTCCCCCATGTTCTTTGTGGGTTGTCGTTTCGCCTGCGCCGCGACAATTATTGGCTTATTTTCCTATCAACATTTAAAACACATCACCCGACAGGACTTGTGGGCAGGTGCACTCATTGGCTGTATGGTCACTATTGGCTATGGCACACAAACGGTCGGACTACAAACAGTCAGTAGCAGTGAATCTGCCTTTTTAACTGCACTGTATGTGCCTTTGGTACCTGTATTGTTGTGGCTGATCTTTCGTAAAGTGCCCCATTTTATGATTTGGATTGGTGCGCTCTGTGCATTTATGGGATTAGTCTTACTTACAGGCAATAGCCTGAATTCAATTTCACTGAATTTTGGCCAGACCTTAACCCTACTCGGTGCAATCGCTATAGCGATGGAAATTATCCTGATTGGCTATTTTGCTCCAACAGTCGATATTGGTCGAGTGACGGTAATTCAACTGGCAGTTGCCTCTGTGCTCGCCTTTGCAGCCATGCCATTGGCAGGTGAACACCGCATTCCAGACTTTTCATGGCCTTTACTGAGTATTGCACTCGGCTTGGGGCTTGCCAGTGCCGTGATTCAATATGTAATGAATTGGGCACAGCGCTCAGTCAATCCATCTCAAGCGGCAATTATTTATGCAGGAGAGCCTGTATGGGCGGCACTGTTTGGGCGTCTTGCAGGAGAACGCTTAGCACCACTGGCTTTGTTGGGCGGACTTTTGGTGGTGTTTGGTATTATGATCAGTGAATGGAAACCGAAATTGCTGAAGTCGAAAAAGAATGTCGAACAACTTTAGCCTATCTCCGAAACGCAAAAACTGCTGAATCGAGTGATCAATGCGGCTTTGCTGGACAAACACCTAAAACTATGATTTTATTATATTTATTTTTATTAAAATTTGGAGAACGTCTTAAAAATCAGTATCTTGAAAAATACTTATGCAGCGAAGCCATATAAAAAAGTAAAGATTGAAATTCAATTTTGTAAGGTGCTTTTTAAAAGCCTACGCAAAAATAGACATAATGCTGCATCAGCTTAGTTCATCTTCGGTGCATAAACCTTGTTATAAAAAAGTCACAAAAAAAAAAGGGCACACTGCCCTTTTTAAATCCCATCACTTGTTATTGATACATCGGTTGATTGTCATTTAAACGAATAATGCCTTTAATGGCACGATATACAATCCACACCCATGACAACCCAATCACAGACACGCAGAATGTTGAAGCACCGAGTGCGACACCTGCGAAAGCGGTGGCATTTTCACCCGTAAAGAATAAGAAAATAAATGGCACAAAGGCAATCACGTTCCAAATCAAATACCACCAAAAGGTGCGAATCTGCCAAGTAAAATGGCTCTCAAAAATGGAACCACGCACAGAGCCACGCTTTACATAATTAATCACTAAAGCAATGATGGCTAAAATCCCTGCGGAAAAAATCGCAACAATATAAAAAATATAAAGAATAAAAGTCAAACTACGATTCGGATCTTGATCGACTGAATAATTCATATTGTCCCTCATGAAGTGGGCTTGAACTTTAAATAGGCAAACTATTGAAAGGAGAAATAAGCCATAAAATTAAAAGTATATTGAATAGAATTGTACAAAAGTAAATCTTTCTAAAGGGTTGTTTTTGTGTTTTATGTCGTAGCTTTTGCTGCGCTAACCATGCTGCAGGCCAACCGCCCAAAAATGAAAGGAGATGCAGTGTATTTTCAGGTACACGGCGCTGTCCATTTTTCGCAGCTTCTTTATCTTGCGCATAGAACCAATAACTGGCCGCATTCATCACACTAGTCAACAGCAGCACCAATCCACTCAAACGCCCCAGGAGTACCAATAACGCCAAAAACACGATGTATGCCACCGACGTAATTTGCATTGGACTCCAGCGTTGACCCTGTTCGGTCTTTTTCGGGGAGACTTTTTGGGTACGGCTCTTTTGGGTTTGTGATGCTTTTAAATAACTAACTTGCTGTGCACGATAACGCCCTTGCGCATCCACAATCACATTGTATTCCAACGCACAGCCTAAAATAGGGCGAGGACCTTGCCGTGCAAAGTCCTTGATATGTAAAAACACGCGATCTTTGCTGTCATCGTTGGGCTGAATAAAGCCATAGCCTTTTTCATCGAACCATTCAACGAGTCGTCCTTGGTCACGCATTTTTCTTTCCTATTTAAGCAGTTACAAACTTTAAGCGGTCAATCACCATATTACGCATTTCGGCAGGATTTTTCTGCAAAATGTCATCCCCCGTACGGCCTTGTTCAGCATTTTTTTGTGCCACTTGTAGACGCATCATCCAAAAACGCGCAGCGGCCATTGCAAGATACAACTCGAGACAAGATTTTTCATCGGCAGTCAAAGGACGAATGCTTTCATAGGCGTTTAAGAATGCAATGGCTTTGTCTTCATTTAAATGCACACTTGGATATTCGGTACAGAAGTCATTCAGCGTAATCGCAATATCAAACAAAAACTCATCTTTATTCAGTTCATAAAAGTCTAAAATGCCTTTAAGCTGATTGCCCTCAAACAAAGTGTTGTCACGGAATAAATCCGAATGGATAAAGCCCTTAGGACGATTAGGATAAACCGCCGATAATGCATCATATAACCCCAACAACTTATTGAGTAGTGCTTGATCCGCCTCACTTAATGTCGGTTTCATCTGTAACGCTACAGCGAGCCAGTAATCATGGTCACGGTATTCTGCACGTTCCAGTGGAAAATCTTGCAGTGCGACATGCATTTTCGCTTGTGCAACCGCAATCGCTTCGGCTTGTTCAAAGGTCGCAGGCATGGGGTGTTTGCCCATCATCCGTGGGGCAATTTGTGCGGGTTTAGCTTTTAAACTATGAATGGCTTTGCCTGAATGACTTAAAGGTACAGGAACCGCTAAACCAGCCTGACCTAAATGCTCAAGTACAGGAACCAACTCGCCTGCGCCCTGTTCATCCATTTCTTCAAATACAGTCAATACATACTGCACAGCATTTTCACACACAATAAAATAGTTCGTATTTTGAATACCGCCTTGAATTGGGATCAGATCGATTACCTCAAGTCCATAGGGTGCTGCAAACGCCTGAACTTCCTGTAAAGTCAAAGTGGTATAAACCGACATATAAAACCTGCAAAAAAACTTACATAAGTTTGATAGAATACCCGCTCCGACTATTAAGGTGTAGCATCTAAGTCGCAAAGTTTCATAATCGGCTGTTATTTTTGGAAAAAATTATGCTAGCTAAACGTATTATTCCTTGCCTCGACGTAGACAACGGTCGTGTAGTGAAAGGTGTTCAATTCCTTGATATTCGTGATGCAGGTGACCCAGTAGAAGTAGCACGTCGATATAACGAACAAGGTGCTGATGAAATTACCTTCTTAGACATTACCGCAACTTCGAATGGTCGCGACACGACTTATCGTACGGTTGAACGTATGGCTGAAACGGTTTTTGTTCCCTTAACGGTCGGTGGTGGCGTTCGCAAAGTTGAAGATATTCGCCTCTTACTCAATGCTGGCGCGGACAAAGTCAGCATTAACTCAGCAGCGGTGTTTAACCCAGAATTTGTACAAGAAGCATCGCAACGCTTTGGCGCACAGTGTATTGTGGTTGCCATTGATGCGAAAAAAACGGGCGAGAACAAATGGGAAATTTTTACCCATGGTGGCCGTAAACCAACGGGTATTGATGCAATTGAATGGTCCGTGAAAATGGCTGACTTTGGTGCGGGTGAACTACTGATTACTTCGATGGATGCCGATGGTACCAAAGCAGGTTATGACCTCGAGCTGATGCGTCAAATCAATGACCGCGTGACTATTCCGACCATTGCTTCGGGCGGTGTCGGTAACTTACAACACTTGGCCGATGGTATTTTAAAAGGTGGTGCAGATGCTGTACTGGCTGCTTCGATTTTCCACTTTGGACAACACACCATTCCTGAAGCGAAGAAATATCTTGCAGATCAAGGCATCGAAATGCGTCTATAAACAGACCATAACCGTAAAACCTATAAAAAGAGTGCTTTCGAGTACTCTTTTTATCATTTTAAAGATGAGAAAAAATGTATCACTTAGAACTAATCTTATTTATTTGTGGTCTATTGATCTGTTTTGTTTTCATCCTTTTGATGAAGAAATATGCTGACCGCCCTTTCGGTATGCTGGCTGTACTGCTACTCCTTGGTTTATGCCTGTTTAGCTATATCAGCTTCTGCAAATACCAGTTTAAACACTATTATGAAAAAGCGCTGATTGCACCTGATCAAATTCGGGCTTGTGGTATTTTTACACAATGGTCGGAGGTCACTCATTATCGACGGCACAACATTAGTACTGAAAAAGTGTTTTACTTTAAGAGTGATCGACAAGCTTTTTTATTTAGCAATAGTCCGCGTGCCAGACAAAGCTTCCCTGATCTCAAAACCTTAAACATCAACGAGCATGTTTGCTTTCAGTTTTCCCCTGACTATACCGATGAAATGGATCGCTATATTTTAACAGGCTTCAAAAAGCAGGCGAATTAAAAGGCTCAATTACGCTGTACTCAGGCACAGCCAGTGCCTCTATTATGCAGCAGATGTTAAAGTTTAGAATGCTCGCTGGCTTTTGACCGAACTTATGCTCTCAATTTTTGAGATAAAAAAAGGGAGTCTTGCGACTCCCTATAAACCTAGAATAACGACAACATTGACTTGTTAGACTGGAAAATGAAAAATAACGTATTAATACTCATAAGATGATTTCATCTGATTAACAGCCTTACTATAGAATGTTCAAATGACGAAATATTGACAATACATACCAATATTATTGACAAATCACGACAAAAATATCCCTTTCAATTATCCTGCAACCGTTTCCGTCGTCTGCGCTGAGTTCAGTGGAATCGCTTCAGGTGCCTTAACCCATTTTGCAGGGAAGACCTGATTGACCCACTGGGTGAGCTTATTCGACACCACTTGGGGTAAAGCAATACCCAGCGGATTTTGCTCTTGCAGATCTAGCGAGGAAATGACCCGCGTTCCTAAAATATAATCAAACCACGGCTTAGTCACACACCAGTTGGCATCCTGATTGGAGTTCATATGATGGTCATAATGCCAAGGAATCTTACGCATTGCCCAGTCTGGCTCTAAGTGTGCACGGCGGTGGATATAGTAATAATTTCCTGCACTGTACAACACAGACAACGTCATGCCTTTGGAGACAGGATAAAATAATGTCCCAAATACCCCCGCCACGACAGCAAGTGACACGATTTCATTTTTGGTACGCCAGTTGCTCCAACCTTCAACATAACCATGATCGTGAAATGTGGTTTTCCGCACTTCTCGGTGATGCTCCCAATGCGATTTCATGCTGTCAGGCACGGGGCTATAGCGTGGCTTTCCAGCACGGTGTGTTCCATGCAAAATATATTTATGTGCGACCCACTCAAACGCATTGGCAACCACCAGTCCTGCGACAAAACCCTTCCACATGGCAAATTCCTCCTATATTCAGATTGAATATAATGTGGAAACTATGCTAAATATTGACCCTAGCATTCAAATTCATTGACAAATTACGACAAGAACAATAGAGCTAATCAATGCAACATTTCAAA
Source organism: Acinetobacter johnsonii (assembly GCF_048551975.1). Taxonomy (GTDB): domain Bacteria; phylum Pseudomonadota; class Gammaproteobacteria; order Pseudomonadales; family Moraxellaceae; genus Acinetobacter; species Acinetobacter johnsonii_A. Next base: position 134,195 of record NZ_JBIMCF010000003.1, on the reverse strand, counting down.
GACTACACAGGTTCTGTCTACGGTGGACTGGGGCATTTACTCTATGCCTATTGCCAAGCCGTTGGCTACCCAATTTCTGAACAGCTTGAAAAAGCACAGAACTTAGAACGTTTTGATTATGCCCTGTGGTTAGAGTTACTGAATGATCTTGACAGCCATCTGCATATCCCTGCGCTCGGACTCGAGATTGCAAAGTATGTACGACCCAAACATTTAGGCATTTTGGGCTATATTGCACTGTCCTGCGAAAATTTAGGCGAAGCGCTCACCCGTTATCATGACTTTCACCGTCTCATTTATGATGGCAGCTCGCTATATGTTGCAGTTGAAGGTGAAAATCTATGCTTTGGTTGGGTGGAGATGCCGATTGAACTGACCACACAACTCAGCAATGAAGTGGCAATGGCGCTGATCATTCAGTTTATGAAGCACTTTGTCGCCCATGATGACATCCAGCTCAGCGAGGTTCATTTTACTCACCCTACCCCGAAAAATACGGCACTGTATGAGCAGTACTTTAATTGTAAAGTTCGCTTCTCTCAAAGCAGACCTATGATGATGATTCCCCTAAGCGAATTATCCATGCCCTTTCAGCAAGGTGATCAAACCCTTCAAAAATTGCTCTTACAGCAGGCCGAAGCCTTACTGGAAAAACTCCCTAACTCTACTCACATCGACCAGCGCTTACAGCATGCGATTTTAACCGGGCTACAAAAAAACCAATATCAAATTGAACATATTGCTCGACAACTGAATTTTTCAGTCCGACAGCTGCAACGTTACTTACAACAACAAGGCACGACCTACCAACAGCGGATGCAAGAAGTCCGACGCATCTTGGCGGAGCAATACTTAAAAGATCCATACCTCAGCTTACAGGAAATTGCACTGTTGCTGAGTTACTCTGAACAAAGTGCTTTTCAACGTGCCTTTAAACACTGGACCCAAGTCACACCTCAGCAATGGCGTATTCAGCATTTTCATTAAAATCGGATCTGTTTGATCCACGTCATCAGGATGTCATGCTTTTTTTGTTAAATTGATTAAAAAAACGAGTATTTTCTCGTTAAATATAAAGTTCTACGCGAATAAAACCTCAATAACTACAAAAAGTGCATTATGAATAAATATCTTGCTGAATTCATCGGAACGTTTTGGTTGGTCTTCGGAGGCTGTGGGAGTGCCATTTTTGCAGCAGCTTTTCCCGAGTTGCGCATCGGCTTTCTTAGCGTTGCACTTGTCTTTGGTTTAACCGTTTTAACGGGTGCCTTTGCACTTGGACATATCTCTGACGAGGATTAATTTGTTCTCTCCCCATTAATAACAAAGCCTACAATCTGTAGGCTTTGTTATTGTTCCACATGGAACATAGATAGACTTATGTTATAAAAATGGATTGTCAATTTCATCCGACTGCGGACGTTCAATTTTCTCAGGAAGCTGAACTTCACTTTCAAGCTGTTGCACAATGGCATTCAGATACGCCTGTAATGCTTTGGCCGCAGCTAGGCCAGCTTGGTCTTTGGTGAGTTGTAAATTGCCATAAATACTGACGCAGTCCGTGTCATTTTCAAGGGTCAAATCATGAATGGCATGGGACTCGTTGCCTTGTACAAAAGGTTTAAACATTTTATTTTTACTCGTATTTATTCTTCAGGCATTGGGCACTGCAGTAGAATGTCTATACATACAACTGCCTAGAACTTTAACGTAACAGCTGCAAAATATATTGCAATAAGACGTCGACCAATTGTTTCACAATCACATCTTGATCCGCCGCATCAATACCCGTGCCCTTTGTTACGGTGCTACCACTACTCGACTGAGTAGAGCCCGATTTAAATTTTTTTTGTAAGGCTTTGAGCTGCCCGGATGAAACCTCTTCAGCACACTGACTTTCCGCATCCCAATGTGAATACTGAATTGCCGTATTGGCTTTTACCGCCGTTGCTGTCAACGGTAGTTTATAGGTGTTACGTTTTTGCTCTTCTGTCAGTTGCGGAAATAAATTCACACCCAACTGCTCTTCCAAATAGCAGACACTGACAATTCTTACCTGCTGTGAATTATCATTCGGTGCGTAATAAGCGCCGATTGCACCCGTTTTTGGCATATAGACCGCTTTGTAAACCGCACTCGGAACAATCACTCCCTGACCAATGGTCTTGAGCTTTTTGCCCTGAAACACTGGCCCAGTCACCACAAAAACATCTAACTTTTGCTTGGTCACAAGCGCCCGTGTGGCTTCTTCCAATTCACGCCACACTTGCTGATTATTTTTAGGGGCCTGTGGCACCATGTTGGCCAAAGAAAAACTGTCGAATTGTGCGGCTTTGTTGGGCATATCCCCATTCGGCGCCATATGTCCACGGTCATAGCCTGAACCACGGTAGTCCGACAATGTCGCTCGATGTTCGCTTGCAACATTATTTTCTTCGTGAAAACTATCTTCACGTGGAATTTTTTGGCTCAGGCGCTTTGGCGTCAGGGCCTCTGCAACCCAGAGAGGTGTTTTCGAAACGCCCGAATACATCACATTAAAACCGTTAAAGCACAGTGCATAGCTGTGTTTACTTAAACTTTCTTTGAGTAAATAAGGCGGAATTTCCCGATAAAATTGTTCTAAACAGGCGGAATTTGAGCTTGGGCTTAAAGACACGTATTGCTGAATTTTTTCTTGACCAAAGGCTATCGCAAAACTTCCCGTTGCCACCAATCCTAAAATCACTTTCAGGCCATTTTGATTAAACATGTTAAAGACTGACTTACCTGAACTGCTTTTCTTCTTCGCCATAACAACTACAATAAACATCGGTTTTTCACGAGCTTAACAATCAGCGTATACGAAGTATATCGCTCGAGTTCTATTCGCATAACAATTAAACAAAACGCCATATTTAGATGATTTTGCATGTAACAAAATGTCTTTTTTGTAGAGTTTTTCTACGACAACATGATGCGATTGCGTATCTTTGATTGCTGTCGCTTCAAAAAATATGCCAAGGTAAAAATGAATTCAACGAAATAATACATGCAATTTACGGAGTTCTTATGCATTCTAAGATTTTAGCTTCTCTTGGTTTAATCGGCACAGTGATAAGTGCTTCAGCCTTCGCCGAGCCACCGATCCAACCGGGTGATACCTTAGAAAGTCTGTCTCAAGCCAAAGTCATGACTACTGTTAATGGTCAACCAGGTTCTATTCAAGAACTCGTAAGCTCAGGGCAAATTAAAATACTTGATCCAAATGCTGCACCTATCAGTCCAGCGGGCCGAGGTGCACCCAATGACCAAGCAGTGATGCCAACCGCACCACAGAGTGAAGCCCCTGTTCAACAGGCCGCACCTGATACCACAGGGCAACAACAAGTCGCTGCGACTCCAACAGAGCAACATCCACTAGCACCGAATGCAGAACTCTCAGCACAACAAGCTGAAGCGGCATTAAATGATGCTGTCGCACCCACGGCAAATACAGACATGAATGCTGCCCCAGCTGCTGCACCGCAATTAGATTCATCAGCAGAGGCACCTGTCAATGCGGTTGAGCCTGATTCACTGGCATCACCAGATGCTCCTGCTCAAGCACTTCCTGACGCTTCAGCAGAACAGCCTGTCCAAGCGATGCCTGAAGCACCTGTAAATGACCCACTGAACTAAGACTTCAGCTGATTTATCCTCCCAAAAAAACCAGCATATATGCTGGTTTTTTTTATTGAGGTTTTAAATCTCGATCTGACTACCGAGTTCAACTACACGGTTGGGTGGAATCTGATAGAAGTCACTCACAGGACTGGTATTCCGTTGCATTGAGATAAAGAGCTTTTCACGCCACGGCGCCATACCATCACCCACGGTACTGATAATCCGTTCACGTGATACAAAGAAGCTGATCTGCATTAAGTTATATTCCAGATCAATCGCTTGATACACCGCTTCAAGTGCTTGTGGAATGTTCATTTCATCTTTAAAGCCATAGTACAATTCAAGACGATAAAAATGCTGATTCATGGTTTCGACATGGAAGCGATTGGTCTCTTCCACATAAGGAACATCTTGGATTTTAACGGTGAGAATGATGTTCTTTTGATGCAGTACTTTATTGTGCTTCATGTTGTGCAACATGGCATGTGGCACAACGGTTGGCGTTCCTGTTAAAAAGACGGCCTCGCCTTCAACCCAATTGGCTTGTTCACCAATACTTTGTACAAATAAATCGAGTGGCAATGTATCTTGCTGAAGCTTGGCAAAGGTTAACTCGCGCCCTTGTTTCCATGTCATTAATAACATGAATGCAATACCGCCAATCAGCAATGGAACCCAACCGCCCGATAATACTTTAAGTGAGGTCGCACTCACCAAGACCAAATCTAAAACAAGGAATGGAATAATCAGCAGCACCAATTTTGGCATGCTCCATTTCCATGTATAACGAATAAATACCGCAATCAATAATGTGTCACACAGCATGGTCATGGTGACTGCCAGACCATAGGCATGTGAAAGCTGTGAGCTAGTTTGGAAGATTAAAATTAAGACAATAATCGATGCCAACAATATCCAGTTCAGTAAAGGTACATAAATCTGCCCCTGTTCCGAGTCTGAAGTATGTTTCACATTTAAACGTGGTAAATAGCCCAGTTGAATGGCCTGACGCGCTAAAGAGAAGACCCCTGAAATTACAGCCTGTGAAGCAATAACGGCGGCCATAGTGGCCAAGAAGATCATTGGGTACAAGCCCCACTCTGGCACCAACAGGTAAAATGGATTTTCGATCGCAGTCGGATCACGCAACAGCAATGCACCTTGTCCTGCATAATTGAGCAGTAAACACGGTAAAACCACAATAAACCAAGCCAAACGAATCGGCACAGGACCAAAATGGCCCATATCGGCATACAGGGCTTCGCCACCTGTGACGGTCAACACTACCGCACCCATAATGAAAAAGGCCATTAAAGGGTTGGTCACGATAAACTGAAATGCCCAATGTGGGCTCAGCATGCCCAAAACCAAAGGTGTTTGAATAATGCTCGAGATCCCAAGAATACCGAGAGAGAAGAACCACAATAAGGTCAGTGGGCCAAAGAACTTACCAACAAAGGCTGTCCCATACTTTTGCATGACAAATACAGCAGTGACGATACTAATTGCAATCGGCACAATATAAGGGTCAAGTGCATCGGTTGCGATGGATAAGCCTTCTACGGCAGACAAGACTGAAATGGCTGGGGTGATGATCCCATCCCCAAAAAATAGTGAAGCCCCAATAAAGCCAATCGAAATTAACAGTAATTTTTTCCGATGGCTAAAATTGGTATTGCGCAAGTTCAGTGCAAGCAAAGCCATAATCCCACCTTCACCATTGTTATCTGCACGCATGACAATTGCAGAATATTTAATGGTAATGACCATAGTCATGGTCCAGAAGATAATGGACAAAATACCCAATACGTTTGCAGGGGTGATGCCCAAGCCATGTGCAGCGTGGAAGGATTCTTTCAATGCATAGAGTGGACTGGTTCCAATATCCCCGAACACGACCCCTAATGCTGCCAAGGTCATCGCAGGCAAGGCGGCTTTTTTTGCAGTACTTTGCATAAGCTTGTCTTCAATTATTGACACTATTTTTGCGAATCATATCATTGAGCTAAAACTTTTGCTCGAATTCAATTGTTTCACCTTGTCGATGGCTATGTTTTTCGATATTATCCTCCGCCATGGTGAAGTGTCCGAGTGGCTGAAGGAGCACGCCTGGAAAGTGTGTAAACGTTTATAGCGTTTCGAGGGTTCGAATCCCTCTTTCACCGCCAAATTCAACTCTTATGAAGTCCCATAAGGTCTAAAAAAGCTTAAATCTAAAGGGTTTAAGCTTTTTTTACGTCTTATACAATCTACTTGATCTATTGCAAGCTTGATGCAGTTGGGGGTATAACTAGGGGTATAATATTTTACCCCTAAAATTATACCCCCAATTCTGTGGAATTATTGCCATGCTTACAGATGCTCATGTCAGAAAAATAAAACCTTCAGAAAAGAGAACCAAATACTCTGATGAAAAAGGGATGTATCTAGAGGTCACTCCTTCTGGAGGAATGCATTGGCGAATGAAGTTCCGTTTGAATGGAAAAGAGAATATCTTCAGTATTGGTACATACCCTGAAACTACGCTTGCACAAGCTCGTCGTGCTAGAGATGAAGCACGATTAAAGCTTAAAGATGGGATTAATCCCAATAAAGAGAAAAAGCAAAAGAAACAACAAGCCGATGAAAGCATTCTTTTCAAAGCGCTTGCTATGGAGTGGATGGAGGATCGTAAGGCTGTCATTAAAGAAGGTACATATTTACGTGACCTATCTGTATTTGAAAAAGACCTTTTCCCTGCTTTAGGTAATATACCTATTGATCAGATTAAAGGAAAAGATGTCCTTGCTTGTGCTAAGCAAATTGAAGCACGTGGTGCTCAGGAGATGGCTAAACGCTCTATTCCTTTAGCTGGGCGTATTTTTCGTTATGCGATCCGTAAAGGACTTATTGAGAACGACCCTACACCCCACCTTCAAGAAGCTCTCAAGCCACGTAAGGTAAAACATATGGCTCGCCTAGATATTTCTGAGTTTCCGCCTTTCTTAGAACGGATGGATCGTTATCATGGCAATATCTTGGTTAAGACAGCTTTACAGTTTATGACTCTAACATTTGTAAGAACTGCCGAGCTCATTAACATGGAATGGAATGAGATTGATTTTGATAATCGTTTATGGAGAATTCCAGCTTATAAGATGAAAATGGCGTTACCACATATTGTTCCTTTATCTAGGCAGGCTATTGAATTACTCAAAGGGTTACAGCCCATTACTGGTAATAAGCACTTTGTTTTTTATAACCACAGTACAGCTAAGCCTTTGAGCAACAATGCTCTGTTAAGTGCGATTCGCACCATGGGATATACGGGAAGAATGACTGGTCATGGTTTTCGTGGACTTGCATCTACTACACTACATGAGCAAGGCTATATGCATGATGCAATTGAAATACAGTTAGCACATACTGTCGGAAATGCCGTCTCTCAAGCCTACAACCATGCACAACATTTAGAATATAGAACTAAGATGATGCAGGAATGGTCAGATTTTATTGATGGTTTGAGAGATAAAATTGTGCCTTTTCCTAAACTAAAAATTGGGTGAATGCTTGCATGCAGCTATGAAATATTTTGTTACATTCAGATATTAAACTAGCAGTATAGGTACATATAGCCTTCGTAGCCACACCTCCCGTTTACTGATAGTAATGAGCACACTTCTCACCTACAGATTAGAGCATAACAAACAGAGGGTATTACCCCCTGTTTGTTATTTCATTTTTATTTTTTAATAAAAAGCTCTATAACTTATTTTGAGCTAATGGAATTACCACTTAATTTTTTTAAACATACTACCAATTTTTCCACCCACTTCACTCACCAGCTCTTTAGTTGATTCTACAGTTTCAGAGGCTGACATCTTCAATGCCTCAGCCTGTTGTTCTTTTTTAAAATCATCCATTAGCTTTTGTTCAGAGAGAATATCATCACTGAAAGATACAGGAACAAGTTCAAAGCTTTCATCTTCTTTACCCAAATTTTTTAAAAAATTATTCTTTAATCCAGTTATGATTTCAGTATCAGGTTCGGGTAAATAGGCATTAACGACTTTTCCATCAGTTACTTCTAACAGTACATCTACTTGATTAGCATCTTCATCTAGTTTCTGAATAGTAAAGTTCATTTGTGTCATCACATTACTGATTAAATCAAGATAACTATTCAATTTTGTTCGAAGTTGATTTCTTTTAAATGCCAACTCCTTATCACTACTTAATTTAGCATCTAGCTTAGCAATGCGATCCAACCAAACCGTACGAAAAGATGAAATCTCTGTGCTATTAAATTTTTCTAATTGATCCAAGAAGCTTAATTTTCGCTGATGAAAAAGTTCATATTCATTACTTAATAGCAAAGATTGAATACCTTTTGCCTTAACACGTGCGATATCAAACCACTTACCTAAAATTGTTAAATTGCTATTCAACATATTACTTAATGCTTCAAAAGCACTATCACTTCCAAAAAGTGATTCATCTTTATAGTTTTCCACTTTAGAAATTGCATGTTGAATTTCCTTAGTTAAGTGCAACAATACAGCTTCTATTTCTCTGCCATCTTGCTCTATTTGACTACGTCTTATAGAGTCCAATGCAAACCCATTATTAGCTGTTAAAAAGTACTCATCAAAATAATAATTTATAGCTTCGACTTTACTAGAACGTTCATCATCTAAAAATTGCTTAATTTCAGCAACCTTTGCATTGATTTCCTTTAACTGCGCAGAAATTTCTGCTAAATGAGCTTGCCCTACCGCCATAGTTACAGCTCTCATTGCCACACTGGTGGTCAGTATTTTTTTTAGCTGGTCAGGATCAAATAGTCTCGCATGGGATTTTATACCATCATTACCCATGACCATTCCTAAATGACCATTTCCGTCTCTAGCTTTAATTAAAGTACCGTTAGCTACAACCTGCATATATTTTGTTGTATTAACTTCATGTAAAGCCATTGTATCTGGAACAAATTGCAAAAATTGATTGAACAACGGTAAATTTTTTGAATCTACTGGTTTTCGATTTTCTACCCCTAATTCAGATCCCACCTTAAACTCTATGTTAGCAAGTTCATTATTTGCTACTACTGGTTGAAGATTGTTATCCATATACCCCCCGTATTACGTTTTTATTAATTCAATATATTTTTAAAATAGCATAAGAATTTCAATTACACTCTTACAATTCATACATTTAACGTACTGTCATCTGCCCACGATTCGCCAACATATCAAAAATCACTCTAGCAAAGATGCTGGCCTTCGCCGGATCAGACAGCAACTGCATCATCTGTTCCTGATGTGCCGCACTACTGCCAAGAATGGCATCATCCATGGCTTTCGGGAAATCCCCCAGCATAGCCTGTTCGCGGGTATTGTTGGCGATCTGCTTCATGACAATTTCATTCTCAGCCAGTTTGTCACGTACCGTATAGGCATAGTTGAGCATATCTTTATCAGTCAGGTTATCGGTGATAAAGACATCATTCAGACGCTCTATAATCTGTGACAGGAATTCTTCTTTCTTATCACGTGGCTTGGCTGCACCGAGGTCATTGCCCGGTTCCAGCTTAAAATCTTCGGCATCTTCTTTCAGCTTGATGTCCTGCTGACGGATCTTGGACAAGCGGTAATGGCTCATGCTGACATTACTTAAGTCCACCTCATCATCTTTCGTTGCGGTTTCACGCAGCAATGGACGCAGGTTACGCGCATACAGACTGAGCTTTTCCAATTCTTTGTCATCGTAGTCCACGATCTGCGACATAAACTCGTAAAAACGAGTAAAGCTTCCCAAGTCTTTTTTAAAGATTTCCAACTTGTCTTTTTCAAGCTTAGCCTCTTTAAAGGCATTGTCGGCATTAGCAATCAGCACCGCATCATTGGTTTTCTTGCAGCGTTCCAGCATGTCACGGGTGGTGTTATAGGCTTCGATGGCCTGACTATAACGTTTCTGCCAGCGTTCAACCGCCGGTTTGCAGATATTACTGATCGCAGCATTGGATTTGTTCTTGGTAAAGAAGGCTTCTACAAACTGTTCAACTTCCGTCCACAGAAAAATCTTGCTGGCTTTCAGCTTTTCAAACAAGTCAAAGATCTGATCTGGATTGGAAACATCGGCTAATTCTGCGGTTTGGTAGTAAGGCTGGAAGGCCCCAAGAATGTCTTCAGGATCGTTAAAGAAATCCAATACAAAGGTGCCAGATTCCTCCTTACCTGGATAGGTGCGGTTCAGGCGTGATAAGGTCTGTACGCATTCCACACCGCCAAGTTTCTTGTCCACGTACATGGCACACAGTTTCGGTTGGTCAAAGCCAGTCTGGAACTTGTTGGCCACCAGCATCACCTGATAGTCATCACTATCAAAGGCCTTGCGCATTTCCCGACCTTTCAGTCCTGGGTTCATGTTGCGTTCATTTAAGGTCTGCCCGACTAAACCACTGCTGTCGGTATCCTTGTCATTAAACTCAACCTCACCCGAGAATGCGACCATAGCCTGAATGGACTTATAGCCCTGATCCGTCAAGTATTTATCAAAAGCGAGCTTGTAACGCACCGCTTCTTTACGTGAACTGGTCACCACCATGGCTTTAGCCTGCCCACCCAATAAGCCCATCACGTTATTTTTAAAATGTTCAACAATGACTTTCACTTTCTGGGAAATGTTGTGGTCATGCAGGCGCACCCACTGATTCAGTCTGATCTTGGCTTTTTTGGCATCGACCTGTTTGTCGGCTTCTTCAATTTTCTGTTTTAGCTTATACACCACTTTATAGTTGGTGTAGTTTTTCAGCACATCCAGAATAAAGCCTTCTTCAATGGCTTGGCGCATGGAGTAGACATGGAAGGCTTCCGGCTTGTTCTGCTTGGAGGGCGGTAGCTCAGGATTGGGGACACGGCCAAACAGTTGCAGGGTCTTGTCTTTCGGTGTCGCGGTAAAGGCATAGTAACTGAGGTTATTACTGCCCTTACGTGCAGCCACCACCGCATCCAGAATATCTTCCGAAGACAGTTCAGCATCCTCTTCACGCTCTTCCAGCATCAACACTTCTTTCAGTTGTCGTGCCGTAGAGCCGCTTTGTGAAGAATGCGCTTCATCGGCAATCACCGCATAGCGTCGCTGTTTTAGGTTGGTGCTGTTTTCAATGGCACGCAACACAAACGGGAAGGTCTGAATCGTCACAATAATGATCGGCTGTGAGGTTTCCAGTGCCTTGGCCAGTTTTTCCGACTTGGAACCATCACCCTCTTTATTATTGATGCGTCCGACCACGCCATCGGCATGTTCAAACTGGTAGATGGTATCCTGTAGCTGGGCATCCAGAATGGTACGGTCAGTGACTACAATCACCGAATCAAACAGTTTCTGATTGTGTTGATCGTACAGGGTCGACAGCTGATGTGCTGTCCAGGCAATCGAGTTGGACTTACCTGAACCTGCACTGTGCTGAATCAGATATTTCTGTCCAGTGCCCTCCTCTAAGGCGGCATTTATCAGTTTGGTGACCACATTCCACTGGTGGTAACGTGGGAAGATCAGCAGTTCTTTTTTGTACTTGCGGCCTTCCCAGTCTTCTTTTTCTTCAATTTGTAGATGGACAAAACGTCCAATGATATTCAGCAAATTGTCCGGTGTGAGGACTTCATTCCACAGATAGGCCGTAGCGTACTGATTCTGGTCTTCTGGCACATCATTGCCTGCGCCACCGTCATGCGTGCCTTTATTGAATGGCAGGAAGAAAGTATCTTCTCCGGCCAACTGGGTCGCCATATAGACTTCGTATTGACTCACGGCAAAGTGTACCAATGCGCCACGCTTAAACATCAGCAAGGGTTCAGGCTTGTTGGTTTCTGGATCTTTCGGCAAGCGGGTGCGCTTGTACTGCAACATGGCATTCTGCACCGCCTGCTTAAACTCGGACTTGAGTTCCAGTGTCGCCACCGGAAAGCCGTTGATAAACAGGACTAGATCAATCCGCCATTTCTTGGCCTGTTTGCCCATGTCCTGTAACTCGGCAGCGGTGGCATAGGGGCTATACACCAGCTCCGGCACAATGCGACAGATGTTCTTTTTGTAATTGGCTAAGGTATCAGGATTCAGCGCATGTTCTGGTTTAAACTGACAGAGGAAAAATCGTGCGCTGCGGGTTTTCACTCCATGACGCAGCACACCTAAAGTGCCATAGCTGCGTGACTGTTCATCGGTGGCATTGATGTCGGCTTTCTTCAGTTGGGCAACCACGGCTTCAAGAAAATGCCGTTCGGTATCTTGCGGAAAGATGCGCTGAAACTTCAGCCAGTCTTGTGCTTGGGTCTGTTGCACAAAATCCAGTACGTCCTGTTCATACAAGGCGGTTTCACGGTTGTAGCCTTGTGGCGTACCGAGTTGCCAGCCCTGAGCCAGCATCTGCTGAATGATGTCGTTCTGGAAAATACTTTCACGGGTGGCGTCTAGACTCATGCGCTTAACTCCGTGTCTGCCTCAGCAACCGTTGGAGCTTGCCAATTGCGAACGTCGATTTTGCCAGTGACTACGGCTGAGATTAAGGCGGTTCGGCGCTCTTGCATGAGCTGAATTGCGGATTCTGCTTTTAATATCATTTCATCAAATTTCGTTAATTCCATACCCACAAATTTCACTATTTCACATTGCTCACTTAGTGTAGGTAACGGAAATTTTTCTGGTGCAATATGTTTATTATTTATTTGAGGTACAGTTGATACATCTGCAATATCATCCAATCCTCTCGTTTTTAACAATAACGCAAAATATTCCGTTATCCCTTGTTTCCCAATTTTCCACCCCATTAAATTAGGATCAATGACTGAATCAACCTCTATAACATTAACTTTATTCGTAAAGATTGCTGCTCCACGTTTTGGAAAAACAATATAATTTTTTTCAGCTTTACAAAATTTAGCTCTTCTTTCTGAGACAAACCAGTCAATATTACTTAGTTTGAATGTTTCTGCCGATAAGGATGAAACCTTAATAAAGGGTAATGATCCTTGATCAGTAACATCATCTTCTTGAATAGATTCAGAGCCAAATAAGGTTCCTATATAGCCACCTTTTATAATTTTCCAATGCTCCGGCACTTCCGCTAACCATTCCACACCCGAATCTTTCATTGGGACATTTGGGTTAAGCCCTTTGGTCACGGCATGGCTAATCACTGCCTGGCGTTTTTCTTTCAGCAGTTCAATCAGTTGTTGTTGTTTTTCAATCAGATGGTCGATTTTGGTGGTTTCGTGGTCTAAAAAACTTGTGATTTTATTTTGAATATCAATATCAGGAAGTGGAATCTTAATGTCTTTGATAGCATCACAGTTTAAATGTGGGTGTAATGCTCCTGTCTGAATCGATTTTAATGTTTGCCGACCATAATTAGAGTTTAAAAGCCAAGCCAAGTAAAAACCTGAAATTTTTTCTGTTCCTGATACTATAATCAAAGCATGGCAATTGCAGCCTTCAAATTCTTTAGTGACAGCAGCTACCTGTCCAATATCACCAGTTTGTACAATAAGTACATCTCCTTCTTTCAAAATAGATTTACTTTTTTCATTACTCCATGATTCACTCACATAGTAAGGCGTGTGAAAATTAATATTATTATTCTTGATATGAAGCGATTGTAAGTACCTTATTCCTGAATCAAAAAAAATATCCCTAGTCGCACCAACATAACCATTTGTTATTTTATTGCTAACTCTTGCAATAGACAAAATATCCCAATCATTAGGGACTTCACCCAACCATTCAACCCCTGAATCCTTATACTCCGCATAAGCCTGATACTTTGCCATTATGAATGCACCTCTTGCAGCAGCTGCATAATCTCGGCACTCACTGCATCCAGATCGGCATCAATCTCGCTTAGGTCACGTGGTGGCTGGTACACGTAGAAATGACGGTTAAACGGAATCTCATAACCGACAATACCAATCTCGCCATCTTGCGCATCACGCTTATCTGCATTAATCCACGCATCATGCACATGCGGTTGCACTTCACGCTTAAAATAAGACTCGATTAAATCGCTGGTGCTTTGGCTTGGGTCAAGGGCAATGTTCTCCGCATCACGCAAGTCACCATCCTGCACAAACTCAACAACTTTGCCTTTATAACTAAACTGACCATATAGTGGATTTTCCGCCTGTTTCAGCACCTTGTTAATCACTGGTTCTGCTTCCGGATTCTTCCAGGTAATGGCATCTAACAGCTGTTTCTTCTCTTTGGCATCCAGCTTGATGTCGGTTTGCTTGAGGGCTTTTTTCAGCACTTCATCAAACTGGTTAAAGTCATCAAACTGCTCAGTACCAATCACCTCTTGTAACGCCTCGGCTTTTTCCATCAAGGCTTTCTGGAATAGCCAGATTTTGCTATCCAATACCTCTTTAATGTCTTTTTCTTTTAGCTCAGGGAATTCCGCTTTAATCAGGGCACGGACCTCAAGCGCCACGTCCTGCAACTGACCATAAGTTTCTGCTGTCCAGGCTGTACCAAAGGCTGTGCCCAATTGCGCATCGATACTTTGCATCACGGCATTAAACGGTTTCGGGGCAAAGCGTAATGATGCAATGGCGCTATCCGTGATCTGTGCCGATAAACGTAATGGACGTTCAATAGTCACGCGACGGTAGCCAAATTCATGGCTGTCAAAAATCTTGCTGGCGAATGGTTTTTGCTGTTCGGTTTCGCCATCCTGCGCCAAGGTGTCTACCGCGACAAAGTCACCGTAATTTTGGGTAATGGTGGCAATTTCAGCTTCAGTCAGATAGTTACGTTTTGAACCCAGCGACTTACGCATTTTGGTACTGAGGTTTGAGGCATTGATCAGTTGTACCTTGCCTTTGCGTTCAGCGGCTTTTTTATTGCTGAGTACCCAGATATAGGTGGCAATCCCGGTGTTGTAGAACATATCGTTCGGTAAGGCAATAATGGCTTCCAGCAAGTCGGCTTCTAAAATATAGCGACGGATCTCGCTTTCACCACTGCCTGCACTACCGGTAAACAATGGTGAACCATTCAGGATAATCCCGATGCGGCTACCGCTCTCGGTACTGCTGGCATCACGCATCTTGCTGATCAGGTGCATCAGGAATAATAGTGAACCATCCGATACCCGTGGCAAGCCTGCACCGAAACGGCCATCAAAGCCTTTTTGTTCATGCTCGTCCTTGATGTCCTGTTCGATCTTTTTCCAGTCCACGCCAAAGGGTGGATTCGACAGCATGTAGTCAAACTGATCGACCGAGAGTTGATCATTCGACAGCGTATTGCCGAGTTTAATCCGGCTCACGTCCTGCCCTTTAATCAGCATGTCGGCTTTACAGATGGCGTAGGATTCTGGATTGAGTTCCTGACCAAAGGCACGCATCACGGCATTCGGGTTCAGCTCATGCAGATATTCCATGCCTGAAGACAGGAAGCCGCCTGTTCCCGCAGTCGGGTCATAAATGGTACGGATAATGCCATCTTTGGTCAGTACGTCATCATCTTCCATAAACACCAGTGCCGTGGTCAGACGCACAATGTCACGCGGGGTAAAGTGTTCCCCTGCGGTTTCATTAGAACCTTCAGCAAAACGACGGATCAGTTCTTCAAACACCAAGCCCATGTCATGGTTGGATACGTTCTTTGGACTCAGATCCGTGGTAGCAAACTTTTGCACGACTTTATACAAAAGGTTGGCATCATCGAGGAGGCCGACAAATTCGATGAAGTTAAAGTATTCAAATATCTCACGAGCATCTTTAGAGAAACTTTGCACATAGGTGCTTAAGTTGGCCTTGATATCACTCTGCCCCATTTTGCTAAGATCCATTGGGGAGGTATTAAAGAAGGCTAGACCGTTGGTGGCACGCAGCAATAACTTTTCTTGAGCTTCTTCCGGCAGATTCAGCTTGGAGACTTTTTCATGTTCTGCCAGTACCGCAGCCTTGCTTTCTTCCAGTACACATTCCAAACGACGTAACAAGGTAAATGGCAGTATGATGCGGCCATATTGCGATTGTTTAAAGTCGCCCCGAAGTAAATCTGCAACCGACCAAATGAAGGCTGCAATCTGAGAAAAGTTATTATTCGACATACCAGCAATTTCCAAAGCGTGAAAGCTATAGCATTTTTAAATTAGTTTGATTGTGCCTGAAATAAGCATAGATTTTCTATAGATAAAAAAAATAACGTCAGTACATGTCGTGCTGACGTTATTGATCATTTATTCATTATGCCCTTTAGAGCTATTGAAATAAATAAGGAAATAAAACCTCAACAGCATGTGGTGATAAGCGAACTTGTAAAGGCCTTTTGGGTGGAGCAAAGATCAGGTGATCTTTCGCCATTTCACTGATGATATCCCTTAGTTTCCGTTCACTCACTTGCAACTTATCTTGTAACTCTTTACGCGTATGTGGGCCATTGTATAAAAGCGTTTTATAAATATCTTTCGCTTCCAATGGTAGTTTTTTTAATGGCTTGCCTTTACTGTCAAACAAACCACCATTAAAGCGCAATTGGAAATAAACATTTATTCTTTCTTCCAGCTTATAAAGCTCTAAAAGACTGGTGAAGTAAGTCATTTGATCAATTGCGACATCCACAAAATATTCAGTAAAACTTACTAAACCCGCACCAAATAGGATTCCACGGCCCTCTTCTCCACCTTGTCGTGGTCTATCAGCAATCGATAGGTAACGATAGTACTGCTCACTCGATCGAGCAAAACCCCGAGACATTGACCATAATCCATAACTTTTCAAACCAATGGCTCGCATAAAGCAATCAGTAAATAAACGGGTTACTCGCCCATTCCCATCTAAAAATGGATGAATCCAAGCAAGGCGATGATGCGATGCGGCCATAGCGTAGTACTTACTTATGCTTGTTTAACTGTTCAATACTTTTATTAATAACCTCTTAGCAAAGGCTAACTGTTGCTTAATAATTAAAAGCTCACAAGGGCATAAAAATAAAAAAGAGCCTACTCAATAGGCTCTTTAATTAATTTAAAGATTAATCCCAAACAATCTTTTTTAAATATCACTAAGAGTTTTTGGTTTTTCTGACGAACTTGTTGGGACTTTAAATTCGATACCCGCTTTTTTAAACAGTTTCGGGTATTCCACCAAAGCCATAGTTGAATTTTTAGCAATACCTGTGATATCGCCAATCATACCTTTAGCATCAACTAAAGACATTCCTGTATTAGTTAGGCTGTTTGGATTTGCAATTAAACTGGTGCTCACCTTTTTAGCTCCTACAGCTAATTCTCGAGCAGTTAGGCTTGCTATGGCAAAATTAGTTGCAGAATTCAATAAATGTTTTTTCTGCTCAGCATTCAGTGCCGAAAGTTTAGCTACAGTTGCTTCCTCATCTTTTTGTGAAGCTTCTAAAACACTGTCTGATAATGCAACAATCTGTTTTTGAATTGCTTCTTTTTCTTTCAAGTCAGAGGTCGTTTTCAAGCTTTTCTGTTTTGCTTTTAATTCATCTGAATCCTGCTTACTTGCAAGCAATGAAGCTAAAGCCGTACGACTCTGAATAAACATTGCATTGGTTGCTTTAGCCTGCGTGAAAAAACCATTGAGATCCATATTTGAAGAAGATACGCCAGTTACAGATTCAGATAATGATGACGAAAGATTACTCAACGACCCAAAACCTGCATAGACACCTGATGCACTTATTGAAGCAGTTGCTGCTAAAACAATCGCAATTTTTTTCATACCCTGTTACCCCTATTGTGAAGAATCGGCTTTTTGCACGATTTGATTTAAAATTTTTGGTAAAGCCTCAAACATCTGAATGTTATACATTTCATGACGATGCTGATAATCAATACCCTTCAATCCAATTTCTTGTTGCAAACCATAAGCCCCTATTTTTTCAGCCTTTTGGTTAAATCTGCGCGCCCCACTAGCCATAACTAATGTGGCATCACAATTACTTTTGTCTGCATTACATCGAATACTGTCTTGTTTCACTTCGAGCTTAAGCACTGGCTGTAAACATTCATCTGTTGGAATATGAAAGTTAACTTTCATATCTTTTTTAAACCCTGCATTTTCAGTCATGGCGATCACTGAATCTTTTAGTAAAGTCTGTCCTTTAAAGCCTGAACCTGTGGCATAGAATGGTCGTTTTGATTGACTGGTAAAAGCGTGATAAATCAATGGACCAAAACCATAAAATGGAATTTCACCAACTTGCTCAGTATGCAGTCCTGAACATAAGACACGAGATTGTTTTGAATCTCCCACTGGGGCAGAGCTATCAAGCAAAACGCTGTCCCCTGAACGCACAGGTAAACGATCACTGCTGTTCACTGGAAAATCTAATTGCGCATTAACTTTCGTGCCTTGGCGCTCTAAAACAGTCGCTTCCCATGTTGGAATTAAAATATTACGCCCTGCGGCTTTATCTGAATGATAAACATGGACTTTCATTCCTGTACTTAAGCGCTCGCCAGCATCATCAATAACGATGTTCTGACCACTTGAACCAGAGACTTTTAAATCAGAACGAGTAAATTGAATCCCTTTTTGAAATTGTTGGCCTAATTTCAAAAGTGCATTTTTCAATACAACTTCTTTACGAGCCTCGAGAGAAAACCCCATTCCATCTGAAATCACTTCTTTGATATCATCGGTCGCATGCGCGGAGTAAATTACCCGGCCAGAACGATCAATCATTTCAGCAAAGACTTCACTATGAAAAACCTGTTGCTGAGTTATTTTCCCTATTTGCTGCTGATAAGCAATTACAGGGATGACATTTATACGAATAAAAAATTCGGGTAATTCACGTTGGTTAATGTCTTCACTTTGCGCTAATCCAGTTTGCTCACTAATACTTTGTGCCATCGCACTATAACGACGATTGACTGGTGTTAAAGTAAATGAGGCTTGCTCACCCACTGCATCAGAAAAAATTTGTTCGATTAAATCTTTCGATTCGCCTTGATAAGTCAGCACATCGACCACCAAAGCTTTGGGCTTATTCATAGCCTGTCGTGTATTGTTTGAAACTTTACTAAAGTGCTTACTACTGCTCTGCATCAACACTGGTACAGCCACAGCATAATCACTGTCCGCATGCACTACACGAATCAAATCACCATCTGCAGAACTGAGCTCATCTTGTGCAGCAATCCCTTGCTTAAAGCCTTTATCTAAAACCAGATAAGATTTCCACTGATCAATCACTTTAGTTTCTGTTTCAGAAACTTTAAGTTTTGATTTTAAATCTTGAGTCACTTGTTGCGTTAGCATCAACAAAGTACTTTGAAATTTCTGTTTAATTGCTGTTTTGGTTGCGCTGGAATCAATCTCTGTAGCAAGTACCTGAACTGGTTGTGACAAGGTCTTACTGTCACTATATATAACCTCTCCAGATAACACATTGGTGAGTTTGAGACTTAAGGTCACTGGAAGAAAAATCTCGGCGGTCGAATCCTTTTTCACAATGTATTCACTTGCGCGTAAAACTTCTAGTGATGCAATATAAGTGCGGTTTTTCGTTTTTTGTGAAATAGTATCGACTATCTGTTCATTAAAACCTTGCTTTAAACTTTGTACAAAAAGTTGCTCAACTTGTTTACGAATGCTTTCATTGTCAATCGCTTGACTGAAGTCACATACAATCGAAGACCCATTCGCTTCGTATTTGCTAGGATCATTACGACAAGGTTGCTCTAGCCCAAAAATTCCTTTCGATGGGTAGATTTGAATATTTGCGTTTGCCCATGCCGAAACAAGCATCGGCATAGCTAAACATAAAGCTTTTAACTTTATTTGCATTGTGTACCACCAATACAAAGCGTAATCGTATTGCCAGCTTGTAAACGCTCAGCACTTGATAGAGTTGGATTTACTTTACGTAGTGCTTTAGCCAATTCTGCACTAACAGGTTTCTCACTCTTATAAGTCATGGTCATTTCGACCAATTTTCCATCCTGAGTGCGAATATCGATATTTTCTGCACCATCCATTTCATCTAAGGCAATGTATAAATCATCCCCTAAACGAGAAGAAACATTGCCAGAAACACTTTTCACAAAAATGGTAATTTCTTTACCATACATAGTGCGATTTTTTGCATAACCCAGAATCTGTGGCCCTACTTGGCTAACGGCCAATTCGCCAAGTTTCTTAGCAACATTCGTACGACAAGAATCTGTAGTCGCACCTGTCGAAGATTCTGTACGAGTCTCACCACCCATCAAAGTTGAATCATCGACTGAATAAATTTTGAAGCTAACGGCACCATCACAGACAAATTGCCCAGTAGCACTCGAACGACCACGATCATAAATATAAGAGCTACCCGCCATAAACCAATCGGCTTTTTCTTTTCGTGCAGCGATTACGAGTTTATTCAGCTCTGTATCACTCATCAGTTGCTGAATCGACATACTCCGACCATTCAAATACTGACTTCTAAAACGGTCAGAATCGAGCAGCCGTAAATCATAACGTGAAGCAGAACTCGCAATTGAATTTAAGGTTTGATTATCACGCTCAGCTTTAGTACTTGGAGTCTGATATTCCACATATTTCACAAAGCTTTGGATATCATTTTGTCGTTCGGATTGACTGTATTTAGCTGATTCACTAGCGTTGTAGCTACTTGAAGAAGCTGATTTACCTGAATTATTATGGCTTGCTGAACGAGCGGAAACACCAACACCCGCCCCATAGTAATTATCATAAGCATAACCTGATGCAGCAGCTGAACGTCCTTTTGAAGAATAAGAATTTGAAGCACTGGCTTTGGCACTTTCGCTGGCTTTATAACTCGCATCTTCATCATAGCTATAGCTACGATCAGAAAAATATGATGTAAACTCTTTAACAGGTTTTGAGTTATCTTTTGGTACGCCAAAATATTCATCCATTACAATCATAATTGGACTTGTTCGGCTACTTTTCTTCGCCAGCCCTAAATCATTGAGAATTGAACGAAATTCTTGATCATCCATTTCTAGACTAACTTGGGTAACTAGCTCATTGTTACTATTGGTATTGCTGCCTCGGTTTAACACGTAGCTGCTATCGATTTGTTTTACAATATCATCTAAATATTGATTCGCTTCGTTCATGGCTTGAGGGCCATTAATACGTTTAATCAGAGTAATCACAGCATCTTTTTTTGCATTATTAAATGCTTGATTTCGTGTACTGTTTAAATCTTTTTTTATAACAGGTGCAACCCCTTCCCCATTCACTTTAATGATTTCAGCATTACTCATTTGAACAACGCCCAAACACAATAGTGTCAATAAAGCCTTTTTCATCATTTCCCTCTTCATTAAAGTTTCTAGTTACATCTATAATTTCTTTATTAGATTTTAAAGTGATCTTTTATTCACACATAAAACATACAGATAATAAACAAAATTTAACTTTAACTCCATCACACAATTTTACTTTTTTATTGATTTTTCACAAAAAAATTATTCATAAGAAATCTAATAGAACATATTAATGACCTAACGTTTAAGCTAGATACAATGCAAAATGGCTTACACTAAGCAAATCATATTTTCGTGGGGCTCGACCTAACAAACTGTTTAATAAGAAAAAAGGAGTAACTACATTCAGAATAGCTACTCCTCTCAATATCAAGTTTAATAACAAATCCAACTTTTAGTAGAATTCAATAAGCTTTTTATTCACGACTCTCCAACTTATCTTCAATCCATTGATTTATTTCCCAAGCTGACCAGCCAATACGAGATTCACTTAGTCGCACAGGCTTTGGAAAAGTAGGATCGTAGTATTTTGATTTCTCATTGATCATTTCATAGATTTTAGCTCGACTAATACTTGTAAATTGAACCACCTCTTTAATATTAACGATTTGATTCATCGGGAAAGTTTGACCAACAAATGCATTCATGATGTCTACTCCTATCTCATGATTTCGAGCAACTCGCTCATGAGATACGGCAATCTCGTAAGGTTTTACCTTGTCTGATTTAATTCAAAGCCGTCACTGATCCTTTCAATCCCTGTTGAATATCAAATGCAGTCTGAGTCTCTTCGATCTGCTGGCCTCCGACAGGCTGATAAAACTCCTCAATTACCTCCAAGCCTTCCTCCATGTCTACGTCCATCCTTCCATTCCCAAAACCCTTCCTTGCGGTGAAGTCTAAAGCCTCCTGATAAAACCCAGCCTGCTTACTCTGCTCATCAATCTGCTTCGCCTGAATAATCGCTTCATTTAAACTGATCCCTTCTCTTAAAGTTAAATCCACGTAATACACGGGCTGACGATAACTCTGTGTCGTACTCTTGCCCCGCAATGTCAGCTGCAATGGGAGGCATGACAACAAACCATTTGAGGCCGCATGGTAATAACTCAGCCGTGCAGCCAAAGTTCGAATACTGTTAAAGCCCGTGGTTCTAAAGATAAATGTGCCAAATTCATCCGAGCCATCCAAATTGACATGCAAACGCCCATAAGGTTTGCAATTGCCACCTTGAGCCAGAGGACATAGATCAGGTGATGGACAGGGAAGTTGCTCGATGCCTTGGTTGGTTAAACGTTGGCAGGTTTCACCATTACCAACACAGACAGGTCTTCCAGTCTGTCGGTCAAATAAGGTGTATTCAGCGCGTAAGTTCAGATCAGGATCATTAAAGATCATTCTGACGGGGATTGAGCGCAACTTTTGATTAGGCGTATTGGCTCGAAGCTGATCATCCAGTGGATGTTTAACCCAGCCTTCTTTGCTTTGAATCTGGGAAGTAATGGTGAACTGGTCATCCTTTTCCGGTAGGCGTTTGCCATTCTTCTCGATCATCCGACCGATACTGATACGCCCTAGGATTGGAGGAGTAATTGCTAAACCTTTAATCATGTTGATATTCCTTAATGTATTACCTTACAAATTTGGGTCTATGTATGTAGGTCGGAACAAGGACCAAATAAGTTACCCAAAGAATGTAGAGCCAGATAAAGTGCTACAGAGATCGCGACCGATTTGCTCTCTACCGAAGGGTAGAGAGCGGGGAGCGATTTTTGTGAATTTTTGATTTGGTGCTGTAGATAGGGCTTAGTCGGTATAGATGTTAAATCGACGACTGCCTTGCTTTTGAAGTGGATAAAGCTCGATGAGTTCAGGCTGGTGCTGAAGCAATGCTTTGGTATTGAGGCTGATAGAGTCCTTGGCTTTCTTCCAGACTACTGAGCCATGAGCAAAGACCGCCCTTTCCTTGTCTTGCATCATCATTTGAATTTCATGTTTAAGCTGGTCAAAGCGTTCCTGCTTATGCTGAATCTCTTCTTTCATTTTGATGAGCTGGTCGAACATCAAATTGGCATTTTCATTTTGCGAAAGATCCTCTACCGTTAAAGGTACATGCGCTGGATAAAGTTGTTGAATCGCTTTAGCTGCGGATTCACTTGCATCCACGGATGGTGGTGTATCCTTTTCCACGCATTCCCAGAAATATCGTTCTGCTTGAACAATATGTTCAATCACGGATTCTGATCGTGTCACTTTGAAGATCTTGGTTTCATGCCCACAGATCAAGACACAAACATGCGCTGCCTGTTTACCAGTCACCGCCAGTTGATGTTGCACCTGACACAGCACATATAAAGGTACACCATCACGCCACAATTTTGCTCCATGCTCACCTGCTGTTTTGCATTCCAAAATTTGGACTTCATCGCTGCCGACTACGCTGTAATCCAGATTGGCTAGCATAAAGTGTTTATCGGGATCAGGATGCTGAAGTACCGCATTGATCCGTCGCACCTTGTTATAGGTGCGCATGCTATAGAACTCTGCCACCAAAGGTTCCAGTTGCTTGCCCCAATACAACGGTGCGACACCTGAGCTTTCATCTTCTATGAATTGAGCCTGCCGTCCGGTTTTGATTAACCAGAGTTCCAACATCGACATGTAGGGATTGAGACCACAGGCAGTCGCAGCATCACTACTACCAATGCCTTGCTTACGCACTTCAAGCCAGTCCTGATATTCCATCCCTTTGGTATTAACCAATCGCTTGGCTGCTGTTGAGCGTTTGGTGGGGATGGTTGGTGTGACTACAATCTTTGATCCTACAGTCGTAGGCTGATGGGAAATAGATACAATTTGATTCATGGAATTATCCTTATAAATTCTGATCTCTGTAAAAGAAATGCATAAAAAAGCCATACCCGACACGAGGTCGGGTATGGCGATTTGTTTGCTGTTTTAATTGAGAGGGTTACATGAGTGCTCTGATGAGCATTTGTTTGGGGTGACTTGATCAACATGAGTGAGCCAGTTAATTTCAGGCGATCAAAGCAAGTGCTTGCTCTAATCCTCGTTGTTTCACACCCGCACCTGCACCGAACCAAGCTGAGTCAAGACGGTGATCTGTACTCATGGCACGTCGTTCATGATCCACAAATTCCGTGATCGAACACAGTAAGCCATAAGCAGTGTCTTTGGCGGATGACAGGTCAGCACCGCGTCCTTGCCCATTAAACATCTCTAAAGCTTTATTCATAGCACGACCATTCGGTTCAGGCTTTTTCTCCTGAGCTTGCTGCGCGACATTACGATAGAACTGAATGATGTTTTCTTCAGGATCGGAAATTGACATGGTGCTATTATTGAATACGGCATCAAAGTAAGCCTTGGCTTCCTGCTGACTCACCTTACGCTGTGTGAGCTGTTTCATCTCATACATGTGCTCATCCCATGCATGCACTGAAATACCTAATTGCTGTTTCACTTTCTCGGCATCAAACTTGGTGCTATGTGGAACTTTCACTACACCTGCACTACTACTCTGTCCACGTAAGGCAATCGCCAAAGTGTTGTTACAGACTACTCGGATACTGGTGAACTGTGCTGTCGTTGCCAACGTGCCATCACATGCAGTAGCCAGCAAGATATAACCATTACTGACATCCTTAGACTTTAACGCGGTACTTTGCCCGGTACGTGCCAAAGCCCAGAACTTCTTCCCACCTTTCAAAACCCCTGCGGTTTCTAACTCAAAGCCAGATTGCTCTGTCAAATCCCGGTAGAATTCCAGAATCTCTTTAGGCTGAACTTCCTGATAACGCTGACTTACTACAGATAAAGGTGCATGGGTATCAGAACGATACAGTACCCGTTGTTCTTCATACGGCATGATGATGCTCTGACCACGCTCATTCTGTGCCATATAGCTGACGTTCGAGGATTCAATCCGCCAGTCCATCCCGGCTTGCTGTGCCCAAACTTCGAGTGGTTGATTCGGACTCAGCTGATTACCCAGACCATGCCAAGGGGTTTCGCCCACATAGGCGATTTGTTCGATTTGATGTGCCATCGTTCTTATCTCCTGAGTTATTAGCGGAAGTTCTGCTGACAGTGGTTGCAATGGTAATAGGTCAGGGTGATCGGCTTTTTCGGCTCATCAAACATGCTACTAAATAGGCCACCAATGACTGCACCTGCAATACCACCAATGAATGGAGATACAGGCAGTGGCAAACCCTTTGAAATGGATGCACCGATGGTAGCAAACGAAGCTGATGCTGCTAGACCCGTAGAATCAGAACCATTCACCTGCTGATTAACCACTTGAATAACCTGATCGGAAAAACAATAAGGACAATTTAAACTCATAATATATACCTCTAGAAATGACAAAGGCTCACCGATGGGTAAGCCTTGAAAAGTTAAAAAACTCGTTTTCATCTAGATAATGTATATCTGAGATTATTTTCAAATCATTGAAATGTCCGCATCTTTGCTTTGCATTTCACACGCAGATGTTGTGCATCTTTTTCAGGTCGTACTAGATAGCGTACCGCATTAATCATCTTTTCTACTTCAGTAGGATTACTTCTGTGAATTCGACCAATACCTAAAATACCCAACTCCGTGTACTCTTGGATCTGTTCAGGATCATGACAGTTAAAAAAGTATCCTAGCTTGCCTGTGATTTTCTGCCATTCCTTTCCGACTTGATGAGCTATACCCCATCCATCCTGCTTAACGTGCCCATTAAAAAACAGTACCAAATGACAGTGATAGCCCTTATCCACTCCTTGCTCTAAGGCCCAACCAAAATCTATCAGAGCGTTAAATGGCTTTTCCCGCTTGCTCATCTGTACTCTTAGCTCTTTCATATCCTCATAAAAATCAGTAATATTGATCAAGTGTTGATATTTTTTAATGTATCCCAAATCAATACGAACAACCTCGGTCTTTGAATAACGCTCTACAGCACTCCTAGCTTTCCTTTCTAGTGATCGAATATTCCTTATCTCATTTTCACGATGACGTCTTAAAGCTCTTCGATGTTCAGATTGATAACTCTTAAAATATCGCTGATACTCAACAAATGATTTTCTTTTAAGTTCTTCAATAAGTTCATTTAACTTTAGACCACAAATATCATTCTGTTCCAACCAATTACACCATGCATTGATATATCCGAAGTAGTCGTAAGACCGTATGTACACTTGATCTAATTCCGTCAGAAGCTCAGCAAATTCTAAATAGAAATCATGCGGTCTACGATGAGCTCTAATCCATAGCTCAGTGACAACTTCAAGTTGGATGGTTAATTTAGATTCATTAATTGACTTACTCATGTTCAATACTCACTCTGGAAATAGCTCCATATGAGAGGGTTAAACTGTATGAATATAATTTTTAGGTTGAATCTAATTAGGTATACAACTCTATGAATAGTCTAATGATTAGTCTCCATATAGATATATTTAGTTGTATTTAATTATATTACTTACCTGCAAACATTGAGCTCTAGCCTCTAGATTTCCCTTCTGATACTCATCTAATTGAGTAGTCTCCAATGATCAAATTTGCTAAATCTATTAATTATTAATCCACTACTTATATCTTTGGATAAAAAAAAGTTATGCGGTGAGTATTTAGGAAGACAAATGCGGGAATTTAATTGAATAGTATTTCGCAGAGATATTCCTAGTTCGTATACAGGTTTTCTCATCAGACTGTGAAACGATGACTTTTTTGCCTAAAAGCAGGCGTGATATCAGGAATTTATCAGATTAAATTACGATAGAGGTAGTATTAACCGTGCTAATCTTTCTGCCCTACTCTTATAAAAATCAGCCTGCTTATTCGCCCCCTCTTGAGATGAATTTTCATTGATTTTATTTACGTTTTTTTCATTTTCAGGCGTACTCCCTTCATCTTGTGGAGTATTTTTTTCATCCTCTTTTTTAGGTATAGCTTCTTTTATTCTACCCCTCAAAAATAGCTCTGGTCTTTTTTGATTGCGATGGCTTGTACTTTTATATTTATTGAAATATTCATACGTAGTATAAAAGTTCACTAGATCATTTTTCAGCTGGGGAATAAGCCGTTTATCTTCTTTATTCACAACTAAATAGTCCGATTCACCTTCTTTAAACCATAATGTAGGGATTATTTTCAAGTCCGGCAAATTTCTATCAATTATCTGTTTGGCATTGTACCTCTTAGTAAATTTTCCCCAATAATCCTTAAATTTTAATTTTACCTCATCAGCAACAACGTCCGAACGAAGGTAACAAATAGCTGTACAGTCAATAGAATAGCAGCCATCTTTAAAAACAAAATATCCGATATAAGCGTCTAAATATGCTCCTATACTCTTTGGTGCACGCTTCGCTTTCTTAAAGAATTGAGTAACAATTGTCTTTAAGGTGCTGATATCTAATCGACTCTGGCTATTATCAATTTTAAAGCGTAATAATATCGTGTTCTCTTTGAAACTTGTCTCTAAATAACACTGTGCTGATCTCGTGTTTTTTTGCACTAGCATTTCCATATAAGCTAATCTGCTTCGGGGAATAGAGATATTGTGTTGTTTGATTAGCTTTAGCTCTGGTGCTATTAGATTTGTTACTTCCGCCAGATTTATATCGTGTAAGTCATACGTTAATGATGAATTATTTAAACTTACCGGAAGCGAAAAAGTATTGTAGAGAGTCCAATTAGATGCCCATACAGAAAAATTAATATCAATTCCATCTAATAAGGCTAAATACATCCTAGCTGCACAGGGCCATTTAGAGGGATCTTGGTTGATCGATAGAGAAGTTGATAAACTGTCAATATATGTATGCTCCAAATAAGCCAGGAACAAATTAACCCTTTGCAATAGTTTTATTTGCTGTGCATCTAACTCATCAAAATATTTCAGCATCTCGTAAAATTTGTGGATAGACTTCGCATATTCTGGAGCACGTTTAACTAAACTGGCATCATCCCAGATTGAATTAAAATCATATGGTTTTTTCTCTAGATCATCCTTTTCTTGTCTTTTTGACTTTCTCTTATCATTTCGATCTTTTAAACGACCATCAGCTTTTCTTGTAATTAGACGTATAGGCGTATCAACTAATTGACTCTCGGCAGTGTGATTATCAGGACTAATAATCTTTCCCATTCCATAAAACAATCCTACAAACCACTTCAACATGAGAGCTAATTTTTTGCGATTAGGGAGTTTGAATTCTTTTATTTCTTTTACACCTAAGTGATCAAAAATTTGATCAATCGCAATAATTTCCGATCGAGTAAAATTAGCAATCTTACTACCATGAAAAAATATATCTAACTCACGATGTAATGACTCCTTGATTTGATTGGTATCTATTGTGTATGTTGAACTGTCTAGAATAAATCCAAGCATTAATCGAACTTCACCATTCAGTTCTATTTCACCTTTTGTAAGGATAGATAACCAAGGTAAATGAGTTCTTCCTAGTTCAAGGGTATTCAACTCCTCTACTAGCAATCGTATTTTTCTTCCAATCGGAGTTTCAGCTAATATGTGATCTACTTGCCCTGTATGAATTAATTTTTCAATCTCTTCATCAGAAAAATCCAGTACCTGAAATTTTACTACCACAAGCGCTTGTGTAATTTTCTTAGTGTCTTGTAGCACATCCAAAATTTCACGAGCAATCTTCTCAGCTTCATTCTTATCAAAATTAAATTTGTAGTTCTTTTGCTTGCCTAAATACTGCCTATATTGATCAATCGTCTCAAATACTTCCTCATAAGGAAAGTCTTCAACTTTCCATCTGTCAGATTGAATATCACTTCTAAAGATACACGATATCTCTTTATCTAGAAAATCAATAAAAGCATGAATTTTTTCTGGCAATCTATAATATGTAGTTGCTAGTTTCATAAGTGCAACATCAACTACTAGACCATTATAAAACTCAACTATTTGCTTTTTTTTCGCCTCATTTTTTGAAGAGCAAGCATCATCCCAATCTACTTTGTGATAACCAATAAATTCTTCAACTAGCTCCAAACGCTCATACAGTCTTTCTAAAGTTTCGATAGTTTCCCGAAATATGCCTTTTTGAATTTTCCTATTTTGAGTAATTGAAAGCTGATAACTATCAGTATAGTAACGTTTCAAAAATCCAAAAATTTCTTTATCGGTTAGTTTTTCTAATTGCCCGATTTCAGGAAGCTCCCTAAAAAATTGAAAGTTTGATTCATTCATGATTGGAATCTTCTAGTATTTTTAGATAATAGTTAAAAATTAACACTTCTAAGCCTTATATTTCAATCTTTCCGTCTTCTATCAATAAAAAATAATAACTATTATACCCCATTTATCTACTCTTAAACCCTATATTGAAAAATTTAAACCCCTAATTACAAACTATTAAGACAGTATATGTACTCAGGTTACAGCTATAACGATGAAAAAAAACCACGCTAAAAAGCGTGGTTTTTGTGATTTTTTAATTATTTAATTCAGCCAATCCTTCACTTCCCCCTCATACCACTCCATCAATCTCACCCGCTCTTCCCAATATTGCGCTCGATTATATGCCGAGCAAATCCTATTTTGAGGCACATG
Source organism: Acinetobacter johnsonii (assembly GCF_048551975.1). GTDB lineage: Bacteria > Pseudomonadota > Gammaproteobacteria > Pseudomonadales > Moraxellaceae > Acinetobacter > Acinetobacter johnsonii_A. The sequence continues at coordinate 104,691 of NZ_JBIMCF010000003.1, read as the reverse complement.
ATCAAGTTGGCGCTCAATGGCATCTGGACTAAACAGATCCGATTTATTTACAACTGTACTGAATAGAGATCTAAAACCATGTGTGGTCATCCGACCGACATAGCCCGAACGTTTGATCACAGCCAAAATAGACTCGCTACGCATCGGTTCTCTATTGTTTAAACGATGTGGAAATAGCAGTTCCTGATTATGAGTAAGTCTCAAAGCCTTTAACTCAGTAATCATCATGTCCGTCAACGGTACACGATGCGGAAGAGGGTTCTTCATCCATTTTTCAGCGAATATCCTACTTACGTCCCTCCAGATCATTTTTTCCCAGTGTGTTTGTAGTAACTCACTAAACACCTATCAGTATAACGACACAGTACATCTGAGAATCATTTAGTGGACTACTATTAACATGTCATTTTGAAAAATGTATGTGAAAATAACCTTATAATTGTTCTATGGTTCCATGGACTTAAAAGAACACCACCACCTCGATCTAACTGGGGGTAAAATTGGGGGTAAAATAAAAATATAATTTTCTATTTTAATTAATTATCATATGCTTAATATAAAAAGATGACTCCCTCTTTCGCCAAAATTTTAAAGACCTTAATCGAAAGATTAAGGTCTTTTTTTATGCTGAATATTCTTATTTAGACTTGGCACAAAGTCTGCTTCATAAAAAACGACTCTTCAACCAATAGGATAATTTGCACCACAAAGTGAAATATTTATTCAAAAATAAACGCTTGAACCTGATTCAAACTTGAGCTAAAACAATTTCTAAGGGAGGTTAAAATAAATCATCAATGATCATCTATATGCAATGTTTATGAAGCACAATTCATTTGCGGTATATAACTAGCGAAACACAAAATTGACCAATAAAACTGCTATTCGGGAGTCAGAATGAATAACAGCACCAATTATGTCAAACAAATTAAAAACGCTAAACGAGGCGGTTATACCCCAACCCTTGCAAAGGATGTCAACAAACATAAAATTCAAAAAGCAATTCGTCTGATTGAACAATGGAGAACGCTGGCCAATGAACTCAAACCTCAAATGCAACTCGACATGGCTTTTACATTGGAAGAATGTGCCCAAGACCTCGATCAAATTTTAAGGAGCAAATAAGTTCCATGTTTTCACTTAACCCTATTTAAAAACAGTTTCATCACAGCCCCCGAATTTTATTCTCAGCTTTCACCCACCCTTTGGTGGGTGAAATTTGCACAAAAAATTTTGCGCATTTCAATCGCTCACTTTTTGGCTTGCGTTTTCAAGAAAATCCGCTATTATTCTCACAACGTTGCCGGCATAGCTCAGTTGGTAGAGCAACTGACTTGTAATCAGTAGGTCCACAGTTCGAATCCGTGTGCCGGCACCATTTTATACTTAGCCTCGCTTTTTAGTGAGGCTTTGTTGTTTCTGGCCCTTTGGTTTTTTATTTCATTTTAAGTGTCTTTAACTGCTGTAATTTGAACATAGCGCACGATGCCCTGTTCAAACAATTTCTGGCAGAGCTTAGCGGTCATTTTAATTTTGAAATGATCCAAATTTTGAGCCGCCTGTTGGACTAAATGCACATGATAATAACGAGAAAAACCCGCCAAAACTGCACCTGATAAATCTTCAATAGCAACCTGCTGATAACCTTGTACTTCTATCGAATGCTGCAAATTCGCTTCTAACTGAAGATGTTCCAAATTCACATCGGCTGCTTTTAACAGCATTTTCAGTTGAAGCTTCTCAAAACGGTTTAAATTCAAAAATGCATTACTCAACATCAAATAATGAAAACCTATGCGCCCTTTTGAATTTAAAACAGAATGGGTTGATCTTAGAAATGAATTTAAATCACTGTGATAAGCGGCATCGAGGCAAAACACCACATCAAAAGGTGCTGAAAATAGCTTTGAATTTAAATTTAAAAATGACGTTTGAATGATGTGTATCTTTGAATTTAAAGTGTGTTGTATGCGCTGGACACATGCGGTTTGTAACTCAACCGCACAAAGTTGCTGAACATGGTAATGCTGCTGCCACAGCAATAGACTCGCACCCTGCCCACAACCCAAGTCTAAAACACGGTCATTTGACTTTAGCTTTAATCGATCAGCAAGATGTATGGCTAGTGTTTGGCAAGCCTCAGGATAGGAAGATTGGCTATTTTCCCAATAGCCAAGATTGCTCCAAGCCAATACAGCGTGATCTCCCAATTGTTTTGCATCAATTGCATATTTATGTTTGGGCAGATGTAACTGTAAGGTTTGGAGCCATTTCATGCTTTAGTAGCCGAGTTGTGGGGCAACCTCAACTTTAGGTTTTAATCCAACAAACGGCAATGGTGCATCGAAAATTTCTGCAATATGCATTGCTGAAGTGACGGCAGACTCTAAAATAGGCAGACCATCGCACGACCATGAACCACAGAAGAAGATTTTTCGGTTGACACTCTTATGGCGTTGTTGTAACTCTTTATTCAAAGCCACCGTTTGCGAGTCCACCACCGCACGGGTCAAAGTTACAGTTGAAATTACTTTTTTCGGGTCAATCTCGGTCACAGGCTGCCACGTTTGGAACACGGCATTTTTACCAACCAAACTCGGTTCGACTGAATTGAGCCAAACCGTGAACTGTTGACGGGTAAACTTACGGTCCATCATATAGCTCAGCACCGACCAGTCTTTACGCTTAGGCGGCATCACAGAAGGATCAGTATGGATCACCAGCTGACCTTGCTCAAAACGGAACTGCTTTAACAGCGCAATATCATCTGCAAACTGAACAGGATCTAAAAACTCTTCAATTTTTGTGGTTGGCGTTGCCACCACCACACGGTCAAACAGTTGCTGTTCACCCTTATTATTTTCAACCAAAACCTTGTCACCTTGTTGAGTGACTTTGCTAATAGCCGCTCCGCTTTGGATATTGATGTTTTCAATCAATTTATCGACGAAGGCAGGTGTTCCCCCTTGTATACGCAATAAAGCATCGCCATCCGTCAACTGACGTAAAAAGATCAACAGCGGTTTCGCTGGCCATTCGCCAATGGTTTTTGGATTACAGGTACAGATGGTGTAGAGCACAGGCATGACTGCGCCATGCCAAAATACTTCTTCAATGTCATGCTGGTTGATAAATTCAGCTAAGGTAATGTCTTGATCTTTAGATTTGAAGAATTTAGCAATCGCGGTTTTAAGCTGCAACATACCTTTAACCAAGCGCCATCCATACTGCTGCAGGCCTTTACGGTTATTGATAATTGGGAAATTTCCAATGCGACTACGGGTAGTGGTTAGCCATGTTTCTGTACGGTCTTCAAACAACCAACTACATGCCATGTAGGTGCGTACTGGATACGTTTTGATGCCTAAATAAGTCGCAAGACTTAAGGTGTTTTTCCATAAATGTGGGTTCATGACACGTAACGGAGCATCAATCAGACCACCTTCAAACTCTGTACTGTGGCTATCCATCCCTCGCCCAGTCAGTGCTTCGAAAATAGTAATATTATGCCCAGCATCCTTTAGAATTCTTGCGGTAGCAAGACCGGCCATGCCGCTACCAATAACTGCAATATCCAAAATTATGATCCGTCAGTCTGACTTATATTGCCTGAAATTATGACCCAATGTCGAAAAAATAGGGCTATTAAAAAATACCAGAATCACATTTTTTCATGTGCCGCACTGGTAGGACGATATTTGCTTAAATTACATTTCATTACACTAAAAAGCCACTTAAATAAACACAGGTTTTTTATGCATTTTATTTTAAATAAAAATATAAACCCTTTAAAAACAAAGTATATAAATTAACTATTTTTATAACATCTGTTTTACAAACCAGCGAAAAAGCGCTAATATGCGCCTCGCATAAAAAAGATAATTACATCACATAATAATTCATGACCAACTATGCAAAACACGAAGACTACAGCGCCTAAAAAATCCCTACCCTTGACCGAGTAGGGATTTCTTCTTTTTAGCGACAAGATTTTAGTCCACCATAGCAACAGGTATTTCACCAAACTTGCCACGATTAAAATCATCAAAAGCTTGCACAATTTCCGCTTTGCTATTCATCACAAATGGACCATAACCTTGAATTGGCTCATTTAGTGGTTCACCAGTCAACACCAAGAACTTAGTGTCTTGCAGCGCTTGTAGTTGAATTGCAGCTTCGCCATCTTGAGCAAACATCACAATGGAACTATCCACCACTTTTTGCGTGCCATTAATCAGCACTTCACCACTGAGCACCACCACAATCGTGTTATGCGTGACGGGCACATGGATAAAAGTTTCATACTCTGCTTTTAATTCACCATCCCAAACATTGACGGGACTATACGTTTGAGCGGGGCCATGATGACCACCAAACTCCCCCGCAATCACGCGTATGTGTCCAGCATTATCATCCATTTCGATGCGCGGGATATCCGCCACGGTCAAGGCTTGATAACGCGGTGTGGTCATTTTGTCTTTGGCTGGCAAATTCACCCAAAGTTGTACCATTTCAAACAGACCACCATGCTCAGCAAAGGCTGGAGAATGAAACTCTTCATGCACCACACCTGAACCCGCAGTCATCCACTGTACATCGCCAGTATTGATGGTACCACCACCGCCGCTAGAGTCTTTGTGTGTCACTTCACCGCTATAGGCGATGGTGACTGTTTCAAAGCCACGATGCGGGTGTGAACCCACACCACGTTGCGATGTGGTTGGATCAAATTTGTAAGGTGCAGCATAGTCCAAAAGTAGAAACGGACTAATCGCTTGTCCTAAGCGGTCATATGAAAAGAGGTTTTTGACAAGAAAACCATCACCAACCCAATGCATGTCTTGATTACGATAAACACCAATTACTTTTTTCATCTTGGAGCTCCTATCTCGAGAGGATGAATATGCAATCTATACTAGCCTTTTCCTCAACCCTCTTATAGCGCTGCACTAGTACACAGAATCACAAAAATAGGACAATTAATCCCATCACACGTGATGCAGTATGGGATCGCATATATCAGGCAGACGCGCAGCTGATGTCATGGTTTAGTGCAACATGTGAATTACACCGCGACTGGCTTAATCATATTGAAGGCCTCGGTTCACTCTTTGCAGCGCATATTCCAGACTATAAAAACCTGATTCAAAGCTATAGCAAAAATACGGCTCAAAAATAATCAGACCTCAGTAAAAGCGATCTTCGGATCGCTTTTTGTCGTGTGCAATCGTTAGGAATCAGACAGTATCAGATCATCCATCGAAGACTGCTTTCTGTCACAAATCAATACAGACTTGAATCCATCATGCATTCATTTGACGACTATTATTATTTTGACTGTGGATGGACTCGGCATTACCAACATGCCTTACTTAAAGGTAGGGACAGATATTGCTTCAGGTCGCCTAGTTCACATTTTGCCCGACTGGTGTTTCAATATTGGAACCGTACAGTTGGTCTATGCTTCACGTAAAAGACAACGTTTGGTCATGGAGAAACGGATTGAGCATTTGATCCAAGGTTTAAGAGACTTTGCCAGCACCTGCAGGGGTTACCATCTGTAAAAGCTAAAAGAACCCTGCATAAAAAAATCAGCCACTTGGGCTGATTTTTTACAGGTATCATGCTCATGACTCAGCACAATGCAACCATCGAAGTTGACTTAGATTTTTCCAACCAAGTCGATTGACGGTGCAAGCGTTGCTTCACCTTCTTTCCATTTTGCAGGGCATACTTCGCCTGGGTGCGCATGCACATATTGTGCTGCTTTCACTTTGCGTAATAGTTCAGATGCATCACGACCAATACCGCCAGCATTAATTTCAATAATTTGGATTTTACCTTCAGGATCAATCACAAAAGTACCACGGTCTGCAAGACCTTCTGTTTCAATCAGCACATCAAAGTTTTTAGACAAAGTCCAAGTTGGATCACCAATCAATGGATACTGAATTTTACCGATCACATCTGAAGTATCGTGCCATGCTTTATGGGTAAAGTGGGTATCGGTCGATACGCCGTAAATTTCCACACCGAGTTTTTGAAATTCAGCATAGTGATCGGCTAAGTCGCCCAATTCTGTTGGACACACAAAGGTGAAATCAGCAGGATAGAAAAATACGACAGACCATTTGCCTTTCAAGTTTTGCTCAGACAACTCAATGAATTCACCATTTTGGTAAGCTGTTGCATTAAACGCCTTAACTTCAGTATTGATTAAACTCATGTATTCGTCCTCAAAAGATTTGTGAGAGTGCTTAAGTGATGAAGCAAGAATACGCACAAACCAAAAATTGGTAAAACAGTAAGTTTTTATTATTTTTATCGGATTTTTAGATTTATTATTTCCCGACACTGTTGCCCGATTTTTACCATCTTGTGACCTAAATGAAAACCTTTCCATTTTTCAAATCGAGCTAATACAGTCAAATCTAGAGTCAAGCAGTGGAAAATCTATGATTTGGAAGGGCCTTTCAAAGCTTTGATGTTCAATAAAAAGTGAATTTAAGCCGTTTCGGTCAGCCCCACCTGATGATAAGCACGATTAAAATAAACCAAACTTTGCTCATGTTGGCTTTGTTGAATCGCGACAATACGGCACATAAAAACCGTATGTGTTCCCACTTCTTGAATATCATCAATTTCACAGTCAAAATTGACCAAAGCATCCTTTAAAACAGGCGCGCCCGTTTCTAGCTCTGTCCAAACACCATGTTCAAAACGCTCTTCAGACGTCATTTTAGATGCAAAGACATTCGAAATATGCTGATGTTGTGCGCCTAACACATTCACCGATAAAATTTTATTGTCGACAAAATGTGCATGTGAACGCGATGCTTTATTCATACAGACCAATAATGTCGGTGGTGTATCCGTCACACTGCATACGGCAGATGCTGTGAATCCATGACGATCAGCCATGCCTGCCGTAGTTACGACACTCACTGCACTGGTTAACAAAGACATTGCATCTCTAAAGTCTGTTGCTTCAATCATCATTTTATTCCTCAGTAGAACGGACACATGCTTTGACTCAGATAAAAGCTACCTATTTTATCAAACAGGTAGCCCTCTCACATCACGCGCTTGCTGCGTATGAAGCCGAAAGTTCTTTACGAATAATTTCTGCACCTGCGCTTAACGCATTCAGCTTACCACGTGCGACTTCACGTGCTAAAGGCGCCATGCCACAGTTGGTCGATGGATAAAGCTTATCTGCATCGACAAACTGAAGCGCCTTACGTAGTGTATTCGCAACTTCTTCTGGTGTTTCAATGGTGTTGGTTGCGACATCAATCGCACCGACCATGACTTTTTTACCGCGAATCAGCTCAATCAGATCCATTGGTACACGCGAGTTTTGACATTCGAGTGAGATGATATCAACTTTAGATTGTTGCAGTTTAGGGAATGCTTCTTCGTATTGACGCCACTCTGAACCCAAGGTCTTTTTCCAATCGGTATTGGCTTTGATGCCATAGCCATAGCAAATATGAACCGCAGTTTCACATTTCAGACCTTCAAGTGCTCGTTCAAGCGTTGCAACACCCCAGTCATTCACTTCATCAAAGAACACATTAAATGCAGGTTCATCGAACTGGATAATATCCACACCCGCAGCTTCTAACTCACGTGCTTCTTGATTCAGGATCTTAGCAAATTCCCAAGCCAGTTTTTCACGGCTTTTATAGTGATCATCATACAGCGTATCAATCATGGTCATCGGGCCAGGTAATGCCCACTTGATCGGCTGTGTAGTTTGGTTACGTAAAAACTTAGCATCTTCAACAAAAACAGGCTTTTGACGGCTTACTGCACCGACTACAGATGGAACGCTTGCATCATAACGATTACGGATACGAACTGTTTCACGCTTCTCAAAATCCACGCCATCAAGATGCTCGATAAATGTCGTGACAAAATGTTGGCGAGTTTGCTCACCATCGCTCACAATATCAATTCCCGCATGGATCTGTTCTTGCAGGGATAAACGCAGAGCATCTTGCTTCGCTTCGATTAATGCGTCACCCTCTAATTTCCAAGGTGACCAAAGTTTTTCAGGTTCTGCAAGCCATGAAGGTTTCGGTAAGCTGCCAGCCGTTGATGTTGGTAATAAAATTGCCATTTTAAATCTTCTATCTCTATTTCAGGTAAATTAAGCAGCGTTACTTTCTACAGTGTAATTGGCAGCCCATTGTTCAAGGATGTTTTGATAAGGCTTGATAAAGTTTTCTTCCGTCCATTTACCTTGTTTTACTGCCAATTGACCACGCTCTACACGGTCGTAAACAATTCGTGTTAATGAGTAATCTGGGTACTCTAAACTTGCTTGATACACTTGTGCTGCTGAAGAATTTGCGTTGTAAATTTCAGGACGATAGATCTTTTGGAAAGTTTCCATCGTACTAATTGCGCTAATCAGTTCAAAATCGGTGTAATCACGTAATAAATCACCCGCAAAATAGAATGCTAAAGGTGCAACACTTCCTTTCGGCATAAAGAAGCGAACCTGTAAGCCCATTTTATGGAAATATTCATCTGTACGTGAATATTGATCTTGCTTATATTCAACACCTAAAACTGGATGCTCATTAACAGTACGCTGATAAGTCCTCGCTGTTGAAACACTTAAACAAATGACAGGTTGTTGATTAAATTCAGCCTTAAAAGTATCTGAATTTACTAAATATTGATAAAGCTTACCGTGTAAATCACCGAAACCTTCTGGTGCATACGAAGTTGAGTTCTCTTTATTATGTTCTTTCAGTACCACACTAAAATCATAATCACGTACATAAGACGAGAAACTATTGCCAATCATGCCTTCAATACGTTGATTGGTATGGTGATCGGTAATGGTGCTTTTCAACATTTCAATGATTGGAAAAGTTTTACCATTGCCTTCAATATCTAAATCTGCAGAAATAATATCAATTTCAAGTGAATAACGGTCACCATTCGGATTATCAGTTTGTGCTAAAGCATTGAAACGATTATTAATCATTCGAAGTGTATTACGAAGATTCTGCTCTCGACTTTCACCGCGTGCTAAATTGGCAAAATTAGTCGTTAGACGTGTGCTATCCGCTGGTTGATAGTTTTCATCAAAACGAATACGTTTAATTGAACATGCAAACTCTGTACTCATGGCGATCTGTTACCCTATACTTCTGCGATAAAACTGAATTTCTTTCATGCTCTTTCTAGACTGTCCAATTTTCTTTTTGGATCTTTCTAGTGAATCATCTTTCCAGCCTTTTCAGTTTTTTCTGAGTATCAGGCTAAGAAGCAAAGATGAATATGATCTATCGTTAAGAGCGTGGTTTAATTTATACCTGAATGATCACATGAATAAAAATGATTTAATCTCAACCCAAAGTGAACTAAATTCATGTTTGTAAATTCTGTCACTTTAACAATAAATTATGCGTGGATAATTTTTTGTGGATGTTCGAAAGGAAAGAATGAAAACATCAAGTCCTTGTGCGTGAGCTGTGAAAAGTCATGATATTGCTCGATCAACGTCATCAACACGCTACATTTTTATTTTAATTATCTGTTTAAATCAGGAACTTAAAGTCATAAGCTGATTATTAAAATATTAGATAAAACAGGCAATTCAATGGTTTTGTCTGTGGGAAAATGATGAGTGCAAGCTTGGTTTTGAGTTTTTGTATTTATTAACTTTGGCTCCGCTTTCTGACCTTGGCTCTTCCTCACAGAATCAGGAAATTTAATATCTTTCCTATCACCAATCAGAATTAAAAAAACAAACATTCGGTCTTTATATGAAGAGTAGCTCATTTATATCAAGTAAAACTAAAGAATCATCTCATGCATTTTTTGCATAACTGAATTAAAAATTGCATTGTCGTTTTTTTTAAAAAAAAGTAACACTTGCCATAGCTAAATCCCCAATCGACGATTTAGCACTCAACACCTAAAGCAATGCCTCTATAAATTGATCAACATGGAATGTCATCAATGCCTTGCTACATCAGGTGAAAAGTTGATGAAAAGAAGATTAAAGAAGGAACGATAAGTATGAAGCAGAAGAAATTACTGAAATATATTCTGATTGCCATGATCTCAGGAATACTGATTGGTTGGGCTTTTCATAGTACTTTAACAACTGCACAAACCACAGAACTTGCCGCCTATTTTAAAATTGTGACTGATGTATTCTTAAGATTAATTAAAATGATTATTGCACCCTTAGTGTTTGCAACAATCGTTTCCGGTCTTGTCTCGATGGGAAAATCCTCTTCTCTGGGATCAATTACCTTAAAGGCCATGAGTTGGTTTATTGGTGCATCATTTATTTCACTTTTACTGGGCATGGGCTTAGCCAATTTATTCCAACCTGGCGCTGGGATGAATCTCACCGTTCCTCAAACAGCGGTTGATATCGGTGTCAGTGCGACAAGTCTGAGCTTAGAAAGCTTCATTACCCATATTTTCCCGCGTAGTTTTGCTGAAGCCATGGCCAATAATGAGATATTACAGATTTTGGTTTTCTCAATTTTCTTTGGTTCTGCACTTGCCTATGTTCAACATCATAGTGAAGCGACCGTCATTGGTAAAATAATTGATGAACTCTGTAAGGTGATGTTCCGAATTACAGATTATGTCATGGCATTTGCACCTATTGCCGTTTTTGCAGCGATTGCTTCCGCGATTACCATTCAAGGCCCTAAGCTGATTATTGATTATAGTATTTTCATTGGACAGTTCTATGTAGGATTACTGGTGCTTTGGACTCTCCTGATTGCTTTCGGCTATATCTTCTTGAAAAAAGATATTTTTAAATTGATGCGAATCGTGCGTGAACCCACCATGTTGGCATTTGCGACCGCAAGTAGCGAATCGGCTTATCCAAAAACCATGGAAGCTTTGGAGAACTTCGGTGTGCCTAAACGCATTACCAGTTTCGTGCTCCCTTTAGGTTATTCTTTCAACCTCGACGGCTCGATGATGTATATGGCATTTGCTGTGTTATTTATTGCACAAGCCTACAACATTGATTTAAGTTTTTCCCAGCAAGCACTCATACTCTTTACCCTCATGATTACGAGTAAAGGGATTGCAGGTGTTTCACGAGCATCTATTGTGGTGATTGCCTCCACTCTGGCTATGTTCAAACTTCCTGAAGCCGGTATTCTATTAATTTTAGCGATTGATCAGTTTTTAGATATGGGCCGTACGGCAACCAATGTGATTGGAAATAGTATTGCAACTGCCGTGATTGCACGTACTGAGGGCAATAAAGATGAGCTTACGCAGCAAGAAGGCATCATGGTGAACAACATTTCTCCCGCAAACCAATTAGCTGATAACACTTAGAATTATTTATAGATAAAATAAATGGTGATTTTTAAATAGTAAGGAAAGTCCTTTATTTACTATTCATAAAATCACCTTATTTATTATTTAAATATACCTCAAAACGATTAAAAAAAATAATCCATAAATTCGAATTATTTATTTTTCTGAATTAAAATATTCCAAATATAATTAATTCGATTTGAAAATGACATTTCTCGTTTAACCAGATAGACATCTTGAAATAAATAGTACTGATTACCATCCAGTACTTTTAATTTATTTTCTTGAATCTCTCTTTCAACCAATAATTTAGGCAACCATGCCACACCCAAACCTTGCAACACCAACTCTTTTAAATCGCCTGCATTATCCGTCTCATATAAAGTTCTATAATCCAACTTATTTTCAATTGCTTCATCCACACAGTTTCTTAAATATGCTTGTTTACTATAAGACAACAAAGGAAAAGACTGATCGAGTGAATATTTGGCAGTCCCATCATGATCTAAGGCCGTCACTGGGAGTATTTCCATTTCAACAATTTTATGAAATTCGAACAAAGAACGATCGAATTGTTCTAATGTTTTTTGATCACAATAACTGATTAAAAAATCACACGAGCCATCTTTTAATAAGCGCATCCCCTGTTTGAAATTTGAGGCAATAATTTCCAATTTTAAGTCCGTCATATCCATAGATAACTCATGAATAAAGCGGGGGAAAAACTGGGTAATAAGCGAGTGTGACACTGCAAACTTGACGGTTAACTCATTATGTTTCACATTCTTTTCTAAATATTTTATTGTTGTAGTGAGTTGATTTTGTATATTTTTTGCCGAAGCCAGTAAAACTTGCCCCGCTTCTGTGAAATCAATATTTTTACTATATCTTTTCAAAATTTGGAAACCCAATGAGTTTTCAATATTCTGAATTCTGCGCGTAAAGGCAGACTGCGTGACATGTCGTAGAGCTGCTGCTTGAGATATCGATTTTTCTTGCTCTAATGCAAGTAAATCTTCAATCCATCGAATTTCTAAAGTCATAACTCATTCTTCACTCATCCTTTGATCAATTATAATCTATTATGCAAAAAATGCATGTAGTAATATATTTTTACATTAGAAAAAAAACCGTGCGCACTTTAATATCGATTTATTCGAGATTAGAGTCTATTTAAATGAACATTAAGATTAACACACGCGTTGAAAAGGATTTATTAGGACATAAAGAAATTCCTGCTCATTGCTATTATGGTGTACAAACTTTAAGAGCTTTAGAGAACTTTAATTTAAGTCCAAATAAACTCAATCAATTCCCTGTTTTTATTAATGCCCTTGCAATGGTTAAAGCTGCATGCGCAGAAGCCAACTTTAAACTCAATAAACTTGAAGAAAATAAATATAATGCTATTCAGTATGCATGTGAACAAATTATTAATTATAAATATCATGACCAATTTCCAATTGATATGATTCAAGGTGGTGCGGGAACATCCACCAATATGAATATCAATGAAGTACTGGCTAATATTGGATTAGAACATTTAGAGCATTTAAAAGGCGAATATCAATATTTACATCCAAATAATGATATTAATATGTCTCAGTCAACCAATGATGTTTATCCAACAGCCATTAAAGTGGGTTTAATCTTGGCAATTGAGCAATTGAACAGCCCGTTTCAAAATTTAATTCAAAGTTTTAAGAACAAGTCCGATGAGTTTTCGCATATCTTAAAAATGGGTCGTACCCAATTGCAAGATGCTGTTCCAATGACCTTGGGTCAAGAATTTGGCGCATTTGCAAATACCTTACAAAATGATTTAAACAAGCTCAATGACATCATGCCGTCTGCTTTAAGTGTTGTAAATTTGGGCGGAACGGCAATTGGAACAGGGATCAATACCGAAGTTAAGTATCGTGAATATGCCATCGCAGCATTGTCTGAAATTACCCAAAAGCAGATCAGCAGTTCACCTGATTTAATTGAAGCAACCTCAGATATGGGCGATTTCGTTTTATTATCGAGCTTCTTAAAACGTACCGCGACTAAACTCTCAAAAATTGCCAATGACCTGCGCTTGCTTTCTAGTGGCCCTCGTACTGGTCTGAATGAAATCCATTTAGAACCGCGTCAACCAGGCAGCTCAATCATGCCTGGCAAAGTGAACCCAGTTATTCCAGAAGCAATGAATTTAGTGTGTTTTCAAGTGATTGCAAATGATTTGGCCATTACTTTGGCGGCCGAAGCAGGTCAGCTACAGCTCAATGCGATGGAGCCGTTAATTGCTTTTAAACTGTTCGAATCGATCGATTTGTTAGGTAAAGCGATGCAAATGTTCCAATACAAATGTATTGAAAACATCCGTGCCAATGCTGAACACTGTCAGGCCAATGTAGATAATTCAATTGGCATTATTACTGCACTCAACCCATATTTGGGTTATGAAACAACGACTCGTATTGCAAAACAAGCGAATGAAACTGGTCAAAGTGTATTGGCTTTAATTAAAGCTGAAAACCTATTGTCTGATCAACTTTTAGCTGATGTGCTATCGATCAAAAATATGGTTCATCCTCAGCAATCTTTATCATGATTTATTAGCATTTAGTCTTTTTAAAAAGGGATCTCATCAGAGGTCCTTTTTTTATAGAAAGGAGAAGTATGCTCTGTCACTCGTATTAGCTGAACATCTTTATTCTATAAAGCTCTTTTTTAAATACCAAATTTGCCTAGCCATAAAAAAAGAACTTGATATAAATCAAGTTCTTTTTCACTTCATACAATATTTAGATATTATACAAATCAGAACGGAAGATCATCATCCATATCTGCTGGTGCTGCCGCAGGCGCTGACTGAGGAGCCGCCTTTGGTGCAAAACCGCTTGGGTTATTGTTCGCATAACCACTTTGTTGGTTATTGCTATTACCCGCTGCAGGATTGCTACCATAACCACCTTGGTTGTTGTTATAACCACCACCTTGGTTATTGTTGAAACGTGGTTGTGCATAACCATCATTTCCGCCTTGCATTTGCTCACCTTGCTGACGATTATTGTCGAGCATCTGCATTTGCTCACCACGAATTTCTGTGGTGTAGCGTTCTTGACCATTTTGATCTGTCCACTGACGAGTACGCAGTGAACCTTCAATATAAACTTTCGAACCTTTACGTAGGTATTGTTGCGCAATTTCACCTAGACGGTTGTGTAACACAATACGGTGCCATTCGGTTTGCTCTTTACGCTCACCTGTGCTTTTGTCTGTCCAAGAGTCGCTCGTTGCAATTGAAAACTGGGTCAACGAACCACCGTTTGGAAAAGTTTTCGTCTCTGGATCTCGGCCTAATGTGCCCACTAAAATAACTTTATTTACACCGCGCATCTGATGTTTACTTCCTATCTATTTCTATTATTTACTTTATAAGAGTTATGCTTAAATGGCTACCTCTTTCCCCAACAACTGCGTTAAATCTTGTCGCGTAGCATCATCTATTTGTTGCTTATCGACTTTTACATACGCTACTTGTTGATCAGACATCACCACGACTTCTTCAATACCACGAATCGCTAAAAGTTGGGAAGTCCATTCATCTGTTTGTTTATGTTCAGGTAAACGTAGCACCATCGAAGACAAATAACGCGGTTGCGCCAAGCCAAAACTAATCAATAACCAAATAATGGCAAGTCCGGTCAGGATGCTCCAGCCCAAGGCTGTATTGTTTAACAGCAGCAACTGCCCGCCTGTGACACCACCAAAGAATGCGCCTAAAAACTGGCTGCTGGCATTTACGCCCATCGCAGTCGCTTTGGACTGAATCGGTGCAGCTTTCGATAACCATGACGGCAACAGCGCTTCCATGACGTTAAAAGCAATAAAGAATAAAGCCAAACCTGTCAGCAAAATATACTTCGACTCAAAGCCAAAAATTAGAATGCCTAAGCCTAAAATAATGCCGCCAATGGCCGTTAAAAAGATGCCTCGCATCTTGCGATATTTTTCAGCCAACACAATACTTGGAAAGGCAAAAAATAGGCTAATCACCAACAGTGGTAAATACACCCAGCCATGCGAATTTAGTGGAATTTTTGCAAAATCGATGAGCTGTGAGGGAACATAAATAAACATTGCTGTCAGCAATAAATGTAAGCTAAACACCGACACATGCAGACGGTTTAGATCACCCATTTTTAGGACTTGTTTGAGCTGAGCCAAATAACCTTGCTGATAATTACGATGATGGCGGGTGACTTTTGGCACCAAAAACAGCATCGAAATAGCCGCCAAACCCATGATGGTCGTTACCCAGAATAATCCTGAAATCCCTACTAAACCGGTAAGCCACGGCCCCAAACTAAAAGCCACAGCAAAAGAAACGCCGATACTCATGCCCATGGTTGCCATGGCTTTCATGCGGTTTTCTTCACGGGTCACATCCGCCAGTAGTGCCATCACCACTGCAGACACTGCACCCCCACCCGCAATGGCACGACCAATAATCACCCCATAAATGGTGTCGGACATCGCTGCAATTGCACCGCCCAAAGCAAACAGGAGTAGTCCAAAAACCACCAAAGGCTTGCGGCTATAACGGTCAGCAATCAAGCTAAAAGGAATCTGTAAAATGGCCTGTGTTAAACCATAAATCCCCACAGCCAAACCAAGCAACGCAGGCGTTGCATATTCATAGGTCTGCCCTGCCACAGAAAATACAGGGATGATCATGAACAAACCCAACATGCGTAAGGCAAAAATACTGCTTAAGGCAAAAGTTGAACGACGTTCTAAAGCATTCATCATAAACGAGGACAGACTGTATTGAATTAATCTTGGATCAAGATTATAGGCTATTCAATCCGACTAGCGACATGAATTTTATGTTTAATAAAATCCTTCCTGATCTGAAAAACAAAAAGCGCAACCTGAGCTGCGCTTTTCCGCGGTTTAAAGCAATCTGCTTTAAGCCGCTTGATGTTTTTTGTATTGAATGGAAGCAATCACAGCCCAAACAATAAAAGCCACACCAATTAAACCTGTGACGACTTCTGGTACATGTAGACCTGTACCACTTGCCAGCATAATAAATGCTAAAGCACCAATCGCGTAGTGTGCACCATGCTCAAGGAAGACATAGGCATCCAAAGTACCTTTTTCGACCAAGTAAATCGTCATCGAACGCACGAAGATCGCCCCAATCGCGAGACCCAGCATAATAATCACGACATCCGAAGTAATGGCAAACGCGCCAATTACGCCATCAAAACTGAACGATGCATCGAGTACTTCTAAGTATAAGAAACCACCAATACCCGCTTTAACCACACCTGTGGTTGCGCCATTGGCATCATGTGTAACTGCATTGCCGTCTTCATCAACTTCAGGTTCACCACCAAGTAAATGGCTCAAAACTTGTACACCAATATAAACCACGATGCCCCAAATTCCAGCCATGGTCACCACGAGACGTTTAGCTTCATCAACATTCGCCGCCATCACCAAGAGTGCAATCAAGGCCAAGAATACAGACATTGCAGGGACATTGGCCAAGTTTGCCAAACGACGCTCCAACCAACGGAACCAGTGCGTATCTTTACCTTCATCCAAAAAGAAGTTAAGAAACACTAACAATAAGAACGCGCCACCAAATGCAGCTATTTCAGGGTGGTGATCCATCAGACGTTGTGAGTAGGTTTTTGGATCATTTAAAGCCAATTGAACGACTTCAACGAAGCCCATATCTGCAGTTACCGCCACAATTGCGACAGGGAAGATTAAACGCATACCAAATACAGCGACTAAAATACCCACGGTAAGGAATAACATTTTCCAAAAATGATCCCAACCACGTAACACGGACGCATTGACCACAGCATTATCAAAAGATAAAGAGACTTCCATCACTGCTAAAATTGCAGTGATGGTCAAAGCAGTAAACATGGTCTTTAAGCCCGCTTCTGGTCCATGGGTAAAACCCCAGTACGCAGACAACGCAAGACACACGATCGTAAAAATGATAGAGAAACCAAAATGTTTCATCATGACAGATCGACCTATAAAAAAATTTGGAGATGAACGAAAACTAAAAAAACAGGTTGAGTTTTATGGCCGCAATTATGACGCTTTTTGCGCCTGAAACCAAAACATCTTCGTTAATTTTTACTTATCTCACCGATGTACGGAGATGGATTGTTGTTCCGCGCAAACTGTTGTTATAGTCTTGCCCATATTTTGGCTTCCCTTAGGATCTAATCATGGCTTTTTCTCAAGACGTTTGGCAACGTAATATCGACTTATATCAAAAAACACTGGCTTTACCTTTTAACCAAGAATTGGCCTCTGGCACACTTAATAAAGAAGCATTTTGTCATTATGTGATTCAAGATGCGCACTACTTGGTGGCTTATGGTCGGGCTTTAGCAGTGTGTGGTGCCAAAGCGTATGAGGCTGACGACATTATTCAGTTTAGCCAAGGGGCCAAAGAAGCGATTGTGGTGGAACGCAGTTTACATGATGGCTTTATGAAAAATTTTGATATTTCAAAACAGCAGTTTGAAGAAACCCCACTGACTTTGGCATGTCACCATTACACTTCATTTCTAACGGCAACAGCATGGTCTGAAAGCTACCCTGTGGTGTTAGCAGCACTCTTACCTTGTTTTTGGATTTATGCTGAAGTCGGTAAAGATATTGTAGGCAACTCTATCGCCAACAACCCGTACCAAGCGTGGATTGATACTTACGCAGGTGAAGAATTCAACCAAGCAGTACGTAATGTAATTGCAACCATCGATAAAGTGGCTGCACGCTGTGATGCAGACACTATTGAGAAAATGCATAAAGCCTACCGTAAAGGGGCTGAACTGGAATGGTTATTCTGGGACAGTGCTTACAAACAACAGCAATGGCTCGGTTTAGACCACGCTTAAAAGCTCAAATGATCCAAAAAGTCCTGAACCCTTCAGGGCTTTTTATTTACCGAACATCATATTTTTTAGATGGCGCGATTGCTATTTTAGGCATTTAAAACTAAACTTTAATAATGATAATAATTATCATTTGCATAATTAACTTTCGAGGGCCATTCTCATGCATCCTGATACTTTAGGTACTGAAGCCATTCGTGCATTTTTTACCGTACAATGTTGCTGGCTGAATAACGAAGAAATTTACCTTGAAAAAGGCTGTTTACACTGCGGTTCTGCCGCGACCTATCTCATTTATTATACCAATCCACATATTCAAAAATTGATGTTGGCGTTTATTAAAAAATATCATTGCGTTTTGAGTCGAGAACAAGACTTACTCGACCTACCAGACTTTGAAGATGACTACGACGCCTTCTTACAAACTCTTGAGCACGAAGTCAATTTCTATGCCCGTCTCCATCATGACATTATCCGTCCCTTTGCTTTTGAGACGGTCGATTCAATCTTTGAACGTCCTTATGCGCTAGCATGTTAAATACTGCAACCATAACAATGCTCTATCCCTGAAGGCGTACGGTAAACCAAAAATAACACAGTCATGATTCAACTTTTGCTCTGCGCCAAATGGGTGATCCTCTCTTTTTAGGGAACTTATAAATACCTTCCAGTTTTCAGTCGCAGCCAATATCTATACGCTGAGACTTGTTTCAACACTGAAATCTAGCTACAGTCTAGCAGCATCACTTTTCTTTTGGCCGACATGATTTGTCGCTATAAAATCATGTTTAACACTTGAATAAAGCATAAGTCGTTATCATATACTTCCTTCATCTGCAAAATTTCGAGATAGTTTTATGAGCCAAAGTCATATCCGTATTCGAGGCGCACGTACCCATAACTTAAAAAATGTGAACCTTGATATTCCCCGCGATAAGTTCGTGGTGATCACGGGACTTTCTGGTTCAGGTAAGTCATCGCTTGCATTTGATACGCTGTACGCCGAAGGCCAGCGTCGTTATGTCGAATCACTCTCGGCCTATGCGCGCCAGTTCTTGTCACAAATGGAAAAACCTGAAGTTGATTCAATTGAAGGCTTAAGCCCTGCCATTGCGATTGAACAGAAATCGACCAGCCATAACCCACGTTCTACGGTGGGAACCATTACCGAAATTTATGACTATTTACGACTACTCTACGCACGTGTCGGCACGCCATTTTGCCCAGAGCATGATTTACCAATGGTGGCACAGACCGTATCGGAAATGGTCGATGCAGTAAAAGGATTGGATGAAGGGACAGCGCTGATGCTGCTTGCACCTGTGGTGCGTGAGCGTAAAGGTGAATATTCCAACCTGTTTGAACAGCTACAAAGTCAAGGTTTTGTACGAGCGCGCGTCGATGGTGAAATTGTAGATCTCGACCCAATTCCAGAACTCGATAAAAAGAAAAAACACACCATTGAAGTGGTGGTGGATCGTTTTAAAGTCCGTGATGACCTCGGCAACCGTATTGCAGAATCTTTTGAAACGGCTCTACGTCTCGGTGGTGATATTGCCATTCTATCGTGGATGAACGGCGAACATCCTGATCGGGTTTTTTCGGCTAAACACTCATGTCCTGAATGTGACCGTGCCGTTGCAGAACTTGAACCACGTTTATTTTCATTTAACAATCCCTTTGGTGCCTGCCCAACCTGTGATGGTTTAGGGACCCGTAGCCATTTTAGTGCTGAAAAACTCATTCCAAGCCCTGATGTGTCGATTAGCCAAGGTGCTATTCGTGGTTGGGATCGTCAACGCCCGTACTACTACAGCATGATTGAAAAAGTCGCAGCGCATTTTGGTTTTTCTTTGGATACACCTTGGAATGAACTGGATGCCGACACCAAAAAGAAATTCCTATACGGTACAGGTAAAGAAAAAGTTGATTTAAGTTATATCGACGAACGTGGTCGTAAGCATAATCGTGTGCAACCTTTTGAAGGAGTTTTGCCACATTTAGAACGTCGTTACCGCGAAACTGAAAGTAACTATGTTCGTGATGATTTAGCACAGTATCTGTCTAATGCTGCATGTGATGCCTGCGGCGGATCACGTCTAAATGAAATTTCACGTCATGTTCGAGTAAAAGACAAAACCATTGCCCAAATTACCAAAATGTCGATTGGTGATGCGGAAAGTTATTATCAAGATTTAAATCTTGATGGTGCAAAAGGTGAAATTGCCGATAAAATCTTTAAAGAAATTCGTGAGCGTTTACATTTCTTAGTTTCAGTGGGTTTGAATTATTTAAGTCTTTCTCGTTCAGCAGAAACATTGTCTGGTGGTGAAGCGCAACGTATTCGTTTGGCTTCGCAAATCGGTGCAGGTTTGATGGGTGTGATGTATGTCCTCGATGAGCCATCCATTGGTCTGCATCAACGTGATAATGATCGCCTATTGGAAACCTTAGTTCGCTTACGTGATTTAGGGAATACCGTTTTAGTCGTTGAGCATGATGAAGATGCGATTCGTGCAGCAGATCATATTATCGATATTGGTCCTGGTGCTGGTATTCATGGCGGTCATGTGATTGCTGAAGGGACTTATGATGAAATCCTTGCGAATAGTGAATCTCTCACGGGTCAATATTTATCAGGCAAACTGAAAATTGAAGTACCGAAAAAACGTACTGCACCACCAAAGCCTGAAGAACAAATTAAATTGATGGGTGCTGCGGGTCATAACCTACAGAATGTGGATTTAACCATTCCTTTGGGTGTGATGACCTGCGTGACTGGTGTGTCTGGTTCAGGTAAATCAACGCTGATTAACCGTACTTTATTGCCTTTAGCAGCGACACAGCTGAATGGTGCAACCACTTTAACCGCTGAGAAATTTGACTCGATTGATGGTTTGCAATTTCTTGATAAAGTTGTTGATATTGACCAAAGCCCAATTGGTCGTACACCTCGCTCCAACCCTGCAACCTATACCGGTTTATTCACTCCAATTCGTGAACTCTTTGCACAGACCCAAGAAGCCAAAGCACGTGGCTATGCCGCAGGGCGTTTCTCATTTAACGTGAAAGGTGGTCGCTGTGAAGCCTGTGAGGGTGATGGCATGATCAAAGTCGCAATGCACTTTCTACCTGATATGTATGTGCCTTGTGATAACTGTCATGGTAAACGCTATAACCGTGAAACCTTAGAAGTCGGTTATAAAGGCAAGAATATTTCGGATGTATTGGAAATGACAGTGGAAGATGCCATGCATTTCTTCGACGCGATTCCTGTCATTCACCGTCGTTTGGAAACGTTAAATCAAGTCGGTTTAGGCTATATTCGCTTAGGTCAGTCTGCAACGACACTGTCAGGTGGTGAAGCGCAACGTGTGAAATTAGCACGTGAATTGGCAAAACGTGATACAGGTAAAACGTTATATATCTTGGATGAACCCACTACTGGTCTACATTTCCATGACATTGCTAAACTGCTAGATATCTTGCATGAGCTACGTAATAAGGGCAATACCATTGTGGTGATTGAGCATAATTTGGATGTGATCAAAACTGCTGACTGGGTGATTGATTTGGGCCCTGAAGGTGGTGCAGGTGGCGGGATGATTATTGCGGAAGGTACACCTGAGCATGTGGTGAAGAATAAAGTTTCGCATACTGCGAAGTTTTTGAAGCCGTTGTTGAAGTAGTAAATCCTCCCCAACCCTCCTTTTGAAAAGGAGGGAGTTCCCATTACTAATCAAATGGTGTTCCCCTCTTTATCAAAGAGGGGTTAGGGGGGGATTACCATACCAACAGTTTACTTATATTATTCAAATGCTAGAATCTTCTCCGCCAATTTCGCCAACTCGTCATCATTTGCTCGCTGAAAATCATGTGATGAAATATAGCCTTCGTACTGCTCAAAGTATTTATCAACATTAGAATTTACAGCTTTCCAGTTTTCATGCACTTGCATAGTTCCATGCATAGGGAACAATTTTGCATGTATATGATCGACACCAAAACCTTCGAATACCATTGCGGTACGTCCAACGTCTTCAAAGAATCCATCTAACTTTTTCGCAATTTTCTTGGTATAGAGTATTAACCCAGTTAAAACATCATCATCTAAATCAAAAGCATAACTTGCATAATGCTTTTTCGGGATCACAACCGTTGCGCCTAATGTATTTGGAAAGATAGTCAAAAAAGCCATATAGTCATCATTGCTATCAATGACGTGACAAGGTATTTTTTTTTGAATCATCTGACAAAAAATACAGCCTTCGCTCACGTTTAGCTCCTTCTATTATTATCAAATTTAATTTAAACACAGACTTCTATTGAGTTATATCACCCTGGTTTTTTTGATATTTCCAGTAGCTAAGAATTTCACAAATAAACTCAACTCGCCACCTTATTTTTACCCTGCTCTTTGGCTTGAAACAAAGCACGATCGGCTTTTTCTAACAATGCCATCCAATTGGTCGCACCAATTGCGACCCCAATACTAATACTGACTTTCAAATCAGGGCAGCGTACATTATCAACTGGCTTCGCTTCATAAATCTCAGAACGAATCTTTTCCGCAATTTTTAAAGCGCGCTCCATTCCAACATTTTCAATCAGCACAATAAATTCATCGCCACCGTAACGTACCAGCAAGTCAGATGTCCGAATATTTTCTTTTAATTTCTCAGCCACAAACTGAATCACCTGATCCCCCATCAGATGTCCATATACATCGTTGACCTGTTTAAAGTGATCGATGTCGATCACCATTAAACAAGTCTCCGAAAACTGAGTCGGCTGATTTTCCAAAAGTTTAATGTATTCATTCAATGCATAACGGTTTGCAACCCCCGTTAATGAATCCAAATGTGCAATATTTTTGAGTCGAAACTCCAACGCATCTCGCTGCTGAAGCGTCTGTTTTAACTGCTGAATTGCTGTAAATAAAGAATACACATTGGCGGGTTGGTCTTTGGTATCCATCGGGTTAGGGCGAAGACTGGAATGAGATAAATCAAATAAAATTTCACGCGCTTGAATAAGTGGACCAAACACTCTTTTGCGTGCATATATCATGGTAAACAGTGCCGCAAAAATTGAAATCAGTGAAATACCCACCGTTGTGAGCAAAATATTTTGTGCTTTATGCTTTTCAATGATGGCTTTTTCAACGCTATATTTAAGTAAATAATTTTGCAATTCCACCACGGTCGAAAATTTATCAACGATTGCTTCAGTTAACTGTGTGCCAGTTAAGTAATATGGTCGATGGTAAATACTTTCATTCATCAAGCGCTCAACAATCAATAGCCCTTTGGCTAAAAACTCGTTATAAACCGCTTGATGCAGCACTTTAAATTCTTCGGTTTTATCACGCTCGGGCTGTAAGGTATCAATGAGTTCCCACAAATACATCACTTGCCTCCGAGTCTGTAAAGAACGCGCTAAATTGGTTTCAGGAATCGGTTGTTTAAAAGCTACATGCGCCATCACATTGGATGCAGCACGACCGGCCTGATCACGTAAGTCCGCTAATAATAAAATTTGGACATAGAAGTTTGAAACAGCGGTGTCTTTGCCTTCAGATACAGCGATTACGTCTTTTAAAACATCATGACTACGATCCCAAGCATTGAACATTTTTAGGATGGCTTGATCCATGGTCTCGGCATTACGTTGCTCACGTGGTAGAGCTGCATAGGCATCTACCTGTTGTCTGCCTTGCGTTAAAGCTTCATCTAAACGGTCAACTAAACTTAAATCTAAATTTGGGAGGTTCGAGTGCTTTAAAACTTCTAAAGTCTTTTTCATCTGCTCATCCACCGTGAGCCGATATAGTTTTAACTCAAGCACGTGTTTGGCAAAGTCTTGTTGATTACTCGACATGAGTTTATTGGCGGGCGCACGCTCTCGTGCAATCTTATTGGCCAAGTCTGCAACAGCCTGTAAGGCTTGTATTTCAGTTAAAGCTTGGTTGGTTTTGTTGTAATCACGATAACTTTTAACTATCAAAGGAATGGATAAGCTGCACAATGACAAAATAATAATGCTCATTGCAATATACAGCTTTTGACTCAAATACTCAGAGCGTATTTCTCGCATACTTCAACCACGCCCTCATTCCCAAATAAAAGAAAACTAAATTAACTGTTTATTATACGAACAGTATATCGTGTATTTAAGTGATTAATTCTTTGTTTTGCATCGTTTTAAGATTTCATCATCCCCAAATGATCACAGCCAAACTTTCACTCACCTATGAAAGCTGAGTCAATCCATGCTTAATAATATTCATGTTTAGTGTGAATTTCATTCAATATTTTTAGTTCCCATTTTTTAAAGTTCCTATATTTACACATGCAACATTTAAGTGCATAATGCACAGTATTGGGGCGAATTAGAGTATATCCTCAGCAAATATTCTAATTTTCCCACAAATTTTGGCGGAAAAAACCAACTTCTCTTAGAAGTTGGTTTTTTTTTGCTCGAATAAAAGTTTTCAATGAAAAATACAGCCTCACATTTGCACCACTATTGTGCATTAAATTCCAATAAATTTTTATTAGAAAAAGAAAATCTCGAAAATTTAAATAAAAAAAAGCCCAACCTTGGGGAAAGTTGGGCAGATAAACAAAAACTGTTTGAGGAGAATTAGCTTCTCACAAAACAACAATATTGTTAAATGATTCGCTAAAATCATTATGAAATAAATCCGTTCACTTGTAAAGCTAACTAAAGCACTATGGATTAACACAACACTACAATTATCGTGAAAATTATCACAAATACTCAGAGGATATGTACATTATGCAAGCAAAAAACGAGCTTTTTGCGCTAATTTTAGGCGTTTTTTAGATTTAGGACACAAAAACGCCTATATTTAAGGTGCTTTATTTAACTTTTTTACCGTTTATATCTATATATTCAATCTAATTTACCAATTAAAAATCAAGTTCAGTACAATTCATTTTCCTGCATTCTCTGTTTTCTAAATAGGTATACCCTATTGTTCTGCTGTAAGTTTTTTTTTGTTGACATGGATACACTCAATTGAGTAATTTTTAACCTATAACACAGCTAGAGTAATTACTCAATAATATAATACCATTAGAGCTCATTGACTTAATAAATTGTTACAATAGAATAGCCTTAGTTTAATCCAATGTTAACAATCTGGTAAATATCATGAAAAAACTCGGTTTAGCCACTGCTTTATTATTAGCCATGACCGGTGCTCAAGCATACCAATTCGAAGTACAAGGTCAATCTGAATACATCGATGCATCTGATGCAAATGACAAAGATTTTACTGGCGGTTTACAAGGTACTTTCTACTTTAAAGATGTTGATTCATCTAAAGGTCCTTTAGCTGAAGCTGCTTTTTTAAACCAAGCTTCAAATGTTTCTTTGGCATATAACTATGCTGAATTAGGCACTGACGGTACTGATTTCATCGCACACAACTATGGCGCTAAAGCAGAAGCGTATATTCCTACTAAATTCGTTCCAGCATATGCAAGTGCGTCTTATAGCCACACACACTTCGATGGTAAAAACAGCGAAACGCCTGATGGCAATGGCGACCGTTATGCACTTGAAGTGGGTGCTTTAGCTGCTCCAAACTTCTTGGTTGCTGTAGGTTATACTAGCGTTGCTGACCAATTTGCTCTTGATGCGTTCAACGTAATGAGCAATGGCGCGGTTAAAGCTGTTGGTGAAACTGTAACAATCGGTGATGACCAAGACGCGATTACTGCACGTACTAAATACGTAGGTAACATCGACGGTACTAACATGGCGCTTGGCTTAGAAGCTGGCCTTGTTTATGGTGATGACACTGCTTACCAATTAAAAACTGACCTTTACTTAACACCTGCGTTAAGTGTTGGTGCTTCTTATGTTGAATCAAGCTTTGCTGGTACTCCAGATTCAGCTTGGGGTGCAAACGTTAACTACTTCATCACTCCAGCAGTTGCTGTAGGCGCAAGCTATGTAAATGCTAACGCTAAAGACAATACTGAGAATCTTGATACACAAACTGTTGGCGTAAACGCTAAATTCCGCTTCTAATTCAATTTAGAAACTGAATTGAAAAAAGGACGCTTTAAGCGTCCTTTTTTTAGTTTGTGGCTCTGACTAAATTTAAGAAATGTAAATGACGTTCGTACTGGTCAATAATATCTTGCAGTAGATCTTCTAAAGTCCAATCCATCACATCATAATTCTGCCCACCTTCTCTTAAGAAAACTTCAGCTTGATAAAACTGCTGTTCCTCCAGTCTATCCGCCATAAAACTAGGAGGCTGGGTTTCACGTGCAACCACCTGATAGATGAAGTTAATTTCATTATGGTGGTCTACGCGTAACTGCAAGCCATGCTCAATCGGTTGAATGGTTACATCTAGCTGACGGCGCTGAAATTCCTTTTGCACCGCTGAAAATGCATGTTGTACTTGCTGACCAATGAATTCTTCAACCTCAGACTGAGTATGCGGATAATGCATAATCAGACCTAGACGCTGTTGCCAACTGCGTGGATTTTGAATCGCACGTGGCGTGATTCGCGCATCTTGTAGTGCACGCATTTTGGTGACATCCAAACGCAGTGCTTTCACTAAGCCCCAACAGACCAGTAACATAATCAAAGTAAAGGGCAAGGCACTCATAATTGTGGCCGATTGTAAGGCCGAAAGTCCGCCTGCCATCAGTAAGATAATCGACAGTAACGCAATCAAAATGGTCCAAAATAGCCTTTGCCATAAGGGTGAATTTTCTGTTTCTGCGGTTAAGTAATCAATTACCAATGAGCCTGAGTCGGCTGAAGTCACAAAGAATAGCACCACCAGAACAGTCGCAATCAGGCTCGATATTTCAGAGAAAGGTAAATGAGTTAAAAATTCAAACAGTGCGACGGATGAATCTTGTTGTACCGCTGAGATTAACGAAGTGTGCCCATCTTGAATAATACTGAACAGCGCTGCATTCCCCATGAAGCCCATCCAAATTAGGGTAAAGCCTGTAGGAATGAACAACACTCCGACAATGAACTCGCGAATGGTTCGACCTTTAGACACTCGGGCAATGAACATTCCCACAAAAGGCGACCACGAAATCCACCACGCCCAATACATAATGGTCCAACCACCAATCCAACCATTAGGTTGGTAGGCATAGAGGTTGAAGGTCATCGTGAACAGATTAGATACATATTGCCCTGCGTTTTGAATGCTGGTTTGTAAGATATAAATAGAAGAACTGGCAAAAAACACAAATAACAGTAAAACCACTGCCAGCACCAAGTTCAATTCAGACAGCCGTTTAATGCCTTTGTCCAAACCAAAACCGACTGAGAGCGAAGCTAAAAAAGTGACAAAAATGATTAGCCCGACCTGAATGCCAATACTTTGCTGAATGCCAAAAAGATAATTCAGTCCCGAATTAATTTGGGTCACCCCAAAACCAAGTGTGGTAGCAACCCCGAAAATGGTGCCTAAGGTTGCAAAGGTATCAACCGCATCTCCCGTTGCACCATAGATTTTTTTGCCCACCAAAGGATATAAAGCAGAGCGAACTTTTAAAGGCAAATTATGTCGGAAAGAAAAATAGGCCAGTGACAAGCCCACAAGTGCATAAATAGCCCATGCATGTAATCCCCAGTGGAAAAAGGTGATTCGCATGGCTTGTTGTGCGGCATCCACGGTTTGCCCGTCTCCCGTGGGCGGGTTGACATAGTGCATCACGGGTTCAGCGACTCCGAAGAACATCAAACCAATTCCCATCCCTGCGGTAAACAGCATAGCAAACCAAGAACCACTGCTATATTCAGGCAGACTATGATCAGGACCGAGTTTGATTTTCCCCATATCGGAGAGCGCAATAAAGATCAGCAGGATCAGAAATAACGCGACGGCTAAAACATAAAACCAGCTAAATGAATCAATAATCCATTGATTTAAATGTTTGGTTAAAGCCTCAAAACCACTTGGGTCAAAAAGAATTAAGGCCAGAAAAAGCACTAGAATCAGGACAGTGCTGAGAAATACATTCCGTTTGATGTTTGCAAACAGCGATGGCTTTATGGAAGGCATAATTCCCCCAGAAAATTATTTTTAGTACAAAGATATAACCAAAATGGTTAACTAGACGAGTCTAATAAAACCTGAAGAATGAATAGCTTAAAATTTAACAATTCTGTTTTATCATAGTTTATGTTTAAAAATAAGGCAGTGCGAATCCTGTAACAGTTTAATTTTCTTTATGATCATTGGGTCGATGCTGAATATACTGCAAGGCAATCAAGCGTGAGACGACTAAAGCCAAATACATCACCCCACAAAACATTTGTAACATCGCGATCATACGAGCCAGCGGTGTTAGTGGCATTAGATCGGACAAACCTGTCGCCGACTGCAAACTAAAGCTTAAAAATAATAAATCGAGCCATGACTGTGCGCCCGCCACATTAGGATTTAAAAAGCTATTGGGTTCTAAAATCTGGCAAATGCTATATAAAAAGGCAAAACCCCATGCGATAAGGGTAAACACTGCCCCGGCAGCAAATAGCTCATCTTTGGTCAAATAACGGTCTGCAAACATATAGCGCAGCAATCCATAGGCCGCAATAAAATAGGCCATCGCCTCAAAAGCATGACTAATCACTAACAGTATTGGATCTCGCGCACCCAGCAAAATCAGTAAGGAAAAGAACAATGCCCCACCAACAAAACTCAAGCCGAGGATGGTAAACACGGGAGTTTGGCGGATGACCTTGGCAATGAGTAACAGGACCAAAACACCTAAGCCCCAAACCAATACACGTAAGGACAGGCTATGGCCGCTCAAAAGCGCCAAAATTAGCATAATAAATTGCAACAGCAGTAACCATGCTGATGGCAGTAGACGTAAGCCTTTCCAAAATTCGACAAATACTTGCATATGCAGCCTGTTTTTTTAAAGCCAGTTTGATTGGTTCTTGTTCTCGCTGTTTTAACTTAGCACGAATAGACACTGAAGCCGATGCTTTTTATTCGTGTCGGTCGATTCATTTTGCCCAACAATTTGAGTACTGCTTGAGCAGTGAATGCCACAATCTAGGTCTTTCAGTATTCAAAACGAACACAATTAGGATATTCAACACCATAAAAAAAGCCCCAATCAATGGGGCTTTTTTTAGTTCAGGTTCAGATTAGTGATCTGAAGCACCTGAGATACCAATACCTGTTTGTGAGCGTACATACTGCGCATCAAATGCCTTACGTTCTGCTTGTGCACGTGCTGAGTTATCAGTCACAGAGAACAACCAGCAGCAGAAGAACGCCAATGGCATTGCAAAGATCGCTGGGCCATTGAATGGATTTACTGGCGTTTCAGAGATTGCGAATGTATCTACCCAAACGGCTTTAGACAAGACAATGAGTACTACTGCAGTCGCTAGACCCACTACACCACCAATCACCGCACCACGCGTGGTTAAACCTTTCCAGAACATTGACAGTACAAGCACTGGGAAGTTTGCACATGCAGCTACAGAGAATGCTAGACCCACCATAAAGGCAACGTTTTGTTTCTCGAACAGAATTCCTAAAATCATCGCAAAAATAGCAAGACCTAAAGTCGCGATTTTAGACATACGAAGTTCAGATTCAGGTGTTGTTTGACCTTTCTTGAATACGTTTGCATACAAGTCATGTGAAATTGCTGAAGCACCAGACAAGGTCAAACCAGCAACTACCGCAAGAATTGTTGCGAATGCAACCGCTGAAATGAAGCCCATGAACAAGTCACCGCCCAATGCATCAGACAAGTGAACCGCTGCCATGTTGTTACCACCAACAAGCTCTAGCTTGCCAGTTACTGCCATTTTCGCTACATCAAGGAATTGTGGGTTGTTCGATACATAAAGGATCGCACCAAAACCGATGATGAAGGTTAATAAGTAGAAGTAACCAATGAAACCTGTTGCAACAACCACTGATTTACGTGCTTCTTTTGCATCTTTTACAGTGAAGAAACGCATCAAGATGTGTGGCAGACCTGCTGTACCGAACATCAATGCAAGACCTAGAGAGATCGCATCAATCGGGTTTGCCGCCAGTTTACCAGGGCCCATGATGTTTGCTGCTTCAGTTAAAGATACGTCATGTACTTTAGAGAATACCGCAATTGATTGTGAGAACATTTCAGAGAAGCTGAAGCCCACGCCTTTCATCACCATGAAAGCCATGAATGTCGCGCCAGACAAAAGCATCACAGCTTTAATAATCTGTACCCAAGTTGTTGCCAACATTCCACCGAAGATTACATAAGCCATCATCAGGAGGCCAACGATCACAACAGCAATGTTGTAGTTCAAACCAAATAACAGTTTGATCAGCTGACCTGCACCCACCATCTGAGCGATCAGATAGAATGCAACAACCACCAATGAACTCACTGCTGCAAGCGTACGTACTGGTTTTTCTGCTAAACGGAATGACACTACGTCAGATAAGTTGAACTTACCTAAGTTACGTAGACGTTCAGCCACCAAGAACAATACGATTGGCCAGCCGACCATGAAACCCAATGAATACAGCAAGCCGTCGAAGCCTGAACTGAAAACCATTGCGGAAATACCCAAGAATGATGCTGCGGACATATAGTCACCCGCAATCGCTAAACCATTTTGGAAACCTGAGATCCCGCCACCCGCTGTGTAGAAGTCAGCCGTGTTGGTGGTTTGTTTTGCTGCCCATTTGGTGATGAGCAAAGTAAATCCGACAAAGATACCGAACATGATAATGGCATGCCAGTTTGTCGCTTGTTGTTGAGCCTCACCCAAATCTGGGCCTGCAAGTGCGAGGCTTGAAGCCAACAGTGCTGTAGCAGCGACTGCAAGCGCTTTCAATGAATTCCATTTCATTAGTGCTGTCCTTTCTCTTGCGCAATGGCTTCAACTTCACGCATTGCTTCTTCATTTAATGTGTCGAGTTTGTTATTCGAAATATACGAATACACACCACATAAAAGGAAAGACAATACAATAATGCTTAGACCCAATGGCATGCCAATCGTGGTCACGCCACCACTAACTGAAGTCATCAAAAATTCTTTGTTGTAGCCGACCAACAACATGAAACCAACGTATACAACCAACATAATGGTTGTCAGTGTCCAGCTCAGTTTACTTTTACGACTAACCATTTCCTTGAATTTGGGATTTTGTAGAATCTGTTCTACTTGTCTCTCATCCATAACCATACTCCTGTCTGTATCCAACCGTAGATACAATTTTTTAATTCGAATTATTACATTTGCTAAAGTAGCAAGCTTCTGTATTGGTTGTAATTTAGACTTTGGTCTGTAAATTTTAAACAAGCTCATCAGCCTCTATCCGAGATGCGCTATGATGGCCGAGATGATGGAAAAACTTTAGGTAAAATGAACAGCTGGCTCATTATTGGGGTATTGGCCCTCTATATCGTCTTACTCTTTATCTGCGCCTTTTTTGGTGAGAAACACGCCAGCCGCCTGAGCACGCGTGGGCGCATGCTATTGTTTAGTTTAACTTTAGGGGTCTACTGTTCATCTTGGACCTTTTATGGCGCAACAGGTGCAGCAGTTCGTGAAGGCATTATCTTTCTGCCGATCTACCTTGGCCCACTACTTTTCGTCGCACTGGGCTATGACATTTGGCGTCGTTTAGGCCGCGTTCGTCAGCATCATGCTATTTCATCAATTGCCGATTTTGTCGCTGCACGCTATGGTAAAAGTGGGCCTTTGGCCTCAATGGTGACCATCCTCGCCGTCATTGCGATTATCCCTTACCTTGCCCTACAGCTACGTGCCATTGCACTCAGTGCCGCGGTGATTTTAGAACCTACCGCAGGCAGCATCGCCTCGACCACCAACGGTGTGCTATTCCTCACCGGTATTTTGGCCATTTTAGCCATGATTTTCGGGACTAGACAGATTGCCAATACAGAACAACATGGTGGTCTGATGTTGGCGGTTGCCTTCGAGTCTTTTGTCAAACTGTTTGCTTTGCTGTGTGTCGCGCTCTTTTTCGTGTTTGCTGCACCTGAAAATATCCATCAAATCTCTAAGGATGTTGCTGAAACTTTCCATCAGGTACAACTGATTGGTGTACCTGATACATTTTGGATTCAAACCTTGTTGGCTGGACTCGCGATCATTTGCTTACCGCGTCAGTTTCACGTCGCTGTGGTCGAATTACGTGATGAAAAACATATTCGTGGGGCACGTCGCTGGTTCGCAGTTTATTTAGTTTTAACTATCATTGCTATTATCCCGATTGCCAGTTGGGCACTGCATGCAACGCCAGGTTACTTAGCGATCCCCGATGTCGCGGTTTTGTCTTTACCCTTAAGTTATGGCCAAGATTGGTTAACCCTATTGGCCTTTTTAGGTGGCTTTTCTGCCTCTACGGGTATGCTGTTGGTGTCTTCAGTGGCCCTGTCGATCATGCTCAGTAATGACTTAATCATGCCTGCCTTGTGGCGTACCAATTTACTGTCCCGCCACGATAAACGCTTACCCTTGGTGCTTAAATTTACCCGTCGGGTCTGTATTTTAGCCGTCATGTTATTGGGCTTTTTGTTCTTCCATTTTTTCAATGATATTGACCAACTTTCAGTTTTTGGCTTGTTGGCCTTTAGTGCGGTGGCTCAGTTCTCACCAGCCCTTATTGGTGGTCTGTACTGGCGTGGCGGTAGTAAACAAGGTGTCTATGCAGGTTTATTGGCTGGTTTTGGTATGTGGGCCTACACCCTGCTGTTACCCACTGTACTGCGTAGTTTACCTGCTGAATATTCACACTTTACCGAAAGTTTTCTTAATGTCGGGCCAATGGGGATTAACTGGTTACGCCCTGAAGCCCTGCTCGGTTTTGAATCCTTTGCCGCACTCACTCATGGGGTGGTATGGGCGCTCGGTCTGAATATTATTTTATACATTTGGATTTCCCGAATTTTCCGCCCCAGCGTGGCCGAACAAATTCAAGCAGAAAGCTTTTTCTATTATGAAACTAAGCCACTGCCGACACAGAGCACGTCTACAGACATCAATTACATTCATCACGATGTTGCACGTTTAAAAGTTGGTGATTTAATTACCTTAGCCAAACGGATTACAGGCGATGGCGCAACCATGCGCGCTTTCCAACAGTTCTGTGACCAAAACAATGTGGTGCTGAATGAAAACAGCAATGCCAACGGTATGTGGTGGCGCTTTACCGAACAATATTTGGCAGGCACTATTGGCGCTGCATCGGCACGTACCCTGCTCACCACCGCAATGGTCAACAATGGCCTCGCTTTGGGGCAAGTAGCAAACATTCTAGACCAAGCCTCACAGTGGCAACGTTTTAATCAAAACCTGATCATGACCATGATTGACCACATGACCCAAGGGGTGAGTGTGGTCGATGAAAATATGTGTTTGGTGGCATGGAATAACCAATATTTAAAACTGTTTGATTATCCAAAAGACATTGTCTATGTCGGTTGTCCGATTTCCGATTTGATTCGGTATAACGCAGAGCGCGGCGAATGTGGCCCAGGTTCAGTCGAAGAACATGTGCGTAAACGGATGCACTGGATGCAAGTCGGTAGCGCACATGAATTTGAACGCATTCGTAAAGATGGTCGTGTCATTCAAATGCGCGGTAACCCGATTGAAGGTGGTGGCTTTGTCACCACCTTTGCCGACATTACCGCCTTCCGTGAAAATGAAGCCATGCTGGAGGCGCGTGTCCAAGATCGAACTCAACAGCTAGCAGATGCATTGACTGAACAACAACTGGCGCGTGAACAAGCCGACAAAGCCAATATGTCGAAAAGCCGCTTTATTGCCGCGGCCAGTCATGACTTATTGCAACCGATGCATGCTGCGCGTCTGTTCAGTACGGCTTTAGAACAAAGCGTACAAAGCGAAGAAGACCGTAAAACGCTACAACAGCTTGATCGAGCCTTACACGGTGCAGAAAGTATGTTATCTGCCCTGTTGGATATTGCCCGTCTTGAAGGTGGCACCATTCAACCGAACCGTCAGGCTTATCCGCTGCATGATTTACTCAATGACCTCGAATTGCAGTTTAAATCCATTGCCGCACAGCGTGGTATTCGTTTCAGCGTACATGATGCTCAGTTCTGGATAGATACCGACCCACAGTGGATTCGCCGAATTATTCAGAACTTTGTCAGTAATGCCCTACGCTATACTGCCAAAGGCAAAGTGGTAGTGGGTGTACTCCGCTCCACGCATAAACCACGCCATATTCGAATTGGAGTTTGGGATACAGGACCCGGGATTGCAGAAGAACAACGAATCAAACTATTCCAAGAGTTCGAGCGCTGTGGCCATACCTCACCGTGGGGTGAGCAAGGGCTTGGCTTGGGCTTAGCCATCGTACAACGGATGACCAGCCTGCTCGACTACCCAGTGCATGTCTATTCAGAGTATGGCAAAGGGTCATGCTTTATGATTGAAGTACCAATCATTGACCCACCAAAAGTCGTAGCAGCGCCTGTACAAGCGGTACCACTCAAAACCAAAGCCTATAAGATTTTATGCTTGGACAATGACGAAACCATTTTAGAAGGGATGTCGACTTTACTGACCAAATGGGGCTATCAAGTGTTTAAGGCAACTGAACCTGAACAGGCTTTTGAGATGATTCAGCAAGAAAACATTCAGGTCTGGTTGGTCGATCAGCACTTAAACCATGACAAAATTGGCTTGGACTTTATTTTGGCCAATCGTCAAGAAAATGTCCCCGTCGCTTTGATTACCGCAGACTCAGATCCTGAACTGCCACAACGCGTCAAAGATATGAATATCGTGCTGTTGAAAAAACCATTAAAACCCGCTTCTTTACGAGCATGGTTATCAGGTTTAAAAATTTCAAATCCTGAATAAATTCACTACATTTACTCACAAAACTCAAGTCACTTGACTTGGGTTTTGTCTTTTTTAGGCTCTGTATACATGGCAAAGTGACTAAAGTTTTAAAGGTTTCGACCAAAGTGCTCATTTGCAGCTCTTTGAAGCCCAATAATATTGACTAAAAATTACACATCTATTTTTACTATGGCAAAATACACCAGTTACATTAGTGAACACTTGTATACTTAGTTACAATTTTTCAAGCATTTGTTTTATTTAAACTAAATATAAATAAAAACACAAAATACGACTTTAGTCGTATTCATCTCCAACGGGGATTGGCAGATAACTAGGACTAAGAAAAGATCAGTTTTTATACCTATATATCCCTTCCTTCGCTGAAGAAACTGATCATCCTTCTCTTGGAGTTTTATGATGAACATTTCTAAAGCAATGCCACATGGCTCAGATCAATCGCAACAATTTCTGCGTCAGTATAGTGCCAATGCCTTTTTACCCAGTATTGACTGGGTCGAACTCTTTAAGCAAAGTAAACTCAGCGAAACTCATGTTCAGGCCTTAGATACGCTGTATCACACCGCCATTCCCCTCGCATTACAAGTGTTTGAACAACTCGACTTTGATGTGTTTCGACCTGCGGCTTACCAACCGCACGGCTTAGGTCTATTTGAAAAACTTCAGCAACAAGAAGCCCCTTTCTTGCTGGCATTGGAAACCGAATCCAGTGCACTCAGTGAAGATGTACGCCATCAAATTTGGAGTATGCTCCTTCGCGGCGGCGCAGTATTGGTGTTTAAAGCATGGCTCGGTAAAGTCAAAACCGATCAGGATCAACTCGATACCACCCAGTTTGACCAACTGTCAGATTTGCTCTTTATTAAAACACCACCACAAGTCTTGGCGGATCGTTTAAGTATTGATACGCAACGGGCACAAGACCATATTTTCCTGATGTATGACAACGAAATCTACTTAGACCGTTTCAACAGCTTGGAAACAGCGGCTTTATTTGTCGATCTTGGCGTGTATGATGCGGCCTTTTTAAGTCTGCGTGATGACCGTGTTGCCGCTTATTTGAAACAACAGGGCTATGTGTCTGAAGAGCAAATTGATGACTTGCAATGTGCTTTAAATCCTTTATTTTGTACCGATGTCACCAGTAAACAAAACTGCTTGGCTTAAACTCAAAACCAAAAAAAAAGCGCTGATGATTCAGCGCTTTTTTTAATTCAATAAATCAGCTTACATGCGTTTTTCTTCAATATTTAAAGCATTGATCGCAAGGACCGCTTGAGTTCGGTTTTGTACCCCGAGCTTACGGAAAATCGCAGTCACGTGCGCTTTAATCGTCGCTTCTGAAACATCGAGTTCATAGGCAATCTGCTTATTCAGCAAACCTTCTGCCACCATCATCAAAACACGGAACTGCTGCGGTGTTAAGGATTGAATTCGCTCAGCCAGTGCAGTTTCATCGGCAGCACGGGGGTCAAAATTCATGTTAGCGGGTAAATTTGGCGGCAACCAAATTTCACCATCTAAGACTTCGCGAATTGCTTCGCCAATATGACTTGGATGTGCCGACTTTGGAATATACCCCATCGCACCATGCGCAATTGAACGCTGAATGATCGACGTCTCTTCATGCGCTGAAACGACAATAATCGGTAATGATGGAT
The DNA here is from genome assembly GCF_048551975.1 of Acinetobacter johnsonii. GTDB lineage: Bacteria > Pseudomonadota > Gammaproteobacteria > Pseudomonadales > Moraxellaceae > Acinetobacter > Acinetobacter johnsonii_A. The sequence goes on along the minus strand of NZ_JBIMCF010000003.1, from coordinate 67,869 downwards.
ACTGGGCACGAACGTGTACCAATGCAGAAAAACCTGAAGCACCTGGTAAGTTTAAGTCCAATAGCACCAAATCAGGTTCAGGACCTTTTTCAAGGCGTTCATAAAACTCGTTTACTGCGGCTGTTTCATGAATTTGAGCTTGCGGTAAGCTATAACGAACAGCTTGGATTAACGCATGGCGAAACAGCGGATGGTCATCAACGATTAATATATTCATAAGCAACGAGAGATTTCGAGTGCACTAGTCTTGACTATTCTAACCATACAAGTGCCGATAAGGATATGCAAAGTCTAACTTTTTTTCACTTTATCACGCTTTATTCAGAAAAATAGCCTCAATTCCAAGTCGATATTGAAATATAAATAACTAATCACATTTTGATATAAAATTTATCAGCACATCGAAAAAGGTTATTTATTTTAAATATATATAAAAAATACAACCACTTAATAAAAATTTCAGCAACCTTTTTCAGGCTCAGCAGATATATCTTAAAATCAGATAACCTAACGCTATTTCTTTATTTTACAGACCAAATGTAGATATTAGATAAATAAGCCCATTCCGAGATAGAACACTTTAGGGCTGTCCTTATGTCTACTTTACTGCAAAAACCACTCAATATTGTCGCTGTGTCAGGCGGTTTAAATGCCCCGTCTAAAACTGAGGCGCTAGTACAAGGAATATTAAATGAACTGGGGGAAGCAACCCCAATCCATGTACATTTCATTAAATTCAGCGAAATTGGACATCTACTCGGTGGTGCGATTTACCGCAACCAACTGCCACAACGTGTGCAAGATGACTTAGCCGCGGTCGAAGCTGCCGATGCCTTGATTGTTGGAACGCCAGTTTACCGTGCTTCATTTACTGGTTTATTCAAACACTTTTTCGACTTTGTTGAGCAAACGGCGCTGGTCGATGTACCGGTACTACTTGCAGCCTCAGGCGGCAGTGAGCGTCATGCGTTGGTACTGGAGCATCAACTTCGCCCACTATTTAGTTTCTTCCAAGCGCAAACGTTACCCATTGGCGTCTATGCAACAGACAAAGACTTTACACCCGCGTATACCATCCACAGTGAATTATTACGAGATCGCATTACTCTTGCCGTAGCTCGTGCTTTACCCATCTTAGAATGGGCACCTGCCAAAGGTCAGCGTGCAGAAGTGGTGAAAGAAAAGACCCAACTTGCCAATCAGAACTTGGGTATCAACACGCAAATCGAACAAGACGATGTACTGCCTTCAGCAGCGGTCCCAAATTTAGATGCAGCCGAGTCTCGCTTGCATCAGAAAAAAGCCAAACCACAGGTCGCTTAACGCAAGAAGCATGGAGAGGGTTTTCACATGTCACAACAGAATAAAAATATTACGTTTGCTTATTGGGTTCCCAATGTCAGCGGTGGCTTAGTGGTAAGTAATATTGAGCAACGCACAGATTGGAGCTATGACTATAACGTCCGTTTAGCACAGACTGCGGAAAAGAATGGCTTTGACTATGCCCTGACTCAGATTCGTTTTACTGCGGGTTATAACGCAGAAAACCAACATGAGTCGGTCAGCTTTAGTCACGGTATCTTAGCCAAAACCAGCAAACTCAAAGTCATTGCTGCTATTCTACCTGGCCCGTGGAAACCCGTGCTTGCCGCAAAACAGCTTGCAACCATCGATCACTTAACCCAAGGACGTATTGCGATTAATGTGGTTAGTGGTTGGTTTCGAGGAGAATTTGATGCCATTGGTGAAGCATGGCCTGAACATGACCAACGCTATGCCCGCTCGGAAGAATTTATTCGTGCATTAAAAGGCGTTTGGACCCAAGACAACTATAATTTCGATGGAAAATATTACCAGTTCAAAGACTACACCTTGTCACCCAAACCTGTGCAAAATCCGCATATTGAAATTTTCCAAGGCGGCAGTTCACGCGCTGCAAGGGATATGGCTGCACGGGTTTCAGACTGGTATTTTACCAATGGCAATACACCGGATGAACTCAAAAAACAGATTGATGATATTCGTGCAAAAGCACAACAGAATGGCCATCAGGTCAAAATTGGGATGAATGCTTTCATTATTGCACGAGATACCGAGGAAGAAGCGAAAACGGTTCTGCAAGAAATTATTGATAAAGCCAATATTCAAGCGGTACATGCCTTTGGTGAGGCTACCCGTGAAGCGGGAGCAGCAACACTTGAAGGTGAAGGCAACTGGGCCAAATCGACCTTTGAAGATTTGGTTCAATACAATGATGGCTTTAAAACCAATTTGATTGGTACACCACACCAAATTGCCGAACGTATTGTGGAATTAAAAGCTGTTGGTGTGGATTTAATCCTTTCAGGTTTTTTACATTTTATCGAAGAGGTTGAATACTTCGGTGCCAAAGTGTTGCCATTGGTTCGTGAGTTGGAAGCTCAGCAGCAATCCGTTGAGACTGCCAAATCTGCTTAGCTCGGTAAGCAGCAGACACGAACTAAAAAATAATAATGATAGGTGACTCTATTCTTCCCTCGAGGCTCGGCTTGAGGGTTTTTTTATTGGTGTATAATCCGTACAAAGTAAAAAATACCCCCTTGATATGAACAACAACCCACTCTTGAAATTCATCAATCTCTCTTTGGCCTTTTTATGGGGCTATCAAGGCCTAATTCCTAAAATTCTTTTTATCAATCCCGATGAGATTGCCATTTGGCAAACTTTTGGATTTTCCTACACACAGGCCCAACTGGCAGGTCAGGGCTCAGGTGTGCTTGAGTGTGTTTTTGCTTTATTGTTCCTCTTTAATTCCAGTAAATATCTGCATTATCTCAGTATTTTCAGCCTAGTGTTTTTATTCGCACTGGTCACTTTCCTAATACCCGACAGTCTCATTCGTGCTTTTAATCCTGTGGTTATGAACCTTGCAATGATCAGTCTATCCATTTGTTATTGTATGCTTCACAGTCAAAAAGCGACTTCCTTTAGTGTACAAAGTAAAAGAGCCATATGAATTCAAAATCAGGTTGCATCGTCATTACAGGCAGTTCTAAAGGTATCGGCTTGGGTTTAGCTCAAGCCTTCTTGGAACAGCAACAAGCCGTAGTAATATCTAGTCGAAATAGCACAGATTTGCAGCACACCCTGCAACAGCTACGGCATCGTTTTCCCGCTGTGCTGATTCATGCCGTCACGTGTGATGTCACGCAGATCCATGAATTACAAACGCTTTGGGATGAAGCCATTCAGCACTTTGGTTCTGTTCAGATTTGGATTAATAATGCAGGCAGTTGTACAGCGACACTAGACTTTAAAGATCTCGCAGCAGCAGACATACAAACTGTGGTTCAAACCAATATTCTAGGCAGTATGTTCGGCTCACAAGTGGCCTTAAACGGCATGCTGGCACAAGGCTATGGTCAAATTTTCAATATGGAAGGTTGGGGTACTCGCGGTGAATGGAGTGCAGGCATGACGACCTATGCTACCACCAAACGTGCCGTAGGTTACTTTAATCAAGCCCTGTTTAAAGAAACCAAACAGACCCACATTCAAGTCGGAACGCTCAGTCCCGGAATGGTAGCAACCGACCTACTGGTGTCCGCATGGCAAAATGGCCATGTTCAGCACTGGAACAAAATGAAACGGCTTTTTTTGTTTATTATCGATCCTCCCGAAGTGGTCTGTCGCTATTTGGCTCAACGCATTTTAGAGAATAAGCGTCGCCATAGTCGCATCGTATGGATGACGCCATTACGTCTGTTGCTCCGATTTTTGCGGCCCTATTATTGGCGGCGGAATCCCATCAAAGATACAGCTTTAGCGCATCTCGATTCAAAATAATGCCACATCAAGTGATAGATGATTTACATTAAACATAAACCCCGAATTAGGAAGACTTATGATGTACACAGGTATCGTTCAAGGCTTAGAAAAAATTCTAGATGTCCGTCAAGGCGACGGTTTTAGCACCCTTGTGGTTTCAAATACTCACAACTTTTTTCACGATGTCTTCATCGGTGCAAGTGTAGCTATTAACGGCACCTGCTTAACTGCGACGCATATTGATCTTACCGCCAATCAAGTCCATTTTGATGTCTCAGATTTGACTCGACGCCTGACTACTTTAGGCACTTTACAGACAGGGGATGAGGTAAATATCGAACGTTCAGCCAAAATTGGAATGGAAAATGGGGGGCATAACTTGTATGGACATATCGAAGGAACGGCTACAGTAAAGCAACTGAGCCGTCACGGCGAGACTCTGCATGTGGATCTTCAGATTCCAGAAGGCAATATCAAATACTTTTTCTTAAAAGGTTTTATTGGTCTGAATGGTTGTAGCCTCACCGTCAACCGTGTTGATCGTAACAGCCATGAAATTTCAGTTGATTTGATTCCTGAAACTTTGCGTCTGACCACGTGGGCATCGGTACAAGTCGGCGATGCGGTCAATTATGAAATTGATCAGATGACACGGACGATGGTGGATACCTTAGAAAGCATCCATCAGCGTTAGAACTATTTAATTTCTAAACGTCTCGTACTTACAAATTTGTATACAGCAATCCGACGTATTCCATCAATATGTCAAAATAAAAATACCGTCTGCTTAAGACGGTATTTTTTAGGTTGATTTTATCCGTTTGGATATACTTCTTTAATCAACACTTCGACCACTTGCGGTTCAGCCAGCGTCGATGTATCACCCAAACTATCTAACTCGTTCGCCGCAATTTTTCTTAAAATACGGCGCATAATTTTACCTGAACGTGTTTTCGGTAAAGATGGTGCCCAATGTAAGGCATCTGGTGTTGCCACAGGACCTAACACCTTTCTTACCCACTGAATCAGCTCTGCACGGAGCTCTTCCGTTTGCGCTGTGCCTGCTTGTAAAGTGACAAAAGAACAAATTCCCTGCCCTTTGATCTCATGTGGCATTCCTACTACGGCAGCCTCAGCAACCGCCTCATGTGCCACCAAAGCACTTTCCACTTCAGCCGTGCCTAAGCGGTGCCCTGACACATTCAGTACATCATCCACCCGTCCTGTAATCCAGTAGTAACCATCTTTATCACGACGAGCACCATCCCCCGTGAAATATGTGCCTGGATAGGTTGCAAAATACGCTTCGATAAACCGCTCAGGGTCCCCCCAAATGGTTCGCATTTGTCCCGGCCATGAATCCTTAATCACCAGATTGCCTTCAGCCTCACCTTCTAACTCGTTGCCTTCAGCATCGACCAAAGCAGGTTGAATCCCAAACAAAGGACGCGTTGCAGACCCGGGTTTGAGTGGGGTCGCACCCGGAAGAGGAGAAATCAAAATTCCGCCTGTTTCGGTTTGCCACCATGTATCCACCACTGGGCAACGGCTTTCTCCCACTACCGTATAGTACCAATTCCATGCTTCTGGGTTGATCGGCTCTCCAACGGAACCAATCAAACGTAAACTGCTACGGTCACTCTCACGGACAAAGGCATCCCCTTCTCGCATCATGGCGCGGATCGCTGTCGGAGCCGTATATAAAATCGTCACATTGTGTTTGTCGACAATATGGCCTGTACGTGCCCAACTTGGATACTGTGGAATCCCCTCAAACATCACTGTTGTGGTTCCATTCGACAAGGGTCCATACAGCACATACGAGTGCCCCGTAATCCAGCCCACATCGGCGGTACACCAAAATACATCATCTTGTTTTAAGTCGAATACTTCACGGAAGGTACTATTCACATAGGTTAAATAACCCCCGGTGGTATGCAGCACGCCTTTAGGCTTACCGGTTGAACCTGAGGTATATAAAATAAATAGGGGATCTTCGGCATTCATCGCTTCAGGTGGACAAATCTCGTTGACGGTCATGATTTCCATGTGATACCACAAGTCACGCCCTTCTTTCAGCGTGATCGGATTACCTGTCCGATGTACCACAATCACGTTTTGTACCGAGTCTGTACCGGGGAGACTCAATGCCGCATCTACATTTTCTTTCAGCGGAATCGGTTTACCCCCGCGCATTCCAGAGTCTGCGGTAATCACAATTTTGGCTTGACTGTCCTCAATTCGACTCGCCAATGAGTCAGGTGAAAAGCCACCAAACACCACACAATGCACGGCACCGATTCGGGCACAGGCCAACATCGAAATGGCCGCTTCTGAAATCATTGGCATATACAGCACCACACGATCACCCTTCACCACGCCATGCTTTTTCAAAACATTGGCAAAACGACACACTTCGTCATACAGTTCAGCAAAGGAAATGATTTTATGGCGCGACGGATGGTCACCTTCCCAAATAATGGCAGGTTTATACGGATGCTCTTTTAAATGTCGATCAAGACAGTTGGCGCTTAAGTTCAGTTGACCATCTGCAAACCATTCAATTTTAAAATTGTCTTTATCATAACTGGTGTTTTTAACTTGGCTAAAAGGCTTGATCCAATCTAGCTTCAACGCTTGTTCAGCCCAATACTCGTCAGGTTGTTCTATCGATTTTTGATAGCGTTCAAAATATTCTTGTTCATTGGTGCGCGCAGTTTTTTCAAATTCTGCAGGTACAGGATAGACTTCTTTCATATCATACTTCCTTATATTCTGACTCTCATCGCGAGAGTTCATGCCACAGTTATTGGTTTATTATTGGACTGCATAACCACAGTATGACGATTGTTTTTTAAACAGATCAACACGGCTTTGGTCGTATATTATTTCTACAATTTAAAACACATTTTATAGTGATCTTTCAATGAGATCCTGTGTTTAATCCGTAACATGAACAACGTCGAACTCCGTAAAGTCGCTCCAGCTAGGCTTTTTAAGAATATTGTTACACTTCAGGCTGTGCTATTTCATACATAGGAGCATTGCTCAGCACCTTGATTCAAAAAATCAAGCATTTAAAAAACAGACAGATAGATTTTTATCCGTTTATCAATCACTCAGAATGCGATAATTTCATACGCTTTTCTCTATTAAATACACACAATTTTCAGGCAAAATATGCCAAATTTTCAGCGATTGGAGCACCAGTGTCAGAACAAACCCATACCTTGAGCGAGGTTGCTCAAGGTACGTCAGAGATGCTACATGACGCGACAGCGAAAACCACCCAAAGTGTAATTGCACATACAGCAAAATATAATGATGCCTATTCCACCATCGACAAATTTGTCGATAGTTTTTGGGAGCGTATGCCTTATTTTTGTATTGCGCTGATTACCTTCATCATTTTTTATTTTCTCTCCAAACTGTTTAAACTTTTTGTTCGTAAAGCACTGTCTGATCGATCTTATACCAAGCAAAACCTTGTCCTTGTCCTGAACCGTGTCGGGAGTTCGGCCATCGTCTTTATTGGCTTCCTGATTGCCATGGTGATTGCGATTCCAGGTTTCACACCCGGACAACTGATGAGTGCTTTGGGGATTGGCTCGGTTGCGATTGGTTTTGCATTTAAAGACATCTTCCAAAACCTACTTTCAGGAATCCTGATTTTGCTGGGTGAACCATTTAAGATTGGCGATGACATTATTGTCTCGGGTATGGAAGGCAACGTTGAAGATATTCAAATTCGTGCCACTTACTTACGTGCGCCAGATGGTCGCCGTATCGTGATTCCCAATGCGACTGTGTATACCAGTGCGGTCACAGTTAATACCGCCTATCCACGTCGTCGCTGTGAATTCTTGGTTGGTATTGGTTATGAAGATGACATCAAAAAAGCCAAAGATATTATTTTAGGCATTTTAGACCGAGATACGACCATTTTAAGTCAGCCGGGTTTTAGTGTGAACGTCGCTGCACTTGCAGATTTTTCAGTGAACCTCAAAGTCCAATGGTGGGTCAACACCACAGAAACGACGGTATCTGGCTCGATCAGTTCAGTACAAGAATATGTGGTTCAGGCCTTTGCTGAACAAGGAATTTCTATTCCATACCCAGTCCAAGAGGTTCGCGTCGCAAAAAATGAAAGCTACCCGACAGAAACCTCAGCCGCTAAATAAGCGTCCTAAAACATAAGGGATCACGGTTTCAGTGCGAATAATACGGTTGCCTAAGCTCATCGCTTGGCAGCCGTTTTTTACAAGCAGTTCAATTTCATAGGGAATAAATCCGCCTTCTGGCCCAATCACCACCGTACACGGATGCTGAATAGTACTGGGCATTTGCATCACGCTATAAGGATGTGCCACATAAGCAGGACAATCTGTTGAAATCATGCTGGGTAAAATGTCTTCCACAAAAGGCTTAAAGCGCTTATAGATTTCAATGGGAGGTGCAACGGTATCGCCTGCCTGCTCAAGACCCAAAGTTATGTAGTGATCCAGCTGTTGTAGAAAAGGGCTTTGCCAATAACTTTTATCGACCCGATAGCTGTGCAGCAAAATGATTTTTTCAACCCCTAAAGTCACCGCATCCATCATCAAACGACGTAGAACTTTAGGACGTGGCATCGCGACAATTAAAGTCACTGGAAGTTTGGCTGGTACAGGCTCTTTATATAAGGGTTTTATACGTACAACTGTTTCAGAGATCTCTACAACTTCTGTCACATAACGCTTTTTGTTTCGAATGCCAACTTTTAAAGTATCGCCAACCTTAATCTGTAAATGAGCCTGTAAATGTTCCAGCTGACGCTTGGCGCTAATGGACCAAAATTCCGATTCAGTTTGGCGCGAATCTAAGAGAACGATATTCATAATAAATAGAAAAAATCCAAACAGTGGAGGCCTCATCAGCACATATTATCGTGAAAGGCGACAAGGATGTCGCCAGCTGTGCTGAGGTATAGGATGTACCTTCAGCACATCAAAAGATTTTTTTTACTTTTCAACTTTGAAAAGTAAGAACCACCTCCGCAAAGCCATCCATAAAATCTACAGTATTTGTAGTAATGACAAACTCACTCAAGTTTTATAAATAAGCATCAATCACTTGAATATGCTTTTTCAAAGAGCCCGTATTTAACTGCATAATCTTTTGTGCAGATTCATTCAGTGTGTTGGCCTGCTCAGTATCCTCTAACAGTATCATCAACACCGCAGCAGCTTGTTCAGCATCCTCAACAACTTTCACTGCATCGGCTTGTACAAATTCATCGACAATGGTTTGGAAATTAAAATAGTTTTTGCCCAAAACCGTCGGCACATGTAACGCAATTGGCTCTAAAATATTATGTCCGCCACCCGGTTCATTTAGTGATCCTCCGACAAAACAAGCATTTGATAAGGCATACCATAACCACATCTCCCCCATCGAATCGGCTAAATAAACTTGGGTGTCCGTCTCTATGCTTTGTCCCGTACTTCTGCGAGTGGTATTTAAATTTAAACTTTGTGCAACAGCAAAGACCTCATCAAAACGCTCTGGATGACGTGGTACAACAATGCACAACAGTTCAGGCTGTGCATCCAAATATGGCTTAAATGCGCTTAACAGTTTTTGTTCTTCGGGTGCATGAGTACTGGCAATAGTGATGATCTTACGCCCAGCGAGTGACCATTCTTGCTTGAGCTGTGCTGCCTGTTTGACACACGATTCTGGCGCATGAATATCAAACTTAATACTCCCCACCACCTGTGTTAGCGATGGTGCTGCACCGAGCTGAATAAAGCGCTCTGCAGTTGCCTGATCTTGTACCAAAAGCTGATCTAGTCCGTGTAACATCGGCTGCGTAAGGCTAGATACTTTGGAGTAGCCTTTGGCTGATTTTTCAGAAAGACGTGCATTAATCAAGATACATGGCACCTGACTCTGCCCCGCTTGGGCAATTAAATTTGGCCAGAGTTCGGTTTCAACCAAAGCCAACAGCTTAGGCTGATACAATGAAAAAAACTGACGAACTAAAGGCTTTTGATCTGCAGGTAAATATACTGCTTGGAACAGGTCTAAATAAGGTGCTTTTAAAAATAGGGATTTGGCCCGTGCCTGTCCCGTTTTGGTGGTATTGGTCACCAAGACTGGATGACCGGCTTTTAAATAATGTTCGATGAGAGGCTGCGCTGCATTGGTTTCACCCACCGACACCACATGGAACCAAATCGCTTGGCGATTTTTAACCGGTTGAAAGGGCCCGAAACGTTCGAGACATTCTTGTTGAAATTGTTCTGTACTCTCTGCACGTTTTTTTATTTTAGACTTATACAGCGGTTTGATCAGCGCAAGTGCTGCGTTATACCAAAAAGGAGTAGCCAAATACGTGCTCCAAAAATTAATGCAAAAATAAAACAGCGCAACTCATATTATCCCATGAATTGCGCTGTTATCTTGTCGCGAATTGAACGGAAAAGCAATTTAAACCGCAGCAGTTTCCATTTCAGCTAAAGTCGGATAGTCCACATAGCCTTCAGCGACACCCGTTCCAATCATATTTTCCAGTTTCAGTTCATTCAGTGGTGCATCTTGCAGTAAACGCTCATACAAGTCTGGATTGGCAATATACGCCTTACCAAAAGACACCGCATCAGCCTTGCCTGATGCCAACAGCTGAATTGCATCTTCACGACTCAGTTGCATATTGGCAATATAAGGCACTCCACCAGAACGCTCTTTCATATATTCAGAAATACTGTCTTCAGCCAGATATTCACGGGTAAAGAAGAAGGCAATCTTGCGTTTGCCCAGCTGCTCCATGGCATAGCCAAATGTTTCACGTGGATTATCATCGCCCATGTCATGGTCATCACAACGCGGCGCAAAATGCACCCCTACACGATCTGCGCCCCATACTTCAATCAGTGCATCAGTTGCTTCTAGCAGGAACCGTGTACGATTTTCCACTGAACCGCCGTATTCATCTTCACGCTGATTGGTTTTGCTTTGCAAGAACTGGTCAATCAGATAACCATTGGCAGCATGTAATTCCACACCATCAAAACCGGCTTCTTTAGCACGAATCGCGGCTTGCTTATATTGCTCGGTAATCGCGTGAATTTCAGAAACCTCCAAAGGACGTGGCAATACATAAGGACGTTTTGGACGTAGTAAGCTGACATGACCCGCCTGTTGTACTGCACTTGCAGAGACTGGTGTTTCACCATTTAACAGATCCGGATGCGATACACGACCAACATGCCAAAGCTGGGCAATAATCAGACCGCCCTTCTCATGAACCGCTTGAGTGACCTTTTTCCAGCCTTCGACCTGAGCATCGGTAAACAATCCTGGAGTATTCAAATAGCCATTGGCTTCTTCAGAAATCACTGTAGCTTCAGAAATGATCAGGCCAGCACTTGCACGTTGCGCATAGTACTCAACCATCATTGGGGTTGGAACGCGATCAGCAGTTGCGCGGTTACGGGTCAGCGGCGCCATGATGACACGGTTTTTAAGCTCTAACGCACCGAGCGTTAAAGGAGAATTTAATTCAGCCATCGTTACTCCCACCTGTTAAAGGTGTTGTTGTAGGTGTTCGATAAATTGCTGAATCAACGCTTCATTGCGAGAAAAATAAGACCATTGTCCATATTTTTCCACTTGAATTAAACCGGCCTGCTGTAAAACGGACAAATGGTTCGACATCGTCGATTGCGATACATTTCCCAACCGTTCGATATGACCTGCACATACGCCGCGTCTAAAGTCACCACATTCGTCACTCGATAAAAATTGTTCCGGTTTTTTTAACCATTCCAAAATTTGGCGACGCGTTGGATTAGCCAAGGCTTTAAAAATTAAATCTATATCCATACTCAAGACACGTTTAATGGGCAACAAAGCGTTGTCAGCTTGTTTTACCTAATATATCGCATTTTTTCGATTTTAATATCGATTTTTTTAGATATATTGTAAAATAACTGATAACCCTTTGCTTTCATTCATCATTTAAATTACAAACCTTGTTTTAAGCTTGCTTCAATAAACTTATCAAGGTCACCATCTAGTACTGCACCGGTGTTGGAGTTTTCAACACCCGTACGTAAGTCTTTAATACGCGAGTCATCCAATACATAAGAACGAATCTGACTGCCCCAACCAATATCCGACTTCGAGTCTTCAAGTGCTTGAGCCGCTTCGTTACGTTTGCTCATTTCCAACTCATACAACTTCGCACGTAACTGTTTCCACGCATGGTCACGGTTGGCATGTTGTGAACGTTGGTTCTGACACGCCACCACAATGCCTGTTGGCGCGTGGGTTAAACGTACCGCAGAGTCTGTTTTGTTAATGTGCTGACCACCTGCACCAGAAGCACGATAGGTATCGGTACGCACGTCAGATGGGTTGATCTCAATTTCAATGTTGTCATCGACTTCTGGCGAGACAAACACAGCAGAGAACGACGTATGACGGCGGTTACCCGAGTCAAATGGCGATTTACGTACTAAGCGATGCACGCCCGATTCGGTACGCAACCAGCCATAGGCATACTCACCTTCCACACGAATCGTTGCTGACTTAATCCCAGCCACATCGCCGTCTGATTCTTCCATCAATTCAGCCTTAAAACCATGACGTTCAATCCAGCGCATATACATACGCAGTAGCATTGACGCCCAGTCTTGTGCTTCTGTCCCACCTGAACCAGCTTGAATTTCCACATAACATGGATTTGGGTCCATTGGGTTACTGAACATACGGCGGAATTCAAGCTTCGCTAACTCTTCTTCTGCAGAAGTCAATTCAGCTTGGACATCAGCCAACAGACTTTCATCATCTGCTTCGACTGCCAAATCAAGCATCGCTTGCGCATCTTCAAGCTGCGTTGCCAAACCATCTAACACATTTAAGACGTTTTCAAGTTCGCCTTTTTCTTTGGCCATGGCTTGTGCACGGCTTTGATCATTCCAAATCGCTGGGTCTTCTAATTCACGGAGAACTTCTTCTAAACGCTCTTTTTTCAGATCGTAGTCAAAGATACCCCCGTAATGTGAGACCACGGTCGTTTAAGTCTTTTAATTGGTTTAGATACGGATTAATTTCCACGTGAATTACTCTCAATCAATATAAAGCGAAAAATAGCCGCTGATTATATCACAGTCGACGGCTGGGATTATTCATCTCAAATTCGACAAAATCACACCCTTCTTTCTAGAGCTTAAAACTGTTTAGCCTCCGAAAAAGTATTCACTTGAACCGCAATCAAGCTGCATTTAAATGCGAACCATCCCACAAAATACACACCTGAGAAGTGCTCTCAACAGACGAACGGACTAAACATTTTGAGTTAAAATTGATTAAAATATCGTCAAAAATTATGAAATCCACATAATCTACACAATTTTAATAAAACAAAACATTATAAATTTATAATTTATTATCAATCATTTAAATTTAAAAAATTACACGATGTAACCTTAGATACAGAGCATTAACTTTCCTTTGGTTGACGCTTTTTTATTTTGCCCTAGACTGAAGTTGTAACAAAAAATTAATGAAATACAGTTCCACTTACGAGGGGTACATACCATGAAAAAATTAGCAATTGCTTCAGCATTACTTTCAGCTCTAGCGATCACAGGTACTGCACATGCATACCAAGCAGAAGTGGGTGCTTCAGCTGGCCTAATTGATCCAGACAACGGTAGTGCAAGCGGCTCTTTTGGCGTAGATGGCACATACTATTTCAACCCAGTTCAAACACGTAATGCGCCACTTGCAGAAGCAGCATTCTTAGACCGTGCAAGTAACGTTAACGCAAAATACCAATACGACGAAGTAGGTGATAATGAACGTCATCGTTATGGCGTCGGTGCTGAAGTCTTTGTCCCTAACTCAGATTTCTATGTGAGTGGTAATGTTGGTCGCGATGATAGGAAATTTGACCGCGGTGGCGATTTTGATGAGACCGTTTATGGCGCTGAAGTAGGTTATTTACCAGCACCAGGTTTATTAATTGCTGCGGGTCTAAAAGGCTATGACAACGATTATGACGATGGCGTAGATCCTACTCTTCGCGCTAAATATGTCACTTCTCTAAGCAATGGTAAAGATATTAACTTAGAAGCAGGCGCAGGTTTTGGTGATTTAGACGAATATAATCTTGCAGCAGATTACTTCATCGATAAAACCTTAAGCCTAGGTGTAGATTACTACAGCAAAGACCGTGACTATGGTGATACTAGCGAATTTGGTATCAATGCGCGTAAATTCTTTACTCCACAAGTCAGCCTTGAAGGCCGTGTTGGCTTTGGTGAAGTTGGCAACAACGACTACAACAAATTCGGTGTAGCTGCGAAATACCGTTTCTAAGACCAGTCAATAAAACCTTACATACAAAAAGCCCATTTTCGAATGGGCTTTTTGCCCTCTCATAAAGCATTGTTATAAATAAAGATTGACTCCCTGCTACTTTTTTGTACACTTCGTTACAACTGTCATAGAACAGTCATATTTTTATAACAAAGAGAGAACCTCTAAAATGCTTAAAAAAATTGCGCTGACTACAGCACTAATCGCAAGCTTCGGGACTGCAAATGCTTACCAAGCGGAAATTGGGGGCACCATTGCTGTCGTTGATCCTGATCATGGGGATACTTCAACAGGTTTTGCCTTAGATGGCACATATTATTTCAACCCTGTTCAAATCAAAAATAATCCGCTGAATGAGGCTGCATTCTTAAACCGCTCAAGTAATCTCAATGGCGAAGTTTCATATATTGATTATGACTTATACGAAGTCACTGCATTTAATATTGGACTTGAGTATTTTATTCCAAATTCTGATTTTTACCTGAACGGTAATATTGGGCAAACTAAACATGAAGCGGACAGTGTTGAAGATCTAGATACTACCATTTATTCTGCTGAAGTAGGCTACCTACCTGTCCCAGGCTTATTGGTTGCAGCTGGTTTATTTGGCTACGATAATGATAATGGCGACGATGTCGATCCAACCTTACGTGCCAAATATGTCACTCAAGTGGCTGCTTATGACATGAACTTTGAAGGTGGTGCATCTTTTGGTGATATTGATGCCTACAGCTTTGGAGCTGACCTATATTTAGATAAAACCCTAAGTGTGGGTCTTGGTTTCTCTGATACAGATGAAAAAGATGCTGATGTATTTACCATCCGCGCGAAAAAGTTCTTCACGCAACAAGTCAGCCTAGAAGGTGAAATTGACTTTGCTGATGATGGCAATGTATTTGGCTTACGTGGTGCTTACCGCTTCTAATTGCAACTAAATGTACTAAAAAAACCGCTCTATAGAGCGGTTTTTTTAGTGTTGTTCTAAGTGCAAAATGCGAAGTTGTACACTTACATTGCCACGAAATTCATTTTTATCCAGCTCATAGACCAAACGAACTTGATGGTTCATCTCATTGAACTGGTATTTGTCTGCTGCATTAAAAGCGATGGCATCCACGACCTGTCCATTGTCTAAAGCTATACGTAATTTTAAATGCACTTCTTTCAACCAGCGGAAATCTAAAATTCGAAAATTTCCTTCAAAAATAGGCGCTGGAAACTTTTGCCCCCATGGACTAATCTGCTGCAGCAGATCAACCGTTTCAACCTGAATATTTTCTGCTGCTAACTCACCATCGGTCCATAAAGTCGCCGTAAATAAACCTTCATCCTGAGCTGCCATCAGTGCTTCAAAGGCCTGCTTAAACTCTTCAAAATGAACTTTTTGAATGGTTAAACCCGCTGCCGCAGCATGCCCACCAAAGTGGCTGACCAAATGTGGATATTGCTCAGCAACGCACTCAATGGCATCGCGAATATGGATTCCTTCAATCGAGCGGGCAGAACCTTTGATATGTATCCCATCTTCATCTGCAGCAAACACAATACTCGGACGATGAAACTGTTCTTTTAAGCGTCCCGCAACAATGCCAATCACACCTTGATGCCAATGCGGCTCGAACATAATTAAAGCCGGAGGTAAGACCGTATCGTCCAGTTGAATTTGATCCAAGGCTATTAAAGCCTCTCGTTTCATCGTCGCTTCAACCTGACGACGTTCCACATTCAACTGATTCAGTTGTTCTGCCAATGGATAGGCAGAAGCAAAGTCCTGTGCCAATAGACATTCAATACCGATATCCATGGTTTCCATACGACCTGCCGCATTAATCCGTGGTCCCAGTACAAACCCCAAATCTTGCGCTTTTAAAGTTATAGCCTCTCGACCTGCAATCTCCAGTAGAGCGCTGATGCCCGGACGACATAAATGCTGTTGAATGCGCTTCAGGCCAACATCGACCAAGATGCGATTGTTATAGTCAAGACTCGCAACATCGGCATAGGTGCCTAAGGCCACTAAATCCAAATACTGACTCATGACTGCCGAAGGCTTATTCAGTTTTTTACGATAGGTTGATAAGTTAGCCAAGACATAAAAGGCCACACCCACCCCAGCTAAGGCTTTACTTGGAAAATCACACCCCAACTGGTTCGGATTCACTACCGCTTGGGCACTGGGAGTCGGTTTTGTGGTCAAATGGTGATCGGTAATAATCACCTGCATGCCATGATCTTGCGCTTGTTTCACGCCGTCATGACTAGAAATACCATTATCCACAGTAATCAATAAATCAGGTGTAAAGCTGGTAAATACTAAATCTGCAATCGCAGGCGTTAAGCCATAACCATATTTAAAGCGATCTGGAACCAGATACTCTACCTGCGCCCCCATTTCTCGCAAAGCCAAAATCATTAAAGCGGTGCTGGTTGCACCATCTGCATCATAATCACCCACAATGACAATTTTGTGTTCCTGATCAATTGCAGCATCCATCAACCGAATTGCTTCATTTAAGCCTTTCATGCTAGGGGCCAGTAAATGCTTGAGCTTTAACTCCAGCTCCTGCGTTGACGCCACCCCACGGCGAGCTAAAATTTCTGCAATAAACGCAGGAACGTCCTGAAATAATTCAGGACAGGTCATAAAGGGTCTTTGCTTAATTTGAATGGCTGACATTTATGGCATCAAACGTTTCAGCATCCAGACATCTTGCTGTTTTTCATAACTTAAACGGTCATGTAAACGGTTCGGACGCCCTTGCCAAAACTCATAATAGTCAGGCTCAAGGCGGTAGCCACCCCAAAAGACAGGTTTATTCAGTTCTGATTTACCTTCAACTTGGCTTTGCAATTGCTCAAAACGTTGTTGCAAGACTTCACGGCTTTCAATCACACCACTTTGTGGTGTACTGATATGTGCTGCAATTTGACTATCTCGTGGACGCTTATGATAGTAGTCCGTCGATTCTGCTTCAGAAATTTTGACCACTTTACCGCCAATGCGAATCTGACGTTCCTGCTCTTGCCAATAAAACAATAACTCTGCATATGGGTTTTCTGCCAGATCCTTGCCTTTTTGACTGTCATAATTGGTATAAAAATCATAACCTGCTTCAGTTGCACCACGTAGCAATACCGTTCGCACATGTGGGCGACCCTGCACACTTGCTGTCGCCAATGACATAGCATAAGGTTCGTGCAGTTGTGCTTCTAAAGCATGATTAAACCAAAGCAAGAACTGAGCATGTGGATGGGTTTCTACTCGATCTTCATGCAGCTCGCCTTTTTGATAACTTAAACGAAGCTCACTGAGATCTTTAATTAAATCACTCATTTCTTCACTCCCTATTAAGCTGCATTCGCACGTACAGCATCAGCCAATGTATGGGCTAAAGTGCTGACTTCATCGAGGTCATCCCCTTCCACCATGACACGAATCACAGGCTCAGTACCTGACTTACGAATCAACAAACGACCACGACCTTTGAGTTGTTGCTCGGCTTTATCAAATTCAGCCACCAAAGCAGGCACCGCATAAGGGTCAAACATCGCCTCTAAACGTACATTCACCAGCACATTCGGTAGAAGCTTAAAGTCAGCAACCAATTCATGCAGTGCTTTCTTCTGCTCGACCATCACCGTAAGCACTTGAAGGGCGGCAATAATGGCATCACCAGTGGTACTTTTATCCAAGGTTAAGATATGCCCTGATGGCTCACCGCCAATCACCCAGCCTTTTTCTTCTAGACCTTGTAGGACATAACGATCCCCCACTTTAGCACGTAATAGCCCTACACCGGCTTTTTCCAAAGCCAGCTCTAAAGCCATATTTGACATTAAGGTACCCACTATTCCAGCAGGTTTTTTAGCGCTCTGTGTCGCCAAGATATATAGAATATGGTCGCCATCAATTAGCTTGCCATCTTTATCCACCAAAATAACACGGTCTGCATCCCCATCAAAAGCGATACCCAAATCTGCACCACTTTCAACTACAGCTTGTTGCAAACTTTCAGGGTGTGTTGAACCACATTGCTCATTGATATTTACACCGTTAGGCTCATTATGAATGGCAATGACCTTGGCGCCGAGCTCACGAAAGACCGATGGACCCACGTTATATGCAGCACCATTTGCACAATCCACCACAATGGTTAAATCATTCAAGTCTAAATGGTATGGAAATGTGGATTTACAAAACTCGATGTAACGCCCATTGGCATCTTTTACGCGGACACTTTTACCCAAGTTTGCCGTGTCTTCAATCACTAATTCTTTTTCAAGTTCTTGATTAATTTCTTCTTGAATAGCATCTGGTAATTTCTTACCTTCACTGGAAAAGAACTTGATCCCATTATCAAAATAAGGATTATGTGATGCTGAAATCACAATGCCCAAACTTGCATGTAAAGCACGGGTCAAATGTGCAATCGCTGGGGTTGGCAATGGGCCTAGTAAATGTACATACACCCCTGCTGCGTTTAAACCCGCTTGTAATGCTGACTCTAAAATATAACCCGATAAACGTGTGTCTTTACCGAGTACCACCAATGGTTTTGATTTTTTACTGTGGCGTTTTAAAACTTTCCCTGCGGCAAAGCCTAACTTAAGGGCAAATTCAGGGGTAATAGGGAGGACGCCAAACTTACCGCGAATACCATCGGTACCAAAATAACTCATATTTTACTCACTTCTTAATGGTGATCTAAATCATCACTTTTTACTGACATCACTTTACACCAAAACGAAAAAGCCGTCATAAAAATGACGGCTTTTACTTTGAACAATTGGTATAGCTGAATTAGCCCACGCGATAGTTCGGCGCTTCTTTGGTAATCGTTACGTCATGAACATGTGACTCAGACATACCTGCCGAAGTAATTTTCACAAACTTCGCATTTTGACGAAGATCTTCAATCACAGATGAACCAGTATAACCCATAGAAGAACGTAAACCGCCCATCATTTGGTGCACAATGTTGCCCATTGGGCCTTTGTATGGCACACGACCTTCGATCCCTTCAGGAACAAGTTTCTCAGCGCCTGCTTTAGAGTCTTGGAAATAACGGTCCGCAGAACCTGTTGCTCCTGCCATCGCGCCCAATGAACCCATACCACGATACGCTTTATAGTAACGACCTTGGAAGAATTCCACTTCACCTGGCGCTTCTTCAGTCCCAGCAAGGAGTGAACCAACCATAATCGTACTCGCACCCGCACCAATCGCTTTCGCCATGTCACCAGAGAAACGAATACCACCATCAGCGATCAATGGAATTTGATCTTTCAGTGCATTGGCAACGCTATCAATCGCAGAAATCTGCGGCATACCAATACCCGCCACAATACGCGTGGTACAAATTGAACCTGGGCCGATACCGACTTTGACTGCATCTGCGCCTGCATCAAGGAGTGCTAATGCAGCATCACCTGTTGCAATATTACCGCCAATCACTTGGACTTGTGGATAATTCGCTTTCACCCAACGTACACGCTCGATCACACCCGCAGAGTGACCATGCGCCGTATCCACGACAATCGCATCAACACCCGCCTCAACCAGTGCTTCAACACGGCTTGGTGTTTCTGCACCTGTACCGACGGCAGCGCCCACACGTAAGCGACCAAGGTCATCTTTACAGCTGTTTGGATAGCTTTCCGCTTTACGAAAGTCAGTGACTGTAATTAAACCTTTGAGTTCGTTGTGTTCACCAACAACCAATACTTTTTCAATACGGTGCTTTTGTAGTAAAGCTTGAATATTTTCTTTCGACTCACCTTCACGAACCGTCACAAGGCGATCTTGACCAGTCATGATGTTGCTTACAGGTTGCTCAAGGTTCGTTTCAAAGCGTGTATCGCGACCTGTGACAATACCGACCACTTTGCCATCTTTCACAACAGGCACACCGCTGATGTTGTTGGCTTGAGTAATCGAGATCAATTCGCGCACTGTGGTTTCAGGTGTCACAGTAATTGGATCTTTCACCATTCCTGCTTCAAATTTTTTCACACGACGGACTTCTGCAGCTTGTGCAGCAATATCCATGTTCTTGTGCAAAATACCAATACCACCGTTTTGCGCCATCGCAATCGCCATACGGGATTCAGTCACCGTATCCATTGCTGCTGAAACAAGGGGGATATTTAAATTAATGCCGCGCGTGACTCGTGTCTTTAATGAGACATCTTTTGGGAGAACAGTAGAATAGGCAGGGAGTAATAGGACATCATCAAAAGTTAACGCGTCTTGAACGATGGTCAACATGGCAGTCTCACTGGTAATTTCCGTGCGCTATTATAAACAAATATGAACTTAAATTTCATTTCAATTGAAAATTTATTTTTTTATCTTAGAAAATAAAGTGATAAAACCCATATTTTATTTGAGACCCTCATTTCCACCTTTATTTTTTATTTGTTGTTTTAAGATGAATTCGATTTATTTTCTAAAACTAAAAAAGCAGAGCCTTCACTCTGCTTTTATCGATTAACACACTTGATCAAAACCTTCATCGTTGACTGGAATGCTCGCTTCCAATTGCACAAATGGAATCATATTGTGCGCACGTCGCGCTTTGTTGCATTGATCATCCGCGATTTGAACTTCTTTACATGAAGAGCTACGCTGTTCATACATCCCACAACTGACGTGCTCACCAATGGTGCCTTGCAGTGCGATACAGCGTGGGCTAGCTTGATTGGTTCCAACCATACATGAATACACAGCCGTCACTGGCTCTGTGTAATGTTCAGGCATGGAGATACCTTCAGCCCAGTAAAATGAGACTCTAAAAAAGGCACAACATGCCCCGCAGCTTAAACAGGCATCTTCCGTTGGAACTTGAGACAACATCCTTTATATTCACATTTTCAAAAACTTTTTTTAGAAGAAAATATTAAAAAAATTGTGGTTGCCAAACAAGCAAAATTTACGACTATTTTTTCACTTAAGTTGGACAGGTAAAAACACTCTCATCCATCAAGTCGGTACCACACTCCAAAGTCTCAATCCAGTCTAAAAATTGATGAATCTGGTCGTGCCCAATAAACGGTGTCCCATGCTGCGGTACAATCATTTCGACATCCATGGTGCGGACCATATTGACCCATAAACGAATCACTTTGTTATTGCACATATAGCGCTGATGAAACCCTTTCATTTTAGGAATATGCGCAGCAAAGTTTTCCAAAGGTTTTGAGGCATCATCCACCATCGATGCTCCCATATCACCTGAAAATAGAATCTTGGCAATCGGGTCATAAAACTGAAAATTACCCACCGAATGCAGAAAATGCGCAGGCACAGCAATAATCGAAGACTGCCCCAACGTAATCACCTGACCGTGGTCAGGCAGCTCCACTAAACGATCCAGCCAGTTACCTTTCATCCGCTCACTCATAAAAGCTGAGTTCAAGTGGGGTAAAAAGCGTGCCCAAAGTTTAGATGCCACCACTTTCGCTTCGGTATAAACCAACCAACGCGGCATTGAGGTAATAATATCGGGGTCTTGGTGTGAGGCCATCACAAAATCAAGATTGGTCAAACGGGTATATTTATTCAACTCCATGGTCAGCGGCACATAGGTTAAATCACCACCCGGATCTAAGACCGCAGCACGCTCATGGTCAATAATTAAAAACTGATTTGCCTGTACACCCTCGCCTTTGACCAAGCTGGTAAAACTAATACACTTATGTGTGCCATCATCATATAAAACCTGTGACGTTGTGCGGTCAAATGCCATGTCCATCCCCTCAAAATGCTGTTTTTCTTAAAAGACTTTTTAATACCTACAACATATATGGATTTACACAAACTTACAATGCATTTGCGACCAACATCATTTGATATATCAATAAATTGAAGATCATTTTTAAACAAAAAATCCCGATTTTTTAAGTCGGGATTCTTATTTTCTAAGGTGAATTAGAAAAAATAATGCTGTACAAGTGTCGCAACACCAATGACCAAGAAAATGGCCGCACCAATTTTATGAATTAAGGCAATTGGCAACTTGGTCGCCAACTTATCGCCAATAAAGACCGCTGGCGCATTGGCCAACATCATCCCTAAAGTCGTACCCAACATCACCCAAACTATACTGTCAAAACGTGCCGCTAAAGCAACTGTCGCAATTTGAGTTTTATCGCCAATTTCGGCCAAGAAGAACAACACAAACGTTGCGCCAAATACCCCAAGTTTCTGCCATTTCTTAATGCTGCCTGACTCATCATCCAACTGATCAGGAATCAACATCCAACCTGCCATAGCAATGAAACCAATCGAGAGAATCCAGATCAGCGCATCAGGGCTTAAAACTGTGGTGATCCATTGGCCTAAAACAGCAGAGACGCCATGGTTAATAATGGTCGCCAGCAAAATAGCCAATAGAATTGGGACGGGTTTACGGAAACGTGCAGCAAGTAACAATGCAAGCAATTGGGTCTTATCGCCCATTTCAGCTAAAGCCACGATGGCTGTGGAGAGGAGGAATTCATACATGATGTCTTTCTCTGGCTAGCATAACAAATACCAATGACTCACCGCTCCTGCTAGCCAAAATCTGCAGAGTGGTAAATCAAAGGTCTTGCCAACAAAAGAAAGCTCTTTAGAAGCTCATTTGGTTCTTTGCTATGATGACCATGCTCGTTTTAGAGCAAATATGTTGATCATCACCTGTTCTGAAGAACAGCGGCTACTCCCCAATGAAGTAACACCATGTTAGGCGAAAATATGTTTTTTGGCAATCTATAAATACAAAAGACCCTGCCGAAGCAGGGTCTTTATTGAGGTATTTTTTTCAAGACTTCCAGCAACTTTTCTCTCTTTTGAGAAAAGAGAATAGCAGGGCTAAAAGCTAGATCATCAGATCAGCAAAGTACGGATGTCTTTCAACAACTTGGTCAGCTTATTGGTAAAGCGCGCTGCATCCGCCCCATTGATCACACGGTGATCATAAGACAGAGATAACGGCAACATCAGTTTCGGATCAAAACCTTGACCATTCCATACCGGCTGCATCGTCGCTGGAGAAATTCCCAAAATCGCGACTTGCGGCCAGTTCACCAGTGGTGTAAATGCTGTACCACCAATTGCACCTAAGCTTGAAATCGTGAAGTTTGCACCTTGTAGATCTTTCGGCGAAAGCTTCTTATCACGTGCTTTCTGACCCAATACACCAAGCTCCACCGCAATGTCTTTAATCGATTTCTGGTCTGGATTACGTAATACAGGAACGGTTAAACCATCTGGTGTTGCTACAGCAATGCCCATATGGATTTCGTTACGCAAGAGTACAGACTTGCCATCATCAGCCAAGTGACCAGCAAAATCACGTTCTTCTTTGAGTAAATGCGCAACAGCTTTAATAATGAACGCCATAATAGTCAAGCTAATACCATCTTTCTTAAAGTTACCTTTAAGGTCATTACGCCAAGCTTCAAGTTCAGTAATATCTGCCAAATCAAACTGAGTTACTTGCGGAATATAGTTGTTTAAAGACAACTGCGGAATAGAAACTTGTTGCAGACGTGTCAGCACTTTCTCTTCTACACCACCAAATGCACTAAAGTCAGGCAGTTTCGGTAAGCCCGCAGTAGCAACAGCCGTCACAGCAGGTGCAGTTTGTGGTGCTGTTAAACGACCTTTCACATAAGCAAAAAGGTCATCTTTCATTAAACGTGCATGCGGCCCAGAAGCTTTGACTTCTGCCAGCACCACGCCCAATTCACGCGCCAGTTTACGTACTGCAGGACCCGCGTAAACTTTAGCATTGGCTGCATTTTGTTCTTTGGTCAGCTTATCTGCACCTTGAGCTGCTGGTGCAGCCTGTACAGTAGATGCCACCACTTGTGTAGTTGCAGCTGGAGCTGCTGTAGGTTTTGCTGGTGTCTGAGTAACCGCTTGAGCCACTGGTGCAGGAGCTTGACCCTCAGCCTCAATGGTCACCAAAGCCACACCTTCCGATACATTTTGTCCCAATGCAACATGAATGGCTTTAATCACACCCGCTGTTGTGCTTGGTACTTCAACCGTTGCTTTGTCTGATTCAACCACGATGATACTTTGGTCTTTTTCAACCGTATCACCTACTGACACCAAAATTTCAGCAACAGTCGCTTTGTCTACACCCAAGTCAGGCACTGCAATTTCAACCGCACCTGCAGGCGCAGCAGCAGCTTGTGGCGCTGCTTCAGCAGACTGAGCTTCAGAAGTTTGAGGTTCTGCAACTGGCGTAGGCTCAGCAGTCACTGGTGCAACTGACGCTGCTGTTTTTACAGTCAGAATCACCACACCTTCTTTAACACTATCACCAACTTGAACGCTAATTGATTCCACTGTGCCTGAAATCGTACTCGGGACTTCCACAGTCGCTTTGTCTGACTCAACCACAAGGATGCTTTGATCAACGTCAATTTGATCGCCAATCGACACCAAAATTTCACCAACGGTTGCTTTTTCCACACCAATGTCTGGTACTTGCACATCAATCACTTGTGATGCTGTAGTCGCAGCTGGTGAAGTCGTTTCAGCAACAGCAGCGGGTGCAGGCTTTTCTTCAGCTTGTACAACGTCAGCCTGAGCTTGTACTGCTGGCGCTTCAGTTTGTCCCTCGGCTTCCAGCTCAATCAGCGCTGCACCTTCAGCAACCGAGTCACCTAAGTTTACTAAAATGCTTTTAACAACGCCTGCTGAAGTGCTAGGCACTTCAACAGATGCTTTGTCTGATTCTAATAGAACGACACTGTCATCAACCGCAATGGTGTCGCCAACTTTGACCAAAATTTCAGCAACAACGGCTTTATCTACACCAATATCAGGAGTTGTAATTTGCATACTTATTTCTCCTCTTTGTAGTCAGCTACAGCGTGTACAGATGGCGTTGCTTGTGGCGCCCATGCCACTGGACGATCCGTATCTAATTCAAATGTAGAGATGGCATCTTTCACTAAGCGTGCATCCACTTCACCTTCATCAGCCAATTTTTTCAGTGTGGCAACAACAATATGCGCTGCATCTACACCAAAGTAACTACGTAATTTAGCGCGTGAATCTGAACGACCATAACCATCTGTACCCAATGCTACGAATGGACGATTGTCTGGAAGATATGCACGAATTTGTTCGCTATAAGCACGCATATGATCTGTTGCTGAAACCACGATACCTTCTGTACCGCGCAATTGCTCAGTCACCCAAGCCTCTTTCACATTCTCGCTCATTGGATGCAAGCGGTTGTATTCTTCACATGCCATACCATCACGTGCAAGTTCATTGAAACTTGTTACGCTAAATACATTTGAATGGATTTGGTATTCATCACGTAAGATTTGAGCAGCTTTAATGACTTCACGCAGAATCACACCTGAACCCATCAACTGAACAGTGGCTTTTTCATCTTTTTGAAGTAAGTACATACCACGTTTAATGCCTTCTTCAGCACCTTGTGGCATTTCAGGATGCTCGTAGTTTTCGTTCATTACCGTTAAGTAATAGAAAATACGCTCTTGGTTCACATACATGCGTTGTAAACCATCATGCACAATAACTGCTAATTCATAACCAAAGCATGGGTCATAAGACACACAGTTCGGAATCGTATTGGCTAAAATATGCGAGTGACCATCTTGGTGTTGTAAACCTTCACCGTTTAGCGTGGTACGACCTGCGGTTGCACCCAATAAGAAACCTTGTGCTTGTGCATCACCTGCAGCCCATGCAATGTCGCCAATACGTTGAAAACCAAACATAGAGTAGTACATGTACATTGGAATCATGGGTAAGTTATTGGTTGAATAACTGGTTGCCAATGCTGCCCAAGCGCTCATTGCACCTGCTTCGTTAATGCCTTCTTGAAGCATATGACCATCTTTTGCTTCACGGTAATGCATCAACTGTTCTTGGTCTTCAGGCGTGTAATGCTGACCATTGGCTGCATAAATACCTAACTGACGGAACATACCTTCTAGACCGAAAGTACGTGCTTCATCAGGAACGATTGGCACAACACGGTCTTTAATTGCTTTTTCTTTTAACAATGCAGCAATTAAACGAACCATCACCATGGTGGTTGATTGTTCTTTGCCTTGGGAGCCTTTTAATACTGCATCAAAGACAGAAAGTTGTGGAATAGCCAACTGTTCACTTTCTTTGCGACGTGCAGGCAAATAACCACCTAGTGCTTCACGACGTGCCTTCATATATTTCAATTCAGGCGAGTTTTCGCTTGGACGATAGAAAGGCACTTCTTCTAATTGCTCATCGTTAAATGGCAAATTGAAGCGATCACGTACATATTTTAAAGATTCGATTTGCATCTTTTTGATTTGATGCGTTTTGTTTACTGCTTCAATTTCATCAGACAAACCATAACCTTTTACAGTTTTCGCTAAGATTACAGTTGGTTGACCTTTGGCTGTACATGCTTCTGCATAGGCTGCAAAAACTTTGTACGGGTCATGACCACCACGATTTAGATTATCAATATCTTCATCGCTTAAATCTTTAATCAACTCAGCCGCTTCTGGGTATTTACCAAAGAATTTTTCGCGTGCATATGCACCGCCCTTCACTTGTAAGCGTTGGTATTCGCCATCCAGTGTTTCTTCCATAACCGCTTTTAAAGCACCAGTGCTGTCTTTAGCCAGTAGTGGGTCCCAATGACGGCCCCAAACCACTTTAATGACACGCCAGCCCGCACCACGGAATAAAGATTCTAATTCTTGAATAATTTTACCGTTACCACGTACTGGACCGTCTAGACGCTGTAAGTTACAGTTTACAACCCAAATGAGATTGTCTAATTTTTCACGACCCGCAAGTGAAATTGCACCTGTGCTTTCTGGCTCATCCATCTCGCCATCACCAAGGTATGCCCAAACTTTGCGATTTTCTTCTTTAATCAAACCACGATTCATCAAATATTTTTGAATATGTGCTTGGTAAATCGACATGATTGGGCCAAGACCCATCGATACAGTTGGGAACTGCCAATAATCAGGCATTAAGTATGGATGCGGATAAGAAGGTAAGCCAACACCGTCCACTTCGCGACGGAAATTGTTTAGATGCTCTTCAGTCAAACGACCTTCAAGAAATGAACGCGCATAGATTCCTGGCGCACAGTGACCTTGATAATAGATCATGTCACCGCCAAAGCTATCACTATTCGCACGGAAGAAATGGTTAAAACCCACATCATATAAAGTTGCTGAAGATGCGAAACTTGCCAAGTGACCACCTAAGTCATCACCCGTTTTATTGGCACGGAGTACCATCGCTAAGGCGTTCCAACGAATCAACGCACGGATACGACGCTCCATGTCTTGATCGCCTGGCATTGCAGGTTCTTCAGCCACTGAAATTGTATTTAAATAAGGCGTGTTTAAACGCTGAATAGGGACATGTTTAGCGATTGCTTGTTGATACAGTTTTTCTAGTAGAAAAGCTGCACGCTCAGTCCCCATGTGTTGTAAAACGGAGTCAAACGCATCTTGCCATTCTTGCGTTTCTTGCGCGTCAGTATCACCATAAAACGCCATAATTCACCTATTTCGATATCCTAATCTTATACGCTAATATGTATCATACTTTCGTCCTATAAGAGTATCGCTACAGCTGAATATGGCTGAGCTCTACTATTTAGCAACTAAATAGTCATTGACTATTCGTTACCCAAGATAACAAAAAACCGCCAATTTAGGCGGTTTTTTATACATTTAATGCTGTTTTTTGATGCTAACTTAGATTCCGTCAGAGCTGTATTCCTTTTTCAAGCATCGGACCAATGGTAAGTTCGGATCATCCGATCAAATCGGATTAAGGCAACATGGCTAGATAAGTCGATGGGTTTTTGCGTTGACCATCTTTAACTACTTCATAGTGTAAATGTGGGCCAGTACAACGACCTGTACAACCAACATTAGCAATATGTTCACCCGCGTCTACACGGTCGCCAACACGAGCAATTAAACGTGATGCATGGGCATAGCGCGTGATGTAACCATTGCCATGGTTAATTTCAACGTATTGACCATAGCCCGTCCCCCAACCTGACTTGGTCACAATCCCTGGACCTGTCGCATAAATCGGTGTACCGCTTGGCGCAGCAAGATCTAGACCTGAGTGGCGCTCAGCACGACCATTCATAGTACGGCCGCCGTAACTTGAGCTCACACGTGCACTTGGAAGTGGGTGTGTCACTAACCACGAATATGCATTATTTGAAAAACTTTTTGCAGAGAATTCTGAACCGTATTTTTTCGCCAGTGAAGCGTTGTTAAGTTCAACCGTTTTTTCACGGAGCTGAACGGTCATTTTCGTTTCGGCAGGAACATCAATATCATTAGATTCAGTATAAGCACCTTCTGATAAAGTGCGTGTCAATTGCTCAATTCGATCCGAAGATGCATTATTTGTATTGAGTTCTACCAAATCAGCGAAGGCTACTGAAGCAGCCGATGCTGCAAAAGAAAAAGCCAACAAAATACGTCGCATATGCATAAAAAACCTCTTAAAACTGTTTTTACGAATGTTTCTTGCGTGATCTCGTCCTTGATATCTACCGAAAGAAGCGCATAAGATTAAGACATTAACATGAAGGAAATATGTATGTCCGAACCAGTGAATCTCTTTCAACAAACCAGAAAACACATAAAAACAGGAAACTTAACGTTTCTCTCAAAGCAAGTAACTGCATGGCAGAAACTTACAAAACTGATTCAACCTCTCCTACCGCAACCAGAGCAGTGGCAGGTTGTTTGTTATCAATATGGTATTTTGACGATTACCGGCGAAAATCAAGCGATGATTAGTCAACTTGGTTACCTTCAAAAACAATATATTGCACAACTGTCGGAACTTGAGGAGTTTAAAGACCTACAAAAACTCCAAGTTCGTTTGAGAATCCCCTCTCAAACACCCGCAAAGATACAATCTATTTCAAGATCGCTAAGCACAGAAACTCAAGACTTAATTCGAGGTGCTGCTGACTTTGTGAGCGACCCTAAGCTTAGCCAAGCAATGCGCCGTTTGGCAAGCAAAAAAAAGTAACCTCGTCGCGACTAGCTTCAGAATTGCTTTTTTAAAATGATAGATTCATCACACTTAACATTATTACAATATAACATCACACAAGAAAGACAATGACTTAAGTCACACTCACATAAGGAATTGGACACTGATCTTCGTCATTAAATGTTACAATTTCATAACTACTTGGATCACTTTGGACATTGCGCAATAATTGATTATTTAAAGCATGCCCAGACTTATATCCATCAAATTTGGCAATAATTTGGTGGCCGAGCAAATAAAGATCCCCCACCGCATCTAATATTTTGTGACGAACAAATTCATCTGAGAAGCGCAAACCTTCTTCATTCACCACACCGGTTTCATCAACACCAATGGCATTGTCTAAACTTGCCCCCAAAGCGAGATTATTGGCCTTGAGATAGTCCAAATCTTTCATAAAACCAAAAGTACGGGCTTCGCTGACTTCATAAACAAAAGTTTCGGTTGAAAAATCGATCGTGGCAGACTGATATTCTTTCTTAAAAGCAGGATGGTCGAAGTCAATGGTGAAGTTGAGTTGAAAACCCTCATGCGGGCGGAAAATAGCGCGCTTGTCGTCGATAAGTGCTTCAACGGGCTTGAGTATTTTAATAAATTTTTTAGGGGCATCCAGTTCTTTGAGACCGCCTTGCATGAGCAAGTAAATAAACGGACCTGCACTGCCATCCATAATTGGGACTTCAGATGCAGACACTTCAATGATCAGGTTATCAATACCCAGACCTGCAATTGCACTCATGACATGTTCAATCGTACCCACTTTGGCATCTTCTTGAACTAGGTTTGAACACATGAAGGCTTCTTGGATCAACATCGCATTTGCACGAATGTCGATGGGTGGATTGAGATCGATACGACGAAACACAATTCCTCCGTCCGCATGATGTGGCACAAAGTTAATTAAGACTTTTTGACCACTATGCAAACCAATGCCGCTTGCTTTAACGACACGTTGTAGAGTTCTTTGTTTCAACATGTTTCATATCATCTCACCACTAAACCGCTATACGTTAGCATATTTAGCCATTGATAAAAAACAAAAAGGTAGTCAGAGACTACCTTTTCTTCATCACATGTGGCCTAACCACATAGACAAATACTACTTACGTTGTTGATTTTTCAAGTAATCTTGAATACTCATTGGTGTTGGACGTGCAGCACTCACTGTCGATGCAGAACTCGCTGCAGGAGCCGCGTCTTGGTTCTGACGCTGGATTGCAGGCACATCATCATCTTCAACAACCGCTTGCGTTGCATGCCCATGTTGTGCTACCTGCACATGTGCACTTGGACGCTTCACTGGCTCAGCAGAATCTGCTGAATTTCGAGTTAGACCTGTTGCAATGACAGTGACACTAATTTCATCACGCGCATCTGGATCAAATACAGTACCATAGAAGACTTGGCCTTCGTCTAGATCGACAATTTGGTTCACAACATCAGTAATTTCTTCAATTTCGCCAAACGTAACGTCATCACCACCCGTTACATTAATCAGAATCCCTTTGGCATTCATAATGGTGACATTATCTAGCAATGGACTACGGATCGCTTGTTCAGCTGCTTGACGTGCACGGTTTTCACCACGACCTAAACCCGCACCCATCATGGCATAACCACGTGTGCTCATCGCAGTTTTCAAGTCAGCAAAGTCAAGGTTAATATGACCTGGGCGTACCACTAAATCAAAGATACTACGGACCGCATTTAATAAGACATCATCCGCTTTTTTATAGGCATCTTTCATTGAAATGTCACGGAAAACTTTTAACAAACGTTGGTTTGGAATGATGATTAAAGAATCTACATGCGCTTCTAATGCTTCAATGCCTTGCTCAGCAGACTGAAGACGACGCTTACCTTCAAAGTTAAACGGTGTCGTTACCACGCCTACGGTTAAAATACCCATTTCTTTGGCAATTTCAGCAACCACTGGCGCAGCACCTGTACCTGTACCACCGCCCATGCCGGCAGTGACAAATACCATGTCAGTGCCTTCAAGGTGTTGACGAATCAAGTCACGACTTTCTTCAGCCGCGGCTTGACCTACATTTGGATTGGCGCCCGCACCTAAACCACGAGTACTTTGCTCACCCAACTGGATTTTGAATTGTGCATTCATACGGTCTAGCGCTTGCTTGTCCGTATTGGCACATACAAATTTTACACCTTGAATATCTGACTCAAGCATGTGTTGTACGGCGTTACCACCTGCACCACCAACACCAAACACAGTAAAACGGGCTTGACCGTTGCTATCGGTTTGATCATCTTCTAAAAATTCAAATGAGGCCATGACCTATAGATTTCCTAATTCGTTATTGGCAGTCACTTAAGCCCGTATACTGCCTTGATCTTAATAAACAAAATTGCTTTTAAGCATGCTGTGCAAGCCATAGCTTGTCAAGTTTAAGCGATGCGTAGTAGAACTTCTTAACAATATTCCAAAAAAATTCAACTTAAAAAACAGATTTCAGCTTTTCATTGAGTCCAGACCAAGCACGTCCAACGCGTTTAATCAGAGACAGTTTTTCTCTATCTTCTGGCTCCACTATGGTTTCTTGTGTTTCGCTCTGACTAAACATCAACAAACCTGCGGCAGTGGCATATTGAGAGCGACGTAGTGCGGCAATATTTTGCTCATCTGCTGTCACTTGCACAGGTGGATTACCCAAATGCGCAGACACCCCCAACATACGACGAGTCAACATCACCATACCTTCGATTTGACTGGCATCACCAGTTAACACCACACCATGATACAAACCATGAATCGCACCATTACGCTCTAGCTCTTGGCGAACTTGACCTAAAATTTCTTCATAACGCGCAATCACGATTTCAGTCAGCTCAATACGACTAATCGTTTGCGGACCATCAATCCCTTGGATCTGAATCATATGGTCCGGTTTAACCGACTTAATGTCGACACACCCATAGAGTAATTTAATTCGCTCAGCTTCTTCAGTGGTGGTTTGTAACACAGCAGCAATATCACGGGTGACATGTTCGCCACCACGCTGCAAAGTATGTGTCAACGCCAAACGACCATCCAAATACACCGCAATGTTGGTGGTACCTGCACCAATATCGACTAAACAAACGCCATACTCTTTTTCATCTTTGAGTAGACTCGCTTCTGCCGTTGCCAGACAAGACACCACCAGTTTCTCCACCCCGATGTTCGCGCCTTTTAAGGCCCGATCAAGGTTTTGCATGGTGCTAATTGGTAACATCATCAACTGATAATGACCAATCATGCTGTGGGCAGACATCCGTATTGGGTTTTGTACCCACTCAGTGGAGTCATCCAGCTCAAAGCCCAGTGGAACAGCACTAACCAAATAATGATCCGAGGTCATGTGGCTGGCTTTGGCCAACTCTAATGCACGAACCACTTCACTTGTTGTAATTGTATGGTCAGTATTTTCAACTGGCGTTCGTCCAGATGCATAAAAGCTTTTTAACTCGGCACTTGGGATTGAGACCCACGCGGAATGGACACGGCATTCAGCCATATCTTCTGCTTCTTGCACGGCATTTTTTATCGCTGTAATGACTTTATCAAGACTTACAATTTTTCCTTTATTCATGCCTCGGTTACGAGCAGTTGCCATTCCTATCACTTGGATATTGTCTGGCGCATGTACCTTACCAATCAAAACTGAAACTTTGTGCGTCCCAATGTCAATCGCAACAACTGAGGGAACCGCTTCATTCATTATTTACTACTACCATCACATGTTTGTTTAATTTATGGCTTTATGCCTCTGTTTTAAAGCCAAGTATTATGGCTTTGCTGCTGCTCCACCTGCAATGCTTGTGTCATCAATCGTTACAACAAAATGACCATTTGCTATCTTTGGTGCGGCAGCATTTTTCCATTGGATGGCCAAGCCATTCCGATAACGCAAATCAATGGCAGATACTTTGGCCCAAACTGGCTTCAAATCACTTTGAGCTAAATAACTCAAACGTTGCAGCTTACTCATGGTTTGATCCTGATCTACGATAACACGTAAACCTGAATCGAACTGCATAAACCAAGTCATACGCTCCGTTAAATATAGTTCTTTTAAACGAAGGTTGACTGGCTGGAATAATTGATTAATTTCATTATAACGGCGCATCATCATTTTAGACTGACTGATTGGGCCGTGTAATAAAGGCAAATTCTGATTATTTTTCGGTGTCACTTCGCTAAATACGTCACCACTGTCACTTAAGAGACGCCCTGTCCCCCAACGTGCAATTGCATGCCGCGGCATAACGCGAACGCGAATCGCATTCGGCCATGCCCGCGAAACCACCACGCGATCGACCCAAGCCAGCTCTAAAGTGCGATCACGAATCTCTTCTAAATCTGAGGTGAAATAATTATGAGTAATGGCGGGCGAAACATGTCCCATCACCTGATTTTTTTCCGCCTCAGAACGTACACCTACCACATCAAGTTCGGCCACACGTGCATCTGTCATGACTTGATATAAGCCATAAATCCCAACCAATAGTACCGCCACAGCAACGACCAACATCACCCAACCACCGAAGTTGGCAAGCTTTTCCTTACGCGTCGGCGGTTTATCGTGTATCGACGTAATCGCTGCGCGTTTACGGCGCATAGAAGCGGGTAATTGCGCCATTTAGTGAGTCGCACCTGTCAGTGTTTGCTCTAAAATTTGGATACAAAGCGCATCAAAGCTATAACCCACTGCATTTGCTGCTTTCGGTACCAAAGAGTGACTGGTCATCCCAGGTACTGTATTCACTTCTAGTAACCAGAAATTGCCTTGCTCATCTTGCATCGCATCAATACGACCCCAACCACTTGCACCCACCGCTTGGAATGCACGGAGGCAAAGCGCTTGCAACTTTTGCTCTTCTTCAGCACTTAAGCCACACGGAATTCCGTATTCCACATCATTACGTTGATATTTCGCTTCATAATCATAAAAAGCCACATCCGCAGGCGGTTGTAGACGAATCACAGGTAGCGGTTGACCATTTAAAAATGAAATGGTGAACTCGCGTCCCGTAATCCATTTTTCAGCCATCACCACAGCATCGTGTTGGGTCGCTTTGGCAATTGCCGCTGCCAAATCTTCTGCTTTTTCAACTTTACTCATGCCGACACTTGAACCTTCATGTACTGGCTTGATAATCAGTGGAAGACCCAAATTCGCCACCACTTCAGCTAAATCTGACTCTTGGCCAATGATGCGATAAGGCGCTGTTGGTAAGTCTGAACCCTGCCAAATTTGCTTGGTTTTAACTTTATCCATACCAATGGCAGAACCCTGTACGCCTGTTCCGGTATACGGGATGTTGAGCCACTCTAAGACACCTTGGATTTGACCGTCTTCCCCACCGCGACCATGCAACACAACAAACGCACGGTCATAACCGACCAATTCGGTCACACTACGCTCTTTCGGGTCAAAAGCTTCTGCATTTACACCAGAACGAACTAATGCTTCAAGTACAGCTGCACCACTATCTAGAGAAACCTCACGCTCAGCAGATTTACCACCAAGCAACACCGCTACTTTGCCGAATTTTGAAGCATTTGACACGTTGATATCCTTAAACTTTATGACTGTTTTATTCAATGAGTAATCACAAAACGTGATTATTTTAAATATAAATGATTGCTTGCAAGCTCAACCGAGATAGCTCCCACATTACCTGCGCCTTGCGTCAATAACAAGTCATCTGCTTGTAACACTTTTTTCAACACATGCTGCAAATTACCTTCGACCGGATCGATCAAAATCGGCTCTACATCGCCACGTAAACGAATACTACGCGCCAATGAACGGCTATCTGCTCCCACAATCGGTTTTTCACCCGCAGGATAGACTTCAAGCAGCAACAACTGATCGACATGTGACAGTACATCCACAAAGTCATCGAAACAATCACGGGTACGGCTAAAACGGTGTGGCTGGAACATCATCACTAAACGGCGGTCTGGATGGCTTGCACGTGCCGCTTTAATGGTCGCTTCAACTTCTTTTGGATGGTGACCATAGTCATCCACCAATTTCACGTTACCGCCGTCGATGTCAAATTCACCTTGGACTTGGAAACGACGACCTACACCGCTGAAACTTTCCAACGCACGTGCAATCGCAGCATCAGACACACCTTCATCGGTTGCAATACCAATCGCCGCAAGTGCATTTAAAATATTATGCAAACCCGGCAAATTGATGGTTAAACGCAAAGGCTCACGATCTTTACGTAATACGGTAAAGTGCGACTGCATGCCTTCTTGTTCAATATCGACTGCACGAATGTCATTGTCTTCGTTAAAACCATACGTGATCAATGGACGACCAATACGCGGCATGATTTCACGAATGTTGGCATCATCGCCACACACCACAGCCAAGCCGTAAAACGGTAGTTTTTGTAAGAACTGTACAAAGGTATCTTTTAGGACATCGAAGCTACCACCATAGGTGTCCATGTGGTCTGCATCAATATTGGTCACAATGGTGGCCATCGGTTGCAGATGCAGGAATGACGCATCTGATTCATCTGCTTCTGCCACGATAAAACGACTCGCGCCCAGCGCAGCATTCACACCAGTACGGTTCAACAAACCACCAATCACATAGGTTGGATCTAGATTTTCTTCTGCCAACATACACGTCACTAGGCTTGTAGTCGTGGTTTTACCATGCGTTCCCGCAACAGCAATCCCATGACGGTAGCGCATCAGCTCACCCAGCATTTCTGCACGGCGCACCACAGGTGTACGCGTTTCAATGGCTGCTTTAATTTCTGGGTTTTCTGCATCAATTGCAGTCGACACCACAATTACGTTTGCCCCTTGAATATTTTCAGCCGTATGCCCGATATAGACTTTGATGCCATTTTCTTCAAGCTGAGCCGTGGTTTTTGATGCTTTGATATCTGAACCTGAGACTTTGTAGCCTTGGTTCTTGAGCACTTCAGCAATACCACACATACCTGCACCACCAATCCCAATAAAATGGATGTGCTTAATACGGCGCATTTCTGGCACTTTAATTAACTTTTTTGCTTGATCAGCAGGCGTAGATGGCGACATAAAATACTCGGTTTACAATGCTTGAATTAAACGAACCACATGTTGGGTTGCATCGGGTTGTGCTTGCTGACGTGCTTTCACTGCCATTTCAGACAATAACTGACGATTCATCAAGGGTAATAATAATTCTTTTAAACTCTCGGGCGTCATGCTTGCTTGTGGGCAAATTTTGGCTGCACCAATATTGGCTAAAAACTTTGCATTGGCCGTTTGGTGATCATCCACTGCACTTGGCAGCGGAACAAAAACCGCAGCCACACCAGCAGTCGCAATCTCGGTCACGGTTAACGCCCCAGCACGGCAAATAATTAAATCAGCATCACTATAAGCTTGGGCCATATTTTCAATAAAAGGGTGAACTTCAACCTGAAGCTGTTCAGGTGCATCGGCATAACGCGCTTGGGTCGTCTCTGCATGGTTTTGACCACACTGATGATAAACGCTTAACGGCACATTCAATTGCTTCAATGCTTCAGGAACACGCTCATTTAACGCTTGTGCACCTAACGAACCGCCCACAATTAAAACTCGAAGCGTGGCTCCAGCTTTTTCACGTTCTTGATAACGCCAAGACGGATTTAAAATTTCCGTAATCTCTTTGCGGACGGGATTACCCGTGGTCACAATTTTATCTTGTGCAGCAAAGGTGTTTGGAAAAGCCTGACACACTGTTTTGGCAATACGTGATAACTGGGTATTGGTAAAACCAGCAATCGCATTCTGCTCATGAATAATCACAGGAATACCCAGTGCGCACGCAGCCAATCCACCAGGCCCAGCGACATAACCCCCAAAGCCCGCGACGGCATCGACTTTGAGCTGCTTCATGTAACGCATTGCACTTAGCGTGGCTTTTAAAATTTTAAAGGGTGCCAATACTTTGCGGACTAAGCCATTGCCGCGCACACCTTGAATATCAATTTGATAAATCGGAATATCATGATTTTTAAGCAGGCGATTTTCCATACCTGTTGGGGTAGCAAGCCACGAGACTTGGCAACCTTGTTGCTGTAATTCCTTAGCCACAGCAAGTGCTGGAAAAACATGCCCGCCCGTTCCGGCAGCCATCATCATTACATGTTTCGGCTTTGTTTGTGTTGCTTCGGTCACAGTCTAATTCTTCAATTCTAAAAATATGGAAACAAAACTCAATTTTAAGCGATCAATTGTAATCACAAACGCATAGTCGCGAAAGATTATTTACTTTTTTTCAACAGCCATTTGATTGTTTTTTTCTACTGATTTTCAAGTTTAAACTAGATTTGTTATCAGATGTGCATTTTAACTCAAACTACAGCATACAATCAGGTTCGACAGCGCAATTGGTGATATTTAAAAATAAAACTATGAAGCTAATTGGAATCAATTATTTAACATCATTCTAAAGCCCAATTCACGTCATTTTAGCGCTTAGAAATACAATCTGAGTGCATACATTTGAGTAGGATGGAAATTTGTAGTGTCTAGCAACATAATCCGCTTTATTTTCAACTAAATTGATACACTTTGCAGCAAAGTACAGCTCTATTTCAAAACCGATCACCACCATGAAAGAAAAAAGGAACCATTTCAGGTTCCTTTTCTGTCGTTTTAGCTGGCTTTGCCTGCTTCTAAGATATCAAATAAAGTATCGGCAATCGAGGTACCAAATTGCGCATCAATCTCACGAATACAGGTTGGACTGGTGACATTAATCTCGGTCACATAATTGCCAATTACATCAAGTCCGACAAAAACCAAACCTTTTTCACGTAAGAAGGGGCCCACTTTTGCAGCAATCGCCTTGTCGTTTTCAGTCAAAGGACGTGCTTGACCCAAACCACCTGCGGCCAAATTCCCACGGACTTCGCCGTTTTGTGGAATACGCGCCAAACAGTACGGAATAGGTTCACCATTGACCAGCAAAATACGCTTATCCCCTTCCACAATTTCAGGAATATAACGCTGCGCCATAATCGGACGTGTGCCCATCTCCGTCAACATTTCCAAAGTTGAGCCAATGTTCACACCATCTTGATATAAACGGAAAATTCCCATGCCACCCATCCCATCGAGAGGCTTCACAATCACATCACCATGTTCTTTGATAAATTCACGAATGAGGCTTTGTTGTGAAGTCACTAATGTAGGGACTTGGAGTTCGGGGAACTGCGTGGCAAACAGTTTTTCATTACAGTCACGTAAGGACTGTGGTTTATTGATAATCCACGCACCTTCACGTTCCGCTTGTTCCAAGATATAGGTGGTGTAGACAAAGTTCATGTCGAACGGTGGATCTTTACGCATCAAAATCACATCGTAATCGGCCAAGGACTCTTTTTGCTGTTCACCCAACTCAAAATAATGATCGTAGTCTTCAAACACTTTTAAGGGAGAAATCAAACCAAAGGCTTTGCCTTGATCGATATATAAATCGTGTTGTAATGCATAACCCAGCTCGTGTCCACGACGGCTTGCGGCCCATAACATAGCGATGGTGGAATCTTTTTTCAGATTCACCGTTTCAATCGGGTCCATTACTACCAGTACACGCATAATTCTCACGCTCATATTTTTTAAACTTGGCAAAAAGTATAGCGAAGTTTTCAGGTTTGGGTGCAACAAGTTGTGTAATAATTAAAGATTAAAAAATCCATTTTATTCAAATAACTACAACACATTGCAGTAACAAATGAGATACTAACTGCTCAATTCAACAAAGGAAGTATGCGCCTATTACCACACGGCAGCTCCTTTCCACACCTTCTCTATTAAGCCAAAAGACGTTGAATATCCTTGGCAATTTTTTCAGGTTTAACAATTGGCGCATAACGTTTCACCACCTGCCCTTTTTGGTTAATGAGAAACTTAGTGAAATTCCACTTGATGCTTTGGCTACCTAAAATGCCTTTAGCTTCAGTGGTTAAATACTGATACAGCGGATGCGCTGTAGGCCCATTCACGTTAACTTTTGCAAACATTGGGAAAGAGACCCCATAGTTACGCTGGCAAAAGCTGCCGATCTCTTCATTACTCGCAGGGTCTTGCTGCGCAAATTGGTTACAAGGAAAACCTAAAATCAGCAGGCCTTGCTGTTGATAGTCCTGATATAACTTTTCCAGGCCTTCAAATTGCGGGGTTAAACCACATTGGCTGGCGGTATTCACCACCAATAAAACCTTGCCCTGATAATCGGCCAGATTTTTTTGCTCGCCTTCCAACAGTTCAGCCTGAAAATCATAAATTGTGGTCATTACATCTCTTCCATTCATCAAAATGTCATTTAAAGTCGCTTCAAGTTCTGAATCGATCTCAGCCTTAAATAAATATCGCACACAATTAACTTGTACACAAGATTATTATGCGCAATATACTTTCATCCCTATTTCATTTATACTGCTTTACAGACATTAACAACTAAGGACATGCAATATGGCTGACACCCCACTTTTAGAAAACCGCGTGTGTTTTGCCATGTATTCCGCAACCAATGCCATGGTTCGTCAATACCGTCCACGCTTACAAATTTACGATCTGACCTATCCGCAATTTATTGTTTTGTTGGCTTTATACGAGCAGGACAATGTGACACTGAACGAGATTGGACAAAAAACCTTTTTTGACTCAGGCACCTTAACCCCGATTATTAAAAAACTAGAAGAAAAACAGTTTTTAAAGCGTGTTGCTGTCAAAGAAGATGAACGTATGAAAAAAGTCGTTCTGCTGGAAAAAGCACTCTTAGCCAAAGATAAAATTATAGCCATTCCATTTGAGCTGGCGTGTTCTTTAGGTCTAGATCCCGATGATTTGGTAGCCATCCATCAACTGTGTCAGCGTTTTTTAAACGGCTTAGAACAGCCTCAACACGTCAGTCGAGGTACTTAAGTGCAACAAGCGATTGTCGGTTTTCATCTCGATGCAGAACATCATTGGGTGGCGGAGCTTTCCTGTGGCCACACACAACATGTCCGCCATACTCCACCGTGGCAAAACCGCCCTTGGGTACAAACTGAGCAAGGACGTCAAGAAAAAATAGGCGTTCTTTTAAGCTGTAAAAAATGCATGGAAAATCCTGTTCAATAACGCTTTTCCAATGTCCTTATGATTTTAAATTTATTACCTATCAAATACTTAAGATAATTAAACAGCACCTTTAGCCATTCTTTTAAACCCAATCCAATTATGTAGGAAAAATGAATTTTCCACGAAGTCTTGTTCATTTTTGGTAAATGATTATACTTCTCATTTTTATTGGCAATTCAATCTCTCCGAGCCTTAAATTATGATGAAATTTTCACCACAGCCGCTTTGTGGTTCTAACCTATTCAAATATAGCCTTCTCAGCTTTATGATTTTAAATGCGCATGCAGCCTATGCTGATGAAACGATGCTACAAAATAATGAGAACCCTTCTTCTCTAGCAACGACAAAAAAATCGAGCACAGCAGCAGTTTTGCCTACTTTGAAAGTTGAGGCAATGAGTGAACTTGATCCAATCAAAAGCTATGTCGATTACGATCAAGCAAATGTCACCCGTAATGGTTTAAAGAAAAAAGACATTCCTCAAACCATCGACACCATCGATGTACAGAAATATAAAATCTATGGCTCTAACGACCTCAGTGTAATGTTACAAGGTACACCAGGGGTATCCACCAGCTATGATACGCGTGGTGATGGCATTACCCTCCGTGGTTTCTCTGCCGACTCGGGTGATATTTACCGTGATGGTATTCGTGAAAGTGGCCAAGTGCGTCGTAGTACAGCCAACATTGAACGGATCGAAATTTTAAAAGGCCCTGCCTCGGTGTTATATGGTCGTAGTGCTGGCGGCGGTGTGGTCAATATGGTGAGTAAATACGCCAACTTTGACTCAAAAAGCTCAGTCGGTACTTACGTAGGCTCATATGATAACTACGGTGCAACAGCAGATATTAACCAAGTGTTGAATGACAATTGGGCTGTCCGTTTAACAGGTGAATACGGTGAAGCGGATAGTTTCCGTTCAGGCATTGACAGTAAAATTGAAATGATCTCGCCAAGTTTCACTTATAAAAATGATGATGAAACCCTCACGTGGACCACACAATATACTTATGACAAATTAGGTCGAGTACCTGACCGTGGTCCAAGTTATAGTGTTTTACCTGCTGGCACATCGATTAAAACGGGTTTTGCTCAAGAGGGTGATTATGTTAATGACGTGCTACAGGTCATTCGCTCAGATGTAAGTTATGAATTTGCGCCAAATTGGACTTTCCATTGGGCTGCGAGCTACAGACAAGCCGAACAAAACTTTGATCATTTTTATGGTGGTACCTACTGTGCTTCGAATGAAACCACCAGTAATGGTGAAAGTAGTAAAGCGGGTGCCGGTTTTACTCCTGTAGATCAACGTCGCTGCTATAACAATGTCGGAAAAATTTCGCAAAACTATTACTGGCAGCAAACATCTAATCGAACCACCACCAATACGTGGGATATTACAGGTGAGTTTGATACGGGCGCTATTAAACATAATCTTTTAGTGGGTACCGATTGGACCTATGAACAAAGAGAACCGAAACTTTCTAATAAAAACGCCAATGGCAGTCGAATTGATGGTTTTTATGACCCACTTACAGGTCAACTAACACAGAATAATCGTGATAACGGTGCTAAAACCATTACTCAGCATAATTATAATGAAGGCACAAGCTACGGCTTTTTCATTCAAGACTTAATTAGTTTTAATGAATATTTCAAAGTAATGCTTGGTGCACGTTATGATTATTACGATACATCAACCACCAATAAATTATTAGCTTCTTCCGACATCAATTACCATCGTAGTATCAATGATGAAAGCTTTAGCCCCAACATTGGTTTCATTTGGCAACCCACAGATCAACACAGCTTCTATGCTTCATACAATAAAAGCTTTGCACCGTTTGGTGGGCGTGTAGGTGTCAGTGTTGTATCCGCAAATACCAATCTGAATACCTTTGATTCAGAACCTCAATATAATGAGCAATATGAAATTGGGGT
This sequence comes from Acinetobacter johnsonii, assembly GCF_048551975.1. Lineage (GTDB taxonomy): Bacteria > Pseudomonadota > Gammaproteobacteria > Pseudomonadales > Moraxellaceae > Acinetobacter > Acinetobacter johnsonii_A. The sequence goes on along the minus strand of NZ_JBIMCF010000003.1, from coordinate 25,531 downwards.
CAAAAGTGACTGGTTTGACGACCGTTTAAATACACAGCTCTCTATTTTTGACATTCGCAAAAATAATATTCGTTATGTACCTGATGACACTAAACCTGAAGAATGGGCAACTGCGGGTGAACATCAATCTAAAGGTCTAGAGTTTAGTTTTATCGGTCGCGTATTGGATAATGTATTTGTCCGTGGTGGATATGGTTATCTAAAAGCCGAAGTTAAAAAAGACAAGCAAAATCCAGGTAATGTGAATAAAGTGCTAAATAATGCGCCTGAACATACGGGTAACTTATTTGTCCGCTACTTACCTACCGAAAAACTTTATGGTGAAGTCGGTGTGACTTATGTGGGCTCTTACTATCCAAACATCAATAACTTGACCAAGATGGATGGTTTCAATCGTGTCGATGCAGCGATTGGTTATAGTGCTGATCCATGGAACCTGACCTTAGCTGTCAGTAACTTGACCAATAAAGAATATTGGCGTTCAGACTCTATGCCAGGTACACCACGTAGCTTCCTCATGCGTTTGAACTACCAGTTCTAAACCCCTTCAGTTAAAACGCCATCTCAAGCGGAACAGGTCACTGTTCCGTTTTTTTATGCTTAGCAATGGATGACTATGCCAATCAATGCATGCTTCGAACCTTTTATTATAAAACGCAAGAAACGGATTTTCAGGCCTCGCTGGATTTGTTAGTGTTTTCTTAAGTTAAGTGATTTCCACGAGTAATCATGACAGAACATACCAACTACACACGTGTGGCAAGGGCGATTGAATACATTGAACAAAACTTCAAACAGCAACCCAGTTTGGCTGAGATTGCAGAACACGTTCATTTAAGTCCTACACATTTTCAGCGTATCTTTAGCGAATGGACAGGTATTAGCCCGAAGAAATTTCTACAATATATTAGTGTGGAATATGCAAAGTCGGTTTTGAAAAATCATACAGAAAATCATATTTTTGCAGCAACCTTTGACACGGGCCTTTCTAGTACCAGTCGATTGCATGATTTATTTGTCCAAATCGAAGGGATGACGCCCGCAGAATATAAACAGGGCGGTGAAGCACTCCACATTCACTATAGTTTTGCCGAAACCATTTTTGGCTCCGTCATTATTGCCTCGACCCCTAAAGGGATTTGTCATATGGCCTTTACCGAAGCAGATCGGGATGCATTGACCTATCTGAAAAAACAGTTCCCACGCGCGACATTTATTGAAGATCAGGATGAATTACAACGCAAAGCGCTCGCAATTTTTCAGCAAGATCAAAACAGCTTATCGGAGATTAAACTGCATCTGAAAGGCACCGACTTTCAGCTCAAGGTTTGGCAAAGTTTGCTTAAAATCCCCATGGGACGGCTCAGTAGTTATGCACATATTGCTCAAGAGATTGGGCAAGAGCGTGCCTCACGAGCGGTCGGAACAGCCATTGGTAACAATCCTGTTGCCTTTTTAATTCCATGCCATCGAGTCATTCAGTCTTCAGGACAACGTGGCGGCTATATGTGGGGGACAACACGTAAAACTGCGATGATTGGCTGGGAAGGGGCGCATAGCCAAACACTAGCCGAAAAAGAGAGCGAATAAAAAAGGAAGCCGAAGCTTCCTTTTTTTGTTTCAACGTTTAGACGCCATATTTCACGCGGTAGGCTTCCATTTTTGCTAAAGCTTCTGTTTCACCTTTAGCCTCTAAATAATTCATCAAATCTTTCATGGTCACCAGTGCATGCACAGGAATTTCCAATTCTTTTTGGACTTCTTGAATCGCAGAAAGTTCACCTTGACCTTTTTCTTGACGGTCTAATGCCACCAACACACCTGCAATCTGCGCACCTGCATTTTTCAAAATGGTGACTACTTCACGGATCGCTGTACCCGCAGTAATCACGTCATCAATAATCCAGACTTTTTTGCCTGCAACAGATGCACCAACCAAGACCCCGCCTTCACCATGATCTTTGGCTTCTTTACGGTTAAAACCCCAAGGCACACTTACCCCATGATTTTGTGACAAAGCCACTGCTGTTGCAGCAACAAAAGGAATCCCTTTGTACGCAGGACCAAAGACCACCTCAACATTGTTGCATTCAGTCAGTTTGGCTGCATAGCCAGACGCGAGTAATGACAAGGCTTCACCGTCATTAAGTAGACCGGCATTAAAAAAATAAGGACTCACACGACCCGATTTTAAAGTAAACTCACCAAATTTAAGCACGCCACGTGATAATGCGAGTTCGATAAAAGCTTGAGGGTTAAATGTCGCTTGCGTTGTCATGCGGTGCTCCGTATTTTCAAATTGAGGTAAGACTTGCGCATGATACCAAAGAGTAGCTATCCAAGTGATCAAAAAATTTTACGTGTGGTTTCAATTAACGTAAATGGTCTACGTTCTGCAGAAAAAAAAGGGATTTTTGATTGGATTGCCACATCAGATGCTGATGTGATTTGCATGCAAGAATCTCGCATCACCCACGAACAATGGACCGATAAATTTAAACCTGAAGGTTGGCATACTCACCTGTTTCCTGCTGAACGTCCAGGGTATGCTGGCACTGCTATTTATAGCCGTCTACCGTTTGTTTCAGTCACGGATGGGCTTGGTTTTGAATTGGCCGATTCTCAAGGCCGCTTTATTTCGGCTGAGTTTGACTTAGGCTTAGACCAAAACGTGCATATTTGTTCACTGTATTTACCATCGGGTTCTTCTGGTGAAGAAGCACAAGTACGTAAGGACCACTTCTTAGAAGAATACAAACAAATTTTGAAACAATGGCGCGATGAAAATAAATCCGTGATTGTCTGTGGTGATTACAACATCGTACATAAACGCATCGACATTAAAAACTGGTCGGGCAATCAAAAAGCATCAGGCTGCTTACCGCATGAACGCGCTTGGCTCGATCATATTTATGATGAACTTGGCTATGTCGATACTTTCCGTGAAGTACGTCCAGAGGCTGAGCTTTATTCGTGGTGGTCAAACCGTGGACAGGCCCGTGCGAAGAACGTGGGCTGGCGCATTGACTATCAAGCATGCTCACCTGACTGGAAAGCCCGTACAGTCAATGCTTGGGTCTATAAAGAAACATGGTTTAGCGACCATGCACCTGTCATTATTGACTACAAAATCTAGAAAAATTTAAGTATTTAGTTCACATTCAGTGAACATTTGTTTACTGAATATGGGTTTTTAACCTACATTATCTGCCGTTTTTTGAGTCTTTTTCTGATCAATCAATCAGTGCATTATGTTTCCACGGCAAAGGGACGATGTCAGGATGACAGCACAAGGACAGGACGCCGTAGGATGAAATTAAAACGAACTATGGATATAGTTAGTTTTCAAGGATGTGACAATGGACGTTGTAATGAGACCCGCATGATCAGGATGATTAAATGCGGGTTTTCTCTTTTTTATTCTTTGCCTTTTTAAAATTTCTTCTTTTGTATTCTATTTTTCTTTGATTTAATTCTAAAACGCTTTTATGACAAGACGATGACGCTATTGGCTTAAATCGCGACACTAGAGCTGCTCTGCTTTTTCCGTTACTCTAAACCCAGCTTAAAATTCAGAAGGGTTTTTCCATGTTAAACGTGTATGGCATTAAAAATTGTAATTCAATGAAAAAAGCATTCGACCTACTGAATGAGTTAGGTTTAGCGTATGACTTTCATGATTATAAAAAACAAGGCATTGATGCTGCGACTGTCAAAACATGGCTCGATCAGATTGGGGCAGATGTGGTCCTAAATAAGAAAGGTACCACTTGGCGTAAGCTGACTGAAACAGAACAAGACACTGCTTTAGCTTCAGAGCCAGGACTGATTGATGCTCTCACAACCCATCACAGCCTCATCAAGCGCCCCGTGATTGCAACGCCCGATGGTTTTATTGTAGGTTTCAATGAAGATGCAATTCGTGCCCTAAAGGCATAACAAAAAACAAAAAAGCCGAGCAATTGCTCGGCTTTTCTTGTTGGATGAGATTAGTTCGCGCGAATCCAAGTTTGGTTACGGCCAAGTGCAGCCACGCCAATATAACCACGAAGCTCTAGTTTTTTACCACCAGCAGCAATGTTGCCTTTTAATTTATAAGTTTTGCCCGTTTGCGGATCTAAAATTGATCCACCGTCATAGCTTGTACCACCTGCGTTTTTCAGACCATGTACAATCGTTAAACCTTTCAACGATTTGTTTTTGTATGGGCCTTCACACTTGGTACAGGCATTTTCTTCACCTGGTGTCAAAATACCTTGAATACTCGCAGTTAAAGTTCCATTTTTTTGCTCAGTAAATTTAACCAATGCTTTCGCTTGTTTAGTTTTGTCATCAATCGTTTTCCAAACAGTGCCATTCAGCGGATCTGCTGCATGAGCTAGAGCGGTTAATCCTAGTACGCTTAACGCAAGTGCAATTTTTTTCATTTTTGTCATTTCCCTAGTCTAGTATAGACGACTATCATTATTAAAAAGTCACAACAATTTTTCAATTTTTCAATGTGACCAATTAGTGTAACCTTGTAAATTATGTTGGTAAATACACAAACTCAAGGTAAAACAAATAACAAAATGGAATAACTATGAAGATTGCCGATCCATGGAAACAAATCATTACAGAACACTTGTTAAAAACCACGATTCGAACCCCAAGTCGCTTTAGTCTCCCCCCCAGTAGTCAGCGTTTTCTTCTTGAACAAATGTGTCGTGCATTTCCGCTCAATAAGTCGATCCAGATTCGTCCTCTACGTCTTGCAGGCCTGCGTGCGGAAGAGTTAAAACCTGAAACTGAAGCCACTCAGCTCATTTTGCATATTCATGGTGGAGTTTTCTTTTTAGGTTCAATGAATACCCACCGTGCGTTTGTCTCTGACCTTGCAGCCAGTACACAAATGCAAGTCATTCACCTTGACTATCCGTTGTCACCAGAACACCCCTATCCTGAAGCCCTTGATGCGCTGTTTGATGTTTATCTGCTGTTATTGGAGCAAGGGATACAAGCCAAAGATATTATTTTATCGGGGGATTCATGTGGTGCAAATTTAGCGCTAGCCTTGGCTCTGCGAATTCGTGATGAGCAACGCCCTCAAGTCAGTGGATTAATTCTACTTTCGCCATTTTTGGATTTAAGCTTAACCAGTGAATCTATTCGCTATAACAGCAAGCTCGATGCACTGTTATCGATCGAAGCCCTTGAAACAGGCATCGACTATTATGTTCCAGAGCAAATTGACCCAGCGGACCCGCTCGTTTCACCTTTATTTGATGATTTAGCAGACCTCCCGCCAACCCTTGTACAAGTCGGTTCGAAAGAAATTCTCTTGGACGATGCCCAGCGGTTTAGAGATAAAGCGACCAAGGCTGGCGTAGACGTGACATTTAAACTTTACACAGGCATGTGGCATAACTTTCAAATGTTTAATGCATGGTTTCCAGAAGCTAAAATGGCTTTGGATGATATCGCAACGTTTGCTCAAGCGCTCGACCAAGACTAGACACATTCCACATAAAAAAAGGTCAGCTGAACGCTGACCAAATGAGGAATCATGGAACTACAGTTATTGTTATTAGATTGCTTGCACCTGCGCTAAAGCTGCTGCAATGGCTTTGTCTTTCAGCTCTGGGCCCATATTCACGCCTTCAGCACGAATGATTTCAACATCGGTCACACCAGTAAAATTAAAGACAGTTTTTAAGAAGCTTTCTTGGAAGTCAACAGGACTATTTTCACCATAGACACCACCGCGACTACTGGCAATATAGGCTTTCTTGTCACCAGCCAAACCGACAGGGCCATTTTCCGTATATTTGAAAGTACGACCTGCAACACTAATGCGGTCAATCCATGCTTTTAAAGTCGACGTAATCCCGAAGTTATACATCGCCGCACCAATCACCACAACGTCCGCATCTAAGTACTGTTGAATAATACGTTCGCCTAGAGCCGATTGTTCTGCATTTTGACCCATTAAAATTTCTGCATCTAAATGTGGAATCGGTTGCGTTGCCAAATCCAAATATTCAACCTCAACTTGCGCATGCTTTTCGCTGAGTCGCGAAACAATGGCTTGGCTCAACTGACGAGACACAGAAGTATCCGCCATAATACTTGAATCGATGTGTAAAACTTTCATGGTATGTTCCAACATAATCTTTATTGAATAGATGCATTTTAAAATAAGATTATCCTTAGAATAATAGGCCTATTCAAAACACTATGTTCTAAAAATAGAACACTTTTCCCTTTTTATAGGGATATTTTTTCTATGATTTTAGATGCTATCTTTAAATTCAATTTTAATAATTAATTACACTATTTAAATTTAAAAGAATATGAAAGTAGAGGATAAAAAGATTGAATGAATTCACTAGCCTCCAGCTCTAAAAAATTAAATAAAAATAAACTTTCTCACTATTTACTGGAAGAGGAAGTCATCATGAATTGGAGCACCTTGAAAAAGTGCATTCTGATGTTGGTTTTGGCTTGCATTATTCATGTTGCTTGGCTCGGTTGGGATAGCTTTATCCTATTGAACCCGCAATATTGGCAGGTGGTCAATCTCGATATTGTACGCATCCAATTTGTACTGAACTCTATCTTTTTACTGACCTTGTCAGGACTGATTTATCCCTGCTATGTCTTACATGATCACGTCTGGGTGCAGCGTTTTTTACCCTATGTCGCGATCGGGATTTTTGTCATTTCTCTTTGCCAAGACAGCTATTTCGTCGGCGTATTAAGCCCAATGACTATGATTACCTACATGTGCTTGCTGACCGTGGGTTTAGTCCTGTTTAAACGCAAAATCATTTATATCATGCTGATTCCCGCAACCAGTTTTTTGGTCTTCTCAGGCTATCTCAGTTTTATAGATGTCATACCCTACTCTCCACTTTTCACCATTAACGGTAAGCTGTTTTATAATGGATTTTGGTTATTTTCAATGCTGTATTTCATTGCCCCTATTCTTGTCACTTGTCTGATTTTGTTTGAAATCTTACTCAGTCAATGGCGGCATCGTGAGCGACTGATTCAACGTTTAAGTCAGACCGATCCACTCACCAACGCGTTGAACCGCTGCAGTATTAACCAAAGCTTAGATGAGTTGCATCATGATAAAAATTGCCCCTATGCCATCGTGCTTTTAGACCTCGACCACTTTAAAAATATCAATGATCAATTTGGACATCGTATGGGAGATATGGTTCTGATTGCCGTAAGTCAAAAATTAGGCCTTCATTTGCGTGAAAGTGATGTAGTGGGCCGTTTTGGGGGTGAAGAATTTATACTCATTTTAAAGCAGTCCTCTGCCCTTAAAGCTCTTCAAATCGCGGAACGTTGCCGTGCAGCCATTGAAGATTTAGTGATTCAAAATGAAGATGGACGTGTAATTCGCATTACTGCCAGTTTCGGCATTGCCCTAGCGACGGATAAATGGAAACCGCAACAGCTTTTGGATCAAGCAGACAAAGCACTCTATGCCGCTAAAGCCAGTGGACGTAATCAAATCAAATGCTATTTAGAAATCAATCCCGGTGAGATCAAATATAGCGCCGTATGTGCAGACACACAGCATGTTTCACCTAACTAAACTGCTTCTGCTCGTGCTGCGTCAACCTATTGTGTGACCGCCGGATGCTGCATAATGTGTTGCATATACTGCTGGCTGCGTTCAGATACAGCTAGTGCATAACTCTTGAAACGCATCACCAAAGGTGCATAGAAGGCGTCGGCTATAGAAAAATCACCAAATATAAAGGTATGCTCATCCGCACGCTGCGCCCATAGAGCTTGCCCCTCAGCTATGCTGTACTGCGCTTAAATATGCATTGGACACAATTGGCATAGTGACATAAAACTACTGTGCATCTCAGCACTGATACTCTGTGCTTCTGCTCTCAAATAGTCAAGCTTGGGCCATAGGGCTAAATTTGGATTTTGCTGGGCCAAATATTCACAGATGGCTAAAGAATCATAAATTTTAAATTCACCCACATCCAATACGGGCACTTTAGCATTGGCATGAATCTGAGACATTTGCTGCTTAAAGGTCGGGTCTTCTACATCAAAGCGAATCAGGATTTCTTCAAAATCTAGATCAAATGCAGTCAAGACCAACCATGCTCGCACCGACCAACTGGAGTAATTTTTATTGGCAATATATAAACGTTACATCCCTCGCTCTGCTTCAGGTTAAAAACGTTGTAACTGAGCTAAAAGTTCAGCCTCAGTAAATGCACCGGTTAAACGTAAACCACGAATTTCTTGTTGTGAGGCATCTAAGAATAAATAGGTCGGTGGTCCTAAAATATCCCACTGGTTTAAAAGTACTTGATGAGTTGCATCGTAATGACTCAAATCCAATTTAATCAAATAATATGGCGCAAGCGCTTGCTGTACCTTTGCAGACTTTAATATACGGTGTTCAATCGGCTGACAAGCAACACACCAATCCGCATAGACATCGACAATGATCTTTTGACCTTTTGGTGCTTGTGACAAGAGCTGCTTAAACTCCGTTGCCGTCGCTGCCACATGCCAACGCGCAGATGCAGCCACTGGCGCTTCAAAAAAACGCTGACTCTGCTGATATTGGCTATAGGTAATGTACGTCCCGCCAATGACTAGAGCCACGATGTACAGCATACGCAACTGAGTTTTATGCCACATCAAACGATACAACACATAAATAATAAAGCTCAAGCCTAGCAGCAGACTCAGTGCTTGCATCCATGTTTCAGAAAGCAAAGGACGCACAAAATACAGCGCTAAAGCCAACATGATGAAAGCAAAGAATACCCGAACCTGATTCATCCACAGCCCAGCACGAGGCAATACCTTAGCACCCAGTACGCTTGCCAATAACAATGGTGTACCCATACCAAAGCCTAAGGTGAACAACAAAATTGCCCCTTGCCACTGGCTTTGTGTTTGCGAAATAAACAGTAAAGCACCTGCCAAAGGTGCCGTCATACACGGTCCAACTAACAGCGCAGAGATCATGCCCATAATCGCAGCACTGATCAGACTTCCACCCTTTTGCATAGACTGGATATGATCGAGTTTATTCACCACGGCTTGCGGCAGTTTAAGTTCAAACAAACCAAATAGATTGAGCGCGAATAAAACAAAAAGAATGCTAAAAGCAATCAGGGTGGATGGCTGTTGTAACCAACGCTGGAAGTTCAAACCCGCAGATGAGGCCACCAAACCCAAAATGGCATAGACCATGGCCATACTGCACACAAAGACCAAGGCAATCATCCATGCTTTCAGGCCTTTGCTATCGCGAATAATTAAAGAGGTTAAAATCGGCAACATCGGTAAAGAACACGGCGTAAACGCGAGTAATATCCCGAGGCCAAAGAACAATAATAAACCATAAGCCAATGAGCTTTTGGCTAACTCTTCAGACCAAATTTGATCTTGCGCAGCAATCGCATCAGAAGCTGTTACAACGGGTTCAGCAGTGACTGTGGGGTTGATCGGCTCAAATTGCGGATTCGATTGCGCGGCTAAATCTAACAGTCGTTTTGATCCACCTGCTTGGTCTTGTAGGCGGACTAAACCATTGACATCCGTTTTAAACTCAATGCTTTGCGGTGGATAGCAAATGCGATCTTTGGCACAACCTTGCCAAGTCACCTTATAAGTTTGCGAAGCCTGTGTGTCTAAGTCAAATTGCACTTGTTGATAATAAACTTGGGTATGGCCATAGTTTTCATCATACAAATCATGCGCAGGCGGTAGCTCAAGCTTAAGGGGCTGACCCGCCTGCTGCACTTCAAATTTGTGCTGATACAGATAATACTGTTCAGGGATATTCCAGTGCAGTTGAGCGGTATGCTCAGTCGTGGATTCCACTGTAAATGGAAAAGCATCTTCAGCTGATAGGAGTGGAGTTTCTGCATGAACGTTTAGGATGCTGGTCCAGATACACAGATTGATGATCAATACTGACAGTCCCAGATACCACGTTTTGCCGCTCATCCCCTGTTTCAGATGAAGATGCTTTTTCATAATATGTTCTTTTTTCTAATTAAAATAAGTATGAAACGCCAAGTCCTGAATAATAACTTTTATTTGGACCATTTAAGTCAATACCAACACTTGCGTCCAACTGCATCCGATTATTCACCGCATACATGACACCTGTACCGAGCGCATATTCATTGTCTTGACTTTCTGCTTTACGATAAACCAATTCAGAAAAACCGCTGAGTTTATCGGTAAATTGATATTCTAAAGTCGGAATTGCAGAAATGGCCCAATCACTATTTTGCACTTCATAACGCATGGTGATGGATGTCGACACGAGGTCGCTATAATCGTATGCCACCACAGATGACAGACTATAAATATCATCTTCATTGGTGAAACCATCATTACCTGTGGCAATAATCGCTTCAGCCAGTACCGCCATAGTCAAGCGTTCATCATCCAAAGGAATCGCCGCTTTCACACCCACACTGACATCACCCAAACCATCTGTTTCAGACTTATTGCCTGCCACTTTCATTTGTTGCCAAGAGGGCCCAGCCCAACCCAATTGCAATTCGATGTTTTCAGCTAAACCTGTGCGCAATAACATATCTGCATTTAAGCTGGTGGTTTTGACTTTTTCACCATCAGCCGTGGTCGATTCAGCATAGTGCGCATTGGCCAAGCCCTGCTCCCAAGCCAACTGCCCCACAGGCGTAATCCCTGTCCCTATGCCCGAACCTGGGCGGTCAAAGGAAAAATCTGCAGCCATCGCATTCATACTGAACCCAGCGGCTACACATAAACCTAAATGTTTTAATTGCATCATGATGATCTCGCTGTTTAAGCTAATTCTTTTGTCATTTTTGCACCATGCTGACGAAGCAACTCTAAGGTTTGCTTTTCTTCAGCCAATGCTTCGGCCCAATTAATTTCGTCAAACTCACAATCAAAGAATAAATCGCTAATGGAGGATAAAATAGTTAAGCCATCTTCATCTTTGGTGTTTGGATCGACTTTTTCGTCCAATAAACGTTTGACCGCTGGCGCACATGCAGCACTTGCCGCATCCCAAAGTGGGCCATAAATTTCTTCTGTATCCCACAAATGCAAGTTTGCTTTGCCATGAATCAGTTGTTCTAAAATATCTAAATGTACCGCTAGAGTCTGTTGTTTTTCTTGTTCTGACAGTGGTGCACCTGCTTCATACGCTTCGCAAATCGCTTCCCACCATTTGAATAAGCCGTCTGACCAGACAGAAATCACAGGTCCTTTTTCAGGATCGATAAAATTGAGACTTAACCCATCGGTCAATAGACGTTGAACTTGTTGAAGATCTAATTCTTCAAGTGCTTGCACGAAAGCTTGTTGTTGCGCGGTTAACATGTAGATGATGCTCTTCAATTCAGTTTATTCTATTATGCCGAATAAACGGGACATTTGTTATCCGTAATGTTGGATAAAAGTGAGTACTCAGCATTAAAAAAGCCCCTGATTGAGGGGCTTTTTTTAAATTCGGTGAGGTTTAATCTTCCTCATCATCAACCAGGCCATCATCCTGATCTGCATATACAGGTTGGCCAGCACGTGGTTTATCATTTTTTTCAAAGGTATGTTCTAAACTACGTTTAAGGCGATCGATCGCGCCATGAATCGCAGTATCGACATTATGACCTTTATGATTTACAACCACGGGTTTTAAACCTGCTGGACGCGCTTCAATCATACATTGAATGTCGTCATCTCCGCCTTTATGGCTATTGGCATCACTTAGATGCACTGAAAAGTGGGTAATGCGCTCACTGTGACGTTGAAATTCTTGATTCAGCTCTTCGCGTATATAACTAATTAAGCGGTCACTATTTTGAATGTTTTTATCTGTACGGATTTCTATGTTCATAAAATAACATCCTCTCTCTTTCTTTATTCGACTCTTTTTTTGTACGAAGATTTGTATCTCTTGGCACACTTGTAACTTACTGTTTTAACAGTATTCGACCATCTTCAATTGCTTTGGAATGTAACCTCCATCGATTGAATGATGAACACTTTTGAGTCTGCAGATCTGTGTCCTTCTCCTTTGAATATCGGGCCTAACTGAAAATTATGCAAGTGATATTTTTAAAAAAATATGAAAAGGATACTTATTGTGACAAGCCCTTACTTGCATGGCTAAAAACAGCTGGATTTGATTCCATCTTCTAACTATTTACATGACTTCATTGGCTAGAATGAACAAAAAAATCTAATGATTACGATAACTTCAATTACGGCAGGAATGACTGCAAACATCGATCATTCTTTGCAAACATCCCCAAATAAGTGCAAACTCTGTTCCATTCTAGGATTTTCCCGAGCTATATCATGTCGATATTGCTAAATTTATTATTCAATCACCTAACATTTTTTCCAAGAAGGTCCATATCAAATTAAGTGTCATGCCTGAAAGGCAACATTAAACCATTTGGTAAAAAAAGTATGAAAAATGGCTCATTTTGATATCTATCTTCCATGATGTTCGTCAAATTTGGCTTTATTTTTGCTTAATAATCGGTATCCTGTATCAGATTTTTTTGGGGAAATATTCATGAAACTGACTCAAATTGCTGCTTTCGTAGCATTATCTTCTGCTGCGGCAATTTCTCAAGCTGCACCGATTTGGCAAGACTTTAGCTTCACTGGTTTATATGGTGAAAACTACAAATCACCATTTGTGACTCAAGACGAGAAACTTGAGCAAACAACCATTACTGCAGAATATGCAGCTGGCTTCAAATATGGCGATTTCTTCGCTTTCGCTGACCGTACCAACAACGATGCTGATGGCAATGAAACTTACTTTGAAGTTGCACCACGTTTCAGCTTAGGTGCGATGACAGGAACTAAACTTGAGCTTGGCCCAGTTAAAGATGTGTTAGTTGCAACGACATGGGAAGGCGGTGAAGGTTTCAATAACTACCTCTATGGTATTGGTTTTGCCTTAAACGTGCCATATACACAGTATGCAAACATCAACTTCTACAAAGCAGATAACGACCTGACTGATGATGATTATCAAATGACCATCAACTATGCAGTACCGTTCAAACTTGGTTCTGAAGACTTTTTAGTTGATGCCTTCCTTGACTGGTCAACTGCTGAAGATGACCATGCAAGCGAGTTAAACTGGACTAGTCAGTACAAATGGAATGTAGGTAAACACATTTCTCCAGATACACGCCTATACGTGGGTATCGAGCACTCAGTTTGGAATAACAAATACGGCTATAAAGGCGTTGACCAAAATGACGTAAGTGCGTTAATTAAATACCACTTCTAATTCACTTTTGTGAATATCCAAAAGCAAGACTTCTGTCTTGCTTTTTTTTATGTAAAAGCAGCATGATAACCCTCCCAACGCATACAACCTTGCCTTCATGTCTTTTCTCATTCGTCCGGCTACTGAACACGATCTGCCCGAGATCCAAAATATTTATAATGCAGAAGTCTTACATGGCGTGGCCACTTGGAATGAACATGCCTATGATTTAGCGCATTTCCAAAAACAACTACTACACTTTCAACAAAACCAATTTCCATTTTGCGTGGTGGAAGACCAAGAAACGCAGGCCATTGCAGGTTTTGCAGACTATGCCACTTTTCGCAATTTTTCAGGCTATCGTTATACCGTTGAGCACTCGATTTATATTTCACCCAACTATGCACGTAAGGGCTTAGGTCAACAGCTTTTAGCGTATTTGATTGAACAGGCAAAATTGCAGCACATGCATGTCATGGTTGCAGGAATTGACCACGCCAATCTGGCTTCAATTGCTTTACATGAAAAGTTTGGCTTTGTACAAACTGGCTATATGCCCCAAGTCGGACAGAAGTTTGGGCAATGGCGTGATCTGGTGTTGATGCAACTGCTGTTAAATCAGTGAGATTGGCGTTAGATTGTCACTGGTGACGCTGATCACGGCATATGTATGCTTGGCCGCATGTTCATAAAAGTTTCTGAGCTGAGCAAAGATTAAACTCAACTCAGCAAATTGCAATTCAATCGATTCGCTCTGGATGCCATGTTCCTGTTCTAAGCGTTTCAAACAATTGGTTTGCATATGCTTTTTAAAGTCTTCGATATCCAGTTTTTCTAAAACCTCTTGGACTTCAACCACACGCACCGCGGTGTTATAACGTACCTCTGTAAGTTGTTTTTGGCGCTCTGCCAAGTGATGCTCGGCTTGCACACTCAAAGCCAGTAAAGAAATGCCAGACTTAAAACTGCCTTGCAATAGGGTCTGTAAGATTTTCCAGTTTTTACCTAAAAGCAGATGTGATTCGATGTGCTCCGAATTCAGCACATCGTCGACAGAAATAGATTCTAAAATCAACGTTTCCAAAGCATTCGGTGGAATACTTAATAATAATGTGTCCATATGGCTGCTCTTATTTTTGTTGCTTTGCATTAGCTTAGCGCGTCTAAAAGCACACTGCTCAAACAATTTGTATGAGTAATTTTTCAGTTTCCATTATCCCACTATTTTGAATAATTGCGAGCCTCTAAAGATTGTCCCTTTACTTCGAATAGCTCCCTATGTTTTATTCAAAGCATAACGAAAATGGAATCAAATCATGCTTAAGTATCCATTCTTGATTGGACTTTTGACTGTAAGCACACTCGCTTCAGCAGACGATACCTTTGAACAAGAACTTCGCCAAGGTTGTGCCAAAGTCAAAAGCTCTGCCAGCACTGGTAAGAAATTTTATGATCAAAAACAATATCAAAAAGCGTTAGAGCAATTTCAGTATCAGGCGACCTGGTCTTCTTTTTGTTTAATGAATCAACCTGAAAGTGGTGTATCCCTCAGTGAACGTGATGTCGAAATTGCCAACAACAATGTCGGTTTAAGTTATAGCAAGTTGGGGAAACCGCTTTGGGCCAGAGCATGGTTTTTGCGTGATGCTGAGTCTAAATCCAGTCAATTTAATTTAAAGCAACTGCCACCCCCTAAACAATCAACAACACTGGCAGGCAAATATGTACAGTATGCAGGTTTTGGGCAGTGGAATCAGATTAAGATAAAACCGCTTAAGAATGTATATCAAATTGAATTTAATGGTCTTTATATGGGACTACGCAGTCTCATCTATGGCCCCAATATTGGCGAATTTGAAACCACAATGCCGCTCAATCGAACTCAAGCGCAATATCAGGTCGACGACTGTAAAATTAATTTAAAGTTCGCCTTCGATCCCAAAATGGGACACACCATCCGTGTCAGTGAAACCAATACCATGAGCTGTGGTTTTGGGCACAATGTTTCGGCAGACGGTATATTTCTAAAAGTAGACTAAGATCGCGATACAATATTCAATATTTTCATCATTCTCCCCCTCTCCCTTTGGAAGAGGGGGAGAATAAAAAAGCTTAAATCGCTACCAATTCTCGAATACCTTTTGCAGGCATTTCACAGCCTACCCCTTGCGCAATCACTTGCCCACGGGCCATGACGGTATATGCATCGGCCAGCTCCTCGGCAAAATCATAAAACTGCTCGACCAAAACCACCGCCATGTCGCCGCCATCCGCCAGTTTACGAATCACTCGGCCAATGTCTTTGATAATAGAAGGTTGAATGCCTTCTGTAGGCTCATCCAAAATTAACACTCTAGGCTCTGATGCTAAAGCACGCGCAATCGCCAGCTGCTGCTGCTGCCCGCCTGATAAATCCCCGCCTCGGCGGTGCTTCATTTCATTTAATATGGGGAAAATTTCATACAAATGCTCAGGCACTTTTCGAGTTTTCGCTCCCTTAAACTTGGCCATGCCAATCAGGATATTTTCTTCAACTGTTAAGGTTGAAAAAATATCACGCCCTTGCGGCACATAAGCCAAACCTGCACGCACGCGTTGCTCGGGACTCATTTTTGAGATGTCCTGACCATCAAGTAAAATCTGTCCAGACTTAATCGGTAAAATCCCCATTAAACATTTCAGTAAAGTCGTTTTTCCAACGCCATTACGCCCCAGCACCACGGAGCACTCTCCTACAAGTGCTTGAAAGGAGACATCTCTTAAAATATGGCTGCCACCGTAAAACTGATTGACGTCTTTGACTTCTAACATGGTCGGCTCCTTAACGTCCTAAATATTTCTCAATCACATCTTCATTGGCCTGTACCTCAGCCAATGTACCTTCGGCTAATATCGCTCCTTGAGCCAGTACCGTCACTTTTTCACTGATGGTGTCGATAAAGCTCATATCATGCTCAACCACCACCAAAGTGTGATTTTTCTTTAACTCTAAACATAGCTCAGCTGTTCGTTCCGTTTCGGCATCGGTCATACCGGCCACGGGTTCATCGAGTAGGATCAGCTTAGGACGTTGCATAAGCAGCATGCCGATTTCCAACCATTGTTTTTGTCCATGTGACAACAGTCCCGCAGGTTTATGTACCCACTCTTCTAGGCGAATTTGCGCCAATGACTCATCTAAAGCCAGCTGTGCGTCTGGATCTAGTTTGCTGAAGAAGCTTTTCTTCACCCGCTTATCTTTGGGTGCAGCGAGTAGCAAGTTTTCCATCACGCTAAAGTTTTCAAATACCGTTGGTTTTTGAAATTTACGCCCAATGCCTGCTTCCGCAATTTGCTCGGTACTCATCTTGGCCAAATTATAGTTTTGCCCAAAAAAAGCGGAGCCTTCCGTCGGTCGGGTTTTGCCCGTAATCACATCCATTAGTGTGGTTTTACCTGCCCCATTGGGCCCAATGATGCAGCGTAGCTCCCCTTCTTGGATGTATAGTGATAAATCATTTAAGGCACGAAAAGCATCAAACCAAACACTAACTTTTTCCAAGTACAGTGCAATCCCATGACTGAAGTCGGCGCCTTGTTCTTTGGGACGTCCATAGCCGTCTGAAGCATGGCCACCATGAGGTTGTATTAGCTCACTCATTCGCTACGCTCCTTTTTAAAACGGTCAAACAGACCAATGACACCTTTGGGTAAAAAAATGGTGACCACAATAAATAAAGCACCCAAGATCAATAACCATGCTTCTGGATAAGCCACGGTGAAATAGGTTTTCACGCCATTAATTAACCCTGCACCCAAAATTGGGCCAATCAAGGTGCCACGCCCACCCGCAGCCACCCATACCGCCATTTCAATCGAATTGACAGGGTTCATTTCACTCGGGTTAATAATGCCAGCCTGAGGCACATACAAAGCTCCTGCAATACCTGCAATCACTGCGGACAGCACCCATGCAGAAAGCTTGTACCACAGCGTGCGGTAGCCCAAATACTGCAAGCGGTTTTCACTGTCCCGAATCGCTCCCAGCACACGACCGTAGGGTTTATTCATGAGATGACGCAACCCCAAAAAGCACAACATCAACACCAAAGCCGTTAAGGAACATAAGGTGGCACGCATGGGAGCAGAAGTGATATCCATGCCTAAAATAGTCTTAAAGCCTGTAAATCCATTGTTTCCGCCAAAACCTGTTTCATTGCGGAAGAACAACAGTGCCGCAGCAAATGTCATGGCCTGCGTAATAATCGAGAAATACACGCCTTTAATTTTGGAACGAAAGGCAAAGAAACCAAAGATGAAGGCCACCACACCAGGCACCAACACCACCAAAGCCAAAGCCCATAAGAAATGATTGCTGCCCACCCAATACCACGGCAGTTCAGTCCAGCTTAAAAAACGCATAAAGTCAGGCAGACTATCACCCGCTGTCTGGCGCATCAGATACATACCAAACGCGTAGCCACCGAGTGCAAAGTACAAGCCATGGCCTAGGCTTAAAATGCCTGCATACCCCCAAACCAAGTCTAGTGCCAAAGCCACCAGAGCCAAGCACATGATTTTGCCAATCAAGGTGACCCAATACGCAGAGAGATGAAAGGCTGAATCTACTGGTAACAAATGTAACCAAGGCAGGATCAGCATCACCGCAAAGCAGACCGCAATAGCGAACGCACTATAAGGTTTATCGGAAAATAAAGAAGTGATTTTCATGCGCTTACTCCACAAAACGGCCTTTGATGGCAAACAAACCTTGTGGACGTTTTTGAATAAACAAAATCACAAGAACCAGTAGAATAATTTTCGCAAGAACAGCCCCCATCCCAATTTCAAGGACCGTACCGCTGATCCCTAAACCAAGCGCCGCCAGCACAGCTCCCCAAACTTGTCCTACACCACCTACCACAACAACCAAGAAAGCATCGATAATATAGTTTTGACCCAAATCAGGCCCAACATTGCTCACTTGTGCTAAGGCACAGCCTGCTAGACCAGCCAGCCCAGAACCCAGACCAAAGGCAAACATATCGATACGGCTAGAGCGAATACCGACAGCACGTGCCATTTGACGGTTTTGTGTTACGGCACGAACAAACAGACCAAAGCGAGTTTTATTGAGTAGGTAAACCAACAGCAGTAGCACCGCAACCGTAAACACAATGATGGCAATCCGGTTATACGGCAGCATCAAACTTGGGCTTAAGGCAATCCCACCCGATAACCATGAAATATTCGAGACTTCGACATTTTGCGCGCCAAAAATCATCCGCACCAATTGCATCAAAATCAGACTGACCCCAAAAGTGGCCAACAAGGTTTCAAGCTGACGACCATATAGTGGTCGAATTACCGTCCGTTCAATCAACATGCCAATTAAGGCGCTCACCAAAAAGGCAGCAGGAATGCCAGCAATCAAATACCAATCGACATAGCTACCCAAGTAGGTCTTAAACAGGCTTTGCACCACATAAGTAGTATAGGCCCCAATCATAATCAACTCACCATGCGCCATATTAATCACACCCAGCAGGCCATAAGTGATGGCTAAACCGAGTGCTGCTAGCAGTAAAATACTAGCTGTACTGAAACCGGAAAATACATGTCCAGTCCATTCACTGGCTTGAATGCGGGTTTTAATCTGACTTTTAGCATCTAGCAAAACAGCTTTGAGTTCTGGGTTCAAATTTGATTGAGTTAAAGCCTGCTCAACCAGTGCCAGCACCTCGGGACGGTTGGAATCGGTAAGGACTTTAGCAGCCTGAATTTGGACTAAAACATCTGGACTTTCAAAGTCGAGGCGCGCTTTAAGCTGTGCCAAGCGCTGTTTAACTTTATTATTTTGTTCATGCAAATAGAGCTGATTAATCTGCACAACATTCAGTTCAGACAGATTATTTTCTAAAATATCAATGGCTGCTAAACGTTGGGCAGATTCTTCAGATTTTAATTTGGCCTGTGCCTGTCCAAAGTTTAAGGCTTTACGTAAGGTGTTGACTAAAGTGACCTGAGACAAATCCCCCGGCCAAGTTTCAATCACTTGCTCATCGGGATAACGTAATAATTTTTCATTATTTTTTAGAATATACGTCGTGCCTACACTGTCCCGATACAGCTCATCATTGTCGATCAGTGCCACCAATCGATCAAATTCTTCAATCGTCCCCGGCCATTGGTTAAGCATGGCACGGCGCTCAGCAAACTCAGCTTTGACAAAACGTTGAATCGTATCATTCGATACTGATACGTTTTGGGTCTGAGCAGAAAGTTGTACCTCTTCAGCCCAAACACTGCTGCTCACAAGCTGTGCCATTGCGCACAGCAGTGCAGCACAAAAAAATTTAAGATTCATAATATGACGTCCTTAAGCTTGTTTAAAACACCCCACATCGAGATGTGCTTACTGAAAAGCCCACAGCGATCGCAGCAGGCTCAATGCTTAAGAAAATTATTTAGGAATGTACGGACTCCAAGGTTCCGCCTTAATCACATTTGGTGTTTTATAGACCACGTCAAACTGACCATCACCTCGAATTTCACCAATCATCACTGGTTTTTGTAGATGATGATTTTCAGCATCCATTTTTAAGGTATAGCCTGAAGGTGCTTTGAACTCTTGACCAGCCATCGCAACGCGAACTTTATCAACATCGGTACTACCTGCCTTTTCAACCGCTTGCTTCCACATATTAATGCCCACATAGGTGGCTTCCATCGGATCATTGGTCACGATTTTGTCAGCATTAGGCAGCTTATACTGCACCGCATACTGCTTCATTTTATTGACAAATTCAGTATTGGTCGGGTTTTTCACCGACATGAAATAGTTCCAAGCAGCCAAATGTCCAACCAATGGTTTGGTATCAATACCACGGAGTTCTTCTTCACCCACAGAGAAAGCCATGACTGGAATATCCGAAGCTTTAATGCCTTGGTTACCTAACTCACGATAGAACGGCACGTTAGAATCACCATTGATGGTTGAAATGACCGCGGTTTTCTTACCTGCAGCAAATTTCTTCACATTACCAACAATGGTTTGATAGTTACTATGACCAAAGGGCGTGTACTCTTCCATGATGTCCGCATCGGCCACACCTTTGGACTTCAAAAACGCACGTAAGATTTTATTGGTGGTACGTGGGTAGACATAATCCGTACCGAGTAGAACAAAGCGCTCTGCTTTACCGCCCTCTTCGCTCATCAAATATTCCACCGCAGGAATCGCCTGTTGGTTCGGTGCAGCGCCTGTATAGAAAATATTTTTCGACTGTTCCTGCCCTTCATACTGCACGGGATAGAACAATAAACCATTCAACTCTTCTACCACAGGTAACACTGACTTACGCGATACCGATGTCCATGCGCCAAAAATTACTGCCACTTTATCTTGGGTAATGAGTTGTCGTGCTTTTTCAGCAAATAAAGGCCAATCAGATGCTGGATCCACCACTACAGGTTCTAATTTTTTACCCAGCACCCCACCATTGGCATTAATTTCATTGATGGTCATCAAGGCTGTATCTTTGAGTGAGGTTTCAGAAATTGCCATGGTGCCTGACAGAGAGTGCAAAATTCCGACTTTGATAGTGTCACCACTGCTCACTGCCGCTGCTGGCTCAGACGTTGCTGTTTCCGCTTTCTCCGCAGGTTTTGAACAACCTGT
The DNA here is from genome assembly GCF_048551975.1 of Acinetobacter johnsonii. GTDB lineage: Bacteria > Pseudomonadota > Gammaproteobacteria > Pseudomonadales > Moraxellaceae > Acinetobacter > Acinetobacter johnsonii_A. Next base: position 4,592 of record NZ_JBIMCF010000003.1, on the reverse strand, counting down.
CAAAGCAATAGTCCCCATTATTGCAGTTGCAAGGAATGTTTTCGTGAGTAATTTTTGTTGGAACATCTTGATTTTCTCCAAACTTGAAACTTAGGGTGCATTTTGCAATGCATGATTGTTATTCGCGCTATGAGTGCCAATTCAATTTCTATGCCAAGCAGGATTTTAGGATATACAAATCATTATCAAATTTTTAATTATTTTAATATTTATCAATAATTTATTAATTTTAAAATGCACTGTATTTTAGGTAGATTTTCGCTCAGAGGACTACTTTTCTGCATACAAACTTGTATACATCATGTGTTCCAAATCAATTCATTTCTCCTAATTCAATCGATTGAATGAAAAATTTTGCACAGATTAAGCGCAATCTTATTGCCCATCTGCGCAGCAAAAAGCCCGCAATGTGCGGGCTTTTTGCTTTTGTCCTTAGCAGTGCTTAAACCACTAACTCGGCCAAGTTACCTTTCTGCTCTAACCATTCTTTACGGTCACTGGAGCGTTTTTTTGCCAGTAATTTGTCCAATAAACCTGCGGTAAAATGACTGTCATCCAAATCTAACTGCACCAAACGGCGTGTATTTGGATCCAACGTGGTTTCACGCAGTTGGCTTGCGTTCATTTCACCCAAACCTTTAAATCGAGTAATTTGCGGGTTCTTGGTTTTGCATTTTTTCAGCATGCTTTCGAGCTCGTCATCGTCCAAGGCATAGTGCACATCTTTTGCATCATCAATTCGATACAGCGGTGGCATCGCCACATACAGATGTCCCTCTTCAACCAAGATCGGAAAATGTTTCACAAACAAAGCACACAGCAGCGTCGCAATGTGTAGACCATCCGAGTCAGCATCGGCCAAAATACAGATCTTGCCATAACGTAATTCGGATAAATCATCCGACCCCGGATCGACCCCGATCGCAATGGCAATATTATGCACTTCTTGCGAAGCCAAGACTTCATCAGAAGAGACTTCCCACGTATTTAAGATTTTTCCACGAATAGGCATGATCGCTTGGAAGTTTTTATCACGCGCCTGCTTGGCTGAACCACCCGCAGAATCACCTTCCACAATGAACAGTTCAGACTCTTCTAGGGTATGTCCAACACAGTCTGACAGTTTTCCGGGTAACGTTGGCCCTGCCACAATTTTCTTACGTTCGACCTTCTTCGCAGCTTTCAGACGACGACCTGCTTTTGAGATCGCCATTTCCGCCAACTGCATGGCAATATCGGAGTTTTGGTTCAACCAAAGTGCAAAAGCATCTTTAGCAATGTTTTGAACAATGCCTGACGCTTCACGGCTAGATAAACGCTCTTTGGTTTGGCCTGAAAACTGTGGCTCTTGGAACTTCAACGACAAAATATAGTTCACACCATCCCAAACGTCTTCAGCCGACAGCTTCATATTGCGTGGCAGCAAATTACGCAGTTCACAAAACTCGCGCATCGCATCAGTCACACCTGCGCGTAAACCATTCACATGGGTTCCGCCCTGCGCCGTTGGAATCAAGTTCACATAACTTTCTTGGACCAATTCGCCGCCATCGACATTCCAACAAATAGCAAATTCCGCACTGGCACGCTCGGCATCTCCTGTTGCCACAAAGGCTGGATGAGGCAGAATCTCACGATTCTCAATTTCATCCATCAAATAATCGACGAGGCCATTTTCAAACTGCCAAACGATTTTTTCATCATTGATTTGGTCAACGTAATTGATTTGCAAACCTGCCGCCAAAACGGCTTTGGCTTTTAAGTTGTGCTTCAGCGCTTTCAGAGCGAATTTCGGTGAATCAAAATATTTGGCTTCAGGCCAAAAGTGAACGGTGGTTCCTGTCGCACGTTTCGGAGCTTTGCCTTCTAACACCGTCAAGGGCGCAGTCGGTTCGCCCTGCTCAAAGGCCATTTGATAGAGGTTACCTTGACGTTGAACCTCTACTTCGACTCGGCTAGATAAGGCATTTACCACGGAAATGCCTACGCCATGCAAACCACCTGAGAACTGGTAGTTGTCGGTACTGAATTTACCCCCTGCATGCAGTTTGGTCAGGATGATCTCGATCCCGCTTTGACCGTATTCAGGGTGAATATCGACAGGCATGCCACGACCATTGTCTTCCACCGACAGCGAACCATCTTTATAAACGGTGACGGTAATTTTGTTGGCATGACCAGCCAGTGCCTCATCGACTGCATTATCAATAACCTCTTGCGCCAAATGGTTTGGGCGTGTGGTATCGGTATACATGCCGGGACGACGACGTACCGGATCTAAACCAGATAATACTTCAAGCGATTGAGCCGTATATTGAGACACGTTGTACTGTTTCCTTATTTTAAGCAGTCCGATAAAAACTGTAATGCCATCGGTATTTTGTCTGCGAAATCTTCCATCGCATGATTGCCTTGCGTTTCCGAGATCACGAGCGCCGCGCCATTATAATAGCGCTGTGCTTCACGATAATCCAAAACTTCATCGCCTTGTTGCAATAACACTAAAATTTTGTCTGCATCTTGCACAAATGGCAGTTCAATCTGCTCTAAATAGTCTAATTGTGCATCATCGAGCGTCCAATGTTCATTGACTCTATAGGGCAGTTGAGTCGCACCAAATAGATCTCGGAACAAATGCCATGGTTGCATAGCTGGATTGATCAGCACAGCCGGTACTGCCAGCTTCGCGACCAGTTGTGTCGCATAAAACCCACCTAAGCTACTGCCTACCAACACCACCTGATCCAACTCCTGAATCAAGGCGGCCAATTTTTCTAAGGCCAAATGTGGCGGCATGTTCAAATCTGGCAAATGCACGTGCCACTGTGGACGAGATTCGCAATAGCGTTTCAGCAATTGACCTTTAATCGATAAAGAACTGCTTTGAAAGCCATGTAAATAAATAATATTCATCCTGTACATTTACTCTTCTACATCATTTTTATTGAACTCAAAAGAGATGGCATCTGCTGACTGTATTATTTTGTATGGATATAAAAATTGTCAGACAAAAAAATAAGGTCATCTGTGTATTCATCGCTATTGTAAAAGTTGTTCGAGATGAATTAGATAAGCTAGAGTGCTAAGAATTTATACCGTGATCGTTGAAAAAAATAAAGTCCCTGCCGACACAGAAACTCAAGGGTAGAAAAAATGCCAAGTTTAACGCCTCTGCACGAGACCTATTGTAAATGGGACCGTACTCCTCCCAGCCAAGCCGACCTGCTTGAAGGGATTGCTCAGTTGGTGACAAACCGCTTAGGCGATGTCGTCCATGATTTAATTCAGGCCATTCAACGTGAAATTTTAATCAGTTTATTTGGAATGAATGAAACCAGTTCCAAGAAGTTTCTGTCGACACGGTCAATTGAAAAAATTTACCAATTTTCCTTCAATACCCTGCAAAACTACGGTAGCTATTTATTGGCGCCAAGTTTGCGTCATATCATTGAAAAATTTCCAAATTTGCATCGCAAACCCTTAACCCCAAACATGCATTATTTAGTTGGGGCACTGAATGGTGTTTTGGGTGACTATTTACTCAAATACCATAATCCTGTGGCACTACCGATGGTGCTATATGATCATTATGGCGCTGTCCAACAAGGTGAGTTATCTGGCCGCGTGGTGATTATGGTTCATGGTCTATGCATGAACCATTTGTACTGGAGTACGGCGCGTTATGGCGGTATAGGGGAAAAACTGCTGGCGCAACGTGCACAAAATACCATGCTATATCTCAACTACAACACGGGTCGTCGTATTTCAGCCAATGGGCGTAGCTTTGCTAACTCACTACAAGACTTACTCAACCGTAACCCACGGATTAGCTCGATTGATCTGATTGGGCACAGTATGGGCGGACTGGTTTCGCGCAGTGCGCTGTTCTACGGCAAACAAAATATGCAAAGTTGGATTCATGTGGTGGAAAACATGGTCTGTATTGGTTCTCCGCATCATGGTGCGGCTTTAGAACGTTTTGGCTTTCATTTGCAGGACAAATTGGGACGTTTCCCTTTTGTCAAAATTATTGGACATATCGTCAACATTCGCAGCAACGGTATTTTAGACTTACGTCATGGCAGTGTACGGGATGATGACTGGGAGCATAATGAAGCGCGTATTGGTCATGTTGATGACAACCGCAAACCTGCCCCCTTACCCTCCCATATCAATACCTTCTTAGTGGCAGGTACGATTGAGTTTGAACATCGCAAATATCGTGCGCTCAATGTGATTGGGGATTACTTGGTCAGTGTGAAAAGTGCCTTAGGCGAGCATATGAATCCGCGCTTTCAACTCAAAGTCCCTGATTCACATAAAGCCATTTTCTACGGCTTAAACCATTTTGAGCTACACACCCATGCCAGTGTTGCCGAACAAATCGTCAATTGGTTCTATCCAAATCCAACCGAAACGGAATATGGTCAAGTGCATGAATACATGATCGGGTTTGATGATTTGGAGGGCATTGCACTCACCTAAACCATTGATATGTCTTGTCCTGAAATAGATTGACAGTATTCCACTTCAAACCGAGTTAAGCAATTAGCTCGGTTTTAGTTTGCTCATACATCTGATTCGGGGTGTTC
>NZ_JBIMCF010000002.1:0-309957 GCF_048551975.1 Acinetobacter johnsonii | reverse complement strand
AACTTCTGCAACTTCTGCAACTTCTGCAACTTCTGCAACTTCTGCAACTTCTGCAACTTCTGCAACTTCTGCAACTTCTGCAACTTCTGCAACTTCTGCAACTTCTTCGGATATTTCTGGTGTTGTAATAAAAGCTACGTTCTCGGGCTGTTGAGCGCTTTGTACATGGCTCAAAAACCATTGGTAAGCGTGTTCAAACTTTAAGTGCCATGGGCTGCTATACAGTGTAGGTGGGGTGCTTTGAAAAGCAATTTGCCAACCTAAACCTGATTTATATAAAACACCCCATGCGAAAGCCGCCTGCTGTTTTAAGGCATCGGTTAAAGCAGACTCATATTGAAACAGTCCAATGTAGGCATGCTGGTAGGGGCTTTGCTGTATCCAGCGCTCAGCCGCCGCTTGAGGCTGAGTCAGTGCCTTATAGGCTTCGAGTTGTTTGTGGAAAATGGGTTCATCACAGAGTGCAAAAATTTCACGGATGCGTTTTTTAGAGCGCGCAATTTCAAAAAAAGACAGAGCTTGATGTTCCAAACCATCAATCAATTGATGCAGTTCTTTGATCAGCAGTGCTTTTTCGATTGCTTTCATGCGCTGAACTCTAAAGTTGTTTTTGTGCTTGTTCCAAGTAGCTTGCCAAAACCATATTGATGGCCAGTTCAAGTAATTTATATTCGGCTGAAGTTGGCTGCGTATACTGCTGTGCAAACGCAATCAATTGATCAAGGTCAATGGCTTGGGGCGTAATATGACCTTGGATAAGGGCTTGTAAATTTTGCATAGGCATGTGCTATTGAGTGCATTTAATTTATTGGTTTTGGAATTGGGTATTATTGTTTGATCATAATTAGAAAAGAATAAATAGGCAAAAATTATTCTGCTCTCGATACGAGAAAAGGGTAGTGAAAAATGTAGATAATTTCGATTTCAGCACAGATTGAATTAAATATTTTGCCCTGGAGGGTTCATAGCTGAAATTTTTTGTCAGTTCTTTGCAATTTTGGGCAAAAAAATAGGCAATCAACATTGCCTATTTTTGATCAACTCAGCGCAAATTACGCTTCTTGATGTGGTGCAGCCGCAGGAGCATCAGCCGTTGCCGTTTGAGTGTCTGCTGGTTTTTTTACAGGAAAATCTGGAACAAAAACAACTTGTGCAGAAACAGTTGCAGAAAGAGCCATTACAGCGACAGCCAAAGCATATTTAACAGCGTTCATGATTTTTCCTCTAAAAAGGAGGTCTCACTTAGGAGACTGGGAGTTTTAAAAAGATAAATTTCGCATGAATAATATCAAAAAATGATCGATTTAAGCGCTGGTTTAGGCCATAAAAAGATGAATGGTGAGTTCATTTATTGTTAAAAAACAATAAATTAGAATAAATACTCTAGTCTAGTATAGAGTTTTTACTCCAGCGCTAAACTGTTTAAATTTAAAGTGAAAATTTAGATTTTCAAGTTTGAAAGGAAGCTTGAAAGTAGGTCTTTTTTGTCTGAAATGAGACCCGAAGAAGGACGTAGATTTACATGATTAATCGTTTAAATATTCACCATTTTGAAGTCTTTTGATTGTGCGCACTGTGTAAGTTTTTGCTGTGGAATGTTTAACTCATCTATTTTTGATTAAAAATTCATCTAAGATGAACAGACACAAACAACAATAGCTGAGGACAAACAGATGGCCATTGCAAAAGTGGTAGAAGTCAATTCAAGCAGTGCGAAAAGTTTTGAAGATGCGATTCAGACAGGCATCGCAAAAGTCACTGAGACGGTGAAGAATGTTCAAGGTGCTTGGATCAATGAACAAAAAGTAGTGATTAAGGACAACCAAATTGTAGAATATCGGGTCAATCTTAAAATTAGTTTCTTGGTCGATTAAACACAAGTCCGCTTTTTAATCTATAAAAAATCCCCGCAGGTCGGGGATTTTCTTATCTATGGATAGGGCTCAGTTAAGCTCTGAATCCAGTATTCTTATGATTGTTTTGGAGTTTCACAAGACTCATCGGAACACTGTGCTGCATTATTTTCTTCTGTTGGCATTTGTGCTTTTTCAAGGACTTGTAGAAAGACTTCACGTGGCTGTGCACCCGCTAAAGCCACACGCTGATCGAAAACAAAGAACGGTACACCCGTTACTTTCAGTTGTTCACGCGCCACCTCTTGGTCAAACTTCACGAAATCTGCATATTCGTCAGAATCCAACACATCATCTACCTCAACTGGGTTTAAGCCAATACGAGAGGCCACATCTTCAATGGTTTCACGTTCACCAATCGGTAAGCCTTGCGTCATATAGCTAAAGAAAAAGGCTTCTTTAGCTTCATTGCCTAAACCATGGCTTTGAGCAAGGTGAATAATACGGTGTGCATTGAAACTGTTGCCTGAGTTGGCATTTTCCCAATTAAATTCAATGCCTTCCTCCGCAGCCATTTTGGCAATATTACGTTGCATATCTTCAACTTCAGCCACTGTGCGACCATATTTTAGTGCGAGACGTTCTGAGTTCGAAATTTCTTGGCGTACAGGTGCATCTGGATCCAGTTCAAAACTGTGCCAATGCACTTCCAATTCCACACCAGCTTGTTCGGCCGCCGCTTCTAAACGTTTTTTGCCAATATAACAAAAAGGACAAACAACATCTGACCAAATATCTACACGCATGCGATTTCTCAAAAATAGTAAAAAGAGCAATTAAGGAAATGATGGGGTTGAGTTATAAAATTTAAAGCAGGGCCATTAAAAAAAGCGGTTTCGCTATGGATTCAATCAGTTGAACCCTCTAGGCTTGACCGTTTGTCTGACAACTACGTAGCACAAAGATCGAAAAATATACAATAGAGTGAAGGTGCTCAGTTTGAGCATGCCTTTTTATATCTCTTATTGTTTGGGATTGTTTTATGAAATTTTTAAATTATCTTCCCATTTTTTGTTGCGCTTTTCTTATGCCGACTTTGCTGCAAGCCAATGGGGAGATCGTGAGTCTACCGACTTTTAAAATCATGGCGGAATCAGAGCTACGTGCTGAAACGGGCGTGATTCCTTATCAACAGGATGAAAATATTCGTAAAGCCTTGCAGCATCGTATTGTTCAGTTACAAGATGAGGCACAGTCTTTTGTGGTCGATCCGACTATCACTCAAAACATCGATATTTTGCCACCTGCGGTCACCGCAGATCTAAATTCTGTGCCGCCTTTGTTACGTGAGCATGTCTTGAACATTGCCGCTGGTTTGCAGTCGTCTAATCCAACTGAAGGTTTGTATATCATGTTGCAGCCGTTTGGCATTGACCGTAATGCGACCAATGTACAAATTACCCGTGAACAAATTTCGATTGGGCAGATTGGTCGGAATTTTATGCAAGGGATTCAACAGAATAGTCAGCAGCCGAGAACAGCTCCAGCGAATTAACACGTCCTTATTTGTTTATCGCCAGTACTTCCTCATCGACTTGGGGAAGGTACGGCCGTAGGGTCTTAAAAGATAGATAACATGTTGAAATATTGATCATGTGCCTTTATTTGCTATGATGAAAAGAAATGAAGAGGAAGCTGAACATGCGACGTATCGTGTTGATTTTAGTTCTTGCGAACAGTGCCGTTTTTGGTTGGATGTTTTATCAGTATTCTCAACAACAAAAAGAGCAGCAGCAGCTACAAAGCTATGAAACGGTGCTGTATGAAAAGACCGAACAAATTTACCAACAAGCTCAAGATTGGACCACACCAATTCAAGTCGATGTAAAAGACCCACGTCTGACAGGTGACTATCAAATTATGGCGGAGTTTGTGCTCAGTCATATGCTGCAAAATGCCGAAGCGCGTAATCAATATCTGCGAGATTTAAAAGCCTTAAATTGGGATCAATTTTTAAATATTGACCGATTAAACAAAGACAAAAAAAACAATTATGCTGAAACGGAGCAAATGCTAAAAGACGTACATGCTGTTGTTGAGAGCTATGCACAGCAGGTTGCACAACGTCAAAAAGAGGCCATTGCTCAGGCCAAAGATTTAGCAATATCTTCGCGGTTCCGCCATCAACTGACCGACAGCATGAAAGCCAGTGAAAAAAGCCATGAAGCAACCCGCTTGTTTAGTCTTGAACAACAGAATTTAGCCAAAGCGGATCAAATTTTCTTGGTGCTGAAAAATAACCAATGGGAAAAGAAAAATAACACCTTTATGTTTTATGAAGATGCCCCACTACAGCAGTTTAATGCGCTGTATAAAGAGATTTTGGCACTGAATAGCCAGATGAAGCAGGTCGAAAAACAGACCCAAAAAGAAGTAGAACAGAAGTTATAACACAGTGCAAAGATGACAGTCTTGTAAGCGGACTGTCATCTGTTGTTCAAAATTGGCTGCTAGAGTAAAGCCATCACAACGATGACGACTTTTCAGTGCAGGCAGGTGAGTCATGAGAACCATACACGTTTTTGATGATATTCAGCATGTGTATAGTGAGTTTGTAGAAAATAAAAACTATCCAAAATTAGAACGCTTAAGCAACTGGGGGAAGAATCGATTTTTCTTCAACCAATATTTCAAAATGATCGAAGACTGGCACCATACCGAACAAATCGTGATTCAGTTTAACCAACAGTATTTCAGTCTAGATACGGGCAATGCGCCTGACTTTATGGACAAAGAAAAGTATATGGCTTGGTTGATGGGCGAGCTCTTAATTTAAATCTTTCGCAATACAAGCACAGGGCCTGATCCGTTCTAGGCGCTTTGCTTTTATTGAATTAATCAAAAATTTTATCGGCTGCTTGGAACGGTAGGCTGACCACATCAATTGCCACAGCAAAAGGCAGCAGCACTAATTTTTCAAAAGGATTCATGCCTGACTTCGATTTATAACTTTCCTCTTGATGGGTATAAATGCTGACCTGATAAGGCTTACTCAAGGCTTTTAAAAACGCTAAATTATTCGCGGCAGGGTAGACTACACCTGCTAATTTGATCTCAAAACAGAAACGCTGTGCCAACATGCGTTCATCAATGGAACTCGAACATTCCTTTGCCCCATTTTCAATAAAAAATTCAAGATCTTTCTTGCTGATGTCTTCTTTGAGCTTCACATAAGACAATGGTAGTGTCCCTGTAAAATGGCCATCATTCTTTTCTGAGTAGAAACTTAGTTCCCGGGTGACTTGAATATTTTTCGGGTCTAGTTTGCCAATCAAACTGACAAATTGGGGCCCGCCTTGGGTAAGGACATAACTTTTTTGTTGCCCTGCAATCACTAAACTATGTACAGGTAAATTCGGCAGAGGCTGAGCAGGTTTACCAAAAGCCACCACTTGGTCTTCGATCAGGGTTACTTTGTTGGTACGGGTATAGGTTTTATTGTCTTTGGTCATCAGGGTTTTGGTGGCACAGCCTGTGAATAATATCCCCATGACGCTTAAGCAAATGATGGTTTTTAAAGGTGATGCAAACATCGATAGACTCCGAATCATTTGAAATATAGTTAAGCTGAATTTTTATTGTCTTTAAGCCTATCATTAAAATGTTCAAAAAGTCGTCAAAGCTCAAAAGTTTAAAGTCATTAAAGTTCGATGAGTTGCTCAATGCAGTGGTGCGACGGATTTTATTTCTTATCTATTTGCTATTTCCAGATCTCGAGAATGTTCATTTGAGTCTGAACTGGATATGATCATACAAGCTTCGATAAAAACGATGGACTAGCGAATACATCATAACAAGGGTGGGAATCGGCTGATGCAAGACTTGATTTGTTATAAAGAACTGCCTGTGTGGACTGCGCAGACCATTCCGCAAGGGTTTAAAAATCAACACAATACCAAAGCAGGCACGTGGGCCAAGCTAAAGATTTATCAAGGTGAGCTGAGCTTTGCTTTTTTAGATGAGGTTGGTCAAGTGCAATCTGAACATCTATTTACAGCTGAGCATCAGCCACCGTTTATTGAGCCTCAAGCATGGCACAAGATTGTTTCGACCAGCGACGACATAGAGTGTCAACTGCAATTTTACTGTACCCCGCAGGATTATTTTTATAAGAAATATCAGCTTTCACCCACACATTCAGAAATTTTGGCGGCTATGCCGTATTTACACGGTGGTCAGGCTTTGGATGTCGGCTGTGGGCAGGGGCGAAATTCGCTGTACTTAAGTCAGCAGGACTTTGAAGTAGATGCTTGGGATGTGAATCCGCAAAGTTTGCAAAAATTACAGCAAATTATAGATACCGAAGGTATTCAAAAGATTCATCTGCAACAACGCGACCTTAATGCTGACCCAAGCATCACAGCTACATACGACTTTATTTGCTGTACCGTGGTGATGATGTTTTTAGAAGCTAAAACAGAGAAACCATTGATTGCGCAGATGCAAAAAGCTACCAACGTGAACGGGTTTAACTTGATTGTCTGTGCGATGGATACCGATGCTATACCTGCAGCCTGACTTTCCATTTGCGTTTAAAGCCGGAGAGTTAAGTGCGCTATACGATGGCTGGAACATTGTGAAATACAATGAAAATGTTGGGGAGTTACATCGGGTCGATGAGCAGGGTAATCGGATTAAACAGCATTTTGCGACGTTGTTGGCGCAGAGGAGTAAAAGTAAAAATTGATCTTTATATTTTCTATCCTTATGATTTATAATATTAAAAATACTTTTCACCTAATTTAATTAACCATAGTGTATAAGAAACAACCTTGATGAGTGAAATAGAGACAAATGGCTATTTAATATGTAGCAAATGCAATTCAACAAATAGGGTTGTTGAAATAGGCCGTCAGGGTATTTATAAATGTGGTACCTGTAGAAATGATTTATTGGTTATTAATAAAGAAAAAAAGGGTTCTAAAATAATCCCCCTTTTAGTTGCTTCGATTTTTATTGGAGTGGTAGGAGGATTTGGTATTGATCAAGTACAGGAAAAACTGAAACCATCTGAAATTATATACTCTGAGTTGAGAACAAGTTGGGCAGATTGGCAAATTGAAGCTTTTGATCGTAAATGTAAAGCAAGTTATGCACAATCTAAGCCAAATTGGTCATCCGAAAAAATTGCAAAAACATGTACGTGTTATGTTAGTTATATAGTAGAACAAACAGATTATCCTAAATATGGCAGATTGAGCGAAGCTATAGTTAATGAAGGGGTGAAAGAATGTCGATGAAGGAGTATGTTGAAAATGAAAATGTTGCGAAGTTTTTACAGTTATTAGATGGCTGTTATGGGGGAAATTTAAAAGCATTTAGTGATGATTTTTCAAATTTTGATAATTCTTTTTATGAAAAATTAAAAAAAGAAGTACAAAGGGCAAAAGTAGGGCAAGTTTCACCTAAAAAAGAAGATGTTTTTAAAAAATATAATTTTTTTTTAAAGTACAAGATTTGGGAACAGAATAATCAAAATACCAAAATGAAAAAATTTGATCTAACAATTGAAGGTTTGATAGAAAGCCTTTGTAAATAAAAAAGGGGCTAGATAGCCCCTTTAATATTACTTACATGCACCTGGAACACGACATGCGCAACTAGATGGTGCATGACAAGCATGGTCAGCACATCTTGCTGCTATAGTGAAATCTGGATATGGTCCAAACCAAATTTCATATAATTCTTTAGTGCGTTTAAAGGTTTTTTCTAAATTTAGTTGATCTAATTCATCATGAATTCCAAAGTATGGATAATGATGCAGGTAAGTACCAAAAACTTTCAAACAATCCATCTGATAACTGCGAGTATCTAGAATGTGCGCATGCCAAAATTCATCTACTAATTTATTAGGTACTAGAGTTTCTTTAGGGTAGAAGTATTTTAGAGTTAAAAATCGTTTGTACTCTTGTTCAGCAAATTGAAATAGGTCTTTGGACATTACTGCTTCTTTACTGGATGTGAGTTTAAAATTTAATTTTTCAAAATTCAGAGCTGAAATAGAAGTAGGTAAAATAGTGCATTTTAAAGCCAAATCTTTTGTTAGGTTGGTTGCTAAATTTGTCATGGGCTTATCCTTTTCGAATGTTTAAGGTTTTGTAGTGATTAAGCTACGAAAGGAATATTGCCAGTTTAAGTATATTCAAAAAGGGACAAACACGGGACAAAAGAAAACCCCGCAATAAGCGGGGTTCTTTTTATTTCAGTATTTAACTAAATATTAAACACGTTCGATAATAGTCGCGATACCTTGACCCAGACCGATACACATAGTCGCAAGACCGATTTGCGTATCTTGTTGTTCCATCACGTTTAACAACGTCGTTGTGATACGTGCACCTGAACAGCCCAATGGGTGACCCAGTGCAATCGCGCCACCATTTAAGTTAATGATGTCTTGCTTCTCATACACGCCTAAGCCTTTCATTACAGATAGACCTTGAGCAGCAAACGCTTCGTTTAACTCGATGGTTTGGATGTCATCCATCGTCAAGCCAGCACGTTTAAGTGCTTTTTGAGTTGCAGGTACTGGACCATAACCCATAATCGCAGCATCACAGCCTGCAACCGCCATAGAGCGAATTACAGCACGTGGCTTAAGACCTAAAGCTTGAGCACGTTCAGCAGACATGAGTAGCATTGCAGAAGCACCATCAGACAAAGCTGAAGAGGTTGCTGCTGTTACTGAACCACCTTTAGGATCGAAAACTGGTTTCAATGCTTTAAATGCTTCAAGATTTGCATCTGGACGGATCACTTCGTCGATGTCGCATAGCTGTTTAAAGCCATTTGCGTCATGACCTTCAATGCCAATGATTTCGTTTTTAAAACGACCTTCTTGTGTTGCAGCCCATGCACGACGGTGTGATTCCACACCAAAAGCATCTTGCTCTTCACGCGATATACCGTTCATACGACCTAACATTTCAGCCGTTAAGCCCATCATATTAGACGCTTTTGCATAGTGCTTAGACGCTTCTGGGTTCAGGTCGATGCCGTGCATCATACCTACGTGACCCATGTGCTCTACACCACCGATGATGAAGATATCACCTTGGTTGGTTGCAATCTGTGCAGCAGCGGTGTGAAGCGCTTGCATAGATGAACCACAAAGACGGTTAACCGTTTGACCTGCCACAGTTTTTGGAAGGTCAGCCAATAAGCCAATGTTACGGCCAATGTTCATCCCTTGCTCTAGAGTCTGGTTTACACAGCCCCAGATCAGGTCTTCAACTTCATTGGTGTCAAACTGGTTACGAGCAACTAAAGCACGAACCAATTCAGCCGATAAGCTGTCAGCACGTACATTGCGGAACATACCGTTTTTGGTTTTACCCATTGCAGAACGTACGCCATCAACGATGACAACGTCACGTGGATTTAAAGTAGCCATTCACGTTGCTCCTTAACCGTAGAATTTTTTGTTGTTAGCAGCCATGTCACGCAACATTTGTGGCGCTTCATAAGCCTTACCTAAGTGTGCATATTTGTCGCAAAGTGCAACGTATTCAGCAACACCTGTTTGGTCGATGTAACGGCATGGACCACCACGGAATGGAGGGAAACCTACACCCATAATCATCGCCATGTCTGCTTCAGAAGCAGTTGCTACGATGTTGTCTTCTAGGCAACGAACAGTTTCGTTACAGAAAGCAAGCATCATACGGTCAATGATTTCTTGAGCATCAAACTCGCGTTTTTCCGCAGTTGCCACAGTAGCAACAAGCTCATACGCAGTTGGATCAACCACTTTGGCTTTTTTGCCTTTACGGTCAAGTTCGTATTTGTAGAAACCAACGTCGTTCTTTTGACCCAAACGTTTGTTTTCGTACATGATTTCGATTGAACCTTTGAAGTCTGGCTTCATACGGTCAGGGAAACCTTCAGCCATGACTTCTGCACCGTGAACGCCCGTGTCGATACCGACAACGTCAATTAAGTATGCAGGACCCATTGGCCAGCCGAATTTTTCCATCACTTTGTCGACTTGTTGGAAGTCTGCGCCATCTTTAAGTAACAAGTCGAATGCACCAAAGTAAGGGAACAATACGCGGTTCACCAAGAAGCCTGGGCAGTCGTTCACAACGATTGGTGTTTTACCCATTTTCTGAGCAAGAACCACAGTCGTCGCAATCGCTTCAGCCGAAGTCTTCTCACCACGGATCACTTCTACCAATGGCATCATGTGTACTGGGTTAAAGAAGTGCATACCGACAAAGTTTTCAGGACGTTGTAGGTTTTCAGCCAAACGTGTGATTGAAATGGTTGAAGTATTTGAAGCAATGATCGTGTTGTCACGAACGTTCTTCTCAGTTTCAGCCAACACAATGCCTTTGACTTTTGGATTTTCAGTCACGGCTTCAATCACGATATCTACTTCTTTAAACTCGTCATAGCTTAAAGTTGGGCGGATACGTGCCAAAGTTTCACCCATTTTGGCAGGTGTCATTTTTTTACGTTCAACTTGCTTAGTCAGCAATTTGTTTGCTTCAGACATCCCCAAAGCTAATTGTGGGTTGCCGATGTCTTTCATGATAATTGGTGTGCCTTTGCTTGCCGCTTGGTAAGCAATACCACCGCCCATGATACCCGCGCCGAGTACAGCGGCTTGGTTCACAGGATGTGCACCTTTTTCATATTTTTTCGAGGTCTTTTTCACCACTTGGTCGTTGATGAACAAACCAATCAACGCACCTGCTTGAGGCGTTACAGCAGCTTTAGCAAAGCCTTCAGCTTCAGCTTTGAGCGCGTCATTACGTGGCAAGCTTGCACCTGCTTGTAAAGAATCCAGCATCAATTTTGGCGCAGGGTATTGTGCAGGGTTTGCTTTTGCTAGTACCGCACCTTTTGCTGTGTTGAACGCCATCATTTGTTCAAGTGGGTTCAATTTAACAGGGTCTAATTTTTCTTGGCGTTTTGCTTTCCAGTCTACACGGCCAGCAAGGGCTTGTTTAACCAAGTCAATTGCAGCGTCTTGTAGTTTGTCCGCAGCAACAATGGCATCAACCGCACCGTCTTTGAGTGCAGCAGCTGGTTTTTTAGGATTAGCCATCGCCATCCATTCAACTGCATTGTCGATACCAATTAGACGGCTTAAACGAACCGTACCACCGAAACCAGGGAAGATGCCCAGTTTGATTTCAGGAAGACCGACTTGAGCCGCTTCTGACATCACACGATAGTCACACACGAGACACATTTCAAAGCCACCGCCCAATGCCATACCATTGATTGCAGCAACTTTAGGAATTTCTAAATCTTCAAACGCGTTGAAGATGTCGTGAACAGGCAATGCCCAATCCACAATCGCTTGTTCGCCTTGAGCGAAGTTTGCACCAAATTCAGTAATATCTGCGCCAACGATAAATGTAGATTTAGCCGAAGTAACGATTAAGCCTTTGATGTCACCGTTTGCTTTAACAGCGTCAATTGCAGCTTTAAAATCTTCAATCGTTGCACGGTTAAATTTGTTGACCGACTCACCTTGTAAGTCAAAGCGGAATTCTGCAATTCCGTCCGAAAGCATTTGGACGGTAATGGCATTGCCAGCGTGGATCATGCCTGATCTCCTTTATTTTGGAGGACTTCTAAGTTGATGTTGTGAAGCGAGTACGTCATTCCTACGTACATCTATGCTCCGCCAATCTTACGATAACTATATCGAAAAAGAACATAACAAGTTGTATCAAGCCGTGACGCAAGGGTCATCTATTTTTATTCAATTATTTCGTGTGCTTGCGTGATGTATTTTTGAATAATGAGAACTAAATAGAGTGAAGTTTTTGTTTCATTTAAGATTTTTTATGGATGAGTGCGCAAAAAATGATTAGACAGCACCCTTATGTTTCAAGTCAATCTTTGTGCCGATTTTGGCAATTTAGTCAATGCTGTACTTGCATGTGAACTTAAACAGAATGAAAACTTGTGATGAAAAGCTGGAAATAGGACGTACTTTGCAGCTTATGCTACAATTCGCAGTCTAGACCGAATACTGGTCTTTTTCTTTTATTTCGTTTTCTTTGGTTTCCAGGTTTTCATATGATTAAGTGGATCATTTTGGCGATTTTTATTCTTTCTGCACTTTATATTCAGCAACGTGGGAAGGTTCGTCACTCGTTTTATCGTCAATTTTTCGATCACTCAACGATTCTTGCGCCAATTAACTACCTCATGTACATGTTTTCAAAGGTACCGAATCAGCCATATATCGATACACAGCATTTTCAAGACTTAAAAGTGTTGGATGAAAACTGGGAAATGATTCGTGATGAAGCAAAAGCTTTATATGAAAAAGGCGGAATTAAAGCATCGAGCAGTTATGATGACTTGGGGTTTAACTCCTTTTTCAAAACAGGCTGGAAGCGTTTTTATCTGAAATGGTATGACTCTGCGCATCCGTCAGCCGCTGAACTTTGTCCAAAAACGACGGCGTTGCTGAAAACCTTGCCGACCATTAAAGCCGCGATGTTTACCGAGCTGGCACCTGACAGCCGTTTGGTTCGTCACCGTGACCCTTATGCGGGTTCATTGCGTTATCACTTGGGGTTGATCACACCCAATGATGATCGCTGCTTTATTGATGTGGATGGTGAGCGCTATTCATGGCGCGATGGTGAAAGCGTGGTCTTTGATGAAACTTATATTCACTATGCCGAAAACACCACGGATCAAAACCGCATTATTTTCTTTGCCGATGTCGAGCGTCCATTAAAGACACGCTTTATGGAACGTTTCAATCATTGGTTTGGTAAAAAAGTTATGACCGCTGCCAGCTCTCCAAATGAAGCAGGGGACCAAACGGGTGGGCTGAATAAAGTCTTTGGTTATGTCTATCAAGTGCGGATCAAAGCCAAAGCTTTGAAGAAAACCAACCGTCAACTGTACTACTTCTTAAAGTGGTTCCTGATGCTCGGAATTTTCTTCCTGATCTTTGTTCGACCTTATGTGTTTTAAAGTACATTAAACGCCCTGAGTGGCGTTTTTTTATTTGGGCATAAAAGGGGGAAGCCTATCTGCCCTTTTGATTTTTCTATTTATTTCAAGGCTTACAGTGGATTTGAACCACGCATGGCTTTATGCTTTATCCAGTTAAAACTAAAAACAACATGAGCGCGTATCTGTGTCATTTTTAAGATCGCAACTTATAATTTAGATAAAGCATGAGGTTTCAAGGTGCAAAAGTTTCGTTCGAAGATGGACTGGTGGTTTTTGGGGTTTATTATTGCGATGTCAGGCTTGTTGGCCCAATTGATTTTAACCACCTATGGCAAAGGCATTTTGATGCAAAATCTTTTGTTCGTTGTGGTCTATGCTTTGACTATTATTTTGCTGTGGTGGCCGCTGTGGAGTACCCGCTATGTGGTCGATCAGGAGCAACTGACAATTCGCAGTCTCTGTTTTAAATGGATCATTCCCTTGACTGCGATACAGTCGGTTTCTGAAACAGATAATTCAATCAGTTCACCTGCTTTGTCTCTAGACCGTCTAAAGATTGAATACTTAAAAGAGGGCCAAACCAAAACCATTTTGGTGTCACCGAAGGACAAAGTAGCGTTTAAAGCTGCGTTAAAATTGTCATAAATATAGTCTTAGGCAGGTTGTTATGCTTTAAGGGCCTAAGCGAGTGAAAGCCTTGCTCAAATATGCCGTGAGGACTAAAGTAAAATAAACTTGAGTCCTATTCACTCTCACAAACCTCCACTTGCAAAACGTCTACTTGCCGTTGAAGGATATGCTTATGAAGTCGTATCAATTGAGTCCCACACAAATTCAAACTTTAGTGCCTCATATGGGAAGTTGTATCGCTTCAGATATGATTACGGTGCAAGGCCTAAAGGTGGCCTATATGTACCGTGAAGAAGCACAATCTAGCGATGAAAGTGGCTGGGTTTTTTTATCGGGTGAAGAAGGAGATGACTATATTGAAGACCCTGAAAACTTGGGTCTTTATGAGGTCAATGTGATTGCCAACTATGATACGGACATCATTGCTCACTTAAATGCGCCTGCGGGAAGTCACTTTGCCCGCAATGAGCAAGGTGTGTTTGAACGGATCGATTTTGAAGCGATGGATCTGGAATAAGCCTTCAATCTCAGTATCAATGTCTTTTGCCAGCCAGACTGGTTTTGAAATGCACTTTCATGTGCTTGAAATGCGTCAGACCTGCCCAATCTAAAAGACAGATCAAAGGCTAAGCCTAAGCAGAACAGTTGACGGCGAGCCGAGAAAATTAGGGAACCCTGTGAACGAAAACGCACGAGAACATATCGAAAAAATTTTAGCCAATATGACCACACTGCCGGGCGTTTATCGCATGCTCGGCAAAGACGGTGAACTGCTGTATGTGGGCAAAGCGAAAAATTTAAAAAATCGTGTTTCCAGTTATTTTGTCAAAACTATTGAGCACCCGAAGACGCAGGCTTTGGTGGCGCGTATTTATGACATCGAAACCTTAGTCGTTCGTTCCGAAACTGAAGCGCTGCTGCTTGAACAAAATCTGATTAAGTTGCACCGTCCACCCTATAACATCATGCTCAGGGACGATAAGTCCTATGTGTATATCTTTGTCTCTGCCGACAAACCTTATCCACGGATTGCATCAGGTCGGGGCAAAGGCAAACACCAAGTTGGGAAGTTTTTTGGGCCGTATCCAAGTGCTTATAATGCACGGGATACTTTGTTGGTTTTGCAAAAGCTGTTTAATGTTCGCCAGTGTGAAAATAGCTATTTTTCACAGCGTAAGCGTCCTTGTTTGCAGTATCAAATCAAACGTTGTTCAGCGCCGTGTGTAGGACTCATTAGCCCTGAAGAGTATAAAAATGATGTCGATAACTCGATTCGTTTTTTACAAGGGGACACCAAAGAGCTGAATCAAGAACTGATTGCGAAAATGGAGCAAGCGGCCGAAGCCCTAGAATTTGAAAAAGCGGTGTTTTACCGTGACCGTATGGCGCTGCTGCGGGATGTCCAGTCTCAACAAGCCATTTATAAGCTCAAAGGTGAGGCCGATATTTTAGCGATTGCTTATCAGGCAGGGGTGACCTGCGTGCAGATCATGCATGTGCGCAACGGCAAAATGCTCGGAGGTAAAAGTTATTTTCCAGATATGCTTGGAGATGATTTGGGGCAAATGCTGGCCGACTTCATAGCGAACTTTTATTTCCAAGTGGCGGATGAAGTACCCAGTGAGGTGATTGTAAATGTCGAATTGCCCGATCAAAAAGAACTGGAACAAGCACTACAGCAACAGTTTGAGAAGAAAGTACAGATTAAACATAGCGTGCGTGAGACACGTGCAGAATGGTTAGAACTGGCACAGATGAATGTGCAGCATGCGATCAAAGGGCAATTGGCCAATCACTTTGAGCTGAATGAGCGTTTCCATCAACTTGAACAAGTGGTGGGGCGTCCGATTGATCGGATCGAATGTTTTGACATCTCACATACCATGGGTGAAGAAACCGTGGCTTCCTGTGTGGTATTCGACAGTGGAGGCATTCGTAAGCGTGATTATCGTCAGTTTTCAATTCAAGACATTACCGCGGGTGATGACTATGCCGCAATGCGCCAAGCCCTGACTCGTCGTTATAAAAAAGCCATGTTGCCTGATTTACTGCTGATTGATGGTGGCAAAGGGCAGTTGCATATGGCGATGGACGTCATGCAAGAGCTGGGTTTAGAGGCCTTTATGGTTGGGGTGTCAAAAGGCGAGGGACGTAAACCGGGCCTTGAAACCCTACACTTTACTGATGGAACTAAAATTCAGTTGCCTGAAGATCATAAAGCGTTGCATTTGATTCAACAGGTGCGTGATGAGGCGCATCGCTTTGCGATAACCAAGCACCGAGCCAAACGCGATAAAAAACGGGGTTCATCGATTTTGGAAGTAATTCCAGGTTTGGGTCCGAAACGCCGCCGCGATTTGTTGACGCACTTTGGCGGGATTCAAGGGGTGTTGAAAGCCTCCGAAAAAGACTTAACCCTAGTCCCCGGTTTGGGTGAAGTGATGGCCCGCATCATTTATAAAGTTTTGCATGAGTAGAACCGCATCTACTGCGATGGCAAAAGTGCTCATTGACGCATGGGTCATTGATCATTCACATTGGTTGAATTGTGTTGTAAAGATATGGACGGAATTGAAAATAAGGATGCCACATGCCGCTTCAACACAGTTATCAGGCTTTAGCAGAACAAGAATGGATTGATATTCCTACAGGTTGGTTACAAGGACGCACGATTTATGGGGGACTGGTCGCAGGTTTAATGATGCAAAAAGCATTGTTGACTCTTGCCGATGACACGAAGCATTTACTCAGTTGTAGCGTGACTTTTGTTGGCCCAGTACAACAGGCCAAAGTTCGTTTAACCAGCGAGATTCTACGTCAAGGTAAGTCGGTTACCACCTTGGAAGTACGTTTATGGCAAGATGATGCGGTCCAAAGTATTTTGGTGGCAAGCTTCGGGACACAGCGTGAATCGAGTATCCATGTTCATCAAGAACCTGTAGCACCCGCGTTTCCATCGGTTGATGGTCTGACAACAGCGCCGCATCACCCGCTTGCACCTGAGTGTTTTAAGCAGCTGGATATGGTTTGGGTCACAGGGCAGTATCCATGTACAGCCAGCCCAAAGCCTGACTTTTCTGGTTGGTATCGATTTAATCCAGACTTACATGAAAATCGAGACATGACCGTAGCCGACCTCATGGTGTCGATGGACATTTGGCCACCAGGGGTGCTACCGATGTTTAAAAGCATGGCACCCGCCAGTTCGCTGACATGGCATTTGACTTATGTGCATCCGCTGAAAAATCAGTTACATGATTGGATGAAGTACCATGTTGAAACGCAATATGCTGCGGATGGATATTCCACCGAAGCCGCCTATTTGTGGGATGATCAGAATCGTTTAATTGCAATTTCGCGTCAAACAGTTACCGTGTTTGCCTAGTGACACCTTAGGTCAATTCGTATAAAGTGGGCGCTATTAACGATGGATTAAACCTCAAAAAAGTGTGCATTTTCATCGTACATGAGGGAAACAACTGGCGGTGTTTATGACTACAGGTCGCATCCTGAATATTCCTAATATCTTGACCTTGGCGCGTATTGCCTTAATTCCGGTCTTTTTGTTGGTGGCCTATTGGCCCCCTGTAATGGGTATCGCTGAACAAGCGGTAAGTATGTCTCGTCATATTTTGTTGACGTCTATTTTTGTCGTTGCAGCGGTGACAGATTGGTTCGATGGTTATTTAGCGCGTACTTTAAATCAGACCTCTGCATTTGGGCGTTTCTTAGACCCTGTTGCGGATAAATTGATGGTGGCAGCGGCACTGATCGTGTTGGTACAGTGGAAACCTGAAATTTCGATGGCATTTGCGGCAATTGTGATTATTTCCCGTGAAATTACGGTGTCAGCACTGCGTGAATGGATGGCAGAATTGGGTGCGCGTACCAATGTAGCTGTGTCTACGGTCGGGAAATATAAAACTGCTTTTCAAATGATTGCGATTACCGTGTTCTTACTGAATTGGCAGCCGCTTGAAATGTTGGCTTATGCATTGTTGTATACCGCAGTAATTTTGACTTTGTGGTCGATGTTTATTTACCTCAAAGCAGCTTGGCCGTACTTAAAACAGCCTTGATTGTTAGATTTTTAAGAAGCTCCTGCGGGAGCTTTTTTTGTGTCTGAAAAGATTAACTATGCGTTTCTTCCTCAGTATCATCTTCAAACGTCTTGGCAATTTTTTCAATATTGAGGCTCTTGGCCATCGCATCGAAAATTTCTTTATAGATACCATCCTGACGGTACAGCGCTTCATGTTCCCCATGTTCAGCAATACAACCTTCCTTCATGACATAGGTATAATCGGCATCGATAATTTGTGACAAACTATGCGAAATAATAATCACCGTTCGCCCTTGTTTGATCTCATCGAGGCTTTGTTTAATTTGCTCGCTAGCAATCGCATCGAGGCTGGCGGTCGGTTCATCGAGAAAAATAATTGGTGGATTTTTGAGGAACATGCGTGCCAGTGCAATACGCTGTTGTTGTCCACCTGAAAGCATCAGTGCATCAGATTGGTAAGCTGCCGGTAGCTGCAAAATTTGTTCATGAATAGAGGCTTTTTCTGCGGCAGCATAGACTTCATCATCTGTGGCATTGATTTTTCCATAGCGAATATTGTCTAAAATACTACCTTGGAAAATGTGATTTTTCTGTAAGACGAGGCCAATGTGCTCGCGTAAATAGGCGGTGTCGATGTCTTGTAAATCAATTCCATCAAGCTCAATTTTTCCTGTATCTGGCTGATAAAATTTATCTAATAGGCTAATTAAAGTTGATTTTCCTGCACCGGATAAACCGACCAAGGCCGTGATTTTGTTGGGTCGAATTTCCATGTTGACTTGCTTAAGCGCATGATGACCATTGGGGTAGAAAAAATCGACACTCTTTAGGCTGAATTTTCCCTGAATTTTGGGTTTGAGTGCACCACTTTGCTCGATTTCATCATCTGCTTCTAAAATTTTAAAAAAACTTTCCGCGTAAATCATCGCATCATTCACTTCATCATAAATACGGTGCAATGAACGAATTGGCGCAGAGACATTATTGAACAATAAAATATGAAACATGATCATCCCGATGCTCATTTGTCCATCGAGTACAAAGTACGCTGTGAGGATGATAATCAGCACAATCCCGATTTGTTCAATAAAAGTCTTTAAGCCATCAAATAAAAAGCTGAGTTGGCGCGTTTGCATCTGATTATCGGTCAGTGCTTTTTGCAGTTTCAGTTGTTTGGTCGACTCAATAGACTCTCGGTTAAAGGACTTAATCACGCTAATCGACTGGATAATACTGAGAATGCCTTGGCTCTTTTTTTCTCGGCCATCACGCAGGTTGCGTCGCCATCCCCCCAGTTTCTTAGCTTGTTGCAAGGTCAGCCAAAAGTAAATTGGGATAATACTGGTCGCCACCAAACCGACGTAGACGTTGGCATAGTACATCAGCCCCAGTGCCACAATGGCACTGCTAAAAAGTGGCAAAATATCGATAAAAAAGATTTGTACCAGACGGGTCAGTGAACCAATGCCACGGTCAATTCGCGTTTGTAGCTTACCCGCTTGGTTTTGATCGGCATTAAAAAAAGCCAAACGGTAGTTGAGGAATTTTTCGATAATGCTTTGCGCCAAGTCTTGTGATACTAGAATGCGGAGCTTTTCCCCATAAAACTTTTGACCAAACTGAACTAAGGCACTGATGATTTCTTTACTGAGTAAAATCACAGAAATGGTGATCAAAATATGTAGGCCTTCGGTCAGTCCTTGGCCTTGTTCGACCAGACGGTTGATACTGTCGACAGCATATTGCAAAGTCAGAGCATTGATCTGAGCAGTGAAGGAACCAATCAGCGTCAGGATCAAGGTCGCAATTACCAATATCCGATAGGGGCGGACAAAGGGGCGAAGCTTTTGAAACAACTGCCAAAGGTTCATACATGCTTCTTTTTATTGTGAAAGTTCACATGAGTGTATGCATAAGGAAGCTAGGCGACAAGCTGTGACTTTGTTTTGATTTGTGTCGTTCTAAATTCAGTTAAACTGTTTGCAGAGGAGGAAAAGTCATGACCTTACATCTGTTTAGTCCTGAACCGCAAGCAAACTTGCTCCCATTCGATGGGCAGGTGCAGGACTTGGGCTTGATTTTAACGGCAGAGCAAAGTGCAAAATATTTGGATTATTTTTTAGCACATTTGGCATGGCAACCTGACGAGGTCGTACTGTATGGCAAACGTTATGTCACGGAACGAAAAGTGGTGTGGTATGGCGATGCCGAGTACCAATATCACTATTCGGGCAGTGCCAAGCAAGCACTGTTATGGAATCCAGCTTTGTTTCGTTTAAAACAATATATTGAGCAATTGGTGGGACATCCATTTAACTCGTGCCTAGCCAATTTATATGAAAATGGCAGCCAAGCCGTGGGCTGGCATAGTGATGATGAGCCTTCACTACGTTCGCCGCAGCAAGAAAATGTGGTGATTGCCTCACTCAGTTTTGGCGCAACTCGTAAGTTTTGCTTTAAGCACAAGTTTAAACAGGAAAAAGTCGAGCTGATGTTGCACAGCGGGCAATTGATCGTGATGCGTGGACAGACACAGCGCTACTGGAAACATGCTTTGATGAAATCTAGCAAAATCACTGAGCCGCGTCTGAATTTAACCTTTCGCTACTTCTATCCAGCGCCTCAAAGCTAAGTTGAGTTAAGCCTCAATATTATGCAATAGATGGCATTTCTGTTCGATTTGTAAGGCGCTATGTCTTAATATTTCGACCATTTTTTTCAGATCGACAAATTCAAACCGATTTTTTGAAGCCAATAAAGTCAGTGCCAACGGTGTATCTTTGGGCGAAAATTTGACTGGTACAGACAGACTGGCGAGGTTGGGATCAAACTCGCCATTGGAAAAATAATAGCCCTGTTTCTTAATGGCTTTCATTTTCTGTAAAAATTCATCTTGGCTTGCAGCAAAATTGACCTCGGCCAGTTGAGCCGAAAATTTTTGATAATATTCAATAATTTTAGCTTTGCTGAGCTGTGAAATGACCACTTTAGGCGATGAACCCAAATACACGGGACGTGGGCAACCGCGCCCATAAGAAAATAACTCAAGGTCTTTAAAGACTTCACCATATAGGTCAATACAGTGCTCTGCGTTGAGCTGGGTGAGGATACAGCAAAACTCCGTTCGCTCAACGATGTCTTGCATAAAAGGAATGCTGATTTGTAAGAGTGGGTCTGTGGTTCGAGAGATATAGTCCAAAACAGCAATTTGAGAGCCTAAAGTATAGTCACCGCTGGTTCCACTTAAGCGCTGTAAAAGTCCTGCGGATACCAATTCCTTTAAATAACGATAACTGGTGGGCTGTGAGAGTCCGAGTTCGGCACTGATGATATCGACATTGATAATCGGGCGTGACACAGAAAAGAGGTCTAAGACAGTGAGAATTTTACCGAAACTTGAAAGTGCCATAAGAACCTACTTAGTCAAAATAAATGCCATTTGAACGACAGTTACTATATAACAAAAACCCTAGACTCGACATGGCTTTCGTTCTGGACGCATGGCTTTCGTGGACTTTTATCAGCATTTGCAACGCAATAAAAAGGGTGAAATATGAGCTTAAAAATATGTAAATTATCATATTAAGATATTTTAATTGACAAAAATTCATATTTTTGGAAAAATTATCATTATAAATGTCTTTTAATGAATAATGCTTTTGTTATTTGTTGAGCTATTTTCTTTCCTTTCAACATGGCGCTGTCTTTGACCATGTCTGTAAAAGACTTCATTTATTTGAATCATTTTTTCATCCGTCTTCGCATGAGGTGAGGACGAAGTGATGCTGTTTGTCTGAGCAATGCTGTGTTGAAGAGTTGTTTAAATGTTGTCATTCAGCGCATTTAGAGATGAATTTATGTTCCTCACCAAACAGTTACTCGCATTCCGTCCAAATAAATTGGACTGGATTTTTGCGATGAAAACCTTTTTGGCAGGCATGCTTTCACTTTATGTCGCATTTTCTTTAGATTTGGCTTATCCCATTTGGGCGATTGGAACGGTCTTCGTCATCGCAAACCCATATGCGGGTATGACCTCCTCAAAAAGTCTTTATCGGGTGTTGGGAACGTTGTTGGGGGCGATTGTTTCGATTGCAGTCACGCCAAACCTGATCAACACTCCAGAATTGTTCACATTATTTTTAGCCACATGGGTCGGGTTTTGTCTATATTTTTCATTGTTGGATCGGACGCCGCGTAGCTATATTTTTATGTTGGCGGGCTATACCACGGTCATTATTTGCTACAACATTGTCTATAACATTGAAACCACTTCCATGTTTGATATGGCGATTGGTCGCTGTATTGAAATCACGGTGGGAGTACTGTGTAGTGCAGTGGTGAATGCGGTACTGTTTCCCATGCATATTGGTCCCGTAGTCAAAACCCGTGTTTCACAGACTTTTCAAGACACCCGAGCAGTTTTTGATCAGATTCTGACAGATGATGTTAAGGCCATTAATTACAGCACTACACTTAGTCATATCACGCGGGATATTGCCGATATTCATGTGATGGCTGTGCATTTGAGCTATGAAAAATCGACCTTGCAGGGCATGACCAAACCGCTCCAAGAAATGCTGCATCAACTCAGTATGTTGGTGACAAACTTGGTGGCCATGGCCGAGCGAATTCAGCAGTTAGATCACATTGACTCACGCTACCGTCCAGCTTTAGAAAAAGTCCATGTGCAGATCGTCGAGTTTTTGCAAGGCGATCAAGCCATTTTAGAACAAGAACTAAATCATTTGCCTGAACAATTTGAGTCGAGTTTCCAAGCTGTATTTGACAGTGCCTTGCCACAGCAGCAAGTTATATTGGCCAGTTTAAAAATGGATGTCCGTCATTTTATTCAAAATATACGTGCCATTAAGTTGATTTGGCAGCGTATCCAACAAGGCGATGACAGTTTACCTGCGACCGTGATCCCGATGAGTACAAACTATCCCAACTTACATCGAGATCATGGCGTAGCCGTGCGTGGCGGCATTTCAGCTTTTATTGTGGTGCTTGTGGCAACTGGTTTTTGGATTATCAGTGGTTGGAAAGCCGGTTTTATGATGGCAGAGATGGCCGCTATTTGTGCCTGTATTCTGACCAGCATGGACAATCCTGTCCCTGCCTTAAAAATCTTTATCCGTGCCAGTCTGTATGCGGCGATTATTGTCTTTATTTATGCTTATGGCATCTTTCCGCACATTAGCGCTTTTTGGATGTTGGCTCTGGTGTTAGCCCCTTTTTGTATGTACTGTCTGATGCTGTTTTTACACCCACCACTCACAGGTTTGGCGCTACCTTTGATAATGGGTGTGGTCATGGGCTTAAACCTGCAAAACCGTTATCACCTTGACCAAGTGATGTTTTTTGATGCATCGATTGGGACGGTGCTTGGCCCCATCATTTCTGTCTATGTGATTCACTTGGTGCGTGCGATGTCGCCGGACATTACCGCCAAGCGAATCCTGTCTTTACATTATAAAGCGATACGACAAGCGCTTTATTTACCTTATGGGGTGGAGTTTAGAGTGCATTTGCGCAGTATGTTGGATCGGATAGGCGTACTGAATACCAAATTGGTACAGTCGGATCGATTGAAGCAAAAAATTAATTTGGCCCTGATTGAATCCAGTGCGGTGATTGATTTAACTCGGGTGCAAGAACTGATTGAAAAAATGCCTGTGCAGGCCTCTATCACGCTGCATCTACAAGAACTACAAAGCCAAATGGATGCTTATTTCTACGCAAAAGAATTAGACCATAGCGACCTACAGGTTAGACAACACATTTTGGACAAAATTCAGATCATTCAGGCCGAGCTTATAGAGCTGCAAGACTTAAGTATTGCTCGGCGTTTGCAAGTTTCACTGAATAATATTCAAAGCAGTCTCTGTCATGCGACATGGGACGAAATGTCTCAAGTCCGTTTGTTGGGAGCATAACAATGGGTGAACTTAATATCTATGGTGTTTATGTGCCAGTTTTGGTCATTCAGGCGGTATTGGCCTACATCGTATTAAGGTTACTCATGCGGGTGACTGATCCTTGGGTCGACAAAGGCTGGATTTTTTTACCCAGTATTTTTTATTTATGCCTCTACATTACAGTGCTTGGCATGGTCCATTGGGGTTTTATCGTGAGCTTTGCCTAAGCGCACATCTGATTGAAATGAATGAGGTAAAAGAAATGGCATCCTTTGATTGGCGTAAACTGAGTCGTCCCATCACTTTAGTCCTGATTGCGGGTACCGCGATCGCAGTGCTCGTGCATCTTTGGCATTATTATAATGCTGAACCGTGGACACGTGATGGGCGGGTTCGTGGCGATGTGATTCAAGTGTCTTCCGATGTTTCAGGCTTAGTTACTGAAGTTTTAGTGCATGATAATCAAAGCGTCAAACAAGGGCAGGTGCTGTTTAAAATTGATGTGGCGCGTCAGGCGCTTGATGTGGAACAAGCCAAATCAGACTTGGCTAAAGCCAAAGCTAGTTTAGCCGCCGCCGAAGCGGAGCTATTTCAAAGCAAGGCCAATTTGACCAAATCACAAGCCAATAGCCACTTGGCTGATAAAAATGCAGAACGCTATGCCAACTTGATGGACGGTGCGATTTCAAAACAAGAACAAGATCAGATGTTTGCCGTACGAGATCAATCGCATGCCGAACATGAACAAATGCAAGCGGCGATTCAGCAGGCCAAAGCCAATATTGCGCAGCAACAGGCGTTAATCGATGTAGCCACCAGTCATTTACATTTGGCTGAATTAAACTTGAACCGTTCCGAGGTGGTAGCACCAGCCGATGGCACACTGTCTAATTTTGAGATGAAAGCAGGGAATTATGTCAAAGTGGGACAAGCGGTAGCGGCATTATTAGATCGCTCACAGCTTTATGTGGTTGGTTATTTTGAAGAAACCAAATTAAATAAAATATATTTGGGTGCACCTGCGACTGTACAGTTGATGGGCGATTCAAACATCTTAAAAGGGCATGTGCAGGGGATTGCTTCAGGCATTGAAGATCGTGAACGAACTACAAGTACAGGTTTGTTGGTCAATGTAAACCCAACCTTTAGTTGGGTACGTTTAGCGCAGCGCGTTCCTGTGAAAATTGCACTGGATGATATTCCAAAAAATGAATTGGGGTTTGTCGCGGGGCGAACTGTGACAGTACATATTATCGAGAAGAGCCACTAAATGGGTCTCTGTTCATTTCAAAAAAGCATCTAATGAAGATGCTTTTTTAGGATGATACGCTATGTTTCGAGAGACTCCGAACTAAGGGTTAAGTCCTTTGGGTTCACGATACCAACTTTCAATAAAGAATGTTGCGGCCAGGCTATCAGCAGAAAGTTTTTTGCCTCGACCTTGCGCATGGTAATGGCTGAGCTCATCACGGGCTGCACGAGTACTTAAGCGTTCATCTACCATCCATGTTTCAATATTGGTTTGATGGCGTAAACGACGTGCGAACTTACGCGCTCGAGTAGATAATTCCGACTCGCTATCATCCATATTGAGCGGTAAACCGACTAAAAATAAATTGGGTTGGTATTGCTTAATAATTTTATGCAGTTCATCCCAATTGGGGATGCCATCTTTCATGGGAAACAAAGCCAAAGGTGTTGCACTTTCAATCAGTGCTTGACCGACTGCCATGCCCATTTTTTGTGTGCCGAAGTCAAATGCCATAATCATTTGGGGCGTGTTTAAATCAGGCATGTCCAATCTCAGAAGACAACCAGGTTCGATCCAGCCCGAGCTTTTTATAGGCAGCGTCCCAACGGTCGTCATAAGGAATATTAAAAATCAAATCCATATCAGCATCGCAGACTAACCAATCACCACGAGACAGTTCATCTTCCAATTGGTTTTTGGTCCAACTGGCATAGCCCAAAGCAATTTGATAGCGACCTACACCTTCATTATGTGCAATCGCATCTAAAATATCTTTAGACGTGGTGATACAGATATTCTCGCCCACCGCAATGGAAGAGTGCCATGTCGGCTGGCCCGTATGTAAGACAAAGCCAGCTTCTGGACGCAAAGGCCCACCTTGGAGAACATCGTGTGGTCGGACGTGATCGGCTTCAATTTCAAGATCATTGAGCAGTTCTTTGACTGAAAGGCCTGAAGGGCGGTTGATGATGATGCCTTGAGCACCTTCCTCATCGTGTCGGGCCAAATAAATCACGGTATGGGCAAAGACTTCATCTGCCATATCGGGTGGGGCAATGAGACAGCGATGCGTCAGATATTGTTTGCTCACCTAAAGGCTTCTCCTTGAAATTAAAATGCTTCTAGTCAAATGTTGTTATCTACCACGTTACTAGACTAATGCACTTTCTCCAAATCTTTTTTTGTGATCCAGTCTACATAAATTAGGTGGATTGAAACTTCAACTGACGTAATTGCTTGGCATGTTGTAGCGTGGTGTCATTAATTTCAACGCCACCTGTCATACGTGCGAGTTCATTGATACGCTCATTTTCTTCTAAGTTTAAAATGGTGCTGCTGGCAGGGTCAGTCTGACGTTTTTTCACCAACAAGTGCTGGTCAGACTGTGCTGCAACTTGAGCTTGGTGTGTAATACACAGAATTTGCACATGCGAACCCAAGTCGGCCAAGAGACGACCGACAATTTCCGCCGTGCCACCACTAATGCCGACGTCAATTTCATCGAAGACTAAAACTTCTGCTTCAGTTTTTTCAGCATTCATCACTTGCATCACCAACGCGATACGTGACAACTCTCCGCCTGAAGCAACTTTGGCTAATGGTTGTGGTGGAATGCCTTTGTTGGCGGTGAACAGTAATTGGATAAAACTTAGGCCTTCACTAGAAACTTGCTCCATTGGTTCAAACTTAAACTCAAAGTGTGCTTCAGGCAGAGCCAATTGTTTGACCTGTTCGGTTAAATGTTTTGCCAATGGTGCGGCTGCATCGCGACGAATTTGGTCGAGGTGCTGGGCTTTATTTAACAGGTCCTGATGCGAGACTTCAACTTGCTCAGCTAGTGTTTCTGGATCTTCTAATAAATGAAGCTCTGCCAGTTCAGATTGCCATTGTTCATGTTCTTGTTTTAAGTGTTCTGGCTGCGTGCGGTACTTACGGGCAAAACGGTGGAACATCTCAAGTTGGGTGTTCAACTCTTCCATGCGTTCTGGGTCATAACTTTGACGGTCAATAAACTGACGGAGGTTGGCTGTGGCATCGTCAAGCTCACTTTGTGCATTCAGCAAAGACGTATGAATCTCGGCCAATTGTTCACTGCGTCCTGCATGTGACTCTAAGCGGCGAATAATACTAGAAATTTCTTGATTAATATTTTGTTCAGCATCATCTAAGGCCGTAACGGCATAACTACAGTCCTGCATGATATTTTCATGATGAGACAGGCGGTCGAACTCTTGTTCAATCTCTTTATAGTCGATTTGCACCACATCTTCGAGTTCTTCTAATTGTAAACTCAAAGTATCCATACGTTGTTTACGCGTGGCTTGAGCATCCAATGCGGCTTGGTGCTGACGAATGTCTTTTTGCCATGTGCTATAGGCTTCACGCACAGCTTGCGCTTCTGGGTAGAAGTTATGATAGAGGTCTAACCAACGTCTTGGATAAGGCGGTTCTAATAGCTGTTGCTGACTGTGTTGACTATACAGCTGTACCAGCAAACGCCCGATTTCTTTCAATTCAGCTAAGCTGCTTGGACGACCATTAATCCATGCTTTGCTACGGCCAGTGGCAAAAATAACCCGTCTTAGATGAATTTCGCCTGACTCATCATCTAACTCATGTGCCTTTAACCATAAGGCTTCAGGACTGTGCTCTTGATAGCTGAAAATAGCTGTGACATCGGCTTTATCTGAACCGAAACGGACATAGTTGGTGTCGGTGCGTTCTCCCAGACAGGCGGACAGTGCATCTAGCAATAATGATTTGCCTGCACCCGTTTCCCCAGTCAGGACATTAAAACCTTGATCGATATCAAGTGCTAAGTGATCGGCTAAAGCAAAATTAATTAAAGTTAAATGTGTCAGCATAAACGCATCCGAGCTGCGAAAAGTTTTAGTTTAAGATAGTGAAGTTTTATTCAGCCGACAAGACGGCAACGCTATTCGTTTTGTGCAAAGTCGGCTTATTTTAGCGTGAATCTGAAAGTCGACCTAGCAGATTTTTTTAAATCCAACTGTTATAGCAAACTCGGCACAAACGTGTGGGTATGCGGTGTGTATAGAAAGAGCACGACTCAGGGAACGATCGCATTGGCAAAAAACAAGCCAAAATGGGCTAGAAATTGAGGCAATTGTACGATGGTCGGACTTTAACAAAATATTGATTGAGGGGAATAAAACATGGATTGATTAGTTAATCGCACATCTTTAAACTAGCACATCAATATGATTATAAATGCGCATTATCTGGAGTGTATGCATGTCAACTCAGTTCGATCATGTCTCTGTCATTAAAAAATCCAATGTTTATTTTGGCGGTTTATGCATCAGTCATACTGTGCAATTTGAAGATGGTACCAAAAAAACGTTAGGAGTTATTCTTCCGACAGAGCAAGCTTTGACGTTCGAAACACATGTGCCAGAGCGTATGGAAATTATTTCAGGCGAATGCCGTGTAAAAATTGCAGACAGCGAAGAGAGCGAATTGTTCCGCGCAGGTCAGTCTTTTTATGTGCCTGGCAATAGTCGTTTTAAAATTGAAACCGACGACGTATTGGACTATGTGTGCCATTTAGAAGGCTAAGCTTTCAGACGATACTCACTAAGTAATTTTAAGCAAAATCAGTTAAACTAGATATTGAACAGTAATCCTGTAAAGTCAGCTTTACAGGATTTTTATTTTGGCACATCGTGTCGATGGTGATTTATCTTTTAGAGGTCTTACATGGCTAAACCTGAATATTTTTATGGCGTTCATTCGGTGGAGTCATTGTTGGAGCTTGAGCCTGAACGTGTGCTCACACTTTTTACCTTAAAAGGGCGTGATGACCAGCGTTTAAAGCGTGTACTTGAATTGGCTGAACCGTTTGGTATTAGCGTACAACAAACGGGCCGTGATCGATTAGAAAAAATGGCGGGCTTGCCATTCCACCAAGGGGTTGTGGCGGCGGTCCGTCCTCATCCAGTTTTCAATGAAAAAGATTTAGAAGCCTTACTGAAGCAATCGCCAAATTGTTTATTACTGGGTTTAGACCAAGTCACCGATCCGCATAACCTCGGCGCATGTATCCGTACCGCGGCTGCAATGGGTGTCGAAGCTGTAATTGTGCCTCGTGATCGCTCTGCAAGTTTGACCCCGACCGCGCGCAAAGTTGCGGCAGGTGGTGCTGAAAAAGTCAAATTTATCCAAGTGACCAATTTGGCTCGGACTTTAGCGCAAATTAAAGATGAGTTTAATGTGCGTGTGGTCGGTACCATGTTGGATGAAAAAGCCTTGCCGTTACAACAGTTCGATTTTACTGGAAAGGCTGTATGTGTGGTGATGGGTGCTGAAGATACTGGTCTGCGTCCAATTACCCAGTCTCAATGCGATCAAACGGTTTATATTCCGATGGCGGGCAATCTACAAAGTCTGAATGTCAGTGTAGCAACGGGTATGGCTTTGTATGAAGCATGCCGTCAACGTAATGTCTAAGATTTTTAATTTCTGATTTAATGTAAGCCCAATGATGACCTCTCAAAAACAAGGCTATATCTTTATTGCCATCACCATGTGTATTTGGGGGGGATTTACCTTAACGGCACGTCTCAGTGCTAATTGGGGCATTGGTGCGTGGGATATTACCGCCTTACGTTTTCTGTTGGCGTTTTGCATCTTAATGCCGATCTTGATTTATAAAAAAGATACCGCCTTTTTGTGGAAGAAAGAGCCTTTTATTTTGGCGATGATTGGAGGGGTGTGTTACTGCATCACTGCTTATAGCGCTTTCCATTATGTGCCTGCGGCACATGCTGCGATCTTTCTCAATGGCTGCATTCCACTTTGTACAGCTGTTGCAGGTTATCTGCTATTTCGACAACCGTTTGACCGGCATACTTGGCTCAGCCTCAGTATTATGTTGCTCGCACTGACGGCCATGAGTGCGCTGATGTATAAAGAAACAGGTGTTGCTTTTAGTTTAGGTGATGGCTTGTTTTTCCTCAGTGCTGTGCTGTGGGGAACATTTACCGTTTTATTGAGACAGTGGAAACTGTCGGCATGGCACTCTATGGCAGGTGTTGCGATTTGGGCTGCGATTATTTTTGTGCCAATTTATGTTTTATTCCTCCCCAAAACTATAGCGCATGTGCAACCTGTGCAATTGATTGCTCAGGTGGTATTTCATGGTGTGTTTGTGGTCATCGTGGCGACCCTCACTTATGTCGAAGCCATTAAGCGTTTGGGGGCATTTAAAACAGGCAGTATTGTGACGTTGGCGCCTTTTATTGCTGCGATTATTGCGGTTCCTTTGCTCAATGAGCCTTTGAGTGTTGCGATTTTATGTGGGCTTCTGGGAATGGGGATCGGGGCCTTGCAGCCATGGCGTTGGATACGGCAGGACAGTCTGAAAGCCCAACTCGCACAACAAAAAAAGCAGTCATAATCGACAGCTTTTTTTAGACCTCTAAATGGGCCAAATATTTTAAATGCAACGGTCTGAGTTGTGCGTATAAGTGTTCCAAGTGTCCATCATTTACCACAATATCATCAGCTAACGATTGTTTTTGTTCACGGGACATTTGCGCTTTAATGATTGTTTGAATTTGCTCAATGGTTTGATGGTCGCGCTGCGAAGCACGAAGAATCTGGATATCAATTGAAGCATCGATCAGAAGCGTATGTTGTGTTAGTTCATGCTGATTGGTTTCAAAAAGTAGCGGTGAAACCAAAATTGCATATGGGCTGGTTGCAGCTTGTAATTGTTGCATGATGGACTGACGAATTGCAGGGTGGGTGATCTTTTCCAATTGCTTACGGGCAGACGGGTCCTGAAAAATGTGTTCACGTAAAGCGCGTCGATTCAGTTCGCCGTTGTCCAGCAAGACCCAATTGCCGAAGCTGCTTCGAATTTGCTGAAGTGCAGGCTGACCTACAGCAACAATTTCTCGAGCAACGACATCGGCATCGACCACTTGTATGCCTTGTTGTTCAAACCAGTGACTTGCGGCAGATTTTCCACTGCCAATCCCGCCTGTCAGACCTAAAATAAATGACATATTATTTTAATTGCCTAAGTATATTTTCATAATTTGCTCACCCCACAAAAAGGCAATCCATCCTGCGATGGCAATATACGGACCAAAAGCAAAAGGCTGATTTTCTTTACGCACTTTGAGCAGGATGATGCCGATAATGGCACCTACAAAAGAGGAAAGTAGCACAACCAGCGGCAGCAGCAAAGGGCCCATCCATGCGCCTAAAGCAGCAAGTAACTTAAAGTCACCATAACCCATACCTTCCTTGCCTGTGAAGAGTTTAAACAGATAGTAGACAATCCATAAGCATAAGAAACCAATGATATAGCCCCAAATGGCTGCTGTTGGCGTGGTGTAAATCGCATAACTATTGACCCCTAAACCTAGACCTGCAAGGGTGAGGGTATAGCGATCAGGTAAAAGTTGAGTGTCAAAATCAATAAAAGTTAAGGCGATTAAAATGTAAGTGAGTACGAGACCGAACAGCATTTGGACTGTTGGACCAAATACTGCAACCACGACCAATGCACAAATGGCGGTCAAGAGTTCAATCGCAGGGTAGCGAATGCTGATCGGGTTATGGCAAGTACCACACTTTCCTCTTAGCATTAACCAACTCATCACAGGGATATTTTGATACCAGTGTATGGCACTTTTGCATTTGGGGCAGGTCGATGCAGGCTTACTCAACGTGAGCTTAGTTTCATCAATAATCGGCTGCTCAGGATGAAGTAGAAATTGGCAGTCTGTGCGCCATTCTTGTTCCATCATTTTTGGCGTGCGATAGATCACTACATTCAGAAAACTACCGATGCACAAACTAAAAACTCCAACGGCGAAATAAAGCGCCATTGGAGTATTGATCAGATAGGAAATTATTTCTTGCATTAAACCACCGAACCCATTTGGAAGATTGGTAGATACATGGCAATCACTAGGCCACCCACAAGTACACCCAAGACCGCCATGATGAGAGGCTCCATCATTGCAGTTAAGCCATCCACCGCATTATCGACTTCGTTTTCATAGTGAGTTGCAACTTTATCCAGCATGGCATCGAGCGCACCAGATTCCTCACCAATCGCCACCATTTGTACGGCCATTGATGGAAATTTATTGGTGGCACGCATCGCGAATTGAAGTTGTTGCCCTGTTGCGACATCTTCACGGATTTTCATTACTGCTTCTTCATAGACTACATTATTGGTTGCACCCGCGGTAGACTCGAGGGCATCAATTAAGGGTACACCCGCAGCAAAGGTGGTAGACAGCGTGCGGCTATAGCGTGCGATAATCGCTTTATAGACTAAATCACCAAAAATCGGGGCTTTCAGAGCGGCTTTATCCAGCATGTCACGAAACTTTTTACTGCGTTTTTTTGTTTCGAGTAATGCTGTAATGCCAATACCAATCACTATAATCAAAATGAACCAGTATTTCTGCATCCATTCAGACATATTCACCACCATTTTAGTGAATGCAGGTAAGTCTGCACCAAAGGAGCTAAAGAGTTCTTGGAACACAGGGACGACTTTGACCATCAAAATAATAGTCACGATCACCGCAACCACAACCACGGTTGCTGGGTATTTCATGGCTTTTTTAATTTTTTGTTTTAACAACTCACTTTTTTCTTTATAGACCGCCACACGATCCAGCATGGTCTCAAGCGCACCTGATTGTTCACCCGATTCAACCAATGAACAGAATAAGTTGTCGAAATATTGCGGATATTTTTTGAGTGCTCCCGCAAAGGTGTTACCACCTTCGACTTCACCTTTAATGCCCAGTACAACTTCACGCATAGACGGGTTTTCCAAACCTTCAGCCACAATTTCGAAACCTTGTACCAGTGGTACACCGGCTTTCATCATGGTTGCAAGCTGTCGGGTGAAAATCGTGATGTCCAGTGTCGTTACTTTTTTCTTCATTATGCCTTCAAAAATATTCTTTTTCTTTTCTCGAATACTCTTGATGGTAATCCCTTGTTTGCGCAAAGTAACTTTGGCGAGGGCAAGATTACGTGCAGGCAATTCCCCTTTAATTTTTGCCCCTTTACGATCAATCCCTTCATAACTGAAGGTTGGCATCATCTGTGCTTTTTTGACAGCCATGCATTTATCCTTATTCTTTCAATATTTCAACTATTCGCTGGTTACACGATTCACTTCTTGTAAGGAAGTGACCCCCTGCATAACCTTGAGTAAACCTGAACGACGTAAATTGTTAAATCCTAATTTTGCAGATGCTTCCGCAATCTGTAAGGCATTGCCATCTTCCATAATAATTTTTGAAATTTCTGGCGTGACTTTCATGACTTCATAAATACCAACACGCCCTTTATAACCTTCACGGCACTCAGCACACCCCACCGGTTGATAAACTTTGAAGTCTGGATTTTGGATATCTGTTGAAGTAAAGCCCATTTCGAGCAAGCTTTGTTCAGGAATATCGACAGCGGCTTTGCATTGGTTACATAAGCGGCGCGCTAAACGTTGTGCAATCACCAAATTGACCGAGGTTGCAATATTAAAAGATGGAACCCCCATATTGCGTAAGCGTGTCAGGGTTTCAGGCGCACTATTGGTGTGGAGTGTCGACATGACCATGTGACCTGTTTGCGCGGCTTTAATCGCGATTTCAGCTGTTTCAAGGTCACGAATCTCACCGACCATCACAATATCAGGATCTTGACGTAAGAAGGACTTCAGTGCAGCAGAGAAGGTGAGGCCGACTTTATTGTTCACATTGACCTGATTAATGCCTTCCAAGTTAATCTCAACGGGGTCTTCCGCAGTTGAGATATTGGTGTCTTCTTTATTTAGAATATTCAAACCTGTATACAGCGATACTGTTTTACCTGAACCTGTCGGGCCAGTAATTAACAACATGCCTTGAGGTTTGTCTAAAGCCTGCATAAACAGGTCTTTTTGATCAGGTTCATAACCTAAAGCATCGATTCCTAGCATAGCACTAGATGGATCGAGAATACGCAGAACCAGTTTCTCGCCAAACAAGGTTGGAAGTGAGTTGACACGGAAGTCGATGGCTTTGCTTTTCGACAGCTTTAATTTAATTCGGCCATCTTGCGGGACGCGCTTTTCAGAGATGTCCATTTGTGACATAACTTTTAAACGTGAAGCAAGCCGAGTCGCCAGTTGTAGTGGTGGGCTGGCAATATGACGCAGAACCCCATCTACACGATAACGGACACGGTAAGATTTTTCATAAGGTTCAAAGTGTAAATCTGATGCGCCCATACGAATCGCATCGATCAGTAATTTATTAATGTATTTGACGATCGGTGCTTCATCGCCTTGAGGTGAGTCATTGTCCTCTTCATCATTTGAGTCTTGATGTCCTTGCTCTAAATCTAAATCAATATCTTCATCAGAAAATTCAAAGCTATCGGCCTGCGCAAAATTTTGTTCAATCAGTTTTTCAAGCTGAGGATGTTCAACAATAATTGCTTGAATATTCATTTTAGAATTGAAGCGAACTGCGTCCATCGCATCAATGTTGGTTGGATTGCTGGTAGCGATATAGAGGATATTGCCACGACGGTATATCGGCAACACACGATGCTTGGTGATGAGTTTATCTTCGACCAAATCCCGTAGAATTTGTACAGAATCATAGACACTTAAGTCAAAAACGGGCTCGCCAAACTCTAAAGAAATCGTCTCAGCGATCATTTGTGGAGAGAGTTTATGATTTTCAATCAGATAAGGAACGATGTCTTGCTGAGCTTTTTTTGCAGAGAGTATTGCCTGTTGCATATTTTCAGCAGTCATGCGTCCGTCTTCGACTAAGCGTCGAATGAAGCCTGTGAATTTAGGCAAACCATTTGATACTGACATACCCCAGATCCTTAACTTCTCAATTGTTTATAATTGGTATTGTAAAATTATACTTTTGTTGCACAAAAATACCATATCTGAAAGTGTTGTCACCACCTTAATATCGATTAAAAGCATGAACTGGTCGTGATAGCAGGCGGTTTTTTTACAAAAAGATGTCTTTATTTTCATTCGTATTATTTTGATTGCCGAAGAAATTCTAGAAGAAAACTATATTTGAAAAATAAATACCGTGTAGAATGAGGCCGTTTTTATGAACTGTTTTGAATAGGGTGCTGTATGTCGGGTTTGACGATTAAGCCATGGGTTGTCGGCAATTGGAAGATGAACCCAATGCAGGCAGATGCCAAGCAATTGCTTCAAGAATTTAAACAGCTCTTGCAAGAGAATGAAATAGCAGAAGAAAAATGTAATATTGGGCTTGCGCCTGTGACGCTGGCTTTGACGTCAACGCAGACTGAATTGGCGAATGCTGCACGTTCAGTTTTCACTGTGGCGCAGGATGTTTCGCGTTTTGCCAACATGGGTGCATATACCGGTGAGGTGAGCGCAGAGCTGCTCAAAGATAGTCAAATTGAATATGTTTTAATTGGTCACTCAGAACGTCGTGAATATTTTGCTGAAAGCGCAGCGATTTTAAATGCTAAAGTGGAAAATGCCTTAAATGCGGGTTTAAAAGTCATTTACTGTGTAGGTGAAAGTTTAGAGCAGCGTGAGTCTGGCCAGGCAGAAGTAGTGGTTTTACAACAAATTTGCGATTTAGCCAGTGTGCTAACGGCAGGGCAGTGGCCTCATATAGTGATTGCCTACGAGCCGATTTGGGCCATTGGTACAGGAAAAACCGCTTCACCAGAAGATGCACAAACCATGCATGCTAAAATCCGTGAAGGTCTCACGCAAATTACTAGTCATGGCGCGAACATGGCCATTTTATATGGTGGTAGTGTAAAAGCTGAAAATGCAGTAGAGTTAGCGGCCTGTCCAGATATCAATGGTGCACTCGTCGGTGGGGCATCTTTAAATGCAACGTCGTTTTATAAAATTGTCGAAGCATTTGCAAATACAAAATAATTAGGAGTTCAGCATGCAAACTTTTGTGCTGGTAGTACATATTATCTTAGCTGTGTTGATGATCGTGCTGATTTTGGTTCAGCATGGTAAAGGTGCAGATGCTGGTGCTTCGTTTGGTGGTGGCGGTGCTGCAACAGTATTTGGCGCATCAGGTTCAGGTAATTTCTTAACCCGATTGACTGCGGTTTTGACGGCCTTATTTTTTATCACCAGTTTGTCACTAGCTGTGTTTGCCAAAAAGCAAACCACAGATGCCTATAGCTTAAAATCAGTGCAAACGACAAGTTCTGTACCTGCAAAATCGACTGAAACTTCGCCAGCTGCACCTAAAACAAGCGAATAATTGGAATTAGTCCTTTCTTTTTTGTGACGATGCTACTAGAATGCGTCACAGCTGCGGTGGTGGTGGAATTGGTAGACACGCTACCTTGAGGTGGTAGTGCTTTCGGGCGTGGGGGTTCAAGTCCCCCCTTCCGCACCAACTTATGAATCCAGAAGATTAAGTTGGTGTATGCAGCGAATTCTATTGATGCGGGATGGAGCAGTCTGGTAGCTCGTCGGGCTCATAACCCGAAGGTCGTTGGTTCAAATCCAGCTCCCGCTACCAATCAATCTTATTTTAGATGCAAACTAAGGTGAGTAGCTTAATAATTATTAAGTTAAGAATATTTTGCGTTTTGTTGCGGGATGGAGCAGTCTGGTAGCTCGTCGGGCTCATAACCCGAAGGTCGTTGGTTCAAATCCAGCTCCCGCTACCAATCTTATTTTAGATGCAAACTAAAATAAGCAGTTTAAGTGATTAAATTGAAATAATTTTTGCGTTTTGTTGCGGGATGGAGCAGTCTGGTAGCTCGTCGGGCTCATAACCCGAAGGTCGTTGGTTCAAATCCAGCTCCCGCTACCAATTTGATTTAGGTGCAACTAAATCAGAGCAAGTACGAAGTATTTAGATTGAAAAATAGTTCATATTTGTATATAATTTTTGCACGTTGATGCGGGATGGAGCAGTCTGGTAGCTCGTCGGGCTCATAACCCGAAGGTCGTTGGTTCAAATCCAGCTCCCGCTACCAAGTTTCTAAAAAGAGGCTCACAACAAGGTGGGCCTTTTTGCACAGTGGATATTAATTTTCTGTGCAATAATTGGGGCGATTACGCCCTTTTTTATTGGCTATCGTGTAGTGTCGATGTGAGCCGGATACGGTGAAAATCAAAGTGTCATGTTCCACTACTACTATAGTTTGTATTGGCTTGTAGTGGTCTGTTTCGGCCATTGAATCGCACAAAAATGACGAGAGTAAATGAAGCTATCAAATAAAACTCAAGCACTCCAAGACTTAATTGCTCCTGCAGTGCAAGCCTGTGGTGTTGATCTTTGGGGGATTGAATTTCTTCCTCAAGGAAAACGTTCTTTATTACGCATTTATATCGACAAAGCGGTCGACGAAAATGCAGAACCCATCATCAATGAAGATGGTGAAGAAGAGCAGGGCCGTGGCATCGGCGTACAAGACTGTGTACGCGTGACTCAGCAAGTTGGCGCAATGATGGATGTCCATGATCCAATTTCAGGTGAATATGCACTTGAAGTGTCATCTCCGGGTTGGGATCGTCCATTTTTCCAACTTGAACAATTCCCTGCATATATTGGTCAACAGATCGCTTTCCGTTTGATCAGTGCGGTCGATAACCGTCGTAAATTCCAAGCTAAATTGGTTGCTGTAGATCTTGAAGCTGAAATGATTCAAGTCGAAGTGGAAAAGCAACAGGTGCTTGAAATCGATAGTAATAATATTGATAAAGCCAATTTGGTCTATCAAGATTAATTCATTTAATAAATAAGAATCTGAACGAATAGGTGGCTTATGGCACGTGAAATTCTTACCGTAGTTGAAACGGTTAGTAATGAAAAAGGTGTACCTCGTGAAGCGATTTTCGAAGCCTTAGAACAAGCGCTTGTTGCTGCGACTAAAAAGAAATTTTACGAAGGAACAAACTCTGAAGAAGCTCAGCTTCGTGTAGAGATTGATCGTAAAACGGGCGAATACAGCACTTTCCGTCAATGGGAAGTGGTTGCGGATGAAGATCATGAAATGCCAGCATGTCAAGATGCGATTTCTGATGTTGATCCTGCACAATGGTCGATTGGTGATATTCGTGAGCTTGAAGTACCTTCAATTGACTTCGGTCGTATTGCGGCGCAAATTGCAAAACAAGTGATTGTTCAAAAGATTCGCGAAGCTGAACGTGCGCTGATTGCAGATGCCTACGAGTCTAAAGTGGGTGAGTTGATCTACGGTGAAGTGAAAAAGCAAACTAAAGATGGCTTTATCATTGACTTAGGTGACAATGCTGAAGCGTATCTTGCACGTGAAGAAATGATTGCAAAAGAAATTTTGCGTCCGAAGCAACGTGTAAATGCGATTTTGTTCAATGTGAACCGTGAAGGCCGTGGTGCACAACTACAATTGTCACGTGCCAAGTCTGAAATGCTCATCGCTTTGATGAAGAAAGAAATTCCTGAAATTTCTGAGGAAATCATTGAGATTAAAGCGGCAGCGCGTCAACCTGGTGTTCGTGCTAAAATTGCTGTGAAAACCAATGATCATCGTATTGATCCAGTGGGTGCATGTATTGGTATGCGTGGTACACGTATCCAAG
This sequence comes from Acinetobacter johnsonii, assembly GCF_048551975.1. Taxonomy (GTDB): domain Bacteria; phylum Pseudomonadota; class Gammaproteobacteria; order Pseudomonadales; family Moraxellaceae; genus Acinetobacter; species Acinetobacter johnsonii_A. The sequence continues at coordinate 271,643 of NZ_JBIMCF010000002.1, read as the reverse complement.
CAGTTCAGCAAGAATTGAACGGTGAGCGTATTGATGTTGTTGTATGGTCTGATGATCCTGCACAGTACATTGCAAGTGCTTTAGAGCCAGCAGATGTATCGGGTATTGTGATTGATGAAGAAGAACGTACAGCGGATATTATTTTCGCAACTAGCGATCAATTAGCGCGTGCGATTGGTTCACAAGGTCAAAACGTACGTTTAGCTTCTGAACTTACAGGCTACAAACTCAACATGATGCTTGAAGATGAGTATCATGCTCGTCAGCAAAATGAAGCACAACAATACTTAGACCTATTTGTATCGCGTCTAGATATTGAAGAAGATTTGGCAATGGCATTGGTTGAAATGGGCTTTACTTCTTTAGAAGAGATTGCTTATGTTCCAGCTGAAACATTTGACGAAATCGAGCTAGATGCTGAAGTTGTTGAATTACTTCAAAGTCGTGCCAAAGAAGTTGCATTGGCTGATGCATTACAGCAGCAAGAAAACATCCAAGATCCAAGCGCGGAACTCGTTGCAATGGAAGGGATGACGCAAGAGATTGCTTATGCACTTGCAGCACGTGGTGTCATCACAATTGATGACTTGGCTGACCAAGCGACTGACGATATTGCTGATATTGAAGGTCTGGGTACAGAGAAAGCGGGTCAACTTATTATGAAAGCGCGCGAATCATGGTTTAACTAGGAGATCTACATGACGGATAAGACGATACAAGAGTTAGCTCTCAGTGTGAACCGCCCTGTTGAGAAGCTCCTAGAGCAGGTTCGTGATGCTGGTTTACCACAGCGTAAATCGGACGATATAATCTCTACTGAACAACAAGATGCCCTCGTGCACCATTTGAAGAAAATTCATGGTCAAAACGATGGTCAGGCAGGAAAAATCACGTTGAAACGTAAAACGACCAGTACCGCTAAAGTAGCGAGTACTTCAGGTAAGGCAAAAACGATTAATGTAGAAGTTCGTAAGAAACATACATTTACCAAGCCAGATCCAGAACAAATTAAAGCGGAAGCTTTGGCAAAAGCGCAAGCTGAGCAACAAGCTCGTGCGAACGTTCAAGCTATGGTTGAACCTAAAGCTGAAACTCCAGCAGTAAATAAAGCGGCTGCAAACTTTGAAGCAATGCGTGCTGCTGCAAAGCAAGAAACGACGAAGCAAGAAGTTGCGAAAGCTGCGGTAGTTGTGAAGCGTAAATCAAACAATAAGCCTGTGGTTAAAGCACAAGTTAAAGTTGTTGAAACACCTGAACAGAAAAAAGCACGTGAAGCTCAAGCCGCTCAATTAAAAGCGACCGAAGAAGCAGCACGTCGTAAGGCAGCTGAAGAAGCGCAGCAACGTACACTTGAACAAATGCGTCAAATGGCATCTAAGTATTCAAATGAAGATGCAACTGCGACCATTCGTGTAGTGGATGATTCTCCACTTGCTGCGGGTCTGGTTGGTCAAGCATATGAAGACTCATTTGCGAAAGAAGACCGCGAAATCAAACGTGGTACCAATACGCCAGCTACACGTGCACCGAAGAAAGGTAGTCGTCGTGGTGAAGAGCAATCTTTCCGTGATAACTCGCATAAACGTGGTTTAAAAACAAGCTCTGCAAACAAGCATGGCTTTGAAAAACCGGTTAAAAAGCAAGTTTATGATGTTGAAATTGGTTCAACCATTGTTGTTGCTGACTTGGCTGCGAAAATGGCAGTTAAGGTACGTGAAGTAATTAAGTCACTCATGAAAATGGGTGAGCTTGTGACTCAGAACCAAGCGATTGATCAAGAAATTGCGGCATTAATCGTAGAAGAAATGGGCCATAACCCAGTTCTTGTATCGGATACACAAGCTGAAGATAACTTACTGGAAGCAGCAGAAGAAGCACGTGGCGCTCAAACGACTCGTCCTCCTGTTGTGACTATCATGGGCCACGTTGACCATGGTAAGACATCCTTACTTGACCGCATTCGTCGTGCTAAAGTGGCACAAGGCGAAGCAGGTGGTATTACACAGCATATCGGTGCTTACCACGTTACAACGGACAAGGGTATCATTACTTTCCTAGATACTCCGGGACACGCAGCATTTACTGCAATGCGTTCACGTGGTGCGAAAGCAACAGACATCGTGGTGTTGGTTGTTGCAGCGGATGATGGTGTAATGCCACAAACAGCTGAAGCGATTGATCACGCACGTGCTGCAGGTACGCCGATTATTGTTGCCATTAACAAGATGGATAAAGAATCTGCTGATCCAGATCGCGTATTGAATGAATTGACTGTGAAAGAAATCGTGCCTGAACAATGGGGCGGTGACGTTCCTGTTGCAATGGTTTCAGCACATACAGGTCAAGGTATTGATGAGCTTCTAGATATTATTTCAATTCAAGCTGAATTACTTGAGTTGAAAGCATCTGAAGAAGGTGCTGCTCAAGGTGTCGTGATTGAAGCACGTGTAGACAACAGCCGTGGTGCGGTAACGTCTATCCTTGTTCAAAACGGTACATTGAAAGTAGGTGACCTGGTTCTTGCGGGTGCATCTTATGGTCGCGTACGTGCGATGACAGATGAAAACGGTAAACGTATTCAATCTGCTGGTCCTTCAATTCCAGTTGAAATTTTAGGTCTACCTGAAGCGCCAATGGCGGGTGATGAAATTCTTGTTGTGAATGACGAGAAGAAAGCACGTGAAGTTGCCGATGCGCGTATGGATCGTGAACGTCAAAAACGTCTTGAGCGTCAAAGCGCAATGCGTCTTGAAAATATCATGGCGTCTATGGGCAAGAAAGATGTGCCTATCGTCAATGTGGTATTGAAAACTGATGTACGTGGTACATTGGAAGCATTACACGTTGCTCTTGCTGATCTTGCAACAGACGAAGTTAAAGTCCGTGTTATTGGCTCAGGTGTTGGTGCGATCACCGAATCTGACGTGACACTGGCTGAATCTTCTGAAGCGGTACTTCTTGGCTTTAACGTACGTGCTGATAACGCAGCGCGTCAAAAAGCGGATGCTGATGGTATCGACATTCGTTACTACTCAATCATCTATCAATTGATTGATGATGTGAAAGCAGCGATGAGTGGTAAGCTTGCGCCTGAACACCGTGAAACTATTTTAGGTGTGGCTGAAGTACGTGAAGTGTTCCACTCAAGTAAGTTTGGTGCAGCAGCAGGCTGTATGGTGCTTGAAGGTGTATTACACCGTAATAAACCAATTCGTGTCCTTCGTGATGACGTGGTGGTATTCCAAGGTGAGCTTGAGTCACTTCGTCGCTATAAAGACGTGGTGGAAGAAGTTCGCGCAGGTATGGAATGTGGTCTTGCGGTGAAAGGTTATAAAGACATCAAAGAAAAAGACAAGATCGAAGTCTATGATGTTCAATTGATCAAACGGAGTCTTTAATGGCGGGTAGTCAACGTCTTAAGCGCATGGCGGATACAGTACAACGTGAGTTGTCAGAACTGATTCGCCAAGAGCTGAAAGATCCGCGCTTAGGTGGTCTCGTGACCATCTCTGCGGTGAAGGTTAGTCCAGACTTAGGTTATGCTGAAGTATACGTGACTGTGATGGGCCGTGAGCTTGGCGATGAGCAAAGTGAAGCAGCCAATAAAGAAACGTTAGATGTGCTGAACAAAGCATCTGGTTTCTTGCGTCACGAACTCGGCCGTCGTATTAAGACACGTATTACACCGCGTTTGCGTTTCCATTACGATAAAACCAATGCATATGGTAACTATATGTTTGGTCTGATTGCTGAAGCAGTAAAGGATTTACCTGCTGATGAAGCAAACAAAGATGATGAATAATTCAGTCTAACTGAATCAAAAAGCCACCTTCGGGTGGCTTTTTTTATGCGGGGCTGGAGCTAGATTAAGACTTGAAAGATATTGCATAGGATTGTGATAGGGGAATAGAGGGTTGAGCTTTTAGGGATTATTTTGACTATCAAGTTGCTGTGGACTGGATTGATATGGACAATGATTTACTAGCGGGACACGTTGATCATTTTAATTTTTGCTAGCTCGAGTATCAATTAGTTTGATTAGTCCACCTGTGTTGGTCAATGTAATGGATGCGACACCATCTAATACTTTTGAACCTTATCATTAGTACAATATACAGATTAGCGCAACAGTACCATGTCAGTGCTGAAGCGCTAGAAATGTATTTATTTTTATATCTTTAAGGATACAAACGTTTAAAGACGATGTTCAGTGTCTTCATGATTATTGCTAAAAGCTCTGCGACGAGTACGTTGCCAAGGCAGTGGACGATTGAGTGCTTCTGGAACGTCACCACTTAGTGAGCGTAAGCGTAAATGTAGAGCCGCTTGTGCCATCAAATTCGCCGATACAGGCGCGGTTAAGAAGGCGAACAGCGTTAATAACAGCTCAGCAAAACCAAAGCGTCCTTGAAATGCAGAATAGATCATTGCCGCGATCAAGAAGCTCCCTAAGCCTAAGGTACTTGACTTAGTTGGAGCGTGCAGGCGCATGAATAAATCGGGCAGGCGTACCATTCCAATTCCTCCGACCAGCATGAAGAAAGTGCCGATCATGAGAAAAATGGAGACTAAAATTTCCATCGTAAGTTGCATCGATCTTGCTCCTAGTCAATCACATGACCTGAGGTGAAGTAGCGTGCTAAAGCGGCTGTAGAGACAAAGCCGAGCATCGCAACCAAAAGAGCACCTTCAAATAATGAAGTGCTGGCCCAGTAAATGCCTAAAATAATAATGAGGCAGATTGCATTTAAAAAGAGTGTATCGAGTGCTAAGAGTCGGTCTACAATCGATGGGCCGATGATTAAGCGAATTAAGCACAGCAACATTGAAATGGTGACAGCGATTAAACAAATCCCGAGGGCATAAGGCAAAATAGTCATGCTTTGTCTCCTGCTTCGACACCAAAAATTTGCATCAACGGTTTTTCATAACGCGCTTTGATATTTTCAATCTCGGCATTTTCATCATCGGTGCTGAGGGCGTGAACTAAAATGTCCCCACGATCTTGATCGATGCCTGCTGAAACAGTGCCTGGTGTAGTGGTAATAATCATCGCCAGTAAGGTGTTTACTTCCTCATGTTGTGTTTCCAGCGGAACACGAAACCACTTGGGTTGTAGACGATCAATTGGGCCGAGGACCAATTTAGCCACTTGAATATTCGACATCACAATGTCGTATAACACCACAAAAAAGAGTTTCACCGCCGCTTTCCATTCAATATTTGGAGTGTAAGTAATGAATGGTCTGATCAGACGCGGAATAAAAATGGCCAGTAAAAATGCCATCACTAAACTGGCTGCGTCGACACTATGTGCCAGCATCACCCAGCTCAGCGCAACAATCACCGAGACAAAAGGGTGGGGTAACCAACGTTCCAAAAACGACGTTTTTTTCATGTTTAAGGCTCCACCATCGGTTGTAGGCTTTCAGCATTGGGATTCACTTCAGCCTGTTGTTGCTGTTGCATTTGGCGTTTTTTGTATTCTGAAATATGTTCGCCTTCCAGTGTTTCTTCTGAAATTAAATATGGAATCAAATGAGCATTTGGATCCACCCGTTCGCCACCATATTTGGTTTCCGGTAAATTTTCGCTGTCGAAAGGTTGTACGCTAATGGTTTGGCCATGCTCATCAGTTTTGAGTAAAGTTTGTTCATAGAGCACATTATTTTGGATTTGCTCAGCCGTTTGATAAGTGTACTTTTGAATTGGACCTGCAAACACCATATAAGCGATTAACCCTGCCAACAATAGATAGATGGTTTTGTCATTGCGCTTCGGTGCTTGTTCAGGCAAAGCTTGATACACTGCATAAGCAGCTTCATTCGGGTTGTCTTCTGGTTTAGTTGCGCGCCAAAAAATCACGAAACCTACACGTGTAAACGCAATAATACTCAACAAGCTCACCACTAAAATGGTCACAATAATCAGCAATTGATACGGTGAGTGTGCGGTGGCTTGAAGAATAAACACTTTGCCTAAGAAGCCACTAAAGGGCGGTAAACCTGCCATCATCAAGGCAATGGTGAAATAGGTTAACGCCACCACCTTATGCTGTTTCATTTGCGGGGCAATTTTAAAGTGGTCTTTAAACTCACCACGTTGAGAGGTAATCCAACCACTTAAAATGTAGAAAGCTGCCGCAATAATGGTGCTGTGCACCAAATAATACAGTGCCGCTGCCCATGCCAAGGTATTGAATAGGGAAATGGCAATTAAAATCGTGCCCACAGAAGACAAAATCATAAAGCCAATGAAACGACGTAAGCGTTCTGCGCCCATCGCGCCAATCACACCATAGACTGAGGTAATTAAACCAATCGGCAATAGAATGTATTGCAGAATTTCACGGCTAATGGCATCGTCAAATACGGTGCCATTAACACGTAAAATGGCATAAATACCGACTTTGGTCATGATGGTGAACAGTGCCGCCACAGGAGTGGTCGCGACCGCATAGGTTTTCGGTAGCCAAAAACCGACAGGTAGCATGGCTGCTTTAATGCCAAAGACTGTAAACAACAACAGCCCGCCAGCAACAGCAATACGATGTTGATCGCCTTCTAATAGAGGCATCAAACGTGCAACATCCGCCATATTGAGGCTGCCGATGCTGCCGTAAATCATGCCCAGACCAATCAGAAACAGAGCTGATGCCAACAAGTTAATAGTGACATAGTGAATGCCGAGTTGAAAACGCGCTTTGCCTTGGCCATGCAGTAACAGGACATAGGAGGCCATCAATAAAATTTCAAAGAATACAAACAGGTTAAATAAGTCGCCTGTCAGGAAGGCACCGGTTAAACCCATCAGTAGGAAATGGCACATGGCATGGAAATAACGGCCACGTTCATCCCATTCTTTGCTGGCAAACCACATCACTGGAACAGCCAAGCCGTAGGTTAAAACCAACATCAGGGCAGACAGTTGGTCGAGGACTAAAACAATACCAAATGGTGCTGCCCATTCACCAAGGTTATAAACACTGATTTGCCCTGAGCTGGCAAAGATCAGATAGTTGACTGCTGTAAATAAGCCCAACAGACCAGAGGTATAACTGATGCCTCGACGCCACGGTTGTCGCCAGTCTTGTGCTAAAGAACCTGATCCTGGATTACCCAGTAATACCAAAATAAAGGCAGTAATGGCAGGAATTAAAATACTAAAAATTGGGGTGTGTTCGGTCCAAAATTGGATGAGGTCATTCATTATGGCTCATCCTCACGTGGGTCAATTTGTGGTATTTCTTCTTTAGAGTCAACGTGGTCGGTTCCTGTTTCATAACGACTGCGTAAAGCCAGTTGTACAATAAACGCCGTGGTAGCAAAGCCAATCACAATCGCGGTTAACACCAAGGCTTGTGGCAAAGGATCAGTGGCTTTGCTGGCTTCCGTGAGTACCGCGGGTGCATTAAGTTGAAGTCGCCCCATGGCAAATAAAAATAAATTGACTGCATAACCAATCATGGCCAAGCCAAGTACCACAGGGAAAGTACGGGCACGCAAGATCAGATAGATGCCTGTGGCAGTCAACAGACCAATAGCGGAGGCAAGTAACAGTTCTAAACTAATCATATTAATCCCCCTTTGGTACTGGACCAGACATACTAGAGTGACGCGAGTCCCCAAGTACTGAAATAAGTAGCATGGTTGCACCTACGACCGTGATATAAACCCCGACATCGAACAGTGCAGCTGTCGCTAGGTGCATTTCACCTAAGATCGGTGGCGACACATAAAAGTGTGCACTGGTGAGGAAGGGGCGTCCCCAGAACCATGCGCCTAAGCCTGTTAATCCTGCAATGACCAGACCGCTTCCAATCCAGATTTCATACAAACGACCAGACTTGGCTTTGAGCAGCTGTTCAGTATGATCTTGACCGAGTGCCATGTACTGAATAATCAAGGCCAAAGCGGTAATCAAACCCGCGATAAAACCGCCCCCAGGCAGATTATGTCCACGTAAGAAGATATACAGGCTAACCACCAAGGCAATCGGTAATATCCAAGATGCAGTGATACGAAGCATCAACGGCGATGGATTAAAACGGTAACTAAGACCTTTGGTCATGGTGGTACCGTGGGTACGCATACCATCCATTAGGCACAGCGCACCAATGCCTGCAATGCCAAGGACTGTAATTTCACCGAAAGTATCGAAACCACGGAAATCAACCAAAATCACGTTGACCACGTTGGTACCACCGCCTAATGGAATCGACTGCTGCATGAAGAACCATGAAATGGAGTTGTGATCACGGGTCAAGATAAGCCATGTGATCCATGCAATGCCAAGCCCGCCGCCAATCGCAATCAGGGCATCTCGCCAACGGCGTGATACACTCGACTCATAGGGAGTGAGTTGTGGTAAAAGCGATAAACTCATTAATAACAGTACGGTGGTGACTACATCGACAGTGATTTGTGTCAAGGCTAAATCAGGTGCAGAGAAGCAGACAAAGACCATAGTTACGACTAAACCAATCGCGCCACTGATCAATACCGCTTTAATCCGTTCGTGGTGGAACCATAGCATCATCCAGCACGAAGAGAATAACAGTAGCCACAGTACGATCGCTAAAGCAGGGGCATGGGTGAGTTCACGGGTGCCTGTGGTCAGCCCTTGTCCTAAAAATGGAAGTGAGACTATGACAATACTGAAGATCACAATCCAAAGAATATAGCTTTGTAATTTACCATTTTCAGTCCAGCGTTTAAATTTGTGCGAGTTGAGCAGGAGTGACTTAAGGAATAAGTCAAAGGCAACTCGACCTTGTAGACGACCTAAATATGGATCGAAATCAATGTCTCGAATTTTGCCACCTTTCGCCAGACTGAAATAGAAAATCAGACCGCCGACCAAGGCAATAGCACTCATCAACAATGGCATGTTAAAACCATGCCATAGAGCAAGATGTGCGCCTTCAAAGTCCATCACTTGGGTGCTGGCGCGTGCCGTACTGTTGACGATGTTTTCAACCAATAGAGCAGGGAATAACCCAACTAAAATACACAGAATGGCCAGTAAAGTGGCCGGTGCACGCATGCCAAAAGGTGGCTCATGTACATCTTTGTTCGGAACTTGTTTGCCCACTGGGCCATCGAAGAAAACCCCATGCACCAAACGCACGGAGTAAGCCACTGCAAAAATCCCCGCCAGTGTTGCGATAATCGCGGAGCAGATGAGCACAGGACCAGACAGGTTGCTAAGCAGCTCAGTAAAGAACATTTCTTTAGATAAGAAACCATTAGTCAAGGGCAAACCAGCCATCGATGCTGCAGTGACCATCGTCAAAGTGGCTGTATAAGGCAACAGTTGCCATAACCCACTAAGCTTACGTAAATCACGTGTGCCTGACTCATGATCGATAATACCTGCGATCATGAACAGCGCCGCTTTAAAGGTGGCATGGTTAATAATATGGAAAATAGCCGCAGCCACAGCCCATGGTGATCCGATTCCCAAGAGACACATGATCAAGCCGAGATGACTGATGGTTGAATAGGCCAATAAACCTTTTAGGTCTTCTTTAAAGATGGCGAAAAATGCAGCCATACAGAGGGTAAACAGGCCAATAAAGGTGACCAAATTATGGAACAGTGCCGCACCCGCAAAAATGGGTAACAGTCGTGCCACCAAGAAAATGCCCGCTTTTACCATGGTTGCTGAGTGCAAATAAGCAGACACGGGGGTCGGGGCTGCCATTGCGTTGGGCAACCAAAAATGGAATGGAAATTGTGCACTTTTGGTAAAAGCACCGAGTAAAATCAGCAGCAAGGTAGGAACAAATAAAGCATGACTTTGAATCTGCGCTGTCATCGTCAAGATTTGATCAATCTCGTAGGTGCCTGTGATTTGGCCGAGCAATATGAAACCACCCAGCATGGCTAATCCGCCCATACCTGTAATGGTCAATGCCATTCGTGAGCCACGTTGTGCCGCGTCGTAATTACTCCAATAACCGACCAATAAGAAAGAGGAGATGCTGGTCAACTCCCAAAAAACGAGGAGTAAAATTAAATTATTGGAGAGTGAAATCCCGAGCATGGCTGCCATGAACAACATGAGCAGTAGATAGAGTTTATTGAGAGAATTTTTTGGGCCTAAATAAAAATAGGCATAAATATAAATGAGCGTCCCGATGCCACTAATCAGTAAGGCAAAGAGGAGGCCTAATGCGTCTAGACGGAAGCTGAAGTCAATTCCAAGCTGCGGCAACCATGACCACGACTGCGTAATGACAGCGCCATTAAACACCTCTCGTGCTTGGGTCAGTAATAAGCCTAAACTTGTCATACTGACCCCAACAGCTGCGAAGGCGGTTAGCCTGCGTGAGCTCTGCTTCAGTAATGAGACAAGGGTTGTGCCAAGTATTAACGGTAACAATATAATAATCGGTAGCACACTCGTTTCCATTGTCGTGAATAGGTCAAAACCTATTGGTGAATCTCATCTTTCAAGGATTACAGGACTGCAAAGAGCAGCCCAAGAGTCTCAATCTTGAAAGCCAATGTGAAATTTAAAAATAATGAAGTTGTGTTGCGCAACTCATGAAGCGTTATAGCAAAATCCGATTTCAGTTAGAAATTTGCAAGTAAAACCGATCATATAACATGACTAAAACAACATCAATCTTTTTTGCGCTGACGCAAAACATTATACGCGTGATGGTCGTTTCTTGGTGGATGGCAGGTACTTTCTCAGTGCAAGAAATGTAAAAAAGCGACCATTGGTCGCCTGTTTTTGAGGGTTGAAATAGATATGCTTATGCAGCAGGCTAAGTTAATGGATTTGCCGATGAAGCATCATCTTCAGCACTGAGTAAAGCAATCAAATGCTGTTGCTGTTCGGGAGAGAGTTGCTGCTGTATTTGTGTGAATAATTCAGCCACACTTAAATCATGGGGTTCAGCCGCAATCGGTTCGGTGCTTCCACTCCTTGCTTCATGATTGGCAAGGTTTTGGTAAATCACATCGAACTGATGTTGCAGTGGTTCGAGTTGGATAGGACTTAATTGCTTATTTTCCAGTTTAAGGCATTGAAACTCACTGGCTTGTTCCAGCAACTCACTTCGGTTGCCTGAGGCGATAATTTGTAGTCGAGGAAAAGCCTGATTTAAACGTTTTAAAATGACTTGCGCCATATTTTGATCCAATTGATGATCAATCGCGTCAATTAACAGTACGCCGTCACCTTCTAAACAAGGAAACAGGCTTTCAGGGTTGAGTAAGCATAAACGCCGCACAATATCGCCAACGAGCGCCACCCAGTTGCGAATACTATTAGACAGCTGTTGATAGAGCATGCTGTTGCCATGGTAGCGCACCATCAGTTGTAACTTGGGATGATATTGCAGATAAAGATCTTCTATTTCGGGCAGAACGGTTGCTAACGCTTGCTTAAGCGCTTGTAGGCTGGGTGACTGGATGTGTGCTTGAGCCTGAGCCAGTTTATAGCTTAAGGGGATATCGGGTGGTATGCTTTTAGGCTGATGTAATATCGTTTGTAAAAACTGCGCAGTTTGCGCATTTTCAATATCGCTGATTTCACGAAACCACTCAAAGAAGCGAGCAAAGGTGGTATAGGGAATGGCTGAAATTTCATAGGCATGTGCATGTTGGAAAATAAGGGGATTGTTCTTGCTGAGAATATTCATCTCATTGACAAAACGTTCCGCAGGATAATACGCAATCAACGGTAAACCTTGCAACGGATCTTGTAACGTTGCCTGCTGATATAAATTCACCAGTTGTTCTAGTTCTAATGTTTCAACTCGACTGATGCCAATGCCTTGTTGGTTTAAGGTTTTGTAGAGTTGCCATGTATAGGGTTCGGGAGCAGTATCGGCTGCCGTAGGTTTGAGAGCATACAGCTCAGCGGGCACAGCAACTTGAATATCAATTTTGGACTGTAGGCGGTTCAGCATAATATCGTGATCTAACATCACCACACCTGCAGAGCGTAAATCTTTATAACGGGCCGCAAACCAAGTCAGAGCCTGATAGCTAAAACGTAAGATCGAGGTCTTGCCTGAGGCTTGATCGCCTAAAATTAAAGTGACGGGTTTATCGTGATAAGAAAAATCGACTTTAAGGTTAGCAAAATGCAGGATGTGTTTCAGGTGAATCGATTGAATTTTCATAGAACACCCGCAGCGGTTGTGACTATTTTTACATTCGACTATCCAACAACTTTACGTAATGAGTTTGGCATTTGTTTTTTTAGCTGTTGCATCAGATCGTAAATGTGATGGATATTTAAACTTACTTTAGCACGTGTACAGGCCACGTAAAGCAGTCTTAACTCTTCATCACTAATTTTATGGTCTTTGTCGTTGACCTTAAATTGGTAATCATCTTCGATGTGAACGCGGTTCCACTCTAAGCCTTTGGCTTTGTGTGCGGTGGAAATAATATAATCCGCTTGTTCAATCGGCGTAATCTTCGCAAGGGCTTTTTTGAGTGGATCGGTGCCATGATCATCCACCAATTTTACTAAAGGTTTGATGTCACTACCGTCATTAGTTTCGCAATATTCATGTACATCATGCCAAGAATTAAACCAGGCCAGTTCAGGCACATCGGTGACGCGCTTACCTTGTTTAAGCATCGCTGCGGCATCGACAAAGCGGTTCAGTTTGACATGGTCGGCTTGTAAGCTGACTTTGTCACCATGGACCAATCCTGAGAGTAGCAGTTCCATGGCGCGAGCATTGGTGCGACATAAAATCGCATCGCGCATTTTGGTATGGGGTTTGTTGACCACTTTGGAGTTGAGCAGAGGGTTGCCCATGAGTGGTACGGTTTCATTCAAGGCGCCTAAAATGGCATTGGCATGCAATGCAATCTCTTCACCAAAACGAAACGAGGTGGTGAGACGTGACTCAGGCAAAGGTAGTTGTTGCATGGCATTGACTGCGCCGCGCCATGCATAAATTTGTTGGTGTGCATCTCCGACATAGATCACTTGTGTATTGCGCTGTTTCAGTAAGATGCCCAACATCAGTGGGTCAGCATCTTGTGCCTCATCAAACAACACATAGTCACTTGGGATATTGGGTTCAGACAACGCCCACAGTTTTAAATAAATATCGTGACCAATCCCAGCCTGATGGTTGGGATCGATGGACTCTAACCAACGACGTTCAATGGCAGGGTAGAGGTGCTTTTGTAATGAATCGATATCATCGGGATGTAACCAGCTCGGTGCTTGTAAATGTCGCGGTGCTGGGTACTGAGAACTGGTTGAGCAGAAGTGACTCACGGCATTCGCCACAAGGCTGGCCAAGCGTGAGTGCATCAACACATATTTTTCATAACGTCCACCCATCATCCGTCTTAAGGTAATCGGTTCTAGGCGATATTCTTTGGCAATAAAGCTCGGACTTAAACGAGGCAGACGAAGTTTGTCCGTCACTCCACGTGGAACACTGCGAAAAGCAAGCGAGTGGAAGGTTCGGCAGTCGACATTGCCATGAAACTTCGTTTGCGCTTCGCTGGCAATGGCTTTGTTGAACGCTAAATACATGCCACGTCTTTGTGGCATGGCATCGCTAATCATTTGCAGTGTGGTGGTTTTACCTGTGCCTGCATAAGCAATTACTTTAAACGATTTGCCCAGACGCGCGTTATCAATGGCAATGGCTTGCTCATAAGTCGCGCTCGGTTTGATGATATTCGACACAGGCAATAAACTTAGTGGCTGCGGTTGGCTTTTTCAAGCAAACCAGAAAGCCCTTGACGACGTGCCAATTCATTGAGAACCACTTGAGGGTCTAAGTCGAAATAGCCTAAAACCACAATCGTATGGAACCAAAGATCTGCCACTTCATAGATCAAATCATTTTTATGGTCTTCATTGGCTTCAGATTTAAAATCTTTAGCCGCGATAATGGTTTCAACCGCTTCTTCACCGACTTTTTCTAAAATTTTGTTGAGACCTTTGTGATACAGCTTCGCGACATAAGACGAGTCTGGATCCGCTGCTTTACGCTCAGCCATCATTTGACCGAGGTAGGACAAAACTTCAACTTGCTCAGACTGTGCCGTTGAGGCATTCATTACCAATGTATGTGGGTTGGTTGATTTTTTACCATAAATTGCGTTCGGGTCTTTGAGTTGTGCATCCACAATTTCCCAGCCATTTGGCGTGAGTTTACGGTAGAAGCATGATTCGCGACCTGTGTGACAGGCAATTCCGCCGTGCTGTTCAATTTGTAGCACGATTACATCGGCATCGCAGTCGAGACGAATTTCATGCACGGTTTGAAAATGCCCAGATTCTTCGCCTTTGTGCCATAACTTGTTGCGTGAACGAGAGAAATACACGGCTTGGTTTTTCTCAGCCGTCAAAGCCAAAGCTTCACGGTTCATCCATGCAACCATCAAGACACGTCCCGTTTGGTGATGCTGTGCAATGGCAGGGACTAAACCTTGTTCGTTAAATTTTACTTCATCGAGCCATTGCAAATTGTTCATAAGATTTCACCAAGCGAATAAATATTGAGAGTGTTACGATGTTAACGTAGCGCGCTATAGTCTACGTGATTTAAACAGAATAGAGGAGAAACTTTCTACAGTTATCTCACAGCGGCTTAATTGATATATTTTAGAAATTCAACCATCAGTCACCCATCCAAAGCGGATGGTGATGATTGACGTCGCATTCTACACAGAATGATTGTTTTGTTTTGCAATATCTCGATAGTTCATTTGACTGAACATGCCTAATTTTAAACCTGAAATCGTCACCGCCATTTCTTTACGGAAATAGGGAATTCGATACATCCAAGCAAAGCTAAAATCACGTAAACCACCTGCCCACCATAGCTCAGATTGGTAAAGTGGTGTGAGTAAACGACTTAAAAATTTATAGAACGCCGTCGAACTTTGATGGTGTTGATCGTAAGTTTGCCAGAGTTGGACATAATCAAGGGCTTCATTTTTCCTTGCGCTTTGAACCGCTTGCCCCAAAGCCCATGCATCTAAAAGGGCCATATTTGCACCTTGCCCCAGTTGTGGACTCATGGCATGTGCTGCATCACCCATGACACCAATACGACCCTCACCAAACTTAGACAGTACCACATCACGATAATTTGCCGTCAACCATTGTGATTTTTGTTCAGGCTGGGCAATGACTTGTTCTAACCAATCCGCAGCAGGTTTCCAGCGCTTAGACACTTGGTTTAACCAGTCGGAATGCGCTTGTGAGTTGTGTAGAAAATTATTCAACTGATGGCTTGGAAGACTCCAAAACACACTCGATAGCCTTTGCTTGGGTTCATGTGGCACTGTGCCTGTTGGTAAGATTCCCAGCATCATTTTAGAGCGGTCATGAAACTGATGTAAAATTTCTGTATCTAATTCAAGACATTCGGGAACAATTGTTCATTTGGCTCCCCAAGGATAAGCTTGATCAACCTTTACCCATTTTTTTGGTCTTAAAAGGCTACGTGCACCATTGGCAATGATCACAGCATCAAAAGCTTCGCCACCTTTTGTACCCAAAACTCGAACTTGATCGGATGTTTCTTCTAATGTTTGAATATCGGTATTCATTTGCCAAGTAATCAGTTCAGAATATTCGCGGCATTTATTTTCTAAAACATGACATAACGTTGCTCGATGGATACCGACACCATAAAAATCAGGATGCGCTTGTTGATAATGGCTATTGACCAGTAAAGTTCCACTCGGTAACTGACCTTTGAGCCCAGTGACTTTTGCACCCAGTCTTAAAACCTCATCTAAAAGGCCTAAATGCTCAAAAACAGCTAAACCAGAAGGCTGTAGTAACAGTCCTGCGCCGACAGGTTCGAGTTCTGAGGCTTTCTCTAAAATACTGACTTGAATATTTTGTAGAGCCAGTAAAATCGCAGTGGCTAACCCTGCGGTTCCAACACCGATGATGGCGAAGTGGGGGGAGTGATTAGGAATCATAGATCGAATGATTTAACCATTGTCTAAAATGAATGCGTAACGAATATCATCAGATTTTTTTAATTGATCGATGTTGATTTGAATGAAATCTTCTAACGAGTTTGCAATCACATTTTTTCCTACGATTCATTTTGTAATTCAATGACTTGTCCATAATTTTCTTGTTCACTTAAAATTATTGTTAGCATAGAAAAAATGTAATCTCGATTTTTCTTTATTTGGTCAGATTAAACAAGATTACATTAATGCGCAAATTTCGTTTATAAATCTTGTATCACCTGTGCAAAATGCTGTTTTTCCACCATTTCCAAGAACTCATCGCCTAAGCGCTGACTTTCAGAAATACATTGATTCCACATTTGAATGCGCTGTTTTTGGTCGAGCCCTTTGAGTGTGAAATCTTTACGATCGGGCAGGCGTCCTAAAGGTAAGCTCTGTAAATAGTCTTGGGACGGAGACAATAGTAGCGTACGGGCTTGATTTTCAGGATTGGCGCGACGTTTAAACAGTTTATCAAACCAACCGGGCGTAATGCTGTCCGTAAAGTGTGGATAAAGCACAATGCCTTGACTCTCAAAAGGCAGATCGATGTGATAATCAATCAGACCACCATCACGATAACTGCCTTGTGGTGCATCTGGAATATCGCGAATTGCGGCCATCACGCCTGGAATAGAAGCTGAAGCAATCAGCCAAGGCAGAACGTTTGCAGCGGTGAGACTGTGGTAATGAGTGAGAAAATCATCTTCCACTTTAAATTGTTTGCCATCGTTGGGCTGACTAATCACCCGTTGCATAAAGTGGCGGCTATGCTTTCGCGCAACAGCAGTTGTACCGACGATACCTGCGACAGAGGCCAAGAGCGGGAGAACTTGGTCACTTTGAAAGATGTGTTGAGCCTTAATCGACAGTACCGCGAGGTGGTAATCGGGATGATTGACCAATTCCGCTTCTTTGCCTTGCACCAAGTCGAGCAGCATGCCACGGCAAATATCACTGACTTCTTGACGCTGCATTTTTTTGTCAAAATACAGGTTGGTATAGAGTTCACCTAAACGTTCGGTACCTGCTTTTGCACCGTGCGCTAAGATGCTGGCAAAGCGCCAACTGCCAATGGATGAACCAATCAAAGTCCGTCTTTGCGGTGCACGAGCAAAAAATTCACCAAAAATGGCTTGGTCTAAACCTTGAATCCCGATGCCTTTGGGCCCACCTGCGGCACCGGGTACAATATCAACCTGTTCAGCTTGTAAGCCTTCGCTTTGAATGAGTTGACGTGCTAATTTACCTGCACGAATGCTTAAAGCTGGAGGGTGTTTGTGCAGGATTTGAGTCATCGTGATTATTCAAAAAGACAATATGTATTGTCATTTTAGCTAGGAAGAGAGCAAGCACATTGGCAAAAGTGATCCAAGAATGACTTGGGAGTCACTTCCGACATAAAACCTAAACATAAAAAAGCCTGAGAGACTCAGGCTTTTAATACAGCATAACGCGTCTATTTAAACACGCGCCACACCGCCAGTAAGCTGGTGAGTATAATTAAAATCACTGAAATAAACCAAGGCGAGATAATCGCAATCGACAGCAAAATGGCCATGAGACTGCCAAAAATCCAACTGCGTTTTTGCTGATGCTCCATTTGTAGGCGCATACTTTGCAGTTCATTGAGCTGTTTAGCATGCCAAGCTGATTGGTTTTTGAGACCATTTAAGCTATCGACCAACAGCGTTGGGAAGTCTTGTGCCCCTAAAAGTAAGTCCGGAATTTTTTGGCCTAACTCTTTTAGATTCTTTTGTGGATTCATTTGCGCTTTGATCCAATCGGTCAGGATTGGCTTAGCTAAACTCCAAATGTCCAGCTCTGGGTAAAGGTCTGTCCCTAAACCCTCAACATGCACGAGGGTCTTAAGCAGCAGCATCAGTTGTGGCGGAATTTCCAAATGGAAGCGTCGTGCAATATCCATCACTTGAATCAAAATGCCTGCGAAGTCCAATTCATGCATAGGTTTGGACACCATTGGCCCGACCGTGCGACGCATTTCACGTGCTAACGCATCTTGGTCTGTACCCGGTGGAATCCAACCAGCTTGATGCACGATTTGAATCAGTTGCATAAAGTCGCTGTTCATGACCGCAAGCAGCATACGCGCCACGGTCATTTGGTCGTGTTTCGACAACTCACCCATAATGGCACAGTCCAGCGCAATATAGCGGGGTTGGCTTGGGTTTAGGGTTTCAACGAAGACATTACCCGGATGCATGTCGGCATGGAAAAAGTTGTCACGGAAGACTTGGGTAAAGAAAATGGTTAAGCCTTTTTCCGCCAGATCTTTACGATCCATTCCCAGCTTTTCGAAGGTTTCAATGTCTGAAATGGGAACGCCCGTAATGCGTTCGGCCACCATCACGTCTTTGCTATCCATATAGACTTCAGGCACATACATCATGCTTGAGCCTGTAAAATAATGGCGCATACGACGGGTATTGTCGGCTTCTAAGGTCAAATCCAGTTCATTTAAAATGACCTGACGATAGTCCTGAATAATTTCAGATAAGTGCAGTGCACGCGCGGCTTCTAGGCGTTTTTCTAGAAAATCACCTAGCCACTCTAAAATTTCAAAGTCTTGTAAAATTTGACTACGAATAGCGTGACGGGTGACTTTCACCACCACTTCGCGACCATCATGTAAAGCGGCCGTATGTACTTGAGCAATCGAGGCTGCTGCCAAGGGTTGTTCGTCGAAGCGAGCAAACAGCGTGTTTACATCGGCTTTCAGTGAGTCTTGAATGCGCATTTTCGCCACATCAGAACCAAACGGTTTGACACGGTCTTGGAGTAAAACCAGTTGTTGTAGTACTTCAGGTGGAATTAGGTCACGACGAGTAGACAGTAGTTGTCCCATTTTAATCGCCAGTGGTCCCATTTCCTCTAAAGCTTGTTTGAGCTTCAGTGGATTTTTTCGTTCACGACTGGACCATGCCGCAGGGTGCATACGAATTACACCCAGCGCATGGCGCGCTTTTTCAGGCAATTCTTCCGCAGGAAACAACGTGTCGAGTCTATAGTGCGCGGCAATGCGCCAAAGTTCGAGTAAACGTGAAACGTGCGGAATCATATATGTAAATACCTAGTTTTGAGTTGAGTCTTAAGTTTCAATCTGTGCTTGCAGCTGTTGAATTTTGGCTTCGGCACGATCTAAGTTTTGATTAAAAATACGGGTATCTTGATGCAGATCATCCATTTGCCAACGCGGGGCAAATAGACCACTGTCTTCTTTCAAGGCATCTTCAGCAAAAAACAAATGACTTTGTAAGGCCTGTTTGATGTGTTTTGGTGCCAGCTGAATTTTAGCCAATTCATGCGCCAAACTTGGGCCAATCCATGGGCTTAAATGCGCAGCCAAGTCAGGCTCAGCTTGTTGCATAATCCGTTGAATATCTTGCAGAAGGTGATAATCACCTTGGAGCGGGATATTGCCGACATCATCCGCCAGTAATAGCTTGAGCAGCTCAACCACATTGGCCACCGTTAAAGTTGTGGTTGCTGGGGTGTGAGATTGAGCTTGGTCAAAAGGGCGTTGTTCAAAAATGGACGCTGTTTCACTATGCCCTGTAACGGTAGGTTCTAAGCGCACTTTAGTGTGGTCAAAGAACACATCTACAGACAGTTGCGGGGATGCGATTACCACACGTAACATCTTGCCTTGTAGTTCATTGAGCTGGATGCGAGTGATCGCATCCAAATTAATCACATGATGAATTAATCGTTCAACTGCACCGAGTGCCAGAATCGACCACATAATTTGCCCTTAAACGTTTAATTTTAAAGTTTAAAACCACGGTGTACAGCAACGATACCACCTGTCAGGTTGTGATAGTCACAGTTTTGGAAGCCTGCATTTTCCATCATGCCTTTGAGCGTGCGTTGGTCTGGGTGCATACGAATCGACTCGGCTAAATATTTATAGCTTTCTGAGTCATTGGCAATGATTTTTCCCATGATCGGCAGTGCGGTGAACGAGTATAGGTCGTACAGTTTTGAAAATGGCTCAAATACAGGTTTAGAAAACTCTAAGACCAATAAACGACCACCTGGCTTAAGCACGCGATACATCGCAGCAAGTGCCGCATCTTTATCGGTCACATTACGTAGACCAAATGAGATGGTGAGTAGGTCGAAGCTGTTGTCTTCAAATGGCTCTAGGGTTTCAGCATTGGCTAATACGAAATCAACATTGGTACAGCCAGCATCAATCAGGCGGTCACGGCCAACATTCAACATAGATTCGTTAATATCTGAAAGTACCACATGACCAGTAGGGCCGACTTCACGACTAAATACTTTAGCCAAGTCACCTGTCCCGCCAGCAATATCTAGCACGCGTTGACCACGACGTACCCCAGACATATTGATCGCAAAGCGTTTCCACAGACGGTGAATACCAAAAGACATTAAGTCATTCATAATGTCGTATTTGCTCGCAACCGAGTGGAAAACTTCAGCGACTTTTTGAGCTTTGTCTTCACTGCTGACCGTTTGGTAACCAAAGTGTGTGGTACTACCGACGTTGCCTGTGTTAGCACCGCGAGGAAGATTGTATTTGGGTACAGAACCCGTCACTGGGGTATCAGTCAACTGTTGTTGTAATGATTTTTGCTGACCTTGCGCCGTACCTTGGGGTAATGGTTCAGTTAAAAATGGACTCACTTTGTCTGTGTTTTGTGCCGACTGTGGATTAGCGGTAGGCGTTTGATTTTCATTCGACATGGGAGTCACTCCTAACATAGCAATAGGGTAAATGTTGCAGTGCATGCATGATGACAGATTCTAAGACGTTGTACAGTAACCATCATGCAATTGTGCTGAATAATATACAGAAAAACAGCAGAGCTATGCAGCCACTGCCTTATTTTTATCAAGGAATAATCTGGAATTTACTGAAATGGGTATAGATGACCCGAATGTACTTTGTCAATAATTTGACGTTCCACCGCAGTAAAGTCTTTCACAAATTTCTCCGCCGACTTTAGCGGTTTCATGGCCAAAAAGCCATCTTGCATAAAATCATACATGACATTGAAGTTGTATTTGTTGGCTGTCCCTTTGCACATCTTAAAAGCGGTATAGACCATAAAGGAGCGCATGTATTTATCGAGGTTTCTACCGAGTTGGTCGAGTAAATATAGCTGTTTCAAGCGTTCTTCGCCTTGTTCTAGTTTTAAGTAGGCTTGGCGCATCAAATCATCGGTTAAGGCTTCATAGGGATGGTGATCTTTCAGCAATTGCATTGCTACTTGTTCATCCAGTCGCACCGCCAAAATCGCCAACTCAACCCCAGAGGTACCGGTTTTAATGGCATTTTCAGGAATTAATTTCTCTGCTTTGTGCGCATATTTGCTCAAGCGCGCAATTTGTCCCGCCAAAGCATCAAAATCTGGGCCACCATATAAACGGTTGATAAAATACTCGGCCATCAACAGATTTTGCTTTTCTGTGAAAGTTTTGTTGTGGGTACGCTGCATTCGCTGTTTTTGCCAAGTTTGCACATCTTGTAAACGTTGGAAGAGCACCGAATCTTGATGATAATGCAATTGGTAATACTGTTCTAAAAGCTCATCGAGGGCGGCGAGTTTGGACATTTGCTGTCTCAGTTCTATTTAAAGATAGCTAAATCTTAGTGCGTGATGACCGAACTCGCTATGACAAAGTGACAAAAAAACTATTTATTTGTGGTCAGTTTGATGTAGAAGTAGTCAAAAGATACATATGAAAATCATCTAGACCATCATTTTTTAGGATCTAGTGATTTGATTAAATAGAAAAAAGGAGGGGGCAATGGATACAGAAACGATCGCCAGTACAGTGCTGAACGAAGAACAGCTTTCACTGGACTTAATTGAAGCGCAATATGCGTTGATGAATACTCGTGATCAGAGCAATGCAAAAAGTTTGGTGATTTTGGTCAGTGGAATTGAACTTGCGGGTAAAGGCGAAGCGGTAAAACAGCTGCGCGAATGGGTCGATCCGCGTTTTTTATATGTCAAAGCCGATCCACCGCATTTGTTTAATCTAAAACAGCCTTTTTGGCAGCCCTATACTCGATTTGTACCTGCCGAAGGGCAAATTATGGTGTGGTTTGGTAACTGGTATGGGGACTTGTTGGCTACGGCCATGCATGCTTCAAAACCTTTAGACGACACTTTATTTGATGAGTACGTCAGCAATATGCGGGCTTTTGAACAGGACTTAAAAAATAACAACGTAGATGTCTTAAAAGTTTGGTTCGATTTGTCGTGGAAGTCTTTGCAAAAGCGTCTGGATGACATGGACCCGAGCGAAGTGCATTGGCATAAGTTGCATGGGCTAGACTGGCGCAATAAAAAACAATATGACACCTTACAAAAGCTACGTACGCGCTTCACCGATGACTGGCAAATCATTGATGGTGAAGATGAAGATTTGCGTAATCACAATTTTGCACAAGCAATTTTAACAGCGCTGCGACACTGTCCAGAGCATGAAAAAAAGGCCGCGCTAAAATGGCAGCAAGCACCAATACCAGATATTCTGACTCAGTTTGAAGTCCCTCAAGCTGAGGATGCGAACTATAAATCAGAATTGAAAAAACTCACCAAACAAGTGGCCGATGCCATGCGCTGTGATGACCGTAAAGTGGTGATTGCTTTTGAAGGTATGGATGCTGCGGGTAAAGGGGGGGCGATTAAACGTATTGTGAAAAAGCTCGACCCACGAGAATATGAAATTCATACCATTGCCGCACCTGAAAAATATGAGTTACGCCGTCCTTATCTGTGGCGTTTTTGGAGCAAATTGCAGTCGGATGACATCACTATTTTTGATCGGACGTGGTATGGACGCGTTTTAGTCGAGCGGGTAGAAGGCTTCGCAACCGAGGTAGAGTGGCAACGCGCTTATGCGGAAATCAATCGTTTTGAAAAAAACCTCAGTAACAGCCAAACCGTGCTGATTAAGTTTTGGCTGGCGATTGATAAAGATGAACAAGCAGCGCGTTTTAAAGCCCGCGAAAGTACTCCGCATAAACGTTTTAAAATTACCGAAGAAGATTGGCGCAATCGCGACAAATGGGATGACTATTTAAAGGCAGCCGCGGATATGTTTGCGCATACCGACACCAGCTATGCGCCTTGGTATATTATTTCCACCAATGATAAACAACAGGCCCGCATTGAAGTCTTAAGGGCAATTTTAAAACAGCTCAAAGCGGATCGCGACACGGATTAAAAAGCATAAAAAACGGTCATTTGACCGTTTTTTATAGAGGCAGATTTAGTTTTTTAACTTAAGGGAATTTGGGTCACTGGCGCTGCAACAGGAGCACCTTGTTCAGCGGCTTGTTTTAGTTGAATGCCTTTGGCGAGCTTATATGACTCTTCCACATGGGTTTCCGCAATTTTTTTCATCACGACATAACCCAAGCTGGCCGCAATCATTTGTCCACCTAAGGGAATGAATTTAGTGACTTGTTTGGTAATGAATTTGGCTGCCATGTTATTGATGGATTTTTTCATGGCTGTACGTGCCACCACCAGTCCAGAGAACTCCACACCACGTTTACGTAGTTCTGACCAATGTATTTGCTTGGTTTCTGGGTCGTAGACACTGACTTGCTCAGGGGTTAAACCAAAGCGGGCGTTAATTTCTGGAATCAACTGCGACAATATGCCCACATCAATCACCACATCAAGGAAAGGGACTGGAATAACCGCTGCACCTGCGGAAAAATAGGCGCGCTTTTTGACTAAATCCAAACACTCTTCACGGATTTTTTCTAAATTTAAAGAGGGATCAATTTTTTCTGGAATATGCTCTAATTTCATTTTCTAAATCCTAAAATATCCTGATTCACATTGATTCTAGTTTTGCTTAAAGTACGTATTTTAAAGCAAATTTTAAATAGAAATATGTCATCAAAGTGACATAGACATAACCAGAAGTATAGTCAATAATCTGTGTACTTTTGTAGATTTTTCATAAGATGGTTATTTGAGAGGGAACATGGCGATACACGTAATACAAAGTCAGCGTATTGATGTTCTGTTGCAGGCCATGCAAAAAACCGTCTTTAAACCAGCTAAAAATGCCTTTCAAGTGTTGCAAGCACAGCACTTTATTGTACCTTCACCTGCGGTTGAGGCTTGGCTAACACAAAAGTTGGCGGAGCAGCAGGGCATCAGTGCCAACACGCAGTTTCATCATCGTATTCGTGGTTTTCAATGGGCGGCTTATCAGTGGGTTTTGGTCGATCAAATAGACGAAGTCCGTAAAGCGAATATTCCGCGATTGATTATTAAATGGCGTGTCTTTCAAGCCTTAAAAGAATTTATACAAGCTGAGCTGAATCCTTTAGAGGTTGCCCATCCGTTGTATCCGATTATTCAGCGGATCTATGCTAGTGCTGACCGTTTGCAACAGGGTATTGATAAACAGCTGAAAAAACAAAGCATGTTGTATTGGGTCGCGGAGCAGGTTTCACGGCTGTTTAGTTTTTATATGGATTATCGTGGGCATTGCACCAAAGTCTGTCCACCGCAAAGTTGTCGTTGCCAGACCAATTGGTTACAAGCGTGGGGCAAAAACCAGCCGCTCGATTTAGAGCAGATGTTTTTTAAAACTCACCAAGAACTCAGTGCTTTTCAGCTCAATCAAGCGCATGAGCTGGAAGCGTGGCAGCGTTGGCTCTGGCAAGTGGTGTTCCATGCTGACTTTGAACAAATTCAGCGTATTGATACTGCATTTTGGGGCTTACTCGATCAAGCCGAGACCCGAGATGCTGCACTGAAAAAATTGCCTGCGCAGTTGGTGGTATTTACGGTTTTAGATTTACCGCCAAAACAATTGGAGTTTTTACATCGATTGGGGCAATATCTCGAGATCTTTATTTTTCACTATAACCCTTCACAAGAATACTGGGCGGACAGTGTCGATCCCAACTGGAAAGCGCGTTATGACGCACGGGTGAAGCAGCGTTTTATTGAAAAAAATCCAAATGCCAATGATGCAGAGATTCAGCAGTTTTTTGATGAGTTTACCCTCAATTTTAATGCAGAAACCCGAGAGTCTCGCCATCCTTTACTGACCCGATTTGGTAAACAGGCACGGGACCATTTCTCTTTACTTTCCAATCTTTCTTCAGGTGAAGATGGCGTATGGGCCGATGTCTTTGTTGATGAATATCCAGAAACTTTACTTGGTAAAATTCAGTCTGATGTCCTGTATTTGGTAGAACCTACGCAGCATCAGTATGCTTTGGCTGAACATGATGATTCGATACAGATCCATGTCTGTCACTCCAGCCTTAGACAGCTTGAAGTCCTCAAAGATCAACTGACGCATTGGTTGGCTCAGGGCTCGGCTGAAGCACCGCGACGTCCAAGCGATATTTTGGTGTTGACGCCGAGTTTGACTGAGCTAGAACCTTTTATTCGCAGTGTTTTTGCGCCGCCACCGCATGAGCGTGATGCTTTGCAAAAGGGTCACCAACTGAGTAAAGACAGTATTTATTTGCCAATTAAGCTGGCAGGCGTGACTCAACTCGATGCCTTAAATGCATGGCGAGCTGTGTTGGGACGGATGGTCTTGGTGCGGGGGCGTTTCAGTATTGAGGACTTTGCTGATTGGCTCAGTTTAAATGCAACGCAGCAACGTTATGGCTTAGACATGAATATGATTGAGCGGATGACGGAGCTGTTGATCAACGCAGGCTTTAAACGTGGATTGGATGCCGAACATTTAACACGCAGTTTGGCCGAAGGGGATGAAGACTATCGTTATAGTCTGAAGTTTGCTTTAGATCGTTTGGCTTTAGGCGTCGCTGTCCCAGAGCATGTGCTGTTTCATGAGACCTTGAGCTATGCCCAAGTACAGTCGAGTGATTTTGAGTTGATTGGTGTTTTGATAGAAATCTATCAGGATTTTAAACACCGTTCCGAATGGATGATCGCGCATGAAATTGGACAACGGACGACTGCTGAAACCTGGCTGAATCGTTTGATGGAAGATATTCGCGAGTTCGAAGCTGCGGGTGTCGAGTCTTTGGCTGCAGTGTATAAGATGGTCAAAAAACAAGAACGTATGCTGACCTTGGCGAGTTATTATGACGAACACGATCATCATGCACTGCGCAGTTTAAGTTTACCTTTGCCTTATGTATTAGAAGAAATCGAAAAGACCTTAGAGGCGCAACTGGACTATGCAGAACCCACGGGGCAGATCACATTTAGTGAAATTGGCCAGATTCGACCTGTGCCGTATAAGTTGATCGTGATGTTGGGCTTGGATAGTGGCAAGTTTCCCAACCGCAGTGCGCATTTGCCTTTTGACCTGATGGATTTACTGAAGCCACAACTGGGGGATCGTTCCCGTTTGGAAGATGATCAAGGGGCTTTTCTAGATGCGTTGTTGTTGGCACAAGAAAACGTATGGTTATTTTATAATGGCTTTGATATCAACGATGGTGAAGTCCGTGACCCGTCTACAGTGTTGCAAGAACTGATTCAGCATATGGCCTTTATTGTGCAGCCTGACACACAGACCAAGAGTGCCAACGCAACGGTTGATCAGCATGGTGTGACTGTCCCTGCACAGTTGGCATCGCTGTATCATGTCCATCCTTTATTGCCTTTTGATCCACGTGGTTTTGAGTCTGAGCACAGTATTCGTTTTCAAGATCAATGGTTTCAGGTCGCTAAACAATTACAACATGCATCAGGACAACGGAGAAGTTGGGTCAACACGCCTTATCCAAAATTAGAGCAAGACATTCAAGTTCTTGACAGTCAGCAGTGGATTCAAGACATCACTTTCCCTGCACGGTTGTATCTCAAGACTTTAGGCGTGGAAAACTTAAAACCAGAAGAGATTCCTGCAACGCAAGAACCGTTACTGCTCGATGGTTTAGGACGTTATGCCATTCGTCATTTTTTACAACAACATGAGGCAGAAGCAGACGCCAACCTTCTGATGGATCAACTGCCGATTGGTAAAGTGCAAGATGGGGTCTGGCAAATGAGCGTGCTTGAGCAGCAGCGCTTGCTGACACGTTTACGACGCTATGCACCTGAGACCACAGCCACGACCCAACAAGTCTGGAAGGTGAATGAACATTTACAGATCAATGTTACTTTAGCCAAATACAGTGCTGAAAAATGGGTCAGTGTAGAAGCATCTAGTGCCAGAGCAAAGCGCCGTGCCAAAGTTTGGTTAGAGTATTTACTGTGGCTGGCTTATGTCAATTTGGGTGAGGGCGGACAGCAATATCAACGCATCGTGGTGTTTAGTGATCGAACCATTTTATGTACTGGTGTAAGTTCAAATCAGGCGCGTGAATGGCTCAAGCCTTGGTTGAAAGCATGGGAGTATGCACAAACTCAGCCTTTGGTTTTACCTGCGGCCTTGTTACTAAAAATTGCAGAGAAAGATAAAACCCATGAATGGCAACTGAATGATCAGGAACAGATGGTGATTGTGGACATGGACGCCATTTATAAAGTGTGGGAAGAAGATGGTCGCTTTAGTGGTTTTTCAATGACTGAAAATGAAGCCAATAAAGCACACCGCGACTGGCAGTTTATTCTACAAGAGCAGGATGCCAAAGCATTACTTGCCCATGACTGTGAACAGTTTTCTTATGAACTATATCATCCGATATTTTTGCATCAGCAAAGCCTTGAGGACTAAGTCATGACAGCCCAGTCTCAGGTCACCACATCGAACATGTCTTATCAACCCATTGCCGATATGAGCTTTCAGGGCTTGCATTGGATTGAAGCTTCAGCAGGCACAGGCAAGACTTTTACTTTATCCAGTTTGATGGTACGTATTTTTCTCGGGGCCTATTTGCCGAATCAGGTTATTGCAACCACCTTCACCCGTGCTGCTGCTGCTGAACTGAAAAGTCGCGTTCGGGCACGTTTGATTGAAACTTTACGTTATTTTGAAGGTTGTCAAAGTCTGACTGTGCGAGAGATACAGGCCAAAATAGCTGTTGAACAAGATCCACTTTTTATTAAGGTGCTCACAGACTATGCCCAGCGGGTCGGTTTTGCCCAAGAGCGTTTGAAGTTGGTGATTGATCAGTTAGATGAGCTGTTCGTCGGGACATTGGATAGTTTTAGTCAAAAGTTATTGCGTGAGTTTTCTTTTGAAAGTGGCAAGATTGAGCGTGCAGATATTACCGATGATGCGCAGAGTTATACTCAGCAGCTCATTCATGATGTATTGCGTGAGTGGATTCAGGCACAGCCACAGCCTGTGGTGAATTATTTACTGTTAAAACAAAAATTAAAAACCGAACAGGCTTATGTGCCGATTGTCGAAAATAGTTTGAACTTTGCATCGGCACAGTTTCAACAGGTAGAAAAACCTGTACTTGATTTGACGCAATTTGAGCAGGCCATTGATCAATTTACCGCGCTGGATGTGGCGCAGATTGAAAGCTTGAAAGACTATTATGCCCCTGAGGGGCAGTACCATGCAGTGCTGGGGAAAAAATGGCGCACTGATGCCTTGATGCAACGCATTCTATGTCAGGACTTACCAGCTTTTTTGATGGCACTGAAAGAGCAACGGGCTTATGCTTTATTCGCGCCACATTTTGAAAAAACCTTAAAACACCTGACTGACCTCGCAACGAAAAAAGTCTTAAACAAATGTGCTGTAGATGTATTGGAACAGTTTGAGCAGCATCCTGTGTGGCGGCAGGTCCGCAGTTTCTTAGATGCGTTGGCAGAGCTAGAGCTCAATTTGGATGTGCTAGATGCGTATTTAAAATATCACTTAAGTTCTGAGGTGAAAAAGCGATTACCACAAGTCTTGCAGCAAAAGAGTGAAACGACTTTTGCCCAGCAAATCCGTACCTTGTCAGAAGCCTTACAGGGCGAACAAGGCCGGCGCTTTGCCCAGTTTGTACAAGCATGCTATCCACTCATTCTAGTGGATGAGTTTCAAGACACCAACCAAGACCAAGATGATATGTTGGCGCGGATTTGGCGTGATGCACAGCGTTATCATCAAGGCTGTATGATTATGGTCGGTGACCCGAAACAAGCCATTTATGGCTTTCGTGGGGGGGACATGCTAACGTATAACAAGGCACGTTTAGATGTTTTGGCAAAGCAAGGTCGGCAGTATAGTTTGAAATATAATCATCGTTCTGTGCAAAAGTTGGTACAGGTGGTGGATGCTTTATTTCAACGCCAACAGGACTTTGGTGAGCAGGTCTATTACCAACCTGTAGAAGCAGGGACTCGACCACATCCTGCTTTGGTCGATGCACAGGGTGAAAACCATGTACCGCTGCGCTGGCTGCTACTTGAAGATAAAAAAAATGAAGCTCAACAAGTGGCATGGAAAATTCGTGATTTAATCAACCAAGGCATTCAACAGCAACTCTATGTGGCAGATGATCCGCTACAGTTTATAGGGGCAAATGATATCGCGGTGTTGTCGAAAAACCATGATGGCTTGGACAAAGTTCAGTTTGAACTAGAGCGTTTGGGAATTTTGGTCAACCGTCCGTCTAAACGCAGTGTGTTTGAAAGTCAGGTCGCGAAAGATGTCGGTGCGTTATTGACCGCAATGATGCATCCTTTTGATGAAGCCAAAGTTCGCCGTGCGCTTTTGAGCCGGCTGTTGGCGATTGATTTAAAACAGTTACTAGAACTGGAAAAGCAAGCCAACGGTTTAAGCCAGTTTATGGCGGATTTTGATGACATCCGCGACATGTGGATCAATAAAGGCTTTTTAAGTGCATGGCAGTACGCTTTAAATCTGTTTAAAGTCTGGAAAAACTTGGTGGCTTACCAAAGCCGAGACAACGAACGGACTGTAGTTAATCTTCGACATTTGACTGAGTTATTGAGCCAACATAGTGAGCAGTTCCAAGGCGCGCAGAAACTGTATCATTGGTATCTCAAACAGTTACATTTGCCTGCGGAACGTGAGTGGGAGTTGGAACGCAAACTCTCCAATGCCACAGGCGTACAGTTGATGACTATTCATCAGTCCAAAGGTCTAGAGTTTAAAATTGTGTTTTTGCTGGGTGCCGACAAAGACTTTAAGGAAATAAATAAAACCTTAAACTTTTCAACACTGGAACAGATCAATCCGACGACAGGGCAGAGCGAGTTACAGCGCATCGTGGCAGTAAATGATGCCAACCTGTTAGATCCTGTCGCGATTGCTCAACACAATGAGCGAGCCGAAGCAGAACAGCATCGCTTATGGTACGTCGCACTGACTCGCGCCAGCCACCGCGTGTATGCCTTGCTTCAAGATCAGGAGTATAAATCAAATACGGCATTGGCGTTTTGGCGTGGTCAAGCTGGTAATCTGTTTGAGCATCCTGCCAGTGGTGATGAGGTGCTGCTGACTGAAAAGCCGATCCGTATACAGCCAGCGGAGCAGCAAGAGGTGATTCAGTTACAAGCTTTGGCTTTTCCTGAACAGCGTTTTTATCCACGTTCCAAAACCAGTTTTAGCGCGTTGGCACAGCATTTGAGTCGCAAAGAGGCAATCGATGCCTTGGCGGTTTTGAATGAGACAGTGGGCAGTGCGGATGATGAGATTAATCATCCAGTGCTTGATGATGTGGAGCTGAGTCAGCCTTTGACGTGGATTAAACGACAGTTTCCAATGGGGACGGCTGCGGGAACCTTCCTGCACGAAATTTTCGAGCATATTGACTTTCAGGACTCACGTGATTGGGGACTGGAAATTCATCGTCGTTTTAAAAATGATAGTCCCTTACTGTGGCAAGAGTTATTGGGCAAATATCAACACGAGTTTGGACAGGATGATGAAACTCAATTGGTGCTGTGGATGCAAGCGTGGTTAGCAGATGTACTAGAAACGCCTTTGCATGCAGGTTTTCAGTTGAAGCAACTCAAAGCCGATGAGCACTTGGCTGAGTTTCCTTTTTATTTGTCCTTGTCCGATCATGTGCTGGCGATTAAACGCATACAGGCATTGTTTCAAGAATACGGGATTGATCTACTCGACTTAAATGAAGCCAATTCTGCTCGTTATCTGACTGGTTCGATTGACTTGGTTTATTTTGATGGTCAGCGTTATCACATCGCCGATTATAAAAGTAACTTTTTAGGGGCGGATCAGCAGAGCTATAGTTATGACGCAATCCAATTGAATATGTCACATGCCAGTTATTGGTTACAGGCGGGCTTGTATTTGGTGGCCTTGCATCGTTATTTAACAGTGAATTTTCTGGACTATGACATTGAAGAACATCTGGGTCAGGCGAGTTATCTCTATTTGAGAGGGATGAATGGGCAGCCCAATCAAGGCGTATTAAGTTGGCATGCCAGCCCAGAGTTTATTTTAAGACTAGATGCCATTTTGGGTTATTTTGCTGAGGATACTTCTACTCAAAATCATGTAGGCAAAACTTCTGAATTAAGTGAAATTAGTCACTCATAAACAAACAATTAAGCTGTGGATAACTTTGAGGATAACCATGTGGAAAATGTTCGTAAAGCCAGTATTGATCAGGCTGCCGTGGTAGACACATGGTTAACGCGTTGGAGTCAGTTTATTCAGCTGTCACCGTTGAGTAAAACAGGGTTCACCGAAGAGCGAAGTGAAGTGATTCAACAGGTCCTTGAAGCCATGCTACGCGGTGAGAGTTGTATCTCGGTTGCAGCTGAAGCTGTCACAGTTTTAGATGATTTGGTCATGGATGAACAGCAGGCACAGCAACAAAAAGCGCCGTTTGTTTACGATCAGCAGCAATTATATCTGTATCGTTATTGGGCTTTAGAGCAGTCCTTGGCTCAGCAAGTGGCGCGGTTAAAACTGCAAAATTTAACGCAAGTGGATATTTCAGCTTATGCTCATTTACTTGAAGATCCACACCAAAAACAGGCTTTGGCTATGGTGGCCGAGCAGGCGCTCGCGATCATTACAGGTGGTCCGGGCACAGGGAAAACCTATACCTTGGCGCGTATTATTGCGGTGCTCAAGCAAAGTCTGCCTGATATTCGTATTGCGATGGCTGCACCGACAGGTAAGGCGGCGCAGCGGATGAAAGAAGCCCTTCAGAATTCTTTTCAGGATGAAAAGTTACAAGATTTAGTTAGTCCAGATTTGAAAAACTTAAACCCTGTGACGCTACATCGACTTTTGGGTCTAGGAAATACGCAGCAACCGCGTTTTCATAGCAGACAACCTTTACCTTATGATGTGATTGTCGTTGATGAAGCATCCATGCTGGATTTAAATTTGGCACAGATGCTCTTTGCTGCCATGCCGAATCAAGCCCGTTTGATTTTATTGGGAGATGCCGATCAGTTGGCTTCGGTCGATGTGGGTTCTGTACTTGCCGATCTACAACAGGTTCCAGCTTTGGCTGAAAATAGAGTCAATTTAGTCAATAGCCGTCGTTTCAAATCAGATGCACGAATTGGAAAGTTGGCACAATTTATTCAACAGCAATCTTGTTTTGACTTAACGATACATCCTGTCGAAAAACAGAGCGTATTGCATACTTTTCAACAGCAAGTAGTAAATGCCACGACGTTGAAGGCGGTTGAGTTGGATCAGGTCAAGGTCGATGATCTACAACTCGAATTGTTGCCTGAGCAGGCTTTAACTGCAGAGCAGTTACAACATTATTATGATCTGTTGATGCTCGGCTTTCAGGGCTATGTCGAGGCTTTAAAGCAATATCAGCAAAATCCTAATGATTCTCTCGTGCCCAAAGTGATTCAACACTTTGATGATTACCGTATTTTAGCCGCCATACGTCACGGTCATTTCGGCTTAAAACAGCTCAATCTGCAAATCGAGCAGCGCCTATTGGAACAATTAAAACAAATCAAACAAGGTGAATGGTACTTGGGACGTCCGGTGATGATGACCTATAACGACTATCAGTTGGGGGTGTCGAATGGCGATATTGGCCTGTGTTTACAGCGCGGTCAACAAGGTAAGTTTCAGTTTGAGGTTTATTTCCCTAGCTTGGATAAATGGGTAGCTGCGACACGATTACCCAAAAATATTGAAACGGCTTTTGCGCTGACCATTCACAAATCTCAAGGCTCTGAGTTTACTCATACCGCGGTGGTGTTAGATCGGCAGGCTGAAAAATTACTCAGTAAAGAGTTGATTTATACCGCAATTACGCGAGCGAAAAAAGTGGTCAGTTTACTGGTCGATGCCGATGCATTCGTACATGCTATGGTGACTCGGACCACCCGAGAAAGTGGTCTATTAAGAAAAATTAATCAACAAATTCAATTGTGAATATTTAATAAACAAATAGGAGTTTTGTACGAAATAGCTTACAGGGATTCAGGAGATTTGCGCATAGAGCTTTGCTGAGGATTCTGAGAAGATAGCTTCACATAAAGAGTTCAACACGGAATGTTGGGTATAATCGCAAAAAGATAATAATAACGTCAGTAGACAGTGAACTTACAGTGAAGTAGGTGAAAGAGGAAACTTACAGCCGCTAAGCCTTGTAGTTTTGGGAGAGACTACAAGGCTTTTTTATATCTGATAGATTGGCAAAATGTGACAAAAAATAGCATTCATTCCTGAAAGCATAAATATAGCTATAGATTAAATATTGAAGAGATACTGTCTCAGCATTGCACGGCTTATGCTTTTTTAAATTTAGTTGTTTTTTAAGCATTTGTTTTTAATAAATTAAATATTTACTACTGCATTTTTTAGAGAGATTTAGGTTGAATAATGGAGAAAATAAGGAGTTTGTGTAAGCAATCGCTTACATGAAGATGGGTAAAATACGACTTTTTTCTTTACTGTGATGTGGCAAAATATGTCACATAAGGATGTAAATGATTAAACATGGAATGTTTAATACAAGACGCGGAAAAGCGCATTATTATAATGATAACCAAAACAACAAGAACAAAAATAAAAGAACACTACAGCGTAAAAAAGCCCAAGTTTACTTGGGCTTTTTTTTATGCTCAGACTAAGTCTGTTTCGCTTCGATCGGTTGCAAATAAGGAGCGACGTTGGTGCTTTAAGATTTTGGGACAATGTTTTGAGATTTGATAAAGCATTTTCGCTAAAGCCGGTAAGTGGGTCCCGACGACAGATTTTCCTGTGGTTAATAGCGATACACTAATATCACGTTCTGGATCGGCCCAGCAGAGAATATTGGAAAACCCGAGATGTCCAAAGGCTTGCCCAGTCATGGGTCCAAATAACCCAATAGGATTACTCCCTAACATTGGGCCTAAGGCATAACGCATCGGGACTAATAATGTCCGATCTAAACTGACTCCTGACGTGGCCAAGGTCGAGCGAAATACTGTTTGGGCACTCATGATTTGTTTGCCCTGGTATTCGCCACCACTCAAGAGCATTTCAAAGAAACGTCCAGCTTGTTCTGCACTGGTATAAATGTTGCACGCTGGGCAAATCGTGTCCATAAAACGCGCATCATTGGTTACATCGACGGCCAACTGTAAACCACCGCCCAGTACCCGATTAAGATAATGGTCTGTGCCTAAACGTGGATGTAGACCTGTGGCATAGTTTAAAGCGACATCCGCTCGATACTCAGGTTTTAAACCATAGTTAAAGTAATCTAAGCCCATGGGTTTTTCGATATTTTCGGCAAGAAATTCACGGGCTGTTTGACCTGTTACCCGCTTGATAATTTCCCCTAAAATATAACCTGACGTCACGGCGTGATACGCCAGATGTGTGCCTGAGGCTGAAACGGGTTGTGCAGCATAAAGACGTTCTAAAATTTGATCTTGATTAAACAACAGTTCAGGCGTGACTTTACTGTTAATGCGCGGAATGCCACCACGATGAGCGAGCAAATGGAAAATGGTGGCACGACGCTTACCGTTTACGCCATATTCGGGAATATAGTGGCTAATCGGATCGAGTAAATTCAGATCGCCGCGTTCATCTAACATATGAATCAGCATGGCTGTAACGATTTTAGAGGCGGAAAATAAGCAAACTGGGGTATCGGGCGTGCCAATTTTAGCATCTGCCGCTAAACCATCGGGTGAGTTACCTTGCGCATAACCAATGCTGCGATTTAACAATATTTGTCTCTGACGACGTAAACAGAGGCTGATGAAAGGGGAGTTTCCTGTTTTATATAGGGACTCTACACTGGCCCAAATGCTCTGAATTTGTGCTTCATTCATGCCACCCAAGGTAGCGCAGACCTCATTCTTAGAACGAATCACGTGGTTGAGGTCATGAGGGACATAACAGATATTGGCAGATAAAATTTTCACAAATTTCTCTCTATTTTTCGTTTTTATTGGGGTTGATTCTGATACTGAAAATCAGAATTGTCACTATTGTGCATGATTTGTTCAAAGCCGTCAGTTGCTGAATTGACTGCGAACATAAAACATTTTTGCAAAATAGCGCTAGATCCCTTAAAATAACGCCTTGCTGTAGTGATGCACGGCAGTCAACTTGGTTTTGAAGAATCAATTTGATTTGTATCAAATGTAACTTATAAGCATCTCGGAGAAATCGAATGGCTTTAACAAACGCAGATCGCGCAGAGATCATTGCTAAATTTGCTCGTGCTGAAAACGACACTGGTTCACCAGAAGTTCAAGTAGCTCTTTTAACTGCTCAAATCAATGATTTACAAGGTCACTTCAAAGAGCACAAACACGACCACCATAGCCGTCGCGGTCTTATCCGTATGGTTAACCAACGTCGTAAGCTTCTTGATTACCTTAAAGGTAAAGATGCTACTCGTTACAGCGACTTGATTGCTGCTTTAGGTTTACGTCGTTAATTCGATTAAACTTTTATTTTCGGACTATCGCATTTTGAATGCTTTATTACTGAAAAAGAAAGTCTACCTTACTTCTGTGAGGTAATGGGGAAGGGGCGAATGTTTCGCTCCTTCTTTGTGTCTTAAAATCATATTTTTAGTCTCTGGTGAGGTCGGCTTCTAAGCTTTGTCATTTATACAGTTGCCTGAAATGGCGATGTGAATGCCAAACCTTAGGGGTCTCCACTAGAATAAAAATCAGGAAAGAAAAATACATGTCTATGTTTAATATTATTCGTAAAGAATTCCAATATGGTCAACACACAGTTGTTTTAGAAACAGGTCGTGTTGCTCGTCAAGCAAACACTGTTGTGATCACCATGGGTGGTGTACAGGTTCTTGTTGCAATCGTTGCTCAACCAAAAGCAAAAGCAGGCCAAGATTTCTTCCCGTTGACTGTTAACTACCAAGAAAAACAATATGCTGCAGGTCGTATCCCAGGTGGTTACGGTAAGCGTGAAGGTCGCCAGTCTGAAGCTGAAACTTTAATTTCACGTCTTATTGATCGTCCAATCCGCCCATTGTTCCCAGAAGGTTTCTACAACGAAATTCAAGTAACAGCGACTGTTATTTCTTCTGACAAAACCATGGAAGGCGATATCGCTGCAATGTTGGGTGCTTCAGCTGCGATGTCTATTGCTGGTGTTCCATTTGCAGGCCCAATTGCAGGCGCACGTGTTGGTTTAATCAACGGTGAATACATCCTTAACCCAACTTTAGAACAGCTTAAAGAATCTGATCTTGACCTTGTGGTTGCAGGTACTGAAGCTGCTGTATTGATGGTTGAATCTGAAGCGAAAGAACTTTCTGAAGATCAAATGTTAGGCGCTGTACTTTTCGGTCATGACGAAATGCAAATTGCAATTCAAGCAATTAAAGAATTTGCTGCAGCTGCGGGTGCGGTTGAATCAACTTGGGTTGCGCCAGTTAAAAATGAAGAACTTCTTGGAAAATTGAAAGAAGCATTTGAAGCGAAAATCTCTGAAGCATACACAATTGCTGTTAAGCAAGACCGTTATGCAGCATTAGATGCGCTTCACGCCGAAGCTGTTGCTCAGTTTGTTCCTGAAAATGATGAAACTGGTATTGCTGCTGAAGTTGACGAATTATTCGAAGACTTAAAATACCGCACGGTACGTGACAACATCTTGTCTGGTAAACCACGTATTGATGGTCGTGACACCAAAACAGTTCGTGCCATTGATGTTCAAGTTGGCGTGTTAGACCGTGCACACGGTTCTGCATTGTTCACACGTGGTGAAACTCAGGCATTGGTAACAACGACTTTAGGTAATACACGTGATGCGTTGATGGTTGATACCCTTGCAGGTACGAAAACTGACAACTTCATGTTGCACTACAACTTCCCAGCGTATTCTGTCGGTGAAACAGGTCGTGAATCTGGTCCTAAGCGTCGTGAAATCGGTCACGGTCGTTTGGCGCGTCGTGGTGTTCAAGCAGTTCTTCCTGCGGCTGATCGCTTCCCGTACGTGATTCGTATCGTATCGGATATTACTGAATCAAACGGTTCTTCTTCAATGGCTTCTGTATGTGGTGCTTCACTATCACTTATGGACGCAGGTGTTCCATTGAAAGCGCCAGTTGCAGGTATCGCAATGGGTCTAGTGAAAGAAGGCGAGCGTTTCGCAGTTCTTTCTGACATCTTAGGTGATGAAGATCACTTAGGTGACATGGACTTTAAAGTAGCTGGTTCTGCGAACGGTATTACCGCGCTTCAAATGGATATCAAGATTGAAGGTATCACTGAAGAGATCATGGAAGCGGCATTGAACCAAGCATATGCGGGTCGTATGCATATCTTGAACGAAATGAACAAAGTGATTTCACGCGCTCGCCCTGAAATTTCAATGCATGCACCGACATTCCAAGTGATCAACATCAACCCAGATAAGATCCGTGATGTAATTGGTAAAGGTGGTGCGACCATCCGTGCTATTACTGAAGAAACCAAAGCTGCAATTGATATTGAAGACAACGGTACTGTTCGTGTATTTGGTGAAACTAAAGCTGCTGCTGCTGCTGCGGTTGCAAAAATCCAAGCACTTACTGCTGAAATTGAACCAGGTACGATTTACGTTGGTAAAGTCATTCGTATCGTTGAATTCGGTGCGTTTGTCAACATTCTTCCAGGTACTGATGGCTTACTTCACATTTCACAAATCTCGAACGAGCGTATTGCAAACGTGGCAGATGTGTTGAAAGAAGGTCAAGAAATTAAGGTACAAGTTGCGGATGTAGACAACCGTGGTCGTATCAAATTGACGATGAAAGACATCGAACAAGTTTAATCTCTTGTCAATTCACATGGGGTTTGCTATGTGAATTGAGTTGTCTTAAAAAGCCCTGAGCTTGGCCAATGTAAACTTTGGCTTGCTCAGGACTTTTTTTATGGCATCATGCTGGCTAAGACAGACAATAATAAATGAGATATGCAAAGCTATTATTTCTATCAACATCCCACAGCACAGCATACCTATGTGCAAAAACAGCCGATTGCAGAGCAGGAAGCCGAGTTTATTTGGGTGGAGTGTAGTCGTGATGATGTGGTCAATCGGGCAGAACATTGGCAGCAGGACATTTATGCGGCAACGGGACTGTGGATGAATGAATATCATCTGCGCGATATTCTC
Source organism: Acinetobacter johnsonii (assembly GCF_048551975.1). Classification (GTDB taxonomy): domain Bacteria; phylum Pseudomonadota; class Gammaproteobacteria; order Pseudomonadales; family Moraxellaceae; genus Acinetobacter; species Acinetobacter johnsonii_A. The sequence goes on along the minus strand of NZ_JBIMCF010000002.1, from coordinate 233,199 downwards.
AATTTAGAACACCCTTGTGCCTTTGACACTTTGGAAGATTACGACTTACTGATCTTTCGTAAGCTGATCACACCTGATGATCAAATCAAGCTTGATACGCAAGCGGCTGAAAAACATGAACGGGCTTTTGGTCTGGCGACGACCCCGATTAGCTTTATGCTTACGCCGCAAGTTCTGATTACGGTTAGAGAGCAGGGCAATAAAGAAGTTGAAAGCTATATTCAGCGTATGGAAACGGTGTTGAGCCGTCCGATTGAGGAGCATAATAAGCCAAGAAAATTACCCGCAACGCCTTTAGATTTGACCTTGAGGCTGCTCAATAATATGGTAGATGGTCATCTTGATTTACGTGTGCCGCTGACACGTCGAGTAGAGTTTTGGCAGCAAGAGCTTTTACAAGGCCATCGTCGTTTTACCAAGTGGCATCAACTGTTGCAAGAGAATATGGCTTTCCAACAAGTGGAAAATTTGTGCGAAGAACAAATTGAGACTTTGCAGGAATTACGCGATGAAATTGTCGATAACTATTCGCACTTGAAAGGGAAAAAGCGTAGCGAAAAACAAGACATCATGCTAGTACGTGTCGATGATTTAACCAGTCATATTGAACGTATTCAAAAGCATACCATTCGCTTGAGAAATGCAGTGCAAGCAGCCATCGATCTACATTTTTCAGCCATTGCCAATCAAACCAATGAAAACATGCGGATTTTAGCCATTATTACCGCGATTTTTGCGCCGCTAACCTTGTTGACAGGGGTGTATGGTATGAACTTCGAGTTTATTCCGGGGCTGAAGTCTCCAACAGGGTTTTGGATCATGTTGGGCATCATGTTAATGACGACATTGATCTTACTGTATTATTTTTATCGACGTCATTTGGTTGGGCGTGGCGAAAAAAGTGTCATTGATATGTTGGCACAGCAGCATGCGGATCAACATATGAGTTTATTTTGGTTTATCGATTATGAGCCGATCAAGCAAACCGTGAAGGGCACCATCAAAGATTTAGAGAAAATCACCAAATTAAAATAATTCGGTGATTTTCCACATAGACCATTAAAGCCAATGGGCTTTAAGGTGTTTCTTTACATGCTGGCGCTATCCTTGTTCAATTTATTATTCGGATATATGGGCGTCGCAAAGAGATTTAATTTAAGAAGTTTTTAACTGAGCTCCTTTTAAAATCCGATAAAGCTGATCTTTAATGAACAACTTTTTGCGTTTGAGGGGCTCAATCTCTCCACGATGAATCCGAACAGGGTCTTGTTCGAGTAAACAAATTTCCTTGTCCAGCGCTTCATGGTCATCAAACATTTTAGAAAAATGCGGATTGTCTTCTCTAAGCTGTTGAATCATGTCTCGGTATTCAGGAAACATGTGCTTGGTCTTTTTATTACAAACTTTAAGTTTCATGGTTGCCGTCAAATCCTCTTTTAGCATAAAAAAAAGAAAGAAAGGCATGTGCCAATCTTTCTTTATAGAATTAGTGCTGAGTTGGTTTAACTGGGTCGGTGAGGTGTAAGTGTTTCACTTCACGACGGAGTTTTTGAACCTCATCAATTAAATCCAGCATCATTGCAACAGCAGTAAAGCTGGCATCAAAGTCACGTTGTAAGCGATAGGCTCGCCGTGCACGTGAGACATCATCACCAAAAAACTGGTGAATACGGTTATCGGGTCGGTTAGGTAGAATGTCATATTCCAACAGCTGTAAAACCCACTCCGGACTTTGTCCGCAAGCTTCAGCAAAATGCTTTAAATCAAAGCTATGTTGTTCATCAACAATTTCAGCATGTCGACATCCGTCTAAAATAATTTCACGATAATGAATAGTCGTCATAATTTTCTCCTTAAGACTGACGCGGCTTGAAGTGAGGAAAGGCTTCAGCAAAGGCTTGGTAAGCCTGTTGCTCTTGCTCACTTTGCGCAGGAGGTTGAACAATGTTTAAAATTAAATATAAGTGTCCTGCCGTTTTGGCTGGAATCCCCTGATCTTTTAAACGGAGTTGCTGCCCCGTTTTGGCATTTTTCGGAATTTGAATTTGTAATGTCCGAGCATTGGGTAGCGCGGCGGTGATGCTTTGCCCCAAAGCAGCTTCCCAGGGACTAATGTTGAGTTGGTGATAGACATCAACCCCTTCAACGCGTGTGGTCTCCGTATCTTTGTAATAAATTTCGATATACAGGTCGCCATTTTCACCACCCTGAATACCTGACTGTCCTTGACCACTTAAGCGAATTTGTTGTCCTTCTTTCATGCCTTTGGGGATTTTAACTTCCAGTGTTTTGCGCTGAATTTCCGCTTCACCATAAGCATTTAAAGTGGGAATCTGTAAGGTAATGGTTTGGGTGGTACCGTGGAATCCAACCTCAAGATCGACCTCTAAACGCGCATGTTGATCTTCGCCTTTATAGCGTGTGCTATTTTGGCGTTGATATTGATAGTTTGATCCTCCAAAACCTGAACCAAAACGGCCAAATAAGTCTTCAAACCCTGAAAAATCATGTGCCTGTTGTCCGCCTTGGGCGTTCCGAAATGCGTCTTCAAAACCGCCAAAGCCTGCATTGGGGTTGAATTGATGTGAGCCTTGCGGATGATCGAGTTCAAAGTCATATTCTGCTTTTTTTGTTTCATCACTTAAGGTATCGTAGGCGACATTCAATTCTTGCATACGCGCTTCAGCATCAGGCTCCTTACTGACATCGGGATGATACTTACGTGCCAATTTTCGATAGGCTTTTTTAATTTGTTCGGCGGTCGCATCTCGCGTTAAACCGAGTATTTCATAATGGTTCTTCGGCATAAATAAGATTAAATAAATTGATTAAGTTTTAATCATTATTCAGCCTTTCAGCAGATTTCAACAGTAAAGATATGTTCCTTATTGTTTCAAAACATGACAAGAAAAAAGCCCCCGTTGAAAGGAGCTTTGATGGATGAGGGATACTTAATATTTGACCCATGTGATGTTGCGCCCACCACCATTTTCAGTGGAAGTTCCTCGAATTCGTAAGTGCCTACCATTATTGCTGAGTCGTGCATATGCGTCATAACGTAGCCCTGTGAAAGGGTCGAGGAACTGTCCATGGCTATAGGTCGAATCTTTGGCATTGTCTAGTTGCAAATGGCTGAGCGTTGTCATGCCGACAATGGGCTGATTTTTATTGACCCCATCACACTTGCTACAGTTTTCTATTTTTACCGCACCTGGAATTTCGCGCGTACCTACGATGACTGCTTTATAGCTATTGTTTTTGCCTTTTTCAATCACGACGTCACTGAGAGAGTATCCTGTTTTATCATCGATGGTTTTCCATTTGCCGATCAAGGGATCGGTGGCTGCAAAACTGGAGAAGGCGCATAAACTGCTGAGTATGAAAAGACTGCAAGAAAATTTCATGATGGCAAAACCCCAATGGAAGAGAAAAATAAAGACATATAAAAATTATGGTTTTATTTATAACGAAATTTAAGCGGTGTGACCAGTGAAATATCTATGAATAAAAGTGATGAATCATTTGAATTATCTTGTTTTTATGAGAACAAAGGCATAAAAAAAGAGCAATTCAGTTGCTCTTTTTTTATTGCACATGATGTGCTTAGCTTAAGTGTTCACCAAATAAACCCAAGGCTTCTTCTGCACTAAAGCTGTATTGCGTGTTACAGAACTGGCAGTCCATGGTAATTGGGTTCTGATGTTCTAGCGTTTCACGAACGGCTTCGGCGCCAATTTGTTCAAGCGCTTGAGCACAACGTTCTTTCGAACAGGTACAGCCAAATTTCAGTACTTCAACTTCAGGTAAGCGTACTTCTTCTTCGTTGTATAAACGGTAAAGAATTTCACTCGCTTCTAAGTCGGTTAACTCTTCGGTTTTGAGCGTTTCAGTCAACATGGTCAGACGTGGCCATAAGTCTTGGTCGACACGTTCTTGTTCTTCTTCACTGTTACGTGGTAACAGCTGAATGAGTAAACCGCCAGCACGCTGGGCTGAACTGGCCAAAACGATACGCGTTGGAATTTGGGCAGACAGGTCATAGTACTGCATTAAACAACCTGCAAGATTTGGCTTGTCTAAAGCCACAATCCCTTGATAACGCTCACCAAATTCGGGCTCAATATTAATAAATAGTACAGGGCTAATGAGGGTGCTCAATACCGTACTGCTGCTGTCGGCAGTATTAAAGCGAGGATCTGCTTCATAATCCGCCAAGGCACGTACTTCACCAAGGTGATTACATTCAGCCATGGCCCATTTGAAACTACCTGAAGCCTGAATTTGTAAACTAATACGGCCTTTAATTTTTAAAGTACTGGCAAGTAATGCCGTGGCACTGAGCATTTCACCTAACAGTACTTGGACCGCAGGTGCATAATCACGCTGCGCCAAGATGGTTTGTAGGGTTTCTTCTAGATGAACCACTTCACCACGAACAGGACTATCTTCAATATAAAAGCGTTGACGCAAATCAGACATAAATTTCTCCAATATCCTGTCTTAATGGTGACGATATTGTAAAACACAAGTCATTTTACTTCATCCCGTGTTACATCTATTCGGTCATGTTGTAACTCACGCTGTAGGTCAACTCCCACAGGGCTTTGGCGCAATTGGGTATCACTTTCAAACAGATGTTCTAATTCGGCTAAAGCGTTACGATGTGTTTCATACACTTTCTGTTCATCGTTATAAATGCTTTGCTGCTGTGCGAGCAGTTTTTCATCATAATCTCGAAATAACTCAATGCTCTTATAAGCATCAGCTTCAGCAATTCCGAGATTGCGCAGGGCAAAATAGGCCATCCCTAAAGACGATAAATAGGTTTCACGCCAAATATGCTCTACCCCCAAGTCACGCAGCAAATGCACATGATGTCGATCCCGTGCCCGCACCAGCAAGTTTAAGTCTGGATAATTGAGTCGAATATGGCGTGCCACATTCATGGAGTCTTCAATATCATCAATGGCTAGCACAAACACTTTGGCATGCTCGATACCGGCTGCACGCAGGATATCGGGTTGAGTGGCATCACCATAGTAGAGTTTACCGCCATAGTTTCGAACGAAATCAACCTTGTCGATATTGCTGTCAATCGCCGTGAAGGTTTGGTGCTGTAAGTGAACCAGTCGTGCCACAATTTGTCCGACACGGCCAAAGCCAGCAATGATCATCGGGTTATGCTGTTCAGGAATCTCATCATAGACAGGTGTAGTTTCTTTTTCGAATAGAGGCACTACCCACGAACTCATTAGCCAGTACAGAATAGGCGTTAGAATCATCGACAACGTCACGATCAAATTGATCGGCTCTAAAATGGCCTGCGTAATCACGTGTTCACTCATGGCAACATTGAGCACTACAAAAGCAAATTCACCACCTTGTGCCAAACAGGTTGCCAGCATCAAACTATTGCGCCATGAAAACTCGAAGTAGCGAGCGATGGCCGTCAAGGCCAGCAGTTTGACCAACATCAGCAATAATGCACCGCCAATAATCAGACTTGGGGTCTCCCACAGGAGCGAAACTTGCGTGCTCATCCCGACGGTCATGAAAAATAGACCGAGAAGTAGACCTTTAAAGGGTGCAATACTGGCTTCCAGTTCATGACGGAATTCAGAGTCAGCTAGAAGTACCCCAGTTAAAAATGCGCCCAAGGTGGTACTGATGCCTAAGACATCCATCAGCGCGACCACGCCTAAGACAATAAACAAACCGACGGCGGTAATCAGTTCGTGCGCGCCACTTTGGGCCACAAAGCGGAAAAAAGGGCGCATGAGATAGCGGCTAAATAAAAACAAACCTGTAAAGGTGGCAACAATTGCTGCAAAGTAGGCCACGCCATGATGGGTTGAGTTTGTTCCCGCAAGAAGGGGGATAATCGCAATCAGCGGAATCGCGGCAATATCTTGAAAGAGTAAAATGGAAAAGGACTGCTGACCAAAAGTGGTATTGAGCTGCTGTTTTTCGTTTAAAAGCTGTAGCACAAAAGCGGTAGAAGAAAGGGCAAGGGCAAAACCAATCACAACACTGGCCGCAATCTGCTGTTGCAGGGCAAAAAAGACGATGCACGCCAGTAGCACGCCGCAGACTGTTACTTGTAAACTGCCCATCACAAAAATGGATTTACGCATTTCCCATAAACGTTGCGGGCGAAGTTCGAGTCCAATAATGAACATCAAGAAAATCACGCCGTACTCAGCGAGTTTATGAATGTCTTCAGGGTCATGGACGACATTTAATACACTGGGACCGAGTAAGATACCCGTGAATAAATAGCCGAGTACCGTGGCAATCCCTAGCCGTTTGGCCAACGGAACGATCATCAGTGCCGCAGCCAAAAAGAGGGTAATTTGAAGCAGTAGAGACATTGCCCTGTCCTAAATTTTTTTCTTTATGTTGGAAGTTTAAGGGAGAACGCGACTCAGGTCTAAACCTTATTCAAGTCAAGCCTTAACTTAACTCTTGTGGATCAATATCAAGGCTCAATTTCATACCATGCGGTTTGTTGTGCCAGACATTTTGCCACCACTGACGAATGTAAAAATGCATACGCGCACGGTCTTTGGACAGTAATACCATATGCGCTTGATAGCGGCCTGCTTTACGTTCCATCGGCGCAGGAATAGGCCCCCAAATATCAATACTGTTTTCGGAGGCTTGGCGGAGTGCTTGTGCATGCTCTTGTAAAAAGCCTTGGTTCAGTTCTTGGTCTTTGGATTCACAGCGCAATAAAGCCGCATAGCGATAAGGCGGCATCCATGCAGCTTTACGCTCTTTCAACGTTTGCTTGGCAAAGCTGCGATAGCCCGATTCCAGCAGGGTATTCAGCAAAGGATGATCGGGACGTAGAGTTTGTAAATAGACTTCGCCTTTTTTCTCACCGCGCCCAGCACGTCCAGCGACTTGGATGATGAGCTGTGCGGTACGTTCTGTGGCGCGAAAGTCAACACTGAGTAAGCCCGAGTCGATGTCTAAAATCGCCACCAAAGTCACATAGGGAAAGTGATGTCCTTTGGCCAGCATTTGGGTGCCGAGCAAAATGATGGGTTCACTTTTCTGAATCTTGTTATAGATTTTTTGCCAGCTGCCGACCCGACTGGTCGAGTCACGATCAACCCGAATTACGTCAAAGTTGGGGAATAGTTCTTGTAGGTTTTCTTCAACTTTTGCGGTGCCTAAACCAATTGGTTTTAGTTCGCTATGCTGGCATTGCGGACAATGTTCAGGCATTCGGTGGATGGTGCCGCAGTGGTGACAGTGCAAATGCTGATAGGGCTGTCGATGCACGGTAAAATTGGCATCGCAGTGGGGGCACTTGGCCTGCCAGCCACAACTTTCACAAATCAACACAGGGGCATAGCCGCGACGGTTTAAAAAAATCAGCACCTGTTCTTTTTTGTCTAAGCGCTTTTGTACTTCATGAATCAGCTGTTGGCTGATGCCATTTTGTTTTTGTGCCACTTTCAGATCGATCACATGCATTTTCGGCATCACGGCCACACCTGCACGTTGGTCCAACTCCAAACGGGTCATTTTACCTTGTTCGACCAACGCATAACTGTCGATACTTGGCGTTGCAGAACCGAGGATAATCGGACAGTTTTCTAAGTGTGCACGGTATAAAGCCACATCACGAGCGTGGTAGCGGAAGCCTTCTTGTTGCTTGAAAGATAAGTCATGTTCTTCATCTAAGACAATCAAACCCAAATGTGGAAGGGGCGTATAGATGGCAGAACGTGTGCCAATCACAATCGAAGCTTTTCCTGTTTGTGCGCTTTGCCAGGCTTGCAGGCGCTTAGAATCATTTAAACCTGAATGTAGTAGCGCAATATGACAGTGAAAACGTGACTGAAAACGGCTCACTGTTTGTGGGGTGAGACCAATTTCAGGCACTAATACCAAGACTTGTTTGCCTTGTTTTAAAATCTCTTGCATGACTTGCAAATAGACTTCAGTTTTGCCACTACCGGTTAAACCATCCAGTAAGAAAGCGTGGTAGCTATGACGAACTTTGAGAATGTTTTGAATGGCGCGCTTTTGTTCATCATTGGGCGTGAGAGGCATTTGCGCCAGCGTCATCGCTTGCGGTTTAAAGTCTTGAGCTTCAAGTATGCACTGGGTGATTTGCTTTTTTTCTAAGGCTTTTAAGGTCGGAGTTTCAATGCCAGCCAAATTTAAAATGTTTTCAGAAGTTCCGGTGGGATGCAGCTTTAAAATTTTATAGGCATCTTGTTGTTTTTCAGAACGCTTTAATTTGTCTTCGGCATGATCATCTATCAGCTTCCACATCCGCGCCAGTAGGTTATAAGGTTTGCCTTGGCGTAAAAAGCTGGGCAAAGCAGCATGCATCACTTCACCAATAGGAAATTGATAATATTGCGCTGACCATGTCAATAAACTTAAAACTTTAGCGTCTAGAATAGCGCTGTCATCGAGCAACTCAGTTATGGCTTTGAGTTTAAAGCCTAAATCGAGTGGTTTCTCATCAGTGAGTTTCTCAACAATGACACCGACCACATTTTGGCGACCAAATGAGACAGCCACACGTGCACCCACTTCAGCTTGGTGGTATTGTTCAGCCGTTAAACTATAGTCAAAACAGTCATATAGATAAACGGGAACAGCCACACGAATACGGTAGCTTGGTGTTGTGGAAAGTGTATTTTCTGGCATAAAAAGCTCAAAATGTCCTGATGAAATTGTCGTTGTGCGATGAATGAGTTGTGTTAGAGTGATGACGTAATTTATAACTTAGAATATGAATGATTTTGGTGCCGACATGCAACAGCGCCAAATGACTAAATGGACAATTAGAAAGCGTAAACATGCCAGCATATCAATTTACCGCACTCGATGCCGCAGGAAAGCAGCAAAAAGGCGTGCTCGAAGGGGATTCAGCGCGTCAAATTCGGCAACAACTTCGTGATAAAGCGCTGATTCCAGTCTCGGTTGATCCTGTTGAACAAAAAGATAAGCACAGCAGTAAAACATGGTTTCAAAAACAAATTACCGCCTATGATTTGGCCTTGTTGACACGTCAACTTTCGGTACTTGTGGCGGCGGCTATTCCGTTGGAAGAAGCCATTCGTGCGGTCGGAAAGCAGTCAGAAAAAGCACATGTACAAAATCTATTGATGTCAGTCCGTTCTAAAGTATTGGAAGGTCACTCTTTGGCGCAGGGTTTACAGCAATCGGGACGTTTTCCAGAGTTGTACATTGCTACGATTGCCGCTGGCGAGCGTTCAGGACATTTAGACTTAATTTTAGATCAGCTGGCAGACTACACCGAAAATCGCTTTGCAATGCAAAAGAAAATCCAAGGCGCGATGATTTATCCGATTATTTTAATGCTGATGTCTTTTGCCATCGTGATGGGACTTATGACCTATGTGGTGCCCGACATTGTCAAAACCTTTGACCAAAGCAAAGATGCCTTGCCATGGATTACTGTTGCCTTGATGAAAGCCAGTGATTTTATTCGAGTGGCATGGCCATTTTTATTGGTGGGCAGTGTACTCGGCATCGGCTTATTACTGCGATTTTTAAGAACCACCGCAGGGCATTATGCCTTTGATCGTTTAACGCTCAAATTGCCATTATTCGGTAAACTTTCACGTGGTATAAATGCCGCACGTTTTGCCAGTACCTTGTCGATTTTGACCCAGTCGGGTGTGCCCTTGGTGGATGCATTAAAAATTGGCGCGGCGGTGAGTAATAACTGGGTGATTCGTGATGCGGTCAATCATGCCGCAGAAAAAGTGACCGAAGGTGGAAACCTTGCGACCCAGTTGGAGCGCAGTGGTTATTTCCCACCGATGATGGTACAAATGATTAAAAGTGGTGAAACCTCGGGTGAATTGGATCGGATGTTGGAGCGCGCATCGACCATGCAAGACCGAGAGGTGACAACGCTCATATCGACCTTGATGGCTTTACTTGAGCCACTGATGTTGGTTCTGATGGCAAGCATTGTCTTGGTGATTGTGATCGCAGTGATGCTGCCGATCGTCAACATGAACAACATGATTTAATTTTAAAAATATAAGATGGAAGAGAAAATTCACATGCAATCAAAAATCTATAGACGCCAAGCTTTAGGCTTTACCTTAATTGAAGTCATGGTAGTGATTGTTATTTTAGGTGTGTTGGCAGCCTTAATTGTACCCAATGTGATGGGACGCGGTGAAAAAGCCAAAGTTGATACCACTGTCATTACCCTCAAAGGGGTTGCTGCGGCATTGGATCAATATAAATTGGACAATGATAAATACCCTTCGATGCAAGAGGGTGGACTTGATGCTTTGGTGAATAAGCCTGAGTCTGCAAAAAATTGGTTACCAGGCGGTTATGTGAAAGGTGGATATCCGAAAGACAGTTGGGATAATGACATTCAATATGTTGCACCTGGGACCGATGGACGACCATTTGATTTATATTCTTTTGGCGCAGATGGACAGCAAGGTGGCGAAGAAACCGATGCTGATATTCAGTATCAACCTTAATTGAGAACTATTATATATTGGCTTTAATTGAATATATCATTACAGTGCATAGGTTATGTCAATGTGGACTGTAATGATAATACATCTTAATTTAAAACTAATATCTAAGATTATGATTTTAATATATTAAATATAATAAGTGTCAGCTGAGATTTATAATAAGAATTATTCCCATATTTATTGATTACAAATAATGTAAATTATGGATAAAAATAGGCTTTTTATTTATTTAAATCCTTGCATAATGTTCTCAATGGCAACTGAATTGCCTGAGGAGAATAGAATGAAAGCATTAACCTTGTTGGATGAAATGAGCCAATTCCATTGGTCGATGCTTAAATCTGTTCTTTTGATTTTGAGTATGCTTCCTGTTGCTCAAGGTGTTTTAAGCGTGTGGCAGTCGACTGAAGGTAGTAGCCAAATCATGGTGGGTTTCTTTGCAATCAGTCTGTTTAGCACATGGGCGGTTTTGAGCTTTTGGTCGGCGTTAAAAGCGACCGTACTCACACTCGATCAAGTACAGATTACAGCATTAGAACAAAAAGTAGTTATGGTTTATCGTTATACCCCGATGCTCTTTTTAGCTGGTATGGTGTCCTATTTGGTCAGTCAAATTTAATTCTGACATTTATAGTTATGATAAAAACCGAGCATATACGCTCGGTTTTTTATTGCGTCATGAAGAATGGCAGAAAGATAGGATTGCTTGTCTATTTCGTCGTATATGATCCTAGTGTTCACTCCCTATACTGTAGAAAATATAAATATAGAGTGAAATATGGAACAGATTGATTGCGTAGATTTTTTAAAAGTCGAGCTCTGAGTCGGGCGAATTATTCAGGCCGAAGTTTTTAAGCAGGCACGTAAGCCTGCTTATATTTTACATGTCGACTTTGGCCATGAAATTGGCATTAAGAAATCGAGTGCGCAGATTACTGAGCGTTATCAACCTGAACTGTTGTTAGGTAAATTGGTGGTGGCAGTGGTTAACTTTCCAAACAAATTGGTCCCATCCAGTCTGAGTGCTTAGTGACTGGCTTTCATGATTCAGACGCAGGCTTGGTGCTGTGTGTGCCTGATACAGATGTTCCAGTAGGCACCAAGCTACTATAACTGAAAAAGAAAACCCCAGGCTTAGCTTGGGGTTTTCTTTGGAAAAGTCTGATTTAACAATAGCAACTATCGACGAGACTTAAACGATACATCGACTTTACGTGGACGATAGATCCAGCCCAAGATCAGTAAAAAAACTGAGAAACCTAAAATTGGCCAGTCACTTAAACGGGTATACAACGTTTGACCTTGCATAGCAGGCAGTTCGCCGCGAAGCACGGTTGCCACATCTTGTGGGGCACGCTTTACGATATGCCCTTGATGGTCAATAAATGCCGTCACGCCAGTATTGGTGGCACGGATAAACCAGCGTCCATTTTCTTTGGCACGCATTTGAACCATCTGTAAATGCTGTAAAGGGCCTGCAGTTCCCGTAAACCATGCATCGTTGGAAACCGTCACCAAGAAATCACTTTGGCTGGCATTACGACGCGTCAAGTTCGGATAAGCCACTTCATAGCAAATGGCCGCGCCTAGATGCTGCTGATGAATAGAAAGCGGTTGTTGCTGTTGTTCGCCACGTGAAAAACCACTCATCGACGGATCATTCTGCATGGCAGGCAACACCCATTTCAGTAAACCTGATAGTGGAATATATTCACCAAAAGGCACTAAACGTTGCTTTTTATAGAGTCCTTCGGCTTCAGCACCATTGGCTATAATACTGTTGTAGTACAGTGGTCGACCTGCCGCTTCAGAGCCTGAAATATCCCAGTATGGAATACCCGTGACCCACGCCGTGTTGGTTTTCTTGGCTTGTGCCGTCATTGCAGCTAAAAAGGGTTCGATATCACTTTGGAACATCGGAATAGAGGATTCAGGCCAAACAATGAGGTCTCGTCCCCATTCTGTTTTGGTTAAATCAGCATAGATTCCAAGTGTTTTCAGTTGATATTCAGTGAGCCATTTTAAGTCTTGTGGGATATTGCCCTGAATTAAAGAAACCGATAATGGTGGGTTATTTTTTGCGGAGACGAATTCAATTTTTGATGCGCCCCATGCACCAAGGACCAATAAAGCAGAGGGGATGACCCAAAAGACACGACGGTTTAAAACTTCGACCAGTGCGCAGGCCAACACCAATACTACAAATGACACCCCGAAGATACCAAATAATGGTGCATAGCCATCCAGTAAACGTTCGGTAAAGGCATAGCCTGCAAACAGCCATGGGAAGCCTGTGAAAAACCACGTTTTTGCCCATTCAAAAAGTACCCAAAGCGGAGCGAAGGTTAGTGGCGTTTCAGGGAAAAAACGGCGGTAAATAAAGCTTTGGACAGCCGTGAATAAACCCATGACCAAGGCCATAATGCCGATCATACCGACACTTAAAGCACTGTTGGTATCGCCATAGACATGAATGGAAGTGTAGAGCCAAAAAGCCCCCACGAACCATAGGCCGAAACCATAGGCCCAACCAATACCAAAGGCCTGCTTTGCACTGCGCCTGCGTAAAGTGGCATAGAGCAGTGCAGGGGATAATATTGCCAACCACCAATAATGATAAGGGGCGAGTGCAAAACTAAAGACAGCCCCTGAGAATAAGGCAATTAAAATTGGATAAATTAAAGGTAACTGTTTTTGTTGTGGATTTGGGGTTAACAGTTTGTCAAAGTAAGCTCTCATTTACGAACGGCTCGAATCAGATGAATAGAACGTGCATCTGCTTCTACAATGGTAAATTCCCAATTTTCAAGATCAATCACCTGACCTTGTAAATCACTCACTAAACCAATTTCTTGAAGCAATAAACCGCCCACAGTTTCAACCTCATCATCAGAAAAGTCTGCATCTAAAAGATTGTTAAAGTGTTCGATTGGTGTAAGTGCTTGAACCAGCCACGTATTTGCGGTCGTTGGGTCATTGTCGGGAATAATATATTCCGCTTCTTCATCGATCTTGTCGTGTTCATCTTCAATTTCACCGACGATCTCTTCCAAAATATCTTCTAGCGTCACTAAACCTGAGGTGGTGCCATACTCATCAATTACCACTGCAATGTGCGTTTGGGTGTTTTTCAACATGCGAAGCACTTGGTCTGAGCGTGCGCTTTCAGGTACATATAAAGGTTGACGCATCAGCGCACGTATATCCACTTTATTGTTTGGTTCAGTCAAAAAAGGCAATAAGTCTTTGGCTAATAAAATGCCCACGACATTGTCTGGTTGATCTGATGAAAAGACAGGGAAACGTGAATGTGCCGACTCAACCAGAGTATGCAAAATGTCGAGTAACTCATCATCTTCTTGTAGGCTAATCATTGATGTACGCGGTGTCATGACCTCGCGGACTTTGGTTGCTGGAAGGTCTAATACGCCTTCTAACATCGCAACAGTGTCAGGTTCTAAAAAACGACGTGAATCTTGAACTAACTTTAACAGTTCATCGCGAGTTTCTGGCGCGGTACCTAACCATTTGCGTAAGCCACGCATTCCCCACGACGGGCCTGATTCCTCGTGCATGATCTTTCCTAAAGACTCTTAATATCTAAAAAACTTAATTTTATCATACCGTAGAAAACACAGTTGTCTATTGTAATTAAGCAAGGATTGCATGAATGATTAGATCAATACTTTTAAATACGAGGTTCATCTGCCATCAAGCTATGCAAACAGATATGCGAAATGGGCAGTTGTGTTAAAATTGGCAAGTTTTTAAATTTTTGAGTTTATATATGTCTGATTTGGAAGTGAGCCCAAGCATTCAATTAAACACCCGTGGTTTACGCTGTCCAGAGCCTGTGATGATGTTGCATCAAGCCATTCGCAAGTCTAAATCTGGAGATGTAGTGGAGGTGTTTGCAACTGACAATTCAACTTCATGGGATATTCCTAAATTTTGTATGCATCTTGGGCATGAACTTTTGCTGCAAGAAGAGCGCTTAGATGAAAACGGCAATAAAGAATTTCATTATTTAGTTAAAAAAGGTTAGGACATTTGTCTTAGCCTTTTAAAATGTGCTTGAGTAAAGAAAAAGAAATCAAGTTCATCCAAGGAAATCAGAATGAAAAGAATAAATGTGTTCTTATGGGCTCACATTTTTGCATTATTTTGTTCAATTTCTTGGGCAAAATCTTGTGAAGTTCCTGTAGCCACGATGAATGTTGCAGGTTTAAAAATTGGACAGCATATTCGTGAGTTTCAACAGCATCATCCCACCGCAAAAACGGTTATTTTAGGTGGCGATAATTATCAGTTTGAATTTGCACAAGGTGTAGATACACAAATTAAAAAAGCAGGTGTGAGCTGGATTCAGCATATTCGTTACGATCCGCATTCTAAAATGATTATTTCGTACAGTTTAAGTTTTCTAGATGGGCCGCTTGCGACGTATGAAACCGATTTAGATGTTTTTAAAAGTCGAGTATTAAAACGCTTTGAGGTGGCGCAAAACGGCTGGAAACGAGCTGAAAATAAATATGTCTATCAGTGTGCCGATTATCGGATTGAAATTCATCAAGATCATGGGGTTGGACATACCGCGATAGGGCCAACAGTGATGGTTTTTAGCAAAAAGTCAGATGCCTATTAATTAAAAAAATCCCTTCAGTGCTGAAGGGATTTTTTTAATCTAAAAGCGATTACTTGCTCGGAAATGTACTTCAGTGCAAGCCCGTTTTAAGATTACATGTTCGGGTATGAGACACGGTTAGCAAAGCAACCGCTTTACCGTGTCGCAAGGAATTACATATTCGGGTAGTTAGGACCACCACCACCTTCAGGTGTTACCCAAGTAATGTTTTGAGACGGATCTTTGATATCACACGTCTTACAGTGAACACAGTTTGCCGCGTTAATTTGGAAACGCTTAGAACCGTCATTCTCTTCCATAATTTCATAAACGCCAGCAGGGCAGTAGCGCTGAGCTGGCTCGTCCCATTTTGGTAAGTTCACATTTACAGGAATAGAAGCATCTGTCAGTTTCAAGTGAGCAGGCTGGTTCTCTTCGTGAACGGTATTCGATACGAATACTGAAGACAGACGATCAAATGTAATTTTACCATCTGGTTTTGGATAATTCGGTTTGAAGGTCGCAGCATCTACAGTTTTGAGTGCGCTGAAATCAGGCACTAAATCATGCAAGGTAAACGGTATTTTAAACACGTTTTGGTCGATGAAGTTAAACGCACCGCCCATCCATTGACCAAACTTATGCATTGCAGGACCAAAGTTACGCGCGCTATAAAGTTCTTCTTTCAGCCAGCTGTTGTTGAATTTTTCAGTGTATGCCGTTAGCTCTTTCACAAAGAAATCTTCGCCTTCAGTTACACGAGCAATTGCAAGGTCACCACCTTTTTCAACGCCAGCTTGAATCGCTTCGAATACCGCTTCGCCACACAACATGCCCGATTTCATGGCAGTGTGAGAGCCTTTAATTTTAGCGAAGTTTAGGAAGCCTGCATCATCACCAATTAAAGAGCCACCTGGGAAGGTGAACTTCGGCAGAGAGTTGAAACCGCCTTTTACAACCGCACGTGCGCCATAAGAAATACGTTTGCCACCCTCAAGATATTGCTTAATAAGTGGATGCGTTTTCCAACGCTGCATTTCTGCAAATGGATACATGTGTGGGTTTTCGTAAGATAAATCCACGATCATACCCAACGTCACTTGGTTGTTTTCAGCGTGATATAACCACCAACCACCAGAAGAACCGGTTTCAGCTAGAGGCCAACCTGCACCGTGCATCACCAAACCTGGTTTGTGTTTTGCAGGGTCAATTTCCCATAGTTCTTTGATGCCGATACCATAGTGTTGAGGGTCTGCATCTTTATCGAGATCGAACTTGGCAATTAGGCGCTTACCTAAATGACCACGACAGCCTTCCGCAAAAATCGTATATTTGGCATGTAGTTCATAGCCTGGGGTAAAGTTATGTGTTGGTTCACCATCTTTACCAATCCCCATATCACCAGTTTGGATGCCTTTAACGGTACCATCGGCATGATAAAGAATTTCAGATGCAGCAAAACCTGGGAAAATAGACACTTCTAATTCTTCAGCTTTTTGGCCTAACCAACGCACCACGTTACCGAGTGAAATCACATAATTGCCATCATTGTGCATGGTTTTAGGAACCATCCAGTGCGGCGCTTCTTGTGACTTTTCAGCAGACATTAAGAAATATGTTTTATCTTCAGTTACTGGAACATTTAAAGGCGCGCCTTCTTCTTTCCAGTTTGGGAACAACTCATTGATCGCACGCGGTTCGAGCACAGCACCTGAAAGGATATGCGCACCAACTTCAGAGCCTTTTTCTACGACACAAACGGACAGATCATTAAGGTTGTTTTCAATTGCAAGTTGACGAATTTTAATCGCAGCAGAAAGGCCAGCAGGGCCTGCGCCAACGATGACTACGTCAAACTCCATCGATTCACGTTCGATGTGTTCCATGTAGGACTCCTCATATGGTTAAAGGTGGCAACCGTTTTGACTCAAAGAAAGGTGCTGCCATGAGTGTTCTTAGTTCCCAGACACAAAATTTATCATCGTGTCTTTTATATTGTGAGCTAGTATAGGTTTAAACCGAGTTTTAGCCAATTGGCTGAATCATATTATTTTTCCGTCAGACAGGCATGAATTTTATGGATAAGCAGCACAACTCAGAAAATCCGACGAAAAAAGTAGCTATTGCTGATAATAAAAACTTAACCGATATTGCACAATACATAAAAGATGGACAGACCGGTCACAAAAGGTCAATCCCCCCTTTAGATCAATGGCACCCAAAGCATTGTGGCGCAATGGATTTGAAGGTTTTAGCCAATGGAGAATGGTGGCACGAAGGTCAATTGATCAAACGCCAAGCCATGATTGAGCTGTTTGCAACGGTACTTTGGAAAGAAGAAGATAAGTTTTATCTCAAAACTCCTGTCGAGCAGATTGAAATCAAGGTAGAAGATGAGCCTTTATTTGTCAATCAGGTCGATCAAGTCGAAATCGCAGGAAAAATTTACTTACAACTGACCACGACCACACAGGATGTGGTGATTGTTGATGAAGACCATCCCATTTTTATGCGTGAATATCAAGGTGAATTGCGTCCTTATGTGCATGTGCGTTTTGGAATTAATGCACTGATACAGCGTGCAGCATTCTTTCATTTGGTTGAGATGGGGGAACTGCTTGAAAATGAAAAAGGTGAATCCATTTTAGTGTTACGAAGTGGTGATTTGCGCTTGCAATTAGGCACCTGAGGTTTAAGCTTGATTGATCTTTTAACTTTATACTGCAACGAGTCCTCATGAGTGCCATTCAGCCCTTATTCCCTATGATCAACCCCATGCCAAAAGCGACAGCCGATGCGCCAATCGGGATATTTGATTCGGGGATAGGCGGCTTATCCATCGCTCAAGAAATTGCCAAGCATTTACCACATGAACGATTTATTTATTTTGCTGATACCGCACATGTGCCTTATGGGCCGCGCGATGATCAAAATATTCGAGAATTGACTGCACAAGCGATTGAGTGGCTTTACCGCAAAGGCTGTAAGGTTGCAGTTGTGGCGTGTAATACCGCTTCTGCCTTTAGTTTGGATTATTTACGTGAGCACTATGGCGACAATTTCCCGATTATCGGGCTTGTTCCGGCCCTAAAACCTGCGGTATTGCAAAGTAAATCCAAAACCGTAGCTGTACTAGCAACCCCTGCGACCTTTCGTGGGCAACTGATTAAAGATGTGGTTGATAAGTTTGCACAGCCTTCGGGAGTCACAGTGATTCCAGTGACTTGCTTAGATTTAGTACCTTTTGTTGAAAGTGGCGCACAGATGAGTGCGGCATGTTTAGCCACGTTAAAAGATATTTTAGAACCTGTTGTCGATCAGGGTGCAGATTACTTAGTTTTAGGCTGTACCCATTACCCTTTTTTGAAAATAGCGATACAATCTATTTTTGGTCAGAAACTGACACTAATTGACTCTGGACTGGCAGTTGCACGACAAACAGCCCGTATTTTAATCAAAAATGAGTTATTATTTGAACAAAATCATGAAGGTGATGTTCGAATTGAATGTTATGTCAGTGGGAATAATGCAGAAAGTTTGAGACCTATCTTACAACTTTTGATTGAACCAGAACTAAGTTGGACTATTTTAAATATATCTGCTTAATTCTTAAGCAAATAAGTCGAGTATTTTGATATATAGTCAAAAATTGCAACTTAATATGCTTGAGTTAGTCGCAGTGTCTATCTAATGGAATTTGGGGGATAGGATGCTGCGAAGAATAATGAGGATAACCGATGCTCGATAAGCGTTATCAAGTGTTTATAACCACCTCTGGAAGCGAGATGCAGCCAGAGAGGATCATTTTGGCCCAAACTTTAGTGGGCATGGGATTTTTTTCTTGGGGATTAGAACAACGGACACCACTTTCAACGGCTTTTGCACGTCGTCAGATCGATGACTGTGACTATGTCATATTGTTGCTGGGCAGCAAATATGGGGAACAGTCTGTATCGGGTGTGGGCTATATGCATCTCGAATACATTTATGCGGTCACCAAACAAAAGCCGATTATTGTCTTTATGCATGATGATCCAGATGCGCGTGATCCTAATTTGCATGATGACAAGCCTGAGTTACGTGAAAAATTCAAAGATTTTAGAAAACTATTGCAACAGGAAGTTGATCAGGTTTTCACTTATCGGACCATGCGTGACTTAGAAATGGCTGTTCGTTTAAATATGACCCAGATGTTGGAGCGTTATCCTGTATCAGGCTGGGTTCGTCCGCAGAATACCCAAGTCTTGCATGACGAGATAGATAAGCTCAAAGCGAAGGTGATGCAGTTAGAAACCGAAGCAGGTAAACGCGAAGTCGATCCATTTTTGTCTTTACCCAAAGTCGCTATGCATGAATTTTTTGCCTTTGATTATCGGACGCATGCCTATCAAGATGGCAACTTTAAGGAACTGAAAATTCAAAAGCAGATGACTTGGGCACAATTACTCTCTGTTTTGGGGACAACCTTTATTCACCCCACTCCTGAAGAGTATTTTTCCAAACGCATAAATGAGTATTTAAACGAAACTGGTTTAAATGATGCACGTCTGGAAATGCCTCGTGCTCATGCTGTTGCACGCTCGCAAATTAATATTCGTGCTTTGCACAGTATCAAAATGCAAATGCGTCAAAATGATTGGATTGTTCAGTCGGGTCGAGATGATCGTCAGCGCATGCTTTGGCAGTTGACCCCGAAGGCGACTAAACTTTTGGAGAGTAATTTATTGCAAAAGGATCGGCCTTTTCAATTTAAATCTTCGTAGTTATCCATTTAGATAATGCACTGAAAACTGTTACAGTAGAGACATTCGAAAACGAGCCACGGGGGCTGAATGTCTACTGCAACAAAAGCAAAAGTTACTGTTATTTTGGCAAATTTGGGAACGCCTGATGCACCGACAGCTTCAGCAGTGCGTCGCTTTTTGGATCAGTTCTTATCTGATTCGCGTGTGATTGAAATTCCCAAACCGCTTTGGCAGATTATTCTTCGTTTATTTATTTTGCCGTTTCGTCCGAAGCGTGTTGCCCATGCTTATGAAATGGTGTGGGGTAATGACTCGCCAATGCGAGAGATTTTAATGACTCAAGTGGCTGCGTTACAACAACAGTTGATTTTGCAATACCCTGAGTTTGAGCTGAATATCGTCCCTGCAATGACCTATGGCAATCCAGGTATTCAGTCTTTACTTACTGAGCTGAGTCAAAACCCTCAAGATCATATTGTGCTTTTTCCTTTGTTTCCGCAGTATTCTGCAACATCTAGCGCGCCTTTATATGATGCTTTCGCGAAGTGGATTCCAAAGCAGCGCAATTTGCCAGGGCTGAGCATTATTCGCGATTATTATCAGCACCCTTTATATATTCAGGCTTTAGCGCAAAGTGTGCGCGATTTCCGTGCTGAACATGGGGGGACTGAAAAGCTGTTAATGTCTTTTCATGGTATTCCACAGCCTTATGCCGATAAGGGTGATCCCTATGCCGACCGTTGCCGTATCACGGGGCAGTTGGTGGCGGCAGAGTTAGGCCTAGCGGAAGATGAATGGGCAATCAGTTTCCAATCCCGCTTTGGCAAGCAAGAATGGGTGAAACCCTATACCGATGCCTTATTGACCGAATGGGCAGAGCAAGGAGTGAAATCGGTGCAAATTATGAGTCCTGCATTTTCAGCGGATTGCTTAGAAACTTTAGAGGAACTGGCGATTCAGAATGCTGAATTGTTTTTGTCTCAAGGTGGAGAGCGGTATCAATATATTCCAGCCTTGAACAGCCGCGGAGATCATTTGCAATTGCTCAATACGCTGGTTCAAGCTAATCTTGATGCCTTAAAACAGACATTAGCCAGCAAAATGAATTGAGGTTGACACTCTATGTTGCAAGTTAAAATTGTGCCTGTAACGGCATTTCAACAGAACTGTTCCATTGTTTGGGACAGTGACAGTAAAGAAGCAATTTTAATTGATGCAGGTGGAGAACCTGAAAAACTTAAAGCAGAAATCGAAGCGTTGGGTTTGACGGTAAAAGCGCTGTGGCTGACGCACGGGCATTTAGATCATGCTGGAGCAGTCGGGGCATTAAAAAAACTGTGGGATGTCCCTGTGATTGGCCCACATAAAGAAGATGCCTTTTGGTTGGATATGATCCAAGAAATCTCGCAGCGTTATGGTTTTCCTATTCCTGAAAAAGTGGATGTCACGACATGGCTTGAAGGTGGCGAAGTCCTTAAACTGGGCAATGAAGAGTTTGAAGTGCGTTTTGCCCCTGGACATACTCCGGGCCATGTGATGTTTTATAACAAAAACTATGGTTTGCTTTGGACCGGCGACGTGTTGTTTAAAGGCTCAATTGGTCGTACCGACTTTCCACGTGGCAATCATCAGCAGCTGATTGACTCTATTCAGCGTGAATGCTTTAGCTTACCTGATGAGACGCAGTTTATTTCAGGACATGGGCCAATCAGTACGATTGGTTTTGAAAAACAACATAACCCTTTTGTGGCAGGAAAAGCAGGCTAAGCGCTTTGTGGTCTTATTGAAAAATAAAAAAGTTAGCAGCTGCTGACTTTTTTATTTGCGAAATGGATTATGCAAAATGTGTTGGGTTTCTAGAGCAAACACGATAGAGAATAAGGCCACTAATAGTCCAACCGAGAGGATCAACAGATCTTGCATATAGATGCCAAAACTGAATAGACAGATCTCAAGTAAAACGCCAATTAAAACAATAGTCTTACTCAGGATGTTCATCTTATCCCCCTTTAGGATGTTGTTTTTGTCACTTGATCATGCTGTGAGCATGTACCAATTTTGGCGGGAGTATAGTCGACGAATTATCCTTTTAAGCGAATATTAAGATCTTAAATAATGGACAATTTCTCTTAAAATATGAAAAATATCATGAAATTAAACATATTATTCTTCTGAGTTTTCTGCTTGCGGTGCATCTTGCGTTGGGAGGCGATACTCATCATTAGCCCATGCACCTAAGTCAATCAATTTACAACGTTCTGAACAAAATGGGCGGAATGTGTTGTCTTCCCATTGACTCATTTCTCCACAACGGGGACAAGGGAAAGTGTGTGGCATGATCGACTCCAGATAAAATTTTCGGATTGAAATAGGCAAAAACGTTGGCAGTTGTTAGACTGATGCGGTTTTTTCTTAGTTTGATCTGATTATGCCGATTCGTCAATTTCAAGCCCAGCGTATGCATGCGCCTCGTGATTTTCAAATGATCAGTCCTGATCCACTGTGTGTGGAAATTGGGGCGGGCAAGGGTAAACATGCTTTATTGTTTACGGCCCATCATCCTGAGAAAAAGCTGATTGCAGTTGAGCGAACCCGTGAAAAGTTTGTGGCGATGCAGAAACAACATAGCTTAGAAGGTCAGCAGAATTTACAGCTGGTACATGCCGATGCTTTGCCTTGGGTGGTACATGCTTTGCAACCGCAGCAGGTTGAACAGTTCTTTATTCTTTATCCCAACCCTGAACCGCATAATCCTGCGCAGCGCTGGTTGAATATGCCGTTTTTTGAGTTTCTGATTTCACGTTTACAAGTGGGCGGACAAATTACTTTAGCCAGCAATATTCCAGAATATATCGAAGAAGCACAGCAACAGTTGATTGAGGTGTGGAAGTTACCATTTGTGAAAGAGCGCATTGCGGATAGCTCAGCGCGCACGCATTTTGAAATTAAATATTTAGAACGTGGTGAGTTGTGCCAACAGTTAATCATCACGAAACCTGAAGGTTATCGCACGCGCTTTGATGCGTTTCAGGCCCTGCAAGGTCAGAACCCACAGGTGCAATCTTCGGAACAAGCTGAATAAACCATGCCAAAGCGTATTGCAATTATTGGGGCGGGCCCAGCCGGTTTGATGGCGGCAGAAGTGTTGAGCCAATATGAGGTTCAGGTCGATGTATTTGAGCAAAAACCATCTGCTGCACGTAAGTTCCTGATGGCGGGTAAAACAGGACTAAATATCTCTCATGCAGAACCTGTAGAGCAGTTTATTGGTCGCTATGATCAAGCCGAATGGTTGGCACCTTGGATTCGTAAGTGGGATGCCAACTGGATTCAAGCATGGATGAAAGATTTAGGCATTGAGTCCTATGTCGGAACGTCTGGGCGTATTTTTCCGATTGAAATGAAAGCCGCGCCTTTATTACGTGCATGGTTGAAACGTTTGGTTGAGTCAGACGTTAAGTTTTACTATCGTCATCAATGCCTCAGCCTCAAAGAACATACACTTGAAATTAAGTCTTTACTTAGTGATCAAGTACATAGCCAGAGCTATGATGCGATCGTCTTGGCTTGCGGAGCAGTGTCATGGTCTCAGCTCGGTAGTGATGGCGCATGGCAAAACTGGTTGGAGACCGATGAAATTGAGCCTTTTCAAGCCAGCAATGCTGGGGTAGAACATGAATGGTCTACCTACATGCACCCCGTTTTTGGGCAGCCACTGAAACGTATCGCAGCATGGGTGGGCGATGCGGAAAAAAGTATGGGCGATATCGTCATCACCCATTATGGACTAGAAAGTGGTTTGGTCTATAAGCAAGGTCGAGCGCTGCGTGCGCAGCAAAAACAGCTCCAACCTTTAGTGTTAACGCTTGATTTACTGCCAGATGTCACGGTTCAAGAATTGGCTGTGCGTCTGAAACCCACAAAAAAGCAGTCGTTAAGTAATGTTTGGCGTAAAGCTGGTTTAGATGCAGCTAAGGCGAGTTTAGTGCGAGAGTTGGTTGCAAAAGATCACTGGAATCACCCAGAACAACTGGCTCAGCAGATTAAGCAACTCCAGATTCCTTTAACTGGTTTTCGTCCGATTGAAGAAGCCATTAGTTGTGCAGGTGGTGTGCGCCTTGAAGTGCTGAGTTCGCGGTTGCAATTAAAATCTAATCCCACCGTTTTTTTATGTGGGGAAATGTTGGACTGGGATGCACCTACAGGGGGCTACTTACTCACTGCATGTTTTGCAACTGGACGTGCCGCGGGTGAGGGTGTGATACAGTATTTGAATGTGGCAAAAAAATCGCCATAAGCGATGCAACTGAAAATCAGCTGTGCTAATTTGAATAAAAATTCAAGGAGCATCATGATGTCGGATCTTCAGCAGTATGTGGGCAGCTGCCTGTGCGGTGCAGTGACTTATCAAATTGATGGGTCGATTGGCGATATTATTCAATGCCATTGTCAAAAATGTCGCAAGGCCAATGGAACGGCCTATGCAACCAATGCACCGATTGCTAAAGCGGATTTTAAACTGACCTCTGGTCAGGACGTTGTGAAAAAATATGCATCGAGTGCAGGCACAGAGCGCTGTTTCTGTGGCAACTGTGGTTCACCTTTGATCAGTATTAAAGCTGACACCCCTGACTTTTACCGTTTGCGGATCGGCACTTTAGATACCCCGTTACAGCAAAAGCCGACGCAGCATATTTTTGTGGCATCTCAAGCCGAGTAGGACAACATTTGTGATGCATTGCCACAATATGCTGAACGCCCATAATTAGAATAGATTTAGTGAAAGGGATCGTCGGATCCCTTTTCTTTTTCCGAGATTGAGTTAGTGGCCTGTCGACATCGTATCTTGAGCCTTAGGATATTGCGACTGCCAGTGTTCAAGCTGCTCTTGGGCATGAATGAGCTCACCGAGGCCTTTCACGTTATCATGTGGTGCTGCGACTTTATCTTGAATGATTTTGGCTTGGTTATCCCAATATTGGTACATCAGAGTTTGAATGTAGCGTCCTTGTTCTGTTTTTAGATCCAGCTCTTTCAACATATTCAGTGCAGACTGAATATTGTCTTGTTTGCGTGTTTTTGCAAATTCATCCGAGAGCGTGCCTGCCTCACGCATTTTCATGAGTTCATCTTCCATTTCATCACTCATGTTACTGAAGCGCTGGTCATAGTCGACTAAGAGCGCAATATCGTGTGGATCATTGGCTGTTTTAGCAAAATTTTTGACAGGTTCAGAGCTGAGTTCTTGCAGAATTTTATCATCGCTCGAAAGCGTGTCTTGCTCAGCAGGTTCATTGACTTTGTTACAGCCTGTGAGGATTAAGCTACTACCTAAAAGAAGTGGCAGTAGAATCTGTTTCAATGAAAGAGTATGTGGGTTCATATCGATGTCCTATTATTCTGCTATTTTTTGAAAGTGATAGGCATAGGTGATGTAAGGAAAACTGATTTCGTCTTGTGGCTGTTTGCCTGTGTACTGCTGCACAATTTGTTCAAACTGATGTTTTAAATCCTGTTGTTGTTCGAGTGGCATTGCGGCAATAAAGCTGGTCGAAAGGAGACGTTTTGAGACCACTTGTTCTACTGTACCGGTTTGCTCCTGGGCAAACTGATGCAGGCTTTTGAGTTGAAATAAGGGTTGATGTTCAAAGACTTTTTGCCACAGCCCACTATGATAACGCGGGGTATCTCCTTCTAATGGAGAGAGCCGTTCTGCGAGCGCATTGACCCAGTCGACTTGAGTGTCGCGTTGATTCCAGACCAAGCCCAAATGCCCTTGCGGTTTTAGGACACGGTGAATTTCCTTTAAACTGTGCATGTTGGCAAACCAGTGGAAGGCTTGTGCAGATAAAACTGCATCGATACTTTGCGAAGGCAGGGGAATATGGTCACTAAAGGCTTGTAATGTTTCGACCTGCGGGTAAGCCAGTTTGAGTTGAGCCAACATTTCGGTGACAGGTTCGATGGCAGTGAGTTGTCCACTATGTGGAATCAAATAAGGCAGAAACTTACCTGTGCCCGAGGCAAGATCAATCACATGAGAATCTGCGTTTAAATGCAACTGCTCGGTGAGCCATGCATGGATCTCTTGTGGATAACTCGGACGCACTTGTTGATAAAGTTCAGCAGCTGCACTAAACCCGTGTTGTGCCGCAGGATGGAGTAATTGTGTCATATTTTGCGCTTTTTTATCTGCTCTGCATCTATAAAATAACACATTTGGTTCGATGAAATCGCTTATGCTGTATGGAACGAACATGACCTCACTTTATAGGAATGAAATCTCTCAGCATGGACATGGCGAAACAAATTATTTTTGAAGACGAACAGATTCGTGTCATTTTTTTACAGGGTTCATCGGACGAACTTATTTTCTCTTTTGGCGATCTAATTACTCGTGCCAAGGGAACGTCGATCAATGCAGAAAAGTCGCTGGCGAAGTTTGGCTTTAATGTGGTTGGCATTATGCCAAAACAAAAGTCATGGTTTCCAGAGTCTTCGATGTTAGCGATGTTGGATGCAATTCGCGCTTGGATTGCTCCCTTTCAAACCCGCATTGCCTATGCAGGGTCGATGGGCGGCTATGCAGCGATTAAATACTCTAAACTGCTTGGATTTAAGCGCGTGGTGGCCTTGGTGCCGCAGTATTCGATCGACCCTGAACAGGTGACGGATAACCGCTATAACATGTTCTATCAGCCTGAGCTGAACCATGACATGCAGGTACAGGCGAAGGATGTCTCGGCAGAGTGTGAATACATTGTTATTTATGACCCTTACTGCCCTGAAGACCGTGCGCATTATGAAAAATTACAAATGGTCATGCCGAATCTGAATACCCTGAACTTACCTTTTACAGGGCATGATGCGATTGCGGTTTTAGCCAGTTCAGATTTATTGCACGATTTTTTACGTCATGAGTTTGATGCGCCGTATTTTTATAAAAAAATTCGTGAAGTGAAAAAGAACAGCAAGTTTTATTACCGTAAAGTGATCGAAAACTTGTTGCCGCGTCACCGCTTTTCTTTGGGGCGAATTCTGAAAAATAATGAGCTTGAGTTAGATGGTCAATTTTTTGATGCCAAGCTAAAACAAAGCATTATCCGCGAGTTACTTAGCAATCGACAAGTGAGCCAAACTGATCTGTTGAAACTAGGCATTCAGGTCAACTTACCACAAGAAAATAGCTGTCAGTTGATGGATAATTTTGGACATGGTTTGGTGTTCAATATGATCAGTCAGAAAATTGAAAGCTATGCACCAGATGCCATTGCACTAAATCATAAGTTTCTGCTGCCGATTTTTGCCAAGGGCAATGGGTTAGTACATATTTACTATAACGACATGCGTTATACCATCGTCATGAATGACAGACAGATCATGAAATTGGTGCATGAACAAGCCGAATTAAGCGCTGGAATGCATCCATTGTTAATGAAAAAATACAGTGATTATTATCTGATTAGCTATAAGCAGTTTAACTTTAGCTGTGATGAATATGGTGGCTTTGATTTGGTCGAGGATATTCCAGAAACAGCGCAGTTTTTGGTGTCAAGCGATGCTGAATCAGATGTGTTCATGTGATTTATTCATATAGAGCTTTGGTCTAAGGCCAAGCGCTTGTTTTCCGTCCTATTTGGTTTAATATGAGAGTATTGTTTATCTTTTAAACAATACAGATAAAGATCAAATAGGGTGGAAGCAATGCAAAGACATTGGTCGGCTGTATTTATAACATTACTGTTTATTTCAACATCACAAAGCGCACTGGCACAAAGTTTAGAGCCAGCTTATCTTACATTCGGTGGTGGCCTGATTCTCCTGCTGATCCTGACGTTTTATGTGATTAAACAAATCAGTATTTCTATTCGTATTCATCGCAATAAGCCCTTTAAATAGAGGGCTTTTTTCTGGACGTAGTACTTGTTTTCAGGTGATTAGGACAGCGTTTACATTGAAAAGTGGGGCTGAGTTCGTTTAAATAAGCGCTCTATCATTATGCAGAACAACTGGACGTGAGCAATGAAAGCCCTATTTTTAGATTATGCATCCTTAGATAAAAATGATTTGGACTTTCAAGCACTGCATGCTGTTTTTGATGAACTGATCCTTTACCCAAGTACCGATGCTGAGACACTTGTCGCCCGTGTACAAGATGCAGATGTGATTATTAGCAACAAAGTAATGGTAGATGCCGATACCCTAAAACAATGCCCTCAGTTAAAGTTGATTTTAATCTCTGCCACAGGCACCAATAATATCGATTTGCAGCAAGCCAAAGCGCAAGGTGTTGTGGTGTGTAATTGTCAGGGTTATGGCACGGCAGCGGTGGCACAGCACACTTTAATGTTGATGCTTAACCTGGCAACCTCGTGTTTACCATACGACCGTGCAGTGCAGCAAGGTGAATGGAATAAAGCTTCGCAGTTTTGCCTACTGGACTACCCAATTATTGAACTTTCCGGCAAGACCTTAGGTATTTTAGGGTATGGGGAATTGGGGCAGGCAGTGGCTAAACTCGCTGAAGCCTTTGGCATGCGAGTTTTAGTGGGCAATTTGCCGAACCGTCCACATGCTGACTCAACACGAGTGGGCTTTGATGACTTGCTGGCGCAATCGGATTTTGTCAGTCTGCATTGTCCATTAACCGATGACACGCGTGACCTGATTGATGCTCAAGCTTTCAAAAAAATGAAAAAAAGTGCCTTTTTAATTAATTGTGCACGGGGTGGAATTGTCAATGAAGCAGCTTTGGCAGACGCGTTAAAACAGGGTGAAATTGCGGGTGCAGCAACCGATGTATTGACCGTTGAGCCACCTAAAGAGGGTAATGTTTTATTGGATGCTCGTATGCCGAATTTAATCATTACACCACACAGTGCGTGGGGCAGTGTCGAAGCACGTCAACGCATGGTGCAGCAGTTAGTGGAAAATGCTCAAGCTTTTCAAGCAGGGCAGCCAATCCGTCGGGTGAATTAAAGCAAATTGTCTTGTCCTGAAATAGATTGACAGTATTCCACTTCAAACCGAGTTAAGCAATTAGCTCGGTTTTAGTTTGCTCATACATCTGATTCGGGGTGTTCATATTTAAACTTAAATGTGGTCTATAGCAATTATAAATCATGATAGATTCCGTAATTAAGTGATCTAACTCCTTCATGGTTTGACATCGTGTAGTTAAAAACTCCTGCTTTAATATTCCATTAATCCGCTCTGCTAATGCATTCTGGTATGAGAAACACTGTTTCGCAAGGCCTCCATCTGTCATAGATGGACATACCCCATAATGGCGTAATGCCGATTGATATAGTTCAGAGCAATACTGAGAGCCTCTGTCTGAATGGTGAATCATCCTTGTCGCTCGATCCGTCACATGCTGCATCGCCATATGTAGAGCCTGCACAACATTCTCCGCACGCATATCATTCGATAACTTATAACCTTTAATCTGGCGGGTATAAGCATCTGTCACTAAGGATAAATAATGTACGCCTTCAGCACTCTCAACATAGGTAATATCACTGACAAAGACTTCATTGGCTTGCACAGCTGAATAATCCTTTAATAAATTTGGATGCTTCTTCATCCAATGCTTGCTATCCGTAGTTTTTGTGTAGCGACGCTTGGGGCGAATCAATAAATTATTTTCTTTCAATATTTTAAATAACTGATCCCGTCCACACTTTAAACCACGCTGCAACAATTTGCCTTGAATAAGCCAATACAGGTTACGTGTTACGATACTTGGCATGAGACAACGATATTCCATAACCAACTCGAGTATTTGTTCGGTTACTTGTGCAGTCATTTGAGCACGTTTTTCTGCTTGATAATAAGCTTGTCGAGTGATTCCTAACCACTGACAATAACGTGAAACGCTTAGTCCTCTTTGGCTTTGCCAATCTTTGAAACGTGCTCGGTATACTTTTTTCCAAGATCAGTCCCACATTCTTTATCAATGTGATAAATCACATCCTGTATAAATTCAGTTTTGAGCTTTTCTGCGGCTAACTGTTTTTCTAATTGGCGGATTCGTTGTTGGGATGTCAATTGGCGTTTAGAAGAAGTCGGCATATTCGAAGTCCAATCTTGTTGTCCGTGCTTGCGTAACCATACCAGCACAGTTGATCTTCCTTGAATACCATATTTTGCCTGAGCTTGTTTATAAGTAATTTGCCCTTTTTCTACTTCATGTACAACCATCATTTTAAAGGCGAAGCTATAATCACGTTGTGTACGCTTAACTCGTTGTTCTCGTTCATGTTCCATAAAATAAGTCTCTTAAGGTGTAAACTTATTTCAGGACGGGACAAATAATGACAACGAAAAAGCCCATCAACTGATGGGCTTTTTTGCTATTAAAGCTTAGTCACTTTAATTTCTTCTTCTGCTTGAGCAGGTGTAAATGATGATGGTGCTTGGGTAATCGTGGGTTCATTCATTGTTTGTGGTGCGACAGGCTGTGGAGATGAGACTGAAGGCACTTGAACCGCAGGAGCATCTACAGGTGCAGATGACGGTTGACTTAAACTGCCTTGGTAAATGGGGGCGGGTTGATCCGTTTGACCAGTAATCACTTGCTTGGTTTCATGCAGTTTTTTATTCACACTTTGGGTGACTTGCTGTCCTGTTTCTTTGGCTTGTTCTGCGGTGTCGTTGGTGATGGTTTTTGCACTATCCAGGGCTTGGTGTGCAGAAGGGCGAATTTTTTGGATGCCTTTTTGTGTTGCTGTACCGACTTTTTCTGCCGTGTTAATCACACCTTCTTGAGTTTTATAAGCCCAAACGTGAAAGATATTGGGGTTTTTACCATAAGGCGTAATTGGCTTTTGCGCTTGCTGAGTGGTGGTTTCTGTTTGTGCCCATACACCTGCTGTTGTCATTAAAAGAGCGCAGAAGAGTGTTGTTTTCATCATGTTCATAGAGCAGTGTACCTCTTGGGCTATCGTGCATAAATCAGCGTTTTAGCATAAAGCCTCTTTGTGTGAATTTCATGTGCTTGGTTGTAAACAAGCATCCTGTGTAAATGTATATAGCTAAAAAAAAGAGCCCAGCATGTGGACTCTTTCAACTCTGGAGGAGTTTAACTTCTACTTCGCGCCAACGGCAGCATCCGCAGATGAACCGACTTTGGCTTTAGCAACAGGTGTATCTAATTCCACTTGAGCCTGCCCATTTACGTCAGCACGTTTAGGTTGAACACTGACAGCCTGCTTAGTTTCCTGCCATTTTTGTTTGGTCGCTTGTTGGCCTTGTTTTGCTTTATCCGCTATATAGTGACCACTTTTTTTGGTGTTATGCTCAACAGAGTCTTTAACGTCACCTGCCTTATCTTTTACGACAGCAGATTTTTCAGCTGAAAATTCTTTGGTGTCTTGCCATTTTTCTTTGCTGAATGCTTTGGTTTTGTCGACACCATGCTCAACCGTTTCACCTGTCGCATGCGCGGCATGTTTGACATCATGTTTTAAGTTTTGCAATACGCTTGGCTGCGAGGTTTGAACTTGAACATTGGCCGATGTATTGGCTGTGGTATTTGCAAATAGGGAAGTGGAAGCTAAAAGTGCAGTGGTTAAAGCCGAAGCGGTGAGTGTTTTTGTTAAAACTTTCATCTTTGATTTTCTACCTCTTATGACAGAACCCGATGAGGAGTTCAGAACAGCAGTCATCATAGACAGAAATGAGCTCAAAAATAGCGTTTGATATGAAAGTCGCACAATGCGGCAACAGCGCATGAACAATGGGCTGAAAATTGTGTCGTTCAGTTAATTCATTAAAATTATGTAAGTTTATGCATGGTCGTTGTTTTAAATGTAACAAGTATGAAGACTGGTGTTGAAATAAAAGATATGAAGCGGAAGGCATTTGAGAGGAAGTCATCACTGATGTTGCACCAGTGATGACGATTTGCTTAGTTACATTGCGCTAAGGCTTCTTTTGCAAAGTGATTACGTAGTGCGAGGAAGTTTTTCTGTACTTCTGCATCGTGTAATTCAAATTTGGTTGCTGTGCTAGTGCCATCGAGTGCAAAGGTTGCTGAGCCACCTGTGATGAGGGTGTAGTCACGGAACGCCCACTGTTCTACGACTTTGCCTGCTTTGAGGTTGCCAGTAAATTCGATGACGCATTTGTCTTCAAATTTGGTCAGTTTTGCTTTGTTATTGGTTGTATCTGGATAGACTTCAATGTCTTGGACTTCCTGTAATACACCCGCTGTCAACTGTGGAATCGTTGGTTGAGATGTACATGCTGTAATAGAAAGGGCAGCAAAAGTAGCGAAAAGTACAGTTTTTAATTTCATAAGGTTCGTTCTTGTTGCGAGTTGTTAGGTTGAGTATAGGGAATCAGTTGGAAAATGACTATAGCTCAGTGATTAACGATTCCAATCTTGTGTGCGAATACGGCCAGTTTGGTAATAAATTGAGACCAATTCGATAAAATTTTTAAAGTCTGAATTCTCATTTAAAATTCGATTTATTGATTGCCAATCCACTTCGGGTCTTCGGCGAGCAGGAAGTAAGATTTCACTTTCAGTTGGATTTTCTGGATTGAGTAAAATTACACCTATACCATGTAAAGCTGAAAGCATACGCAGTTCTTCTTCAACTTCATTGGTAGAAATTGAGGTTGCAACTAAATATCCTTCATTTGCCCAACTTGAATTACTAACAGCTTGGAAAAAGCTACTTCTAATATTTGAGTTATTTAGTTCTTTTTTTACCTCGAATGACCAAAGCCGAACATTCTGACCTGAACCATGTTTAACGCAGGTCTTCACTAGTTCATGCCACTTTTTATCAATAGGCTGTATAGCAACAATATCAGGGTGTAACCATTGATTACCATTTTGTCCTCGATTATTTGAAGACTTTTTTTCATCAATTCTCAGGCTATAGAGGTTTAACTCTTTAGACAAATATTCGATGAGAACAGGATATAAATCATGTTCTGAGAGTACTTTATACGTTGGAGTAGATACTACTTCTTGCTCATCATCGAGAGGAATATTTTCTGAATTATCTAAATCAAGTAAGGGGATGTTATTTTGTTCAAACCAATACAAGCGCGGTCTAGGCCTGTCTTGCATTTGAATTCTTGGCTCGATTTTCAGGATTGCTTTTTTATGTGCACCTATTTCAGCAATAACTTGATTTAAAAAATCTTCTTCATTCGAAAATCGTGAGTTGCTTCTTTTTTCTAGGTAGTCATTTGGATAAAGCTTTGTTATCCCTAGAGCAATTTCTCGAGCAGTGAATTTTTGAGTTGGATGTGCTTTTAAAAATTCCGCGACTTTTTGTGGTTGTGATAATTTCATTTCATCAATATGTAAAAAACCCCACTATCAACATAGCGGGGTTTCTTTTAACTTACAAGCAATTAAGACTTTAGTGCTGCAACACACTTACATCTGCAACACGTGTAAACAAATCACGAAGCTGAGCAAGCAGACGTAAACGGTTTGCTTTCAGTTCAGCATCATCTGCCATCACCATTACGCCATCAAAGAACGCATCGACTGGCGCACGCAGGGCTGCCAATGCAGACAACGCAGCAGTGTAATCTTTAGAAGCAAATAGTGGCTCAACCACTGGTGTGATTTTCGCAAGTTCAGCGAATAATGCTTTTTCAGCATCTTCCACCAAGTTTGCTTCAACCACAGCACCTTCAGGTGCAGCTTCTTTCGCTAAGATATTCGCAACACGTTTGTTGGCAGCAGCCAAAGCAGCCGCTTCAGGCAATGCACGGAAGTGATTTACCGCATTTACACGCTTATCAAAATCTAGTGGAGATTTTGGTGATAACGCTTGAACTGCTTGGATCACATCAACAGCAACGCCTTGGTCTTCATATTTCGCACGGTAACGACCTTCAAGGAATGCAACAGCATCCGCTAAAGTTTTATCGTGATCTTTCAAGACATCGCCATAGGCAGCCAAAGCAAGCTTGATCAATTCTTCAATCGAAACATCAAGATTGTTTTCAGTCACTAAACGCAAAATACCAATCGCAGAACGACGTAAAGCAAACGGGTCTTTCGAACCTGTAGGCGCTTGACCAATACCGAAAATACCTGTGAGCGTATCTAAACGATCTGCAAGAGCAATTGTAGTACCTGTCTTGGTCTGCGGTAAAACATCACCTGCAAATTTAGGTAAATATTGCTCGCCTAAAGCTTCAGCAACTTCATCATTCTCGCCTTCAATACGTGCATAGTAAGTGCCCGCAATCCCTTGAAGTTCAGGGAATTCGCCAACCAATTCAGAAGTTAAATCACACTTTGCAAGAAGTGCTGCTTTTTCAGCATCGGCAGGATTCGCACCCGTGATCGCAGATAAAGCCACAGCCAATTTGGCAATACGTTCAGATTTATTCCAAAGCGTACCTAACTGTGCTTGGAAAACCATATTAGCCAATTTTTCTTTACGAGATGCAAGCGGTTGCTTTTGATCTTGTAAGAAGAAGAATTCTGCATCAGACAAACGAGGGCGTACAACTTTCTCATTCCCTTCAATAATTTGAGTCGGATCTTTCGACTCAATATTTGAAACAGTAATGAAATAAGGTTGAAGTTTATTATCAGCATTCACCAAACAGAAATACTTCTGATTGTCTTGCATGGTTGTGATCAATGCTTCTTGAGGCACAGCAAGGAAACGTTCTTCAAAGCTTGCACGAAGCGCAACTGGCCATTCAACCAATGCAGTGACTTCATCACGTAAATCAGTAGGAACGATCGCAATCGCATTCACTTCATCAGCAAGAGCTTTGACTTGTTGGTCGATAATAGCCTGACGTTCTTCAA
This sequence comes from Acinetobacter johnsonii, assembly GCF_048551975.1. GTDB lineage: Bacteria > Pseudomonadota > Gammaproteobacteria > Pseudomonadales > Moraxellaceae > Acinetobacter > Acinetobacter johnsonii_A. The sequence continues at coordinate 198,522 of NZ_JBIMCF010000002.1, read as the reverse complement.
AAGAAGCAATGACTTTAGCAGCACGTAACGCATCTAAATAGTCATTGGCGTGTTGTAGTGCGATTGCTTCAGGGGTATGGAAGCGGTGACCATAAGTCACATTCGCTGCCTGATGATCTTGAATCGTGGCTTCAACCACGGAGTTGTCTTTAAGCAACACCACCCATTTTACAGGACGCACAAATTCAGTACGGCTTGCGGCAGAGCGCATGCGTTTTGCAATTGGCAGGTTGTCCAACGCAGTTTGTAGAATTTGTGGCAATAATGCATCAAGGCTTTGACCTTTCACATCTTTTAGGTAGCAGACTTTTTCAACTTTACCTGCTTGGAAAGTAGAAACCTGATCAACCGTAATACCTTGACCACGCATAAAGCCTTCAAGCGCTTTGGTCGGTTTGCCTTCGGCATCATAGGCGGCTTGAACAGCAGGACCATCAAAACGTTTTTGGGTGTCTGCTTGCGCACCATCTACATTGACAATTTTAAGTGCCAAGCGACGTGGCGCTGCATAGGCTTCAATTGCATCAAAAGCCAAGCCTGCATCTTTTAAACCTTTTTCAGTTTCTGCAAGTAAGGCATCGCGTAAGGTTTTTAAGCTTTTCGGTGGGAGTTCTTCGCAACCGAGTTCAAATAAAACTGTATGTTTAGACATTATTTGCTTTCCTCAGTATTTTGCGCTTTGGCTTCCGCTTCAACCTGTGCTTTTAACTGCGCCAAGACTTCATCACGTAAATGTGGTTCAGCCATTGGGAAACCTAGTTTTGCTCGTGCGGCTACATAACTTTGAGCAATAGAACGTGCTAAGGTACGTACACGTAAAATATAACGCTGACGCTCAGTCACAGAAATTGCACCACGCGCATCGAGCAAGTTAAAGCAGTGAGATGCTTTAATCACTTGTTCATACGCAGGTAATGGTAATTCTGCGGCAATTAAACGGCTTGCTTCTACTTCATAGAAGTCAAACAGTTCAAACATTTTATCAACAGGCGCATATTCAAAGTTATAGGTCGATTGTTCAACTTCATTTTGATGGAATACATCACCATAAGTGACTGTACCAAACTGTCCTTTAGTCCAAACAAGATCGTAAACAGAATCTACACCTTGTAAATACATTGCCAAACGTTCAAGACCGTAGGTGATTTCGCCTGTTACAGGGTAGCATTCAACTCCACCCACTTGTTGGAAGTACGTAAACTGAGTCACTTCCATACCGTTTAACCAAACTTCCCAGCCTAAGCCCCAAGCACCCAATGTTGGAGATTCCCAGTTGTCTTCTACAAAGCGAATGTCATGCACCAATGGGTCAATTCCAATTGCTTTTAAAGAATCTAAATACAACTGTTGGATGTTGTCTGGGTTTGGTTTCAGCACCACCTGAAATTGATAGTAGTGTTGTAAGCGGTTCGGGTTTTCGCCATAACGACCATCCTTAGGACGACGTGACGGTTGAACGTATGCTGCGTTCCATGTTTCAGGCCCAAGTGCGCGTAAGAATGTTGCAGTGTGGAATGTCCCTGCACCCATTTCCATATCGTAAGGTTGTAAAATGACACAACCTTGTTCAGCCCAGTAGTTTTGTAAGGCAAGAATTAAGCCTTGGAATGTATCAATATGCGATATGGCGCGACTCATGCAGCATCCATTATAAATATAAGAAAAAATTGGTTCTAAGTATAAGGATTTTGCAGGGGAGTGGCAAAGGGTTCAGTAGGATTCATTCATTTAAAAATTTAACTGTGGTGGTTACGTGAGAGAAGTCAGATAGTATGATTTTTGTATGTTGAAAAGATTGAGCTGCATGTATTACATAGACAATCTATTCTCTGGTTTGAGCCAAATTGCCCGAGTTTGCTATATTCAATTTCTGCACAATAAAACCAAGAGCACCCTCATGCCAAAATTTTATCTTCAGATCCTTGTTCTGCTGGCTACGTTCAGTGGAACGGTTCACGCACAGCAGCAAGAGGCCGAGCCAGATATTTATAACCAATGTGTCGAGCAGACCATTCAGGCTTTACAGCTTGTCAGTATTAACAATGGTGTGGTGGAGATCTGTTCAGAACGAGCCAAACACCTTGATGAAAAGAAAATTGTATCATTACTTGATCAAATACGTGTGCAAAGTCAGCAGGATAGCCAGCCAGAACGTTATCAAGCCATTTTGAAATCACAACGCTTGTGGAAAGCCTATGTTGAGCAAGAGTGTGATAATGCCGGACAGTATGTAGGATCGCCTATGTATGCTTTTTGTCCTATGCAGTATTACGCCGAACGGGTTGTACAGTTACAGCAATACGTTCACTAAAGAATTCAGTGGAATTACTCATAAAAATAAGATGTAAAATAGATGCATCTTATTGGTGAGACCACGTATAATTTTGCACCGGTTAAGTGCGAAAAAGTAGAAGGGTGGCTGTGTTTCAAATGCAACTTGAATGGTTAAATGCCTTAAAACCAAATTTTAAAGTGTTACCGCTAAAGGAAAGAATGCTCTGTGGTTTGGGTGCATTGTTGGGATTAGCACTTTCTTCACTCATAAGTTGGTGGCTTTTGGGTGGGATCAATGCATGGTATATCGCCCCGATGGGTGCGTCCTCGGTGTTGCTTTTTGCCGTACCAGCCAGTCCTTTGGCTCAGCCATGGAATATTGTGATTGGGAATACGATTGCAGCCGTCATTGGGGTGACCTGCGCACTCTATATTTCCAACTTAACAGAAGCATTTAGTGTTGCTGTGGCTTTGTCGATTATTTTGATGATGACGACAGATTCTTTGCATCCACCGAGTGGTGCTGTGGCGATTACAGCGGTGCTGGGAGGTGAGACGGTACACGAGTTAGAATATCAGTTTGTGTTTTATCCTGTTCTACTCAACTCGATCCTGCTTCTCGTGATTGCGATTGCGTTCAACCGTTTACTCGGGAAACAATACCCAACTGTGGCACAAGTCAATACGCGTAGCACCGACCCGACCCCAACTCAGAAGGTCACCATTCAACCTGAAGATATTCATCAAGTTTTAGCCCAAGAAACACAGTTGCTTGACATCAGTGAATATGATTTACAAAAACTGATTTTAAAAGCCCAAGCGCAGGCAGATACTCGCTTTCATATAGACCTACGTTGTCGGGACATTATGAGTAAAGATGTCCTGTGTTTATATGAAGATGAAGACATTCAAGTCGCTGTGGAAAAATTTAAACAGGTCAATTTGATGAGTTTACCTGTGTTAAATCGAGCGGAACAAGTATGCGGCACCTTGGCTTTATATGAAGTCGTGGAGTGGTTCCAAAAGGCGACGGATTTGCGTATCTCTTGGCAAGATCAAGTCAAGCACATTATGAAACGTCAGGTGGTCACGGTACAGCCGAATCAAGAACTACAAGATTTGATTCCGTACTTTGTTGAACGTTCTTTTAACTATATTCCTGTGGTTGAAAACAAGGCTTTGGTCGGCATCATTAGCCGTGCCGATATGATTGCAGCATTGTATCGTCTGTTACAACATCGCTAAGTCATGTGAGTGTAGTAGGCAAAAAAAAAGCTACGACACTTTGGGGGAAGTTGTCGTAGCATAAAAAGAAACTTTTTTGAGACGAAAGATGTGCGCTTATGGGTTGCGATGATCTGGATTAACGGTACGCATCGTATTGCTATAACCTGATCGAGTCTGTGGAGAATGCTCAATTTGGTCTTTTTGTTTCGGCATCACCAACCAAAGAATCAGGTAAACTAAAATTCCGGGGAATGCTGCACTTAACAGTGAAACAGTGATGAAAACAATACGAAGTAAATTTGCGTTCCAACCAAAACGTTCAGCAATACCACCCATCACACCAGCAATCATGTTTGAGCGGTTTGAGCGATATAAACCAACATTGGCCATCTAGGTCTCCTTAAAATTTAAAATCTGAGTGGCTTTATGCACTCATAATTTAAAAATGGAGATGTAATTGCGTTTTTAAAGGTGACGGAGTCGATTAAAAAGTAAAGTTATGTAAAGAGATAAAAGCTGGGGTTTTGATCAGGACTAAAATGTGCTCTATTTGGCGTTGTGCTAGCTGCTTAAAATCAGCAAGTCATTTGAATCCGAGAGAATATCAAGGGTCAGGATGGAATATTCGTGATGGTTATGGAGATTAATCACGTGCAGGAAGTGAGTGTGGAATGAAGTTGAGACGAAAGGATCAGGGTTTGATTGGCGCATTACTGCAAGGAGCGGTGGCGCTAATCGGTGTATCGTTAGCTGGTTGTGATGGTGGGCTTTCGGAAGCGTCACAACAACATGAAAATAGCATGGTAGAGGACGCTGCTGTTACTGCTGAGTCGGGGAAGAAGCTGACTGAGGTGGCAGGACGGGCAACCATACAAGATGATTCGGAGTATGCACCTCGTACGCTTGATATTAGTGAACAGCAGTTCATTGGGCGTTATCGCACACAAATTCAATGTGATGGTTATTTTTTCCCTTGTGAAACGGGAAAGGCTGATTTTATTCTCAATTTTTTACCTGATGGTACGGTGCATCGCAGCATTGTGCGCTTAGGTAAGGTCTTTTCGGAAAAACAACGCCCTGGCTTTTCAAACTTAAGTTATCGCCGTGATACATGGACCATGAATAAAGAGCGAACAGAGCTGATCGTCCATCGTAAAGAGGGTATTAATTTTTATTATCGCGTGGTGGATTCGCAAACGCTGCAAATGGATTTGAATAAAAGTAATAATCTAGATGCCACTAACCAAAAATTGTATGCGCGAGGTTTTCCGAAATTAGAGCGTGCGTATACTTTAAAGCGTGAGCCTAATTCATAGTTAAAATGGAATTGGGCCAAGCAACAAAATACGACTGAAGAATAAAAATAGTGAAGAAATGAACAGCGTGCGAATTTTATGACTTAAATAGCATGTTGCTAAATAAATGTTATATCAATGCAATTAAAAAAGGATTTAAATAATAAATGGTGGGTCGTCCGCGATTCGAACGCGGGACCAACGGATTAAAAGTCCGCTGCTCTACCAGCTGAGCTAACGACCCTGAGCAAGGTATGCGAAAGAGTCTTCGCTGAAAGTTTAAAAAAGAATTTTTTAAAGCATTCGAACCTGAGCAGGTTTGTAAAATTAGATTTTACAAAAAAAGATGGTGGGTCGTCCGCGATTCGAACGCGGGACCAACGGATTAAAAGTCCGCTGCTCTACCAGCTGAGCTAACGACCCATCAAGGGTATCAAAGGAATGGTGGGTCGTCCGCGATTCGAACGCGGGACCAACGGATTAAAAGTCCGCTGCTCTACCAGCTGAGCTAACGACCCATATCATTTGATGGAGCGTATTGTAGCAAGATATGCATCGAGCGCAAGTAAAAAATCGCAAACTTGTTGATGTTTGATTATAAATACAACAAATTTGCGATTAGGTAGCTAAAAAACAAGCAATTCGAGTTTAGAAGCGATATTGATAGGCTTGAATGTTATCAAAGACTTGTTGCGTTAAATCTGCATAGGCACTGCTGTTGGGTAACAGAACCAGCAAACGTTCATCGGTTTTCTTAGGGTCAAAGGCTTGTTCTTTGAGCTTGTTCTTTTGGTATTTAAATGTCCCAGTGGTTTCAACTTGCTTTTGTACGCGTAAGAAAACGGGTACAGCATAGGCAGGCAGACATTTTTTAAAGCTCACGAGCATTTGAGCTAAATCCTGCTCATTTAGTTCAGCGCCATCTGCCAGTGTAATCGCAGCCATTCCCGCACGACCATTGGTGTTTGGAATTTCAACACCATATACTACAGCTTCGGTGATTTTGTCATATTCACTAACCATGTTTTCAACTTCAGTCGTGGACACATTTTCGCCTTTCCAGCGGAAAGTATCGCCTAAGCGGTCGATGAATTGGGCATGACGGAAACCAATGTCGCGGACTAAGTCCCCTGTGTTGAAGTAAGCATCTCCAGACTTGAAGACATCTTTAAGAATCACCGATTTATTTTTTTCAGGGTCGGTATAGCCATCAAATGGAGAACGGCGAGTAATTTTACCAATCAATAAACCAACTTCGCCTTTTTTGACTTTGATACAGCCACCCTTGGCATTATAAACAGGCGCATTTTTTTCTTTATCAAACTGGATAATGGCATAAGGCGTAGGTGAAAAGCCGACAGTGTTGTCAAAGTTAAATACATTGCTAAAGCCGACATTGCCTTCGCTCGATGCATAAAGCTCTAAAATTTCTTCAATACCAAACCGCTGTTTGAATTTGTCCCAAATGTTTGGACGCATGCCATTGCCGATCATTTTGGTGACACGGTGGCCTTTTTCTAACGCTGAAGGTGATGCATCCATGAGGTAGCGACATAACTCACCCACATAACCAATCGCAGAGGCATCAAACTTTTGCACATCTTTCCAAAAAGCAGAAGTGGAGTATTTACGGCGTAAAGCCAAGGTGCCAGCACCTGCAATCACACCACACCAACACACCACAATGCCTGTTGCGTGGTACAGCGGCAGGGTGACATACATTACATCGTCTTTACCGAGGTTGAGTACGTGCCCGTAGGTGCCATAAGCCAACGTCCAGCGGCTATGTGTGAAAATAACGGCTTTAGGTAGACCGGTTGTTCCTGAGGTATAAATATAAAACAAGCCATCTTTACCCAGCACACTGTGTGTGGTTGGGGTGTTGAACTTGGCAAAGGCATCAATTTTTTCAGCAAGATTACTGAAACCTTGTGGTGAAAGGCCTGCATCTTTTTGGGTTTCTTGGTCGGCAAACCAATAGAAACGATCCGCAGTGAGATTTAGATCATGGCGGATTTCATCAACTGCGGCACGACATTCTTCACCCACGATGACTGCGATGGGTTTGACCAGATTAATACTATGCGCCAGCACTTTACCGACTTGCGAGGTATTGACTAAAGCCGCAGTAACGCCAATTTTGGCAAGTGCAATCACGGTTGCAACGAATTCAGGACGGTTTTCAATCATCACTGTGATGACATCACCCTTTTTTGCCCCGATGGATAAAAAATAATGGCAGATTTGGTTTGCCCATTCGTTGAGGGCTTGGTAACTAAATTTTTGATCTTCAAAAAGTAAGGCCATACCGTGAGGGTTGCGCTTCACTGCTTTTTCAAAAGCAATCCCGAGGCCTGCTGGGGTGTTTGGGGTACGTAAATATGCTTGTTTTAATCCACTGAGTAAGTTGGGAACTTTACTGATGAATTGAGGAAGTTTTGCTGCAACGTCAGTAATACCAATGAGGTCATGTGATGGGTGTTGGCTCATATGAATCCTAATTATTTTATGCAATCCAATGCGTTTGAATCGTGCTCAGTTTCTACACTTGTTCTTTTAATCGTTTCGGTCTAGTGCAATCAACCTAATCTGATGAAAATAACAAAAAAACCTAGCCACTGACATGACTAGGTTTTTAAAATTTACAACTCTAGGGTGAATTACGACTCAGTCGCGCTCGCTTTTTTCGGTGGACGACCACGTGGACGACGTGGGCGAACTGGCTTGTCCGAGTCTGATTTGTCTGACTCATCCGCAGCTATTGCCGCTACAGTTTCAGTTACTTCTACTTTTTCAGCTTGCTTTGACGCTCTAGGCGCTTTGGCTTGAACTGGAGCAACAACAACTTCCACTTCTTCAACCGCAGCTACATCAGCCGAGCTTTTCACTTCACTGCTTTCAACGGCAATAAGTGCTTCGCTTTCTGTTACAAGAGCAGGCTCGTTTTCCTCTGGAGTTACAGCAGGCGCAGCTTCAGTAGCAGGCGTTTCTGCAACAATCGCTGTTTCAGGCGCTGACGACTCAGCAACAGGTGCTGTTTCGCGTGCTTGTTTAGCTTGTTCAGCAGCAAGTTTAGCTAGACGACGACGCTCACGCGGGTCATTTGCAACACGTTGTTCAGACACAGGTGCAGGCGGTGTCAGGTCCAATACTGGAACTGGCTCTGCTTCAGGCTGCGCTTTTGTGATTTCAACATCACGCGTGACCGGTTTTTTCTCTGCTTCAACAGCAGGCGTTGTCACAGTTTTGCTTAACGTTGCTGCATACTCTTCAGTAAATTTCTGAAGGGCACGGTTGAAGGTTGGAATTAAACCAAACTGTTCAATCAGCACTGAACAGTCTTCACCATAGACATGGCGAATCAAGCTGCTGATGGTGTACTGACCTAAAGTTGGCACCTGTGAAGGTGTGAGTTTAGGTGTTTCAGTTTGCTGTGTATGTGCAGCGCGTTGTTGGCGACGGCGTTGACGTGGGTCATTACTGGCACGTTTTACGCTTTCACGTGGTTTTTGCTCTGCGTGTTGTCCAGCAGGTGCTGCTACAACTTCAGCTGCTTTCTCCTGTACCACTTTCCCAGCTTTTACTTCAACTTCTGCTTTCGCAACAGCCACTTGCTGAGGCTTGGTTTCGGTTGCAGTGTGTGCAGGCGGAGTTAATGCCACGATTTCACTTTGCGCTTGATCGACATTGACCACATGGGCTGTTGTGATCATTTCTTGACGCGGTGCTTCAATCAACTCAACTTTAACTTGAGGTTCTTGAACCACAGCTGGCGCTGTTTCAGTCGCTTGCTCATTTAGTACACTTGGGTCGCGGTGGCGATTTGGGCGCTCTGGACGAGGTTGGTTACGGCGGTCACGACGTGGCATTGCATTTTGCTGTTCGTTTTGAACATCAGTGTTTTGCTGTTGCTCACCGTGTTGGCGACGTGATGAACGCTTGTTTTCACGCGGTTCCTGACGTTGCTGTTCACTGCGCTCTGGACGGTCTTGACGTTGGTGTTCACTGCGCTCAGTACGTTGTTCATGACGGTCTTGGCGTTGTGGTTCATTGCGTTCAGGACGTTGTTCATAACGATCTTGGCGCTGTTGATCTTGACGAGAGACCTGCACAATTTCTTCATGAACTTGGTTGTCATGTTGCGCATTTTGCTCACGTGACTCTTTGTGCTTATTAGGGCGCTTTTTGTTGTGGCGTGTGCCGCGTTCTTCTTTCTCTACATGCTTATCTTCACGGTGTTCAGATTTTGCATGAACAGGTGCAGAGCTCATGTAGACATTATTGCTTGGTGCAACTGGTGCCGCAGCAGGCGTGCCAACTTGACCAAACTGACCACGGCTCACTGCACCGCCATTTACCATTTGCTCAATGGCTGCAGCAGCATTATTTGCAGAACGTGATTGATCGACAGTCACAGCTTGTTTTTGTACAAACAAGTTTTCTAACCATGCACATGGGCTGCTTGAAGGTGCAGTCTGAGCAGGGGCTTGTTGAGCGACTTGTTGTTGTGGCGCGTTGTTACGAGGTTTTTTGTTGCCTTTTTCTTGTTGTGCAGGCGCAGGAGCGGCATGTTGATGCACATGATCTGCACCATCTAAATGCCATTCTGATGACTCGTAACCCAACTCTTTTTCGCTTGAACGTGTTGCTTCTGTACGTTCATAGCTGGTTGGTGCAAAGCCTTCAGGGTTATACGAAATTTCGTAATGTGGTGTTTCTAAGTGTGGGTGCGGAAGCACAGTCACACGAACACCTGAGGTTTGTTCGAGGTAAACCAACGTGTGACGCTTTTCATTCAATAAGAAGGCTGCAATTTCAACTGGAACCTGTACTTGAACTTCACCATGACGTTCACGCAGCGCAATTTCTTCTACTTTACGCATGATTGAAAGCGATAATGAACGCAAGTCACGCACCATACCTGTGCCATGACAGCGTGGGCAGACATAACCTGTTGCTTCTTCAAGCGAAGGGCGTAGACGTTGACGGCTCATTTCCATCAAGCCAAAACGAGACAATTGGCCGAATTGGATACGGGCACGGTCGCTTTGTGTAGCTTCGCGAAGTTTCGCCTCCACCATACGTTGGTTGCGGTCTTTGGTCATGTCGATAAAGTCGATTACTACCAACCCACCAATGTCACGTAAACGTAGTTGACGTGCAATTTCTTCTGCCGCTTCAAGGTTAGTATTGAGCGCTGTATCTTCAACGTCGCTACCACGGGTTGATTTTGCAGAGTTAATGTCAATTGACACTAATGCTTCGGTTTGGTCAATAACGATTGAACCGCCTGAAGGAAGTTTAACTTCACGTTCATAAGCTGTTTGAATTTGGCTTTCGATACCAAAATGAGCAAATAACGGCTCATTTAGCGTATAGGTTTTTAACTTGTCGATTTGACGAGGCATGACTGCTTTTACGAAGTTATAGGCTTCGTTATAGGCTTGCTCTGAATCAATTAAGATTTCAGCAACATCATCACGTAAATAATCACGAATCGCACGGGTCACTACGCCCGCTTCTTGGTGAACCAACATTGGTGATGGACCAGAACTTGCTGTGTTTTGGATTTGCGCCCAAAGATCCAGTAAGTGCTGTAGGTCAAGTTGTAACTCTTCTTGAGAACGGCCAATACCCGCAGTACGTACAATCACGCTCATGCCACGAGGTACATTTAATGACGCCAACATTTCTTTCAATTCTTCACGTACTGAACCTGAAATTTGACGGCTAATACCACCACCTTTCGGGTTGTTTGGCATGAGTACCAAATAGCGACCAGCTAAAGAAATGAAGGTAGAAAGGGCAGCGCCTTTGTTGCCGCGTTCTTCTTTTTCAACTTGAACCAAAAGCTCTGTGCCTTCAGTGATCAATTCGCGAATGTTTGAAGTTTGGCGTGGGTCTGCTTGGTAATATGAATTTGCGATTTCACGCATAGACAAGAAGCCTTGACGTCCCGCACCATATTCAACAAAGACGGCTTCTAAAGAAGGCTCAACGCGAGTCACGTGACCTTTATAGATATTGGATTTTTTTTGTTCACGGGTACGATTCTCTAAGTCAAAATCGTAAAGACGCTGCCCAGTGACAAGTGCAACGCGAATCTCTTCTGCATGTGTTGCATTAATCAACATACGTTTCATGGGTGTAACACCTAATAGTGATACACAGCAAACTATCGCTAAACACGTAGCGAACATCAAACATCACGGACCAATTTTACTCAGATCTCAAATAAACCGATTGTGGTCTGAGTTTTATTACCTGCCTTTTTGATCGGCTTCGGTTTTGATTCACATATTGATGATGGCAATACGGCTTCAATCTTTAAACGATTAAAGTCTCCTGCGCGTTTCACTGGCGGACAAGCAGTGCATTGGATGTAAGTAACTTTCACTGTCACATTTGCTCGAAGAGCAACCCTTCTTTTTGGATAGGGTGTCTTGATACGGAATTATCATCGTACCTTTACAACTGAACAGATCCATATGCATCAACGCTGTGGCCTGAATACGACATCAGGGAGCGACTAATCTGATGTATATCAGTTTACGTTTAAAAACCAACCTTCGTTGGTCACATATTTTTTTTGGGGCAAACTGATTTATGTGCAGATGCACAATTAAACCTAACAGTTTGCTGTTTTGCCGATATAATAAGCCTTCGGCGTCGGCATAATTCTTTTGGGACCGTTCCAAGCTCAGTTGAGTTATTTTCTTAACTATTCAATTTAAAATTGAAATGATTAAGCTTTTGACTCACTTATGGTGGTATCCGTGCGCTGACTATATCAAACCTTGTACCATCTGCCTATGGGCTAAGCTAGTCTTTCTTGTGTAAAGCATAGCCTAAATGGTCATTTTTTATTCAAATTCCGTATTTTTTAGGTCGCAGTAACTGTATGAATTCTACCCAACAATGGCAAAACGTGACGTGGTTTGAAGTGGACGAGCATCAAGCAGGGCAACGGATTGATAACTTTTTATTTAGCCGTTTAAAAGGGGTGCCTAAAAGTCGTATTTATCGCCTGATTCGTGAAGGTCAGGTTCGCGTGAATAAAAAGCGTATAAAAGCAGAAACTAAGCTGTCTATTGGTGACCAGATTCGTGTGGCACCAATTCGCTATGAACAAAAAGATGAAAATGCGGCGCCTGTTTCTGACAAAGTAGCACAGAGTTTACTCAGTCGTGTGGTGTATGAAGATGAGGGCTTGATGGTCGTCAACAAGCCATCGGGCATTGCCGTACATGGCGGCAGTGGTGTGGCTTATGGTCTGATTGAAGGCTTACGTGCGGCAACAGGTAAGAAATATTTAGAACTGATTCATCGTATTGACCGTGATACCTCAGGTTTGGTGATGATTTCTAAAAAGCGTAGTGTGTTAAAAAGCTTACAAGACATGTTGCGTGAACACAAAATTAAGAAAACTTACGCCGCTGTAGTCAAAGGTGTGGTGAGTTTAGACAAGCAGTTAATTGATGCGCCTTTGCACCGTTATGAACTAGCCAATGGTGAGCGTCGTGTGCGTGTGTCGAGTGAAGGTAAAGAGTCTAAAACACAGTGGAATGTGGGTGAGCGTTTTATGCATGCAACCTTAGTCTATGCATCGCCGCTTTCTGGGCGTACCCATCAAATTCGTGTGCATGGTTTAAGCATTGGTCATCCATTGGTAGGTGATGATAAGTATGGTCATGAAACAGAATATAAAGGACCGAAACCGCGTCGTTTATGTCTGCATGCAATGCGTTTAGACATTCCTGGTTATGCACCGATTGAAGCGCCTTTGCCTGAAGATATGCAGAGTATTGTGGCGCAGCTAAGAGCACAGAAGAAGGACTAAATCTTTTCCCTTTCATTTTGGGAGAAGTGATAAAGCCATGACTTTTGTTGGTTGTGATTAATTTAAAATGATGCTGTATTGGTCATCTTTATTTTTAAAGATGCAAAGTAATAAAACTCTTTTGTTGAGCTGATGGAACATACTGAACGCGCTTTAAGCACCGCTCTAAAGCGAGAAGTGCAAATCAGCTCAACGGCGCCATCCTTGTCGCCATTGTGTAGCAAATGCATCGTGTGAATTGACTTTATAAAAGTAAATATTGGACCCTAGCATGAACAAACCTGTAGAACTGATTATCTTCGATTGGGATGGGACATTATTTGATTCAGTGGGGCAGATTGTGGCGAGTTTATTGTTTGCCGCGCAGCAATTTGCACAACCCTTAACTGCTGATGCAGCAAAAAGTATTATTGGTTTAGGTTTGCCAGAGGTTGCGCAGCGATTATTTCCTCAAGTACCTGAGCTACATACTGAAATTTTGCAATGCTATGCCGAGCATTATGTGGCGAACTCGAAAGGCGATGTTTGGTTCGACGGCGTGGCCAATATGTTGAATGGCTTACGTGAAGCGGGTTTACAGTTGGCGGTGGCGACAGGTAAAAGCCGTAAAGGCTTAGATCGAGTATTGGCACAAACGCAGAGCCAGGCACTATTTGTGACAACGCGTGCTGCCAGTGAGACTAAATCTAAACCGCATCCTTTGATGTTGGAAGAGATTTTAGCTGAAACGGGTGTGTCTGCTGAACGCGCGATTATGGTCGGTGATACCAGTTATGACCTAGAAATGGCACGTACTATTGCGATGCCGCGAATCGGGGTTAGTTATGGGGTGCATACACCTGAAACACTCAGACAATATCAACCTTTGGCCATCGCGGATGATGTGCCGAGCTTGCAGCAGCATTTATTGCAATATGTTGACCTTAAACAAGTCATTTAACTTGAGTTGTCTAAATATATAGCCTGTGGAAGATGGTCAGAGTGAGCTTGCCTGTTTTGGGGCGATCATCTTCAAAGCTTTTGTTTTTAGTATGTTTTAAGGCGAATGAACGGTTGATTTAATTGTTGAATTTGTGATTTGAAAAAGCTCTGATTGGGGCTTTTTTTTGTGATGTTTTCCTCGAAATGACTTCAACCATCGTCTTTATATTGGATGGTTGTCATTTGAGAGGATGACCAAGAAATGAAAAATAAGATGTTTAAAGCGTGATGAAACCTGCCGCAACATTGATGCTAATAGCGAGAATAGAGGTATTAAAACCATAAGCTAAAATAATGTGCAGAATATTGAGGATACGCATCGAACGTGAGGTAATGGAAACATCCGCGGTTTGCGCAGAAGTGCCAATCACATAACTAAAATATAAAAAGTCAGGATAGGTCGGTTGAGCCGTTTTGGGAAAGTCTAAGCCTGCATCTTGTTGGTTTGCGAGAGCCAGATAATAATCATGCGCATAATGAATGGCAAATACGGTATGCATAAAGAACCATGCGCTAATAATGGTGAGTAAGGACAGCGCTAAGTGCCCATATTTGATGGTTGGGTCATTTGGGAGGTGAGTCAATTCTAATACAATCGCAATTAAGCACATGAGCAAAGTCATGATTACCAACAGTAGAATGATCCATTTACTGGCATCTTGCTGTTGTGCATGTTGCAGAATGTGCCGATGGTCAACAGACCACAGGGTGGTCATGGTTTTGACCAAATAACTTGAGACGGCAAGATTCCAACTGATCAACAAATTGGTCGACCATGACCAGTCGGTAAATGTATTCAGCAGCGTATAAAAAACAGCAGTTAGCAAAAAACTAATGAAAAAGAAGGGGCGAAATTTCATTGCTGTTTTTAAACGCTGCAAAGTGGGCATCGGCATAATTTTCTCCGTCTCTATTTTATTATTTTTTCGTGCAGCTAAAGTCGCAAGATCTACTTCATTACCAGTCTGTGTTCGGACTTCAGCTGTAGGGAACCTGACTAAAGCCTGTTTTTCTTAGCCTATCCTAGCTTAAAAAGAATGCAAAATGAAAAAGCGAGATATCATCGACATCACTGAAAAACAAAAGGATAAAAATACGCTTGTCTTACAGCCTATAGTTCTATGAGAAAGGCGCGTAACTATTTATTTTATTCAGAAAATAGTGGCACGCCGAATGAGATGCGTAATGAGGACTCACTGCGGATTTATTCGCGGTTAATATCCAAATAAAATACCCGAGTCAGTAATTCTATAAATTTTGTCACTGCCAGTGAGCTGTTATTTTTACGATTGTTCACATACAGATCCAAATACGGCAGCTCAACCTCAAGTGGACGAATTACAGTGTTGTTCATGCTAAGTGGCGCAATGTAACCGGGTAAAATTGTACAGCCGAGCCCCAAGCCAATCGTATTGATATTGAATAGGATATTGTCGGCTTTTTGCACAATGTTAAATTCAATATTGTGGGCTTTGGCAAATTCCAAAATGGTCTGGTGCAAAGTCTGTGACTGCTCAGCTGCGGGAATAATAAAATCAATGCCATTTAATGCTTCAACAGGGATTCGCTCATATTCGGCCAAAGGATGATCTTTTGGCAACAGGAAAATGAGTGGTTCACGCAGTACAAACTGGCTTTCGATTTCATCACTATGAACATTATTTCGTGTAAAGCTAATGTCCAATTCACCTTTTTTCAGCAAACGTAGTTGCTCAGTATTGTTCATACTGAACAACTCAATTTTTAATTCTGGGTTTTGTACTCTTAAATTGGGCAGCACATAAGGAAAGATTTTCATTTCTGCAACAGGGACAAAACCAATGCGGAGCATCTGCTGTTTGGCCTGTGAAACTTGGCGTGCCATAGCGACCGCTTTGTCTGCCTGAGCGAGGGTGAGACGCGCTTGTTCTAGGAAAACAGCGCCTTCTTCCGTGAGTTCAACTTTTCGCTTGGTTCGATACAATAACTGTACACCGACATCTTCTTCAAGGTCTTTGATTTGCTGACTTAATGAGGGTTGGGCGGTATAAAGTTTCAGTGCTGCTTTACTAAAGTTCAGTTCTTCAGCAACAGTAATGAAATAGCGAAGGTGTCTAAGTTCCATATAAATAACCCACTGACTAATCCAAAAAATGTCTTACCATGACTGCAGTAAAGTATAATCGATAAACAATGATGCCGTGAAGATGATTCAATTATTTAGAAAATAAATGATCTTGGGTTGATTTTTGAGATTTTCGTATATGAAATAACAGGTTTAATAATTGTTAAAAGGTATTAATTAAATACTAAAAATAGTCCATATCAATCACCTGAAAATCAAGGGAGGTGAACTACATAAAAATACAATTGCGTTTTGCTGAAATTGGATATGATAAAAACATAAATATAATTTAATTTAATTTAATTTAATTGAACATATGGGCTAAAAATCGATATGGCAGATTCAAATAAACTGGTGGTCTATGCCGCGCTGTTGGGGAATTTAGCCATTGCGCTGGTAAAGTTTATTGCGGCTTATCTGACCAATAGCTCGGCCATGTTGAGTGAAGCCATTCACTCTGTTGTGGATACCTTAAACGAAATTTTACTGTTATATGGACTGAAGAAGTCGAATAAACCTGCCAATTTTAATCATCCTTTTGGCTATGGGCGAGAGCTGTATTTTTGGGCCTTCATTGTATCTCTCATGGTTTTTGCCTTAGGGGCATTGGTGTCTATGTACAATGGGATCATGCACATTTTGCATCCTGAACCCATTTTAAACTCGACCATCAATTATGTTGTACTTGGCTTTGCATTTGTAAGTGAAGGTATTTCATGGTGTGTTGCTCTGAAAGTGTTTCGTAAGGCGAAAGGCCAACAAGGTTATTTTGAAGCTTTTCGTCGTAGTAAAGACCCCACCACATTTACCGTTCTGTTTGAAGACTCTGCTGCATTAATTGGTCTGTTGATTGCCTTTCTGGGTATTTATTTGGCACATCGTTTAAATATGCCTGCACTGGATGGGGTGGCATCCATTCTAATTGGGCTGGTTCTGGCGGTGTCCGCTTTTTTACTGGCACGAGAAACCAAAGGTTTGCTGCTTGGTGAGACCGCAGACCTGCATGTACGGCAAAATATCTTAAAAATTGCCCAAGACGATGAAGGCGTACTGTCGGCCAATGGTTTACTGACCGAGCAAATGGGTGCCAAACAGGTTTTGGCCTCGTTGAGTGTAGAATTTGAAGATCACCTTACTACCGATGAGATAGAAGCGTGTGTTAATCGAATTGAAGTAAAAATTAAACAAAAACATCCTGAAATTGTGGCACTCTTTGTGAAGCCGCAATCAAAAAAAGTGTGGTTAGAGCGAATGCAAGGACGCTTGGAATAGGTTAAGGTAGAGGTCAGTTTTCAAAACTGGTCCTGTTACTCGTGTATTGCAATAAAGATAACGACGTTAAATGAAGCCAAAATCAACTGAACTCCATTATCAAATTCCGACTGAAAATACCATGTCCCATACATGGCGACAGCCCGAATTTCAGTTTCTACACTCCGACCATTATAACGGGACTCGCTTTGTCAATTCGGTTCGTCGACCTGAGGGCCGTAGCCGAGGCGACTTGCTGAAATGGTTGATTAAGCGTAAA
Organism: Acinetobacter johnsonii; assembly: GCF_048551975.1. Lineage (GTDB taxonomy): Bacteria > Pseudomonadota > Gammaproteobacteria > Pseudomonadales > Moraxellaceae > Acinetobacter > Acinetobacter johnsonii_A. The sequence continues at coordinate 181,270 of NZ_JBIMCF010000002.1, read as the reverse complement.
TCTTCGACATGGAATGTGGATTTGGCACAAGAGTATGCACACTTTCATGCCGATAAAAAAAGCCTGCCGCAAGATCGGCCTCATGCCGATTTAAATGATTGGCAGGTTTGGTTTGTGGGGCATGCCACGGTATTACTCCAAATTGGGCCGTATAACTTATTGACCGATCCTGTGTGGGCTGAATATGTCAGTCCGAAGCAAGGGCGAGGACCTCGCCGTGTTATGCCAGCTGGCATTGCCTTGGAAGATTTACCGACCATCCATGCGGTGCTCTTGAGCCACAACCACTATGACCATATGGATATTGCCAGTCTGAATTGGTTGTATGAGCGTTTCGCCATGCCCATTTATACAGGCTTAGGTAATAGATGGTATTTACCCAAGCACTTACAAGTGCTGGAAATGGATTGGTGGCAGTCGGCGCGTCTGAATGATTTAAAACTGGTCTATACCCCAGCACAGCATGGTTCTGGCCGTGGTCTGCGCGATCAAAATCGTGCGTTATGGGGCGGGTTTAGTGTTCATTGTGGCGCTGACTATGCTTATTTTGCTGGGGATACTGGTTATTCACCGCACTTTAAAGAGCTGCATCAGCGTTTTGGCGCACCGCGAATTGCGTTACTGCCTATCGGGGCCTATGAACCGCGTGAGCTCATGCGCTATATGCATATGAATCCGCAAGATGCTTTTCAAGCACACAAAGACCTGCATGCCAAATGCTCGATGGCCATTCACTATCGTACCTTTCAGCTGACCGATGAAAGTCGTGAACAACCCGAAATTGACTTAAAAGTGGCGATGAAAAATAGCTCAAAGCTGATGAATCCGTTTGTCTGTTTAAGAGAAGGTCGACGTTTAACTGTGTAATGAATGCTTTATATAAAGATTAGGTGATGGCTGGAGCAAAAACAGTCATCACCGAGACCATAACAACATCACAAAATATCTTTCAAATAAAATCTAAAAAGCGAAAGTATGCCTCTTTTTTATTTAATTTTTACTCAATCTGAGCCGCGCACATTGCTGGTAAGGTTGGTCTGAGTTTTGATCGATAAACTCAATTGAAAATGTCCATCAAACTCGTATAAAAATGCTTTCTTTTTGCTGTGTTTTCCTCGGGTCTTATCTTGTTGAAAAATTAAAATTCTTTTTTTTCTTAAATATTTACATGGAAGAATCCGATTATTTTTATTCGTAAAACTCGCTTTCGATTGTCATCAAAAGAGGCTATGTTAGAACAGTACTAATTACTTTAAACGGTTCATGATAATCATAATTTGATGATCAAATTTGGAGCTCGACATGACACAGAATATGCAAGCATCAGGCTGTCCATTTCACCAGAAAGATGGTGGACAAACGAGTTTAGCCAGCACCAATAATTCTGATTGGTGGCCGAATGCGCTCAATCTCGACATCCTGTCGCAACACGATAAAAAAACCAACCCGATGGATCCTGATTTTGACTATGCAGCTGCATTCAAATCATTGGATTTAGAAGCGGTGAAACAAGATCTCCGTGAACTCATCAACAGCAGCCAAGAATGGTGGCCATCTGACTATGGTAGTTACATTGGGATGTTTGTACGTACCGCATGGCACTTGGCGGGTTCTTACCGTAAACAAGATGGGCGTGGCGGCGCTAACACAGGGAACCAACGTTTTGCACCACTCAACAGTTGGCCTGATAACGTCAACACCGATAAAGGCCGTCGCCTACTTTGGCCAATCAAACGTAAATATGGCAACAAAATTTCATGGGGCGATTTAATCATTCTTGCAGGAACCGTGGCTTATGAAGAAGCAGGCCTGAAAACCTTTGGCTTTGGTGGTGGCCGTCTAGATATTTGGGCACCAGAAAAAGACATTTACTGGGGTGAAGAGCGTCAATGGCTGGCACCAACGGCAAACCGTTATGCCAATGACCAAGACCGTAAATCGCTTGAAAATCCATTAGCTGCGGTACAAATGGGCTTAATCTACGTCAATCCAGAAGGGGTTGATGGCGTCCAAGATCCCCTTCGTACTGCACAAGACATGCGTGTCACTTTTGACCGTATGGGAATGAATGATGAAGAAACCGTCGCACTCACTGCGGGTGGTCACACCGTAGGGAAAGCGCACGGGAATGGTAAAGCTCAAAACTTAGGGGCAGATGTCGAAAGCGCTGATGTGGAGTTTCAAGGTCTCGGTTGGCATAACTCTGAAGGTACAGGCAATGGCGCGAACACCATGGTCAGTGGTTTAGAAGGGGCTTGGACCACACACCCGACCAAATGGGATAACGAATTTTTCTATCTACTGTTCACTTATGAATGGGAAAAAACCACCAGTCCAGCGGGTGCGAAACAATGGGAACCGATTAACATCAAAGAGGAAGACAAACCTGTTGATGCACATAACCCGAATGTACGCCGCAACCCAATGATGACCGATGCCGATATGGCGCTGAAAATGGACCCTGAATACCGCAAAATTTCAGAGCGTTTTTATGCAGATCCAGCTTACTTCTCTGAAGTGTTTGCTCGTGCGTGGTACAAGCTGACTCACCGTGACATGGGGCCAAAATCTCGTTACTTAGGTGCCGATGTGCCGAATGAGAATCTGATTTGGCAAGACCCAATTCCATCGGTCGATTATGTTTTGTCTGAAGCTGAAATTGAAGAATTAAAAGCGAAGTTGCTGAATAGTGGTTTAACTTCGGTTGAATTGATTAATACTGCTTGGGACAGTGCGCGGACTTTCCGTGGTTCCGACTACCGTGGTGGTGCCAATGGTGCACGTATCCGTCTTGCACCACAAAAAGACTGGGTGGGCAATGAGCCTGGGCGTTTAGCCAAAGTTTTGGCGAAGCTTGAAGAAATTCAGGCGAATCTGGCGAAAAAAGTCAGCATTGCAGACTTGATTGTATTGGGTGGTACGGCAGCGGTTGAAAAAGCGGCACACGCTGCGGGTGTGAATATCAAAGTTCCGTTCCTTGCAGGGCGAGGCGATGCGACTCAAGAGCAAACAGATGTGTATTCTTTTGAAGATTTATTGCCTAAGCATGATGGTTTCCGTAATTGGGTCAAAGAAGATTACAGCGTACAGCCTGAAGAAATGTTGTTAGACCGTGCACAATTACTAGGTTTGACTGCACCTGAAATGACGGTTTTAGTCGGTGGTATGCGTGTACTTGGTACTAACTATGCTGGTACACCAGAAGGTGTGTTGACGGCTCGTGTGGGGGTACTCAGCAATGACTTCTTTGTCAACTTAACGGATATGAAATATAACTGGAAACCCGTGGGTAAAAACCGTTATGAAATTGTAGACCGTGCGACAGGGGCAACCCAATGGACGGCGACACGTGCCGACTTAGTTTTTGGTTCGAACTCGATTTTACGTTCATATGCAGAAGTTTATGCGCAAGATGACAACAAAGAGAAGTTTGTAAAAGACTTTGTTGCAGCTTGGATGAAAGTAATGAATGCTGACCGTTTTGACGTCAAGTAGTTTAATTGAAATAAAAAACCGTCCTTTAGGACGGTTTTTTAGATTGCAATATATTGATATTATTAAATTTTGTATTATTTTTGTATGGCGTGAATTATGTTAATTTTAAAGTGGATTAATGCGATAGGAGTTATTCACATGTGCTTTTTCCAGCCTCTACCTGTTTAATACTAATACCGCTGTTATTTTCTAAAATACAAATTTGAGAGTTAAATGACTTATTAATAGTGCTTAAAGTAATTGTATAAGCTAAATTTTTTTCTAACTTATCTAATGGGATAGCTATACAATTTTTTTCACTAATAGGTAAGTCTGTTTTTGAGTAAGATTTTTCATATTCACTTCTATATTCTTTAGAAAAGTCAATTTTTGCAAAATGAACTAGAAAATTATCTTTTCCATAATCTTTAGATTCATTCGTGAAAAGACATAAATTATCATTAATAATTTTTGTATTAAGATCTCGACTCTGCTGATTACAACCTATAAGCACCATTGCTACAAAACTATATATTATTTTTTTCATAATCACGATTTCGGTAATAAATTTTTATTTGAGGGGTTAAGTAAAAAATCTCTTAATATTTTCTCAACATAGCCTAATAATTGTAAACTTTTTTGATGATGATCCCGTTTGGGATTAACTTTTTGTAAATAACAAGCATCAAACCAAAACTCAATAATTCTACCTTGTTGTTCAAAGTTAAAATCTTGAAATTTTTTATTTAAATCTCGACCTCCTAAGTCCGTGTCATAGGCTTCTAACTCATTGTCCGAGTCAACAGAATTGACCTCCGAAGTATATCCTCCTTTACATAATTGTTTTATCCCAAGCCAACCAGTTGATGTCCCCATTTGATATTGCCAAACATGTACCATTTCATGAATAAACCAATGTCTGTCTTGACCTAAAGCCTTACTATAGTCAGGTGTTTTTAAGTAATCATCTTTCGGTAAATAGATTTCCCCAGCAGGCGTCATGGCATTACCTGTTTTTGTATGTATTAAGCCACCTAAATGTATCCAGACCTTAGAGTAATCAATTGCATCTTTAAAAATCAGGCGAGACATAGCTATTTCACCAGAAGTTAACAGTCTTTTACTTCCGACTTTAATAATAGTAGCAGCTTGATTTTTCATCTCTGCATCTATTTTTTGTAATTTAGGGTGGTGTTTCAAAAAGTATGCTGATTATATTTTAACCACAATTGAAATCTCATAAAGCATTAAAAATATAGTGAATTTAATTTACTTATTTTCAATTTCTCTATTGACAGAATTAACTAGCATACTTTTTGAAACACCACCTGTTATTAAACCATAAGAATTAAATGATACAAAATTCCAAGGAATACCCTGAAATATTGATTCCATTTTAGATAATAGGGCTTATACGAGCCTAATTTAAATACTATTATGTATATCAATTATTTAAAAATTAAATGTAAGCGAGAAAATGAATAGAATGTCTATTTTTATTCAAACTTAAGTTTTCCTAAACTTTGAACAATATCCTTTTCAAGCGCATCCCACTCCCCAAACTCAGGCTCAACCAATAAAGTCTGCGACACAAAGCCATAACACACCCGCTGTACATTTAAACTCATTTGCTGGAGTTGTACTTCATCATCAATATAAGGCTTAAGAATGCTCTGCCACATTTGCACCATCATGGCATAACTTTTACGGTAACTTTCAATGTTTGAAACCTCTCGTTCCAGCAAGAACGTCTGCGCCCAAAGAAACTGCCGAGTCTGAATCTGCTCAAGCTGAAAGTGAATAATCTGTTGTAAATAGTCTTCAAAAGTTAATTTTGTGGATAACGCGATCAGGCTTTGTGCATAACTTTTTAGCTGCTCCGCATTGGTTTTTACGTGCTGATGAATGGTTAATGCAACCAAATCTTCCTTCTTTGAAAAGTACTCATAAAAAGTCCCTAAACCGACACCTGCCACATCGGTAATTTCCCGAATGGTAATTTCGTGCGCGTGGCGTTCATGTAAAAGCCGAACAAAACTTTCTTGCAAAGCTTCTTGGGTGAGTTTAGCTCGCGACTGGCGTGGTCTACGACGGACTTGGATCTCAGGATTCTTCATAGCACAAAGCTGAACATGGCAGACTCAATTTTTCTCTATACTGAAATGAAAAGCACAGCATAACAAGAGCAAAGTGATATGAATACGACAGGGATGACCCATCAAATCAGCAATCAGTTTGATGAACTGGAAAATTACAATCTGTTTGAAACTGATATCGTTTTACAAGAAATATTGGCCCGTTATGGCAGTCAGGATCAGGCAAGACTCACAGAGATGGGAAAAGCCGTTGGTTCAGCGGAATATTATGATTATGCTGATCTCACCAATAGGCATACGCCCATATTACATGCCTTTGATGCGCGCGGACGCCGTAAAGACTTTATCGAGTTTCACCCTGCATGGCATAAATGGATGGGACTGAACCGTCAGTTCGATACCCATGCACATCCGTTTAATCATCCGAATTCATCCTCAAAATGGGTCGAGTGGGCAGCGCGTTTTTATTTGGCAGGGCAGGTGGAGTGTGGAAACTTGTGCCCAAACTCGATGACTTTGAGCAGTATTCCACTGATTCAACGTGAACCTGAACTGTGGGCCAAAATCGGCGATAAGTTACTTTCGATCGAATACGATGAACGTGATATACCCATCAGCCAAAAAAAATCAATTTGGTTGGGGATGGGCATGACTGAGAAACAAGGCGGTTCGGATGTACGTGCTAATGAAACCATTGCAGTACCCGTCGCAGAGTCGGGGCGTGGACACGCTTATTTGCTCACAGGGCATAAGTGGTTTTTCTCTGCACCGATGTGTGATGCGCATTTGGTGGTGGCAAAGACGGAACAAGATGGTTTGGCCTGTTTCTTTGTGCCACGTTGGCTAGAGGATGGCACCAAGAACCCAATTCATGTGCAACGCTTAAAAGACAAAGTGGGCAATCGTAGCAACTCCAGTTCCGAAGTCGAATTTACAGACGCGTGGGGCATTATGATTGGGGAAGCGGGACGTGGTATTCCCACCATTATTGAAATGGCGAATTATACTCGTCTGACCTGTTCCGTGGGCAGTACTGCCATGCTTAGACAAGCCTTGGTGCAATGTATTGCCTATACCCGTCAGCGCAAAGCTTTTGGCAAACACTTAGCACAGCAGCCTTTGATGCAAGCCGTATTGGCGGATTTAGCCTTAGAAACGGAAGCAGCAATGCAACTCAGTTTCCATCTTGCACATTGCTATGAAGCGGATGATACGCTGTCTGTGGCGTGGAAACGCATTATGACCCCAGCTTCGAAGTTCTGGGTATGTAAGCGTGCAGTTGAGCTGACTGGAGAGATGATGGAAGTCTTTGGGGGCAATGGCTATGTCGACAACGGCATTATGGCGCGTATTTTCAAAGAAGCACCAGTCAATACCATCTGGGAAGGCTCAGGCAATGTCATGTGTTTGGATGTGCTGCGTGCCATCAGCCGTGATGTAGAGTCGATTGAAATCCTGTTTCAAGATTTGTCCACCACGGCTATGCAAGATGAACAGTTGAAACAAGAGCTGCAAAATCTATTTCAGTTGTTCCAGGAGAAATCTGATGAACTACAATTTATGGGGCGCAGTTTGGTCAGCCGTTTAGTCATTTTGGCTCAAGCAGTCCTGCTAAAACGGCATGCACCAGACTATGTGGCTGATGGCTTTATTCAAAGCCGTTATAGTCCATTTCATGGTCGGGTTGTCGGGATGCTTGAGATGAAACAACCCGACGTAGAACGACTGCTGCATAGAGCATTTGCGGTTTAAGGCACATTATTGTACTGAAAGTTTTTGCGCCTCATGTTGTTCGAGTTTGACGTTGGGGCTGTCCTCAGCCTGAACAATATCAATCGGAATAAAACGAACTTGAACGATACTTGGGTTATCGTTCAAGTCTGGCAATAGCTTTTGATTGAGTGCTGCAATTTGTGCAGGGCTCGGTGGTAGATCACCCCGAATAGAGACACGGACTAAAGTGAAATCATCTCTTTTATCGAATTGGATGGTATCAATAATATTATTATCATGATTCAGCGCAGTACTGATGGTTGTTTCAGTACTGCTTTCATATAGTCGAGCATTGAGCAGAGTATAAAAATTAAAGGAGAGATAAATCCCTAAGAGCGCCAAGAACATTAAGCTAATAGCATTACGTTTGAGAAACTCTTTGACATTACTCTGCACTTCTTCGCTGGAACCACGTCTAAAGCCTGCAATCCAAAGGACTAAAGATGAGCTAATCTGAATGGCGAAGATGTTAGTCACCGCCAGTAAAAAAGCATTGGCTGAATTTTTCCATTCCATATGTGCAAATAAAATCCCACTGGCCACCAAGGGCGGAACCAAAGCAGTGGCAACAGCGACACCGACGACTGCTACAGACAACCGAGGTGAAACCGAAGCAAAAGCTCCTGCTGCACCACCTGCTAAAGCAATCATCAAATCTAAAATGGTCGGTTGCGTGCGCGATAGAATCTCATTGGTCATAGGCAGGTCATAGTTGACTAAACCAATCACGATTCCAATGCTATAAATCATGGCAATGCCAAGGAGTAAAGTGGACAGCGCGGTTTTAAACAGTAAAAGGCGGTTGTCAATTAAAGCCAAGGCAATACCTGAAATAGGCCCTAACATCATCGCCACTAGCATCGCGCCAATCACTACCGCAGCCGAGTTTGAAAGCAGGCCATAACCTGCAATGACGGCCGCCAAGGCATTCATAATAAAAAAGGTTTTACTGGGAAGAGCATCCGCTTGAATATTCAGCCGAACTTTTTGATGGTCAATTTTTTTTGAATTTTCGCGTAAAGCTTGTTTATAACGAATCTTCTCTTTTAAGAATTCATACTTTTCTTGGTCAGGGGTGTCGTTGACCACAATAGTTGCATCTTTGTCTTTTTCTAATGGCATGATGATGCTCTTATTTTATATCGAGTTAAGTATTAATTTAGCGCTTTTAAAGAAGGAAACAAATATAAACAATAGTGAAAAATAAGATAAGTTGCGTATAAATTTTCAGCATTCGTAAATAGAACTTTTTCTCTTTATACGCGTAGTATGGCTTCGCTCATTTACCTTTAGGTTGGATTGGTCTTTTGTCGTTCAGCTCATCCATCGAACTAGGGTAAGTATTGCGTTGTATGACGTTTCTCACTGAATGGTGGGGTGGATATCACTGTATAGTGTTCTTTTTAGAATAAAACACTCCGATTCGAAATAATATTTTTCATGACCATAGTGGAAATCAGGCGTTGCACATTGGGTAGTGCTGACAGTTGTTCATCATAGAGTTTCTGATAACTTTCCAAGTCATAAGTTACGACATGCAATAAGTAGTCTGGGTCACCAAAAAGCCGTTGTGCTTTGACAATTTGAGGGATCTGCAAAATAGCCTCTTCAAGGCTGAGCACTGAATTTTTATCGCCATTTTTGAGTGTGACAAAAACAATGGTGGAAAAATTTAAACCCAACTGAGAAAAATCGAGCTGTGCACGATAGCCTTTGATAATACCCGCATCTTCTAAGGCTTTGACTCGTCGATGACAGGGTGAAAGACTCAATCCAACTTTATTTGCCAACTCGGTAACCGATAAACGACCATCTGCTTGCAGTTCAGCAAGAATCTTCTTATCAATTTTATCCATGTGGAAGAATCTCCCTTTTTTATCCGTTATTGCACAAAGATTTGAAAGCACATTTTAGAGCCTAAAGGATATCCTTTCAAAATTATTTGAGGCTGTTTGAATGATCAACTCCCCAAATTTTAACAACGATAACCGATAAAAGGGGAAAGGGATGTCACTCAGCATTTTGATTGCGTTTTGGAGCGTTTCTATACTTTTCGTGATCACACCAGGGATAGATTGGGCCTATGCCATTTCGTCGGGGATACAGGGCAAAAGAGTCTTACCTGCGGTAACCGGGTTATTAACAGGGCATTTGATGGCGGCACTGATTGTTGCGGCGGGTGTAGGGACATTGGTGACCAGTCAGCCCGTATTGCTTCAAGTACTCACGGGTGTTGGGGCTGTTTATTTGCTGTGGATGGGGTTGAGTTTATCAATGCGCCCTGCAAGTATTAATAGCGATCAGGTTGCCATTGCATCTTCAAAGTCATGGTACATTCGAGGCGTTTACTTGAGTGGATTAAACCCGAAAGTCCTGCTGTTGTTTTTGGCTTTATTGCCGCCCTTTATCGACCCGCAAGCGGCTTTGTCACCCACCTCTCAAATTGTTTTATTGGCGGGGATTCACCTCATGAGTTGTGCGGCTGTTTATTTCTTGGTTGGATTTAGTGCGCAAAAAGTTTTGGGTACACGCCCACAGGCTGCTAGGGTGGTCAGTCGAGTTTCTGGTGCATTGATGATGTTGATTGCGATGATTTTATTGTTAGAACAGTTTTATGGCTAAGCGACATTTTAAGTATATGGATCAAAGGCAGTGCAAAATAAAGCACTCCCATAACCTGTAATTGAATTGAAAAAATAGCGGATGAGTTGGTGATATAGGTTTAGCCAAAATCGCTTGTAATACGTTCAAAAAGGCGTAAAATTTCTACCGTATCATCAGTGAGATGATCACATCAATAAGGTGAAAAAAATGGTAAAGAAGAAAGCTGAGCCAAAAGTTGTGATTCACAACTTCGTGGCTAAACATATGCATGAAGTTAACCAAAGCCAAGTCTTTGTAGACCGAAAGAAAAATGCAAAACGAGGCTATGATAAGCACAAGAAAGGGAGATATTCAGATGATTATCTCCCTTTTTTAATGTCCGTTCTTTGGGTTTAAAGACCTTTAAGCCGTCACAATACGTGTTGCGGATTTGACCATATCGGCCAAACCATGGGTTTTAAAATAATATTCCATCTGACTTTTCACAATGAGTGGATTACTCATTTTCAAGGCACGCTCTAACAATTCGACCGCATCTGGCATTGGGACATGACAAATCGCTTTGCGTACACGCAGAATGTTACTTGAGCTCATTGATAGCGTATTGAAGCCCATCGCCATCAGCAAGATCGCAGACAAAGGATCGCCGGCCATTTCCCCACAAATACTGACCGGTTTGTTGTACTTATGACACTCTTTAACTAAGCGGGTTAGCACACGTAAAACCGCAGGGTGGAAATGTGAGTAGACATTGGCAACGCGTGGATTATTACGGTCAACGGCCAGTAAGTATTGTGTCAGGTCGTTTGAACCCACCGAGAAAAAGTCAACTAACTCGGCAAACTCTTCAATTTGTAATAAGACACTAGGTACTTCGACCATGATCCCGATTTTTGGCTTGGTGATTTTGACCTGTTCTTCTTCTTGTACCGCGACCCAGTCACGCTCCAGTAAATACAACGCTTCTTCTACTTCGCTGACACTGGTTACCATCGGCAGTAGAATGTGTAGATTGTTGAGACCAATACTGGCTTTGAGCATGGCACGAATTTGCGAAGAAAAAATTTCAGGGTGGTCGAGGGTAAAGCGAATACCGCGCCAGCCGAGAGCTGAGTTTTCTTCCTCAATGGAAAAATAAGGCAAGTCTTTATCGGCACCGATATCGAGGGTACGCATCACCACAGGTTTGTTGGCAAAGTGGCTCAACTGTTGACGATAGATCGCACGTTGTTCTTCTTCACCCGGGAAGCGATCACGTAGCATGAACGGAATTTCAGAGCGATATAGACCAACGCCTTTGGCACCGCGTTGTACTCCACGGACGACATCAATCATTAAGCCAGTATTGACGAACAGTTTGACTGCGACACCATCAGGGGTGATGGCATCTTTGGTTTCATACTGTTTTAAATCTTTGGCAATCAGTTCTTCTTCTTTTTGAATTTCTTTATAGCGACTACGTAAACGGCGAGGTGGATTAATAAACACGCGCCCTTGGTGCGCATCGACGATCATTTCCACATCATCGAGGGTATTAATCGGTAGTTCAGTGACGCCGACCACGGTTGGAATACCGAGTGCGCGCGCCACAATCACCATATGCGAGTTCATGGCGCCTTCTGTAGTGACGATGGCTGCAATTTTATCGACTGGCAGTTCTACCAAGGCTGCGGTTGAGATTTCCTCCCCAATCAGAATACTTTCATCGGTCAGTTCACGGTGGCTAGAGTCGGCTTCTTGTAAATAGGCCAAAATTCGTCGTCCGAGATCTTTTAAGTCCGCGGCACGTTCACGGAGATAGTCATCTTCCATCTGTTCAAACAGATCGATGTGATTATCGATGACGATACGCACCGCACCTTGTGCCCAGTTTCCATCACGAATTTGTTCTTTAATTTCCGCTGGCAGCGCATTTTCATCCAACATGCGTAAGAACACGCTAAATAAGGCTCGCTCTTCCGCCATGAGGGCATCTTGCATTTTGTCATCAAGCGATTTGATTTCATCACGTACTGAGGTGAGGGCACGATCTAGCAGTTCTAATTCCTCACTGATGTCATCGGCTTCACGGTCAGGGACAGCCGCCAAATCCGCTGGGGGATAGAGAATGACAGCACGCCCTAATGCAATTCCGCCTGAACCTGGGACACCTTGGAAAGTTTTGTAGGCAGGTAGATTGCTGGGTTTACGAAATACATCGATATTGCCCACCGCATGCGCATGCGCAATCACCCCTGAAAGCTGAGCACAGAGGGTGACGAGGAAAGATTCCGCAGCTTCACTAAAGTCTTGTGACTCTTTGTTTTGCACCACAAGTACGCCCATCACTTTACGGCGGTACATGACAGGTACACCGAGGAACGAGTTATAAATTTCCTCACCTGTTTCAGGTAAGTACATAAAACGTTCATGTTTCGGTGCATTGTCAAGATTGACGATTTCTTCACGTTGCCCCACCAGACCGACCAAGCCTTCACTGGTATGCAGTGAAACATGGCCGACCGAATCGGGGTTCAAACCTTTCGATGCCATCAACAAATAACGTTGATTGCGTTCGTCCAGTAAGTAGATGGAGCAAACATCAACATGCATGGCTTCCGCCACATGGTTGACCATAATGTCGAGTGATTCATGCAAACTGGTGGACGCATTGATTTCTTGTACAATGCGTCGAAGGGTATCCAGTTGCATATTCGACATCGCGTCTACTCCAAAAATAATGTGCATCCAACTTATTTATAACAAGAGATCCCTAAAAAATCTGTAGGACGTCTAGATTTTTTAAGGCTTTTTTTGAGGGAGCTGATTGCACAGCTCCACCATCGCTTTGCGGTATACATCGCGTTTAAAATTAACAACTTGCCCCAGCGGGTACCAATAACTGACCCACTGCCATTGGTCAAACTCAGGCGGATCAGACAAATTCAAACGAATGTTCTGAGCGGGAGCAGTGAGTTTGAGTAAAAACCACTTTTGTTTTTGTCCAATACATACGGGATCGGAATCTGTACGAATGTATCGGTGCGGCAAACGATAACGCAGCCAACCTTTAGTTTGCGCTACAATTTGGACGTGTTCGGGCAGTAAGCCAACTTCTTCTCTCAGCTCACGATAAAGTGCCTGTTCAGGGGTTTCTCCATATTGGATACCTCCTTGTGGAAATTGCCAAGCATTGTGTCCAATGCGTTTTGCCCATAAAACTTGTCCAAACTCGTTTGCCAAAATGATCCCGACATTGGGTCGGAAACCTTCCGAATCGATCATTTGGCTACCTAAATATTGTGTAATTTATGACTTTGCGATCGGGGATTTTTATTTCTGTATCCAACTCGAAAAAAGCAAAGTTTAAAAATGTTAAAATTGCTATGATCTTAACGAATTTCTATCGACTAGCGGAGATAGATTTACAAATTTTTTCTTAAATTTCAGTTTTTACGAGTATTTTCATGAAATTGGCGCTATTTGATCTCGATCACACCTTGTTAAACACCGATTCAGATCATTCTTGGGGAGAGTTTTTGGTGAATGAAGGCTTGGTCGATCCAGTTCGCCATCGCGCCATGAACGATAAATTTTATGAAGATTACAAAGCAGGGCAGCTCGACCCGATTGCCTATAATGAATTTGTGTTTGAATTTTTAACCCAACATGACAATACCTACCTTACTGAACTACATGAACTGTTCATGCACAAAGTGATTCGCCCGCAAATGCGTCCCGAAGGTTTTGCGGCCATTGAAAAACACCGCGATGCTGGACATGTTTTAGTTGGTATTACTGCAACCTCTGATTTTATTACGGCACCGATTTTCCGTGAGTTTGGGATTAGCGAAATTATCGCGACCAATGCTGAAGTGGTTGAGGGTAAATACACGGGCAAAGTGATCAATACACCATGCTATCAAAAAGGCAAATTGATGCGTTTAGATCAATGGCTTGCAGGGCGTGATGTTAGCGAGTCTTGGGCGTATTCAGATTCCATCAATGATCGCTTTTTACTGGAATACGCTGACCATGCCATTGCCGTCAATCCAGATGACCGCCTAGAAGCATTGGCTAAAGAGCATGCATGGGAAATTCAAGACTGGTCGATTTAAGTATCTGTCTTTCGTTGTTTAAAAGGCTGCTTTCGGGCAGTCTTTTTTATTTGAAAGGCATCGACTTAAAAAATGAAAAATGCGTAAAGCGATAATAAAATATCGGGCTATAAGTGGGCTGATCTTGGAAAATTAACCAAATATGCTATGTTGAACCTTGGCTAAAACTATTTAGACTATGAAAAATTAAAACATAAGCGTGGAGAAAATATGAGTGTACGACCAAGAATGACCCACCTGTTTGAGCAACTCGGTTTAGATGCGAGTGAAGATGCCATCGCGTTGTTTATTGTAACGCATCAGCTCAATGCACAAACCACGATTGTTGACGCAGAGTATTGGACTGAAGCGCAACGTCAGTTTTTGGCAGAAAAAATTAAATCGGACGGTGAGTGGGCTATCATTGTAGATCAGCTGAATGAATCCCTGCATGAAGATTCACTCATCCAAAAATAAGTAGAACTCAAAGAGGCTGAGTGTCGAAGCTTTGCCTCTGTTTATAAAAATAAGATAGAAGTAGAAATTTATGTCTTTCGATCATCAAGCTTTTCCTGACTCTACGTCTTTAGAACAGGTCACTTCAGTTAATCAACTAGAACAAGATCGTGCCCTGTTTGTCGGTGCGAAATATGAGTCTTACTATCAAGCTCAATTTGAAAAAATCACGTAAAAGAAACAATATGCAGGCTTTAATATTGCCGCCTTTTTCTTAGGTGTGGTCTGGTTGTTCTATCGGAAATGTACAGTTATGGTTTCATGGCCATTGGTTTGATTTGGGCGATAGGGATGGTTTAAATACTTTTAGGGATTGAAAGTTCTGGTGCAAATATCGGCTTGGCAGTAGCCTTTGGAATGTTTGGGAATAATTTGTACAAGCATCATGTCGATCAGCAGATTGTCAAGATTCACCAGTTGGGAAGTGAAGCGTCCATACTGAATTAGAAAAGTGTGGTGGTACAAATCTCATAGTATGTTCGATCTTGCTTGTGATTTGGCTTGGGCTGGTTGCACTGGCTATTAGTGCTTCTTAATTCGCTCGCGCAAAATAAAAAACCATCCTTGTGGGTGGTTTTTTAATGCCTGTAAAGCTTAGTTCATCATTGCAATCAGCTCTTGCACCGCACGAGATTGAGTTCTGCTTGGATGCCAAACCATACCGAGTTGACGGTTCATTTCGAACTTCACATTCAACTGCTGTAGGTCTTGGTTAATCATTGTTTTTGGAAGCACTGACCAGCCCAGTCCAATCGAGGCCAACATACGAATTGACTCGAGTGGATTATTGCTCATGGTGATTTTAGGTTTCAGCCCTTGTTTTTCAAACTCTGCCAAAGTGATTTGGCTGGTATAGGTTTGTGACGCAGGTAATAAACTTGGATACTGAATCAGGTCTTCGAGTTGTAAGTTTTGCATTTGTGCCAGCGGATGAAACGGTGCTGCTACAAAAACCAAAGGATCTTCCCAAATGGTGACGTACTGCAAACGTTCATCGAGTTTAGGCGGTAGGGTTAAAAATGCCAACTCCAAATCACCCGCCAGTACTTTTTCATGCGCTTGCTCAGAATCGACAAAG
Source organism: Acinetobacter johnsonii (assembly GCF_048551975.1). Lineage (GTDB taxonomy): Bacteria > Pseudomonadota > Gammaproteobacteria > Pseudomonadales > Moraxellaceae > Acinetobacter > Acinetobacter johnsonii_A. The sequence continues at coordinate 165,653 of NZ_JBIMCF010000002.1, read as the reverse complement.
TGTACATCTAAGGTGACATTTGGAAAGCTTTGCACATAGCTACGTAAATGGCTTGGCAAGTGATGTAAACCAATATGGTGACTGGTGCCAATTTTGAGTTTGCCTTGGACCATGCCTTGTTCATGACTCAAGGTATGGTGAATGTCACCTAGTTCATTGAGCCAGTTTTTAACTTTAGGCAGCAGTGAATGTGCGGCATGCGTGGCTTGTACACCACGACCCGCAGACTCAAACAGTTTCACACCAAAATATTCTTCTAAACTATGAATACGTTTGGTTACAGCAGGTTGCGTAATGAAGAGTTGATCTGCGGCTAAAGAAATAGAGCCGGTTTCCATGACTTTTACAAAAGCTTCGAAGGCTGCAAGATTCATAAGGGTAGTCTGGTTATGAAAGTATAATTAAATTATAAAATAATTTTATATGAATTGCGATCTTTAAAATGAATAGTAAGTTATTTGGTCTGGAGTGAAATAAAAAAAGATCACTTGATGTGATCTTTTGAGAGTTGAGAGGGCGCTTGATATAAAAGCTTAAGCGGCAATATTTTCTTCGGTGGTACGGTTCTTTTTCTCCCAAATACGTTCATGGAAAAAGAATGCAAAGGCTTGCACGGTTGGTTCTAATAAGCTGAGTGTGACCGCCATCCATAAGTTACCTGTGACAAAGTAAGCCACAATCATGGCTACAGTAATGTGCATGATGTAATAGCTTAGGGTTTTTTTGAATATGCGCTGATTGTTCGCTACAAATTTCTGAATGTTCGCCATGATAAATACCATCTCAATAATATCTTTCATTTGTAAATAGTAATTATTATCATTAATAAAGTCAAAATGAAATTTTGATTGCTCATGATTGGGTTTTTGAATGCAAGGTGATGTAGTCGATTGTTTGGGATGTTTGACTTGAGAAAACAAGCTTCTGTAGATTTCACTCTTTAGTCTATGCATAGGTCGCTGTCTTTCTATTCAGAGAAACAAAGGGGGCTACAAAAAATCATCGCTCTAAATAGAGGAAATAAACCTTGCATTGTTGAGCAGAGACATATACTGCGAAGCCTACAATAGGTTGATAAATAGGCGTATAGCGCTTGAATTAAAACCAGCAGTGAGGGATTGCAATCAAAGGGATTGAAACAAAAATATATGAATTTAAAATAATTCCAAAAAGTTTTTAAATTAATAAAAATGATAAATTAGATTTATGTGAAATCGTCGTTATAATCGATTTTAATGAAAGAATTACCCAGTCCAGTGGAGTCAATCGACATGGCAGGCGAAAACCAACAAGCAAAAACATTGTATGACAAATTGTGGGATGACCACTTAGTAAAACAGCGCGACGATGGCTCAGCTTTACTCTATATCGACCGTCATTTATTACATGAAGTGACTTCTCCGCAAGCCTTTGAAGGTTTACAACTTGCGGGTCGTAAACCATGGCGTTTAAGTGCGAATGTAGCAACCCCTGATCATAACGTTCCAACATCGACCAAAGAGCGTTCAGAAGGAATCGCAGGTATTGAAGATGATACTTCACGTATCCAAGTTCAAACCTTAGATGACAACTGTAAAACCTTTAATGTGGTGCAGTTTGACATTAATGATGTCCGTCAAGGGATTGCACACGTGGTTGGGCCTGAGCAAGGTTTGACTTTACCGGGCATGACAGTGGTGTGTGGAGACTCTCATACAGCAACACATGGTGCATTCGGCTGTTTGGCGCACGGGATTGGTACATCTGAAGTGGAACATGTATTGGCAACCCAATGCTTGGTTCAAAAGAAGATGAAAAACATGTTGGTGCGTGTTGATGGAAAATTGGGTCAGGGCGTAACACCGAAAGACGTAGTTTTAGCCATCATTGGTAAAATTGGTACTGCGGGTGGTACAGGTCACGCGATTGAGTTTGGTGGTCAAGTCTTCCGTGATATGTCGATCGAAGGTCGTATGACGGTGTGTAATATGGCGATTGAAGGCGGCGCACGTGTGGGTATGGTCGCTGTCGATGACAAAACCATTGCCTATGTTAAAGACCGTCCATATGCACCACAGGGCGCACAGTGGGATGCTGCAGTTGCGTATTGGAATACCTTACATTCGGATGCAGATGCGCATTTTGACACAGTAGTTGTATTGCAAGGTGAAGAGATTGAGCCACAAGTGTCTTGGGGTACATCGCCTGAAATGGTGATTCCAGTGACTCAAGCTGTACCGACATTAGAACAAGCCAAAGATGAAGTGCAACGCAATGATTGGACGCGTGCTTATAACTACATGGGTTTAACCGCAGGTCAGGCATTGGCTGATATTCAATTAGACCGTGTCTTTATTGGTTCATGTACCAATTCACGCATTGAAGATATTCGTGCCGCGGCTGAAGTGGCTAAAGGCAAAAAAGTGGCAAGTACCATTAAACAAGCCATGGTGGTTCCAGGGTCTGGTTTAGTCAAAGCTCAAGCAGAAGCTGAAGGCTTAGACAAAGTCTTGATTGAAGCGGGCTTTGAATGGCGTGAGCCGGGTTGTTCAATGTGCTTGGCCATGAACGCTGATAAGTTACAGCCGGGCGAGCACTGTGCATCTACCTCGAATCGTAACTTCGAAGGTCGTCAGGGCAATGGCGGTCGTACCCACTTGGTGAGCCCAGCAATGGCAGCCGCAGCAGCGATTGCAGGTCACTTTGTCGATGTGCGTTCATTTTAATTCGGGCTTGGGAGCATAGACATGAAAAAATATACCGTTGAACAAGGTATCGTTGCACCTTTAGACCGTGCCAATGTCGATACAGACTTGATCATTCCAAAACAGTTTTTGAAATCCATTAAGCGCACGGGTTTTGGTGAAAATTTATTTGATGAGTTGCGTTATTTAGATGAAGGTTTTTTGGGGCAAGACAATTCTAAACGTCCTAAAAACCCTGATTTTGCATTGAATCAGCCACGTTACCAAGGTGCGAGCATCTTAATTTCTCGTGCGAACTTTGGTTGTGGTTCAAGCCGTGAACATGCGCCGTGGGCATTAGAAGAATATGGTTTCCGTACTGTGATTGCGCCTAGCTATGCCGACATTTTCTTTAATAATAGTTTCAAAAATGGCATGTTGCCTGTGATTTTGTCCGAAGAGATTGTTGATCAACTTTTCAAAGAATGTGCAGCAACAGAAGGCTATCAGCTGACGATTGATTTGGATGCGCAAGAAGTGCGTACACCATCGGGTGAAGCCTTCACATTTGAAGTGGATCCATTTCGTAAGCACTGTTTGTTAAATGGTTTGGATGATATCGGTTTAACTTTACAGGTCGCAGATGACATCAAAGCCTATGAAGAAAAGACCAAAGCATCACGTCCGTGGATATTTGCTGAAATTCATGCTTAATTGAAAATTCGATGCATCTAGTGCTTGGGTCCATCTCTTGTTAATATCGAGCAAAAGAATTTTAAACGTTTTGCTACTGGTAAAGGTTGGGCTTGAACAATGGTGACGAGTTACAGTCGTATCGCTCTACTGGCGTTGGTGGGAACATTAACTGCCTGCCAAAGTATGAATACGGCAAGCATTAAGCGGATTCAGGATACCCCAGCGAGTAAAAATAATGCGCAGCTTTACTGTACTGGTACGGTGAGCTGCGAATTTGAGCGATGGAATCAGATCAAAATTGTGGATGCAGACAATCATCGTGTCAGCCGTGAGGCCATTCGAGAGAAGGTCGTTCGTCTAAAACGAGATGATTTGAATGAAGCGAATGCCTTGTTTCTGTCAGTGCCAGCGGGGCAACATGAACTGGTGATTCGCTTCTATCCCGTTTCGGTCGATCGCGCTGAAACACTGCATGTGATTCATCGTTTTAAGCCTGCGGAACGCTACACCTTTAGAATGTTCCGTGCGCGCAGTCGACATCAGGGAAGCTTGTTAAATATGTCTGCACCTGACCCTTTGTGTGTCGATTTAAAGCAAAACCAAACAACAATTCGTCGTTTTTGCAAACCTTACAATGTCTTAAATGGCTTGGGCGAGTTTGTAGAACAAAAACTTTAATCGTGTGAGTCAGCACTCACCAACAATGGAATATTTCATGTCTAAACATATTTTGATTTTGCCTGGTGACGGCATTGGTCCTGAAATTGTAAAAGCCGCAGAGCAGGTACTTACACGAGTCAATGATCAATTCAATTTAGGTTTAACGTGGGAACAGGGCCTACTCGGTGGGGCTGCCATAGATGCACACGGTTCACCTTATCCAGATGTGACCGCAGCACAAGCTAAAAATGCAGATGCAATTTTACTTGGTGCGGTAGGTGGTCCGAAATGGGACAACATTGAGCGTTCGATCCGTCCAGAGCGTGGTTTATTAAAAATTCGTAGTGAATTGAATTTATTCGCGAACTTACGTCCAGCTATTTTGTATCCGCAATTGGCAGATGCATCAAGCTTGAAGCCTGAAATTGTTGCAGGTCTTGATATTCTTATCGTTCGTGAATTAACTGGCGGGATTTATTTCGGTCAGCCACGGGGGATTCGTGAACTTGAGAATGGTGAAAAACAAGGTTTTAACACCGACGTTTATGCTGAGTCTGAAATTAAGCGTATTGCGAAAGTGGCTTTTGAAATAGCCAGTTTACGTGGCGGAAAAGTCTGTTCAGTTGATAAAGCCAACGTCCTTGAAGTGACTGAACTTTGGAAGCAAACTGTAGCGGCGGTGAAAGAAGCTGACTATCCAAACATTAACTTGTCGCATATGTATGTCGATAATGCTGCAATGCAATTGGTACGAGCGCCTAAACAGTTTGATGTGATTGTGACAGGTAACTTATTTGGTGACATCTTGTCTGATGAAGCCGCGATGTTGACAGGTTCAATTGGGATGTTGCCATCAGCATCCTTAGATGAAAATGGGAAAGGGATGTATGAGCCATGTCATGGTTCGGCGCCCGATATCGCAGGACAAAATATTGCCAATCCATTAGCCACTATTCTTTCGGTAGCTATGATGTTGCGATATACTTTCCGTGAAGAAGCTGCTGCTCAAGCGATTGAAGATGCAGTAGGCAATGTCCTAGATCAAGGCTTGCGTACAGCTGATATCATGTCTGAAGGCATGAGCAAAGTGGGTACAGTGGAAATGGGGCAGGCGGTTGTGGCTGCACTGCACTAAGCCAAAAACAATTTGAAAACGCAGCTAACCGCTGCGTTTTTTATGCCGAAGCTTTAATAACCCTTTACAAGCTTTACCTCGATATTGAATTGATTGCGCAATACTATCTTTTAAAAAGAAGTGGACTTGGCACTCTAACTAAACATCATAAAATGGTGTATGTGTGGGAATAGGAATTGCACCGACACTGCTGGCACTGCGCATAGTGGGCATAGGAGTTGGAATTTGAATCCGTCGGACAATGGTATAACTCAGTTGGTTTGGTGTTTGAATCGGCGCACCTAGGGTTTCATAACCGAGATGGCGTAAGTTGAGTTCGCGCCGAATGCTCGATACATGTTGGGCAATATATTGTTCTAAATAGTCGGGGAGCGCAATTTTAGTGGATGAAATGACGGTGTGATTTTGCGCTGGAGCGCTGCTACAAGCTTGAAGGAGTATAGTCAAATCATTATAAAACCAATACAAATCAGTCGATGAATTATTTCGATTTTTTTTCGAATCCTGTATGGATAATAAAGTAGCTTGACTATAGAAAGTAAATGGAACTCAAGGAACTGACAATAAAGGGCTTCATGATCATCCCTTAAGCAGAGAAAGACCTTTTTATTATTGTATATCTGAACATTCGTTTGAGTATGTTTCGAATAATTTGAGATAAACGGTATGTAAGCGGCTCAACATAACGCAGTCGTTAACACGCTTTGCCGATGTAGTGAATCGATTTCACAAGATTATCATGCAGTCTGAACTCAATTTAACATTTCATTTCAATATTCAGGCTACCGCCGGAAGGTGTCTGAATGGGTGCACCCATACTGACACTGGTTCCAAGGTTGGGTGTTCCCATCAGAATAGGCATATTGCGTAACAGGGTGTAGGTCAGTTTCTCTGGGGGATGTACAGGAGCACCGAGCACTTTATAGCCCATGCTCTATTGAGGTTGAGTTGATTTTGAACTTGATCTGACGATTGTCCGATATAGTGTTGTAAGGTTTAGTTGAGCTGAGTTTGGCTTGTTGTGGCGCAAGCAACACAGAGTATGGGGAACAGTAAAACTGCTCGCTTCATTGAAGTTGTCTTGATTATTATTTTGGCATATTAAGTTGTTATCGCATTAAATTATAGTTTGATTGTTGGTTTAAATATAGTCGATTTATAATATTTAGTCTGAGCACAGATATTAAAAAAGCCACTTAAAAAGTGGCTTTTTCGCTTCGCTAAAACTTAGCGCGCACGATAAGTGATACGACCCTTAGATAAATCATAAGGTGTCATTTCTACTTTAACACTGTCGCCAGTCAAAATACGAATATAGTGTTTACGCATTTTACCAGAGATGTGAGCAATCACTTCATGACCGTTTTCTAGACGTACACGAAACATAGTATTAGGAAGCGTCTCGGTGACAACGCCTTCGAACTCGATGAGTTCCTCTTTATTGGCCATAGCCTACCTGAATGAATAAATTGGAAAGGCGCAAATTATAGTCAATTTTTTTGCATAAAACAAGGCGGAATGGGCGGTTGCCTGATCATCTGTCAGTAAAATAAGCGAACAAGAGGAATAAATATTTTCAACAAAAAAACTGTATAAGTTGTTGTCAGTTCGGTCAATCGCAGTTAATCTAATTTTAATGTTTTGTGTATAAATGAAGAACATACAAGGAAGGTTCTAGCGTGGGTCAGCTAACTGATGCATCGATTGTCTTGCGATTAGGCTACCAAGCGATTCGTCGTTCAGGGTTGCCAACAGAAGAAATTTTAACAAAGGCGGGTGTTGCGTTAAATCAGATGGAAAACAATGAGCGTACGCCTTTGAGCGCGCAATACGCTTTTTGGGTGGCCGCAGAAGAAGTGAGCCGAGATCCAGACATCGGTCTACATTTGGGTGAAAATCTGCCTTTATACCGTGGCCAAGTGATTGAGCATTTGTTTATTTCATCGGAAAACTTTGGTGAGGGTTTGAAACGCGCTTTGGCTTATCAGCGCTTGATCAGTGATGCCTTTCATGCCAAGTTAGTGGTTGAAGATGACCGTTGTTATTTGACCAATGGGGAACAACCTTGGGCTGAGAATTTAGTCAATCGACATTTTTCTGAATGTGCGATGTCCGGTATTTTACGGTTCTTTAAATTTATTACTGAAGGGCGTTTTGAACCGATCTATATTGATTTTAACTTCAGTAAAGGCGCGTTTGATGATGAGTATTTCCGTGTATATGAGTGCCCTGTCAGCCTAGGACAAAAAGAAACTCGCTTATATTTTGACCCAAGTATTTTGGCTTATCCGTTGTGGCAGGCGGAACCTGAATTATTGCAACTGCATGAGCAGTTAGCGATTGAAAAACTTCAAGAATTAGCCCGCTATGATTTGGTGGGTGAGGTGCGTCGCGCGATAGGTTCAACCCTAGAAAGTGGCGAAACCACACTTGAAACAGTGGCTTCTCAGCTCAGTATTACCCCAAGACGTTTACGAACACAGCTGAGTGAGGCGAATACTAGCTTCCAGCAAATTTTGTCTGATTATCGCTGCCGGTTGGCGAAAAAACTTTTGGCCAATACGGCTGAAAGTGTAGAGCGTATCGTGTATTTGACGGGCTTTTCTGAGCCAAGTACCTTCTATCGTGCATTTAAACGCTGGACCAATGAAACCCCAGTGGAATATCGCAAGCGTAAGCAGCGTTAAGAAATCCCTCCTAACCTCCCTTTATAAAAGGGCGGAATTTCTCCCTTTCCTTTGAAAAAGCAGGCTAGGGGGAGGATTAAAAAATAAATTATTCAGGCATATTGAGCCAGTGTGGCCCAAGCGGCTGCTTTGGTAGCTCAAACTGCGCTGGATAGTCGGCATGAATGAAATATAGCCCATCAGGGGGGGCAGTAATGCCTGCGGCTTTACGGTCTTCTGCTGCGAAAATAGCCTCAATATGCTCGACTTCATACATACCTTGCCCGATTTCTAGTAAGCAACCCATGATATTGCGGACCATATGGTGTAAGAAGCCATCAGCCTGAATGTCGAGGACCAAATATGGACCATGTTGAATTAAGCGACAATGGCTGACATGGCGGACAGGTTGATTGGATTGGCATGCGGCTGCACGGAAGCTTTCAAAGTTATGCGTGCCTTCGAACTTTTGCGCGGCTTGCATCATCTTCGCCACATCTAGCGCATAATAGGCATGTGTGACTTGTTTATACATAAGAGCAGGGCGTTGTGGGTGGTTATAGACCACATAACGATAACGACGTGCCTGCGCTTTGAAGCGTGCATGAAAGTCTTGATCCATCGCTTTGATCCATTGGATCGAGATATCTTTTGGCAGTTGGCTGTTGCTACCCATTAACCAACCGCGCTCTGAACGAAGTGCCGAGCTATCAAAATGCGCCACCATATTGGTGGCATGGACGCCCGCATCGGTACGACCAGCACCATGTAAGCTAATCGGTTCATTGGCAATTTTAGACAGTACTTTTTCAATCGTCTCTTGTACGCTGATCACACCTGTTTGCTGGGTTTGCCAACCACGATAGTGTGTACCACAAAACTCAATGCCGATCGCAAAACGTTGCATATGTACCTCAAATTAACCCAAATCATGCCAATGGCTGAAGCGTGCTTCAGCAGTGGGGTATTGTAAATACATTTTGAGGGCTTTGGCATACAGATCTGCGTGCCCGAGGCAATCACTGACAATTATTTTGGCTTGAGTTGTCCACGCGGCAACTGCATAGCGCTGATCAGTACGCCCGAAAGGAACTTGGGTACTTAAGATAACAACACAGCCTTGTGCGTAAAATTCATCGAAAAGTGCCATCAACTCGGCATTCACAGCTAAATTACCCGTTCCAAAACCTTGCAAAATGAGGAAATGTGGTGGGGCTGTAAGCAGGTTTTTCAAATTCTGCAATTGTTGCGCTAAGGCAACAGGTTGCATCATCAGATTGAGGCAATTGAATTGGTGGGATTGTTCTACATCATTTGTTTGTACTATGTGTGTTTTTAAGCTATGTGGAATCGGCTGTTCAGCCATGACGCCTGTAAAAGCATCCAGTTCTGTGGTATGCCGTTTTAACGCGGTTTGTGCATGTAATACCTGTTGATGAAAAGCCAGATACACTCCGACAGGATGTTTAATTACAGCATCTAAGGCAAAATTCAAATTACTGATCGCATCGCTAAATTCACGTGTATCTGTGCCTTGAACATTCAGCAATGGATATTGGCTACCTGTGAAAACCACGCGTGCGGAGTTTGCAATAAAGTGTGCAGCGACAGCACTGGCATAGCTTAAGGTATCTGTGCCATGAATCACGACAAAATGCTGGAATTGTTTCAGCTGTAATTGTTGAATCTGCTGAATCAGCAATAACCAGTCTGCAGCCGTACAGGCGCTACTGTCTTTAATGACAGGTGCAATAAAACATTCAATGTCGAGATGAATCGGCAAGACATGTGTGAGCTTGGGAATAAAGTCTTCGGCAGGCATTGGTTGTAAGGGTTCGCCAATACAGCCAAAGGTTCCACCCATATAGATAAGCGCAATTTTTTTCATTATAAAAAAAGCAGTCGGTGATGACTGCTTTAGTTTAAAACGAAATGGCTTAGGATGCTATGCGACTTAGCAATTGTTCAGCCTGCTGACGCTGCTCGCTGTTGTAATTTGTTTCTTGTTCAACCAAAATTTCACGTGCAGCTTCGAAAGCGCCAAGTTGAATGTATTGCTCAGCCAATTCAAGGTTTAAGTGTATTTCATTGACTTCGCTTAGTTGAGGGAAAGACTGCACCAGAGGATCGCTTTGATCCACCGTATTAGCAGGTGCAGTAGACTCTAGACTCAAGCTGAGGCTTGGCGTAACGACTGCTGGTGTTTCTTCTACTATCGCTTCACTTGGACTAACCGTATCGAAAGAAAAAGCAGGGATGTCTTTTGCTGCTTCAGTCGTAGATTCGCTTGAAAAATCAAATGTAAATTCAGGACGCTCATCTACAGCAGGCGGCGAAATTTCTGCTTCTGGTGCTGTTGTCGGCGCTGTGTCGAGATTGAACGAAAAATCTAAAGGTTGGATTTCAGCTGCAGCTGTTTCTGCTGGTTGAGCAGGTGTGCTTTCTAAAGAGAGTGAACCAAAATCGAGCGGTTTAAGTTCTTCAGCAGGTTTGGCTGGTTCTGCTGTTGGAGTATTTAAACTAGAGATATCAAAATCTAAGCTTTGAACTTCGATGCTCGGTTCAGGTGCGGCTGTTGTTGTAGTGATAAATGCTGAGGCATCAAAATCAAGCGGTTTAATGTCTTGAACCGGTTCAATAACAGAAGCCTGCATAGGATTATTTGATGACATCAGGGCATCGAAGTCAGCAGTATTAGTTGCTTCTACAGGTTTTGGTGCAGATGGTGCAATTTCAGTTGGTTTAAACTCAATCGTGTCAGAGCTATTTTGATGTAATTGATCGTAATCCGATTTTTTGGCTTCTGCTTGCGCCAAAATATCATCTAGTTCTAAAGAACGTAAATGATTCAGCAATTGGCTGATGGCAAACTCATCTTTTTGGAGCAAGTGAATATCGAGCAGCAGTAAATATAATTCGTGTTGTGAATTATCTTTATTTAGGGCTTGGTTGATTTGTGCTTCAGCTGAGAAGAAATTACGGTCGCGAATTTGCCCTTCAATTTTATTACGTAGATCTGTAGCAAGTGGTGTTGTGGCTTTTTTAGCAACAACATCTTTAACGACTTGAGTTTGTTGCGGGGATTTTTTAGATGAACTGATTTTTTTGGCTTTATTTTTTGCAGCAACCGCTTTTTGAGTTTTTGGTTCTGCTTCTTTACTCGCCTCACGCTTTTTTAAGACTATGGCAACAACCAATAGTAAGATAAATGGAATCACATAAATAAGCATGTTTTACCCCTTTTGAACTTGTCTTTGTGCAAGTTCATCCAAAATCAAATAATCAAAATAACACTTTAGTGTGTTGGCTTTTTCTCAGTTTGTTGTGCTTTCAATTGTTGTTGCAATTGTGCAAGACGAGCGTTTAGTAATTGAATTCTCTGATCTTTCTGATTAAGTGCCACTTCTAATTGTGTTACGTTTCTCTGTAATTTAACGGTTTTTTCACGAGATGTCATAACTTTTAATGACAACTCGTTTGATGTTTGATTCTTTTCTGTCGACTTCTTGGCAGAAGCGTGACTTGAATCTTGCTCTTTCTCTGCCACCAAGCTCATCTCGGCTTGATTGAGGCGGTATTTCGCCTTGCCAGATTGCTGTGAGCTTTGTTTTGGAAGTGATGAAACGGAGACTTTTTGCTCTGATTTTGCTGTTTGTAGGCCCGTTAAATTGAGGTTAGCACCACGACGTAAACGGTTTATGTCACCTTGAATAAAGGCATGTTCATTCTTGGCTTTAATTTGTTGCATGACTTCACCGACAGGACGGTTTTCTTCAGCAGCAATACGCGATGCAATACCCCAGAGAGATTCATTCGACCGAACTACATGGGCACTTTTAGGTGCGGCTTGGCGTGCAGTAGTTGCAGGTGCAGCAGGTGTTGTTTTTGCTGTCGATGGAGTGGCTTGAGGGTTAGCCTGTGCAGAAATGGGTGTATCTGACTTTTGAACTGAATCGGCATACTTTTCAACCAACGGGTCTGCCGATTTTTTTGCTTGTGTAATCGGTTCAACACGTGGAGTTGATGTTTGAGCAGTTGCTGCAATTTGTGTAGACACTACTGAAATAACTTGCGTTGGCGCGGCAATAGCGGTCGCACTCATGCTTGGTGGGGTATGGTTATTGAGTTTGAGGGGCGTCGTGTTTGTCGTCGGCGCAGCTGTTGTTTTTAAGCTATTGAATTGTGTGCTGACAGGTAAGTTCAGCGCAATCTCTTTTTCGTTGACAATCACCACCGGTTTTAACGCTTTTTCATTATTATTCGCGCGTGCTTGAAGTGCTGCTGAGCGTTTATTGGCTGTTTTAATATGTTGTAGCCGTGCCGCATTGCCTTCTTTGATTTTGACAACAATGTTCAGTTCCGCTTCAGTTAAAGGGCGTGAAGAAGTAATCGTAATCACACCGGTACTGGCGCTGATACGACGGGTAAAAAAGTTCAGATTACTGGGCGGCTGATGCATGACACCAAGAGACATCAAATCTTCTGCACTGGCTAGACTGGCTTGAATCGGAGCATTCGGATCTGCATCGTGAAAGTTCAATTCTGCATACAACAGTTCCCCAGGTGCAGACTGAATTTGAATAGGATCAATAGTGATCGCATTCACATTTTGCGAAGCAATAATGGCTAAAATGGCTATCTTTAATTTGTTATTTACGGTCATCTTAATCTTTAGCTCGGTCACAGATCGCAAAGCGAAAATTATAGATTAGCGAGTTGTGTGTTATTTGTAAAATGTTAACATTGAGGTTACAAAAAAAAGCCGATCAAGTGTGATCGGCTTAATACTTTAGCGGGTAAATACTTAAGTATTTTTGTAGTCAATCAGGATGCGGAGCATACGACGTAAGGGTTCTGCAGCACCCCAAAGCAATTGATCACCGACAGTGAAAGCACCTAAGTACTCTTTGCCCATATTTAATTTGCGTAGACGACCAACAGGAACTGTTAATGTACCCGTTACAGCTACAGGTGTTAAGTCCGTCATAGACGCTTCACGGGTATTTGGAACCACTTTTGCCCATTGGTTTGCGCTACGTAACATATCTTCGATTTCATCGAGAGGCACGTCTTTCTTCAGCTTTAATGTTAAGGCTTGAGAGTGACAACGCATCGCACCAATACGCACACAATGACCGTCAATCGGAACGATTTGCTGGTTGCCCAAGATCTTGTTGGTTTCAACTTGACCTTTCCATTCTTCTTTCGACTGGCCGCTGTCTAATTGTTTGTCGATATAAGGAATGAGTGAGCCTGCTAATGGCACGCCAAAGTTTGCTGAAGGGAAACCTTCGCCACGTTGTAATTCCGCAATTTTAGAGTCAATATCTAAAATTGGAGAGCGTGGGTCATCTAACAAATCTTTGGTGTTGTTGTACAAATAGCCCATACCAGAGATCAGTTCACGCATATTTTGCGCACCAGCACCCGAGGCTGCTTGATAAGTCATCGAGGTTGCCCATTCCACTAAATTGTTTTGGAATAAACCGCCTAAGCCCATCAGCATGAGTGAAACTGTACAGTTACCGCCAACAAATGTTTTAGTGCCATTCACTAAACCATCTTTAATCACGTTCATGTTGACAGGGTCAAGTACGATGATGGCTTCATCTTCCATACGAAGTGTAGATGCCGCATCAATCCAATAGCCTGTCCAGTTTTCTGCTTTGAGCTTCGGGAAAACTTCTGAGGTATAGTCACCACCTTGGCAGGTAATAATGACATCCATTTGCTTCAGACTGTTAATGTCTGATGCATCCATAAGTGCTGGGGCAGTTTTACCGCCAAACGCAGGCGCTTCACCGCCTGCATTACTGGTAGAGAAATAAAATGGCTCAAAATGAGCAAAATCATTCTCTTCAACCATACGTTGCATTAGGACGGAACCAACCATCCCGCGCCAACCGACCAGACCTACTTTCATGTCACTTTGCCTCGGTGCGTTAAAAATTAAAAGGGGATTCGAGTGTACCAAAAGAGCGCTTAACTGCAAGCACTACACAATGAAAACAGCAATTATATTGTGCAATATATCTTGTTTATGTTACATGCAAAATTGATATTAATTTATGAATCTACAAAAAATTAAGAATATAAGAGTGGGTATTTATGATCTGGGTTGAGTTGCTGGCATGTGTTGTGATTTGGTTGAGCTTCTGGTCACTGATTCCACGAGATGAATGGTGGTTTCGAGGCGCAGATTTTCCACGCTTGCAGATTTTGTCATTGGGATTGATTGCATTTATCTTGATGTTGGTTTGGGATGCACCTTGGGATTGGGGGCGTGAAGTCATTTTGCTGGGGTTAATTGCGGCAGTGGCGTACCAGTTCAAAATGGTGTTGCCTTATACTTTTGTGTGGAAAAAGCAGGTTAAAACGGTTGCCAAAACAGAGTTACAACCAGAACGTCAGATTTCTTTAATTGTGTCGAATGTACTAACGCCCAATACTCAATATCACTTATTACTGCAACAGATTCGTCAGCATCAACCGGATTTGATTTTGACTTTAGAGTCGGATGCACATTGGGAACAAGCCTTGAGTGTACTGGAAGATGACTATCCCTATCGGGTTGCAGTGCCTTTGGATAATCTGTATGGCATGCATTTGTATAGTCGTTTATCGCTTGAAAATATTGAAGTTAAGTTTATTTTGAGCGATGAAATTCCTTCGATTCATGCCACAGTCATCTTAAGGTCAGGACAACCAGTGCAACTGTACTGCTTACACCCGAAACCACCAAGTCCGACCGAAGCCAAAGACTCTACTTTACGTGATGCTGAATTATTGATAGTTGGTGATCAGATTAAAGATTTGGATGAAAGTTGCATTGTGATGGGGGATTTGAATGATGTGGCGTGGTCGCGTACGACACGACTTTTTCAACGGATTAGTGGGCTGCTAGACCCACGAGTCGGACGACATTTTGTCAATACTTTTCATGCCGACTATCCCTTACTGCGCTGGTCATTGGATCATGTCTTTCACAGTACGGATTTTGCCTTAGTGCAGATGCAGCGTTTACCACATATTGGTTCAGATCATTTCCCTGTATATGTGGTGCTTCAAACAGGTCGGGTATTTGAGCAAGTACAAGAAGAGCTGGAACAAACTGAAGCCGATGAGCAAGAAGCACAAGAGGCGATTGAAGATGGAATTGAGAAAGCGGAACGAGAAGGTAAGCAGGTGACAGATAAAATTGCCAAAGATTACCAGTAAATATAGGGGCGCGCGGATTTCATCAGTGTAGGATATGGCTTACAGGGATTTGGGAATCTGACGAATGGTTAGTCATTTGGTATGCCCGTATCCTAGTCTCATCAGCAGATGGAGCGGGAATGGATCATCCCAGTATGGAAGTTGAAGCTGATGGAAATTATCATGGATATGATGTAGGTATGGAATGCCACCGAATAAAACAAAAATTACGTTGAAAGCACAACCTCATGTACCCGAGTTTTGCAGGACGCAGAACTCGGGTTCTACTTTTTAAGCAGCTCTTTTTTTGTTAAAAATAAATCTTGTCATAGCCTGCAGGGCGAGTTTTAAAGCGACGGTGGAACCACATATATTGAGTCGGAGCAATACGGAGATGATTTTCAATAATTTGATTCACTCGTGTCGCATCATCGACTTCATCTTCACTGGGTAAGTTTTCCACCGCAGGTTCAATCAACACTTTGTATTGTGGGTTTTTAATATCCCCATCACGATAAAAATACAGAGGAATGGCTGCGGCTTTGGTCATTTTCAATAAACGACGGTGTGCTGTAACGGTCGCTGCGGGAACGCCAAAAAATGGCGCCATAACACCTTGTTTTAAACCAAAGTCTTGATCTGGGCTATACCAAATGGCATGGCCATTTTTTAAGTTACGGACTAAACCACGCATGTCATCATGATCAATTTGATGTGCATAAATGGTGGCACGGCAGCGGTAGATGAGCATATCCAGCAGTGGATTATTTTGTGGGCGATACACCACATCTGGTTCAAAATACTGCGCGCATAGATAACCACCCGCATCGAGCAAAGTAGAGTGGGTGCCTAAAAGCAGTGCACCTTTACCTTCTGCTTGTGTTTTTTGAATATGTTCTAAACCTTCAATACTGACACGGCCAGTAAACCACTTGGGGCTATACCACGCATTCAGCGTTTCAAATACGCCCAGCATTTGATCGACAAAAACTAAACGGGCATTTTCAAGGACTTCTTGGGCCGACCATTCAGGGAAACACACCTCCAGATTACGAACGGTGGTTTTACGCCTCGACTTCAGATATTTAAAACTGAGATTGCCTAAGAGGGTGGCCAGTCGGTGTTGAATTGCCCATGGGAGAATCGCCAATATCATGAGAAAGACGATACCAATCCAAACGCCCCAATATTTGGGGTGCAGAAAAGACCACTGAAATTCACCGGGTTGATAGTCTGGCTTCGAACTCATAAATTGCGATAAAGGCTGAAAAAAGAATGTTTCGAGTTTAGCATGAAGCAAGAATGAAGGGTCAATGTTCAGAATCAACCCGATGTCGGCACTCTGCAAATGTGATGTTATATTATATAGGCTTGGATGATGTAGACGAACGCACCCATATACAAATGGAAGAGATGCACATCTTCTCGATGGTGGTGGGCACCCTCAGCTGAGCTCCATAAAAAAACTCCGCGTCACGCGGAGTTTTTTTATGGAGCTCATGAGAAATTATTTGGTTAAATTTTCCAGTTCTTCCCAACGTTCCAGTTTTTCCAGCAATAGCTCATCAATTTCAGTCAAACGATTCGACAACGTCATCGCCTTGTCTGCATCTGAAATAAATAATGAACCATCTGCAAGTGAGGCATTGATTTCCGCTTGCTCTTTTTCCAGTGCTTCCATTTCGGCAGGCAGTTGTTCAAGCGCACGTTGATCTTTATAGCTGAGTTTGACTTTTTTAGCAGGTGCTGCGTTCGCTTCAGCTTTCGCTGCTGCTTTTTTCACAGCACTTTTTTGATCAACCGCAGTTTGGTCTGGTCGCTGTTGTAAGTAATCTTGGTAACCACCGATGTATTCATCGATATTGCCTTTACCATCAAACACCCAAGTTGAGGTGACCACGTTATCCATAAAGGCACGGTCATGCGAAATAAGCAGTAAGGTGCCTTTGTAGTCGGACAACATTTCTTCTAGCAGCTCTAGTGTCACCATATCCAAGTCATTGGTGGGTTCGTCCATCACGATTAAGTTCGATGGCTTAAGTAGTAACTTGGCTAAAAGAATACGGTTACGCTCACCGCCTGAAAGAGCTTTGACTGGTGTACGCGCACGTTCTGGTGAGAACAAGAAATCTTGCAAATAGCTGTAAATGTGACGACGGTTGCCATTCACATCGACATGGTCAGAACCTTCTGACACGTTATCTTTGACAGATTTTTCAAGGTCGAGAGCATTACGTAATTGGTCGAAGTAAGCTACTTCCAATTGCGTACCTGTTTTCACCGTACCCGTATGTTCTTGTTCGCCTAAAATGGCTTTAATGAGGGTGGTTTTACCGACACCATTATCACCAACAAGACCAATACGGTCACCACGGAGCACCAATGCAGAGAAGTCTTTGATGATCGGCGCATCATGACCAAAGCGAACACTTAAGTTTTCAATTTCAAAGACTACTTTACCTGAACGGCTAGCGTCTTGTGTTGCCATGCTGACTTTGCCTTGCTGCGAACGGCGCGCTTTCGACTGTTCACGTAATTCTTTTAAGGCACGTACACGACCTTCGTTACGGGTACGACGCGCTTTAATCCCTTGGCGAATCCACACTTCTTCTTCAGCTAAACGTTTGTCAAACAGTGCATTCTGCTTTTCCTCAGCTTCCATTTGCTGTGCTTTCAGTTCGAGGTAGCGTGAATAGTTACCCTCGTAACTGCGCAAAGTGCCACGGTCAAGCTCTACAATACGAGTTGCAATACTATCTACAAATGAACGGTCATGCGAGATGAACAGTAAAGTTAAATTATTTTGATCAAGTAAAAACTTCTCGAGCCATTCAATACTTTCAACGTCCAAATGATTGGTTGGTTCGTCTAGCAACAGCACATCGGGTTGGGTAAGAAGCGCACGAGCAAGCAGCACACGACGCTTACGACCACCCGATAAGTCGGCCAGATCGGCATCTGGGTCTAGGCCCATTTTACTTAAAATAGAATTGACTTTGGTTTCTAAAGCCCAGCCATCTAACTGATCTAGTTTGTGTTGCAAGTTACCCATGCGGTCACATGCTTCCATGTCTCCAAGTACACAAGCATCACTGGCTTCATGATAGGCTCTGAGCACATCTGCGGCTTCACCTGCACCGTCTGCCACGATATCCGCCACTTTGCCCGAGTCCATCGGCACGTCTTGCGCCAACATCGAAATGGTGATGCCATTTTGTAGAGAAACTTCACCAGAATCGGGTAATAGGCTTCCCTCGATCAGTTTAAGTAAAGTAGACTTACCTTCACCATTACGACCAATTAAACACACTCGTTCACCGCGCTCCAATGAAAAGTTCGCGCCGTCGAGCAAGGCAGGTCCACCAAACGCAAGTTGGACATCCCTTAAAGTAATATAGGCCATAATGTTTCCTGAAAAATCTCAAATGAGGACTTGAAGTGTCTAAACAACAAAATATTGATAATCAAGCGCCATTGTCCGCACCCATTGAAGATTTGCAAGTCCGAATTGCATTTTTAGATGATTTAGTTGAACAACTCAATGAACAATTGGTGATTCAAGGACTGGAAATTGCTGATTTAAAAAAACAAATGCAAATTTTGTATCAACGTGTTGAATCTTCAGATTTGTCCGATGGAATTGCAACATTTGACCCGATGGCTGATCGTCCACCACATTATTAAGTTCATTTACTGTCTGTGGCTAAAAAAATGCTGTGATGTGGGGTGAAGATATTGCTGATCCTTGTCTCTTTTTTGTTTTACCCAACTCAAAGCTCGATTTGACTGACAAAATCATTTGACCTTTGATGCAGTTCCTACTCTAATACCCGCTTTCTGGTGCATCCCATAAAAATTGTCCTATGACTCAAAAAGTTGTTCTTCTTGACCTTGAAAATAATGTTCCGACGGCCAAATTGTTGCGCGAGATTGTAGAGCATTATCCGACTTTGTATTTGTTTCATTGCCAAGGTCAATTTGAGTATGCATTACAAGATTTAACGGAATTGGCTGCTTGGATCAGTAGTGGTCAAGTGGTGATTTTAGATACGCCCAAAGCCAAGCAAAAAGAGTTCGAATATGCCGTGGTGGTGGGGCAGTTAATGGCTTTGCTTGAGCCAGAAACGTATGTTGAGATTATCTCTGCGGTCAATACAGCAGAAATACTCTTGGACTTAATGCAATCTTCGGATATTCAGAGCAATTTGATCCTCATTCAGTCTGAAACGTTACCAAGTCAACGTGATCTTCCCAGTTTAGACAGCATCAAAAATCAGCCTTATTTAAAAATGGTCAAAAAATATTGTGATGCTTTGGGAAAAATGTCAGGTAAGCCGAACACATTGGACGGTCTAAAAAATTCAATAAGTAATATTTTGCAACTCGTACCTGAAAAGACACAGCGGGTGGTGGGGATGTTGATTAATCTTAAAATCATCAAACGCTATGATGAGCAGATTCGCTTTCGTAACAAAGTGTTGAAGCAGTGGTTGGCACTGAATTTAGATGAACAAGACCCAATTTCACAGCCGCAAAGCATGCAGCAAGCGCTACAGCAATTGCAAAAAGACAGTGTAGTAGATGTGCTTGAACCAACTGTAGATACGCAGTCCGCGCAACAAGAGTTGTTTAAAAACTTTGCACAGATTGACCCTGTACAGCTTGAGGTCGCACGAAAACTGCGCGAGTTAAAAACCAATAAACCCAAAGATATCTATGCACTACGTGATTTGCTTGAGCAAATGTTTCCGAAGTCTGATGTGCGTATGTTACTGAAAGAGTTACTCGATAAAGGCTATATTTACTGGAATGGACATGAAGTTCTATATAGTCATGAAATGTTCTTAAATTAATTTTATCGTTCAAACTTGCGTTTTATATTGTGCTTATGCAACTCTAATAAAGGAATAAAAAGGTTGTGCTATGGAAAATACTGGAATTTGGGTTGTCGGATTTATCATCTTATTCATCCTCGGCTCGATTTTTGGACTTCGTGTAAGTCCAAGAGAAAAAGCTTTAGGTGAAATGCGTGATAAAGCGCGCAAGATGGGTTTACACCCGCGTTTAGTCGCAGCACCTGACTGGACGAAAATACCAATGGCTTCGGAAAAACGTGCCAGCATGGTCGCGTACTACAGTGTCCTGATTCCAGAAGCACGCCTACCTTTAATGCGCGCTCGCGTTGTTGATCAGCAGCTTGAACTCATTACAGGTGATGACAAGTTTAAACATTTACCCATTGAATTAAAGGGTATTTATGCTATTGATATGCAAGCAAACTGCGTGGGACTCTATTGGGATGAGCATTCTGACTTAAGAGCAACCCAGTTAGATGCCATGAAAGCATATTTACAGTCTTTGGCTGAACTTTAATTTTACAGACCCATTGAAACAGGATTAACGGTTAATATGGCGAAAGCTCCTCGGTCCACATCCAAAAGTACTACAGCAGATTCTCCTGAGGCTGGGAAAAAGCGTGCTTTAGTGATTGTGGAGTCGCCTGCAAAAGCGAAAACAATCAATAAATATTTAGGCTCGAATTACATTGTGAAGTCGTCTGTGGGGCACGTGCGTGATTTACCTACAGGTGGTTCCAGTAAGACCGCAGAAAAGAAGTCAGCAACACGAACCAAACTGACCGATGCTCAGAAAGCTGAAAAAGCACAAAATGCACTGGTCAATCGTATGGGGGTTGATCCTGAGCATGACTGGAAAGCACATTATGAAGTGCTTCCAGGTAAAGAGCATGTGGTTGCTGAACTGAAAAAGCTTGCTTCACAAGTTGACGAGGTCTATCTCGCAACGGACTTGGACCGTGAAGGAGAAGCAATTGCTTGGCATTTAAAAGAAGTAATTGGTGGGGATGACTCACGTTATCAACGTGTGGTGTTCAACGAAATTACCAAAAATGCCATCCAAGATGCATTCAAGCATCCAGCACGCCTTGATATCGATAAAGTGAATGCGCAACAAGCACGCCGCTTTTTAGACCGTGTTGTTGGCTTTATGATTTCGCCCTTACTTTGGGAAAAAATTGCCCGTGGCTTATCGGCAGGTCGTGTTCAGTCTGTCGCAGTTAAACTGGTGGTTGAGCGTGAGCGTGAAATTCGTGCGTTTATTCCCGAAGAATACTGGCAAGTTTTTGCAGACACCAAGTCACAGAGCGATGAGATTCGTTTAGAAGCCGTCAAGCAAGCAGGTAAAGCTTTAAAGCTACGCAATAAAGCCGATACTGATGCTTTACTGAAGCTCATTAAAGCCGCAGATTACAAAGTTTCAGCACGTGAAGATAAACCAACCAAGGTGAATCCGAGTGCGCCCTATATCACCTCGACTTTACAACAAGCAGCCAGTACACGTTTGGGTTTCTCTGTGAAGAAAACCATGATGTTGGCGCAGCGTTTGTATGAAGCGGGTTTTATTACCTATATGCGTACCGACTCGACGTTTTTGAGCGACGATGCGGTGAATATGGTACGTCATCATATTGAGACCGAGTTTGGTGCGAAATATTTGCCTGCTAAGCCGAACCGCTATGGTAACAAAGCGGGTGCACAAGAAGCCCACGAAGCGATTCGTCCATCGAATGTTGCGTTAAAAGGCGATAGCTTGGTGGGTGTGGAACGTGATGCACAACGTTTGTATGATTTGATCTGGCGTCAGTTTGTGGCATGTCAAATGACACCTGCCGAATATTTATCTTCCACAATTTTGGTCGATGCCAATGGTGTTGAACTGAAAGCCAAAGGTCGTACGCTGGTTTTTGATGGTTTTACTAAAGTGCGTGGGCAAAACAAATCGGATGATGATGTGTTACTGCCTGCAGTTAAAGTCGGTGAAATTCTTAAATTAGTAAAGCTTGATCCATCGCAACACTTTACCAAACCACCTGCGCGTTTTACTGAAGCCTCCTTGGTTAAAGAGCTTGAGAAAAAAGGCATTGGGCGTCCTTCGACCTATGCTGCGATTATTTCGACCATTCAAGACCGTGGTTATGTCAAACTAGAAAACCGTCGTCTTTATGCAGAAAAAATGGGTGAGATTGTTACTGATCGTTTAGATGAAAGTTTCAATAATCTCATGAACTATGACTTTACTGCGGACTTAGAAGGTCAGCTCGATAAAGTGGCCGATGGTGAACGCAACTGGAAAGAGTTGCTTGACAGCTTCTATGGCGACTTTAAAAAGCGCCTGACCAATGCGCAAGGTGAAGGCGGTATGCGCCGCAACCAACCAGTAGAGGTGGAAGCGGTTCACTGTAAAGAATGTGACCGTCCAATGCAGATTCGTACGGGAACCACAGGTGTCTTCTTAGGGTGTTCTGGCTATAGCTTACCGCCGAAAGAGCGTTGTAAAGGCACGTTAAACTTAACGCCAGTTGAATCACTTGCTGCACTTTCTGATGATGACGCAGCAGAAACGGCAGATTTGATGTCGAAAAAACGCTGTCCAATCTGTGAAACTGCGATGGACAGCTATGTGATCGATGGTGGTCGTAAGCTACATGTCTGTGGTAATAACCCAGACTGTGCTGGTTTTGAACTTGAAGAAGGTGAGTTCAAGATCAAAGGTTATGATGGCCCAACCATTCCATGTGATAAGTGTGATGGGGAAATGCAGCTGAAGACGGGGCGTTTTGGTCCTTATTTTGCTTGCTCAAGCTGTGATAACACACGTAAAGTCTTAAAAAGTGGTCAACCTGCACCTCCGCGTGTAGACCCGATTAAGATGGAACATTTACGTTCAACTAAGCATGATGACTTTTTTGTATTACGTGATGGGGCGGCTGGTTTATTCTTGGCGGCAAGTAAGTTCCCGAAAGTACGTGAAACACGTGCACCAAAAGTTTCGGAACTTCGTAGTGTTGCCGATCAGCTCGATCCGAAGTATCAGTTTATTTTGCAAGCACCTGATGTTGACCCTGAAGGGAATCCAACTTTGGTGAAATTTAGCCGTAAGAATCAAGCGCAATATATTGGTTCTGAAACGCCTGAAGGTAAGCAAACCAAGTGGTCATTGGTGTTCAATGATGGAAAATGGGTTGAAGCTTAAGTTTTAATTGCTTAGAAATAATCAAGAAATGCTCACTTTGGTGGGCATTTTTTATGTCAAAATGATTCTCAAATAATCATAATATTTGGGGGTGTATGTGGAAATACAAACAAAAAAATTTGCAGTGCTAATTGATGCTGATAATTCATCTATTAGTGCAATTCCATCAGTACTTGAAGAAGTAGCTAAATATGGTATTGCTAGTGTCAAACGTGTGTATGGTGATTGGAGTAGCGACACTTTGAAAAATTGGCGTGAGGTTCTCTTACCTCATGCAATCACGCCAGTTCAGCAGTTTGCCTATACAAAAGGTAAAGATGCTACAGATATGATTTTAATTATTGATGCGATGGACTTACTTTATGCTGGGGCCTTGGATGGTTTTTGTATCGTTTCTAGCGATAGTGATTTTACCCCTTTAGCATCTCGTATCCGTGAAAATAGCTTAAGTGTTTATGGATTTGGGAAAAAGAAAACTCCGGAGGCTTTTAAGAAAGCTTGTGATAAATTCATTTATATAGAAAATTTAATCTCAGATAGCGATCTTAAGAATAATGAAGAAGAATATATTGTGGATTCTGATAATAAGAAGATAGCGGAAACATTGAAAGTTATGGATCAAAAGATGAGTAGTCAATCAAAAGAAAGTCTTGCTCCTGAAATGATTGATCGAGCAACTTTAAATTTGGTTTATAAAGCCGTTAAAGATAATGCTGATGAAAATGGATAGGCTAATTTGAGCATTGTAGGGCAATATATTAGTGCGGTAAAACCTGATTTTGATTCACGAACTTATGGTCGTGCTAAATTGTCAGGATTAATAAAAACACTTAATTTATTCGAAACTAAAATTGATATGAGTCAAATGTATTTAAGAAAAATGAAAAAGCAGAGCGTCTCTTAATATGTGGAAAAAACTTCGTATTTTAATCTTGCTGCTGATTTTATTGGTGGTTGCTTTGAATGCTTATCGGGATCAGAACCAAGATTGGAGTAAGCCCATTATTGTATTACTCCATCCAGTTAATGCTGATGGGCAACGTACAACTCAGCAATATATACAGCAATTGACGCCTGCGAACTTAAAAGGGGTACAAGGTTATTTAGAGCAGATGTCTGCGACATATCGCGGGCAACCGATTGCGATTTATTTCCAACTAGGGCGTGAACTCAAACAGCTACCGCCGAAAGTACCTGAGCAGACAAGTTTATTGGATACGGTCTTGTGGAGTTTAAAGTTCCGTTATTATGCATGGAAAAACCATCAAGGTTCAGATGGTGCACCAACTGTTACTTTGTATTTGAACTATTATGACCCAGCACTGACTAAAGAGCTGAAACACTCGACAGCTTTGCAAAAAGGCCGCATCGGTTCAGTGAATTTATTTGCATCTAACAAGCAAACCGAGCAAAACAAAGTCGTGCTTGCACATGAGCTTTTACATGCCTTTGGTGCTAGTGATAAATACGACTTAGCCACAGGACAGCCGATATATCCTGCGGGCTATGCTTATCCAAATCAACAACCGCTGTTCCCTCAAGCCAAAGCTGAATTAATGGCCGGGCATATTCCAACCTCACAAACACAGAGTAAAATACCTGAGTCGATTGATGAGACATTGGTGAATGAGATCACTGCGATTGAAATTGGGTGGAAAAAATAACTGTGGAGAATGCTGAGTTTATCCACAGCATGGATTGATTGTGTGGGTAAACACAAGCCTACAAGGTCATTGCAAAACATGTTAAAACTAAGTGAACGAAAATCAAACTTGAGAAGAAGATGAAAACAGTCGGTAATGATTTAGTTCGCCATCAACTCCATGAAAATCGTAAATGGTATTTGGGTTTAGGGATTTTATTGGTGTTGTTTGGTTTCATCCTTTTGGCCGCTTTGCCTTTTGCCACCTTATCTGTGGTGTTTATCTTTGGCGTGCTGATGATGATAGGAGGTGTTCTACACTTCATCGCCGCTTTTAAGATTTTTGAGGGTGGCTTCCGCTAGTTATGGGCTTTGTTGGGTGTATTGTATTTGGTTGCGGGCTATTACGCATTTAGCACACCTGTGAAAACAGCCATTGTCTTGACCAGTGTTTTAGAGGTTTTCCTGATTATTGCTGGGGTCATTCGTATCTTTAATGCAATATTATTTCGAGCATTCCAAGGTTGGGGCTGGACACTTTTTTCTGGTGTTTTAACCCTGCTGGCCGGCATTATGATTTTAACTACACCAGATGCCCCATTTTGGGTGCTGGGCTTATTCCTTGCTTTTGATATTTTATTCCAAGGGATTAATTATCTGACTCTAGCGGCAGCCATTAAGCAGATTCCACCAGCAAGCCAATCTGAATAAAGCATTATTAAAAAATAAAAGGGAGCCTCATGCAGGCTCCCTTTTTTCGTGTGCTTTATATCATGTGCAAAGCTGAATGGCATGCTTATGGATTGACGGCATATTGACTTGAAATCGCAATACGATTCCACGTATTAATCACAATCGCGATCCATTCAATAGCGGCAATTTCTGCATCGGATAATATTCTTGCTGCTTCTTGATACGCCGAGTCGGTGAAATGCTGCTGAGCAATGAGTGTGATTTCTTCAATTAAAATCAGCGCGGCGCGTTCTTTTTCGGAAAAATATCCACTTTCTTGCCATGCACTGATGAGGGCAATCCGTTCGATTGATTCACCAGCTTTTATGGCATTTTGCGTATGCATACGTACACAGAACGCACATTGGTTAATCTGTGAGGCTCTCAGTTTCAGCAAGTGTGAAAACCCAATCTCAAGACCTGCTTGTTGGACTTTTTGCATGGATAAGTTTTCGAGTTCTAATACTGTTTTATACAGTTCAGGTGCGGCTTTCCCCAAGTTGATTCGTTGCATACATCACCTATTTTTTTAAAGAGCGTTTAATGTTTAGTGATGATTTTATCGGCTAATTGATTAGTACTTTGTTTAATTTATGCATTAAAGCCAAATGAACTATGGTGGTCGTTTTGGTGACGCGTACAGTAAAACTCTTCTCTGTTTAGAATTAAAAAATGATTGAGTCTATTTTAACTTTATCGAGATGTAATCAACTTCAATCACAACGAACTGTGCCAAGGACAATGAAAAGAGAAAAATGCGGGCGGGAAATTTATAAATCGTGTTATTAATAAATTAAATTTTCTAAAAAATGATGGATGATGAAAACTTTTATTTTAGCGCCTGATTCTTTTAAAGAAAGTATGACAGCAGAACAGGCCTGTGCGGCGATGCAGCGTGGGATTCAAAATATAATCCCTGATGCTGTATGTATACATGTACCCATGGCTGATGGCGGCGAAGGCACAGTCGATGCTTTATTAACATCTTTAGCTGGCCAAAAGATCGAATGTGAGGTAACAGGACCATTGCCATCACAACGAGTTAAAACGTATTGGGGCTTATTTGACGGTCGGCAAACGGCTGTTATTGAAATGGCCAAAGCCAATGGTATTCATCTGCTTGAGCCCGCACAGCGAAATCCATTGCTGACCACAACTTTGGGAACGGGGCAAATGATTCGGCATGCATTGGATCTAGGCGTGTCCAAAATCATTTTGGCTCTTGGAGGCAGTGTCACTAATGATGCAGGTAGTGGTATGGCACAGGCGCTTGGAGTACGCTTTTTAGATGCACAAGGGCGGGAAGTGCCCGTTGATGGTGGTCATTTACGAGATATTGAACGGATCGATATGCAGGCTTTAGACCCACGCTTGCAAAAGATTCAAGTTTTGATTGCCTCTGATGTCACCAATCCACTATGTGGCATGCAAGGCGCTTCGTATGTGTTTGGCCCGCAAAAAGGGGCGAGCGCAGAGATGGTTGAGCAGTTGGATCAAAATCTGAGTCATTTTGCAGATGTGGTCGAAACACAGCTTAATCTACAGATACGTAATATTGCAGGGGCAGGTGCCGCAGGAGGGCTAGGTTTTGGTCTAATGGCTTTACGGGCGCTCAGCTTCAGTCTGGCGCGAAGTGGGTGATTGAGCAAACTCAACTGGCGGAGAAAATAAAGCAAGCTGATTATATTTTCACGGGTGAAGGCAGTATCGACTTCCAAACCAAGTTTGGCAAAACGCCGTGGGCGGTGGCTCAGTTAGCCAAGCAGTTGAATAAAAATGTGATTGCCTTTGCTGGACGTGTCGGAGAGGATGTTGAGGCATTATTTGATGAAGGGTTTAGTCAAATTGTTTCGATCAATGAACCCAACTGTGATTTAGCAACAGCATTGAAAAACGCAGAGCAGAATTTGCAAAACAGCTGTGAGGACATCACTCGACTTTTGCTTTTAAAGCATACTGAGCAAGCTTAATTTTAAATATTTGAGGCAGTAAGCGGTTCGAACATAAGGCCTTAGCCCCAGATTTGAAGGTATATTTTAGACAGAAATGGATAATCATTGCTGTAGTCTCATATTGAGGTCATAGATTTGTTAAACTAACAGCATCCACGAATTGATGAGTGATTATGAGTTTAGCCAGCCTAATTGATGAATTAAACCCGCAACAAAAACAAGCTGCCACGACTGAGTCACAACACAGTCTGGTGCTCGCAGGGGCTGGCTGTGGCAAGACGAAAACCATTGTGGCACGAGCGGCGTACCTAATTGATCAAGGGATTCCTGCCAACCAAATTCAAATTCTAACCTTTACCCGCCGTTCAGCCAGTGAGATCGTGGCGCGAGTGGAGCTGGCTTTAGGTGAGCAAGCCAAAGGGCTGCGCGCTTCTACTTTTCATACTTTTTGTATGTATCTGCTGCGCCGTGTACCGAAAGCCTTTGGTTTAGAGCAGTTTTCAATTATTGATCGTGATGATCAACTGATGATGTTTCGTCTGATTCGTGGGAAAGATGATAAGAAAAATCCCAATCAGCTGCCTAAACCGCAAGAACTGTGTGATCTGTATTCTTTTGCACGAAATACGCGTCAAAAGTTGAGTGATGCCTTAGAAAAACAGCATCCTGAGCATTTGGCTTTTAAAGATCAAATTGCGGAAATCATGAAAGAGTACGAGACACGAAAACGTGCGCGTAGTTTTTTAGATTATGACGATATTCTGGCGATCGTGGCCTCAGCACTCGACCAGTCAGAAGGTTTAGCCGACTATGTGGCATCGCTCTGCAAACACATGTTGGTTGATGAAATGCAGGACACCAATCCTTTGCAATGGGCCTTGCTTGAGCCCCTTAAAGACAAAGTGAGCCTGTTTTGTGTCGGTGATGATGCACAGTCGATTTATGGTTTCCGTGGGGCGGATTTTGAGAATATTCATCATTTTAAAGACCGTGTGCCGAATGCTCGGGTGTTTAAATTGGAGCAAAACTATCGTTCAACCCAAGAAATTTTAGATCTTTCTAATTGGCTGCTCGATCAATCTGAGATTCAATATAACAAACGCCTAGATGCGCATCGGGGGGAGGGCGTGAAGCCCCGCATGCATATTTTCCCACATGAGTTTGATGAAGCAAAATGGATTGCGATCGACATTAAAGAGCGCCATTACTTACAAGGCAGTAAATGGTCGGATCATATGGTTTTGGTGCGTTCTAGCTTTGCAGCACGGCATATTGAGGCAGCATGTATTGCAGCCAATGTCCCCTATCGATTTATTGGGGGAATGAAACTGCTTGAAACCGCGCATGTGAAAGATTTACTGAGCTTGCTGCGCGTGATTGCCAATCCTCTGGATGATATTGCATGGATGCGTTTTCTTACCTTGTGGAATGGGGTGGGAGATGTCGGTGCAAGTCGTCTCGCTCAGCAACTTTTACTGGAGCCTGAGTTTGATTTGATTTTTGATAAATTAGAAAAATTTGGACGGATTCCTGCTGAAACTGTGCTGATCATGAAGCAAATGACAGTACTGAAACAGGAAGTACAGGCTTGCGTCGGTTTGGGTATTCAAGCGATTGAAGCACAATTGGCAGAAAATTATAAAAAAGACTGGAACCGACGCCAAGGTGACTTTGAACTGGTTAAACAATTGGCGTCTAAACATACCCAGTTAAGTGAGTTCTTAGAGGAATATGTGCTTGATCCTGTGTCGATTTCTGAAATCGAACGCCAGTCCGATAGCGATGTCGTTACTCTGATTACCATTCACTCGGCCAAAGGCACAGAGCAAAAGGTCTGTTATGTAGTCAATGTCACCCCAGGACAATATCCACATGCACGTGCCCAAGGTGATTTTAATGATGTCGAAGAAGAGCGTCGGGTCTTATATGTGGCACTGACCCGTGCGCAGAATGAGCTGATTTTAACCAAGCAAAATTTAAGTCTGTGGGCGCGAGACGTGATTGATGAACAAGGGCGCAAAGTCGAAAGTTATTTTTTGAATGATCTGACCCGAAATTTGTGTAGCATGGAAACCCATCATAAGCCTCGTCAGCAAACCGTAAAGAGTGCTTTAATTGAGCGCCAATCGATTAATTTAGATTTTGGGATTAATCTCGATTAAACTAAACAGATTACATTGTGGTATTTGTTGTGCAATGTTCAGAAAGTAGCGTAGGCGATTGCTTTTTGATGATTTTGCCTATTTTTGAAGGTTGTAAGATGAAAATTTTAGTTCGTAATTTAGAGCGTACAGTGGCTGAAGCTGAACTGCTTGAATTATTTAAGCAATATGGCACAGTTGCATCATGTAATTTAATCCTTGATGCAGCAACAGGGAAATCGAAAGGTTTTGCTTTTGTTGAAATGCCGCATGCACGTGAAGCGATTAAAGCCATTAAAGGGCTTAATACACTACGTTTGCATGGCACTGGTATTCGCGTCAAACAGGCGGAAGATAAACCTGAGAAGCCAGAAGCATAAGTAAAAAGGAGCAATGGATGCTCCTTTTTTATGGGATAAAATAAAAGAATCTATCTAGCTTTATCGATTGTTGCACCGATGGGACGACAAATCTCTCAAGGAAATAAAACTTTAGAGATCCGTTCTTGGCGACCAGAGCAATTGCCACTCAAAGATTTGATTATTGTGGAAAATAAGCACTATTTAACCCACGAGGACGATGAAGAGTTGGGGTATGCTGTTGCTATGGTTGATGTTGAGTCGATTCACTCATGGAGAGAAGACGAGCTTGATTCGTCGATGGCATCATATTCGGAAGAGGGATATTGGGCTTGGGTACTCACAAATGTGCGTCCAATCCATATTTCGATGCCTGTCATAGCAAAAAGAAAGATTTATTTTATTGAAATAGATCATGCATAATTTTTATTATGCACTGCTGTATAGAAAGATTACTCTTAGAATTGTTATAAACGCCAAAACTTAGGAACACCCTTCATGACTCGTGTTGCCCGTTACCATGCTGATCGCACTAACCAAAAACTCTACTTTGCTCGACTTTCATGTCAACAAGCAGAACAAATTGATCATGTGCAACAAGCTCAGGCTTACCGTGAGGCTGCTGTGTTTCACTTGCATGGCGCGGTGCTTGCGTTTCTACAAGAGTTGGTCCGTTACTACCGCTTAAATGACTTAAACCCGACGTTGAAGTCCATAGAAGAGCATATGGCAGCTAAGGGCCAAGTCTCGCCTGAAGTGACTGTAATGCAACAACTGACGAAAGAAGGTTTCATTGCCGAGTTAAAACGTGCTTATCGCTTGTGTCAGTATGCGCCAGAGCCGAGTACACCTGAACCTGAGTCAGAAACTTCATCGAATCTGATCATTAAAGTAACTCAAACCCCTCAGGCATGGTTACCCGATACCAAAATATTACGCGAGTGGCATAGAGACTTAACGGCGTTGATCGATGGCTTTCGGAATGAGATGGTTGAATTCTAAAAGCGATGACTAGCGCTTGAAGTTTGAAAATTTGTCCTTATATCAATAAGTCTAAGCGAAGCAAAGTGCAACTGCCTTTGCCACCATGTTGAACATGGAGGAAATATGTCTATAGAACAATTGAAAGAATTATTTGGAAATCAAGAAGCCATTTTAGAATTGGTTCAACTTGAAGGTGGTGAGCTCGCACTACGTAACGCAGGTTCGGAGAGTGCGCCTTTAGTCACGATCCAATTTAATGAAGAGCTCAAAGCATTATTGGGTGACCAGACAACAGTCGTTGCTCAGCAGATGGTGCAAGCGGCTTTATACGGCTTACTTGAAAAACAAGTGGGCGAATGGCAGGCTGAAGTGGTGGACGAAAAGCCACAATTCTTCAGTTAAGCCGAATAAGAAAAAACGCACTGAACAGTGCGTTTTTTTGTATCCAGTGTTTGTTCCTTAGTGGGTGGGTGCTTGATGATGTGCAATCTGAATTTGATTTAAAATATGATTGCTCATATTTTTCGCCATTTCCTCTTTTGCAAAATAAACCTCACCAATTTGATCGCGGCGAATCACTTCAGCTTCTTCTTTACTTTCTGCACACACCAAAACCTGAATCTCAGGATTGAGGGTTTTGGCAATATCCACGATTTTATGAATATCTAAAATATCCATCGGGGAAAGTACCAACAGGCGTGCATGTTGAATATGAGCTTGAATCAGTACGCCAGGGTCTGTCGCCATCCCAGAAACAGCCGCAATGCCTTTTTCACGCAGGTTTTCTACAATTTCACGGTTTTCTTCCGCAATCACCACTTTAATGTCTTCGGCCATCAATTGTTTGGTAATTCGACGCCCCACTTCACCATGTCCAACAATTACCACTTGATCACGTAAGTAGTCTTGTGAAACTTCATCAGGTAGCATTGCCAATGGGTCACCACTACGTTCCAGTAAGCGTGCTAGATGCGAGCGCTCACGAATCCAGCGTTGTACAGGCTCAATTGCGGAGAACACAAAACTGTTTAAGGTGATGGAGATGAGTGCTCCTGCCAAAATTAGGTTTTGCCCTTCTAGGGACAATAGTTTAAGTGAAACCCCGAGTGTGGCTAAGATGAAGGAAAACTCACCAATTTGTGCCAGTGAAGCACCGACGGTGAGTGCCGTATTGATGGGGTAGCGAAAAAAGAGCACCAGTGCCATAGCGGCAATGGTTTTGCCGATCATAATAATTGCAATGACTGCAAGCACATGCACAGGTTGTTCCACTAAGATGCGTGGGTCAAATAACATGCCCACTGCAACAAAGAACAAAATGGCAAAAATTTCACGTAGAGGGAGAGTTTCTTCTTCGGCGCGGTGGCTAAAGTCAGACTCTTTAACGACCATCCCGGCAAAGAAAGCGCCCAGTGCCATGGAAACACCGAAAATTTTGTACGCGCCAAAGGCGATTGAGACCGCAGCAGCCACCACGGTTAAGGTAAACAGTTCACGTGAACCAAGTCGAGCAACAAATTGCATGATCATTGGAACAAGACGTTTCCCGATGATCAGCATAAAAGCGATGAAACCTACCACTTTAAGTAAGGTGATGCCTAAGGTAAGCCAAATGTTATCATCAGCACCGCCTGCAAGGCCCTCTCCACCGAGTAGCACTGCTGTAGCGGGTAAGAGTACCAGCACCAAGACCATGACCAGATCTTCAACCAAGAGCCAACCTACGGCAATTTTACCGTTGACCGAATTGAGTAGACCACGGTCTCCCAGTGCTTTGAGTAATACCACTGTACTGGCACAGGACAGGCTTAAGCCGAAGACCAAGGCAGAGCCAAAACTCCAACCCCAGATCATACTGACGCCTATTCCGAGCAGGGTCGCGACAGCAATTTGTAAAATAGCACCAGGCAGTGCAATGCGTCGAACTTGTAATAAGTCATTGAGGGAAAAATGCATGCCCACACCAAACATGAGGAACATGACCCCAAGTTCAGCCAATTGGTTCGCTAGATGAATATCCGCGACAATACCCGGGGTATTGGGACTAATAATGATACCCGCAATCAGATAACCAATGAGTGGGGGAAGGCGTAAGCGTACGGCAAGATAGCCGAAAATGAGCGCGAGCCCAAAACCGACAGCAAGTAATATAATGAGATCTACGTCATGAGGCACTAAAAACTCCTTAAGCAAAAGTTAAGGGTGAAAAAGAAGCAAAGCACAAAAGGTGCCAAAAGAGATTAAAAGTTTAACAAGTCGAACGAAAAAAAAGCAAAAAAAAACGACCTAAAGCAGGTCGTTTTTTCCAAAAAACTAAAATTATTTAATTTTAGCTTCTTTGAAGATTACGTGTTGACGGATTTTTGGATCAAATTTTTTGATTTCCATTTTTTCCGGCATAGTACGTTTGTTCTTAGTTGTGGTATAGAAATAACCTGTACCAGCAGTAGAAACTAGGCGAATTTTATCACGCATTGTTCAGACTCCTTAGATCTTTTGACCTTGAGCACGTAGGTCAGTAACAACCTTCTCGATACCCAATTTGTCGATAATACGCATACCTTTTGTAGTTAGACGAAGACGTACGAAACGTTTTTCGCTTTCTAACCAGAAACGGTGGTGATGCAGGTTCGGCTCGAACCGGCGTTTGGTTTTGTTATTGGCGTGCGAGACGTTGTTGCCAACGACTGGACGCTTGCCGGTAACTTGGCAAACCTTAGACATGGTGAACTCCATTGCTAGACAGCACCGATTGTGCGCTAGTTATTAAGTAAACGGATGAAATCATTCAAGGGGCGTTTTATACCAAAAATGCGCTTAAAAGACAAGCGATTTTCATTAAAACTAGGCATGAACCCGTGCGATAGGTCATGCCTTGATCATTTAGCGAAGAAGGGTCTTTGAAATCAACTTGTGAATTGGTTTGTTAAACGGTGGGAGAATGAATTTCAAGCTATATAACTTGGGATTCGACATCACTGACCGTTCATGCGACAAACTGAAGAAACCTTCTGGACCATGATATTTCCCCATACCTGATGCACCAACGCCACCAAATGGTAAATCGTCTTGTGCGACATGGGTCAAAACCGTGTTTTGTCCGAAATGCCCTGAATGAGTACGCTGTGCAACATAATCTGCACGCGCCTGATCAAAGTCGAAGTAGTATAATGCAAGTGGACGCGGACGGCTATTAATAAACTCGATAACATCGTCTATTTGATCATATTCCATGATCGGCAGCAGTGGTCCAAAGATTTCGTCTTGCATAATACGCATGTCAGGCGTGACGCCAGTTAACAGTGTAGGGGGCACTTTACGTGTATCGGAGAAGGTTTCATGGGCTGGGTTGATTTCAACCACCTGTGCTCCATGCTCACGTGCATTTTCAAGATAACCTTGCAAGCGGTTGTATTGGCGGTCATTAATAATTGAAGTGTAGTCTGGATTATGCAGAATGTCAGGATACATCTCTTCCACACACTCGCGGAAGTGTTCAATGAACTCGGCAGTTTTACCTTTAGGCAAGAACATATAGTCAGGTGCCACACAGGTTTGACCTGCATTCCACAGTTTACCTGCAGCAATCCGCTGTGCAACATCCCGTAAATGAATAGAAGGATGTACTAATACTGGTGATTTTCCGCCAAGTTCGAGGATCAATGGAACGAGGTTCTCTGCCGCAGCAGACATGACGGTTTTCCCGACATTGGTTGAACCTGTGAAAATCAGTTTGTCAAAAGCCAGACGACAAAAGGCATCCGAGATCGCACCACCGCCATTGGTCACGGAAACTAATTCTTGAGGGAAGGCTTCAGAGAGCGCTTTTTCAAGGATGCGACCAAAGTTACCCGATGAACTAGAAATCTTGATCATGGCATGGTTACCTGCCGCCAAAGCACAAATTAAGGGTCCAATCGAGAGTAATAGAGGATAGTTCCATGGGGTAATAATGCCGATCACACCTAAAGGTTGATATTGCACCCATGCTTTAGCCGGCTGGTGAATGATGGAAACGTGACGTTTCGAGGGTTTCATCCACGTGGTTAAATGCTTGCTATAATATTTGATATGTTCAAGGCAGGTGAGTAATTCCCCAATTTTGGTTTCACTGGTGGAACGGTTGCCATAGTCTTGATTAATTGCCTCTGCAAATTGATCTTGATACTTAACTAAGATACGCTTAAGTCGTGCCAAACGGTCAATACGCTCTTTTGCGGTTGGCAATGGATAACGTAAATAAGCGTGCTTTTGCTGTTCAAGCACATCATGTAGGTGCTGAATATCATAAGAATGTGGTGTCAATGAAGTTGTTTTTGTTTGACTGTTCATGCCGCACTACCATTTCAAATTTCAATTTATGGTTAATTTTTTAGAGTAATTGCTCTAATTAGTCAAGTTACTTTATGTGTTAGTCTTCTAATGCACTGAATGAATGGTTATTTTAGGATGTCTCAAACTAAAACGTTGAAAACCAAAGAACGTATTTTGCAACTCAGTTTGCAGCTTTTTAACGAGCGTGGAGAACGTTCTGTTACGACCAATCATATTGCCGCTGAATTGAATATGAGTCCGGGTAATTTGTATTATCACTTTCGAAATAAAAGTGAAATTATCAAAGAGCTCATGGAGCAGTATCAAGGCGAAACGCTACAGATGCTGGCTTTGCCTGATGACCGTCTGTTAGATGCCAATGATAAAATTCGTTATTTTCAGGTACTAAGCAGCCAGTTGTGGGCTTATCGCTTTTTACATCGAGATGTCTATCATTTGGTTGAAAATAATGAAGACTTCCGCAAGATGTATCCGCGTTTTGCAGGGCAGGTGATGCAGCAAGGGCAAAAGATCTATCAGGCCTTTGTTGATGCTGGTCTGATGCAAATGACGTCGTCTGAAATTGAAGCCTTGATTATCAATTTATGGATTGTACTGACCAACTGGACCAACTTCCTTTATATGTCGGGTCATATCACTGACTCTAATACATTAGAAGAAAAGTGGGTTTGGCAGGCACTCCGTCAAATGGTGTTCTTAGAAGGGGCCTATTTGCGTGGTGAAAGTCGTGAGACGTATGAGCGCTTATTGGATACGATGGGGCCATCTGAACTGTTTTCGAGCTTGGCGTCATTTAAATCGGATGATAAGCCATAAGGTGTTTTGACAGCTGAGTAAAAAGCGCTAGAATACTCGGCTTGATTTTCATTTTACTGATTTAAACTGACATGAATATGACAACTGCTAACACGGCACGTTTACTGATTACTTGTGAAGATAAGCCAGGGATCGTGCAAGCTGTATCGAGCTTTTTGTATCATCAAGGCGCGAATATCACTGCGCTTGATCAATACGCGACTGAAGCTCAGGGCGGACGTTACTTTATGCGTGTTGAGTTTGAACTGGACAATTTACAGTCTCGTAAAGAAAGCATCACTCAAACTTTTGCTGCAAATGTAGCTGAGCGTTATGAAATGCAATGGCGTTTGGCGCTGGTCAGCGACGTGAAAAAAGTCGGGATTTTGGTATCTAAAGTAGATCATGCCTTACTTGAGCTGTTATGGCGTCATGCGCGTGGCGGTTTACCGTGCGAAATTACTAAAGTGATTTCTAACCATGAAACTTTACGTGAAGCGGTTGAGAACTTTGGTATTCCGTTTGAAGTTGTCCCTGTAACGAAGGACAACAAACGCGAAGCTTATGCTGAAATTGATGAATTAATGCAGGGCAATGATTTATTGGTACTTGCGCGTTATATGCAAATTCTAGATGAAGCATTTGTCGAGAAGTGGGAAATGAAAGTGATCAACATTCACCATTCATTCCTACCGGCTTTTGTTGGCGCAAATCCATACAAGCAAGCGCATGAAAAAGGTGTAAAACTCATCGGTGCAACTGCACACTATGTCACTGCGGATCTGGATCAAGGTCCGATCATCGAGCAAGATGTAGAGCGTGTGAACCATGACTTTACGGTTGATCAGTTACGTGAATTGGGTCAGGATGTTGAACGTAACGTCTTGGCACGTGCAGTGAAGTGGCACTTAGAAGACCGTATTATTGTTGATGGTAACAAAACAGTCGTTTTCCAATAAAAAATTGGTTGCAAGCAAGATTGAAAAAAGGCATACATTAAGTATGTCTTTTTTGTTTGGGTATGATTAGAAAAAACCATAAAAAGTGACAAATTAATAGTTGCAAATGAAAACACTTCTCATTTATCATTGCGCTACCTTATTGTACTAACCGATAAGCGTTATAGTGGAAACCAACCCAGTGGCCACTCCGCTTAAATTAGGTCACCGATTTTAATGAGTTCAACAGTTATTTCTCCTATGCAGACTCCCAACCCGATGAAAAAGAAAGTTCTTGCTGCTTTGATCGCGGTTGTCGTGGGCCATATGGGCGTATTGTGGGCAGTGAACCACATGAAAGCTCCTGAACTCAAACCGATTGAAAAAGAACCCTTGAAGGTTCGCTTCGTTAAAATTCAAGAACCACCAAAACCGCTACCGCCTAAGCCGAAGGAAGAACCGAAAAAGGAACCGACTAAGCCGAAGGAAGTGAAGATTGTGGAAAAACCACAACCGACCCCACCGAAAAAGGTAGAAAAGGTTCAACAAGTTAAAAAAGCAGAAGTGGTGAAACCAGTTGTTCAACCAACCGAAACTCCAGTAAAACCGACAGTCACCACGACGATTACAGAGAAAAAAGTCGAAAAGCCTGTCGTGCAACCAGAGCAAACGAAACCTGTTACTCAAGCTGAACCTGCCGATACTTCACCGAAGTCGGTGTCGGTTGGTGGTTCAGGTGTGCAATGGAGCCGCTCTCCAAAACCAGTTTATAGTAATCAAGATTTACAAGGTGAAAACCGTCGAGTAGTGGTGTTGATTGAGGCGAATGAAAAAGGGTCGATTGTGAATGCCCGTATTACGCGCTCAAGTGGTGTGCCTGCTTTAGATGAAAAGATTTTAAGAGCTGTCAAAGGCGCTAAATTTAAACCTTATAAAGAAAATGGTGTGGCTTATCCAATTCGGGCTGAGCAACCATTTGATTTGGAATTGAATACAAAACGCTAACTTTATCAGGAGTTCGAGTATGAACTTTTCAGTTTATTGGCAACATGCTGATGCAGTCAGTAAAACACTGTATTTCATCTTGTTGGCAATGTCGATTGCAACGTGGACCATCTTTGTTTTACGTATCATGGGTACACGTCAATTGAAACAACAAGCTTATGCTCAACTTTCGCAAGCTTTGGCTAAGTTAAAATCAAAGTTTGCTGTATTGAACTTTGAACAACGTAAAGCCGTTGCAGAACAAGCACTCCTTCGTCAAATTTCTGCTGAAAAAGCGAATGCTGAGAAAGGTGTTTCAGTTCTAGGTACGATTGCATCGCTTGCACCGTTCGTTGGTTTGTTCGGTACAGTATGGGGGATTTTCCATGCCCTTGTTGCTGTTGGCAAAAGTGGTCAGGCGGGCTTAGCGCAAGTTGCAACCCCTGTAGGTGAAGCATTGATCATGACGGGTTTAGGTTTGGCTGTCGCGATTCCTGCTGTGTTAGCGTATAACATCTGTGCACGTGTAAACCGTACTTTGGCACATGAGCTTCAAGACCAAGCACACGGCTTGCTGATTGATACCATGTTGCAACAAGACTCAGCACCTGCGGCAGTAGAAAGTAAAGCGACTCAACAAGGTTTAGTTGGAGGTCAAGCTTAATGGCTTTTCAATTGGGTGACGATAACGATGCTGGCATGAATGAGATGAACCTCATTCCGCTGATCGATATTATGCTGGTTTTGATGATCATCTTCTTGGTGACAGCGACCGTTGCCAACCCATCAATTCCATTAACTTTACCAAAAACGACGGCTGATATTGTAGATCCTCCACCTAAAGCCATTACGGTGAGCATTAATGCTAAAGGCGAAGTGGCTTGGGATAATGAAGTGATTAGCTTAGAAGAACTACAAAAGCGTTTTAATGAAGCGGGTGAGTTGGAAACCAAGCCAACGGTTCAACTTCGTGCAGATAAAGAATCTCGTTACGATATGGTCGCACAAGTCATGTCTCGTGCAAGTGAAGCTGGACTGGCGGATATTGCTTTCGTAAGCGATAACTAAGTTGATGTTAAAAAAAAGCGACTCTTGAAGTCGCTTTTTTTGGTGAATTATTAAGTTATTTGCTGTCTTTCAATAAAGACTGAAACTTAGAGCGCAGCTTCATCAGTTTTGGTGGAATGGCAAAGTTACAATAGCCTTGAGATGGGTTGCGAGCGTAAAAGTTTTGGTGATAGTCTTCAGCCGAATAGAACGTTGGCGCAGGACTGAGTTCAGTCACAATATCGAGACCTTCTGCCTTTAAGTCGTTAATTGCTTGCTCTGCATCAACACGCTGCGCATCATTAAAATAATAAATGACTGAACGATACTGGGTGCCGACATCATTGCCTTGACGGTTGAGTGTCGTAGGATCATGAGTGGCAAAAAACACATCGAGCAGCTGAGCATAGCTGATTTGAGTTTCATCAAAATCAATTAAAATAACTTCGGCGTGGTTGGTATCGCCACGACAAATGTCTTCATATGTTGGGTTGTCGGTATCTCCACCTGCATAACCACTGGTCACTTTATGTATGCCCTGAAGCTCTAAATAAACCGCTTCTACACACCAAAAACATCCACCGCCAAAGAGTGCTTGTTGCATTTTAAAATCCTAATTGTGTTTATATCTGTTTATATAAGGGCTGATTGGTGCAGTACAATGTTGTCTGCTATAGATTAAAAAAGCCTGTGATTACAGGCTTTTTATAGAAATAATTTAACGTGGTTGAATGGCAGAGCCAAACTGTAGCAGCAAGTTGCCATGTCGATCGAGTAGTTTCAGAGTTTTACCAAACACTTGGTAATGCGTCACTTTTGCCAGCGCTTCTTGGAACTGTTGCGGAACAGCACTGTTATTGATACAGGCCATTCGGGTGGTTGCGAGCTGGCTCAAGGTGAGCGTATCGCGTCCGAGGGTATAGCTGCCCATAATGCGATTACAGCCATCTGCACCACTGATGCGGTTATCAGCTGAAAACTGAAGGCTTGGAATATTACGTTCATTGGGTGCTGTTTTAATTTCGGTATTGCCGATTTGCGTCAAAATCCAAGTCCGTTGCTGAAGCTGTTGAATGTTGGCCATTTCAATGGTGTCGGATGGCGGTGGTGTCGTTTGGCAACCAGTCATGATTAAGCTACTCGCTAAAAGACTGCTTGCAATCAGTTTTTTTAACATGGGATCAGACTCTTAGTTTGATGTATCGTCTGAACTATCAAAGCAAATTTTGTCGTTGATTGCCAGTTTTAACTTGCAGCTTTTCGTTGCAGACCTTAGCGTGTTTGGTCAACGGGTAAACCCTGACGAATGAGCTGTGAATACTCAAGACTGGTTAAAGCTGTTTGTTTGCTTACACGTGGGTTGATATAGGCTTTTTGATACCAAGTTTTCATATCCCACTGTTGGCTAATCGCGCCTAAATCATACAAATAATTCGGCAAATAACCTGAAGCTAAAATACGGTAGTCAGTCGGTAAAGCGTCATGTGAAACGGCTTGAACCATATCAAAAACCAAGGTGGTGCAATTACTGGTGAGGGTGTTATACCATTTAGGATGCTTGGCGAGCTCGTCAGCCTTATGTAAATACTCTACAAACAGTGCTTTACTTTCAGCCTGTCCGAGGCGAACAGGAAAGAAATAGACTTGTTCATGACGAATATTACTACGGGTATACACAATATCATGTTCGTCTGAGGCCACTAAACTCAACTCATATTTTCTGAAAAAACCACCAATCGCTGAAAATTCTTCATTTTTCTCTTTGCGAATTTCAATGGAAAAGGTCAGTGGTGCAGTATTGGTAAAATCAAAACTGACCAAAGTATGTGCGATTTGCGGCCCCATCCAGTACGAGGTAATGATATTGACCCCAGTGATTTGATTTAGATCGAAAGAGCGGGTATCCCAATGTTCAGTATAGGAGCCATCGGGGTGCCATGTAAAATTGCGGATATTATGAAGGGTGACATGGTCGCCTTGTTTTTCATAATGCAAGATTTTTGCTACTTCAGGTTGCCAGTCGCGGTCTTGGCGTGCGTCTAAGCTAAAATACCAAGACAACGCCAATAAAAAACCAAGGAGATAAAGGATGATATCGAGGCGACGACCAAAAAAGCTTTGAGTGATATAGATGCCTAAAATGCTGAGCGCAAAAGCAATCCAGATCCCAATAAAAATACGGCTGACCAACCAACCCCAAGGTGCTTGAATCCACAATGCAAAACACAGCCAAATTGAACTGAACAAGACAAAAATACTAAACAGGGTGTGGAGTAACCCAAAGCCCAGTGTCCGCCAAAATTCTATTTTGATCATGTTGTGCATCGTGCTTTTAGCAAAAAGAATATGCTTTATTTTTGATAAGTTGCGAACTCAAAAGCAATTCCAGTTTTGTCATCAATATGTTGTTCTGACACCACTTTTTTAAATGCTGCTGGAATAGCAGGGTAATGCGCATCACCTTGCACATCGAGTTCAACATGCGTGAGTTCTAAACGGTCCGCAATGTCGATGGTCTGTTTAAAAATTTCACCGCCACCAATGATAAAAATACTGTCAGGTTTTTCTGAAGCTTGAACATCGGCAACAGCTTGCGCTAAAGCTTCTTCGATGCTGTAAGCCACCTTTGTGCCTTCAAAAGCCCAAGAAGTGTCGCGAGTAATGACCCAATTGACACGCTTGGGTAATGTACGGCCCATCGATTCCAGCGTTTTACGGCCCATGATGACTACACCACCTTGGGTGATGGCTTTAAAGTGTTTTAGATCTGCTGAAATATGCCACGGTAGGTCATTGCCTTTACCAATACAGCGTTGCTGATCCATTGCGACTAAATGTACAACTTCTAAGTTTTGAAAGGCCATAACGCGCTCAAATGTTGGGTCATATTTCTCATTCTTTCTCAAGGAGAGGAAGAACATCTATGGGTAAACCTTAATCCCGCTGATTCAATGCGAGATTGAATTGGACTTGATCTACTTTAAACAGCAACAGGTGCTTTAATCCCAGGATGCGATTCATAACCCACGATTTCGATATCTTCAAATTTAAAGTCGAAAATATCTTTAACCGCAGGATTGAGTTTCAGTTGGCACAGCCCTAAAGGTTCACGGCTTAACTGAAGCTTCGCTTGCTCAAAATGGTTGGCATATAAATGCGTATCACCACCCGTCCAGACAAAGTCACCCACACCTAAACCGCAGACTTGTGCGATCATATGAGTGAGTAGCGCATAACTGGCAATATTAAAAGGCACACCTAAAAATACATCGGCACTGCGTTGATAGAGCTGACAAGACAGTTTGCCGTTATGAACAAAGAACTGGAAGAGGGTGTGGCACGGAGGAAGGGCGACTTGCCCAGCTTCTTGTGGATTCCAACCCGATACAATCAGACGGCGTGAGTTTGGATTGGTTTTAATTTCATTGACTAACCATGCAATTTGGTCAAAACCATCTTTTTCATACAAACCATCGGCTTTTTTGGTTGCACCGAAATTACGCCATTGATGGCCATACACCGGCCCCAGTTCACCTTCTGGGCGACCAAAACGCGCAGTTTGTTCTGCGGTTGACCATTCGTCCCAAATACTGACTTTGTTGTCCTGTAAATATTGCACATTGGTATCGCCTTTTAAGAACCACAACAGTTCAATCACGATTGAACGAAAGTGAACTTTTTTAGTGGTTAATAAAGGGAAGCCTTGAGAAAGATCAAAGCGCATTTGATGACCAAATACCGAGCGCGTACCTGT
This sequence comes from Acinetobacter johnsonii, assembly GCF_048551975.1. Lineage (GTDB taxonomy): Bacteria > Pseudomonadota > Gammaproteobacteria > Pseudomonadales > Moraxellaceae > Acinetobacter > Acinetobacter johnsonii_A. Next base: position 122,921 of record NZ_JBIMCF010000002.1, on the reverse strand, counting down.
ACCAGTACGGTCGCCTTTATCACCGCCGTGATCGAGGATGTGTTGTAGCAGGTCTAAATACGTTTTCATAAAACTCTCAAATAAACACTTTGGGGGAACAGACCTCTTAATAGAAGTGCCTGTTCTTTCCACTCTAAATTATAAAATCTGCGGATGATTATACTGAATTGTGCCTTATTGCACACCCAAGATTAATGGTTCAGGTAAGATGATTACTCATATAAAAGTTATGTGACAGCTATTACAGAGAACCAGATTAAAGTGGTTTTGTGCAGGATTTAAACTGCAATAATTGAGTTGTATCGAATCTAAATAGATAGCCGTTTAGATGGGCAATCCATTCCATATCTAAGGACTTCATTAGCCAATGGTGAAACATTTGAGCTTAAGCCGAAAAAGGACTTGGGTAAGGGGTAAATTTTTTTAGTTAATTTAAGTTTCAAAAAGTACAGAGAAAATAAAACTTTAGAAAAGTTGTGTTGCATTTTGAAAAAAAATATTACATTTACGACATGAAAGTTCAATGCTGAGCGGTTAGTATTTCGAACTCGAAAAGTTGCACACCCCTAATGATTGGGAGGAGAGTTGGTTTTAGTATGCCGTATGATCAAAACGTAAATATGAATGACATCTATGCGCCTGCGCAAACCAATATCATAATACGTTCTCAGTCAGAGCGAAATGTTACCGCTGCGGATATTTTAAGCTCGAAGCAAGCAAGAGAAAGGGCTATTAGCAACCATCAGCGTGTGGATATTGAAAAATTTACAGGATTTTTAAGAAATATTACCCGTCAAACCAGCACTCAAAAATGTGCTAAAAGTATTCGCATTGGCTTAGAGTCTGCGGGTGCAAGCTTCAAGAGTCATCCTGTGGCTGCGGCAGATTGGGGGAATACCCTAACCAGCATTGGTTATCGTAAAATTAATTTATCTTTTGATCAGCCTAAAAAAGGCGATATTTATATTATCGACCGTACTGCAAAAAACCGTTATGGACATATTGCCGCTTATTCAGGCAATGGCTGGGTTTCTGATTTTAAACAAAGTGGTTATGCGGTTTACCGTAACCAAAATGTGAACTACAGTTATTATCGAATGGATTAAGCAGATGTTGACGGGATGTAGAGCAACTCCGCATCCCGATTAAATTCTTTTTTCACGCTGTGCGTGAATCGATACTAAAAATAAACCAATTCCACTAAAGCCGATGCACTGGAGCGCAAGCGCAATTTTATCTTGAGCGGGTAAATAGCCGAGCAAACAAATCAGGGCAATTAGGGGCAGAAAAATAACCAAACGCGAAAAGCCTTCTCGATACGGATTGTCCTGAGCAATCTTCAATTGCACACCACGTAGCAGATGCGTTGCAATGCCAATCACGAGACTCAAACCAATAAAAATCGTGCCAAGCTGTTGAACTTGTGCTGCCATAAAAATCATCGCGCAAGTGGCAATACAAACAATGAGTTTAATTTGACGGCTACAGCGTTCAGAATACCAAAAGTTCAACATGGTTTATTGGGACTCAGGCTGAGTATTGTTATGCAAAAGAGATAGAGGGGAAAATAGGCAAATCCCCAGCGCCATAAAACCAATCCCTTGCGCGCCTGGAATCAGCAGCTCACCATCTTTAATATTCATAAAAATCAGTGCCAAGAGTAGGGCAATCGGAATCCAAGTCAGTAGACGATACAGAAAACCTGTAGGATTCTTGGCTGCAAAATGGATTTTGCAGTAACGACAAATCAGAAAAACAATCCCAGTACCCAAGAACATTAAAATGGCATTGAGGCTCAGGGGGGCCATCCAATACAACACACCTGTTACAACCGTAATTGCGATAAAAATAAGTAATTTTTTAAGAATAGAAATTGAGGGATTAAACCAAAATTCGAGCATGGCAGTGATGTATTTAAAAAACCAAATATATGTCACTTTAGCATAATTTGACCCTAAAAAAGGGGGCAATGATGCCCCCAATATTTTATCTACTCATCGGATTAGCCATAATTCTTTTGTGGGCCCCAATCATAGATTTTCTTTTGATAGGCATACCACATCATCCACGCGCCGACTAAAATCATTGGCAGACTGAGGAATTGGCCTTTACTCATCCATGCGATGAACAGCTGTCCGTTGTCAGGTTCACGGAAGAACTCGACGATGAAGCGGGCCATACCATAACCGATCAGGAATAACGCTGAAACCGCCATACGAGGACGTGGCTTTGAACTGAACCACCACAGTACGATGAATAACAATAACCCTTCAAAAAAGGCCTGATAGAGCTGAGAAGGATGGCGAATTAGCTGTAGCGGATCCGTTGGGAAAATCATACCCAGTGCAAAGTTTGGGTCTGCAACAGGGCGACCGTAAAGCTCTCCACCAATGAAGTTACCAATACGACCAAACATGAGCCCTGTAGGTACACATGGCGCAATAAAGTCGAGAGTTTGGAACCAAGTCATTTTGTATTTCTTGCACCAGAAGAGCATGGCAAGCATTACACCCAAGAAGCCGCCGTGGAAACTCATACCGCCTGTCCAGACTTGGAACAGCCAGATTGGGTTGGCAAGGAATTGCTCAAAGCCATAAAAGAAGACGTAACCGACACGACCACCAATAACCACACCTAGAGCACCATAAAAGATCAAATCGGAGACCATATCCGGTGTCCAACCTCGTTCTTTCGCGCGGTAGCTTGCTAGTCCCCAAGCAAACAAAAAGGCCAATAAATACATCAGTCCGTACCAATGGACTTGTAAAGGGCCAAGTGCTATTGCGACGGGATCAATATTTGGATAGGTCAGCATGCATATTCCTAGTCATTATGTTTTGAACAGATTTTAGCTGAAAGAGATGAAAAATGTTGTACATTCAATGTGTAAAGATGATGAGTATCGTTTATGTGTATTGTGGCAATAGCATGGCAGGTCTTGGATGAGATGCCATTGTGTTTGATTTCAAATCGAGATGAGTTCTATCATCGCCCTTCGAGCCATTTAAAACAATGGGAAAATAGCCCGATTATTGCAGGGCAAGATTTGCAGTCTGGCGGCACATGGATGGGTATAACGCCAACAGGACGTTGGGCGGTTTTGACCAACTTTCGCGATGGAAAGGATCAAACTAGCTATCCAACTTCTCGCGGACATTTGATTCAATCCTTTTTAGAGTCTGAACAAACCCCGATTCGTTTTGCTCAAGACTTAGAGAAAAAACAATGTGACTATGCGGGTTTTAATCTTTTTATGGGGGATCGCTATCAGGCGGTCTATATGAGCAATCGTGGTGAAGCACCACAGGTTCTTCCGAAAGGCGTGTATGTGGTGTCGAATGGTTTGATGACGGAACATTGGGAAAAAACCAAACATTTACGTAAGCGCTTTACCCAAGAGTTCCTACCGATGTTGCAACAGTCCCACATCTTACAACGCGAGTTAGAGGCGACAGCTTGGGATATTTTGGAGGATGAGCGCAAGATTATTCCAAACTTATTGCCGCAAACTGGCATTAGTCTGGATATGGAAGAGTTATTATCTTCGACCTTTATTCAAAGCCCTATTTATGGGACACGCTGTTCTAACTTCCTGCGTATGACCCATGAACAATGGTCTTGGCTGGAAAAGCAGCAGCAGGGTGAGTGTAAAGGAAAAATCACGGAACAGACGGTATTATTTAAACCATAAAAGATGCCGACATAAGTCGGCATCTTTTATTTATGAGTATGTTATTTAAGAGGCTTTGGTTTCAGTCTTTTTCTTTTCTACTGATGGCATCAAGTCTGCTGTTAAATAACCGACACTTGCACTATAGCCATTGTTGTAATTGGCTAAAGTTGCGGCTTTCAAATCTGTTGATAAGCTCTTCATATCACCCGCATGTTGGAAGTTACTCATGATATAAGTCCAACCATTCACAGAGTCTACCGCATGTAAACCAGTTGACTCTGCACCAGCAGGGGTCGAGAGTAAACGTACAGGATCTGCTTTGGTATCAACGTTATATGCCCATAGGAAGTTATTTGGGTGGTTCCCACTGTCTTCACCAATGAACAACGTACGTAGCGTTTCAGAGAACTTTAAGTTGTCAGGGCTTGCGATTTTATCTGGATTTGCAGTGTTGCCTAAACTATCTACTGTGATGTCTTCACCCATCAATAACATTTTAGACTGATGTGGAACCCACTCACTGTCGATTGGTTGCCCATCGGTTGTGTTTTGTCCTGCTGTTAAATCATGTGCCAGCACGCCACCTGCGGTGATTTTTTTCGTAAATGAAACATTGTGCGCAGCAACCCATGCCGCATTGTCTTTGATCATTGAATCTTGAATGTTGGCTAATGCAGAATATGCCACTTTATCCTTAATGTTGATGGTGGTGCCTTCCATCTTGGTGAAAGCCATACTGCCACCTTTGAGTGCTGCATAACGGTGGGTTTCAAGGAAGGCTGCTGCTTTTTCCATACCCGGTTTTACTTTGACCCAAAGTTTCTTCTTGGCTAAAACAATTTCGGTGTATGACGTGTCATTTGGATTGGTGGTTAAACTTTCCATAATATCGCTAGGTTGGATATTGTTAACATTCACCATGTTTTCAATTTCTTGACTAGTTGCATGACCTAGCTCAATCCATTTGATTTGTCCTGTACTGCTTTCTGTCAGTTCAGATACATATTGAGCGACATAAAGCTTACCAGCCGACAAATCTTTTGCGACATCGGCAATGAACATAAAGAAACCGCCGTTGGTGTAGTCATCGCCCATAATCACGGTACGGTTATCAGGCATAACATGTACAAGCTCATGCGAGATACGCCCCATGCAGAAGTGTTTTACAATGCTGCCGCTACCATCTTTGTTGACAATCACCTCAGGTAAATGACCATAGTTATATGGTTTAGCGACTGTTTCATCCCCAAAGAAGTTTTTGCTGATTCCTTTTGGACTTGGTCCACCAATGCCTTGTTCAAATGCATCAGGTTCATATTCTTCACTAGATAAATGTGTGTTCCACGGCGACAGACTTGCACCACACGTGATCCATAGTCCATGAACTGCAGATGTATCAACATTAAAGTATTTTTTAAGCTCTAAATGGCCTGTTGTTTGGTTTTGGTCTAGCGTTAAAATCGCGATTGGGGAGGGTAAGTTCCCATACTCGCTCGCGCCAGCTAAGTTTAGGGATGCATATTCAAATTGCACCACATGGAATACTGGGTTATTCACACCTTCGACTTGAGCACCGTCTAAATGAATAAGCGAGGAGCCATCCGGGCAGTCTGAAAAGAATTGGCGTGGCGACGCTGGAACAGATGTATCCATAATTGGATCCCCGTTGGCGTTAAAATATCCCCCAGCAATAATTTCACCACCGCCCCATTTAGGCACAGTATTGCCTGTTTCAAAAAAGCTTTTATAGCCAAGTTGATACTCTGAACTGGTTGAGTCATCCCAGTCGATTTTGAGTTTTGAACTGACTGATGTTTTAGCACGGTCTGCAATTGCAATAGGCGCTGCCATCGCTGTAAATGTTGCAGCTTTTAGATTTGCAGGTTTTGTCACAGGTGGTGTTACCCCTGTGTCATTGTCACTATCATTACAACCGCTCAATGCTGCTGCAGTAGTCATTGCCCCAAGCGGTAAAAAAGGAATTCCCGCAAACCATTTTAGAAGATCACGACGACTTGGCTGATTTGTTGTGGCAGTCATAGTAAGTCCATATCAATAATTGTAAGTAAGTCGAGCTAGATTGTATGAAGCAGAAGTGACGTTTTATTTACAGTTTAGGGTCAATTTGAAGACAGTATTTGATAGGTCAATAGATACAACATGAAATAAAAAATCCTCCCTACAGTGTTGGAGGAAATAAGATGGAAGTTTGTAATTCTCAAGTTTTAGTGGCTTGTTGTTTTTCTTTTCTCTAATAATTTTCCAAAAAATAAACCAATTTCAAATAACAGCCACATGGGGACCGCAAGCATAATCATCGAAAGTGCATCAGGTGGAGTGACAAACATCGCAATGAAAAAGCATCCCACGACAATGAAACGACGCTTTTCAGCGAGACTCTGTGTGCTAACGACACCAATTAAAATCAGGATGAGGGTAATAATTGGAATTTCAAAAGTGAGTCCAAACACTAAAAAAAGTTTCAGGCAAAAACTGAGATAACTATTGATATCTGTCATCGGTGCAACACTTTCAGGTGAGACACTGATAAAAAAATGTAATATGCCTGGAAGGGTAATGAAATAGGCGAAGGCTACGCCAATGTAAAACAGTGCAATACTCCCTACGAGCAAAGGAATGGCCAAAAAACGCTCTTTCTCATATAGCGCAGGTCGAACAAATGACCAAAGTAAATAGATGATAACTGGCATAGCCAACATCAGCGCAACAAATAAATTTAATTTAAATGGCGCCATAAATGTTGCTGTGACATCTGTCGCAATCATGGTGGAGTTGACGGGGAGTTGTTGGCGTAGTGGCTCTGATAGTAATTGATAGGTTGTATTACGAAATGGCAGTAGGCAAAAAAACAACAACAGGGTAATACCAACAATTTTAAATAGGTACTTACGCAGTACAATTAAGTGCTGCATGACAGGCATTTGTTCTAATTGTTCATCTTGGCCTGTGCTTGAGTCGGGCCTTGTTGACACTTGATTCATACTGCGATCTTCAATTCAGGTTGTATAGGTACATTCGCTGCGTTGGGCATAGGTGTAGCATGTTGTTTAAGATGGTTGATTGAAAATGGGACTAAAGGAGAAGGAGCTAGCCTCTGATATTTATAGGTTATTGCATTTTCAACTTTGACTGTTGGAGCAGATTGACTGAGATGATCAAGCTGCATTTGTAGACGCTGTTCCAACTCAGTCATGCGTTCAATTTCTTTTTGGATTTCTTGACGAAATTCAGAAAGCCTGAGCTCACGATCGACTTCTGTTTGAACACTATTGATAAAGCGTTTGGCTTTGCCATACCATTTGGCTGCAAAGCGTGCCGCTTCAGGTAGCTTTTCAGGACCTAAAACTAATAATGCAACAATAGCGAAGCATAATAGTTCTGTCATACCTACATTTAGCATGGCAATGCTCGCTTAGCTTTTGATCGTACTTTCTGTACTTTTGACATGAGCATCAATTGTTTTTGGCTTATTTAACTGTGCTTGTTCTGTTTCATCATCTCGAATCGACTTTTTAAAGTCTTTCACTGCACCGCCGACATCTTTACCTAAGTTCTTAAGTTTGGCTGTACCAAAAAGAAGAATAACCACAATTGCAAAAATTAGTACGTGCCAAATTGATAGTCCCGCCATGGGTAGATCCTCATCATTTTTCGTTTTCCCTATATCAACAGGCTTGTGTGACATTGCGGTGACGATGATATTTCAATTTCAAGACAAAACGATCGCTCCGCACAGATTTTGAGAAAAAGCAGTGTTATGATGACTCCGTGAAATTTCAAGGATATTGAAGTGACGTTGCTGCTCCCTCTGTTGGCCTTTCTTAGTGGTTTATTCCTTGCATCTACTCCTTTGGCAACATGGTTGAAAACAGGCTTTTCAAGTCTTTTAGCACGTTGCTTTATTCCGATTGTTATTGTCTACAACATGGTGTTTTATCAGGCTGGTAGCATTAGTCTGATGTTATTCAGTTTTGTCGTGGCAGTGCTCTTATTTTACTTTTTCTTATACTTTTCAAAGAATAAATTAAGCGCCTTGTGTTTTAGTTATGCCAATATGGCATGGTTAGGCTTTCCTTTTGCGATTGCGTTGTTTGGCACAGAAATTAGTCCAGCAATGGTGGCGCTATACATCGGTGGCTCTATTTTTGGCAATCTCTGGGCAGTGACAGCTGTGAGCCAAACATCGTTAGCTTTTTCATTTATTTTAAAAAAAATGCTCTGTACTCCACCCATGATTGCTTTGATTCTGGCTCTTATTTTTCGTTCCGTTGGGGTGCAACATTGGTCACAGCATGTTCTGATTGATGTGGTTTATAGTGCAGCCAAATTTGGTATGAGTTTCTCTGGTATGTGTGTATTGGGCATGTGGTTGAGGCACACCAAAGTTGAGAAAGCGGACCTGTGGCAAAGTAGTCAGACAGCTTTATTAAAATTAGCATGTGGCGTGGTGTTATGTGGGCTGAGTTATCGTTACCTCGCTATTCCTCATATTGAACAATATATTGGGGTCATGTTCTTATTGTTCTGTTTACCGCCAGCAGCCAATATTGTGGCTTTGGAAACGCATTATCAAGGTACAGGCACATCGGCAAAATACATTGCTTCAGGTACGATCATCAGCTGTGTCGTGGTGAGTATTTATGGTTTATTGCTACATGTATTCGCTGTGATCTAAGCACTCACTTTTAGCTAGAAATACATAGTTCTGCTGCGCAAGGGCGATAGAGGAGAATATAGAAAATCTTTCGCCACCGTCCTCCCCGAGGGGAGAAGGGGCAACATTACACAGCTTAGTTTTTATTGTTCTAAACTGGCTTTAAACAGTTGCATCGCCTGACCACGATGGCTGATTTTATTTTTTTCTTCTTTGCTCATTTCTGCACTTGAAAGCCCTAACTCGGGTAACCAGAACAGCGGGTCATAACCAAAACCATTTTCCCCACGAGCAGTCTCTAGTACTTCACCTTTCCAAATGCCTTGGAAAATTTGTGGAAGAGGATCATCAGCATGTTGCACTAATGCTAAAACGCATACAAACATGCCTTCAATCGCTTGACCGTCTTTACGCAGTGGCTTGAGTTCAGCTAATAATTTTTGATTATTGGCAGCATCATCGCCGTGTTCGCCTGCATAACGTGCAGAGTAAATCCCCGGTGCACCATCTAAAATAGGGACGCAAATGCCAGAGTCATCTGCAATGGCTGGTTTTCCTGAAATTTTAGAAGCATGGCGTGCTTTAATAATCGCATTTTCGACAAAGCTCAAACCATCTTCAATGGCATCTTCAATATTCAATTTACCTTGAGCAATCACTTCAACAGGTAAGTTGAGCTCTGCAAATAATTTTTCAAATTCCGAAATTTTGCCTTTGTTATTGCTTGCGAGGACTAAGGTACCTTGAGATAACCAATCAGTTGATGCCATGTGAAAGATCCGTGCTTTAAAAATTATGCGGTTATTTTAACAAGTCCGACTCATGGATAGGCAATAAAAAAGCACCCGAAGGTGCTGAGTTTGGAAATAAAAGCTTATTGAGCTTGAATCCACTTGTCTGCACGGTCACGTGCTTGACGAATTTGATCTTGGGTTAAGTTTGCCGCCAACGCTGTTTTCTTGCCTTCAGAAAGCGTAATCACTTTATTATCGAGCATGCCATCACGGGTTGAAAGCTCATACCATTGATAAGCCCCCATGTAGTTTTTCTTTTGCTCTTCCATCATGGCCAAGTTAAAGCTTGCGCGGTTATCACCACGACTGGCTGCTTTTTCAAAGTATTGACGTGCTAAAGATTCATCTTTTTTAGTGCCTACGCCATCTGCAAGCATACGACCAACATTTAGCTGAGCAGCCGAAAGACCTTGATCTGCAGCGGCTTTGTACCAAGCAAAGGCCTGTCGTTCATCTGCAGAGATGTCTTTACCTTGTTGATACTTGGTTGCAAGATAGAACTGCGCAGCAGGCTGACCTGCTTTTGCTGCTTTAATTAAGCTATTGATATCCATAACAGAATATTGTGCAGCTTGACTCGCAACAGACGTGGTTGGGGAAACATAATCTGCATGAGCTTGAATGCTCAAAAGTCCAACCAGTAGTGTCGTGCTTAAGAATAGTTTTTTCATAGAGCGCTCACTCGATAAATTGCGACTTCACCAAACAAATTCGGGAGACGTTTACTGAGTAAACTATCTTGTTGATCCCCATTTACAGCGAGTCGATTAATAATTCTGATGTTATTTTCCGCACAAAGTGCTTCAAAATCACGGAAAGTACATAAGTGGATATTGGGCGTGTTATACCACATGTACGGCAAAGCTTCAGAAACGGGCATCATTCCTTTAAGAGCCAAGAAAGAACGGGTCTTCCAATGGGCAAAGTTAGGAAAAGTAATGATCGCCTGTTTCCCTACGCGCACCATATCACGTAATAAAACATCTGGTGCATCTACCGCTTGCAAGGCTTGTGCCATAACGACATAGTCAAAAGACTGGTCTGCAAAGCGGCTTAAACCCAAGTTTAAGTCTTGTTGGATAATATTTAACCCGCGACCGACCGCAATTGCAATCTTTTCTTGATCAATTTCCAGTCCATATGCACGAATATTGTGCTTTTTGCTCATATGGGCCAGTAATTCACCGTCACCACAACCTAAATCGAGTACGCTGGAATCAGGTTTGATCCATTTTTCTGCTAGTTGATGATCAATACGCATTACACAGCCTCCTGAGATGTTGCTTGAAGGTGTTCAGAACCACCCAAAAATGCACGTAATGCTTTTACATACAAAGGAATTGGGAACAGGAATGAGTCATGGCCTTGTTCAGCGTCGATATCTAAATAGCTCACCGGTTTGTGGTTGGTGATCAGTGCATCCACAATTTCTTGTGAACGTTGCGGGGTAAAACGCCAGTCGGTGGTAAAGGACACCACAAGGAACTGACATTTGGTCTGTGACATGGCTTTAACTAAAGACTGCTCATACTCACGCGCAGGATCAAAATAATCCAAAGCTTTGGTCATAATCAGGTAAGTGTTGGCATCAAAGTTACGGCTAAATTGCTCACCTTGATAACGCAAATAGCTTTCGACTTGGAACTCGACATCGAAACCATACATAAATTTGCCTGACTTTAGGTCACGACCAAATTTCTGCTTCATGGCTTCTTCAGATAAGTAGGTAATATGACCGACCATACGTGCCAAAATTAGGCCACGTTTTGGATAGCTGTCATTTTCAAGATAGCGGCCATCATGGAAGTCTGGATCAGACAAAATTGACTGACGTGCGACTTCGTTGAAGGCAATATTCTGAGCAGACAGCTTCGGTGCACTGGCAATAATGACGCATTTTTTAAGACGATCAGGATAATCAACCGACCATTGCAAGGCTTGCATACCACCCAATGAACCGCCAATCACCGCGCTCCAGATTTGAATACCCAGATGATCGGATAAAATAGCTTGGGTTTTAACCCAGTCACGAACGGTGACTAAAGGAAAGTCAGGACCATAAGGACGGTTATCATTTTCAGGGTTTGGCGAAGTAGGCCCTGTTGAACCGCTACAGCCCCCAATATTGTTTAGTGCAACTACGAAAAATTTTGAAGTATCAATCGCTTTACCTGGGCCAATACAAGCATCCCACCAACCCGGTTTTTTATCGTCAGCATGATGGTAACCCGCAGCATGATGATGACCTGATAGTGCATGGCAAATTAAAATCGCATTGGATTTATCTGCATTGAGTTCCCCATAGGTTTCAACCATCAGTTCATAACGAGGGAGAATACGACCGCATTCGAGCTCTAAGGGCTCTTCAAAAGTAAACTTTTGTGGAGTAACGATACCCACGGAGTCAGCAGGAAAAGACACAGGAATAATTCGCCTTAAATCTTTGGGGTTAATAAATAAAAGGATACCACTTGAGGGTATCCTTCTAAAGTCATTTTAGTGCTAATTATTATTGCTAATACTTATACCGCAGCAGCAATCACTTGATCTGTGCTTAACACACCTTGATCAATTAAGCGGTTGGTACACGCAATAATCGCTTCGATAGATGAGGTCACAATGTTGTCGTGAATACCCGCACCGAAGGCTGATTTACCTGTACCTTTGACTTGTAATTCAACCAAAGCCAAGGCTTTTGCATTTGCTCCAGAGCTAATACCACGCTCTTCGTAGCTCAAAACGTCAATTGGTAACTGTAAAGCATCCAACATTGCAGAGATTGGACCATTGCCTTCACCACGTAATTGCTGCGTTTCACCATTCACTTCAATTTCAAGCTCAACCACTTGTTTGCCGTTGTTATCATACAAACGATAGTTTTTGGTTGAATAATGCGTATCTTTGGTGTCTACATAAGTTTCTTTGAACAATTTCCAAATTTCTTGTGCGGTAATTTCAGTGCCTTCTTCATCGGTACGTTTTTGTACAATTTGAGAGAATTCAATTTGGATACGACGTGGCAATACTACGTTGTAATTTGCTTCCAACAAGTAAGCAATACCGCCTTTACCTGACTGTGAGTTGACGCGAATCACAGCATCATAGTCGCGGCCCAAGTCTTTCGGGTCGATTGGCAAGTATGGCATATCCCAAATTTCTTCGTTCTTTTGGAACTCAAACCCTTTTTTAATGGCATCTTGATGTGAACCAGAAAATGCGGTGAAGACCAAATCACCTGCATAAGGGTGGCGAGGGTGAACAGGCAAACCTGTACATTCTTCTACCGTTGCAATGATTTCATTGATATTTGAGAAATCTAAGTTTGGTGCAACGCCTTGGGTATACATGTTCAAGGCAATTGCAGCAACATCGACGTTGCCTGTGCGTTCGCCATTACCAAACACACAACCTTCGACACGGTCTGCACCCGCCATAATCGCCAATTCAGACGCAGCAATACCACAACCACGGTCATTGTGACAGTGTACAGAAATGATCACGCCATCACGACGTGCAATGTTGCGGTGCATCCATTCTACTTGGTCGGCATACACGTTTGGCGTAGACACTTCTACCGTTGCAGGCAAGTTTAAAATTACTTTATTGGTTGGCGATGCTTCCCAAATTTCAGTCACGGCATCACAAACATCTTTAGCCACTTCTAACTCAGTTGCAGTAAAACACTCTGGACTGTACTGGAACACCCACTCCGTTTCAGGATATTGCGCTGCATATTCTTTAACTTTTCTGGCTGCATTGACTGCTAATTGCTTTGCACCTGCAACATCGACATTTAAAACTTTTTGACGGAAGGTTGGGGCATTTGAATTATAAATATGCACAATTGCACGTTTTGCGCCGACTAAAGATTCAAAAGTACGTTGGATCAAATGATCACGTGCTTGAACCAAAACTTCGATATAGACATCGTCTGGAATGTGATTTTCTTCAATCAATTTGCGGGTAAAGTCAAAGTCAATTTGAGATGCAGAAGGGAAACCGATCTCAATGTGTTTGAAACCAATTTTGACCAACATTTGGAACATTTTAAATTTTTGTTCCATATCCATCGGTTCAAAAATGGCTTGGTTACCATCACGTAGGTCAGTACTCATCCAAATAGGCGCTTTTGTAATTTCGTTGTTTGGCCATTGACGGTCTGGCAAGTCAACACGTTGATACATGCGACGATATTTCTTACTTGGATCAGCCAACATCATGAGGTAACTCCTTACATAGTACGGGTTGCATTTGAGTGGGTAATAAAAAGCAACCTACTATTTATATAGATTGTGTCTATGGTCTCTATTTACAAGGGAGTCTTCAGGGTGTTTTTAAACGTAAATATTTGATACGACTTAGATTTACCGTGAGTAACCTTGTAACGTTATATTTAAGAGTTTAATCCAGTTCGGTCGAAAAGATTTTTCTTTTTTTATGGCTTTTAGTCGTATCTGAAAAAATATTTCCCTCTAATTTGATATATAGGGGAAATATTTCCGTGTATTTTTGAGATGTGTTTAATCTTTTTCTTTATTTTGCGAATTTGATTCATTTCATTCGCTTTTTTGAAGAGGCTATGAGAGCTCTACGACTAAATATGTTTGGATAGATCAAAGAGTTTATACTCAATTCACAGTAAAACTTACAATTCAGACCACATCCGTATGAGGTTGTGATAGATATTGGTGAGTTTCACGACTTCAGGATAAGTATCCCCATGATCTACTCGGAGTTGACGAATACTTTCATCTAAATTGAATAACATATGCCTTTTTTGATCTTCACGAATCAAGCTTTGTACCCAAAAGAAAGAGGCGAAACGTGTACCGCGAGTTATGCTACTAACTTCATGTAAACTAGTAGAAGGGTATAGTACAACATCGCCTGCGGGTAATTTAACTTCGTGATATCCATAGGTGTCTTCAATGACCAAATCACCACCGTCATATTCTTCAGGTTCACTTAAAAATAATGTACAAGATAAATCTGTACGCATTTGCTGTGAAGTTCCACGAATCAGGCGAATCGAGTTATCCACATGAAAACCAAAGCTTTCATGTTCATCATAACGGTTAAAAAGTGGTGGAATAATTTGATGTGGGAGAGCCGCAGCTTGAAAAACGGGGTGTTTCCAAATGGCTTGAATGACTAAATCACTTAAATGATGTGTTAACGGATCTTGTTCGGAGAGTTGTTGATTTTGTTTGACTGAGGCAGATAGAGTTCCTGCAGTGACTTTTCCTCCAACCCAGTCTGCTGTTTCCATCAATTGACGAAATTCAGCTACTTGCTCTTTTGATAATACATTTGGAATATGATGAATCACAGAGAACATCCTTGATTTGATGATTATAAAAATAGCCTCATAGAGAGGCTATTTTAGTTTAAGTTAGATAATTTCCATAAAGTTTTTATGGAAATCAAACTTAGTATTTGAAGTTGATTGCCAATACCGCATTACGGCCATTACCTTCAAATGCATAGTGTGCTGCATGTGCACTGGTAAAGTATTGTTTGTCAGAAATGTTATTCACATTTAATTGAACATTTACATTACGATTTACATCGTATTTCGCCATTGCATTGTAAATGGTGTAAGTCGGTAAAAACTTAGGTGCAGTTGTATTTACATAAACCTGATCACGGTATTCAGCACCAGCACCCAATGTTAATTTTGGTAATACTCGGTATGTTGACCATAACGTTGCACTGTTTTTCGCCACAAATGGAAGTGGTTTACCTTCCTGAGCAATTGCATTGTAAGCAGCTTTGGTGATCTCGCTATCTAGATAGCTATAACCTGTAGCCACTTCCCACTTGTCGGTAATTTTACCGTTTAAGCTTACTTCAAATCCATCAACACGGCTTTCACCTGCATTCGCTGTTGTGGTTGGATCAATTTGAATGCGGGTATTTTGCTTTTCAGTACGGAAAATTGCAGCAGTTAAGTTTGCACGATTATTAAATAAGTCCCATTTGGTACCAATTTCAAAAGTACGTGCTTCTTCTGGCTTGAGGGCATTAGCTGTTGCACTTGCAACACCAGAATCGCTAATAGAATCTGGACCTGTATCACCTTCAGCAAGCACACCTACAGGATTTGCTGATGTAGCGTAGCTTAAATAAATACTGCCATCTTCTGTTGGTTTAAAAACTAAACCAGCTTGGTAAGTGAAGTAATCGGTATCACTTTCTAATTTATCGCCAGCTTTATGAGGAGTACGTCCACTTACGTCCTTATTATATTTTTTCTCAGTTTCAAATTTATCCCAACGCACGCCTAAGTTAAGTAGCCATTGTGGATTAAATTCAATACTATCTAGGGCATAGATTCCTACATTATGACTACGTGTAGTAGATTGTCCTTTAATACTACCCATAGTGTCAGTAAATGCACCATTGCCTGGATTGTTTAGACTCGTACACCAGCCATTGAGAGCTGCAGCAGTTGAAGTACAGTTTTGAATATTGTTGTCTAAAATGGTCGAGGTTGTTTCACCAGCAGCATTGGTAAAGGTATAAACGCCTTGATCAGTTTCTTGGAAGCTCCATTCAGTTCCTACATTAAATGAATGCTTTAATGAACCCGTATTGAATTTGCCTCTTAAAGAAAGTTGGTCGCTATATGCATCTGTGTCTAAAATACGTGTGAGTGCACGGCGCGCGACAGTTCCTCTATAGATGTTCCCTTTTGAGTCATCGGCATTGGTATAAACATAATCAGATTTAGATTTGTTATAAGTAGCAATGTTAGATAGCGTCAAATCTTCATTAAGATCATGTTCTAACTTAAATGTTGCAATTTGATTTTCACGCTTATCAAAATCACGCGCTTTCCAACCATAGTATGTGCCTGGTTTAACACTGACTGGTCGACCGTCACCTGGTGTCACAGTTACGCCAGCTGGTGGGCTGCTTGGGTTTGCATTATTAAATGGGATACCCGCATCTGGTTCATCATTGCTACGTAAATAGTAATAACCGACAGAGCCCCGCGTATCAGAACCTAGACCAAAAGCTAGACTTGTTGCAATACCTGCACGAGCATATTCAGCACCGTCATGTTGTCCTGCTTTTTCATTTTCATGACCCATGACTACAACGCGGCCAGCCATTCCGTTGCCGAAATCTTTATTCGCATCGAGTTGAATGTGGCGATAGTTGTCCGTGCCACCTTGTACGCTACCTTGGTAAGTATCGCCTTCATGAGCCACTTTAGGAATGAGATTGATACTTCCGCCGACGCTGCCACCACCGCCAAGAGCAGAAGAAGAGCCTTTAATAACTTCAACTTGTTCAATAGCGAACATATCTCGACTTTGTGATGTCGTATTGCGGACTCCATCAACATAAATAGATGATTGACCGCTATATCCACGAATATAAGGCATATCCGTAAATGGTGTACCACCTTCACCAGCACCTAAAGTGATACCGGGCTCATAACGTAATGCTTCTAATAGAGTATTTGAATTGGTTTCTTTGAGTAATTTTTGAGAAAGAACAGAAACAGACTTTGGTGTGTCGAGTAGGGGAGCAACGAACTTGTTGTTTGCAGATTTGTCTACTTTCAAACTTTGTTCTGCTGCCGCTTCCGTGTGAATTGTTTCTAATTGCGCGATTTGATCTTGCGCAACAGCATTGACTGCAACCACAGAGAGTGTTGAAGCGATTGCTGAAGAAACCAGCTTTTTACGTGTTTTGATGAAGGCCATAACGAATCTAGTTCTAGCGTTGTAAATTAGTATGCGAATAATAATGATTCTTATTTTTTGTAGCATAACTATTACATTGAAATTGTCGATGCTTAGATGTATTTGTGTAGAAAAAATAAATGTAATAATGTAATGAATTGAATTTAAGTTTTTGATTTTTATTTAAATTGGAAAATTAGATTATGTTTTTATAATGTTATTGAAATTTAGAATCCATTATTTTAAGCTAAGTTTGAAGGTGTTTCTCAAGTGAATATGTAGAAATTATGTTGGATCTATATTATGTATGTAAGAAGAAAACCCTGCCAGTGCAGGGTTTTCTTTAGATATGACTATTTTTAGAAGTCATATGAAATTGATAACCAATAATTTCGTCCTGACAAATAGGTTCCTTCTGAGCTTCGACCAATAGATAAATATTTATAGGCTTGCTGAACATTACCATTTGTATCGACATAATCCATATATTCAGTAAAGTCTTTATCTAATAAGTTATTTACAGCAGCATTGATCCGAACATTATTATTCAACTGATAGCTTGTCCCTAAATTGAACAGGTTATAAGCCGAGAATTTGTTGTCTGTATGCTGTTCTATACTCACTTCACCACCAGTTGGCGCAGCTAAATAACGAGGACGTCCTGACTGATACTCATGTTGCAACCAAACATCCAGACTATTATTGATATGCCAAGTCGATGTTAGGTTAAATAGGTGTTTAGCTGTCGATTCGAGTGCATAACCTTTGTTTGCACCTTTAGTGATTTCAGACTCGGTAAATGTATAAGCAGCTTTGATATCCCATTCAGGAATAATTTGATACTTAAGCGATGTTTCTAAGCCGTAGATTTCAGCTTCATCCGCATTAAAGCTTTTACTATAAGACGTTACGTTGCTGTTGAAATTTGAGCAATCATTGGTTGTGCACAAGAAGTTCCGAGAAACGATTTTATCTTCTACAACATTAAAAAATGCTGTGGCATTAAAGTCTAATGTATCTGTAGGTTGATAATTTAAGCCTAACTCGTAGTTAACTGATGTTTCTGGTTTTAAATCAGGATTACCTAGACTTGGTGTAGTGCCTTGGCCGCTATAGCCAACAATACCATTATATAAATCTTTTGCTGACGGTGTCTTATAGCCTGTGCTTACACCACCTTTAAGTGTTAAAGCATCAGTTGTGTTCCATACTAAATAAGCACGCGGGCTAAAGTGACCACCAAATCCTGAATGATCTTCATAACGACCACCGAAGGTGAAATGTAAGTTATCTAATAAGCTCCATTCATCTTCTGCATAAACTGACCAAGTATCTTGTGTAAACTCTTTGCCCATACCTGCAATATCATCAGCAATAGTTACATCTTTATATTCTGTGCCAACAGTGAGCTTGTGGTTAGCAATAGGTGCAATTAAATGTGAATCAAAGACTAAATCGGTATTTTCCAAAGTTCGTGGTTGACCAGCTAAAGCAGGGAAAGCATCAGTTGGAATGGTACGACCTTTGGTTTCAGTTTTATTTTGACTAATGTAGGTTTTCCATTGGCCAAAATCATAATTACCATCATGTCCCGCCGAAATTTGTAGACGATTAAACTCTAATTCATTTTCATAGCCTGCAATACCACCGCGGCTAAAAAAGTTGCCTAGTCGTTGGTCTGAGTTGTCATAGGTTTGGTTTGAAGTAAAACCATCAACCCAGAAAGAGTTTTTATCGTCTAATGTAAATTGTAATTTTCCACCAACATCATAGTTTTCAGTTTTGCTTGGGCGTGGGTCGCGAGAGGTTGAGCCCGCCACAATGCGTTCTGAGCGTTGACGGTCTAAATAACTACCACGAAGCTGTAAGCCTAGACGATCATGAATAATTGGCCCATTGAGCACAAAGCTGGTTTTCCATGAGTCGGCTTCGCTGCCATGTTCCATGACATTGCCACTGACAGTGACATTGCCATTCCATTCATTACTAATTTTTTTGGTAATAATATTGATGACACCACCCATGGCTTCTGAACCATAACGTGTTGCCATTGGTCCACGAATGACTTCAATACGTTCAATAGAGGTTAAAGGTGGTAAAAAACCATTTGATGTTTCACCAAAGCCGTTTGGAGTGACATCTGACGAGGTGGTTTGGCGGCGACCATCAATTAAAATCAGGCTATAGTCATTGCCTAAGCCACGCATTTTGATATTCAGACCTGATGTTTTTCCTACACCTGAACGAATATCAATACCAGGAACATCAGCTAATAGGTCTGCAATGCTGGTTGCATTTTTCTTTTCAATATCTTCTTTCGTGACCACGCTAATTGAAGCTGGTGCATTTTTAATATCTTGTTCAAAACCCGCAGCTGAAACCACAATAGTGGAAAGCTGATGGGTAGATGAATCTTCAGTTGTTGTTTCTGCGAAAACAGGAGTGGTGATTGCCCCAAGCAATGCCAATGAAAGCGGGTGTAGATTAAACTTACTCATAACTAGAGTTCCAATGATGGACGAGAAAAAAATTGAAAAAAACGATCAAAGTTGATGCAAATATTAATGGTAATATTTATCATTTGCAACAAAAGCCATAAAAAATATAATACTTTGCGCTTAATAAGTAGCGATTTAAAAATATTCAAAATAAAAAACGATAAATGAAGAAAAAAATATGTGGTTTCAATCGGGTGTTTTGTATATCGTTCAATGTTGTCATATAATGTGGCACTTTTTAAAATTGTTCTTACCAAAAGATTGAGGAAGCCATGCAAGTAACTTCTGAAGCGGTTTCGGGTGTTACCCGTCGTTTAAATGTATCTGTACCGACGAGCCGTGTTAACGAGCAGTTCGAAGCTCGCTTAAAACGCACTGCTAAAACTGTGAAGATCAACGGCTTCCGTCCAGGTAAAGTGCCAGTAAATGTTGTTCGTCGTGAATATGGCGCGGGTATCTACCAAGAAGTCGTAAGCGACATTATTCGTGACACAGTATTTGAAGCGATCCAACAAGAAAAAATCAATGCTGTTGGCATGCCAAACATTGAAAAATCTGAATTAAAAGACGACGCGCTTGTATACGAAGCGACTGTTGAAGTTTATCCAGAAGTTAACGTGAAATTTGATGGTTTAGAAGTTGAACGTAAAGCATCTGAAGTAAACGACAAAGATGTTGATCAAATGATCGAAAACCTTCAGAAGCAACGTGCTTCTTGGGCTGAAACGAAAGGCATGGCTAAAAAAGACATGCAAGTAACTTTTGACTTTGAAGGTTCAGTAGACGGTGAAAAGTTTGAAGGCGGTTCTGCAGAAGACTTTAAACTTGTTTTAGGTTCAGGTCGTATGATCCCTGGCTTCGAAGACGGCATCGTTGGTATGAAGAAAGGCGAAGAGAAAGTTATCGATGTAACTTTCCCTGAAGACTACCAAGCTGAAAACCTTGCTGGCAAATCAGCTCAATTCAAAATTACTGTGAAGCTTGTTGAAAAACAAAAACTTCCAGAAGTTGATGCTGAATTCCTTAAAATCTTCGGTTTAACTGAAGAAGAAGGCATTGAGAAATTAAAAGCTGACGTTCGTAAAAACATGGAACGTGAAGTGAAAAATGGTTTGCGTAATCAAGTGAAAGGTGCAGCTTTTGATGCACTTGTAGCTGCAAACGAAGTTGAACTTCCTGCGTCTATGGTTGCTCAAGAAGTTGACCGTCAACGTCAACAAATGATCCAACAGTTCACTCAGCAGTTTGGTGCTCAAGGTGCGAAAGCATTTGACTCAAGTATGCTTCCAGATGAATTGTTCAAAGAACAAGCTGAAAAATCTGTAAAATTAGGCGTACTGGTAAGCAAAGTTTTAGCTGATGCTAAAATCGAAGTAGATCAAGCACGTGTTGATGCTTACATCGAAGACATGGCTTCATCTTATGAAGATCCAGCTGAAGTGATCGAATACTTCAAAAATGACAAACAACAACGTTCGCAAATCGAAGCTGTTGTGTTAGAAGACCAAGTAGTTGATCACATCTTAGCGTCTGCTAAAGTAACAGATACTGTTGTAAGCTACGAAGACTTATTGAAAGAACAACAAGCTCGTCAACAAGGCTAAGTTTAGCTAAAGTAAAAAAGGCGCTTTGAGCGCCTTTTTTATTATGATCTGGTTTTTTTTAAAAGGTCTTGCGTTCATAAAGCTTATGCAAAAAATATCTGTTATTTACTTGAGAATATTTTGCATTTTCAGCAATTATCCCTCATATTGTGACTATGAGTTGAGTAACAAAAAATTTAGGAATAAGTAAACGTATGTATATTCCAACTATCGATAATGCCTTAGTTCCAATGGTTGTAGAACAGTCATCTCGCGGTGAACGTTCATTTGACATTTATTCACGTCTTTTGCGTGAACGCGTCATTTTTATGACTGGTGAAGTTGAAGATAACATGGCGAATTTGATTGTCGCGCAAATGTTGTTTTTAGAAGCGGAAAACCCAGATAAAGATATTCATCTTTACATTAACTCACCAGGCGGTTCGGTGACTGCTGGTATGGCGATTTACGATACCATGCAATTTATTAAACCAGATGTTGTGACTTACTGTATGGGGCAAGCAGCATCAATGGGTGCTTTCTTGCTGAATGCAGGTGCAAAGGGTAAACGTTATTGCCTTGAAAATGCACGTGTCATGATCCATCAACCGTTAGGTGGTTTCCGTGGTCAGGCATCTGATATTGAAATTCATGCACGTGAAATTCTGTTCATTAAAGAACGTTTAAACCGTTTAATGGCAGAGCACAGTGGTCAAGACTATGAAACTGTGGCACGTGATACTGACCGTGATAACTTTATGACAGCGCAAGCTGCAAAAGAATATGGTCTCGTGGACGAAGTGTTATCTAAACGTCCATAAGTTTTAAAAGTTTAGAATTGGAGTGAATATGTCCGAACATCCTCAAGGACAAAAGCATTGTTCATTTTGCGGTAAAACGCAGTCTGAAGTTGGGAAACTGATAGCAGGCGAGGACGCGTACATCTGTAATGAATGTGTGGACGTATGCTTAGACTTGGTGCAAACCAGTCAACAAGTTGAGTCGGGTGACTGGGCTGCAAAACCCTTGCCTAAACCTCACGAAATTCGTGCTGCATTAGATCAATATGTCATTGGTCAAGATGTGGCAAAGAAAACCTTGTCAGTTGCTGTCTATAACCACTATAAACGTCTTAAAGCGATACATGGTGGACATACACACGACGATGCGGTTGAAATTGCGAAAAGTAATATTTTATTAGTAGGACCAACGGGTTCGGGTAAAACCTTACTTGCCCAAACCATGGCGCGTCTTCTCGATGTTCCTTTTGCTATGGCTGATGCAACAACACTTACCGAAGCAGGCTATGTCGGTGAAGATGTTGAAAACATTGTACAAAAGCTTCTACAAAAAGCAGACTACGATGTAGAAAAAGCGCAAAAAGGTATTATCTATATCGATGAAATCGACAAGATTACACGTAAATCTGAAAACCCATCGATCACGCGTGATGTGTCTGGTGAAGGCGTACAACAAGCTTTACTGAAAATGATCGAAGGTACGGTTGCCTCTATTCCACCTCAAGGTGGTCGTAAGCATCCGCAGCAAGAATTCATTCAAATTGATACTTCAAATATCTTGTTTATCTGTGGTGGAGCATTCTCGGGTCTTGAGAAAATCGTACAACAGCGCCAAGAAAAGGGTGGAATCGGCTTCACGGCTGAAGTGAAGAAGAAAGATGAAGGCAAGAAATTGTCTGATTTGTTCCGTCAAGTTGAAGCGACAGATTTGGTGAAATTTGGTCTGATTCCAGAGTTTATTGGTCGTTTGCCTGTAATTGCGACTTTGGAAGAGTTAGATGAAGAAGCTTTGATGCAAATTCTGACTGAACCGAAGAATGCATTGACCCGTCAATATCAACATTTGTTTGATATGGAAAATGTTGATCTGGTTTTTGAAGACTCAGCACTGCGCGCTGTGGCGAAAAAAGCTTTGGATCGTAACACGGGTGCACGTGGCTTACGTTCTATTTTAGAAAATACGCTGCTTGAAACCATGTACGATTTACCAAGTCGTACCGATGTTGGCACAGTTGTGGTGAATGAAGACGTGATTAACGGTACGGCTGCACCATTATTTAAGCCAGAGCGTTTACCTAGAATCGAACAGAAAGATGCAGCTAAAGTTGATTTAAAAGTCATTAATTCAAAGTCCGCTTAAGTTGTTATTCATCTGAAACGTGTGAAAATCGAGTGTTTTCACACGTTTTTTTATATTCAAAAAAAAGAAGGAATGCTACTCTGCATCATAGGCTGGGATGCCTAGATTAAAACTAAAAATTAAGTATCAAAATAAAAATACGTCGTGAGGAATAGTCATGCGTGCAATGATAATTACGCTTTTAAGCAGTTTAATTTTATTGGGTTGTCATGGAAAAGCGACAGTTGAACAACCTGAATTAACATCAACGCTCAGCCATGAGGTTGATTTTGAACACGACCCAGGCATGATCGAGCAGTATCGCATTGGGGTGTTTAGCTTAGGTGGATGGGTCAATCAAAAATTAGGACAGCGTTTTCAGCGTGTCCAACCCCAGCATGAACAAGCGGCGATAGTTTATCTCTATCGTCCAGACTCAAAATGGAATCGACAAGAAATTGTGGCCTCGAGTTTATTTATCAATAAAGAACGCATTCCAAGCCTGCTGAACAATCATTATTATTGGGTCGAATTGCCCGCAGGGACTTATCGATTATCGAGTAGTCGGCCTTTGGGTATTAACCATTTTCAAAAGCCGAAATATATCGATTTTAGCGTAGAAGCAGGGCAGTCTTATTTCATCAAGTATGATGAAGAGAACTTGTCCACACGTCGTGATGTTTCAGGGCCTTTGGCGGTTATCCCTGAAAAAATTGCGATTCAAGAAATTGCATTTACCCAGTTAAAGTCGAACAGCTACAACTTTGTAGCGGAAGATCAACACACGGGGGAGCTACGAAAGAAAGTGCAAAAACTTAAACCCGCAAAATATGATCCAAGTGAAGAGGTTCAGCTGATGAAACCCTTTAAGCTGTGGAATCCTTTAACCTGGTAAGTGAGCTATTGTGCTTTTTTGGCTTGTTCAAATAATGGTGTCAGGGTCTTTTCAATTTGACGATTCATTTCCAGCTGAATAGCTGGATCTTGCATCATTTCAGCAGACATGGCGATGCTATTACGCATGATTTCACTCATCATTTTGCTGCTTTTTTTATTGATAGAATGGCCTAGAGGTGTTTCAAGAAACTGAATGTTGGCCAACTTCCTCTTCGGTAAAGGTCTGCATATATACATTTTTAAGCATTTGCATAAATTTCGGATCAGAAATCAATTTACTGCTAAACGATGCCGTGATTTCAGCGATTTGCTTGGCTGCTTTTTGTTGTTCATTATTGAGTGCAGATGTTTTAAAAATATTCTTAATGATTTCTTCGGCTTGCTGGTCATAAATGGGGCTTACTTCTTGCTGTGATTGCGCTAAAGTGCCTTTAATATCGCCTAGTTTGAGTGCCTTTTCTACCGATGCTTCGCGCGGGTTTTGCAAAAGATGCTGTGCTGAGGACGCATAAGGTAATACCGCAAGGATGTGATTTAATTTTTTCATTGTTGGTCTATATTTTTTGATTAAGTCTATAAAAGTAGGTAAAAAATACCCTTAACATGACCTTAGCATGTTAAGGGTATCCAAAAAAGTAAAACTTAAGTTTTAGCCCGCTGCTGCATCGACTACTGGAATTTTACCAATTTTCGCTTGCCAGATTTTTGGTGCTGTCGCGTGAATAGATGTACCATTTACATCAACTGCTACCGATACAGGCATATCTTTCACTACAAATTTGTAAATCGCTTCCATACCTAAGTCCGCAAAAGCAACCACTTCAGCTTCACGAATTGCTTTAGACACAAGGTAAGCTGCGCCGCCCACTGCCATCAAGTAAGTCGCTTTATTGTCTTTGATTGCTTCAACCGCTGCAGGACCACGGTCCGCTTTACCGATCATGCCGAACATACCTGTTGCTTCAAGCACTTGACGTGTAAATTTGTCCATACGTGTTGCTGTTGTTGGGCCAGCAGGACCAACCACTTCATCACCGACTGGATCTACAGGGCCAACGTAGTAAATGAATTTACCTTTTAAGTCGACAGGAAGCTCTTCACCATTGTTGATCATATCGACCATGCGTTTATGCGCGGCATCACGACCTGTGTAAATCGTACCGTTCAGAAGTAAGGTGTCGCCTGGTTGCCAAGCGTTCATTTCTTCTTGGGTAATGTTGTCTAAATCTACACGTTTAGATTTAGAAGAATCCCAAGTTACTTCTGGATAGTCTTCAAGTTTAGGCGCTTGAATATGCGCTACACCTGAACCATCTAACTGGAAGTGTGCGTGACGAGTTGCTGCACAGTTTGGAATCATGCCCACTGGTTTGCCTGCAGCGTGGCAAGGGTAGTCTTTGATTTTAATATCAAGAACGGTAGTTAAACCGCCTAAACCTTGTGCGCCAATACCAAGTGCGTTCACTTTCTCGAAGATCTCGATACGGAGTTCTTCCATTTTGTTTTGTGGGCCACGACGTAATAATTCGTCCATGTTGATTTCTTCCATGAGTGCTTCTTTGGCAAGCATCATGGCTTTTTCAGCAGTACCACCAATACCAATACCCAACATACCTGGTGGACACCAGCCAGCACCCATAGTTGGAACAGTTTTAAGTACCCAATCCACGATTGAGTCAGATGGGTTTAACATAGCCAGTTTAGATTTGTTTTCTGAACCGCCACCTTTTGCCGCAACGGTAATATCCACTTTGTTGCCTGGAACAAGTTTGTGATAGATCACAGCAGGGGTGTTGTCTTTGGTGTTTTTACGACCAAATGCAGGATCAGCCAGAACTGATGCGCGCAGCACGTTTGAGTTTTCTAAGTAACCTTGACGTACGCCTTCGTTGATTGCATCGTCTAAGCTCATAGTTAAATCAAATTTAACATCCATGCCCACTTCAACGAATACGTTGACGATACCAGTATCTTGACAGATTGGGCGGTGACCCTCTGCGCACATACGCGAGTTAATTAAGATTTGTGCGATCGCATCCTTCGCAGCTTTGTTCTCTTCACGATCATACGCACGGCTCATCGCTTGGATGAAGTCTTGTGGGTGATAGTAAGAAATGAACTGAAGCGCGTCTTTGACCGATGTGATCAAATCATCTTGCTTGATAATAGTGGTCATACAAATATCTCTTGAGCGGGCTGATAGCTAGCGGGCTAAATTATAAGACAAAATGCCGAGGTTGTGGATGTTTTGCGAAGGCTTTGGGCGAAAGTTTAATAGTTGAACAAAATTGATGAGAAAATCAGGTTATAAACCGTGGTAAATATGACAAAAATATCTAAATTTAATGAAATATTTCATGTCTAACTTTGGATTATGAATATGATTTATTGCTTAAGGTGTTGAATGTAATGTAAAAATAATAATATTGAAATATGACAACGCTGTCATAAAGTTGTCATAAAACTTTCGCATAATGCATTCATCAAACAATAGGACATCGAGCATGTTGACAGGTTTAGTGATGGCTGCGGGCTTTTGTGTATATATCGCAGCGACTTGGATGTACGGTCAAAAAGAAGATCAGGCTTAAGCTTTATCTTCTTTTTTTTGTTTTAAGCTTTCTTCAAATCTTCAAATCTTCAAATCTTCAAATCTTCAAATCTTCAAATCTTCAAATCTTCAAATCTTCAAATCTTCAAATCTTCAAATCTTCAAATCTTCAGTTTCAATGCTTAATTTTGTGTAAAATCGCTTTAAAATTGAGTCTAAACGCGACAACACTTTATTATTTATAGTCCGCACGCCAAAAAACCAATACAATACCGATATGAGTTATCCAATACATTTTAAAAAGAAAATATTAGCTAAACTTGAAGAAGGTCAATCTATCCGAGCGGTTGCTCAGCACTTCGAAATTGATAAAAATACAATTGTCGAATGGAAAAAGCGAATCGAAATAAAAAGAACTCGACCAAGAACACCATCTAAAGTTGATGATGATGCCTTACGTGTAGATGTTGAGCAATATGTTTAGTCCCAGATTTTAATGGTGCAATATTCTCAGATAAATGGAAGGAAGCACTATGGGACAAGTTCTACACAGCAGCGCCACAACGACACAGGCAGTGCGTCGAGCAATACAAAAAACCACCCTATCTTACGAACGGGTGGTTTTTTTTAAAGGCTAATCTTAAAAGTTAAGCACTTTGTTGTTCAGACTGAATTGCGGTTAAGGCAATGGTAAATACAATATCATCCACCAAAGCACCACGAGACAAGTCATTTACAGGTTTGTTCAAACCTTGCAACATTGGGCCAACGCTTACGACATTGGCAGAGCGTTGCACGGCTTTATAGGTGGTATTGCCTGTGTTTAGGTCAGGGAAAATAAACACATTGGCACGACCTGCAACTTTAGAATCAGGTGCTTTAGAGCGTCCCACACTTTCCACCGATGCAGCATCGTATTGAAGAGGGCCATCAATTAATAAGTCAGGACGGCGTTCTTTCGCTATGCGTGTTGCCTCAGCGACTTTTTCAACTTCAGCTCCAGCACCAGAGGTACCCGTAGAGTATGAAATCATCGCAATACGTGGGTCTAAACCGAAGGCCTTTGCTGAATCAGCCGATTGAATCGCGATTTCAGCGAGCTCTTCTGCATTTGGGTCTGGGTTAATCGCACAGTCGCCATAGACATAGACTTCATCGGGTAACAGCATAAAGAACACGGAAGAGACCAGTGAGTACTCAGGCGCTGTTTTAATCAGTTGGAATGCAGGGCGTACAGTATTGGCTGTGGTGTGTACTGCGCCTGAAACCAAACCATCGACCTGATCAAGCGCTAACATCATGGTGCCTAGAACGACAGTGTCTTGCAGCTGTTCACGCGCTTGCAGCTCGTTCAGTTTGCCTTTACGCAGTTCCACCATTTTTTCGACATAGTTTTCACGAATCAAATCTGGATCGATAATTTCTAAGTCATGTGGAAGCTCGATGCCACGTGCTTTTGCCACTTCTACGACCGCTTCAGGTTTCGCCAATAAGATACAGTGTGCAATGCCACGAGATTGGCAAATAGCCGCCGCTTGAACTGTACGTGGCTCATCGCCTTCAGGTAGAACAATCCGCTTTTTCGCAGCAATCGACTTTTGGACCAATTCATGGCGGAAAGCCGAAGGTGAGAGACGAGGTTGGTACGAGCCATTTAACATTGCCGTTAACCATTCTTCATTGATATGGCTCGACACAAAACGAGTGACTTGTTCAGCGCGTTCCGTATCATCGACCGGAATTTCATTGCTGAGATTAGCTAAGCTCTGCGCCGTGTCGAACGTGCTGAGCGTTGTATGTAAAATTGGTAAGCCTTGTTTAATCGCTGTTTGGCAGAACGCAAGCACCTGCTCGTTTGGCGTATGGTGCTCAGTTAGGACCAAACCCGCCAATGGTATACCGTTACTGCTGGCTAAGCTTGAAGCTAATAGCACATCGATACGATCTGATGCACTAATGATCAGCTCGCCTGCGACAAACTTATGTAGTTCATGCTCAATGTTCGATGCAATCAAACTGCTATGTAACACACGACGTTGGGTCGCATCGCCTTGATTGATCCATTCCGCCTGAATGTGTGAAGCCAAATCCGACATGCGTGGTACGCTGAGCGTGTTGCTAAATGGAACCAAGCCGATTACAGGGAGTTTGTCTGATCCGAGCTTTGGATGGGTCTTTTGGAGCTCAATAATAAATTTATTGGTATCGCTGATTAAACGCAGACTAGGGTCAAACGTCACTGGAATGTGTGCTGAGTCATCGGGCAAGCCTTTGGTGCGCATCAATAACACACCCGCAGTTCTCTCAGAACTGGCACCGCCAAAGTAGCGTAGTTGGCTATCGACTTTTTCAGCCGTCGCGCTCGGTTTATTAATGTCTGCATTGCTGACAATAATAACTTTGGCATCGAGTGCTTGCGCAAGTTGTGCATTTAGTTCAGAAGCAAAAGAATCTCGGCTATTTGGGACTAAGCCTTCAACAATGATCAGATCATGCTTACGCGCAATAGCACGGTGTAAACGAACCGCATCTTCAAGTAGCTCATCATTTTCACCTGTACTGAGTTGTTGCAAAATGGTGTGATAGCTAATTGGTTCAACGGTTTCATTTTTTGAAACATGGTGATAGAGCGCTGTGGTACGGTCTGCACCTGTGGTCAGTTCTTGAGAAAAAGGTTTTAAAAATCCAGCCTTAACACCTTGGCATTCCAGCGCATAAACCAAACCCAGACAAGCGGATGTTAAGCCGACGCCTTCCCCAGTGGGCACAAGTAAAATCGTTTTCATATATTTATTCGTCATACAAGAATTTAAAACAGACTTGAGTGAATGTAACGACCGCTTAAGCGATCGCTACATTGTCTTCAGACTTTTTTGCAGCAGTTTGAATCACCTCATCGGCCACGAATGCAGTTTCTTTGGCAATACGGCCTTCTTCATCGGTCGGTACAACCCAAATTTGTGGGCCTGTACCTGTATCAATACGACCTTCGGTACCACGTTTTAAACTGTCATTGGCTTCTTTACTCAAGTTAAAACCAAAGTGCGGTAGGAAAGCGACTGTTTTTTCACGAATATATGCCGAGTTCTCACCAATACCGCCAGTGAAGAACAATCCATCAAGACGTGGTAGACCGCAGCTCAGTGCCGCCAATGATTTTGCGAGGCGGTAGCAGAAGACTTCAATAGCTAAAGTCGCATCTTCATTGCCTTGTTCAGATGCTTCAATCAAAGTACGCATGTCATTTGATAGATCAGACAGGCCGAGTAAGCCCGATTGGCTATTCAGCATTTTATCAATTTTATAAATATCCCAACCTAAGTTGTTGGCAAGGAAACTATGTAAGCTTGGATCGACATCACCACTGCGTGTGCCCATCACGACACCTTCAAGTGGAGTTAAGCCCATTGAGGTATCTACACTTTGTCCATTCCAAATTGCACAAGTAGAGCTACCATTACCCAAGTGTGCAGTTAACCAGCCCCCTTGTTTGAAGCTACCTGCCAGTTCTGAACCTCGTTCAGACACATAAGCATGGCTTGTACCGTGGAAGCCATAGCGACGGACATTGTGTTCAGTGTATAAAAATTTTGGCACAGCATAGCGGTAAGCATGTGCAGGCATAGTCTGGTGGAATGCTGTATCAAATACCGCCACTTGTGGTAGCTCTGGGAATAAACGCATCGTGGCGTCAATCCCAACCAAGTGTGCAGGGTTGTGTAATGGTGCAAGTGGTGTTGCTGCACGAATGCGTTCGACAATTTCTTCTGTTAAAAGCTCAGCTTTGGTCAATGTACCGCCGTGTACTACGCGGTGACCAATGGCTTGAGGGTTATAATGTGAAAGGCGTTCTAAGATGGTTTCCAATGCTTTTTCATGATCGGCATGTGGAATAGACAATTCAAGGGGTTGACCACCCGCAGTAATGCCTTTGATACGAGCGTCAGCAGAACCTAAGTTCTCAGCTAAACCGAAAATACGATCTTCACGACGTTCAGAAACGAGCGCATATTTGATTGATGAAGATCCGCAGTTAATTACTAATACTGATGTAGACACGTTTTAATACCTGATTCTAATTGAATTATCCGTCCTAGAACTGATCTTCATGCAGTACGTTCTTATGCAATCTTGATCATTTTTTATGTTGTATCATGTGTATATTTTTAGTCCAAGATAGACTTTAGGTGATTAGACTTAAGCACTATCGACCGTTTGATGAATAATAATTAAAATTTATCGGTTCATGATTTTCATTTATTCATGAAATGATGCTGAATTATTCATCAGCTTCAATCCTTTAAAAATAACACGTTATCTTCTGAAAAGAGCTGAATATATTCTGGCTTTCCTGTTTATTTTTGATATTTCATCTTTAGATTCACACATAATCACATGTGCAATCAACGTAACCATCAAAAAAGCGTGATTTCCTCAAGATTTTAAGCATTTGCATTGAAATGGCACTGATTGGGTTGGCAAACGCCTTTATGTAAAAAAGAGAGATATAAAGTCAAAACAACAGCCGATAGGGGGATCAGTAAAATAGGCCTGTATCTTATGATGATCATGCTTTTATTTTGAGTGCTTGCAGAGGGCGTTCAAATATAAAAATGTTCAGCCCTTTGGAAAGAGCTGAACATAGATATTTAAAATGTGCTAGATGAGTTATTGGCGAATTTGACCATCACCAAACACGATCCATTTTTGTGAAGTCAAGCCTTCTAAGCCGACTGGGCCACGGGCATGGATTTTATCCGTTGAGATGCCAATTTCTGCACCTAAGCCATATTCGAAACCATCGGCAAAACGTGTCGACGCATTGATCATGACAGAACTCGAATCCACAGCGGCCAAGAACTCACGAGCTAGAGAGTAGTTTTCTGTAATGATCGAATCGGTATGATGTGAGCCATATTTGTTGATATGCTCAATCGCTTCTTCCATACCAGACACCACTTTCACCGCTAAAATTGGACCGAGATATTCGGTGTACCAATCTTCTTCGGTTGCCGTTTTGACTGCCGCACCTAAAATGCGCTGAGTTTCAACACAGCCGCGCAACTCCACTTGTTTTTCAGTATAGAGCTCAGCGACACGCGGTAAAAACTCATCTGCGACTTTTTCATCGACCAGCAAGGTTTCCATTGCATTACACACGCCATAACGGTGAGTTTTTGCATTGAGCGCAATCGGTAGGGCTTTTTGTAGGTCAGCTTGCGCTTCAACATAAACGTGACAGTTCCCATCCAAGTGTTTAATCACCGGGACACGGGCTTCCTTGCTGATACGCTCAATCAGGCCTTTGCCTCCACGTGGAACAATCACATCGACAAATTCAGTGAGTGTAATCAGTTGCCCCACGGCTGTGCGGTCTGCGGTGTTAATGACTTGAACTGCATGTTCAGGTAAACCCGCCAGTTTTAAACCGCGTTGGATGGCTTCAGCAATGGCTTTATTGGATTCGAGCGCTTCAGAACCACCACGTAAAATAATGGCATTACCAGACTTCAGTGCTAAAGAGGCGGCTTCTAAGGTCACATTTGGGCGAGACTCGTAAATCATGCCAACCACGCCTAAAGGAACGCGCATCTTACCGAGCTGGATTCCTGACGGACGATAGGCCATGTCGGTGATTTCACCGACAGGATCTTTGAGACCAATCACATCTTTTAAGCCTTGCAACATGCCTTTAAAGCGTGCGGGAGACAGTTCTAAGCGATCAAGTAAAGCACTGTCTAAGTTGTTGCTGTGCGCTTTGTTCATATCTGCTTGGTTCGCCGCTAAAATAGTGGGCTCACTGTTGACCAAAGCAGTATAAATAGCTGACAACGCATTGTTTTTAGTTTCGGTAGAAGCACGCGCCAAAATACGAGAAGCTTGACGTGCTTGCTGTCCTACCGTTTGCATATATTGTTCAATCGACTCTTGCATAGCGGTTTGATCACTTAGAAATTTCACAGAAGATAGTAACAGCCTAACACTCGACCGCATAGTCTCTACATGAAAAATCCAGTGTAGAGGCGGACTTATACTTATTTTGAAATTGTTTTTTATCTAAAACATGATGAGCGGTTACACAATCTGTTGCGTGTAAAACAGTGCTCTGTATAGAATGAATTTTAGGATATGAAGTCCTTGCATAATTATTACAACACTGAACACCCTGTTGCCGTTGACAGGCGTGATCGTACATTTCTTGCAAAACAAAAAGTATAGGCAAGAGTAGAGGGAAAGAACATGAATTCTATGATTCAAATGGATGCCGAGCTAGATGATGCGAATTTACGCTTAGGTTTTTTTGATGTTTACCATCGTAACAGCTTTAAAGAACCTGCACGAAGCACATGGATTGAGGGTTGGAAAGTCGAATACATGGCGATTGCTCGGCCAGAGTCATTCCATCGCACGCCTATCGTGATTATCGGCGGGGCATTTCAAAACTTTAATTCCTACAAATATTGCGTTGAACAACTACTCGATGCCGGTCCGATTGTCCTGATTGATCTGCCTTCAATGGGCGCCAATCAACAAATTCGTAATATCGATACAGGCTTGTCTGCGGGCACTTTAGAACTGGGTGATCTTGCGAAAATGCTCGGTGTTTGGTTAGATATTGAAGGATTAGACAAAGTTTCAGTGATGGGCATGTCACTGGGTTCAGTGGTGGCGTCTTGTCTGGCCGATCAACGACCAGAGCTGATTGATCGTATGATTTTAATGGGAGTGATGCAAAAGACCCGTAAAAGTTGGCGGATGTTGCTGGAAGAGTCGTTACATTTAATGCGTGAACAACGCATGGATGAATTTGGTCAGGCCGTGATTTTGTATTTGGTCAATCATGCCAAAATGGATAAAACCAAAATGTCACCCACAGCCAAGCGTTTGTTCTTTAGACAGATGGCGGAGTTTACCGTAACAGAACAAGAGCGTTATGAAATCAACTGTAATCGTTTGCTTCGCCTCACCGATGTGCCGATTCCACAGTGTAAAGTCTTGGTGGCCTGTGGCCAATATGACAGTTTTACCTTGCCACATGAAAATGCCAGTTTTGCATTGCAATGTCCTGACATGGTATATGCGCAAATTGCTAATGCAGACCATGTGCCACAGCTACAACGCCGTAAAGAAACCATGCATTTGTTTGCGATGTTTCTGAAGGACGAGTCCATTCAACACTTAGACGGGATTATCCCCTTTAGTCGAGCACAAATGTTGGAAATGGAGCGCCGTGGCGAAGAGCGAGTTCAGATTCAACACCCTGAAACCTTTTTAAGCTATCGCCATTCAGACTTGGTGATTGCAACAGAAGTGGTGGACTTGAACTACTTTGGGGTACTTTTACGCTTTGAGTCAGACTTAGCTGCTGTGGTTGCTAAATATCCGCGTGATTTGGCTTTGCACTTGAGCGATGAAGAAGGCGAGTTTCAGATTGAATGTTTAATTTTTGCCGAAGATGGGCCTTATATTCGTGCCTTATTTAAACATGGCAGTTTTGAACTCGCGGAGCGACTGCTCCGCTTTGTGGGGTGTCAGAAACAAGAACAGACGTTGCTCGAAGCCGTAAGTTAAGTGAAATTCAAAAATAAAAAAACAGCATTTCATCGCTGTTTTTTTATGGGGACTAAGTTTATTGCTCGGGTTGATTGGGCTTTTGCCATTGGCTATGTATCAACCAGACCAAGTCACCTAAGTGATCCTGCTGATCTAAGTTTGAAGTATCGGCCTGAGTACTATTGAAAGCTAAAGTGGGTTGGTGAACGGTAATAGTATGAAAGCCCGCTTGTTTGAAAAACTGAGCCGCTTCAGGCGGACTGACAAAGTGAAAGCCAAAGGCGCTACGGGACATCCATTTTAAAAGCTTGCTACTGCTCCAGATAAAATTAGCCAGCTTATTTTTCACAGGTTCAGGGTAGAGGTCAGTCAGATAATATAACTGATCAAACTGCTGTCCGTATTGGATAATGCCTTGTAGCAGTTGAGCGAGCATGTCTTTGCTAAAGTAGTTGATCAGACCTTCACTCACCACCACCAAAGGGCGGTTTGGGTCAAACACCTCAAAGGCACGGGCAAAATCCGCGCTAAATAAGTCGGCGGAGAGAACCGCTGGGCTGGTCTGATCGATCTGTTTTAAGGCCTGAGTTTTCATTTTTGCCATGTCTGGTAAGTCGAGTTCACGATAGTCAATCTCAGGATACTGTTGTCGAAAGCTCCAGCCGCGTGGCGACAGGCCACTGGCAATTTCTAAAACTTGTAAGTTTGGGTGCTGTTGGATCAGCGCGTTGAGGTGGTCATCAATTATTTGATGACGCTGTTTTAAGGTGGTGCGCATGCTGCCGCCGACATGTTTTTCAGCCCAACTTTCGAGTGGATGTACAAGTTTGGCTAGCCACTTCCCTTTGCGGGTGGCAAATACAGGATGTGAGATGCCCATGCTATACCAAATATAGCCTGTATAGTGCGCAGTAAAAGAGATGTGGCGATGAGCTGATAGAGCATCTGTCATGGTATCCGTACCTGATATTTTGTTGTTTTAGCATTGTTGTTTGGGCAATGCAGAGCAAGCCTGTTGATTTATTTTAAGTTTATCATAATGAAAAAAGGACATCTTGTGATGTCCCTTTGTCCGAAATATCGTGGTTGAAATGGTCAAAGATGAAGTGCTTAACTTAATCTAAATAGTTCCACTTGGTCGCGTACTTTGGCCCAATCTTCACCTAAATGCAGCTTCGACTGAACGCTGATATTTGGAATCTGACCACGCATGCGTTCTAAGCGAGCTTGGTTTGGCAGCCCCAGTTTGCTGATTCCTTCCAAAGCCACACATGCGGCAGCTCGGTCATTACACACCAGCCCCATGTCACAGCCTGCATGGAGTGCGGCTTGAATGCGTGCATCTGCACCGCCTGCGACACATGCGGCCTGCATGCTTAAATCATCTGAGAATAAGACACCATCAAAGCCCAGTTGTTGACGTAGAACGGTTTGAATCCAATACGGCGAAAAACCTGCTGGGTTTGGATCGATTTGACTATAAATCACATGGGCAGGCATGAGTGCATCCAACTGTGGCATCAGTTTGATAAAAGTCTGCATATCTTTGGCATAAATTTCATCATACGTGCGTGAGTCGATGGCTGCTGCGACATGCGAGTCTGCTTGGACTGAACCATGACCGGGGAAATGTTTGCCTGTCGATGCCATGCCTGCAGCTTTCATCCCTTTTAGGAATGCACTGGCCAGCGGTACGATGTCTTGAATATTTTTGGCAAAGCCACGGTCACCAATCACATCACTGATGTCATTGAGGTCGAGTACAGGGGCAAAGCTAAAGTCGATACCGACGGCAAGCACTTCTGTCGCCATCAACCAGCCAGATTGTTCTGCCAAGCTTAAGGCTTTTTCAGGTTCGCTTAAGAATAGCTCGCCAAACTTACCCATGGCTGGAAGTAGGCTAAAGCCCTGTTTTAAGCGTTGCACACGTCCACCTTCTTGATCGACAGCAATCAAAATATCAGGACGAATTCGGCGCATATGGTCGGTTAGGGCGCGAACTTGTGCAGGAGATTCAATATTTCGTCCAAATAAAATCATGCCACCGACTTGCGGTGCTTGTAATAGTGCAATATCTTCTTGAGTAAGTTCTGTGCCTGCGATGTCGAGCATCAATGCGCCAATCATATTGGGTGTCCGTATTTGATTTTTTGGTCAGTGACTGTTTTGGCTCTGAAAGGTGAGCGAAACAGGTCGTCGAAAACAATACCCGAATTTTGCAATGATTTGCTACATTTTGTCAGCACAGATTATGATAAAACTACACGACATAAACAGATTAAGTTGTTTAAGATTTTGAATATTCTCAATTCATGTCGAAAAATGACATTGTAATTTTGGTCAAAAACCAAGGAACTAAGAATTATTTATGAAACTTCAAACCATTGCTTGTGCGGTTGCAATTGCAACGGGTGGATTCTTTTTCACTCATGCCATTAATGAAGCCATTGCAGCGACTGAAACTACCGCTGTAACCAAACAAGCTATTGTTCCGTCGCAGGAGCAGGCTTTGGTGTCTCGTCAACTGGCGACCTTGGTTGACCGTCAACATTATCTCAATCAACGTTTAGATGCGAAAACATCGGCACGTATTCTCGATTTCTATCTGGACAGTTTAGATCCAGACCATTCGCTGTTTCTTACCTCTGAAGTAGAGAGTTATAAGCGTAAATATGGCTCAAACTTAGGTGCGGCTTTAAAAGCAGGTGACTTAAGTGGACCGTATGCGATTCATGCACAGTATCGAGATCGTTTGACCCAGTTTTATACGTATATGCTGGATGAGCTGAAAAAGCCGCAGAATTTAAAACAAACCAACGTTTATATCGAAACGGATCGTGAAAAGGCACCATATTTTACCAATGAAGCGGCGCAACGTCAGCATTGGAACAAAATGTTGGTTTCGCAGCTGATTAATTTGACCATCAGCAAAGAAGAAGAGTTAGCGAAGCAAAAAGCGCTTAAAGCCAACCCAGAATTGGCCAATGGACAAGATCTCACTAGCTCGGAAGATTTAACCCCAGTACAGACTTTAACCAAACGTTATACGCGCCAGTTAGAACGTATTTCACGGGTGAAAAGCGATGATGTGTTAGACAAAACACTCAATGCAATGACGCTTACCTATGATCCGCACAGTAACTATTTCCCACCTGTCGATGCAATGGAGTTGAACCGCCAGACGACTTTGCAGCTTGAAGGGATTGGGGTGTCGATTCGACCTGAACGGGGCAATGAAGACTACACCAAAATCGAAACCATTGTAGAAGGTGGCCCTGCGAGCAAGTCTGGACAGGTGAAGTCGGGTGACCGCATCATTGGTGTGGCACAAGATGGCGAAAAAATGGTGGATGTCATCGGTTGGCCGAGCAATGAAATTGTGGGCTTAATCCGTGGTAAACGTGGTACCAAAGTCACCATACGTTTACTCGGCTCGGGTGCGCCGATGAGCCAAGCGCGTAATGTGACCATTACTCGTGACGTCATTCAAGAAGAAGATGCAGGAGTACGTTCACGTATCGTGAATGTAACGCGTGATGGACAAAAATACACCTTTGGTGTGATTGAAATTCCGTCTTTTTATTTGAACTATCGTGCACGTCGTGCGGGCACAGAATATCGTTCTGTATCTGAAGATACTAACAATGCACTCAAAACTTTAGCGGCCAAGAATGTCTCAGGGATTATTATCGACTTACGTAACAACCCAGGGGGCTCACTTGAAGAAGTGGCGCGTATGCTTGGACAGGTGATTAAGTCAGGTCCAGTGGTGCAAATTCGAGATGGTAACGGCAATGTCAGCGTTTTCGAAGACGATGACAATGGTGCGCAAACCTATGCAGGGCCATTGGCAGTGATGGTGAATTTAGCATCTGCGTCTGCAAGCGAAATTTATTCTGCTGCGATTCAAGACTATGAACGTGGCATTGTGATTGGTAGTACCACTACAGGTAAAGGAACGGCACAAGTTCAGCTGGACAATTTGGCGCATGGTCAAGCGACACTAACGCAACGTAAGTTTTACCGTGTAACGGGTGGCAGTACGCAAAACAAAGGCGTAATTCCAGACGTGAAATTGGTAGATATTTATAATGAAGAATTTGGTGAGCGTAAAGCGAAAAATGCGCTTAAGTGGGACACCATTCCAACTGCACCGTTTAAACGAGAAGGCAGCATTGCACCGTATGTAAAACGTTTAGGTGAGCTGTCGCAAGCACGCGTTAAAGTCGACCCGCAGTTTAACTATCTTGAACAGCGTAAAGAAATCTCGAAAAAGACCGAAGATCAAAAACGTGTGGTTTTAGATATTGATCAACGTAAAGCTGAATTGTTGGCACTGGAAAAACAGACTTTAGACTCGGAAAACAAGCGCCGTCAGATTGCAGGACAAAAGCCTTATGCAAACTGGGAAAGCTATCAAGCTTCTATGGAAGCTTTGGTTGAAGCACGCGCTAAAATGAAAGCGAATCAACGTCCTGCATTGCCTGAAGAGGAAGCATTTGTGACTGAATCTGCAAATGTCTTGTTGGATTATGCCAAGTTGCAAAAAGGCACTGCAAAATAGTTTAATCTCTGACGCAATGTATTAAAAAGCCAGTTTCGACTGGCTTTTTATTTAAATTGTGATTCAAAACACAAATGTAGGATTGGCAGGCTGCCAAAGCAATCTGCTAGGTAAAATAAATCTATAAATTCTAATGATATCTCTGTGATTTTTTCTTGACCTGAACCTGTTTGTATAAGATTCTTAATCGGGTAGTAATGCTTTTCGCCTTTGATAAAAAGGATATAAATGAAGAAAAAGAGAAATTAATACGGACATTTTATATGATGCATGTGCATTACGATTTTAGTTTGGTATTAGGTTCAATTGTTGTGGCATTGTTGGCGTGTTTTTTTGCAGTGTCGACCGAACGCTTATTATTTCGTGCTTGGCGTAAAAAATTTCAAACAGCGCTCATTTTACTCAGTAGTTTTTTCTTAGGCTGTGCCATTTGGGCCATGCATTTTGTGGGCATGTTGGCTTGTGATTTGCCGACGCATAGTTATTTTGACCCTGCACTCACAATTCTTTCTTTTTTTATTGCTTTTATTGCATCTGTTTTTTCAATTTGGTTGACCACGCGTCAGACCTTACCTTTTTTAAGATTGGTTTTGGGGTCGGTATTGATGGGGCTTGGTATTTCGGGCATGCATTATACTGGCATGATGGGGCTGATTATTGAGGGCTATCAGAGTGTTTACGATCCTTTATTAACAGTTTTCTCTATTTTACTTGCCATCAGTGGCTCGGGTTTAACCTTTTGGCTGATCTTTAAATATAAAAGTGCAGTCAGTAAGAAACTGTTGTACCAATGGTATGTTGCAGGGATGATGGCCTTGACCATCGTGAGTATGCATTATACCGGTATGCTAGCAGTCTCGTTCTATCCAACCCATAGTGACAAGCTGGTGATGCCCCTTGAAGCAGGTCAAAGCATTGTTTTATTTGTTGTTATCTTTATTACCTCTTTGATTTTGGTGGCGGCATTTGTTGTTGCGGTGTTGGAGCAGCGTTTAGAAGAGCGTAATATTCAACTCTCTCTGGCCAATAAAGAGTTGGCAAATCAGGCGGTACAGGACAATTTAACCAAGCTCCCCAATCGATTGTATTTGGCGGAATACGCCCATTTCTTGTTTACAGATCACCGCCTCCGAAATGAAAGTATCGCCTTTTTGTATATCGATTTAGACCGCTTTAAAGCCGTGAATGATGTCTTTGGACATCATGTTGGGGATCAATTATTGGTTCAACTAACCACTCGGATTCATCGCCACTTAAGCAAAAATGAAAAAATTCTCAGAATTGGTGGGGACGAGTTTCTAATGGTGCTGGAGCAGGCGACTGCTGAGCAAGCGTGCCAAATGGCCGAGCAAGTACTGGA
Organism: Acinetobacter johnsonii; assembly: GCF_048551975.1. Taxonomy (GTDB): domain Bacteria; phylum Pseudomonadota; class Gammaproteobacteria; order Pseudomonadales; family Moraxellaceae; genus Acinetobacter; species Acinetobacter johnsonii_A. The sequence continues at coordinate 82,936 of NZ_JBIMCF010000002.1, read as the reverse complement.
GTTGATTCAAGATAGCTTTTTGATTGCGGGTAAAGAAATCAATGTGTCGGCCAGTATTGGTATTGCGATGTATCCTGAGCATGGTAGTAATTTGCAAGATTTATTGATTAATGCCGATGCAGCGATGCTGACCTCAAAATATCAGGGACGAAATACCTATTCTATTTTTAATTACAGTTTTGACCAACAAGAAGCGAAAAGCCAAACTAAGCTGATCAATGACTTGTATAAAGCCGTAGAAGAACAACAGTTTGTTTTGTATTATCAGCCTAAATTTACTATCCAAGATCAACGGATTTGTGGAGTCGAGGCATTGATTCGCTGGAAACATCCGACTTTAGGTTTGTTGACCCCCAATATGTTTATTAAAGGTGCGGAGAAAACAGGGTTGATCATCCAAATGGGCTATTGGGCTTTGGAGCAAGCCTGTAAACAACTGCAAATCTGGGAGCGAGAGAAAATTGAACTCTATCCAATTGCCGTGAATTTATCGGCGGTGCAGTTTGAGCATAAGCATTTATTTAATAATCTTGAGCATCTTTTTGATAAATATAAAGTCAATCCAAATCATTTAATTATTGAAATCACTGAAAGTACCGCCATGCACCATATCGAAGCCAGCATTCGTACCTTACAGCGTTTACGTGAAATGGGGATTCGTTTGGCGATTGATGACTTTGGGACAGGACATTCCAGCTTTTTATATTTAAAGAACCTACCTGTAGATGAGTTGAAGATTGATCGCGGTTTTATTCATGAGCTGACTGTTGGCTCAAAAGATGAAATGATCTTAGAAAGTATTGTTCATTTAGCGATTCGCTTAGGTTTAGTCGTGACGGCAGAAGGTGTAGAAAGTCCTTTGCAAATGGAAATCTTGTCGCGTTTAGGCTGTCAGCAGTTACAAGGCTATTTGTTGGGTATGCCTATGGATGTTAAGCGCTTAGAAGAGTTTGAGTACACATCGTCAACTTATTTCAATTAAGCCACTCATTGAAACGCTTTGGCGTGAGGCGCTTTCTCGCTTCGCTTGATAAAAGACAATAGAAGCTCAAGCGGTATTCGGATACAATTAGCCCAATTTAGAATTTCTTTTATAGGACTTTATGATCGTATCGATCATGAGGGCTATGATCAATTGCAGATTTAATTTATGTTTAAAAATGAATTAGCCGCGCAAGTTGCGCAGCGTCGCACCTTTGCGATTATTTCCCACCCCGATGCGGGTAAAACCACCATGACAGAAAAATTACTGTTGTGGGGACAGGCCATTCAGATTGCAGGTATGGTGAAAAGCCGTAAATCGGATCGTGCAGCCACTTCTGACTGGATGGAAATGGAAAAAGAGCGTGGGATTTCGATCACCACGTCCGTCATGCAGTTCCCGTTCAAGGACAAGATGATTAACCTGCTGGATACCCCGGGGCATGAAGATTTCTCGGAAGATACTTACCGTACCCTCACTGCGGTAGACTCGGCGCTGATGGTGATTGACGGTGCAAAAGGTGTCGAGGAACGTACCATCAAATTGATGGAAGTGTGTCGTATGCGTGACACTCCTATCATTTCTTTCGTCAACAAAATGGACCGTGAAATCCGTGAGCCTTTAGAGCTGCTGGATGAGATCGAAAATGTCCTGAAAATTAAATGTGTCCCGATTACCTGGCCACTCGGTACAGGACGTGACTTCGCTGGTGTCTATAATCTGCTCGAAGAAAAGTTCTATGTCTATAAAGCCGGTTTTGGTTCAGTGATTACTGATATCGAAGTTCGTGATGGCTATGACCATGCTGATTTACGTGAAAAAGTCGGTGAGCTGGCTTGGGCGGCATTTGAAGAATCATTGGAACTGGTACAAATGGCCAATGAGCCATTAGATCGCACAGAGTTCCTTGCGGGTCGTCAAACGCCTGTATTGTTTGGTACAGCATTAGGTAACTTTGGTGTAGACCATGTGTTAGATGCATTTAGCAACTATGCACCTGAACCTAAAGCGCACCCAACAGAAAATCGTTTGGTTGAAGCAACTGAAGAGGGTTTTACTGGCTTTGTCTTTAAAATTCAAGCCAATATGGACCCGAAACACCGTGACCGTATCGCTTTCATGCGAATCTGTTCAGGTAAGTATGAAAAAGGCATGAAAATGAAGCATGTGCGTATCGATAAAGATATCCGCATTAGCGATGCCTTGACCTTCCTGGCTGGTGACCGTCAGCATCTGGAAGAAGCATGGCCGGGCGATATTATCGGTCTGCATAACCACGGTACCATCCAGATCGGTGATACCTTCACTTCAGGTGAAAAACTGCAATTTACCGGTATTCCGCACTTTGCACCAGAAATGTTCCGCCGTGTCCGTCTGAAAGATCCATTGAAGTCAAAACAGCTGCAAAAAGGCTTAAAAGAGCTGTCTGAAGAAGGTGCAACACAGGTCTTCATGCCGCAAAATAGCAATGACTTGATTGTGGGTGCGGTAGGTGTACTTCAGTTTGAAGTGGTGGCATACCGTTTGAAAGAAGAATACAAAGTCGACTGCGTCTACGAGCCTGTGAGTATTAACACTGTGCGCTGGGTGTCATGTGATGATGACAAAAAATTCAATGAATTTAAGAAAAAAGCACATGACCAATTATCGGTAGATGGCGGTGGTCACTTGACCTACTTGGCACCGAGTCGTGTGAACTTACAACTGATGCAAGAGCGCTATCCAGACATCGTGTTCCGCAATACCCGCGAACACTAATCGGGATGTTAAAAAATAAAACAGCTTCTTCATGAAGCTGTTTTATTATGCAAGATACTTTATTTTAATCATGAATTTCATGGAAGACGCATGTTGCAGAAACAGGCTATTTATACAATATTGGTGAGTTTGACTGTCTTACTGACGGCATGTGACTCCTCTAAACAATCTGAAGCAGATGCAGATAGCAAAAGTTCGGTATTTAAAAACGAGCACGCTGAAGTCTTGCCGTATTTAAATATTCAACAACAAGCGGCTGATATTGCACAGCCATTTTGTGAAACCAAGAATTGTATTGAATTGGATCTGCAAAGTTTAACAACGGCAGATCCGTGGTTAAACCAATGGATTGCCAAAAGTCAGGCTCGAGTGATTCAAGATCAGATTGGCTTAAAACAAGACATGAATTTACAGCAAGCTATTAATGCCTATGTGAAAAAGTCGGATACATGGCAAGCTGAATTTAAGGGCAACAAGGCTTATAGCTTGGCGATGTATACGCGTATACCGTATCAGCGCAATCAGTTTGTGCTCATGCAAATTGGGGTTGATACCAATCAAGAGAATGTAAATGTTAAGGAACGGTATTATTTCTTTGTTGCGGATCGTAAAAACCAAAAAGTGGTGGCATTATTAGATTTAATTCATCCGAAACAGCAACTGGCGATGAATGTGTTGGTGCAAAATGCATATCAAGACTGGCTGAAGAAACAAGAACCTGAGGTGAGAAAAACTGCACCAGCGAAGTTGTACTGGGGGCAAGCAGATTGGTTTTTTGACCAAGAGGGCATCGGCTTACATTATCGGACTCATGAGATTGTAAAAGATGGGACCCAGCTTGATATTTATTTGACGAAGGCACAAACTCAACAGGTATTAAAAGCCGATGTCTATACCCAGTTGTTTTAGTGCATTAGCCAAAGCAAGAGCCGGCTTCACAAGGTAATAGGTTATATATGTTAAAAAGCAAAACAATATTAACAATCAGCGTACTTGCAGCTGCCATCAGTTTGACAGCCTGCCAACCAAAAGATAAAGAGCCTCAAACGCCTGCAACGCAAACCACAGCAGTTTCAGAGGCAGAAACTGCCTTAAAGCTGGTCGGTGACACAGAAAAATTACAATTCGAATTACCTGAATGTGATGGCAATGCTTGCCCAGAATTAAACATTGATCGTTTGCAAAGTAATCAAGCCTTTATTGATGAATTTATCGATCAACAAATTGTGAAAGATCTCTCGCAGATTATTGATATTTCGCCTATGCATAGCAGTTCTGATAGCACGGCATCAAGTGCGGTGGCTGCAAGTTCTGAACCTGCGGTAGTGGGCCAAGTCCTAACCCCTAAGCTGAAACTAGAGAAACAAGTTCAACCTTATTTGGCCGCTTTTCTGGGTTTAGACCAAGAGTTGAAAGCCTTAAGTTCGAACCATCAAATTAGTTTGATGATTAAGCCTAAAATTTTAAATGCCAAAGATCCTTTGGCTACGGTGGTATTGAACACCAGCAGCTACTTAGGCGGTGCACATGGTTCATCGTCACAGCATTATTATAATTTTGACTTGAAGCAGCAAAAGCTGGTGAGTTTGGATGATCTATTGTTGCCGAATCAGAAGGCGGCGTTAAATAGAGTAGCGCATGAAGCCTTTCGTGCTTGGGTTGTGGACTCTAAGTTAGCGACCAATGTCGATGAATATGAGCAAGCCTGGAAGTTTAGCTTGAGTAACAATTATTACTTGGGCACTGAAGGTCTGATTTTGCAATATGGCGAGTATGAAATTGGCCCTTATGTGGTGGGTTTACCGCGCTTAACCATTGGCTATGATCAACTCCAGAAAATTTTAAAGCCTGAGTATTTACCAAAAGCCAAACAGAGCGCACAGGCTGCTTCAGAAGCCAAGAGCTAGTCAAGCATGAGCTTGCCTCTGTTCGACACCCATACTCATTTTGATGTTGCCGATTTTGATACTGATCGGCAACATTTGGCTGAGCAAGCAAAACGTGTTGGGGTAGAGGCATTGGTCCTTATTGGTTTTCTTGAATCACGATTTGATGCGTTGATTCAGACCCATCAGCAATTAAAAAGCTGGAAGAATGTTCCGTGCTCTTATCTTGCCCCAGGTTTACATCCATTTTATATCGAACAGCATCAGACTGAACACTTACAACGTTTAGAGCAGGTTTTGCAGCAGCAGGACTGTGTGGCTGTGGGTGAAATTGGTTTAGACACCTTTTTAAAAGAGCATAAACAGCCTGCACTTTTCGTCAAGCAGCAATCTTATTTTTCTGACCAACTGGAACTTGCCAAGCAGTATCAAAAGCCTGTGTTATTGCATATTCGCAAAGCACATGCGGAAACTATTGCCATTTTAAAAGCAGAAAAATTTAAATTAGGTGGCATCGCTCATGCTTTTAGTGGTGGTTTAGAAGAAGCCAAAGCATTGATTAAACTTGGTTTTAAAATCGGGGTCACAGGACAAATTACCAATCCGAATGCCAAAAAATTGCATCAAGTGGTGCAAGCACTTGGTAGTGAACATTTGGTGATTGAAACGGACTGTCCAGATATGACCCCGTTGTGTTGCCAAACGTCAATGGAGCATCGAACCCGTAATACGCCGGTAAATTTACCTTATGTTTTGGAGAGTCTCGCACAGACATTGGACCAGTCTGAGCAGGCGCTAGCAGCTCAACTCTGGCAGAACTCATTGGCTGCGTTGCATTTAAAATTTTAGAAGAATAAGACAATAATCTCGATAAAAATAAGATAACCAAAAGGGAACACATTCTTTTCTAAACAGGCTTACATTAAAGAAAGAACATCATAATAAATAAATTCGCCAATACTGGGAGGGCAACCGAATGGCCAGATATAGCAAAATCAATAGTTTCAATGCATTACAAACACTCACGGTGGGTGAAAAATCCTATCAAATTTTTAACCTCCCTCAAGTCGCCCAAACATTGGGTAATATTGATCAATTACCCAAGTCTTTAAAGGTCCTACTCGAAAATTTACTCCGTTTTGAAGATCAAAAAAGTGTAAAAGTAGAGCATATTCAAGCCCTAGTCGATTGGCAAAAAAATAGAACCTCTGATCAAGAAATTCAATATCGGCCTGCACGTGTGTTGATGCAGGATTTCACAGGGGTTCCTGCCGTGGTTGATTTGGCTGCCATGCGTGCGGCAATGGCACAAGCGGGTGGTGATCCGAATTTGATTAATCCTTTGTCCCCTGTCGATTTGGTGATTGATCATTCCGTGATGGTCGATCATTTTGCGGATAAAGATGCCTTTACTGAAAATGTCGAAATTGAAATGCAACGCAATGGTGAGCGTTATCAATTCCTACGTTGGGGACAATCGGCCTTTAATAACTTTAACGTTGTCCCGCCCGGTACAGGAATTTGCCACCAAGTCAATTTAGAGTATCTAGCTCAAGCGGTATGGCTGGGGAAGGATGAGGGACAAACTTTTGCGTTCCCTGATACCTTGGTGGGAACAGATTCACATACCACCATGATCAATGGCTTAGGCGTGCTCGGTTGGGGTGTTGGCGGGATTGAAGCTGAAGCGGCGATGCTCGGGCAGCCTGTATCCATGTTGATTCCTGAAGTCATTGGTTTCAAACTCACAGGGAAACTTAATGAAGGCATTACCGCAACGGATTTGGTTTTAACCATCACAAAAATGCTACGCCAAAAAGGCGTGGTTGGTAAATTTGTCGAATTTTATGGCGATGGTTTGGCTGACTTGCCTTTGGCTGACCGCGCGACTATTGCCAATATGGCGCCTGAATATGGTGCGACCTGTGGTTTCTTCCCGATTGATGACGTGACCTTGGCCTATTTAGCGTTGACAGGTCGGGAACAACAACATATTGATTTGGTTGAAGCCTATAGTAAAGCGCAGGGCTTATGGCGAAATGCAGGTGACGAACCCGTTTTTACCGATACGTTGAGCTTGGACATGAGCACAGTGCAGGCCAGTTTGGCAGGCCCTAAACGTCCGCAAGATCGTGTTTTGCTGTCAGATGTACCTAAAACTTTTCATGACTTGATGGAACTGAATCTCAAGCCAGCCAAGGAAGCCAAAGAGCGTTTAGAAAATGAAGGCGGTGGTACAGCTGTTGAAGCTAAAAAAGCCAATCTACCGCATGAGGAACCATCTTGCACCATTGATGGAAAATCCTACCCCTTGAATCATGGTGATGTGGTGATTTCAGCCATCACCTCATGTACCAATACATCCAATCCGAGCGTGATGTTGGCTGCAGGGCTCCTCGCTAAAAAAGCCATTGAAAAAGGTCTACAGCGTAAACCGTGGGTGAAAAGTTCGCTTGCACCTGGTTCTAAAGTCGTGACCGATTATTTGGCTGCGGCAGGTTTAACACCGTATTTGGATGAGTTGGGTTATAACCTTGTTGGCTATGGCTGTACCACGTGTATCGGGAATTCTGGACCGCTGCCTGAACCGATTGAAGAAGCCATTCAGTGCCATGATCTGAATGTTGCTTCAGTACTTTCAGGCAACCGTAACTTTGAAGGGCGTGTGCATCCTCTAGTGAAAACCAACTGGTTGGCTTCGCCTCCTTTGGTGGTGGCTTATGGTTTGACAGGCAATATCCGTACCGATCTGACCACACAACCGATTGGTTTCTGCAAAGATGGGCAAGCGGTTTACTTGAAAGATATTTGGCCAAGTCAGGCGGAAATTGATCATGCGCTACAGAGCGTGAATACCTCGATGTTCCATAAAGAATATGCCGCAGTATTTGATGGTGATGCAGCATGGCAGGCGATTCAGATTCCTCAAAGTCAGACCTATGCTTGGCAAGAGAATTCAACTTATATTCGCCATCCGCCATTTTTTGAAGAGATTGGTCAACCGCCGAAGCCGATTACCAACATTGAGCAGGCACGTATTTTGGCTGTGCTTGGAGACTCGGTCACCACCGATCATATTTCTCCAGCAGGTAATATAAAGAAAGACAGCCCCGCAGGACGCTATTTACAACAACAAGGGGTTGAACCCAAAGACTTCAACTCTTACGGGTCTCGACGTGGGAACCATGAAGTGATGATGCGAGGCACTTTTGCTAATATCCGCATTAAGAATGAAATGTTGGGCGGTGAAGAAGGTGGAAACACGATCTATAATCCAACAGGAGAAACCTTGCCGATTTATGATGCTTCTATGCTTTATCAGCAGCAACATATGCCATTAATCATTATTGCTGGGAAAGAGTATGGCACAGGCTCATCACGTGACTGGGCTGCCAAAGGCACGAACTTATTGGGTGTTAAAGCGGTGATTGCCGAAAGTTTTGAACGAATTCACCGTTCGAATTTGGTTGGTATGGGTGTATTGCCATTGCAATTTGTCGATGGACAAACGCGCCAATCCTTAAATTTGACAGGTCGTGAAGTACTTTCGATTCATGGATTATCGGATGATATCCAGCCGCATCAAACCTTGGAAATTCAGGTGCTTCGAGAAGATGGTAACCAAGACCAATTTACAGTGTTGTGCCGTATTGATACCTTGAATGAGGTGGAATACTTTAAAGCTGGCGGCATTTTGCATTATGTACTACGTAATTTAATTGCAGCCTAATCTCAATGAAATAAAGCCCTGTCAGTAGCAGGACTTTATTGTTTGTAGCGATACATTCAATCCAAGGTCGTATTCAGGTAAAATGAACATGATTTTACCGATATAGATGTACGCATGACTGATCTGCAACATGATGAATATGACCGCCGTTTTGCTGGTGTAGCCAAAATTTATGGAGACGAGGCCTTTTCATATTATGAAAAAAGTCATGTCATGGTGATCGGAATTGGTGGTGTAGGTTCGTGGGCAGTAGAGGCTTTAGCGCGTACAGGCGTTGGAGAATTAACACTGGTTGATATGGACTCGATTGCGGCTTCGAATATTAACCGTCAATTGCCAGCCATGACCTCAACCTTGGGACATGAAAAAATTGAAGTGATGGCCGAACGTTGTCGATCCATCAATCCACGGATCAAAATCAATTTGATCGATGACTATTTAACCCCAGAAAATGTCAAAGAAATTTTAGAACATCGACCAGACTTGATTTTAGATTGTATTGATGACGTCAAAGCTAAATTAGCACTGATGTTGCACTGTCGTTTTAATAAGATTCCATTGATTGTTTCGGGTGGTGCAGGCGGTAAATTGGACCCGCTGAAAATCCGTGTTGCAGATTTATCGAAAACTGAACAAGACCCAATGCTTGCCAAGTTACGTGCACAGCTACGTTCAAAAGGGATTTGTAAAAAGCCGAAAGAAAAATTCGGGATTACCTGTGTGTATTCAATTGATAATCCATTCTCCAGTGCCGATGTTTGCCCAAGTGCAGGCTTGCGTTGTGGTGGTTATGGTTCGGCAGTGGTAGTAACTTCAAGTTTTGCCATGATTGCAGTTGCGGAAGTTTTGAAAAAACTTGAAATGATTCAGGCAAAGTCTTCGTAGAAACTTTGCCGCATTGCGTGATGGTTTATCTAAAAACGGCCTCAGTTTTTAGAACGTCGCTCTAGCTTACATCTTAAATTATGTTATGTTGATTGCACTTTGATTCGATTTCGAATCTAAACTTTGAAAATGATAAAGAACAATTGCATAACAGATGAAAGAGGTAGAGACGACAATGATAAAACCTACTGGGATCATACTTTTAGCGTGGGCAACAGCAGTGACGCACGCAGAGCGGAATGCCTATGAAAAAGAGTTGAGAGAACAATAAAAGTTATTTAACCGAGTCGACCGTCGATAGCGCACTGATTTTATCGCCACCGCCTGCTGAAGGCTCTGTGACCAAAGCCAATGATGAGTTTGTGAATAAAAATGCCCTCATGCTTTATGGTTCAGACCGATGGGTGCAAGCAGGTTACGACAGTAATTTATATCTTCCTAGCGCAGCCAAAGCATTTTCTTGTGCTGCCAACGTAGACATTAGCAAAGAAAAGACTCCGACTATTTATAAGATGTTAGAGACTTCTTTGGTCGATTTAGGCTTATCGACGTATACTGCAAAAAAAATATCAACGTGCTCGACCTTTTATTAGTAATGGTCAAGGAATTTGTGAAATCTCGGCTGCTGACCGTGAAAAATTTGGCATCACGTATGAAGAAAATAAAGAAAAATTAGCAACCGACGGTTCTTATCCATCAGGGCATTCAGCCATTGGTTGGGGCTGGGCACTGATCATGAGTGAAATTGCACCGCAGCGTGCCAGTCATATTTTTCTACGTGGACGGGCTTTTGCCGAAAGTCGCTTGGTGTGTAATGTGCATTGGCAAAGTGACATTATCGAAGGTAAAAACATGGCAGCTATGACTGTGCCGCAGTTACATACGCAAAAACAGTTTTTAAAAGATTTAGCAAAAGCGCAGAAGGAATATCAGACTGCACAGCGTAAAGGTGATGTACCAGATCCTGCTTCATGTGAGTTTGAAAATAAAGCTTTGTCGACCACCGTTGGTTCCGTGATGTAAGTCTAAAAAGCTAACCTTAGAAAATAAAAAAAGCCCAATTTCAAATTGAGCTTTTTTATTCTAACTATTTAAGGCTGAACTTGATGTTCAAGTAAATAATCTTCGGTACGTTTCAGAGCGTCTTGAATATTTCGAATGGCATTTTCAACATCGGCAAAGGTTTTGGCATTGCCACCACTGAGTGCCTGACGCCATTTGCGTGCACCTGGCAAATTCTGGAATAAACCGAGAATATGGCGGGTTAAAATCGACAATGGTGCACCTTCTGCCATACGCTGTGAAATATAAGGCAGCATTTGCTCCATAATTTCAAAACGGTCTGGTGCATCAAGTTGCCAAAGTTGTCCAAGTTCTGCTAGTAGATAGGGGTTGTGGTAGGCTTCACGCCCAATCATCACACCATCAACATGTTGTAAATGCTGCGTTGTTTCGGCATAGGTTTTAATCCCACCGTTAATTTCAATCAGCAATTCTGGGCGTTCTTGTTTGAGACGATACACATCTTCATAACGTAGCGGTGGAACTTCACGGTTCTCTTTAGGTGATAAGCCCTGAAGTAAAGCAATACGGGCATGCACAATGAAATTATTACAGCCAGTTTTCGCCACGGTATTGACAAAATGCAGCATTTCTTCATAAGAATGCATATTATCAATGCCAATACGGTGTTTCACCGTCACTGGAATGTCGACTGCTTGACGCATTGCTGCAATACATTCTGCGACCAAGTCTGGTTCTGCCATTAAACATGCGCCAATTTTATTGTTCTGTACGCGGTCACTCGGGCAGCCGACATTTAAATTAATTTCATCATAGCCCCAGTCCTGCGCCATTTTGCTACAGGTAGCAAGGTCTTTCGGATTAGAGCCACCCAGTTGCAAGACAAGTGGATGTTCTTGATGGTTAAAGTCGAGATGACGTTTGGCATCTCCAAATAAAATGGCACCTGTGGTCACCATTTCGGTATAGAGAATCACATTCGGGTTAAATAAACGTGCAAAAAAACGATAGTCCTTGGTGGTCCAATCCATCATCGGCGCAACACTGATTCTCGGAGATTGAGTGTTTTCAATATTTTTGTTCATCGTCATGAAAAATCATACCTTTAATCTGTGCTATGCAATCTGTCAAAGATTACGTAAACCCACGTGGACGAGTTAAGAGCTGTCCTAACTGTTCTGAAACTACATAAGTGGTTTGTGGGAGCTAAAAATTGAATTTGAAAAGTGCAAACAACATACAGGAAATCAAATAGTTCGTTGGAGAAAGAGCTTGAACTGACTTTAACGAGTTGCTATTGATCAATATCTGAATCAAATTCGATGCGAATATGGGAGAGTACGCTGCTACTTTAGGCTTAATTCAATATTGGCCGATCGCGCGCAATACTACCATAAAAATAAAGTCAGTACATTTTGCTGAACACTAGAGCAAGTAAAGGGAACTTCTGATCTGGAATGGCTTTGTTGCACAAAGTTATTCTTAAAGGCTTCTTATGTAATATAATTTCCAAATGAAGAAGCCTGCATCTAAAATTTATCGCACAACGAATTGGTCCTCTTATAACCAAGCTCTAATCAAGCAAGGAAATATTTCAACTTGGCTCGATCCTCAGACTAAATGGTATGCTCAGCCACAGGCTAAGCATGGAAGAAATCAAACTTATTCTGATACAGCAATTCAGTGCTGTTTGATGATCAAATCTATCTTTCGACTTTTTTTGCGTATGGTCACAGGCTTTGTGCAAAGCCTAATTCAACTCAGTGGGTTAAGTTGGACAGCACCAGATTATTCCACACTTTGCAGACGAAAAAAGCAGATTGATATTACGATCGGCTATCAAAAAAAGTCATGAAGGATTACATCTATTGATAGACTCAACTGGCCTTAAGTTTTTAGGCGAAGGTGAATGGAAACGCAAGAAACATCAGCCTGAATATCGTCTGCAATGGCGTAAATTGCATATTGGTATAGATGCTACAACCTTGTAAATCAGAGCTGTACAGCTGACAACAAATAATGTCAGTGATTCGCAAGTCCTTGGAGATTTACTTGATCAAATCCCATTGGATGAGCAGATTGATTCAGTCTATACAGACGGGGCTTATGACACAAAACAATGCCGTCAGGTCATTGCAGATCGGCAAGCGTATGCAGTGATTCCACCCAGAAAAAATGCAAAGCCTTGGAAAGATAACAAAGCTCATTCGCGAGAGCGAAATGAATTACTTCGAACAGTTAATCTTGCGAAGCAGTGCTTCTCAGGCAGGACACTATGGAAAAATGGTCAGGCTATCATCGCAGAAATCTGGTCGAAACCAAGATGCATTGCATCAAATTATTGGGGGATAAACTCAGTGCGAGAAACTTTCAAAGCCAAGTCAATGAAATGCATGCACGTGTGACAATATTAAATAAATTTAAGGAGTTAGGTCGACCTTTACCCAAGTTGTCACTTGAATTTGAGTAGAACAGGGTAAATTTAACTTTTAAATCTTTATGCAACAAAGCCGCTAAGCGTTATAAAAGCAAAGGGCTTATGATTTAAGCCCTTATCAGCCTTGGCAATAAAGTATTAGTCAATTGAATAGGCACCATCAACTTTCACTATCGCATCATTTACAAAGCTTGCTGCATCAGACGCGAGGAAGATTACCACGTTAGCAATTTCTTCAGGCTTACCTAAACGCTGCATTGGAGAACGTTGCATAATGCCATTAAATACATCAGGCATATCTTTCAATGGTTGGATAAGCGGCGTATCGATCCAACCCGGAGCAACAGCATTTACGCGAATTTTGGCTTGGGCCATGCTCAGTGCATGTGAGAAGGTAAGTTGATCAATGGCACCTTTAGAACAAGAGTATGTTGGTGCAATACCTGAACCAAATTGCGCGTACAGTGAAGACACGTTAATGATCGATGGATTGTCCGATTTAGCTAAGGCTTTAGCAGCGACTTCACTGATATAAAAAACAGAGGTGAGGTTAACTTCTAGCACTTTTTTATAGGTGTCTAATTCGTGCTCTGAGACAGAACCCATACCTGCGCCGTTGAATAAAGTATCAATGCGATCTACTTTTGCGAAAAAAGTATCGACAGCGGCTTTATCGGTGACATCCATTTCGACAGCTTCAATATCCAAACTAGTTGGGAAAACTGCCTTGGCTGCTTGTAAGCCAAGCGCCCATACTTTTGCACCACGTTCAGCAAATGCGACTGCAACGGCTTGACCAATACCAGATGTGCCACCTGTCATGACGGCGATTTTATTTTCAAACATCTTTGAGTTAAATGTTTCCATGATCTTTTTATCCTAGTTTAAGTGGCATCAATGTTTCCTGATTGATGCCATTTAACTTAGCGTTATATATCGCTGTAGAAAAGAATGGAAATAAAAACAGCAGGATTTCCATTCTTTGGAATGGCTGTTTTAGGTGCTTGCTAGAATCGTTTGATGAGTGATTTCTAGTGCGACCAAAGCATGGAAAAAATTGAATAGTTCTATTTTCAAAAGAACATTCATACTGAATTTGTGGGATTGATCAATCACTATATCTTAGCAGGATTGAATTTAGCTTAATCATTCAGTATGTTGAATACATAGAAGAATAAAGTATAGGAAAAGCCGATGTTGCTTTTAGAAGAAATTTTTAAAACTAAAAAAGTACAACAGAGTGATGAGTTTAATCTGAGAATACATCGTGGGCTGAGTTGGTTAAAGCAAGCATTGCTGCTCGATCATGATCCCGATTTACAATTTATCAGCCTTTGGATTTCCTTCAATGCGATATATGCACAAGACTTGGGGCAAAGTCAGGACAAACAGAGTTTACGTCAGTTCTTGCATTTAATTTGCCAGCATGATGTCGATCATAGAATTTATAGCATTTTATGGGACAAATTTAGTCAGCCTATTCGTATGCTCTTAGACAACCAATATACCTATCAAGGGTATTGGGACTATCAAAATAAGAAAATTGGTTTAGAGGTTTGTAAGGCTCAGCTTGAACAAGAAAAGAAGAAAGTGGCGAAAGCGCTACAACAGAAGCATTCGGTTGATATTTTACTGATACTGTTTAACCGTTTATATACCTTGCGAAATCAGTTGATGCATGGCGGTTCAACCTATAAGAGTTCATTGAACCGTAAGCAGTTACAAGATGGCTGTCAAATTTTATCGGCTTTGCTGCCCGCATTTTTGTATATTGCTTTGGAAAATGCCGATAGTCTCGATTTGGGTAAACCTTTTTACCCGGTCGCTCAGGTAAGTTAGCGCTAAAAAAGTAATGTCCAAATAAAAAGACAGTTGACTCAGTCAACTGTCTTTTTTTAGGGTTAAGCAATACCATGTTTTTTGCTATACAGTGTATCCAGCAGAGCAAAGACACCCGCCATCATCACCAGTGTAATACCGACCAAACATGTACTAGTCCAGCCGCCATGATGCCATGCATAGACACCCAGTGCCGAGCCACACGCGCCGCCAATAAAATATAAGGTCATATAAATGGAGTTCACCCGCGACTTCGCATCGGGGCGCAAACGGAAAATCACGTTTTGGTTACAACTATGTGTAGTTGCAAGTCCTAAGTTAATCAGTGCATAACCGATGATGTAGCTGATGAGAGAACTTCCACCTAAGTATAGAAAGGCCCAACTGAGGGCTAACGTCCCACAGCCGACCCAAGTCAAAAGCAAGGTATAACCGCGATCAGCCCATTTACCAATCCACTGGGTGGAGAGTGCGCCAAATACGCCGACCAAAGTCACTAAGCCGACTAAAACATCCGAAAGTTGAAATGGCTTAGCGGTTAAAAGTAGGGCAATGGTGGAAAACAGCATGCTCATGGCAGCAAAAGCAAATCCACCCGTGATTGAGCGAAACACCAAACGAGGCTCTTGTTGCAGCAGACTCCCCATGGACTTAAAAATGTCGAAATAGGTGATTTTGAGTTTTGGTAGTTGTGGTAGTTTTCCTTTCATCAGAAGAGCCAAAGCAAACATGGCAATGCCACTCAGCACATAAATCATTTTCCAGTGCCATAAATCTGAGAGTAATCCCGCCACACTGGTCGATAGTAAAATTCCGACCAGTAAGCCACTCATGAGGAAACCGACCACTTCTCCCGTTTTTTCAGGTTTGACTGCCATCGTAGCCAGAGGAATCAGCACTTGTGCTGCAACTGAAAAGAGTCCTGTAATAATGGTGCCTAACCAGAGCATCGATAAGTTTGTAGATGTCGCACAGATAAACAGCCCAGCAGATGCGCCAAACATCAGGAATGGAATTAGTTTGGCTTTGTTCAGCATGTCGCCTAAGGGCACAATGAACAGTAAACCTAAAGCATAGGAGACTTGAGCAAAGGTCACGGTCAAAGCCACTTGTTCTTCTGGTGCTTGAAAGCTTTGCTGAATAGAGGAAATCAAAGGCTGGCAATAATAGTTTGCCCCTGCACATAAGCCGCAGACAATTGCCATCAGCCAGAGCAGAGATTTGTCTCGACTGATGTCGAAAGAAGTATTCATAATGAGCCTTTGATGAGGGAGTATTTTTTAGAATGACGTTTACATCGTGCTTGAGTTAAATAGATGCACCGTTTAAGAAATTGTATACGAAGCTGGGACAAAAGCCTAAAACAGGTGAGAAATGACCGCATCAAAAATGAGTCGAAGATCAAGACACAGAAAATAGCATAACCTGTTCTCAGGCCGACGTTTTCATCTAATACAATCAAAAAATGATGATATTTAGAATTTCCTGTCAAAAAATAATAAAAATCTTTAAAAAATTCTGAACATGGCCGTCTATTTTGTATGAAATTGTTGCATTCGATCATTTTTAATCATCTTGCACATCAAAGATTTGGGACAAATTACTGAAATATTCATCTATTTAAGGTATTTTTGCTCAATGATGGTGCATTTTTACTTAAGCCTAGTGTGTCAATGCGCGCCATTATCATCCGATAAAATATGAAAAAACATTTTTGTTGGTCATTCCTCGTTTCAGATCTAGTTAAACGCGATCAACCCCTCCCTGTATTTTTAGACTATCCATTTCAAATACGCGTTTTAGTTGAGCTAAATTTTGAGCATAGGCATTTTTGATCGATGAAAAATAGGGACAGGCCAATTCGAAGCTTTTGCAAATGCAGCAAAACTGTCATTTAAGTCAATGTCTGCAAAGTTTGCGTGACGGCAGATGGTAAAGCTCGATGAATGACGGGTTCGGGTTAATCTGAACGTGGCGGTTCATATTCTCGAATTGGTCAAAAAGATCAATACTGCGGAATTAAAGGACTTGGTTTTGTGCAAAAAAAGTGCAGATTTTAATGTGAAAGGATCTGTGGTTCAGAATTTGAATAGAAATAAATCAATTTTTAAGCGGATTCAAAGCAAATAAACGAGATATCACCCAATATTTTTTATGAATCACCAGTTCAGTATGTGGGTATTTATTAAATAAATAGTGGGTGGTATTTTAAAAAAGTTTCATTAGAATCCAAAAATTCATAAGAACATCCTGTGAGAAAACATTACCTAATCGGTGATGTTTACTTTAAGAAAAACTAGCTTGAGGGACGCTCATGCAGATCGGAATTCCAGCCGAAACTGTCGTCGGTGAAAATCGTGTAGCCGCAACGCCAGAAACGGTAAAAAAGTTGATCAGTGCTGGTCATAGTGTAGTGATTGAACGTAGAGCAGGTGTGAAAGCTGCTTATATCGACAGTGCTTATGAGCAAGTCGGTGCTACGCTGACAGATGATGCCTATACCGGTAGCCAAATGATTTTGAAAGTACGTGCCCCTCAGGGTGCTGAAATTCAAAAGCTTGCGCCAAATACATCGGTTATTGCCATGTTTGACCCGTACCGTAATACGGAGCTTGATCAATTTGCATCACAACAAGTGTCTGCATTTGCTTTGGAGCTACTGCCACGAACTTTATCTCGTGCGCAGAACATGGACGTATTATCTTCACAAGCTAACTTGTCGGGTTACAAGTCAGTGCTTCTTGCTGCGGCAGAGTACCAGCGCATGTTCCCAATGTTGATGACGGCTGCGGGTACTGTAAAACCTGCACGTGTCGTGATCATGGGGGTCGGTGTTGCTGGTCTTCAAGCGATTGCGACAGCAAAACGTTTGGGTGCTGTGGTTGAAGCAACGGATTTACGTCCGACTGCGAAAGATCAAGTGGAATCTTTGGGTGGCAAATGGTTAGACGTACCTATGTCAGCGGAAGAACAACAAAAAGCTGCCGATGCTGCCAAAAATGGTTACGGCTGGATGCCGGGAGAAGACTATATCCGCGATCAAGCGATTATTGTAGATAAAGCTGTATCGAATGCGGACATCGTGATTACCACTGCACTTTTACCAGGTCGTAATGCGCCACGTCTGATTAAGGCGGAAACGGTTGCTAAAATGAAGCCAGGTTCTGTGATTTTAGATATGGCGGTTGAAACGGGTGGTAATGTCGAAGGTTCACAATGCGGTGAAACTATTGTGACTGACAACGGTGTGACCATTTTAGGGATTCCAAATATTCCATCGACTGTATCGACAGAGGCATCTGCACTATACGCGCGTAATGTGTTCAATTTTGTTGAAACATTATTTGATAACGACAAGAACTTCGCATTGAATCCTGAAGAAGAAATTCAGAAAGCATTGCTGGTCACTCATAACGGTCAAGTGCTGTTAAAGCGTGGTTAAGGAGAACTCTCATGGTTGAAACAATTACGATTTTTGTCCTTGCCATCTTCGTAGGTTACTACGTGGTGTGGGGGGTAACACCTGCGTTACATACGCCATTAATGGCAGTAACCAATGCACTTTCTTCAATCATTATTGTAGGTGCGATGATTCAAACTGTCGGTCTACCAATTATGGGTGTAGAAGGCAGTGTCGACTTCCAAACCATTAATGTGGTGAGTGTACTGGGTGCGATTGCTGTGTTCTTGGCAAGCATCAATATTTTCGGTGGTTTTGCAGTGACTGCGCGTATGCTGGAAATGTTCAAACCAAAAGCAAAGAAAAAAGAGGGCTAATGCATGGAATTTATTCGTGAATATGCAGACTGGTTCTATTTAATCGGGGCTGTGCTCTTTATCTTAACTTTACGTGGTTTGTCTGGGCCGAAAACTGCGATTGCAGGCAACCGTTATGGCATGATCGCAATGGCGATTGCAGTCTTGACCACATTCTTTGTGGCAGACAATCCAGTTGTGTGGATGATTTTGGCAGCTATGGCAGCAGGTGCGGTGGTGGGTATTGCCCGCGCACGTACGGTGCCAATGACTCAAATGCCTGAAACTGTAGCGTTAATGCACTCTTTAGTCGGTTTGGCTGCGGTATTGATTGCGATTGCGGCAATTCTACATAACAACCAACTGACTGCATTATTTGCACAAAATGAAGCGGCATTAACTGCTGCGGGTGTGCAACATGCACACATGAGCAAGGTTCATTTATTTGAATTGTTCGTGGGTTGTTTCGTCGGTGCGATTACCTTTACAGCGTCTGTATTCGCTTATGGTAAATTGGCTGCGAAAAAATGGGCGAAAACCATTTCTGGTGCATGGGTTAAACCTGTACAAGCGCTGATTTTCCTTGCAATGTTGGCATGTGGTGTGTACTTCTTTACGACAGGCAACATGAATGCATTCTGGGCCATGACTGCACTGGCACTTGCATTCGGTTGGGTATGGATTGCACCAGTCGGTGGTGGTGATATGCCGGTGGTGGTATCGCTATTGAACTCATTCTCTGGTTGGGCAGCAGCAGGTATTGGTTTCACACTTGAAAACAATATGTTGATCGTTGCGGGTTCACTGGTGGGTTCTTCAGGTGCGATTCTGTCTTACATCATGTGTAAAGCCATGAACCGTTCAATCATCAACGTTTTGTTTGGTGGTGCAATGGGTGGAACTGCGGTAGCTTCTGCGGACAAAGGCGAACAAGCACAGCGTAACCATCGTTCTGGTTCAGCAGATGACGCTGGCTTCTTGATGTCAAATGCAGACAGCGTTGTGATCGTACCGGGTTATGGTATGGCGCAAGGTCGTGCACAAAATGCGGTGAAAGAACTGTGTGAAATCTTGAAAGAACAAGGTGTAAAAGTGCGCTTCGCCATTCACCCAGTTGCTGGTCGTATGCCAGGTCACATGAACGTACTTTTGGCTGAAGCAGACGTGGCTTATGAAGACATCTTAGAGATGGATGAGATTAACTCAGACTTCCCAGCAACAGATGTGGTGCTTGTGATTGGTGCGAATGACGTGGTCAACCCTGCGGCGAAAGACGATCCAACATCTCCAATCTATGGCATGCCAATTCTTGAAGCACATAAAGCACGTACCATTATGGTCATCAAACGCTCTATGGCGACAGGTTATGCAGGTCTAGACAACGATTTGTTCTATAACGAAAAAACCATGATGATCTTTGGTGATGCGAAGAAAGTGGTTGAAGATATGACCAAAGCAATCAATGGTGGTGGACACTAATCCTCCTCCTAGAGTGTATAAAGACCACCTTCGGGTGGTTTTTTTATGTTTGCAGCTTTTGCTAAGATGATGTTTAACTTTTCAATAAGAAAACAAGATGAATATAAATCAGATCTGGTTTCAGGTGCTGCTGATCTTTAGTGGGTTCGTTTTGAGTCAAACTACTCAGGCTCAAGTATTCGAAATAAAAAATGCATCGAAACGCTATGATGTAAAAATAACGACGAGCTGTACGGACAGGAGCTGTGATGGACTAGCCAATATTGATCTTTACATAAAAGGGACAACACAGCACTTTCAGCATTTTTCCTCGGCTGAATTGACGATCGATCTGGACGAAACTGACAAACCGTCTGTTAATGTGGTGCAGCTTTATGGTGAGCAAAGTGCATTAATTTTTGCTGACTTTAACTTTGATGGGAGTGAGGATGTCGCCATCCGTAATGGTAACTATGGAGCCTATGGTGGACCAACCTACGATGTTTATGTCTTTCATCGAACCAAGAATAAATTTGTTCTGAGTGAGGAGTTGTCGGTCTTAACCCATGAAAATTTGGGAATGTTTGAGGTCGATCCAAAACAGAAAAGAATCTTAACCTTCAATAAAAGTGGATGTTGTTATCACATCCGTTCGGAATATATTGTGATTCCTAAACATGGTTTGAGTCTAGTCAAAGATTTTATTGAAGATGCAACAGTCCAAGAGGGAAAGGTTAAAGTGACGGAGCGAACGCTGAATCGTGGTCGATGGGTAGAGAAGGTTCACTATTATGCTGTGGATGAGTACTATAAAAACTAAAAGCTATGTTTCATCAATCAGCTGATAAATGCGCTTTGGCTCTTTTATGGTGTATCGCTTTTTCGCCTTGTTTGAATTGTCCATTTATATTGGTGGGCATGGATCATGATTAAATATCTGTAAGGTGTTGAAACACTGGCATTGATTTTGCAATTGAGATGAATAATCTTTGGGGGATTATTCATGAAAAAAATAAAATACTTACTCTTCTTTGTGTGCTGTATTGCTTTACCCATTTTTGCTGCAGAGCCCCTGCCAACACAGGCTCAAAATATTCAAGAAATTCGTCTCTCGCTCGACAGTGTCTGGGTGGTGCTCGGTGGCATTTTAGTGTTTTTCATGCAAGCAGGTTTTGCCCTGATTGAAAGTGGTTCGGTGCGCTCTAAAAACACCATTAATGTACTCATGAAAAACTATATGGATGCGTGTTTAGGGGGCTTGGTCTTTTGGTTGATTGGCTTTGGTTTGATGTTTGGTGTCAATTCGAGTGGTTGGATAGGAACCTCGCATTTTGCCCCCAATGCCATGGATGATTGGCACTGGAACCTATTGTTCTTTCAAATGATGTTTGCTGCCACCGCCACGACGATTGCCAGTGGGGCGATGGCTGAGCGGATTCACTTTGTGGCGTATATTGTGAGTGCTGCGGTGGTCAGTGGTTTGATCTACCCGATTTTTGGTGCATGGGCTTGGGGGAGCTTATTTGATGGCGAAGGTTGGCTAAAAGCCATGGGTTTCATTGACTTTGCAGGTTCAACGGTGGTGCATTCGCTTGGTGGATGGGTGGCTTTAGCGGGAATTATTGTGTTGGGGCCTCGTTTAGGGCGGTTTGGGCGCAATGGACAGGTCCATTATTTGGCAGGACATAATTTACCGTTAGTGGCGCTAGGCGGTTTTGTTCTATGGCTGGCATGGTTTGGTTTTAATGCGGCCTCTACTGTGAAGGCAGATGTGAGTATTGGGCGGATTGCCTTGAATACACATTTGGCGGCGTGTGCTTCGGCGGTTGCCTATATGGCTTATACCCTAATACGTGGTAAAGCAATTTTAATGCGCGGCACCATTAATGCCTCACTAGGCGGACTGGTTGCAATTACGGCGGGCTGTGCAACCATGAGTCCAGTGTATGCCATCATCAGTGGTGCGGTTGCAGGTGTGCTGGTCAGTATTTTACCAGTGGTGATGGAAAAACTCCGCTTGGATGACGTAGTTGATGCAGTGACTGTACATGGTTTTTGTGGGGCGTGGGGTACATTGGCTGCGGGGCTATTTTTTGAAAACCAAATGTTTAATGCGGGGATCATTGCGGTACAAGGCTTGGGTATTTTGACAGCCTTTGCGTGGGGTTTTGGTGTGGCATTGATCGTCTTTAAAGTCTTGGACCTCGTTCTTGGTGGTTTGCGGGTGAGTAAACAACATGAACAACGTGGCTTGGACTATACCGAACATGCAGAACTGTCTTATCCCGAGTTTCAGCGTGATGTGACGTTTGAAACTGATGATATGACCAAACGTCATTAATGAAAGAGGATAGCTCATGTCGACTGAAACATTAACTATTTTACAAAAACGCCAAGCGATCGAGCGTGGACTGAGTCGGTACTTACAAGGAACACTTTTAGAGCAAGTATTGAATCACTGGGAAGCGAAATATGGTGATCAACCCTCCTTTGTCCTGAATCGTTTTTTGAGTGAAATTTGCACCACAGAGGAATTACGTTACTTCCGAAAAGACATGCTCAAAAATGTCTTGGCAGAGATGGCCCAAGTTGAAAAACAAGTGTTGTTGAACCCCTCTGCAAAAGCATCGAAAAGCGAACAAGGGGGAGCAGTGTTACTCGATGCATTGACGTTTTTTATGCAAAATATCTGTCAAGCAGTCAAAGCCGTTGATGTGCAGGAGTTTGAGCGTGAGGTGAAGATGCAGCTAGACGCTTTATCCATTGTGGTCGATAAGTATCAGGCCTTGAATGATCGAGTGGTGCTCGAGGCTTTGCCCATGACTCAATATGCGCAGGTCTTGACAGTCTGTTATGAAAATTATTGTGAATTTTATGGTCCAGCAAAAGCAGATCAACTCTATGCCTATGTGAAGCGCCAAGTGAAAGGGCGTTACCCAATGGTCGATATGCATCGCTTAATTTAAAGAAAATTAGACATAAAAAAAGCGACCTTCAGGTCGCTTTTTTCATATTAGGCTACAGTTTCTTCTGGGGCTGCACGCCAAAGGCTTTCTAAGTCGTAGAAACGACGTGCTGTTGGCAACATCACGTGCACAACAACAAAGCCAAGATCAATCAAGATCCATTCTGCATCACGTTCGCCTTCGACACCGAGAGGGCGGAAGCCTGCTTTACGTGCTTCTTCAGCAACGTTATCAGCAAGTGCTTTGATGTGACGCGTTGATGTACCGCTTGCAATCACAATTGCATCAGCGACGTTGCTGATTAGGCTGACATCAATCGCTAAAATATCTTTTGCTTTTACATCTTCAAGGGCTTCATGTACAACTTTTAAGCAAGCTTGTACGTCGGCAGCTTGGGTATTCATTGCGAAATCGTGAGAATTAGAAGCGCTGGGCGATGGTTCTAAATTCATAAAGGGAATTTTTCCGGACAATAACTCATCTTGTAATATAGCGTTTTTAGGCGAAAATTTCAAATCCGCAATAGTTCAACTTTGAGGATGTGCAGCAAAGTATTTTGCCTTCCATGCAAAGGACTGAGTTGAAACAGTTTTTGGTCGATATTCCGCCGCAATAAAACCGTCATAACTGCTGTGTTGTAGCCATTCAAAAATATTTGCATACATAATTTGTGCAGTATCTGGTTCATGCCGCCCCGGACAGTCTGCAAATTGGATGTGACCAATATCTTGAATATTTTCTTGTAGCCCTTGCAACACATCTTCACCCATCATGGCCATGTGATAGCAGTCGTATTGCATTTTAAGTGTAGGGTGTTGTACTGCTTCTAACATTTCCTGTGCTTGGGCAATATTTTGCACTAAGAAGCGCGGCATATCCGTGCCGTTGATCATTTCAAAGACAGGTTGAATGTCATGTTCACTGAATATATGGCAGGCCAGTTTCAGGTTTTTGGACAAGGTATTTAAACAGGGCAGTAGGTCGGCATCTAATGGTTGTTTGCCAGCAAGGATATTCACACTTGGCACTTTGAGTGCGCTGGCGTATTGCACAGCTAACTGAAGAGCGTGATGAAACTCTAGCTCTTTGCCGGGAACGCCTGCGAGTCCATTACCCCCAGTCATTAAGTCGCCCGCAGGAACGTTAATCAGGCAGAGGCTTAAGTCATGAAGCCTAAGCTGAGTTTGAATTTGTTCAATGCTAAGTTCGTAGGGAAATTGGATTTCCACATGTTTAAAGCCAGCGGCTTGAGCCAAAGCAAAACGCTCAAGCAACGGGACTTCGGTAAAAATCATGGATAAATTTACAGCAAGTTTGGTCATGATTTTCTCCTGATTTTATTTGGCTTGTTGTTCTACTTGTAATATGACTGAGGCAAGATCAGCTTCAGCATAGCCTTGTTGTTGGTGTGCTTGCAATTGCTGAAGTGCTCGCGCTGCAACAGGAATGTCGAGTTGGTGCTGCGCCGCAAGCTGCACAGCATTGTTCAAGTCTTTGGACAGGGTTTGAACTTTCCACTGTACGGGCTCAAACAGGTGAGTCGCCATACGTGGACTTAAAATTTGAAAGGGTTTCGAATCGGCAAAACCGCCTGCAAGCGCAGGTGCAAGTAAGCGAGTATCCACACCAGCTTTGTCTGCTAAAGCAACCGCTTCTGCAATCAGAGTGCTATTGGCTGCCACAATCAGTTGATTACAAATTTTGGTGGCTTGTCCAGTTCCCGTGCTGCCCATACATGTGACACGTTGCGACAAGATATTATAAATCAAAGACAAGTCTTGAATCGTCTGTGCATCGCCACCAGCAAAGATGACCAGCGTACCTTGTTCTGCACCGACAGTCCCTCCCGAAACAGGTGAGTCGATCCATTGCACCTGTTTTTGTTCAGCACGTGCTGCAAGACTTAGGGTTTGCTCCACCGAAAGACTGGAAAAGTCGATGATCACTTGCTTCGCCGTCAAAAACGGTTCGATTTGTTCATAAATGCTGAGTGCGGCTTTGTCATCAGCTAAACAGGTCAGAACTACAGGATATTCAGCGATATGCTGTAGTGTTAAGTCTGTAGCCCCCAAATCAATGAGTGCATCGCAGGCACTGCGGGTACGGTTCCATACAGCGACCTCAAGACCTGCTTGAAGTAAGCGGGTGGCCATACGGCTTCCCATGAGTCCCATGCCTAGAAATGCAATTTTAGTGTGTCGATCGAAACTCATGGAACCCTCTTTGATTGTCAGTGGTTAAATACTGTTATTTATATTGGCGTGGTAGATACTGCACGTCGGGTTGTTTATCTTTCTTACGTGCGATTTGGCTATTTTTACCTAACAGTAATTTGAGCTGCCAAATTTTTTCCAAACGTAAGGATTTTTTAGGCTTATGCTGCATGGCATCCAACACATATTTTGAGGCCATGAGTGCATCTGGTGAGCGTTGTAACATTTCTTCTGCAATAGCTTGGGCTTTAGCAAGCGGTGATTCATCAAGATGTGTGACTAAGCCGATTTCTTTGGCATAAGTTGCATCGAAAATACGTGCCGTAAGCGTTAACTCTTTGGCAAGATCTAGTCCGATCAAACCTTTCAAAGAACGCGTCAGTCCCATATCAGGAACCAGTCCCCAACGGCTTTCCATAATCGACATTTTGGTTGCAGGGTGTGCGACACGAATGTCTGCCGCTAAAGCCAGTTGCATACCAGCGCCAAAGCAAAATCCTTCAATCGCGGCAATCACAGGAACAGGCAGTTCTTGCCAAATTAGGAAAGCTTTTTGAAAGAGGCTTTGTCCAGGTTTGATCAGTTCCCATGCGGCATAGGCGCGATTCTTCGGATTGTTCAAATCGGCAAGATCAATGCCTGCACTAAAGACTTGCGCTTCACCAGTGAGGATGACACAGCGAATGCTGCGGTCTTTTTTAATTTTTTCAGCAGTTTTAACCAATTCGCGTAACAAGTCAAAACTCATCGCATTGCGTTTATCTGGACGGTTAAGTGAAACAGTGGCAATGCCATTTTTGTTTTCAATGCGAAGTAAAGCCATGATGAGAACTCTTATTTTTTGCTCGCACGGAGCATAGCATAGCTCTCGTACGGATAAATGACACCAAGAGTCACGTCACAACTTGTCTTAGGTGTCATGCTCTTTTGAATGTTTTATGGGCTATGTTTGATTAAAATTTGCTGTGCCGCATGTTGTACTTGTTCAATCACGACTTTGAGTTCATTGAAACGCTTGATGGTTTCTTGAACAAATTGTTCATCTGCTTTACGACGCTCTTTACGTAAGGTTGAAACAAACTGTTCAAATGTCCCTGTTGCTTCTTGTAAGTTGGGTACACCGACATAGCGTGTTGCACCATACAGGCGGTGTAGCACATGCTCCAATTGTGGGAAATCTTCCATTTCAATCAATTGCTTCATTTCATGCAACTCAGTATCAAAACTGTCCATTAACATACGCAATAAGTCGACCGCTAAATCTTCTTTATTGGCGGCTAACTGTAAGCTTTGCTGCCAGTCGAGCACCTTAGGATCGAGTGCTTCAATCACGATAGCTTTTTCAACGGGTGAGCCTTTATTGAAGCGATCAGTGGTCCAATGGGTCAGGATTTGAATAATCTGATCAATTTGAATTGGTTTGGTGACATAGTCATCCATGCCGACTTGCAGTAGTTTTTGCTTTTCATCGGCCAATGCATGTGCGGTGAGGGCAATGATGGGCAAACGTTTATGGTTTTCAATGGTTGACTCCAGCGCACGAATGGCACGTGTGGTATCGACCCCCGACATGACAGGCATTTGAATATCCATAAATACCAAATCAAAAGCTTTGCTGTCGTGTTCAGCACGCTCTTGTAAAATCTCTAAGGCTTGTTGACCGCTTAAAGCTTTTGTTGTCTTGACATTCAATTCGCCCAGCAGGGCTTCAAGGACAATCAGGTTAGGGAGATGGTCATCCACCGCTAAAATATGTAAGCCTTGACCATTGAAGGACTCCATTTCATCTTCTTCAAATAGCGGTTGATTGCTGAGTAATTGAATCAAAGCACTCCGACTGAGCGGTTGGTATAATGGTCGTGCGCGATACTCATTCAGCGTAGTCAAATCGAGTGACATCTGGTAACCATAAACCGCAAGGTTACCGCTATAACGTTGACGAATTTCTTTTAATAAAGCTTCGGTATCCCCACTATGGTCAACAATCAACCATGTGTTTTCCACATCTTGAGGCAGTCTGTTGAGGTGACTGAACAAGTCTAAAATTGAACTCGATTCGATGTGCTCCACAGCATAGTCTTCAAGATAATGACGCAGAATATTGGCCGTTGCAGGATGTGCCAAATACGAGACCACTTGCATATCGCTAAACTGAGGATGCTCGACGTATTCATCTTCTTCATTGACCATAAACATGGCTGTAAACCAGAAGGTGGAACCTTTTTCGGTGGGTGCACGTTCTTGGTTGTCCTCAAATCCAATTTGCCCCTGCATCAAATGCACCAGTTGTTTGGAAATCGCTAAGCCCAGACCTGTACCGCCAAATTGACGCGTGACTGAAGCATCGCCTTGCGAAAAAGACTCAAACAATTTTTTACGGTCGGTTCCACTGAGTCCGATGCCGCTGTCCTGTACACTAAAGTGCAATAGGCACTGTCCAATATCATCTTGTTCCATTCTTGCACGGACGATGATCTCGCCATCAGGAGTAAACTTAATGGCATTGGAAATCAAGTTGGTTAAAATTTGTTTGAAGCGTAGGGCATCTCCAACCACATGCTTTGGTACATTGTCGGCATAGTAAAAGGCCATATCGATATGCTTTTGTGCAGCAAGAGGAGACAGCATATCCATAACATCAAAAATTGCTTCTTCTAGATCAAAAGTTGCAGTATCGAGTTCTAGTTTACCTGCATCAATTTTTGAAAAATCTAAAACATCATTAATTAGTGCCAGTAAGTGTGCAGATGATTTTCGGATGGTTTGTAAATACAGATTTTGATCATTGTTGAGGTTGTCTTGACGCAGTAAGAGATGAATAAAACCATCAATACTGTTCAGTGGCGTGCGCAGTTCATGGCTGATATTGGCCAAGAATACAGACTTGGACTGACTGGCTGAAATGGCTTGGTCACGCGCTTGACGATAGGTAATGTTTTGCACTTCTAAAGTGTCAAGGGTTCGACGTAAATCGTCTTCCGTCTGCTCAGTGTGTTCTTTCAATTCTAAAAAACTAAAATGCAGGCGTTTCACCACATTGGCAATATCGCGTTGTAGTAAGCGTAATTCACCGGTGCTGTTAATCAGCATGTGTTGATCAAGGGTGTCGGCATTTAAACGTTGCAGCTGCATGCGAATTTCATACATCGGCGCAATCCAGCGACGCGAGTAGAAATTTAAACAGAGTAAAAGCAATAAGAGTGTCAACAGACCTGTCGCAATCAATACAATCAACACGCGATAACGGGCAATTTGTAAGGGCTGGTTATCTAATTCAACCACCAACTGTGCAGGCGTGCCTGTAAATTGGTTGATGGGCAAACCATATACGGTATTACCTTTAAAATTCATCGGGCCAAAAAAATCAGTATTTTTTTTCAGCGCGGGCCAAGGCGCGTGGTCTTGATAGCCAATGCTCAGTTTGTTATTGCCTTTTTCATCAATAATTGCGGCACGAATCAGATGTTTTTCATCTAACATCTTTTGCATCAAATAACGTGCATTTTCATATTGCCAAGGGGAGGCATTCAACAGATTGATCGCCGCTTCCGCATCTAGCTGATAGCGCGTTAAAATTGCAATCGCCATTTGTCGCTGCTGGGCTTTGGCGGCATTTGAAGTTTCGGTAATAACCAGTAATGCACCTACACAAGCCAAAATCATAATCGGCACGAAAATAAGTGCAATCAGCTGTCCATAAGCATGGTTTAAGTGCAGACGATTAAATAACTTTTTATTGATATTTGACATGGTGCAAGTGATTTATTCCCTATGCTTTGAAGTGTAGCACGCTTTATAAAAAATCGATGGTGCTTTAATCACTTTCACGAAAAAGCACGCTAAATGAGTGCAGGGGCTGGCATTTTTCCATACAATAGGCGCACCTCGATCAAGGTAAAAAGAATGAGTACTACATCCACTGATTTTCAAGCAGACGAATTTTTGTTAGATCACTATGTTGGAAAAACGCCACTGGTGCGTTTACAGCGTCTGGCAAGTCACACTCAAGCAACAGTATTGGCAAAGTTAGAAGGCAACAACCCCGCAGGTTCTGTCAAAGACCGTCCCGCGTATAACATGATTATGCAAGCGGAAAAGCGAGGGCAAATCCAGCCGGGCGATACCTTGATTGAAGCGACCAGTGGAAATACCGGCATTGCACTGGCAATGGTTGCTGCGATGCGTGGCTATCAGATGAAACTGATTATGCCCAACAACATGAGTCAAGAACGTAAAGATGCCATGCGTGCTTATGGCGCGGAACTGATTGAAGTAACCAAAGAAGAGGGCATGGAAGGTGCACGTGATTTGGCTTTGCAAATGCAAGAAGAAGGCAAAGGGCACGTACTCAACCAGTTTGGTAATCCTGATAATGTTGAAGCACATTATGTAACGACTGGGCCTGAACTTTGGCAGCAAACAGGTGGAAAAATCACTCACTTTGTGAGTTCAATGGGTACTACAGGTACCATTATGGGGGTCTCTAAATATCTCAAAGAGATGAACCCCGACATTCAAATTATTGGCTTACAGCCATCAGATGGTTCAAGTATCGCTGGGATTCGCCGTTGGCCGGAAGAATATTTACCAACGATTTTTGACCGCAGTCGGATTGATCAAATTATTGATATTCCGCAAATTGAAGCGGAAAAAACCATGCGTAAATTGGCGCAAAAAGAAGGGATTAGCGCAGGAACTTCTTCAGGTGGTGCGGTGTGGGCATCGATTAAAATTGCTGAAGAAAACCCCGGTGCTGTCATTGCGTGCATTATTTGTGACCGTGGTGACCGTTATTTATCGACGGGTCTTTTCTCTGTGGTCGATCCTGAATAAAACAATAAAAGAGAATCTGATATATGCGCCTACCTGTGCTCACCTTTGATATTGAAACCATGACTGATTTGAGATCGGGGGCGCATTTATATGGTTTAGATTTGCCTGAGGCTGATTTGGAGGCGGCACTGACCAAATTGCGTCGCCAAGAATCAGGCATGGATTTTCAGCGTTTGGCTTTGCATGAAATTGTGTGTATTTCAGGCTTATGGCTGGATGACCAAGGCCAGATGAAACTTTTTTCTTTTAGCCGTGAGCAATATTCGGAAGCAGAAATCCTCAGTAAGTTTTTATCCATATTTAATAAGCGCTTACCAACTTTAGTGAGCTGGAATGGTGCTCAGTTTGACTTACCTGTAATTATGCTTCGCGCCATGTATCATGGTTTAACTGCACCTGCTTTGTTCGATCAAGGCGAAATTGACACACAAAAGCGCTATAATAACTATCAGAACCGTTATCATCAGCGTCACATCGACCTGATGGATGTGATGGCAATGTTTAATGGGCGTCATTTCCAAAAGCTAGATGATGTTGCCCATTTATTGGGGTATCCCGGTAAACGAGGCGATGGGGCTTATCATGTACCTGAATATGTTCGGGCACAGGAGTGGCTCAAACTCACCAGTTATTGTGAAGGTGATGTGCTAAATACATGGCTGGTGTATTTGCGTTGGCTCTTGCTCAAAGGGCAATTGCTCGCTCAAGACCACCGTCATTTTATCGATCAAACCATCCAGTTTTTACAGGGTCAACCGCAGCATCAAGACTTTTTGTCGGTGTGGCGCGAGACCTCACAGCAGACGGCTTTTACCGCTGCCGATTTTTCCCCTTCCCATCTTTAGGTACACATGAAACATAGAGCCAAACCTCGTCCAACTCAACAACCCATTTATATTTTTCAGGTTGAGTCAATTTCGCATGAAGGACGCGGCATTGCGCACTATGGTTCGCATCCAGACCATCCTGCAGACAAGCATGGGAAAAAAGTCTTTATTAGCTATGCGTTGCCGGGTGAAACGGTCAAAGCGCAGATTACACATGCTGTAAAGCGCTTAGAGGAAGCTGATGCTGTTCAACTCCTCAGTGAAGCCTCTGCTTTTCGGGTTGAGCCGAAGTGCCCGCATTTTAAAAGCTGTGGTGGCTGTAATATGCAGCACATTCATCCCGATGAACAAATTCGTTTAAAGCAAGAAGTGCTTAAATCACATTTGCAGCATTTTGCTGGGATTCAACCTGAAGAATGGTTGCCACCTTTGCGCTCTTTACGTGAAGACTACCGCCGTAAAGCACGCATTGGGGTGCGTTATTTGCCGCACAAAGACCAATTGGTCGTGGGTTTTCGAGAGCGTCAAACCAATAAACTGACTTCAATTGATCGTTGTTTGGTGTTAGATCAAGCGTTTGGTTCAATCACACGCTTGAAGCAGTTACTCCAAAGTCTAACAGCCAAAGCGGCCATTGGTCATATAGAATTGGCCATGGGGGATTGTGAGATCGCCCTTACGGTGCGACATACTGAAAAATTAAACACCGAGGATGTCAACCGATTAAAACAATTTGCGTTAGACAGAGGGTGGCAGTTGTATTTACAAGTTGCTGGCCCAGACAGTCTAAAGCGTATGGATGATGAGCATGCAGAGATGCGTTTACATTATCGTTTAAGTGATTTTGATGTGGCATTTGGATTTAACCCACACGACTTTACTCAAGTAAACTCAACCATTAACCCGCAAATGGTGAAATTGGCATGTGACTTGCTAGATTTAAAACAAGGAGAACGTGTTCTCGATTTGTTCTGTGGTCTAGGAAATTTCTCTTTGCCTTTGGCTCGATGCGTGGGAGCAACAGGACAAGTGGTTGGTGTTGAAGGCAGTGAAGAAATGGTTCAACGTGGTGCAGAAAATGCGAAACGTAATGCGCTTCGCCAGTTGGAGTTCTTTTCACAAGATTTAACAAAAGATTTCTCGCATCATTCTTGGGCAAATCAAGGATTTGATGCATTATTGATAGATCCTCCACGTGCAGGCGCAGAGGAAATAATGCATTATATGCCTAACTTTGGTGCAAAAAGAATCGTTTACGTGTCGTGTAATCCAGCGACACTCGCAAGGGATGCGGGGCTGTTGGTACAACAGGGTTATCGATTAGTCAAAGCCGGTGTGATGGATATGTTTACCCACACAGGTCACGTTGAGTCGATAGCATTGTTTGAAAAAGATAATGAGATAAACGATTAAAGAATATGAAGCGTAAAAGTGTAGGAGAAGGGTATGGTCACAGTACGTGAGCAACTACCTGGGCGACTCAATGAGTTGTCTCAGGAGGCGACTGTAGAGCATGCCGAACAAGCTCAACATGATTTGGCTGAATGGTTGGATCGTGTTCGAAGCATATTAGATGATGCGAAGCTTGAGCAACTCGAAGAAGTTGCCAATTTGACTTTACAAAAAGAGTTAGAAACCACGGTTAATCATCGTTCCAATACCTTTTATACCGGTATTGAAATGGCAGATATTCTGGCCCATTTACATGTCGATGAAGATACCTTGGCTGCTGCGATGCTCTATCGTGGTGTACGCGAAGGCGTGATTCCATTGGCGGAAGTACAAGAGCATTTTGGCGAACAAGTGCATGCACTGGTCAAAGGCACTTTGGCTATGGGTAAGTTGTCCGACCTCATTGAGCAGAATAAACGCCTCGAAGATCACTTTAATAACAATCAGCGTGAGCACTTAAACGGCATTTATAAAATGTTGATTTCGGTGACGGAAGACGTGCGCGTTGTACTGATCAAATTGGCTGAGCGGACTTATGCACTGCGTGAATTGGCGACTTCATCTAAAGAACGTCAAGAGCGTGTAGCACGAGAAATCTTAACCATTTACTCACCTCTGGCACACCGTTTAGGGATTGCGCAGTTAAAGTGGGAACTGGAAGATTTAGCCTTTCGTTATTTAGCACCTGATCGCTATAAAGAAATTGCGACCCTGCTGAATGAAAAGCGACTGGAGCGTGAGCAATATATTCAGTTTGTGATTGATACATTGCGTGCATCTTTGAATGAGCATGGCATTGAAGCTGAAATTAGCGGCAGGGTAAAACACATTTATTCGATTTATCGAAAAATGAAAAGTAAGAACCTGAGCTTCGATCAGCTCTATGACATTCGTGCCGTTCGAGTCTTGGTTAAAACGGTTCCTGAGTGCTATCACTCGCTGGGGATTGTGCATCAAATTTGGCGGCATATACCGCATCAGTTTGATGACTATATTACCAATCCGAAAGCCAATGGTTACCGCTCACTGCATACGGCTGTGATTGCGGAAAACAAATCACTGGAAGTTCAGATTCGTACCAAGAGTATGCATGAAGAAGCAGAGCTTGGGGTGTGTTCGCACTTTAACTATAAAGAGGGCGGTAAGAATACTGATCACTCTTTTAACCATCGTTTACATTCATTGCGTGCAGTCCTTGAACATTATCAAGAGCGCAATGATGCGAATGTACATAAGTCGGATGAAGACTCTGAAAATTTTGAGCAAATTCAAGATTTTGAGGATTTTGAGAAGATTTATGTCTTTAGTCGTGATGGTGATATTAAAGAGCTCCCACGTGGTTCGACCGTACTCGACTTTGCTTACCATGTACATACTCAAGTCGGTAACAAGTGTTATGCCGCGCGGGTGAATCAGCGCTATGTTCCGCTAACTTATACTTTAAAAACGGGTGAGCAAGTTGAGATTTTAACCAAGAAAGACCGTGAGCCAAACCGTGATTGGTTGGTGAACTCTTTAGGTTATATCAAGACGGCACGTGCGCGTGACAAGCTGCGCCATTGGTTCCGCCAACAAGACCGCAGCAAAAACTTGGAAGTGGGCCGTGACCTGCTCAACAAAGAACTTTCACGTTTAGCAATTCACCCAAAAAGTATTGATTTGAATGATTACTGCAATCATTTTAATGTCAAAGCGGGTGAAGATATTCTGATTGCCCTAGTCAATGGTGACATTAGTCTGCACGCCTTGATCAATCAGGTGAACCGCCATATGCATTTGGATCAGGATGAACCTGAACTGGTGCTGAAGCCGACGTTGAATCCACGTGCTAGTCATACTTTGTCAGCGCATGGCATTTTGATTGATGGTTTAGATAACGTTGAGCTGCATGTGGCGCAGTGTTGTCAACCTGTGCATGGTGAGTCAATTGCGGGTTATATCACCTTGAACCGTGGGGTGAGCATCCATAAAGTGGCATGTTCTGATTACTTACGCATGATTCAAAATGAACCGGAGCGTGCAGTAGAAGCCGATTGGGAAATGCAGCCAACGCGTGGTCAGAGTGTGCAAATTGTGGTGGAGGCTTATGATCGCCGTGGTTTGCTCAAAGATTTGACCCAAGTGATTTTCTCCGATCAAATCAATATTCGTCAGGTCAATACCATCTCTGAAGCAGACGGTATTGCCAATATGAAATTGTTGATTGAAGTTAAAGGTTTATCACAATTATCAAAACTGTTGGCACGATTGGAGCAACAACCAGGCATCATTAGTGCGCGTCGTTTAGTGCAAGGTAACTAAACAAACTGAAATAAAAAAAGCCTGCAATTGCAGGCTTTTTTATTTAGAAAGGTACAAATTAGTCAGGCGGTTGAGAAATTGGGGGCTGATTTTACTCAGTTGAAATAAAAGCTTGGTTTTGGTGCCCACGGCTTGATGCGTTGCTGTGAGTGCCGTATCTTTTGCAACAGCCCTTTGAAAAACGTGTTGCGCTACATCTTCTGCAGTTAAGTGTACCCCCATGTTTTGAATAGTCGTCGCTTGCATATCCTGCACCATGGCAGTTTGTACAAATAGCAGCATGACATCTAATACGCGAATGCCATATTTCTGCCATTCGGTATCTAAGCCTTCGGTGATGCCGCGTACCGCAAACTTACTGGCAGAGTACGAGACCAAATCGGCTTGACCATAGATCGCTGAGGCTGAAGAAAGATTGATGATGCGGGCAAAATTTGCTTGTTTGAGATAGGGTAATGCAGCGTGACAGCCATTCAGTACGCCATTGACATTGATCGACATGGTTTTATGATGTGCGCTGATCTCTGTTCGTTCAAAAGGCCCTGAGAATAGAATTCCTGCATTATTGACCAAGATATTGAGCTCGCCCGCCCATGCGACAAACTCGGCTAAAGCAGTTTGCCAGTCTTGATAGTTGGAAACATCGAGTTGTCCTGTTTTGGCATTTGGGCCGAGGCTGGCTGCCAGCTGTTGGGCTTGAGCACTATTAATGTCATAAATTCCCACTTTGTAGGGATGTGCATAAAATAAGCGAGCGATGGCCTCACCAATACCTTGGGCTGCACTGCTAATCAAAATACTGCGCATTGAAAGGGCTCCTTGTTGCTCTTTTTCTTGATGTTATTGTTGTGATTGGATTGAGCATAACAAATGAATGCCGTCATAATGTAATTTTTATCAATATGATTTTTGAAGAGAGATAAACATGGAACAATTGCTGAACGTGATGCGTGAGTTACGTGAAAAATGTCCATGGGATCAACAGCAAACCCCAGAAAGCTTAACCCGCTACGCTATTGAAGAGGCTTATGAAGTTGAAGCTGCTGTGCGTTCAGGTAACGCTGATGAGGTGCGTGATGAGTTGGGTGATTTACTGCTACAGGTGGTTTTCCAGTCACAGATATATGCCGAGCAAGGGACTTTTAATTTTCAAGATGTGGTTCATGTCATCACAGAAAAACTAATTCGTCGTCATCCCCATGTCTTTCAAGCACAGCAGTTTTCAGCTTTGTCTGCCGAAGATGTGGGCGAGCTTTGGAAGCAAATTAAACAACAGGAAAAGCAGGGTAAGGCACAGTCACGATTAGACAGCATCAAACATGGTCCAGCCTTACAACAAGCGGAACAGATTCAAAAAAATGCAGCACAAATCGGTTTTGACTTTCCTGATGTAGCAGGCGCTTATACCAAGCTTGAAGAAGAATTAGCTGAATTGAAACATGCTGTTCAACAGCAAAATTCCGATGAAATAGCAGATGAATTTGGCGATTGTTTATTTTCAATGATCAATGTTGGGCGTAAACTGGGCGTCTCAAGCGAAATGTCGCTTTTGAGTACGATTCATAAATTTCGTACTCGTTTTGCTTTCATTGAAGATCAGGCTTTGCAACAACAAAAAAAGATTGAGCAGATGTCTTTAGAAGAAATGGATCAACTGTGGGAGCAAGCCAAATTACAACTGAAATAATAAAAATGGTGGCTTGAATTGATAAAAATAAAAGTAAGTTTGTTGATCATCGCGTTGTTATTACTGAGTTTACTGGCGTGTATACCTAGTAGTTATGCACAGTCTTTTGATCAGAACTACCTGAATTGGAAAGCAGAGCAGCAGGCGTGGGATGATCGTATTCAAGCTCCTAAAAGCGTGAAACGTGCTGTGTCTCCTGTTCAGGCTCAACCTGTGTTGAGCACAAATAAAATTAGTTTAAATCAAGCCAGTGTCGATCAATTACAGCAACTTCAGGGTGTGGGTCTAAAAAAGGCACAGGCAATCGTGGCCTATCGCCAGAAACAAGGACAATTTAAGACTATAGATGAGCTGCAGCAGGTGCGCGGGATTGGACCGGCAATTTTTGCAAAAAATAAAGCCCGTTTGGGCTTGTGAAAAAAGCGGTGTCATTTATTGGTGAATTGATCAGAATCCTGCTTTGCTTTCGATAATCAAATTGCCCTTTGATTGTGTTAGATATATGATTAGCGTCATCTTAGAATTTTACGTTTAGGCGTAGGAGACAGCGGCTTTTGCAAACTTTGCGCGCGTCAAAATGTGGTTTATCAACCGCTCAATTACCTTCTTACATTTTAGATGTGATCGATGCATTAACTAAGGCAGGCTATGAAGCATATATCGTCGGTGGCGGTGTCCGCGACATGATGCTTGGCCTAAATCCCAAAGATTTTGATGCAGTGACCAATGCAACACCGTCACAGGTAAAAGAAGTTTTCGGACGACGTTGCCGTATTATCGGGCGCCGTTTTGAGCTGGCTCACGTCTATTCAGGTCGTGAGTTGGTTGAAGTGGCAACTTTCCGTGCACCGCCGAAGAAAGAAGTCACCTCTGCGCAAGGCATGATTTTGCGTGATAACAATTGGGGTACGATAGAGCAAGACTTTGCCCGCCGCGACTTTTCAATTAATGCGATGTACTATCAGCCACGTAAGGGTGTTGTCTTGGATTTCTGTCATGCTGTGGATGACATTAAAAATAAAACCTTACGTCTACTAGGCGATGCACAAACGCGTTTTGAAGAAGATCCTGTGCGAATGCTGCGAACTTTACGTTTTGCTGCAAAATTAGGTTTCTCAATTGATCATCAAATTCTCGACGTTTTCACCTTGGAAATGACGCAGTTGTTGCGTGATGTTTCGCCGCACCGTTTATATGATGAATCTCAGAAGCTGTTCACTATGGGACATTTAAATCGTGTGTTGCCAATGTTGATCGATTTCGGCATTTGGAAGCAGTTATTTGCAGATATCCAACCGAATATCACCCCATTTATTGAACGTGCCGCTAAAAATACCGATCAGCGTATTCAAGTGGGCAAAACCATCAATCCTGCATTTTTCTATGCGGTGTTATTATGGAAGCCGTTCTTGGACCGTTGTGAGTTTTATAGCAGTAAAGGTGTGGTTGCGGCTGAAGCTCGTGCGCAAGCGGGACTTGATGTATTAAAACGCCAAGCCACGCGGACTATTATTCCGAGATTTGCTGAAACCTTCATTCGTGAGGTGTGGGAAATGCAAACTCGACTACTCAACCCGAAAGCACAGCAAATTCAAGCCTTATCTAGCCATGCACGTTTTCGTGCAGGCTTTGACTTCTTGTTGCTTCGCGAAAAATCCGGTGATGAGGGTACGCTCGGCATGGGACAGTGGTGGGATGCCTATCAGTTGATGAGCACCGATGAAAAAGAGCGTGCCATCAGCCAATATAATCGCCAACGTGCAAAATCACGTCGCAGTGGTAAAGGAAGTGCTGAAGAAGCGGCGATTGCTAAAACGGTAAGTCATGAAATTGAGCCTTTAGTTCAAGAGCAAGAATCGCGCAGCCGTCGCGCACGTAAACCGAAGCAACACGCTGAAGCTCGTACCCAGACTGGTAAGGGAACAGGTCACAGCTCGACCGAGATTGGTGCAGACCACCCAATTTTAAAACGTAAACGTGTTCAGCGTGATTTAAGTAGCGTGATTTTTGGACCGACACAATGAGCATCGTCACGTACATTGGTCTAGGTAGTAACTTAGGCGACTCTAAAGTGATTTTGACTGAAGCGGTGCACAAGTTGGCCAGTCTTGGCGATGTGAAGATCTCCAAGCTGTATCAAAGCCCTCCGATGGGACCGCAAGACCAACCCAATTATTTAAATGCCGTGGTGCAACTCAGCACAAACTTAGCACCGTTGGCTTTGCTGGATGAATTGCAACGTTTTGAGCAAGAGTCGGGACGTGTACGTTTACGCCATTGGGGTGAACGCACTTTAGATTTAGATTTACTGATCTATGCAGAAGAGAAAATTCAGAATGAACGCTTAATCGTGCCACATGTTGGTGTGATGGAACGTGATTTTGTGTTGATTCCATTGCTCGATTTAGACCCAGATTTACACATTGATGGTATTGCGTTGAAACAGTTGCCTGTTGTACAACAACCCACGTTGAGCGTGCTGGATGCAGGCAATTGGGCAGAGATTTAATTTAGCCGAGCTAAAGATGTTGAAAGGAATAGTTTGATGATTAGTTTAAATGACTTAAGAAAATTTAAAGCAGAAGGTCGCAAATTTTCCTGCCTGACTTGCTATGATGCCAGTATGGCAAAGGCAATGGAACTTGCTGAAATTGATAGCATTTTAATTGGCGATTCGCTCGGTATGGCCATTCAAGGTCGTGATTCCACTTTGCCTGTTACAGTTGAAGATATGGCTTACCATACCGCAGCTGTACGCCGTGGTAATCAGCATGCTTTGATCATGACTGACTTACCGTTTATGAGCTATGCCACCTTAAATGATGCTTTGCAAAGTGCAAAAGTAGTGATGCAAGCGGGCGCACAAATGGTCAAAGTCGAAGGCGGTGCATGGCTGGCTGAAACGGTTCAGGTTTTGACACGCAATGGTATTCCTGTATGTGTACACTTAGGTTTAACTCCACAGTCTGTACATGTGTTTGGTGGCTATAAATTACAAGCACGGACACGTGAAGCTGCAGACCAACTGATTGCAGACTGTCAAGCGGTGGTTGATGCGGGTGCTGCGCTGTTGTTATTAGAGTGTGTGCCTGCGCAGCTCGGTAAAGAAATTAGTGAGTTGTTCCCACATGTACCTGTCATTGGCATTGGCGCAGGTGTGGATACCGATGGTCAAGTCTTGGTGGTACAAGACATGCTTGGGCTGACTTTTGGTCGTGTTGCAAAATTTGTGCGTAACTTTATGAAAGAACAAGCAGGGGAAACTGCGATTTTGGATGCGTTCAAGGCATACCATGCAGCGGTGCTAGATAGCTCATTCCCTGCGAAAGAACAAACATTCCAAGTCGAGCTGTAAAACATGAAAACTGAAACCACGATCCAAGGCCTATCAGCATCATTGAACCCTGCACGAACGGCTCGAAAAAGTATTGGTTTCGTCCCGACCATGGGCAACTTGCATCAGGGGCATTTGAATCTGGTACGCGAAGCGAAAAAACTCTGTGATGTGGTTGTAGTCAGCATTTTTGTGAATCCGATTCAATTTGGACCCAATGAAGATTTTGACAGTTACCCACGCACATTGGAACAAGATCAGCGCTTGTTGGCCGAGGTTGGTTGTGACATCGTGTTTGCACCATCGGTTGAGCAAATGTATGGCAATAGCCCACGTTTGACCAATATTACTGTTTCAGATATCACCAATGATTTGTGTGGTCTACAACGCCCAGGTCATTTTG
Organism: Acinetobacter johnsonii; assembly: GCF_048551975.1. Classification (GTDB taxonomy): domain Bacteria; phylum Pseudomonadota; class Gammaproteobacteria; order Pseudomonadales; family Moraxellaceae; genus Acinetobacter; species Acinetobacter johnsonii_A. The sequence continues at coordinate 43,166 of NZ_JBIMCF010000002.1, read as the reverse complement.
ATGGTGTCGCTGTTGTGGTGACGAAACTGTTCAATATTGTGCAACCTAATTTTGCTTTCTTTGGTGAAAAAGACTATCAACAGTTGGCTGTGATTCGTCAGTTTGTTCGTGATTTGAATATGCCGCTTGAGGTGATGGGTGTAGCAATTGCACGTGCAGAAGATGGTTTGGCTTTAAGTTCCCGTAATGGTTATTTAAGCGAAGAAAACCGTCAAAAGGCACCGACCATTTATCAAAGCTTAAAGGCGGCAGAACAGTCGCTACAAGCCGGTACAGCTTTAGCGGATGTGTTAGCAAATATAAAGGAGACATTGACACAGGCTGGTTTTGTTGTGGATTATGTGGAAGCACGCACACCTGCATTGCAGAAATTGGATGCGTTTGACCAAGATGTGGTGCTTTTCGTTGCGGCAAAACTCGGGGCAACTCGTTTAATTGATAACTTGAAAGTGAAACATATTTAGTCAAGCTCACCTCTAAAAGGATTAAGATGAAGCGCATTTTAATTGTTACAGGACAGTCTGGTTCAGGTAAATCCTCTGCATTACAGGTATTGGAAGACCTTGGTTATTACTGTATTGATAATTTGCCTTTGGCCTTACTCCCAGAGATTGTGGCTAAGCTAGATCGGGAAAATAACCTTGAGCAGTTGGCGCTTGGCGTGGATGTACGCAGTACGCGTGCAGATTTGCAAGAGTTCGACTTGGTGTTTGAACAATTGCAGAGGCATGGTACGGTCGATATTATTTATTTGACCACACGTGACCAAGAACTGATTGCACGCTTTAGTGCTTCACGTCGTCCGCATCCGTTGGCGACACGCTTTCAAAGTTTGAATCAGTGCATTCAAGAAGAAAAGACCCTTTTATTGCCGATTAATTTGCGCTCAACTGTGCATATTGATACCACCGATAAAAGTGTGCACGACTTAAAGCATACCTTGCTGTCAAAGTTGGGGCAGTCAGATAGCCTGATTTTGATTTTGCAGTCTTTCGGCTTTAAACATGGCATTCCATTAGATGCTGACTATGTGTTTGATGTTCGACATTTACCCAATCCGCATTGGGATTTAGAACTGCGGAAGTATTCTGGACTGGATGCTCCTGTGCAAAAATTTTTGGAACAAAGTGAGCAAACACACGAAATATTCCAAGATATTTATAAGTTTTTAGATAAATGGTTACCAGCTTTTGCTGAAGGGCATCGTCACTATATGACTGTGTCAATTGGTTGTACGGGTGGGCAGCATCGCTCTGTATATATTGTGGATAGACTAAAAAAAGCCCTTGAGGCAAAATGGTCTATTCAAGTCCTCCATCGAGAAATGAAGCACTGGGCATGATTGACACAACTGTTGACGTAATTAATAAACTAGGGTTACATGCGCGTGCATCTGGCAAGCTCATTGAAGTGACCACCAAATTCCGTTCTTCAATCCAAATTGGAAAAGGAGACAAATTGGTGGATGCCAAAAATATTATGTCCCTCCTGATGCTAGGCGCAGGAAAGGGCACCACTTTACGCTTGGTGCTTGAAGGCGCAGATGAAGAACAAGCTTTATCTGAGATTCAGGCACTATTTGCAGCAAAATTTTACGAGGCAGATTAATCGTGGCACGTCGACCGCATAGTTTTACTGAAGAGGACTTTGAATCTTTAGAAGGACGTGCAAGTAAAACTGAACAGAAAAAAGCCGTACAACGTATGGCATCTTTGGGTTCTCAACTTGCAGAGTTGAACACTAAACAAATTCAAAACTTACCTGTTGAAGAGCGTTTGATTGAAGCCCTTTTGGATGTGAAACTGATTACATCAAATGAAGCTCGTCGTCGCCAATTTTTACGCATTGGGAAGTTGTTGCGTAATGAAGATGAAACGGTGATTTTGTCTTATTTGACACCGCAACAAGGCGCGAAAAAAACCGCTCAATTGCAGCGTTGGGTTGATCGTATGATCAAAGATGGTGATGTAGTCATTAATGAGTTTTCCAAAACCTATAATGCCGCGGAACGTCATACCATTCGTCAGCATGTATTGCGTATTCACCGTGATATGAAACAGCAGGCTGATGAAGAACAACTTAAAGCTTCGCGTTTGAAGTTGTTTAACTACATTCAGCAAGTGGCTTTAATTTCAGATAATTAAGTCATTTAGACATAAAAAAAGCGACCTTCAAGGTCGCTTTTTTATTTGAGAGTATTTGCTTGTATAGACTGCTGAATGTTTAGCTAAACTCGCCCGTTGCACGCTCTTTGGCCCAATCGCGTAGAACAAATTTTTGTAACTTGCCTGTCGACGTTTTTGGAATTTCTGTAATCACTACATCTTTCGGGACTTTAAAACGTGCCAGATGTTGCTTACAGAATTCAATGATTTCCTCAGGTGTGGTTTCTTTACCTGCTTTGAGTTCAATAAATGCACAGGGCACTTCTTGCCAACGAGGATCGGGTTTCGCGACCACCGCAGCCGTTAAAATAGCAGGATGTTGATAGAGAATTTCTTCAACTTCTAGTGATGAAATATTCTCGCCTCCAGAAATGATCACATCTTTAGAGCGGTCAGTAATTTTGGCATAGCCATCGGGTTGGCAGACTGCAAGATCGCCTGTATGAAACCAACCACCAGCGAACGCTTCTGCGGTCGCCTCAGGGTTTTTGAGGTAGCCTTTCATCACAATGTTGCCACGGAACATAATTTCACCCATGGTTTGACCATCATGCGGTACAGGTTGCATGGTATCTGGATCAAGGACTTTCATGCCATCTTGCAGTGGGTACGGTACACCTTGGCGTGAGTGCAGCTGCGCTTGTTCTTGAATCGATAAGTCTGACCAACCTGCTTGAGAGGCACAAAGCGCAGAAGGACCATAGGTTTCAGTGAGACCGTAGACATGGGTGACATTGATGCCAATATTACGCATGCCTTCAATGATTGCAGCAGGAGGCGCAGCACCTGCCACCATCACTTCGACACGGTGCTCAAAGTGAACCCGTTGCTCTTCTGGAGTATTGATCAGCATTGATAACACAATCGGCGCACCGCAGAAATAATCGACTTTGTGTTCAGCGATGAGTTTAAAAATGAGTTCAGGGTCAATTTTACGTAAACAGATGTTGGTGCCACCATTGGCTGCCATAGTCCATGCAAAGCACCAACCGTTGCAGTGAAACAGTGGTAAGGTCCACAAGTAAGTCGCACGTGGCGTCATGCCACAGGCAATGATGTTACTGGCTGCATTGATATAAGCGCCACGGTGGTGATAAACCACGCCTTTTGGGTTGCCTGTGGTGCCAGAGGTGTAGTTAAGGCTAATGGCATCCCATTCATCTTGAGGTAAATGCCATTCAAAGTTCTCATCGCCTTCGGTTAACCAGTCTTCATACTCGATTTGCCCAATCGGGGCTGCAAAACAGTTTTCGTACTCAGCATCATCTACATCAATCACGAAAATATCGCGTCCGACCAAAGCCAAGGCTTCTTGTGCAACCGATGCAAACTCTGGATCCACCAATAAGACTTTGGTTTCTGCATGATCAAGCATAAATGCGATGGTTTTGGCATCTAAGCGCGTGTTCAATGTGTTGAGCACACCACCTGCCATTGGGACTGCAAAATGTGCTTCGATCATTGCAGGGACATTGGGCAGCAAAACAGAGACAGTATCGTTTTTTGTGATTCCCAGTTTTTGTAATTGTGAGGCAAATTGGCGGCAGCGAAGATAAGTTTCACGCCATGAAATATGGCGGTGCCCATGAATGATGGCATCTTGATGAGGGTAAATATAAGCAGCTCGTTCTAAATAACGCAGCGGTGACAAAGCCACAAAGTTTGCTGGGGTTCTTGGTAACTCATCATAAGCACTCACCATGTTGATCACTCCTGAATTTGGTATTATTTTTCCATTGATTAAAAGATATGCATTTTTCAGCCATCTTGCATTTATGCTTTAGTCGAGTTGCGCTTTTTAGATGAATTTATTGAATTTTTTTGTTTAGTTTATCTAAACTGAATCTATGGATTCTGTGCGATATAAACCTTTTTAGTTAGATTTTAGTTAGATTTTAGCCTGCTTTTTAAGCAAAATGTGTATGCTTGTGTTGCTGTATTGTTCAATAAAAAGTGACCGATAGAGTCATTATAAAATGTAGCGATAAGGATTGCGGAACATCAATCCCCCTCATTTTAGGGAGGCTGATGGATTGGCAAATAAATTCAAAATGCGCTGAAACGTGAATTTTATAGGGGAAAAGGTTTAATCCTGTGGATAACACGTGTAAAATTCGACTGATTTTATTTATCCACCGTTTTTATCTTTTGAGGTTTTACCTCGATCATAATCTCGCGGTGATATGCTCCATGGTACGGGGCATCACTCCTTAAGGATTTTTTATGCCAATTATCACTTTGCCAAATGGCGATCAAAAACAATTTGATCAAGCTGTATCTGTGATGGACGTTGCACTGAGCATCGGTCCGGGTCTTGCGAAAAATACAGTTGCAGGAAAAGTCGATGGTCGTTTAGTTGATGCATCTGACTTGATTACCACGGATGCCAGCCTTCAAATTATTACGCCTAAAGACGAAGAAGGTGTCGAAATCATTCGTCACTCTTGCGCTCACTTGGTAGGGCATGCGGTTAAGCAATTGTTCCCTGAAGCGAAAATGGTGATTGGTCCTGTCATTGAAGATGGCTTCTATTACGATATTTTTAGCGCAAAGCCATTTACGCCAGAAGACATGCTAGCCATTGAAGAGCGCATGAAAAAGCTCATCGATCAAGACTATGATGTCATCAAAAAAATGACACCACGTGATGAGGTGATTGCAGAATTCACAGCGCGTGGTGAAGATTATAAATTACGCTTGATTGCAGACATGCCTGAAGAAACAGAAATGGGCTTGTACTACCATCAAGATTATTTGGATATGTGCCGTGGTCCACACGTGCCAAATACTAAATTTTTAAAAGCATTCAAACTGACTAAAATGTCAGGCGCTTATTGGCGCGGGGATGCGAAGAATGAACAGTTACAACGTATTTATGGTACAGCGTGGGCAGACAAAAAACAGCTTGCAGCTTATATCAAACGTATTGAAGAAGCTGAAAAGCGTGACCACCGTAAAATTGGTAAAGCTTTAGACCTGTTCCATATGCAAGAAGAAGCACCAGGTATGGTGTTCTGGCATCCAAACGGTTGGACCATTTATCAAGTACTTGAACAATACATGCGCAAAGTACAACAAGATAATGGTTACCTTGAAATTCGTACCCCGCAAGTGGTTGATTTCACGCTTTGGGAAAAATCAGGCCATGCTGCAAACTATGCGGATGGAATGTTCACGACGCATTCAGAAAGCCGTAACTATGCAATTAAACCGATGAACTGTCCTTGTCACGTACAAGTGTTCAATCAAGGTTTAAAATCATACCGTGATTTGCCAATTCGTTTGGCTGAGTTCGGTTCGTGTCACCGTAACGAACCATCGGGTTCATTGCATGGCATTATGCGTGTTCGTGGCTTTACTCAAGATGATGCACACATTTTCTGTACCAAAGAGCAAATTGGTCAAGAAGTGGCTGACTTCATTCAACTGACTTTAGATGTCTATAAAGACTTCGGTTTCGAAGAAGTGCAAATGAAGTTGTCTACACGTCCAGAGAAACGTGTGGGTGATGATGCACTTTGGGATATAGCTGAAAAATCTTTAGCAGATGCTTTAGATGCTGCTGGTTTGGAGTGGGAACTTCAACCGGGTGAAGGCGCATTCTATGGTCCGAAAATTGAATTCTCACTGAAAGACTGCTTAGGCCGTGTATGGCAATGTGGTACAATCCAATGTGACTTCAATTTGCCAGAACGTTTAGATGCGTCATATGTCACTGAAGACAATGATCGTGATCAACCTGTAATGTTGCACCGTGCAATACTTGGCAGTTTTGAACGTTTTATTGGTATACTAATCGAACACTATGCGGGCTTTATGCCACCTTGGTTAACACCACTCCAAGCATGTGTGATGAACATTACCGATTCACAAGCGGAAGCATGTGAGTCAGTCGTTGCTAAACTTAAAGAAAACGGTCTCCGTGCGATTTCAGACTTGAGAAATGAGAAAATCGGCTTTAAGATTCGTGAACGTACATTAGAGCGAATTCCTTACTTACTGGTTCTTGGCGACCGTGAGGTAGAGGAAGGTACAGTGAACGTGCGTACCCGCTCAGGAAAAAATTTGGGTACTATGTCAATCGACGCTTTCGTTGACCTAGTAAAAGCAGCCGTTGCCGAACGCGGCCGGTACATTGTGGAGTAACAGCGATTAAACAGCCTGACCGTAATCAACAGGGCGGTAACAAATCAAACCGTCCTGCTTTGAATGATGAAATTCGTGCGAAAGAAGTCCGTCTTGTAGACGAAAATGGTGAGCAAAAAGGTATTGTTAGTTTGGCAGAAGCATTACGCGCTGCTGAAAGTGTTGAGCTTGATCTTGTTGAGATCGTAGCAAACGCTGAACCGCCTGTTTGTAAAATCATGGATTTCAACAAGCATTTGTTTGATCTAAAGCAAAAGCAGAAAGAGGCGAAGAAAAAACAGCATCAAGTACAGGTGAAAGAAATCAAACTCCGCCCGGGTACTGATGTTGGTGATTACAACGTAAAACTACGTGCAATCACTAAGTTCCTTGAAGAAGGCAACAAAGTAAAAATTACTCTTCGTTTCCGTGGTCGTGAAATGGCGCACCAACAGCTTGGTTTGGCTCAACTTCAAAAAGTTGAAGCAGATGTGGCTGAAATTGGTGTTGTTGAGCAATCACCAAAAATGGAAGGTCGTCAAATGGGTATGTTGCTTGGTCCTAAAAAGAAAAAGTAATCATCTGTCTTGTCCTGAAATAGATTGACAGTATTCCACTTCAAACCGAGTTAAGCAATTAGCTCGGTTTTAGTTTGCTCATACGTCTGATTCGGGGTGTTCATATTTAAACTTAAATGTGGTCTATAACAATTATAAATCATGATAGATTCCGTAATTAAGTGATCTAACTCCTTCATGGTTTGACATCGTGTAGTTAAAAACTCCTGCTTTAATATTCCATTAATCCGCTCTGCTAATGCATTTTGATAACAGTCTCCTCCATCTGTCATGGAAGGACATATCCCATAATGGCGCAATGCCGATTGATATAGCTCAGAGCAATACTGTGAGCCTTTGTCTGAATGATGAATCATCCTGGCTGCCCGATCTGTCACATGCTGCATCGCCATATGTAGAGCCTGCACAACATTCTCCGCACGCATATCATTCGATAACTTATAACCTTTAATCTGGCGGGTATAAGCATCTGTCACTAAGGATAAATAATGTACGCCTTCAGCACTCTCAACATAAGTAATATCACTAACAAAGACTTCATTGGCTTGCACTGCTGAATAATCCTTTAATAAATTTGGATGCTTCTTCATCCAGTGCTTGCTATCCGTAGTTTTTGTGTAACGACGCTTGGGGCGAATCAATAAATTATTTTCTTTCAATATTTTAAATAACTGATCCCGTCCACACTTTAAACCACGCTGCAACAATTTGCCTTGAATAAGCCAATACAGGTTACGTGTTACGATACTTGGCATGAGACAACGATATTCCATAACCAACTCGAGTATTTGTTCGGTTACTTGTGCAGTCATTTGAGCACGTTTTTCTGCTTGATAATAAGCTTGTCGAGTGATTCCTAACCACTGACAATAACGTGAAACGCTTAGTCCTCTTTGGCTTTGCCAATCTTTGAAACGTGCTCGGTATACTTTTTTCCAAGATCAGTCCCACACTCTTTATCAATGTGATAAATCACATCCTGTATAAATTCAGTTTTGAGCTTTTCTGCGGCTAACTGTTTTTCTAATTGGCGGATTCGTTGTTGGGGTGTCAATTGGCGTTTAGAAGAAGTCGGCATATTCGAAGTCCAGTCCTGTTGTCCGTGCTTGCGTAACCATACCAGCACAGTTGATCTTCCTTGAATACCATATTTTGCCTGAGCTTGTTTATAAGTAATTTGCCCTTTTTCTACTTCATGTACAACCATCATTTTAAAGGCGAAGCTATAATCACGTTGTGTACGTTTAACTCGTTGTTCTCGTGCATGTTCCATAAAATAAGTCTCTTAAGGTGTAAACTTATTTCAGGACGGAACAATCCAATCATCAAAAAAGCCCTGCTCGAATAGCAGGGCTTTTTTGATTTAAAGCATAATTACTCAGTGCTTACAGTTTTTTCTATAGAGTCAGGCTGATCAAGTAAAAGTTTTTTCTTACCAATTGGGATTTCGCGTGGAAGTTTCTCTTCTGGTATGATTCGTTCCAACTCAATGACCAATAAACCATTCTCATAATCAGCTTGTTGAACTTCAATATGTTCATCTAAGCGTAAAGACAATTTAAAGGCACGACGCGCGATTCCTTTATGCAGATATTCAGTTGTTTCTTTCTGAACAACCTCAGGTTTACCTGAAATGGTAAGAAGCTGATTTTCTAGACTAAGCCCTAATTCCTCTAGGCTAAAACCTGCGGTAGCCACCACAATGCGATAACGGTTTTCACCAGATTTCTCTATGTTGTATGGAGGATAATTGGGTGCATCACTTTGCATGGCGTAGTCAATAAAATCATTTAAACGGTCAAATCCAATGCTACGACGAAATAAAGGATGAAGATTTAGATTACTCATGATTAGAACCTCCTGAGGTCAGCAAAGTTTTAAAAATAAGAAGATAAAAACTTAAATCTGCCATGTATAAACATCGACAGAATGTTAAAAATCGTCATTTCTAACACAATAATTAATATGTGTTTGAGTTTAAAAAAATCAAGTTAAAGATCTATTTTTTTAAATAAATTTTATATATGTTTGATAATTATAAAATTATTTTTAATTTTCAGAGCTTGTTGTTTCTTTTTAAATCTATTAAGGTGTGTAAAGAGCCACCATCTACGGTGTATGGAGAATAATTTTAAAATGATTGATCTTTATTATTGGGGAACACCCAATGGACATAAAATTAGCATTGCATTAGAAGAGATGGGTTTGGAGTATCAAGTTTTTCCCATCAATATTTTAGAAAATGATCAGTTTCAACCCGACTTTCTGCGCATTTCACCCAACAATAAAATCCCTGCGATTGTCGATCAAGAGGGTCCTAAAGGTGAAGCCATTTCTGTGTTTGAGTCAGGGGCGATTTTGCAGTATTTAGGGCGTAAAACAGGGCAGTTTTATCCAAGCGATGAACAGGCTCGTGTTGAAGTTGAGCAGTGGTTGATGTGGCAAATGGGTGGTTTTGGTCCAATGCTTGGACAGAACCATCACTTTAGTAAATTTGCACCCGAACGTATTGCGTATGCGACTGAACGGTATGTCAATGAAACTAAGCGCTTGTATGCTGTACTAGACAAGCAGCTTTTTGGTCAAAACTATGTGGCTGGCGAGTATTCGATAGCGGATATGGCAATTTTCCCATGGATTTTGCGTTATGAGTGGCAGCAAATTAATATAAATGACTATCCAAATGTGAAAGCTTATATGGAGCGTATTCAAGCGCGTCCTGCAGTTCAGCGTGCGTTGGCGCTTCAAGTGAATTAGTTACAGAAGCGTTGACTTGAACTGTGTTAAGCTTAGCGCTTTCAAGGTATAAACCATTCTTTAAAGCCACCGATGGGTGGCTTTTTTGTTGAAAGGTTGTTTGGACATTAGTGTAATGAAAAAAGAGTTTTTCCTCAATTTAACCCGTATTATTGAAGCGAATCCTAAAATCTATCTCAGTATTATTGTGGGGATTGCGGGATGTTTGGTGCTATTTGTAGCTGAAGCGGTGCACATTCAAAAAATCATTGAACTGCTGAATACCAAAGATCAGATTGTACTCCGAGCTGCAATTGAACCGATTGCCGATAAATATTCATGGTCACGTTGGTCTTTGTTGATTCTGGCATTGATCTGGTCAAGTTTTGCCTATAGCTCAACCAAGAAAAAGCTGGGTTTAAAATCATAAAATGATGTGGGCCTTAGGACTACTTTTCCTTTCTGCTTTTGGAGCAGCGACACTGCTGCCGTTACAGTCAGAAGCAGTCTTGGTGGGATTGTTGGCTCAGACTCAATACTCAGTGTGGTTATTGATAGCTGTTGCCAGCCTAGGCAATATTTTAGGTAGCTGTGTGAATTGGTGGCTCGGCTTGAAAGTTGAGCAATACAAAAACAAAAAATGGTTTCCCTTCTCAGAACAAAAGATGTTGCAGGCGCAGGACATTTATAAAAAATATGGTTTTTGGTCTTTATTGCTCAGTTGGGTACCCATTATTGGTGATCCGATCACCCTCATTGCAGGATTGCTCAAAGAAAACTTTGTTCGTTTCTTATTGATGGTGAGCATTGCAAAAATAGGGCGTTATCTTTTTGTGTATTGGATGTTTAGTCAATTCTAATCGGTCTTCAAATACTGTTATTGGCCAAAAGATTTTTAAGGGTTTTTAGATTTGTAAGAAGTCAGGACACGAGCTATCGAAAACTCGTGTCCTTTTAGATTTTAGTGACAAGACTCAAGGTCAAATTCAATCACATCTTTAAATTTAGATTTTTTATAGAGCCACAGTGTACTTGCTGTGCGTTTAACACTGACTTTACTATTGGCAACGGCTTGTAAAACCTGCTGATCAAGCTCATAAATGCCAGAGCCTTTAGTAATCTTGGGCTTTTTCACGTTACCTTGTTTATCTGTTTTGAAGCTAAATTTAACTTGACGGTCATGACCATTTAACTGTGTTGAATCTAATCCAAGCGTAGGTTGAGTTTGATATTGAAAAGGCACTTTTTGTTGCTGTTGTTGCGCAAGCCAGTTCTTAGAGTCAAAGGTGTAGTGACATGCTTCGGCGTTATCTGGCGTTAGGTTTAAATTAAAAACTTGATAACCAATGACGGCAGAAGCACTATCATCTTCAACAAAAGGTTTTACTTTGGCTTGAAGCACAGCATTCACCAACTTTTCATCCAAAGCTTTGAGCCCAGTACTTTCCTGTACGGTGGCTTTGGTCACATCGCCTGTTTCATCTGCATAGATACGAATAATCGCTGCACGGTTTTGCTGATTTAAATCGCTATTTTTATATTGGGGTTTGGGAAAATCTACCCATTGAATACGCGTGGTCAAATGCGCCGATTGAGCTGAACTTTTTTGAATGGTGAGTTCTAATGGTGGCTGAGCTGCATGGCTTAAATGAACGGGCAATGTTGATAATGCAAGCAATAAGAGTGGTTTCATATGATCAATTTCTTTTATAACGCATCCAGTGCGTATGACTTAAATAATGGTTGCGAGTATTTCCTGAATTGAAAAGACTCGCAAGTTATATTGTTAAATTAAAAACTATTTCTGCTCGGCTTGAGTAATGTCGACGCCAAATAAGTCTTTGGTTTTAGCCCAAGTCAGTGCGACCACCAAGAGCGTCATGCTACCGCCAAAAACTGTTGCAATCACAGTGCCTAAATATTTTGCTGCAAGACCTGACTCAAATGCCCCTAATTCATTACTACTCGATACAAACATATAGTCAAACTACTTTATTATTCATACAGGATTCGAAAAAAACTTGAAATAATTCATCGACTGAGTCGATTAACCATTCTTTACGCTTACGTTTAACCCATGCCCAGATCTGTTCTATAGGATTTAAATCAGGGCTGCATGCAGGAAGCCAAAGAATTTTATGCCCTTGTTGTTCCAATAACTCCTGAATATCTGCTCTTTTATGAAATGCTGCATTATCCATAACCACTACACTATTTTCTGGTAATGCTGGTATGAGGAATTGCTCAATCCAAAAATGAAAAACATCTGAATTGATTTTGCAGTCAAATAAACCGACTGAAAATAAATACCCTTTATGGATTGCTCCAATGGCATTGGTCTGATTCTTTAATTACCAATTATATTGCCCTAGACGGGGTACTCCTTTTCGTGAGTAGCCATAAGGTCTGTAATCATGTGACTTAAAACCACTTTCATCCAGATAAATAATCGGGTGGTTTTTTTCTAATTCATTCACTTGCTGAATAAATTTATCCCTGAGCTTTGTATCTGCTTTAGGATGGCTTAACGTCTTTTTTTAACTGTAATATTTAAGCGCTTTAATGCAGCACCAATAGATGAAACACCACAATTAAAACGTGCAGCACGTTCATATTGATAAGCATCAGGATACTTTTCAACATCTTCACGTAAAGCATCATTGTTAATTTTAGAAGGTTTACGTACACGAGTTTTTTTAATCTCTATACGTTTCTTCCATTCAACAATGGTATTTTTATTAATTTCAAATTGTGTAGCTACCGCTCGAATAGAATAACCTTCCTCAAGCTTAGCTAAAATTTTACGTCTAAAATGTTCTGAATAACTCATTGCACCATTGTATTGGTTTTATAATGATTTGACTATAACGTTTACTGCCGCAACACGACCTCGCATATGCTCAGGAGGATAAATTTGTAAAATGGTTTGACGAATTACCACTGAAATACTGTCGCATGCACCCGTCATAGCAAGAGCAAATAAAGACAACCAGAGGTAATTTGAGTAAGCGAACAATAAGGTGAATAGGCCAAAACCTGCAACAGCAAGCAGCATATTGCGCCATGCATGTCGGGTGGGTGGAAAACGAGTCAGCACAATCATGGTGATGAGTGCACCAATCGATGGTGCTGCCCGTAAATAGCCCAATCCTTCAGGCCCAATTTTCAAAATATCTTCAGCAAAGATCGTGAGTAAAGCAATCACACCACCGAACAGTACCGAGACTAAGTCGAGTGAGATGGTCCAGAGGACAATTTTAGTTTTAGCAATAAAGTGAAAGCCTTCACCTAGGCTTTGCAGCACATGTTCTGTTTCAATTTTAGGAAACGTGCGTTTACTTAAAAGATTGACGAGTAAAAAGCACAGACCAAGTAGCACTGCTACACTGATTAAACTAGTTTCACGACCTAAAAAAGCCAGCTTAAATCCACCGAGCATCGGGCCAATAATCACCCCACTTTGCCAACCAATGGTGGTCCATGTGGCACCATTAGCATAAAATTCCCGAGGAATTAAAAAGGGTTTGAGAGACGTTGCAGATGGATTATAGAAACCTCGAATTGTTCCAAGGCCAAAATCACGGCATAAACACCCCATGACAGGGTAGATAGTTCAATGTGCTTTAAGCCATAAGCATGAAATAACCCCCATAAAACCAAGGGCAGTGGAATGGCAAAAAATAAGCGGATTTTCATGATGGTTTGCTTATTAAAGCGATCTGCAAAATAACCGCCCCATAAGGAGAGCGCAATAAAGGGGATTGCTTCTGCCAGACCAATCAAGCCTAAAGTGAGTGGGTCTTTGGTGATTTTATACAAAGAATAAGCCACAATAATTTCCTGAATCAAAATGGCAAGTATCAGACAAAATTGATTGAGTGTAACAATAGAAAAGTCTCGGTATCTGAGAGTGCGGCAAAAGCATCCTGTGTGGCGTTCATAAGGGTACAGGATGGAATGGATGAGGCATTATATAGCTGAATACTTAATTTATTATCACACCTAAAACCATAGGAAATGAGGTTTTACAGATGTTTCCATGTGCTAGTGTTTTTAGAATTTAACTATACGACTTGGACTAAACCTCGGTTATAAATTCATCGCTTAAAGCTTATCGGGAAATAAACTAAGCTTGCTTTTATTGTTGATTATTTGCTTTTGTTTTAGACAAAGTTCGATTAGAATATTCGCTCCCTTACCTGCAGGTCGTTTTGCAATGGTGCAAACGTTCCGAACAGGTGTTCAAAAGAGGTTGTTATGCCTAAGATGAAAACTCGCCGTGGTGCAGCTAAGCGTTTTAAAGCTACTGCTAACGGTTTCAAGCGTAAACAAGCGTTCAAACGCCACATTTTGACCAAAAAATCTGCTAAGCGTATTCGTCAATTACGCGGCTGTGTAATGGTTCACGTGAGTGACGTTGCTTCAGTTCGTCGTATGTGCCCATACATCTAAGGAGATTATAAATGGCTCGTGTAAAACGTGGTGTACAGGCTCATCGCCGTCATAAAAAAATTCTTGCTCGTGCTAAAGGTTACTACGGCGCTCGTTCACGCGTATATCGCGTAGCGTTCCAAGCAGTAATCAAAGCAGGTCAATATGCTTACCGTGACCGTCGTCAGAAAAAACGTCAATTCCGTGCTCTATGGATTGCGCGTATTAATGCTGGTGCTCGTCTAAATGGTTTATCGTACAGCCGTATGATTGCTGGCTTGAAAAAAGCTCAAGTGATTATCGACCGTCGCGTACTTGCTGACATCGCTATGCATGACGCAGTTGCATTTGCTGCTTTAGCTTCTAAAGCTAAAGATGCATTAGCTGCATAAGTCTTTAAGGCTTAAAGAAAGACCGCTTTTTAGCGGTCTTTTTTATGGCCGATTATTTTTTGAATCAAATTTTTTATGGGTCAAAGGTGAGACTGTGATACAACCATAATTACATATGATAAGAAAGACCGCATCAGCGTTAGGCCAGTACAATGAAAAGAATAAACGTAGTTGGTACATCAGCCACGGGCAAATCGACCTTTTCCAGAGCTTTGGCCGAAAAGTTAGATTTGCATTATATCGAGTTGGATAATTTGTTTTGGTTGGACGACTGGCAAGAATGTCCCGATGAGGTGTTCTTTGCCAAAATTGAGTCTGAAACACAAAAAGCGACTCAAGGTTATCTCATTGATGGTAATTATACTCGAGCAATTCCCGTAAAATGGGCGGAGATTGACACCGTTATTTGGTTGGATTTACCGTTTCCAGTCAACCTTTATCGTTCTGTGAAACGTGCTGTTCAGCGTGCATGGATGCAACAGGATTTATGGGAAAACTCAAATAACAGGGAGAGTTTATCCCGTATGTTTGGTCGTGATTCAATTATTTGGTGGATGGTGAAAACCCATGCTAAAAATAGAAAAAAATATCTAAACATGATGCAGATGCCTGAATATCAACATATAAAGTGGATTCATTTAAAAACACCTAAACAGGTAAAAAACTTCTTAGATCAATTGGTGGTTGAGTAAAATATGGTTTAAATGTATTCAACATGAACAAATGAAGTCTTGTATATAAAGCCATGGCCGAGCTTTGGTTACATAAATCTGCTTTAATCTGAAATGTGATAGGTGCCTAATAAATAAAAAGATTGATAAGACAAGGATCGGGGATATGCTTGTAGAGATTATAGGGATGGGACAAGGCAGTATTGCTGTAGAATTACAAATGGTTCCAAGGAAAGGAGAGTCGGTCAATCATTATATTAATCAACATGCTGATGAGCATAAGATACAAATTAAGATTCGACCTTTTAATTATTTAATTACAGCATGATTTAATGCTACGAACTAAAAAAGCGCCCACGATAAGTGTGGCGCTTTTTTATTTTTTGGGAGTTTATAACCCAAAGTAATAGCCCAATACACAAATCAAAATCGTAATTAAGATTAAAGCAAACACCCCAGTTTTCCCCGATTTATGGTGTATTTCATGAGGCTTGCTCTCTGTCGCACTTAATTTAGGTGTTGGATGATTACGTGCATCCAGTGGTGTGGTCGTATCTTTGGGTGTGAGCTGCGCTGTTTGATAGTGATTGGCCACTTTCACAATGAACTTGGTAGTTAAATCATCAACCTTTTGTTCAAAATGACGTAGGTTCAATTGCTCATCTGGCGTGAGCACTTGGCCTTCGGCATTGTAAGGATGTTGAATCTTAGTTTGGATCAATGCTGATAGGGCATCTAAACGATACAGCGTTTGATGTGCATAATCAGCAGCGTAGTCTGTCGGTAAAAGAGAGAGATGGTGGGCATCATCTATGGCATCTTGTTGCCCATAGTAAGGTAAGTCTATCGTCTCAGGCTCTACTAAACCTTGTGCAAATGGCGCACTAAACAGTTCTTGTTCGGTAAAGTTTTCGATTTCATCCCATTTCGGCGTTTGTAAGTCCGCTTCAATACGTTTGCCGAGCTTGTGATTCAGTTCAAAACGCCATAAATTTTCGCTACGGATTGAGCTTTGTTGTGCTTTTGGAATTATAAAATCGTGTTCAGCACTGTACCACTCAGCCAGTTCTTTACCGAAAATCCAAGCTGTTTTTTGCTGTGCTTGATGACTCACAATAATATGTGGTGTAGCAAGCAGTTCAACATTTGGATTGGGGTTCTTTTCATCTGCTAGCAATGTTGAACTATGTAGACTGAGTTGTTTGACCCCTTGTTTTTTTAAGGCTTCAAGCCATACTTGAAAATGCTGAGCCAGTAAATGTTGGCTATTCAGATCACGAAATTGAAAGCAATGTCGGTCAAAAATGGCATGTTCTAACCAACGTTGGAAACTTAGGTTGTTACGCAAATATTCATTGCCATAAGTCACTAAAGTAAGTTGTTGTTGCCAAATAGGATCAAGCGACATCGTTTGTTGTTCTCTTCTATGATGGCACTATCTTAACCTGTTTATAAAACCATGTACTAAACAAATTTTCCTGATCGTAGAGCTTCATCAACGTGCTTAAAAACTGATAGAATATGGGGTTTTATTAATTTTATAAATTGTTGCTTTGAGAGTTACTATGTCACTGGAAGCCCTGACCACTGAAGCGCTTGCTGCGATTGCAGCAGCAGAGGACCTTGCTACACTCGATCAAGTACGAGTGCAGTTTACGGGTAAGAAAAGCCAGCTCGCTGAGCAATCAAAAGCCTTGGGTAAAATGGACCCTGAAGAGCGTAAAAATTTTGGTGCGCAAATTCATGCAGTCCGCGAAGCGATTACCGGTGCTTTAACTGAACGCCAAACACAATTACAACAAGCAGCGTTGGCGCAAAAAATTGCAAGTGAAACGGTGGATATTACTTTACCGGGTCGTGGTCAAACGATTGGTAGTATTCACCCCGTTACTCAAGTGCAAGAGCGTATTTGTCAGTTCTTTACCAAAGCGGGCTTTGTGATTGAAACTGGGCCAGAAGTTGAAGATGACTACCACAATTTTGAAGCTTTAAATATTCCAGGGCATCACCCTGCGCGTGCAATGCACGATACTTTCTATTTCGATGCGACACATTTGCTACGTACCCATACTTCGGGTGTACAGATTCGTACCATGGAAACCCAGCAACCCCCGATTCGTATTGTGTGTCCGGGTCGTGTATACCGCTGTGACTCTGACCAAACGCATTCGCCAATGTTTCATCAAATTGAAGGTCTGTATGTAGCTGAAAATACAAGCTTTGCAGAACTGAAAGGTTTGTTGGTTAATCTCTTAAACGAATTCTTTGAAAAAGACTTAAAAGTGCGTTTCCGTCCATCTTATTTCCCATTCACGGAGCCAAGTGCTGAGGTGGATATTATGGATGAGCGTGGTAAATGGTTAGAAGTGCTTGGTTGTGGCATGGTACATCCAAATGTTTTACAGGCAGCAGGGATTGATCCTGAAAAATACAAAGGCTTTGCTTTCGGTCTAGGTGTGGAACGTTTTGCGATGCTTCGTTATGGCATCAATGACTTACGCATGTTCTACCAAAACGATGTACGTTTCTTACGCCAATTTGCTTAATAGTTTAAACAGTTATTTTAGAATTATTGAAATCCCCCTAAATCCCCCTTTATAAAGGGGGACTGGTCTACCTAAAACGGTGGTGTGTTTTCCTCTCTTTAAAAGAGGGGTTAGGGGAGATTAAGGACATTGAATTTATGAAAATTAGTGAAAATTGGTTGCGTACATGGGTTAACCCAGCCGTTGATAGCAACACTTTATCTGACCAACTGACCATGCTGGGTTTAGAGGTCGATGATTTATCGCCTGCGGCAAAACCGTTCACTGGCGTGGTTGTTGGTGAAGTGTTGACTGTAGAGCAGCATCCCGATGCAGACCGTTTACGTGTTACCACGGTGAATATTGGTTTGGGTGAACCATTACAAATTGTATGCGGTGCACCAAACGTACGGGTTGGTATGAAAGCCCCTGTGGCAACTATTGGGGCTGTGCTTCCGGGCGATTTCAAAATCAAGAAAGGCAAACTTCGTGGTATTGAATCACAAGGTATGCTATGTGGTGCGTCCGAAATTGATCTAGAAGATAAAATTGATGGTCTTTTAGAGTTACCCGTTGATGCACCTGTCGGTGTGGATATTCGTGAATATTTAAATTTAGATGATCATGTGATTGACATCAGCATCACACCAAACCGTGGGGACTGTTTCAGTATCCGTGGTATTGCTCGTGAAATTGGGGTGATTAACCAACTGACCGTGACTGCACCTGAAATTAATGCCGTTGCTGCGACTATTGCTGATGAGAAAAAAGTTGTGGTGAGCACTGAAGGCTGCCCACGCTATTTAGGTCGTGTGATTAAAAACGTGAATACCAAAGCAGCAACCCCAGAGTGGATGGAACGTGCTTTGGTTCGCTCAGGGATTCGCCAACATAGTATTTTGGTTGATATTACCAATTATGTACTGATGGAGTTAGGGCAACCACTCCATGCTTTTGATGCAGCAAAAATTCAAGGTTCAGTCCAAGTTCGTCAAGCGAATACGGCGGAGAAATTAGTTCTACTGAATGAACAAGAAGTTGAGCTCAATGAAAAAGTCATGGTGATTGCGGATGATGAAAAAGCATTAGCGATTGCAGGCATCATGGGTGGCTTGTCTTCATCTGTTACCGATGAAACCCAAGACATTTTCTTAGAGTCTGCATTCTTTGCCCCATTAGCCATTGCAGGTCGTGCCCGTAGCTTTGGCTTACATACCGATGCGTCGCAGCGTTATGAGCGTGGCGTGGATTTTGAACTCCCAATGCTCGCGATGCACCGCGCATCACAATTGATTGCTGAATTGGCGGGTGGCGAGTTCGGTCCGATTACGACTGCGGAACAAGTGGCTGTTTTACCGAAGCGTGAAGCGATTGAGCTAGAACAGGCACAAGTGGATCAATTGCTCGGTTATCGCGTAGATGCTGCATTTATTGCGGATGCCTTAACCCGTTTAGGTTGTGCTGTGACGGTTAAAGCAGAAGGTCAGTGGTCTGTAGTACCGCCTTCACACCGTTATGATATGGCGATTTACCAAGACCTGATTGAGGAAGTCGCGCGTATTCATGGTTATGACAATATTCAAATCAGTTTGCCAAAAATTGAAGCGCAATTGGCTCAATATCAAGACCAATTTGAAATGGCTCAGCTTCGTCAAACTCTCGTGACTTTGGGTTATCAAGAAGCGATTAGCTTTAGCTTTGCAGACTTAAAGCTTGAGAAGCAACTCAATGCGGCGGTGAATCCTTTGGCTTTGGCTAACCCGATTTCAAGTGATTTAGCCGTGATGCGTTCAACACTGCTCTCTAGTTTGATTCCGTGTGTGCAATACAACGTTAACCGCCAACAAAGTCGTGTACGTTTTTTTGAATTGGGCCTACGTTTTGACTATCAAGATGCTGAATCTATTCATGATTTGAAACAAATTCCTACCCTTGCAGTGATTGCAACAGGTGCAAAAACGTCAGAAACTTGGCATGCTAAACCTCAAGCTATGGATTTCTTTGATTTCAAAGGTGAAATTGAAGAAGTATTGGCAGCAGGTCGTGTGCAGGTTGAATATGTTAGCTCTGAACGTAGCTGGTTGCATCCAGGACAGTCTGCTGAGGTTTTAGTCGATGGCAAATCTATTGGTTACTTTGGTCGATTACATCCATCTTTAGAAGATGTGCTGGATTTGAGCACAACTTGGGTGGCTGAACTTGATCAATCGGCTGTTTTGCAAACTTATGTATCTAATTTTACAGAATTATCACGTTTTCCGTCGGTTAGACGTGATATTGCGCTTTTAATTAGTGATAAGATAAATGTAAGTGAAATTCAGCAACTTATCGAAAAAACAGGCGGTGAGCTTTTGGACTCGACTTGGTTGTTCGATGTGTACACTGGGCAAGGCGTTGAAGATGGCAAGCGCTCATTGGCATTTGCACTTCTTTGGCAACACCCATCACGTACGCTTGAAGATGCTGAAATTAAATCTGGTATGGATCATATTTTACAAGTGTTGGAAAACACTTATCAGGCGACATTGAGGGCTTCATGACAGCATTAACAAAAGCGGAAATGGCTGACCATTTAAGTGAGCTCACGAGTTTAAACCGTCGTGAAGCTAAGCAAATGGTCGAGTTGTTTTTTGATGAGATTAGCCAAGCGCTAATCTCTGGTGAGCAAGTTAAACTTTCTGGTTTCGGTAACTTTGAGTTGCGTGATAAACGTCAACGTCCAGGTCGTAACCCGAAAACGGGTGAAGAAATTCCGATTTCTGCACGCCGTGTAGTGACCTTCCGCGCAGGGCAGAAATTCCGCCAGCGTGTGGGAAATGAGCAGATCGATTGATCTGCTTTTTTTTGCTTAAAATTTTGGGTGATCGTTTGGCTGATTCAATGCTTGCAAAATAATAGAATGTCGTTTTTTGATAAAATTTGAGTATAAAAAAAGAGAGCCACAGGCTCTCTTTTTGACTAATCTCTAAGAGATTAGTGAGCTTTAGCTTCAGAAGCAGCAGCAACAGTAGCTTCAGAAGCAGCAGCAGTAGCTTCAGAAGCAGCAACAGTAGCTTCAGAAGCAGCAGCAGCAGCATCTACAGCAACTTCAACAGCTTCAGATGCAGCAGCAACTTCAGATGCAGCTTCAGCAGCAGGAGCTTCTTCTTTCTTAGCACAGCCAACGAAAGCTAAAGTAGTAGCAACTGCAGCAGCAATAGCGATTTTTTTGAATAACATGGCATCACTCTCTAAAATATGAGATTAAAAAAAACCGACGTTAGTCTGTTGTGTGCTTTTATTGTTCCTAATTTTGTTAGGGACTAACAATGCAGGAGCAGCCTAACTGGTCTGCAAATATGCTATCACTGCGCATTTTGAATTGCTACTAGCTGGGATGAAAAAAGTGATAAAAAAGGTCTAAAAACAGGGCTTTTTTAACAGAAAATAACAATCAATGATGAGGTTAGTATTGGATAAGTACTAAATAAACATTTAAAAAGATGAAGGTTTTTATTTCAAATTTTTGTTTATCAAAAACTTGCAAATAAGTTTACAGAGAATGGAATGAAATGTTGCTTTGTGTAAGCTAAGTCAACCAAATAAAAAGGCTGTCGTTAAGACAGCCTTTTTAGGTGAAGCAGGTCGGATCAACTAGTTGCTTTACGCTTCATTTGATCAAAGAAATCATCGTTGGTTTTAGTTTCTTTCATGCGATCAAGTAAGAATTCCATTGCTGCGAGTTCATCTTGGGTATGAAGTAACTTACGTAAAATCCAGACTTTACGTAGATTATCTTCAGACATTAAGCGCTCTTCGCGACGTGTGCCAGATTTTTTAATGTTCATCGCAGGGAATACACGTTTTTCTGCAATACGGCGATCCAGTGTAATTTCTTGGTTACCTGTACCTTTAAATTCTTCGTAGATCACTTCATCCATTTTACTGCCTGTTTCAATCAGAGCTGTAGAAATGATGGTTAGTGAGCCACCTTCTTCAATATTACGTGCTGCACCAAAGAAACGCTTAGGGCGTTCTAGCGCATGTGCATCCACACCACCAGTTAAAACCTTACCAGATGAAGGCACAACCGTGTTGTAAGCACGTGCTAAACGGGTAATGGAGTCAAGAAGAATCACAACATCTTTCTTGTGCTCAACCAAACGTTTTGCTTTTTCAATCACCATTTCAGCCACTTGAACGTGACGAGCAGGAGATTCATCAAACGTTGACGCAATGACTTCACCACGAACAGTACGTTCCATTTCGGTCACTTCTTCAGGACGTTCGTCAATGAGAAGAACGATCAGGAAGCACTCAGGATTGTTACGCACGATCGACTGAGCGATGTTTTGTAACAACATGGTTTTACCCGCTTTTGGTGGCGCTACGATAATTGAACGTTGGCCTTTACCGATAGGTGCAACCAAGTCAACTACACGTGCAGTTAAATCTTCTGTCGTCCCATTGCCAAGTTCCATCACCAATTGCTCGGTTGGGAAAAGTGGTGTTAAGTTTTCAAACAAGATTTTGTTGCGTGAGTTTTCTGGTGTGTCGTAGTTAATTTGGTTCACTTTTAACAGTGCAAAATAACGTTCGCCTTCTTTGGGTGGGCGAATAGTTCCCGTAATGGTGTCACCAGTACGTAGATTGAAACGACGAATTTGAGATGGACTAACATAAATGTCATCTGGGCCTGCAAGGTAAGAACCCGCTGCAGAGCGTAAGAAGCCGAAGCCATCTGACAGAATTTCCAAAACGCCATCCCCAAAGATCTCTTCGCCATTCATCGCATGGCGTTTTAAGATGGCAAAAATAATGTCTTGCTTACGGTTACGAGCCATTCCTTCGAGGCCCATAAATTCAGCAATTTTGATGAGTTCGCCAATCGGTTTTTTCTTGAGTTCGGTTAAATTCATAGGAGGTCAGATAAGAATCAAAAATTCTAAATTACAGGATGAAAAGGAAGCAACATTTAGCCGCAGACATGCAATGAAGTAACGCAATTGTATTTGAACTATAACAATTCAGAGGACTGATTCATTGTTTGAAGAGAAACGTGTCAAAACAATTTGTATTGCCGAGCGGCGATCTTATGTGTTGTGTCTTTTAAGAAAATGACAGGATTGAATAATCCTTTATCTCTTGATCATGCAATATAAGAGAGAAAGTCAGACTTGTCAATTTATAGCCGAAAAAAATACGCTGTTGTTTAGACAGCGTATTTCATTTTCAATCTAAACGGATGCTTAAATGTTTTCTTCAATGAAAGCAGTCAATTTCGATTTTGGTGCAGCGCCCACTTGTTGAGCAACAACTTCACCATTTTTGAACATAAGTAATGCAGGGATGTTACGGATGTTATAGTTCACAGCCGTTGCTTCGCAAGAAGTCACGTCAACTTTAACAACCTTCACTTTACCTTCGTATTCGTTCGCCAATACTTCTAATACAGGTGCAATTGCTTTACATGGCGCGCACCAGCCTGCCCAGAAGTCAACAAGCACAGGAACGTCTGATTGAAGTACATCAGCGTCGAAGTTTATATCAGTTGTATTTACGATATTGCCAGACATGGATAGCTCCAGTTTCAATTTTTGGATAGTTTTATGGCTAATAGTATGTCATAGCCTGCTATCACTGAGTAGATGGATTACTAAATTTTCAACCTTTAGTTTGGATTTGTCTAATTGAAGCTCACGATGTTACTGATCGTGTAACACAATTGTCATATATGCTGAAATTTTAAAAGCTCGTCAATTTCTGACCACAAATGGCTTTTAAATTGCATGGAGGTGAATTAATCTAAGCACAATTCTGTATAGGTTTATATTAAATCATGTCTGATTTTTTGATTGATGAAGAGTTACTTGCTGCCATCGATATGGGGTCGAACAGTTTCCACTTGGCAATTGCACGTGTGGATCATGGCGAAGTGAAAAAAGTTGCGTCAATGTCAGAAAAGGTACAGTTAGCTGCGGGTTTAGATGAAAATAAAAATTTAACAGAAGCTGCACAGCAGCGTGGTTTGGCCTGTTTATCCCGCTTTGTTGGTCGTTTAAGTTCAGTTCAACCAAACCGTTTAAGAATTGTGGCGACCAACGCGCTGCGTCAAGCTAAAAATGGTCATGAGTTTATTCAAAAAGCGGCAGAAATTTTACCTAAACATATTGAAATTATTGCTGGCCGTGAAGAAGCACGTTTGATTTATTTGGGCGTATCCCACACCATGGAGAATAGTGGACGTCGCCTTGTGATTGATATCGGCGGTGGTTCAACTGAGTTGATTATTGGTGAAGAATTTGAGCCGATTCATACCGAATCTTTACAAATGGGCTGTGTGGCGTTTACCAAAGCCTTCTTTGTCGATGGTGAAATAAACCAAAAAAGTTTTGATAAAGCCGTGGTCGCAGCACGTAAGGAGCTGTCAGGGATTGCCAATACCTATAAAGAAGCGGGTTGGGATACGGTGGTCGGTTCGAGTGGAACCATCAAAGCGTGTCGTCAAATTACCGTAAATATGGGTTGGAGTAATGAAAAAGAAGAACTGACCCGTGACGGTTTAGATAAGCTCAAAGAAAAATTGCTCAAATATAAACACGTCTCTGAGATGGAGTTTGATGGTTTAAAAGAAGACCGTCGAGCAGTTTTGCCAGCCGGGATTGCTATTCTTTACGCCATTTTTGATGTACTTGAACTGGATAAGTTGGTGTATTCAGATGGTGCCCTGCGCGAAGGGGTCATGTACGACTTACTGGGGCGTTTTCAACATGAAGATATCCGAGATCGTTCTGTACAAGCGTTGATGGGCCGTTATAACGCCGATCCAAAACAAGCGGAACGAGTTGTGAACATGGCTCAACATTTGTTTGATGGCGTGGCAGAGTCACTAAAATTAACCACAGAAGACAGTGATTTACTGCGTCGTGCGGCTTATTTACATGAAATTGGTTTGGCGATTAGCCATGCCGGCTACCATCGTCATGGCGCATATTTATTGCAACATTCGGACATTGCGGGCTTCTCGCAAATTGATCAAAACCATTTGTCACATTTGGTAGCGCATCATCGCCGTAAGCTGCGCAGTGACGCGCGTGTCGATGTGATGAAAGTCGGCGGCAACAAATTAGTCTATCTGTGTTTGCTACTTCGCCTTGCTGTTTTACTCAATCATAGTCGTAGCGATCAGATGCTTCCTGCCATTGAATTAACAGTAGGCAATGCGCAACAATGGCAGCTGAGTGTTTCTGGTAATGCCGCGCAATGGCCTTTGCTGGTTGCAGACTTGCATGATGAGCAAGCGCAATTTAAGCATTGGGATGTTGAGCTGGATATCCAATCAGAACAATTTGTCGATGAATAAATTGGTCAATTAGGGATTTATGGTTGAGCTATGAAGAATAAAGCTGCGCAATCCAAAGCATGGACGACGGTTCAAATTGCACGTCATCCTGAGCGTCCGCAATTTTTAGATTATGTGAGTGAAATTTTTACCGAATTTGATGCTTTGCATGGTGATCGCTTATTTGGTGATGATGGTGCAATGATCGGTGGATTAGCTCGCTTTGATGGTCAGCCAGTCATGATTGTGGGTCAACACCGTGGTCGTAGTACGCGTGAAAAGTTACAACATAACTTTGGTATGAGTAACCCAGAAGGTTACCGTAAATCACAACGTTTACTCGATATGGCTGAACGTTTTAATCTACCCGTCTTTACCTTTATTGACACCATGGGTGCATATCCAGGTGTGGGTGCAGAAGAACGTGGTCAGGCTGAGGCAATTGCCACGTCTTTGGCACAACTTTCAAGCTTGAAAGTGCCTGTGATTGCAACTGTCCTTGGTGAAGGTGGTTCAGGCGGCGCACTGGGCATTGGCGTGGCTGACCGTGTGGTGATGTTGTCCCATAGTATTTATTCGGTCATTTCACCTGAAGGCTGTGCATCTATTTTATGGAAAACAGCTGAAAAAGCAGAGCAAGCTAGTGAAGCTTTGGCATTGACTGCTGAAAAATTACAGAAAATGGGTGTTGTTGAATATGTGGTCGATGAAGGTGAAGGTGCTCACCTCCACCCAGAACAGGTCATGCATGCTTTAAAAACTGTTTTAAAAGATGCTTTGGCTGAGTTGCAACCGATGGATGCGAATGAACGATGCGAAGCACGTTACCAACGTTTAATGAAGTTTGGCAGCGACAATTTAGGACTAGCGTCTTAACCGAGTTTCAGGATACACCTGAACAGCCTCATTTTTTAATCGGATGTAGTGGTGGCATGGATTCCATGTTACTACTCCATTTGATGTCTCATTTATTTCCCAAGCGCACTCGCGCCATTTATATTGATCATCAATTGCAGGATGTCAGTCCACAGTGGGGCAGCTTTGTTCAAGAACAGTGCTATGTCTTGGATGTTCCATGTGTGATTCAAGCGGTCGATGTTGACACAGGCAATGTAGAAAGCCAAGCCCGCAGTGCACGTTATGCTGCCTTTCAGAAGCATCTTCTTGCCAATGAAATTTTAGTTCTCGCGCATCATCAACAAGATCAGGCCGAAACTATCTTACTCCGATTACTCTCTGGTGCAGGGATTCATGGACTTGCCGCCATGCAGAGCCTCGACATACGAGAGCAATTTACAATTTGGCGCCCGCTATTGGCTTTGTCCAGACAGCAAATTGAGCTGTGGGCTGCTGATATGCAACTGAGAAATATTCAAGACCAAACCAATTTTGATACCAGTTATGATCGGGCATGGTGTCGAGCCGAATTATGGCCAATCTTAGAACAACGCTTTCCGAAAATGCAGCAAGCTTTGGCACGTACCAGTTATTTGATGCAAGATGCTGAATCCATTTTGACCGATGTGTTGGCGCAAGACTGGGCCAGTTGTGGGGATGCTTCGGTTTTAAATTTAACTTCATTTCGTCAGTTATCAGCACCGAGACAGCGACAGCTGTTGTCTGCTTGGATGAAAGGTGAGGACTTATATCGTCCTGCTTTTGATATGGTGCAACGCCTATTTGATGAGGTGATTGAATCCAAAGTCGATGCTCAGGCCGCTTTGCATTGGAATCAATACTATTATGTGCGTTATCAACAGCAACTCTTTCGAGTCCATAAGACCGAGTATTTGGCGGAACAATTTCAGACACTTGAACCAATTGAACAGCATTTTAGCCTACATCAAAGCTATAATCTGGCATCTGGGCAATATCAGATTGAAACACAAAAATATGGGCTGTCTGCTAAATTATTAGAGCAGCCTTTACAAATAAAACCACGTTTAGGCGGGGAAAAATTACATTTACATGGGCGTGTTGGGGCTTGGCCATTGAAAAAAGCCATTCAAAGTGCACAAATTTTTCCATGGCAACGTCACACAATACAAATATTAAGCATAGATAATGTTATGCTTGGTGTTTTTACGCCTAAAGGATTTTGGTTGATCGAGTCAGCTTATTGTGAAGCGGGTGGATGGCAACCAAATTTAATTGCTTAGTTAAAAAATTCGAGATAGAGAAATAATCATGAGCGCAGTGCTGAATCGTAATATTTGTTTTATCGGCGGTGGCAACATGGCTCAAGCCCTCATTGGTGGCTTGATTTCACGTGGTTTACCTTCAACTCGCATTACGGTTTCTGATCCTGTTGAACAAGTTCGTCATTTATTGGCTGAAAAAGACTTGGTGGTGACTGAGGATAACGCATCTGCTATTCGTGAAGCCGATGTCGTGGTCTTAGCGGTTAAACCTCAAGTTTTAGCCCATGTTTTAAAACCATTAAACGGTTTATTTGACGGTAAGTTGATTGTTTCGATTGTTGCAGGTGCTGAAATTGCCACGATTGCTGCACTCGCTGGCAGTGATCGTATTGTGCGTGTAATGCCAAATACGCCTGCTTTAGTACAAACAGGTGCGCATGGTTTATATGCCACTGAGACTGTAGATAAAGAAGACCGTGATTTGGCGAGCCAAGTACTTGCTGCGACTGGCTTAACTTTATGGGTAGGCGAGGAAGCACAAATTGATGCTGTGACTGCGGTGTCTGGTTCAGGTCCTGCGTATTTTTTCTATATGATGGAAAGCATGATCCGTGCAGGTAAAAACCTCGGCCTAGATGAAAAAGTGGCAACGGCATTGACGTTGCAAACTGCATTGGGTGCGGCACAAATGGCAATCACCAGCTCAAATACACCAGCTGAATTGCGTAAAAATGTCACTTCACCGAATGGTACAACCCAAGCGGCACTTGAAGTGTTTGATCGTGCACAAATTTCACAAAATATCCAAGCTGCATTGGCTGCTGCTCAAAAACGCAGTCAGGAACTCGCTCAAGAGCTAAGTGAAAGTAGCAAATAATCGTTTTATTTAGGAAAGTTCAAGTATGGGTGCAAACTCTGCGCTAATTTTTGGCATCATTATTAACGTTGCAATTTTACTGGTGTTCTTCCGCTTTCTCATGCAATTGGCAGCGGTTAACTTTTATAACCCAGTGGTGATGTCGACCGTAAAAGCCACAAAAATTGTGGATATGTTTGGTCGTATTTTTCCAAATGTAGCGAAAGGCCGCGTTAACTTAGCGGCTTTAGTGCTTTTGGTTTTATTGTACTTACTGAAAATTTTTGGTGTCATGTATCTCTCTGGGGCGATGCCAAATAGTCCTGTGCATTTGGTTATTTTAACTTTTGTGACCATGATTCAGGACTTGATTCGTTTCTGTCGTTACTTGATTTTTGCAACGATTATTTTAAGTTGGGTGGTGATGTTTACGCAGTCACGATCACCTTATATTGAGGTAATTCAGGAGCTTGCTGAACCATTGCTGGCGCCGTTTCGCCGTTTATTGCCGAATATGGGCATGATTGACCTTTCTCCAATTGTAGCGTTCTTGGCGCTGTATATTGCTGAAATGATTATGAATGAAGTGGCGATAGTTCTGCTCACTGGTTTATAAGATTGTAGTGATATAAAAAAGGACTCGATTGTGAGTCCTTTTTTTACGGCTGAAATTTTTTAGGTGAAGACGTTTATCTTTCTTCTAGGAGGCAAATGACCTCCATACCAGCCTTCCTCCTAGGAGGAGGAAGGCGCAAATGTTTTAGTGGGCTTCATCCCAGTTCCGACCTTTGCCGACTTCAACCAACAATGGCACAGAAATTTGCAAGACGGACTGCATCACGTCTGCTAGTTTCGAAGCTAGTTCATCTGCAATACTTTCATCAACTTCAAAAACCAATTCATCGTGTACTTGTAGTAGCATTTTGGCTTGATCTTTCGGTAGCATTTGATCAACTGCAACCATCGCCATTTTAATAATGTCCGCAGCAGAACCTTGTAGTGGTGCATTAATTGCAGCACGTTCGGCCGCTTGTTTGATCATTTTATTGCTTGCCATTATATCTGGCGTGTACAAGCGACGACCCAAAATGGTTTCAACAAAACCTTGTTCGCGGGCAATTTGACGGGTACGTTCCATATAGTCGAGTACGCCCGGATAACGTTGAAAGTATTTCGCAATATAGCCACGCGATTCTTCGCGGCTAAAACCGAGTTGACGGGTTAAGCCAAATTCAGACATGCCGTAGAGTAGACCGAAGTTGACGGCTTTGGCCTGACGACGTTGATCTGAGGTGACATCTTCGAGGGCGATACCTAAGACTTCAGCCGCAGTACGACGGTGTACATCTTGCCCATGATTAAAGGCATCGACCAAGGCTTCATCTTGCGAGAAATGCGCCATTAAACGCAGTTCAATTTGGGAATAATCGGCTGCCAATAACACGCGACCTTGTGGTGCAATAAAGGCTTTACGAATTTGACGTCCAATTTCCTCACGCACAGGAATGTTCTGTAAGTTGGGATCAGTCGAAGACAGACGACCAGTTGCGGTCAGTGCTTGGTGGTAACTGGTATGCACACGGTGAGTATCGCTGTTGGCTTGTTTTAATAAGCCATCGGTATAGGTGCTTTTGAGTTTGGATAAACCGCGATAGTCCAAAATTAGCTCGGTAATTGGGTGGTCAATCTTTTCTAAAACACTTTCAGAGGTACTGTACTGACCCGTTGCGGTTTTTTTGCCGCCCTTAAGTCCGAGTTTATCAAACAAAATCTCACCGACTTGCTTCGGCGAGCTGACATTGAAACTTTGTCCTGCCAGTTCGGTAATTTGGTTTTCAAGATTGGCCATAGTATTGGCAAACTCAACACCAAGTTGGTCAAGGAAGCCTAGATCCAATTCAATGCCATTTTCTTCCATGATGGTCAGGACACGCGCAACTGGCATTTCGACATTGTGCAAGATATTGACCAGTTCGGGATGCTTTTTTAGTTTGGCATCTAGCACTTCAAACAGGCGATAGGTCACATGTGCATCTTCAGCGGCATAGTGCGCGGCGGTTTCGATCTCAATTTGGTTAAAGGTTTTTTGTTTTGCGCCTTTACCTGCCACCTGTTCAAAGGTCGTGGTTAAGTGGCTGAGGTAAAGACGAGAAACGTCATCCATCCCGTGGCGAGTCGCCACAGCATTGAGTACATAAGATGCCAACATGGTATCGAAATACCAGCCTTTTAGTTCTATGCCATGATTTTCTAAGACATGCGCATCGTATTTCAAATGATGACCGATTTTTTGAACCGACTCATCTTCTAAAATCGGTTTAATTTGCGCCAAGATCTGTTCACAATCTAACTGTGCAGGTGCATTTTCATAATCATGTGCAAGTGGAACGTAATACGCATCTTGCGCATCGAACGCGACCGAAAAACCAACAATTTGCGCTACGCGATAGTCTAAACTGGTGGTTTCAGTATCAAAGGCAAAACGTTTTTCTGTACTTAAACGTTTGAATAATTGTGCCCACTGTTCTGCACTGAGCACAGTATGATAGTTCGCTTGACCCAGTTGGTCATCGACACTGCTTTGAGTGGCTTGATCTTCTGTATTGATAACAGTTTCAGATTGTGCTGATTTGACAATTTCTTGCGTTGCTTGTTTGTAGGTTGCACTATTAGGATTATTTGGATGATCCAGTGATTGCAACTGTTGGCGGAATTCCAGCTCGGTATACAGTGAACGCAAGGCTTCGGTATTCGGGTCTTGCAGTTTAAGATCGTCGAAGGTCAGTCCTGTCTCTAAGTCGCAGACGATACTTGCCAATTGATGATCTAGAGCAATGCCATCGGCATGTTCTCTGATGTTTTGACCGACTTTGCCTTTAATTTTATCGACATTTTCTAAGATGCCACCAATCGAGCCATATTCTGTTAACAGTTTTGCCGCAGTTTTGGCACCGACACCTGGAACACCCATAATGCCGTCAGAGGCATCACCCATTAAGGTCAGATAGTCAATAATTTGGTTTGGCCACACCCCAAACTTTTCAAACACGCCATTTACATCCATCGGCTTGTCTTTAAAGCTGTCTTCTAAAGTGACTTTATCGGTCACCAACTGTGCCATGTCTTTATCGCCTGTCGAAATCAGCACTTGCTGTCCCGCTGCTTCCGCACGTTTTGCCAATGTCCCGATGATGTCATCTGCCTCTGCACCTGGGAGCATGTATAAAGGGATACCCAAGGCACGAATCAAGGCATGCAAATATGGAATTTGTTCTGATAACTCCTCAGGCATACTTGGGCGGTCACCTTTATAAATGGGCGACAGCACATGACGGAAAGTCGGTTCAGGGGTATCGAAAATGACCGCCATATGCGTTGGTTGAGTACGACGCATCAGTTTCTGGATCGCAGAAATTGCTCCACGAATTGCATTGGTATGTAAGCCAGTTGACGTGGTGAGCGGTGGCAAAGCATGAAAAGCACGAAATAAAAAGTATGAGCCATCGACCAAGACAAATGGTGGCATTGCAAGATTCCTTATCCAAATAACCTGTTCATTGTACGTGATTTTGACGTAGAACAAAGTGTATTGATGTACCGATTGGCATAGATGGTTACCGTTCAGCGCTTAAAGATGCACTACAAGCTGATGTATGATTTGAAGATGAGAAAAAGAGATTGAGAACGGATGCAAACTGGACAGCGTGAAATTCGCATGATGTGGTTAATGGGGCTCACGATTGTTGCTATTGCAGCATGGTTTCTGGCCGTGCCGCTGTTGAGTGCATTGTGTGGAATTGCTTTGATCATGAGTGTTATGCACTATGTTGATAGCATTGAAAACCCTAGTATGACCTTGGCGGAACAACGAGGCATTGCTCTTCAGCCAACGTCAAAAGTGCCGCTTTACCTTGCTGCTTTCGTCATTTTAATTGGCATGGTGGGACAATGGGGCGGACTCATTGGATTGGGGATCAGTGGCTGGCTATTCTTTTTCTTTCGTTGGTTACGTCGTCTAGAATATCTATTGTTATCCGTGCAAGCACAGCCACATCAGGTGATATCTGACCGATTCACAGAATTTGAAAATTCTCCCTCTTTACCCACTACTCTAAACAACACGGATGATTTAAGTCTCAGTGAGCAAGTGAAACGCTGGCTTTGGCAGGGTAATCCTGTCTTAAAAGTTGCGATTGTGATACTGCTGATTGGGCTTATTTTATTATTACGCTTTGCCACCGAACATTGGCAGTTGAGTCTTGCTGTTAAGCTGAGCCTCGTCGCTGCGGTAAGTGTGGGCGTTGTGATCTTTGGTTATGTGCTTCGGCACAAAAACCGCAGTTTTGCTTTGGCTTTGGAAGCACTTGGACTGTCAGGTTTATTTTTGACTTTGTTTTTTGCTTACTACAACGGTGTGATTGCAAGTTTAGCGATTGCAAGCCTGTGCTTTGTGGTGGTGATGGCGGTTACACTTTGGCTCAGTTTAAAGCAGCAGTCGATTGAGCTGGCGTTGATGGCGATGATCATTGCTTATTTGGCGCCTTTTACTTTGCCTGTACGGAATGCCACTGCGATAGAGCTGGTGGTCTATTATTTGGTCATCAATATTGCGGTTGCTGTTTTAAGCACGTTCAGGCCGTGGAAAGTCCTCAATCAAATTGCTTTTATAATGACTGTGGTCGTAGGCGGCGCTTATGCCTTTTATCAGGGTAAAGCGCCTGAGCGAGGCATGCTAGCCGTGTTGGTTTTGGCACATAGTACGGTCTTTATTTGGTTGAGTTTTCGTTATAGCCAACTGTTGGCGCGTGAGGATTTAACTCAGTTTAAGTTAAAACCGATTTTGGATGTAGCTTTGATTTTTGCTGCACCCATTGTTGCTTTTGCTTTTTTGTATGTGATGTATTTTGAGGAAATGATTTGGCAGGCAGGTTTTAGTCTAGGCTTCGCAGCGCTCTATGCCATGCTTTATCAACTGCTAAAAAGAGCCCATAGCGTTGAGCTGATTGCGCAAAGTTATCTCAGTTTGACCTTGGTCTTCTTGGCGCTGATTCCCCCTATTTTACTACCTGATCAATGGGGTGTGGTGGGTTGGAGTGTTGAGGGTGCACTGATCTTTATGTATTCCTTATATCGAAATTCCGCTCTGAATCGTTATTTGGCAATGGGCTTATTGGCGGTAGCAGGACTGTCGAGTCTCTACTATGTGGTGGAGCTTAATCGTTTTCCAACGGAAGTTTATTGGGCGTTGTGTCTGAGTTATTTTGCTGTAGTTGCCGTTGCCAACAGTATAGAGCGCTTTAGACAACAGTTGTCTTTTGCCACGATTGCCTTTTTTTGCTTACAATTGCTTTCAGCAACCAGCATGTTGTTTATTTTGCTTTTAGATGAAATCGACAATAAAAGTCAGGTAACAATAGCGCTACTGATCATTACACTTTTATATAGCGTGTTGAATCAGTGGCTAGTCTACCGCAAAGCCAGTTGGTCATGGCTATTGCCCAAATGGGTTGGCTTGATTCCGCTCTATGCGGTTGCCTTTATTTTCTTAGTTGACCTGAGCCATGATGGCATCATTATGTGGCATTCTGGCTTAGACCGTGTATTGTTTGCTTTAACGAGCGGATTACTCACCTTGCTGTGGTTACGACCGTTACAGGGTGTGGAAGATGAGCTGGAATGGGTGAGTTTGGGTGCTTTATTGAGTTTGGCGCTCACCAGTTTAACCCTCATTCCAAGTATGCCATATCTGAGCATCGTTATTTTACCGCTGGCCTTTGCTGCATGGTGCTATACACAACCAACTCAAACGGGATGGAGACAGTTTTGGCAAGCACGCAATACCTTAGTGCTCATGTTGTTGTGGATTGTGTGTTCTCAGATATTTAGCCAACAAGCTTTTGTAGGGTACAGGTTACCCATTTTTAACCCATTTGACTGGGTCAGTATTGCGATGCTGATCGGTTTCATTTGGATGCTGAATTTACAAATGAAAGCAGGTTTGGAAAAAAGTCTGGGTGCTATTTTGATGATGTCGAGTCTACTTTGGCTTAGTAGTTATGTGGTGCTACGTGCGCTGCATGTCTATTTCCTCACACCCTATAATGAGTGGGAAATGTGGGAAAATGCTTTGGTGCAACTGAGCTTTACTTTGCTTTGGGTCAGTTTAGCCTTCATTTGCATGCTGACAGCAACCAAGCGTAATCTGCGTTCACTTTGGATTTTTGGTGGCTGTATTTTGGTATTGGTGATATTGAAATTAGTCTTGTTTGACTTATCTCATATAGGGACACTCACCCGCGTGATTTCATTTTTAGGCGCGGGTTTGGTGATGTTGGTGATTGCGTACATTGCACCGATGCCTGAGCTTGAGGAAAAGACCAATTAAATAAGTTCAGCTCCTTATGTCTGCAGGGATCATAAGGAGCTGAAGAGATTTATTTGATGTTCGGTTCTCGTTTCAAGGCTTGTGCATTGGCATATTGATCAATTTCTTCATTGGATAATGGACGCGAAAGCGGATGATCGACAAAACCCATTTTCGGCACAGGAATTTCGATTTGGTTATCTAAGAAACCATTACGAATACGTTCCTGCATTTCATCGCGCACTTGCAAAAAGTGTTCTTGCTGACACCACACGGCAAACAGTAACTCAATCGAAGACTCACGAAAGGCAGTAACGGTGACGGCTGGTTTCGGGTCGGCCAGTACCAAAGGATATTTATTAGCCACATCAATCAGTACCTCGCGTACTTTAATGATGTTCTCATGAAAGTTAATCGCTAGGGTGATTGGAATACGCCGTATTGGGAACTTAGAGAGGTTGTGAACAGGCGCTCGAATCAGTTGTTCATTCGGCAGTCGTACATAAATGTTATCCTGAGTGAGTAACTTAACCGAGAGGAGGTCAATTGAAATGACTTCACCTTCAATGGTATTGCCACGTATAAGGGTGATTGAAATGGTGTCACCAATTTCAAAAGAACCTTCACCAATCAGGAACAATCCACTGATTAAGTTGGATGCAGAGGTTTGTGAGGCAAAACCTAAAGCAACCGTCAAAATACCT
Source organism: Acinetobacter johnsonii (assembly GCF_048551975.1). GTDB lineage: Bacteria > Pseudomonadota > Gammaproteobacteria > Pseudomonadales > Moraxellaceae > Acinetobacter > Acinetobacter johnsonii_A. The sequence continues at coordinate 8,157 of NZ_JBIMCF010000002.1, read as the reverse complement.
GCGGCACCTAAAAACACACTCAGTTTAAAACCAGCTTCTTTGAGGCTGGCCATCACAAAAATTAGGAAAATAAAATAAAAAATACCACGACGCCAAACCAGTCGTTGGTGGGCGTTAAACTTGGTGCCAATGGTTCGGATAAAGGTATTTGAAACCAGACGCGCCAAGAGGAAACCAACAAAACACAGCACTAAGGCAATTAAGATTTCCGTTAGTCGTTCTGTATTGATGTTGGTGAAAATGCCTTTTAGGCTACTGGTAATTTCTTGGGGAATATTTGAGTTTGGCATCTGTCCCCCTTAGAAGAATGAATCAAACATATTAAATAATACGCTCGCTGAAGAGCGCGGTGGATGCACATAAATCACTTTGCCTGCATGCGGAGGCGTACGGTTCTCGATACGGATTCTCGGTGGTCGATCAATTCCTTCATGCAAGACTTTAATTTGCGATGTCCAAAGTCGATCCGTACTTTCACTATAAAATAAAGGTAGGGCTGAAACAGGCACGTTCATGCGGTCAAAACGCAGTTGTAAATGGCTGGTGTTGTGGAACTCAATGGGCGTCACTGCACGAAATGCACGGGGTTTGAGTTGATGTAATTCAGTTCGACCATCGACAGCTGTAGCATAGGCAATTTCACCTGTACGGTGGTTTGGCCCAAACCAAGTTTCTTTGGGTAAAATCACAGGAATATCAAATAGGGGATCTCGCTGACCTTCAATAAAACCTGAAATCCATAATGGGGTGCTGATATACAGCGTTCCGCGCTGACCAGCTGGAATATAAATCGGATCGACAGGTTTAATCACGACTGAACGATCGGCCAAACGTGGCATCAGTTGGATCGTATGGTGAGTGTTTTTAAACATGTAGCGTTTAATTTCAACGGGTTGTGGAAAGGCGAAATGTGGGTCTTCTATCGCATGCCATTTTTGCTCATAGTCATACTGAACTTGAGGACGATGAAACTCTAAACGCCACTCTTGTAGACCACGAGTGAGGCGAAAGAGTAATGAGCCAAATTGCCATGCACGGGCTTGATTCAGCTCGAAGTTGTATTCCCCCCACCATTTTAAATTGGGGCTATCCGATTCAAACAGTTCATTCATATTAGGCAACAGCACATTTCCTTATATTGCAAATCAGTGAAAAACAGACTTCACGCTGTCATATGCTTAGAGTACACTCAAAATAATATTTTTCATCATTATTATAATTTTAAGATGCAAGTGCTTAAACAATTACAAATTCCCTATAGTTTTGCGAAGCGTCATGGCGTGCTGTTGCGTTACGAAGGTGATCAAGCCTTTATTGTGCGCCGTGAAAGTACCCCGTTGTTGGCTTTGCAAGAGGCACGTCGTTTTTTAGGTGTGGCAGCACAACATCAACTGTGTAGTGATGAAGAATTTCATCAGCTTTTAAGCAGTAGCTATGCAGGGGACAGTGGCGAATCACAACAAGTGGCCGCTGGTTTAGAAGATCATCCCGATTTACTTAGTTTAGCTGACCAAGTGCCTGAAGCTGAAGATCTGATGGATCAAGAAGATGATGCTCCAATTGTTCGTTTAATTAATGCGTTATTGTCTGAAGCCATTCGTGTTGGCGCATCCGATATTCATATTGAAGCCTTTGAAAAGAAACTGTCGGTGCGTTTACGTGTCGATGGGCAATTACGTGAAATTGTTCAGCCACGCCGTGAACTTGCACCGTTATTAGTATCTCGTATTAAAGTTATGGCAAAACTGGATATTGCAGAAAAACGGATTCCGCAAGACGGCCGTATTTCACTGCGTTTGGCTGGGCGTGAAGTCGATGTGCGTGTATCGACTTTGCCATCATCACATGGCGAGCGTGTGGTGATGCGTTTATTAGATAAACAAGCCGGTCGTTTGAACATGACCCATTTGGGCTTATTGAAACCTGACTATGAGCGTTTAACACAGTTGGTGCACCGTCCACACGGGATTATTTTGGTCACAGGCCCGACAGGTTCGGGTAAAACAACAACGCTTTATGCGGCGCTTTCAGACCTTAATGATGGTTCGAAAAATATATTGACCGCAGAAGACCCGATTGAATACCAACTGGAAGGGATTGGACAGACACAAGTCAACACCAAAGTCGATATGACTTTTGCGAGAGCCTTAAAGGCCATGCTGCGTCAAGACCCAGACGTAGTCATGGTAGGTGAAATCCGTGACTTGGAAACGGCTGAAATTGCGGTACAAGCATCACTCACAGGGCATTTGGTTCTATCTACACTGCATACCAATACGGCCATTGGTGCGGTGACCCGCTTAAAAGATATGGGCATTGAACCGTTTTTGCTGTCGAGTTCTTTGATTGGTGTCATTGCACAGCGTTTAGTGCGCACCTTATGTAGTCATTGTGTGACATGGCGTGAAGCCGATACTTTTGAAACACAACTGTTTCAGCATTTGAATCCAAAAGCAGAACTTCAGTTACCTCAACCGAATGGCTGTGAACATTGTTCACATACGGGGTTCACAGGGAGGACGGCGATTTATGAAATTGTCGCTGTGGACGATCAGATGCGGCGTTTAGTTCATGGCAATGCCGCTGAATATGAATTGGAAAGTTATGCACGACAACACTCTGGCTCTATTCGTGATGATGGTTTGCGTAAAGTATTGGCGGGGAAAACCACACTGGAAGAAGTATTACGTGTGACCAATGAAGCGGCAGAGTAATGAATACAGCTAAAGATTAAAGTTAAAAAATGAAATTTTAACGGGTTCATTTATTTTGAAATGGAATGCCTTTAAAAAATGCAAGTTCCAGTGCTCTGTATTCCGTAATGTCATAACCAACTTTTTGTTTCATTAACTCAAAAAATGCTGTAAATGCTTTTTCATTTTTTAGCTCTTCGATCAGCTTTAAATACTCAATATAAGCTCTGGGCTTTTCTAGTCTGTATTTATGTGGTTCTACATTGTTTAGAAATCTAAAAACACGGCTGTCCCAAATCGCATATTGCTTTGGGTTTATAAAATGTAAGAGTTTTGATGTACCAACAAGTGAATTGTTAAAGGTAGTTTTTAGCGTTGTAAGTTGTTGTTCATTGATAAGTTTGCCTTTTTTGACTTCATTTAATATGAAGAGAACTTCTTCTGTATTTTTAAGATTTAGCGCTTTTAGGATCGTGGGCATCCAAGAATAAGTAAAACTTATTCCGATAACCAAATTCTCTAAATTGATAGATTCTAAATTTTGGAAGTAATTTAAAAAATAAGGATAGGAAAAGAGATAATTTTCTTCAGTCGATTTAAAATTATTTGCAATATTAGTCAGTTGAAGAAAAGTTTCATCATTTGATTTGTCACGTTTCATTTTAGGTGTTTTTCTACATTGTTTAAGTCAATATGGAATATTTGAATAAATTAAATCCACCTAAAAATAATATTTATTTTTAAGTGGATATTCATTTAAAAATTAAACAATCACATTCAACGTCACATCAATATTGCCACGCGTTGCATTTGAATAAGGACAAACGATATGGGCTGCATCCACTAATTTTTGCGCTTCTGCTTGCTCTAAACCTTCTAAGTGAATGTTCAAGGTCACTTGAATACCAAAACCTGTTGGAATAGGGCCAATACCTACATCACCTTCGATATAAACATCAGGTGTAATTTTTAATTGGTCACGATTAGCAACAAACTTCATTGCACCTAGAAAACATGCAGAATAACCTGCAGCAAAAAGCTGTTCAGGGTTGGTTCCACCACCTGCGCCGCCCATTTCTTTAGGAACGGTGAGTTTTACATCTAAAATTCCATCAGAAGAGGTTGCGCGACCATCACGGCCACCTGTCGCTTTAGCATGTGCTGTATAAACTACTTTTTCTAAAGACATTGTGATTCCCTGAATATTGTATTTGAGTTCTTATCCTGTCCTAACTTGCAGAAAGAATAAGCAGTGTTTTTGTAAATTTATATAGAGTATGCTTGCGTTTAAATTGAGGGTTTAGTTAATTAAAAATCAATGGTATAGAATCCTATTGTTGTTTTTTTTAACATTCGCAATCGGGGCTTGTCGATGCGAATGAAAACTGAGAGTGATTCGAGGGATTATTAATTTTTAAAGATAAATAGAGTCATGTATTTTATGAGAGTTAGAGCTACTCAATGCAAGAGCAGCAAATCAATATCAAGTTTTTGTGAGAAGACTGACGTTATTTTAAATGATCGCGGCTTGATTAAAATTGCACTAATTTTCGGTGTTGAATTAACGGCATGCTTTCACGAATTTGAGCTTGTTCCGCCAAGTCAAAAGGAACCGTAATCAACTGTGAGCCAGGGTTAAGAATCAAATCCAAAACTTGACCACGGCTATTGGTTGCTGCTGCATGTCCCCAAGTTTGTCTCTTTTCACCATGCCAACCTTGTTGCGCTGCGCCTAAAACCTGACATTGACTGTCCATTGCACGGGCTTGTAATAATAACTGCCAGTGCATTTGCCCCGTAGTGTAGGTAAATGCAGCAGGAGCAGTCAAAATATTTGCACCACGCGCGCGTAAAGTTAAAGCCAGTTCAGGAAAGCGTAAGTCATAACAGACCATTAAGCCAATATTACCAAAAGGTGTTTTTGCCACAACGACATCTGTACCGGGTTCAAAAAACTTAGATTCTTGGTAACCACCCACAGCATCGCCAACTTGTACGTCAAACAAATGAATTTTGTCATAACGTGCTTCGGTCCGTTCAGGGCTAATACAAAGACTGACTGTACGAACACGACCATCTTCAATAACAGAACCATCTGGACGGAACGGGCATGGGAGAGTGCCCGCGACGATCCAGATCTGATATTGATGAGCAAGATTTTCTAAACGCTTTTGAATGTCTTCAAACTGTGCTGCGGTCTCACGTTGTTTGCCTGCGGCAAAACAAACGAAGTTTTCGGGGAACACAATAAGTTCAGCACCATTTACTTTACTTTGTTGAATGAGAGACTCAATGACAAGGAGGTTTGCTTCGATGTCATTTTGAGAGTTCATCTGTACAACAGAAAGTAAAGTCATAAATGGGCCTACAAAATTTGTTGTTATGCGTTTTGTTGCTGTGACACTTGATCGAGGCTGTCTTGTTCTTTTTGCAACTGTTTGACCAAAGGTTCAAACATATTTTGATTACTTTGATTCAGTTTCATCAAAGTCTTATGTGCATCTAGTACAGTGTTTAACATATTACGATGCGTAATGTGCTCTTCCATCAGTTCGAGGGTACAAACATTTGGATCGCCACAGTAGTTTAAAATCACAAAAACCTGCCCTAGCCCCATACTGTTGGCTAAGGTAGTGATATCGGAGTTGGTGGACAACATGACAGCTTGGATATTATGGATCTGTTTAAGCTTTAAGCCTAACTTTGCCAAAATGCCTAACACCGTGCTGTCGATGAATGTAGTTTGAGTTAAATCTACGATTGCACCAACAACATTTGACTGTTGTTCAATACGGTTTAAAAGTTTGTCTAGACTAATACAAGATTGGGCACGCACTTCGCCAATAAGCTTAAAAATATGCGTTCCATTCAAGCTTGCATATTCAACATGACCTGTTGACATATAAATGCCATTTGCAGAGAAGGATAGGAAATTATCCCATAGGGCAAATACTTACTCAAGTATCTAACAGTCTTAGAAGGTAGGATATTGTAATAAGTTATTGATAATTTGATTAATTCATTCGACGTAAACTTAATATAGCAATATCGTCTGCAACATGTTCTGGTGCTTCAAAGGATTGATTTTGCAAATGATAGACCAATTGTGTGAACTGATCATTCAGTCCACCATTAAAGGGTTCGAGTGCGCCATCGGAGCAAATAATGAAGCGGGCATGGCGGTTGAGCACACATTCATGCTCTTCAACTTCTAGCTCTTCAGTAAGGCCCAAAGGAAAACTGCTGGTATGTAATATTTTTGGAGCTTGATTTGGTTCAAAGATAATTGCGGGGGGGTAATGTCCTGCACTCGACCAACGAAGTTGATGTGTTTCGAGGTTTAAAATCCCTGCAATCATGGTGATGTGCTTCTCAATATTCTCCTGAACCAACATGCCATTGAGTTTCTTAATGAGTTCGCGTGGTGTTTTGGCACGACCATGAAAAGCCGCCATCCAAGAGGTTAATAAGCTGCTGGTGACCCCGTGACCGGATACATCAGCCAAATAGAACATCACTTCTTTATCGCTAATTTTCCAATAATCAAACCAGTCTCCGGACAAATAAGCAGAAGGCTGAAAAAACGTTTCAACGGTGTAGTTTTGGAGTTCTATTGGATTTGGTAAAAGTCGCTTTTGTAACTCTGCTGCGGAAGGTAAATCTCGACTGTCTTGATTACGTTTATATTGCGCATCAATTTTGAGTAAGGATTGTTGAGGATTGCTGGGTAGTTTATTCCACATCCAACCTGCTAAAGCACCGAGTTCCCATGCTTGGGCTAAAGCACTACCTTCATTTTCAAAGGCGAGGACAATGGTAGGCAGTGTCCATTTATAATCTAAATAATCTTGGATATCGGCAATAGCAATAATAGTCGGGTCATAAAGATCAATGTCTTCTATGCGAATCATTTGCACACTTGGTAGTGTGTCTAGCACCTGTTCTAAACATGGAATATGGCGAGAGGGTTGAATGAAATACATAAAAAAAATGGCTTATCCTTAGCATTAAGCTATTGCTTTACTATAACAAGCAAATTACAGCTAGAGAAAAAAATTTCAACTCTAGCTGGAATACATTGTTATTCCGTATCTAACATTTGATGTGATTCATTGGTGGATGGAGGGTTAGATGAATCATCATCACCGACATCATCAATAAACATCCCTTCAGCTTCTTGGCCTTTTTTCTCAGCAATAATGAAGTTTTTACGCTGTAAATAAATATCACGAATTGAAGAATATTTGTCGCCTTGAATCGCACCCTCAATATCAATCAGTTGTGATCGCACATCAATACCACGTAAAGTCTGTTCAGCCCAATACAGGCCTTCTTCATCTTCTAAAATGTATCTTTGAGGACGTGCATAGCCATCAACAACCAAGCCAAAGCCATCACGGAAAGTACTTGGCCCAAAAACAGGAAGTACTAGGTATGGGCCAGATGGAACCCCCCAATAGCCAAGAGTCGTACCAAAGTTTTCATCTTCAGTTTCTAAACCCAAACGCGAAGCAGGATCTGCAAAACCTAAAGTAGTTACCGTATTAATGGTGAATCGACCTAACGTTTTTGCGGCACGGCCAGGACGACCTTGTATAAGTTGGTTCACTGCATTCCAAGGTTCACCTAGGTTTTTACGAAAGCCACTATAAGAGTCACGAATCGGAGAAGGGATCTTTTCTTTATATTCCACCGCAATTGGGCGAACGATCGCACGATCTAAAGCATCATTAACGGCAAAAATTTGTCTATTTAAAGGTTGAAGCGGATCTTTTACATTATCAGGTTGTGCTGCGTTGGCATCTACTTTTAAATCTTTCGCTTTAATATTCTTTAATTCTTTAAGCGAAGAAGATTGAGCTGTTTGCGGATCAGCACTGGTATCTATTTCGCTGGCAGCTGTAGGTGCTACATCTTCAGCAAATGCAAATGTTGTAAAGCCTACAAAGAGTAGACCAGCACATAAGTGGCGAATGTGTTGCATATAAAAGAATTCCGGAACTTTATAATCAGCAGGTGAATTAAAAAAATAATCTCTTAACTATCTTAACAGCTCTTTATTGCTCATTGTTAAATCAAATTTTAAGAAATGTTAGTAAAAAAGCATTATTTTGCTGAATAAATAAACAAGTGGGAGTTTTTTTATAAATAATTGAGAAAAGGGGGTTGTGTTGGGTTAGAAATGCTGTAGAATGCACATCCATCGGCGGTGATGTTGATTAAAACTTGTTGAGAAACAAGGATTTAGCCCAAGTGGTAGAATCTGAAAGTCTTGAATGGGTTTAAAAATAATTAACAAAACCAGTTGACTTCTTCTTGAAAGAGAGTAGTATAGCCGACCTAGCTTGCTGATGACGAATCAGCAAGAAGATCATTAAGAGATTATGAAGAACAACTTGTGTGGATTTTTACTGATTGATCGATCGAAAATATTTCATTGATTGAATGGTAAAAATTACTCGAA
>NZ_JBIMCF010000001.1:0-443133 GCF_048551975.1 Acinetobacter johnsonii | reverse complement strand
GCAGCATTACTATAACTGGATGAGACCAGCACCAGCTTTGAAAGGTAAAACACCGATGGAAAGGTACTTTGAATTATGTGAAGAAACCCCTTTCTCTAATGAGGTCCAGAAGCAATACAACCCATCCAATGAACGGATTCAACACGCCAATTACAAGATGGATTTAGAGATCGCTAAATTGAAACGATCTCTATCAATCACACATTTTAGCAAATTTAAACATTTACCTTAACCTGAGTTCGATATAAAAAAAGAGTAGAAAAAAAGCCCTGTTTTTGTAACATATTGGTTCTCAAGACAAAATGTTATAAAACAAGGCTTCTCAATGGATCATATTACCGAATTATTTTGTATTTTGGATGATTTCTGCAAAAAATTTAATGAATCTTTAGAGAAAGCTTTAATTTCTAATCAAAAAACCAGGTTGAAAAAGTCAGCTTTAAGCTTGTCTGAAGCAATGACCATTGTCATTTTATTTCATCAATCCGGTTTTAGATTCTTCAAATATTTTTATTGCCAAATGATCGTTCCATTCTCGAAATCTGCTTTTCCTAAACTGCTTAGCTACAACCGATTTATTGAAATTATGCCCCGTTGTTTGCAAGCTCTGAGTGGTTTCTTCCATCAGGTGAAAGGAAAAGATACGGGAATCAGTATCATTGATTCCACTAAATTGGTAGTTTGCCATAATCTTCGGATTAAAAGGCATCGTGTATTTAAAGGCTTGGCCGGTCGTGGAAAAAGTAGTACGGGTTGGTTTTATGGTTTTAAATTACATCTCGTTATCAATAATTTAGGTGAAATTATTAATCTCAAACTGACATAGGGAAATGTTCATGATGTTGCTATATTAGAATCTTTAACTCAAGAATTAAAAGGAATCCTACTCGGAGACAAAGGCTATTTGAGCAAAGCAAAAGCCGAAGCTTTAGCAGCAAGAGGACTGAAAATATTGACTCCATCACGTCGGAATATGAAAAATAAACCCATCCAAACTTAAGAAGAAAAATAATTACTTTGCAGAAGAGGATTGATCGAAACCGTGAATGATCAATTAAAAAATTTACATCAACTTGAACATTCACGTCATCGTTCGGTAAATAACTTCATGGTGAATATCATGGCTGCTGTAGTGGCTTATTGTTTGAATCCCAATAAGCCAACTTTCCAAAATATGCTAAAAGGTTAAGTGGATTTCATCGAACTCAGGTTACCTTATAATTCAACTGTATTTCATCCGCATTTCTCCCTCTAATGCCCCAGTTTTCTTTAGGAGTTTCGAATATAGTTATCTCAACATCATTTGAATCAATACCGCATAGATTGTTTATATTTTCGAATAGAGACCTAATAAATGCTTTTTTAGTCTCTTTTTTTCGTCCATCGAACATAGAAATTTCAATAATTATATAAGATTTACTGCGATCTACTGGATATACAAAATTCTTGGATTCTAGTGCTATAAAACGTTGAAACCTTTTCTCTTCAGGGTATTTTAATTCTTTAACTAAAGCCTGATGGACAGCTTTACTTAAATTATCACGATGTAATTCTATTGTTTCATTTAAAACATAAATTTTTATCTGAGACATTAGACTTCCGTCATAAATCAAAAAACGGTGGTGTATCAAAAAGTATGCTAAAAAAAAGCAGGTTGAATTTTGATAAAATAGAGAAATGCAAATAACGCTAGAAATCAAATGTCCAACCTGCCTCAGTGACAGTATAAAGAAAAATGGTATCAAAGTAGATGGGAAACAAAACTACCAATGCAAAGACTGCAAACGTCAGTTTATTGGTGACCATGCTCTGAGCTATCTAGGATGTAATTCTGGCATTACTCGTAAAATATTACAGTTAATGGTCAGAGGCAGCGGTATACGAGATATCGCTGAAGTTGAGCGCATTAGTATCGGTAATGTCTTACGGACTTTAACTGAATCGGCCTATCAAATTCAGCCTAAACAAAGTCATTATGAATCTCTCGAAGTAGATGAATTCTGGACTTTTGGTGGAAATTAAAATAATAAACAATGGCTTATTTACGCCTACCATCGAAAAACAGGTGAGATTCTTGCTTATGTTTGGGGTAAGAGAGATTTAGCTACAGTCCAAAGGTTGAAGACAAAGCTTAAACAATTAGGTATTCACTACACCCGAATTGCAAGTGATCATTGGGACAGTTTCATCACTGCTTTTAAAAACTGCAAGCAAAGTATTGGTAAGTTGTTTACTGTAGGAATTGAAGGTAATAATTGCAAAATAAGGCATCGAATAAGGCGTGGTTTTAGAAGAAGTTGCAATTTCTCCAAAAAGCTTGAAAACCATTTTAAAGCCTTCGACTTAACCTTCTTTTACATCAATAATGGCTTCATTTAATCTCAGCATACTTTTTAAAACACCACCCAATTTGAAAGAGTTTGCATTGAAATGCTAAGTTGTCTAGCTGTTTCCGAGACATTGCCTTGATTGGCTTCAATTAATTTGATGGCTTCAGCTTTAAATTCTGTGGTGTAAGTCTTGTGTTTCTTGCTCATGGTAAACTCCTGATGAGTGTGTTTAGTTTACCAAGTTAAAACCTCCTGTTTTTTCAGCACACATCAACTGCGCCAGAGCCGTGTTAGAAAGTCATAATCGGTTTCATTTGACTGCATGATGAAGGGACGAACATCGGTCTCTGTATTTAAACCAGAAAGATTAAGGCTGAGGCTAGCAGCAAATAGCGGACTTTTACTCTGCCATTCCTTAAAGAGTATTTCACTGACATCTCGCACACTTTTATTCATAAACACTCGACTGTTGCGACGTTTATGCCAAAGTGCCGTTGCGTCTTCTAAGCGAAGTTTGTACAGGGTCAGCGCACCATCACTTTGTCCTTGTTCGGCGTGGGTGATGATCCCTGTGCTGCGAAATAATGTGCCTTGGTCTGTGACCTGATCCACCGCGACTTGTACCCCGATAAATTGTTTGAGTGGAATCAGAGCATTGGTTGAGAGGCAGATCAATTCAACGTTTAAACCTTGGTTTAATGCATGGGTACCCTCAATATGCTGTAAAAAGATGTCATGATTTAATGCAGCATGTGAAAATTGTGCATGAATGGCACGCTTTTGTGCACTTAACCCCAATTGCTCTAGCACTTGAGTGATTGTATTTATCATCGTCTATATTTTTAAAAAGTAAGTTTCAGTCAACATTGATCGCAAACAACGATCATAAATTAGGCGCCATTATAGCCAGATCAATCCGACAAATGAGCAGAGTTTTATTCTTATTATGTAAACAACAAAATGCTCCGAGCAACTGCGGAGCATTTTTATGGAAAATAATTTTACTTTGATTAAGAAATTTAGCGTTTTCTTAATTCTCTAGCTGTAATCTACGCTCAGATAATGCTTTGCTCACCACTTGATAACCCGCAGACATACCTAAAGTCGCCATAATGCCTGCCACGATTATGTCTGGCCACAAACTACCTGTACCAAACACCCCTATTGCAGCAAAAATAACTGCCACATTCCCAATCGCATCATTTCGACTACAAAGCCAGACCGATTGCATATTAGAGTCACCTTCTCTAAAGGCATATAAAATGACGGCACAAACCACATTCGCGAGCAAAGCAATCACACCAATCACCCCCATGGTCATGGCTTCAGGCGGAATTCCCAAAGCATAGGCATAAATCACTTTACCAATCACCACTAAACCAAATAGTGCCATAGTAATGCCTTTGAGCAGTGCCACTGTCGCCCGCCAATACAAACTCGCACCAAGCACCGCTAGGGAAATACCATAGTTGACTGCATCACCAAAAAAATCTAGAGAATCAGCCCATAAAGATGACGAATGTGCATAAGCTCCACCAATAAGCTCCACCACGAACATAGCTAAATTGATAAATAAAGCTATCCACAATGCCGTTCTAAACTTACTATTTGGCTTTTGCGGTGCAGGTGCACAACTGCAAGAAGAACATGCCATATATACAACCTCTATTCAGACGTAATCATTTTCTATTATGATTAAAAACTATGGAGTCGCTCCAAGGTCAAGCAAAATGAATCAACAAAAATCATCTCCTATTTATTTGATGAAAGACTTAGTTCATAAAACAGGATTAAGTGCCGATACCATTCGTTTCTATGAAAAAAAGCATTTATTAGAGCCTTCTTTTCGCGGGGACAATAACTATCGCTATTATCAAGATGACGCGCTTAAACGACTCATTTTTATTAAACGTTGTCGCGCGTTAGATATCTCACTCAAAGAAATTGAATACCTGATTGAACTGGAGCAAAAGCCTCAACAAGACTGTAGTGCGGTCAATCAACTAATTGATGAGCATTTAAAACAAGTCGAACAAAAAATCATTGAATTGCAAAAATTTCAGATACAACTACAACAACTTCGGCAGTCTTGCACAACCCAATCAACCATTGATGATTGTCAAATTTTAAGACATCTTGAAGCAGGGCTTTCAGATGCATAAAACACATCAACGCAGAATTTAGAATACGGGTATTACTCGTTTTTGCTATCTATTTACCCAAGCCTTACATAGTCAATGCAAAATTTTTATATTTATTTTCTTTTAATTTTTTAATAAATTCACAAATAAAAAATATAGCTTCACAGCAAATCTAATAAAAATGATCCCTAATTATTTCGAATAAAAGGCCACAAAGAACTCTAGCTTTTTGATGATTAGAATCTCTGGTAAGTTTTATATAACCGCTCTTTTACTTTATAAAACAAGGATATTTAAATTTACTTCTATCCTTAGCTACATAAAATCATATATTCAAACATTTATAATGGAGCACTCACATCCAGCGTTTGAACATGTAATTTTCGCGCATATAACCTTTTAAATTCCGAGTTGTTTACTAGGTTGAATCTATTTTTTAAAGCCCTACAATAAACCCATATTTTTTTTATGCCTTAGTTTAATCATGAGCATTCATCACGTTACTGAACTTCTTTCTCCTGCAGGTTCGCTTAAAAATATGCGTTATGCATTTGCATATGGCGCAGATGCAGTCTATGCCGGACAACCTCGTTACAGTTTACGTGTGCGCAATAATGAATTTGACCATGAGAATCTGGCTATCGGCATTCAAGAAGCGCATGACTTAGGCAAAAAGTTTTATGTGGTCGTCAACATTCAACCGCATAACTCGAAACTCAAAAACTTTATTCGTGACCTCACACCTGTGGTTGCGATGCAACCCGATGCCCTGATCATGTCGGATCCAGGGCTAATTATGATGGTACGCGAGCATTTTCCAGACATGGATGTGCATCTTTCTGTTCAAGCCAATGCTGTCAACTGGGCTACTGTGAAGTTTTGGAAAAACATGGGACTGACTCGGGTCATTTTATCCCGTGAATTATCCATTGATGAAATTGAAGAAATTAAGCAGCAAGTGCCTGACATGGAAATTGAGGTTTTTGTGCATGGTGCGCTATGCATGGCATACTCTGGACGTTGTATGCTTTCAGGCTATATGAATAAACGTGATGCCAATCAAGGGGCATGTACCAATGCCTGCCGTTGGGAATACAAAGTTCATGAGACTACGCAAGATGAAAATGGTGATGTAATCCCAGTCCAGAATCTGAATACAGACTCCAATTGCTGTTCAAGCCCTGATGCTGATGAACTGCATATGCAAGCACAGCATCAGTTCGATGAACCCATATTACTACAACGTCATGATGAAGACATGTTTGCTGCTGAAGAAGACGAACATGGTACTTACTTTATGAACTCAAAAGACTTGCGCGCGGTGCAGCATGTTGAGCGCTTAACCCAAATGGGGATCAATTCTTTAAAAATTGAAGGACGTACCAAGTCTTATTTTTACTGTGCGCGTACAGCACAAATTTATCGCAAAGCCATAGATGATGCGCTCGCCGGTAAACCTTTCGATTCCTCACTCATGACACAACTCGAAGGTCTGGCCAACCGTGGTTATACCGAAGGTTTTTTACGTCGCCATGTGCATAGTGAATATCAAAACTATGAAAATGGTTCATCCAGTTTTGACCATCAACAATACTGCGGTGAAATTTTAGAACGAAATGGCGATTATCTGAAAGTCGATGTCAAAAACCGTTTTGTAGTGGGTGATGTGCTCGAACTCATGACCACTTCAGGCAACATCACTTTTGAACTAACAGAAATCCTCGATAAAAAAGGCAATCCAATCCTTGAGGCGAAAGGTTCAGGGCATGTGGTTGAAATCCCTGTTCCTGCTGATGTCGACATGCACTATGCCCTACTCATTCGTAACTTACCGCATTCAAGTGCTGACATTTCAGCGCCTGCATTGGCTTATGTTGCAAGCTGACTGGGGTTAATGCCATGGCACTACGAATAACGGATGCATGTATTAACTGTGATATGTGTCTTCCTGAATGTCCCAATACCGCTATTTTTGAAGGTGATAAAATTTATGAAATAGACGTCAACCGCTGCACCGAGTGTGTTGGTTTTTATGATACCCAAACCTGTGTGGATGTTTGCCCAATTGCTTGTATCGAGCCACATCCAGAACACGTTGAAACACAGCAACAATTGTTAGAAAAATTTAAAGGATTGAACTTATTTAACATCTAACCTTGGGGAAAGTAGAAAAGAAACCGAGTACTGACCACACTCAGAGTTTCAAAACAAAAACTGGGCAAAGAATAACAATAAACAAAAACTAAATGAAAAAGCCAAAGTGACTGGGGAGCACTTTGGCTTTTTCTTTGTACAAAATATTTGCTTTAAACGAAAAAAAAGGAACTGAGCTGTTAGCGACTCAGTTCCTATCAAGGGTAAAACCAAAAATCAGCGATACAACATAAAGGGAAAAAGCCAACGTATATTTTGGGAGAGCGTTGGCTCTTTCATTTCACACTTACAGCCCAGAACGAATAATGTAATCAAAAGCAGACAGAGATGCTTTCGCGCCTTCACCTGTGGCAATGATGATTTGCTTGTATGGCACAGTCGTACAATCACCTGCGGCAAATACACCTTTGACATTGGTTTCGTTGCGATCGTTAATCATAATCTCATTACGGTTTGAAAGCTCAACAGCAGTCTCTTTTAAGAAATCAGTGTTTGGTAATAAACCAATTTGCACAAAGATTCCTGCAAGCTCAACCGTATGTTCTACATCAGTTGCGCGGTCTTTATATTTCAATGCCGTCACTTGTGAACCATCACCCACAACTTCGGTCGAGAGTGCATTTAGGATCACTGTAGTATTAGGCAAGCTATGCAATTTGTCTTGCAACACTTGGTCGGCACGTAGTTTGGTATCAAACTCAACCAAAGTCACATGTTCTACAATCCCAGCAAGATCAATCGCAGCTTCGACACCTGAGTTACCTCCACCAATCACTGCTACACGTTTGCCTTTAAACAGTGGACCATCACAGTGTGGACAGTAAGCAACACCACGAGTGCGGTATTCTGCTTCGCCCGGCACATTCATTTCTTTCCAACGTGCCCCTGTTGAAAGAATCACAGTTTTAGATTCAAGCTTCGCACCATTTTCTAAAGTGACTTCAACCAAGCCATTCGCGGTCTCATCTGCACCTTTGATGTTAGAAACACGTTGTAAGTTCATGATGTCCACACCGTACTCACGTACATGTGCTTCCATTTCAGCAGCAAACTTCGGCCCTTGAGTCTTTTGAATCGAGGTATAGTTTTCAATGTCCATGGTATCCATGACTTGACCACCCATCCGTTCAGCCACGATCCCTGTTTTAATACCTTTACGTGCTGCGTAGATGGCAGAGGTATTTCCTGCAGGGCCACCACCAATCACTAAAACATCAAAAGCATCTTTGGTATTGAGTTTTTCAGCTTCTTTGACTGCTGAATTGGTATCTAGTTTGGCAATAATTTCTTCCAAGGTCATACGGCCTTGACCGATATGGTTATTGTCTTGGAACACCATCGGTACAGCCATGATTTTGCGTTCTTCAACTTCGTCTTGGAAGAATGCACCATCAATCATAGTTGCTGTCGTGCCTGGATTGTAAATGGCAATCAGGTTCAACGCTTGCACCACGTCTGGACAGTTATGACAGCTTAAAGACACAAAGACGTCAAAGTCAGACTGGATGCCCAAAGCTTTGATTGAAGCTAAAACTTCATCCGATACTTTGGGTGCATAACCTGAGGTTTGTAACAATGCCAAAATCAAAGAGGTGAACTCATGTCCCATCGGCAAACCCGCAAAGAAGACACGCGGCTGTTCACCGGCTTTTGCCACACCAAAGCTAGGTGCACGTGAGTTTTGACCATCAAAACGTGCAGTCACCAGTGGAGACAGTGCTGCAACTTCTTCAACCAATTCTTTGATTTTGTATGATTTCTCAGAACCATTCAAAGTCGCAACCAATTCAATCGGACTTTCGAGGCGTTCAAGAAGTGTTTTTAATTGAGCTGAAGTATTTTGATCTAACATTGTTAAGCTCTCCAAAGCAGTCTGTAAAATTATTTGATAGAAGAATCATAGAGTAAATTTAAAAATAGATAAAACAGTTTGTTTTTATTTTAATAATCGGTTTTATAGATTTAAAGATATTCATCATAAAAAGTCCCATTAAACGCAGGACTTTAAATGAAGTCAAAGCTTAGGATTCACTCTCCATCCGCTGTTCAATTCTTAAAGTTCTGGCTTTTAACTGACGCGTCAGACCAAACAACACAAGACTCAGCACTGCCATCAGTAGCATCAAGATAAGCGAGAAGAATTGCATGACCTTAGTGAACTGCGCTGCTTGCTGAACTTGTTTTTCTACACTTGTAGCCATTGGCGTGAGTGTTTTGCCATAGAGTTGATGCTGCATCGTCCATAACTGTTCAGGCTTAAACCCATATTCAATAAAATATGAATCATTTTTTTCTGCTTGGACAAGAGCAAGCACATGCGGAATGGCTGCATTTTTATCGACAGGTTGGTGTAACAATGCCGTCTGTGCAAGCAAATAATGCTTTACAGGCATTTGAATTTGAGACTGCTGCAAATACTGCGCTATTTCACTTTGCTGAATATTTTTATCGTAGTGTACGATTTGCTGAAAAGCCTCGCTTTCATCATCTTTTAAATCATATTGCAAATAAGTCAGCCCTGACCAAAGCAGAATAAAGGCAATCAGCCATGCCACAAACTTCAGTATAAAAGATTGAAAACGTACATAGAAAAAATGAATTTTCCGTGCATAGTGCACCAATACAAATGCCCCAATAAAAGACACCATAATCTTGAGCACAAGCCAACCAAACCACGACAGCAAATTCAGAAAATAATCTGGCTGATGTCCTAGTGATGCTAAATTTGCATCGACACTCATGGGCATATGCAGTTGCTGTATTTCAGTGCTCAGTCCAAAGAAGCTATAGACAAAATCATGTTGTAAAAAATAGCTAATGCTGGAGGCAATAAACAAGACAGCACTCAACATACACCATAAACTCAGTTTACGTTGACGTTGTTTGAGTGCAATCACGCCTTGTTCAATGTGCTGAGGCTGAACAACATACTCATCTAAGGAAGGCAAACGCTTCTCCTCTATCGACCACCCAACTCGGCATTAAGATGGTGTCGTACGATTAGAACTTGAGTCTAAAACCAATTGATTCAAATTGTCCTGCAAACTACGCAAACGTGTGGTTGCTTCCGCACGTTTCTGCATCCCTTCTTTTTGTATTTGAATCACATCATTTACTGTTTTAATGAGGGTGTTTTGTACATGTTCAAGCGTCTCAATATCAATCACTGAACGTTGATTGGCTTTTGCTGTATCTACTGAGTTTTGATGTAACAAATCAGCATTGCGCTTCAATAAGTCATTGGTCGCATCATCAATGGTATTGGCCAACTGCACACTATTCTTTTGCTCATTTAAAGAAATTGCCAGACTAATTTGGTTTTTCCATGCAGGCAATGTGATGTTTTTAATCGCATAAAACTTATCGACCAACATCAAATTATTAGACTGGATAATACGAATCATCGGTAGTGTTTGCATGGCTGATTGTTGTAAAACCTGCAGATCACTCACGCGTTTTTCCAAATTATTCGCTAAATGATTGAGGTCGTAAACCCTCTGCGTCGTGGTTTGGTCTTGCGCCTGTGAGGTCAGTGTTGAGATTTCCTGCTGAATTTCATCCTGTTTCAACTTACCCGCTGCAATATACACACCGAGCTGTTTATATTCACTTTGTACACCATCAAACATCCGATCTAGCGTATCGACACGCGCTTTTAAACCAGACTGCGATTTTTCAATTTCTTTCACCAAAGTATCAATCTGTTCTTTGGTGGTATTAAAGTGCATATCAATATTATTCTTTGCGCCTTTAATTTTGCTCATCAACCCACCGAAGAAACCTGAATTTTTCTTTTTATTTAAGATACTTGAAGTATTGAGCTGTTGTGCAACTTGTACTACCTGATTCAGTTTTTGCCCCGTTTCATCCAAGTCTTTATTTTGAACCAAATTTAACAACTCATCAGTATATCCTGAGGTCTGTGTCGCAATATTTTTACCATAATCCGCCACGGCGTTATGGTTGATTTCTGCCAACTCTTTCCGTGCTGCCAAGACCGCATTGAAGTCATCTTGTTGCAAGCCAATTTCTTGCAAATTTAACTGTTGAAACTTATGTTCAATCACTTCAGTGGTTGGCTCTACCACAAGACTGTTTTGTTCTGAGTTGGTCATAATTCACCTAATCTATTTCTTAAAGTGTTGGTTTCTGTAGTGATTTTTTTAAGGTACGAATCAATTTTTCACGGCTATTATCGAGCTTTTCCAGTTCAATTGTCGAGCTTGATTGCTGCGATTGTTTGACATGATATTGCCATGCTGGGATCAAGACCTGCTGTGCTTCTTTAAAACGATCTAACAAACTCAATGAAATCTGCTGAGACAATTGCATTTGCGTAATCGCAATATCATTACTGCTTTGCAAAGTCTGCAAGCTGTTTATTTTCTTCGATAAACGTTCTGCAAAATTATCTAAAGGATGTGCATTCTTCACAAATTTAGGATATTCCAGTAAAAATGCTTCAGCCGCAGATACATATTTGGCCATTTGCTCACGTAAACCAGTGAGCTGCTGATAACGTGCTTGCGACTTTTGAATTTCGATTTGTAATTTTTGACTAAGATGATTGGCTCGATCCAACAGCTGATCCAGTTTTTTATAGTATTCAACTTGGGTTGAACCATATTCAATATCAATCCCGAGCCACTTTTGTAGCCCATTAAATTTGCGCTTCTTCAAGTATTTTTTTGAGTCAGCCAGTGACTGGATGAGTTGCTCAATGGTTTGACTCAACTGTAAAGTGAGCTGCGGATCTACCCCGTTAAGCAGCACAGACTGTGCTTGAATGACACTATCTGCATAATGATTGAGACGATATTGATCGTTCAGCAACGGAACTAAATCATTACGCTGGATACTTAAAAGTTCATCTGAATTGACTGGTATATCCCTTAAAGGAACAAGAACGTCAATTTGTGCCATAGCGCTTTAACCCAATAAAGAAATTGAATAAAATCATTTTTATAGTACAGCTTTTATGTCAAATAACATGTAGATTTTTGCAAAAATGCTGTGACATCTTTTGTGCCGTAGAAATTATCATGAAGGTCATATCAGTTATTAGGTACTCTATTGGTACTAGAATCCAAATCTATTGAGTAGAAATAAAAAATCGCAATCAATCAGCACTCTATTTTGTTGTTTTCTTTTGTATTACAGTCATTTATTTTAGAAAAAAATATTTAAAGTCATAAAAAAGCCATGATCAACATGGCTTTAAAATGGGATGTTTCGATATTATAAATAATCGCCTTCACGCTCAGGTTGATAAACCACTTTTTCAATTTTGACTTTCATCATTTGACCGTCTGGCTGTGGCCATTCAATCTCTTGACCTTCAGCTAAGCCCAGAATTGCTGCACCAATTGGAGCTACAACATTGACCTGTCCCTTCTCGCCTTTAAAATCATGCGGATAAACCAACGTAATTTCAGATGCTTCTGTAGATGGTGCAATGGTCAATAAAACTTTTGCATTCATTGTTACCACATTAGCAGGCATATCTTGTGGAACAACAACATCGGCGCGGGCCAATTCTTCTTCAAGCAACTGCATGGTTGGTGTAAGTTTAGACTGATGTTCTAACATCGTTTCTAAACGATGAAGATCCTGCTCAGAAATGATAATTGCTGGGTTTGCCATGTGCTGCATTCCTATTTGAATACGGTATGAATAAAATTCTTATTAAAAATAAATTATTAGCCTATAACTTCTGTTATATCAGAAATGCCGTAAAAATTACATTTCAACTGATTTTGATTTTTTAATGCTATAAAAAAAGCCCCCTTGAGGGGGCTTTCTCAAGTCAGAACTTAGTTTGCGTAAACAGGGAATTTCGCACAAACAGCTTCAACTTTCGCTTTAACAGCGTTAATCACAGCTTCGTCACCTTTGCTGTCTAGGATATCAGCGATCCAGCCAGCAAGTTCACGCACTTCAGCTTCGCCGAAACCACGAGTCGTCACAGCTGGTGTACCAATACGGATACCAGAAGTCACAAATGGTGAGCGTGGGTCATTTGGTACGGCATTTTTGTTCACAGTAATGTGAGCTGCGCCTAACCATGCATCTGCTTCTTTACCTGTTACATCTTGCTTAATAAGAGATAACAAGAACAAGTGGTTTTGTGTACCACCAGAAACGATGTCATAACCACGAGCAATAAGAACTTCAGCCATTGCTTGAGCGTTCTTCACCACTTGTTGTTGGTAAACTTTGTATTCAGGAGCCATTGCTTCTTTAAAGCAAATTGCTTTAGCCGCTACCGCATGAACCAATGGACCACCTTGGTTGCCAGGGAATACAGCTGATTGTAATTTTTTCTCAATTTCTTCGTTTGCTTTTGCAAGGATTAAACCTGAACGTGGGCCACGAAGTGTTTTGTGTGTAGTGGTTGTTGTTACGTCAGCAATCTGAACTGGGCTTGGGTAAACACCAGCAGCAACTAGACCAGCAACGTGAGCCATATCTACAAATAGGTAAGCGCCAACTTTATCCGCGATGTCACGGAAACGCTGCCAATCTACAATTTGGCTATAAGCAGAGAAACCAGCTACGATCATACGTGGCTTGTGCTCGATTGCTAAACGCTCAACTTCTTCGTAATCAATCTCGCCAGTTTCAGGGTTTAAACCGTACTGAATTGCGTTATATGTTTTACCAGAAAAGCTTACTTTTGCACCGTGAGTCAAGTGACCACCGTGAGCCAAACTCATACCCAAAACAGTGTCGCCCGGGTTCAGAAGCGCTAAGTAAACTGCTGAGTTTGCTTGTGAACCAGCATGTGGCTGAACGTTTGCGTAATCTGCACCGAAAAGCTCTTTAGCACGGTCAATCGCTAATTGTTCAATCACGTCTACATATTCACAACCGCCGTAGTAGCGTTTGCCTGGGTAGCCTTCAGCATATTTGTTTGTAAGTTTTGAACCTTGCGCTTCCATTACTGCTGGAGAGCAATAGTTTTCAGAAGCAATCAGTTCGATGTGCGCTTCTTGGCGAGCATCTTCATTTGTGATTGCTTGCGCGATTTCTGGATCAAATTCAGCAATTGAGATATTGGCAAACATTAGCGAGGTCCTATGAAATTAGGGCTTTTAAGCCGTGCTAAGATTGGCGCGTATTGTAGCATGAAGTTTATAAATTTCGAGAATGAACTTTACGCAGTTTAAATAAAAAATCGCTCATGAAGCAGAACTCCATGAGCGATTTGGGTTAAAGCAAATTACTGAATTGGCATGAGTGTTTTGACATCATCAACAATATCATCGATATTTTCACTAAACGATGTGGTATGGGTCCATTTTATCGTTTCACTGTCATCAGTCACATAACGAATATTGTTTCCAGCTTGAGAAGCACCAGCATATAAAATATTCGTAATCGCTCTTGGAACAGTCGTGTCATTGGTGCCTTGATAAATAATAATTGGCGCTGTTTGTTTGACCTTCAAAGGCTGAGATGTGTTATCTAAAAAGTTTTTTATGACTGGCAAATCTAGAAAGCCTGTTTTTGGGTAATATCCATTTAATGTGTTATAACCAGTCGCTAAAGCCCACATTTCCGTATAGTAATTTACAGAAACAGTCCCTGAACATGCCGATTCAGCCGTTCGTGCAATACGGGCTGCTTCAGACTCAAACATTTGCCCGTACAAAGTTATATTGGGTGGATTTTGCATACCTGCAGTGATGAGTGCAGCATAGGTATTCAGTGAAGTATAAGTAGCAACCTGTTGAGTTGCTGGCAAATTTGCAACACTTGCAGCTCCCACTTGAAAGATCGTTTTTAAATTAGACGCAGGTGCAATCACAACTGTCCCTTTATAATCTAACTGCGCGCGACTTTGATATTCACCAGCACCTAAAGCAGCATGACCGCCCTGTGAATGCCCAACCGTCACCCAGTTTTTTGAAACCGATTTACCTTGCTTGGTTAAGTAGTCACGTGTTGCAACTACTGCATCTGTAATCGAAAAAGCTTCACTTTTTAAATTAAGATAAGGATGGGCTTCTGTACCACTTGGCTCTCCCAGTCCTTCGTAATCGGGAGCAACAACGACATATCCCGCGCTAAGTAACTCATTAATCATCGATTTTACATCGGGATCCATAGAAGATTTACTTGGCGCGCAAATATCAGCAACACCAGTAGTACCATGTGCCCACACCACAATCGGCCAACCTTTCGCGGGAGCTACTGTTTTAGGGGTAAAAAGCAATGCCGTTGCGCGAGTTTCTTTATTGTCCTGACCCAGCATCTTATAAGTCATGACTACACTTTCACCAGCCGTAGCTGACATATCTGTAGCCGTATAAGCTGTTGGCGTAGTTACGACTGGATTAACAATATTGTTTTTAGGAATCCCATCATCCACACCAACAGAAGTTGAATCGCCATCCCCTCCTCCACAAGCTGTTAAAACAAGTACAGAACTACTGACGAACACGGCCAATATATGTTTTTTCATCTTAAAATTCCTTAATGACATTTTTTTCTTGTTGTAACGATTCAAATCACTTGAATAGATTAATGATTTACGCCTCAAAATGACGCATGGCAAGACCAGTTACGAGAATGATACAAAGTGAACATAGTCTGCAAATGCATACTCGCCTTTGTTATAAAAACTAGTGACTTGAAGTTTAAAATAAATCCTGACCCTACAACTGAATTTAGATGCAGAACAATCTCCTAGTCGTTGTTTGAGCTGAATCCCAAAGAATCATTTTTATTTTAAGCAATCATTTTCCTTGCAATCTGCCTAAATAAATTGACAAGTAACTTCTGACTTTTCCCTTGCTTAATAAAGCCTAATCTCTAATCACCTAGGTTCACCAGATGATTTAAACAACATCACCGTACAAAATCAGCGAATAAACCACAAATATGGCAGTCATAGGCTGTCTTGATAGTCTTGGAAATGATAAATTTATTCAGCTTTTAATTTTCGGATATGCACATGCAAGCCATTATTCTTGACACAGAAACCCATACTCTAAATGGTCAACCCATTGAGATTGCATATGCACCGATTGAAATTGCAAATGGCAAATTAAGCCTAGACAAAAGCCAAGTATTTGATCAGCTCTATACCGTCGATGAACCGATCTCATTCGCAGCGATGGCTGTGCATCATATTTTAGAGTCAGACCTCATTGGGAAGCCACACTACACGACCTTTAAACTACCTGCCGAAACGCAGTACATCATTGGTCATAATATTGATTATGATATTCGTGCTATCGAAAAATGTGGTGTCGATACTTCTCATATTAAAGCGATTTGTACACTCGCACTTGCACGTTTGGTCTGGCCTGATGCTGAAGCCCACAATATTTCGGCACTCATTTATATGATTTCAAAAGGCAGTGAAAAAGCCCGTGAAATGATTAAAAAAGCTCATCGTGCCGATATGGATATTATTTTAACGGCCAATATTTTAATGCATGTGGTTCATCAATTAAAAATAAACAGCATGGAGCAATTATTTGCTGTCTCTGAAGATGCTCGTATTCCGCGAGTCATTAATTTTGGCAAGCATCGCGGCACAGCGATTGCTGAACTCCCTGCTGACTATATTCAGTGGTTAATGCGTCAAGATGAACTCGACCCATACTTACGTAAAGCTTTAGAAAATACGAGCATTAAAACGCTCTAAAATGTATTGTCATAAATCCTTAATATTATTGTAATTTTCAGCCTGTATGTTCAGCCTTAATTTATTTTTTCGGGGGGAGTAAATTAAGGTATGAATCATTATCAAAAAACAGCATTAGGTTTAGATGCTTTACAACAACGTCATATCCCACTCAATGCGCGTCAAAGACGACTATTGGTTTTAATTGGTACAGAAGATTTTGAACAATTGGCTGACCAGTTCAAACAACGCATCGCAACGCCTGAAATCCTCGAACAATTAATTGAATTGGGTTTAATTCATTCCACACAAACAGCTCACGTCTCTAGCCCAATACAGCCGTCATCGGAGGCTCAATCATCGACGTCTGTACTAGAAATTAGTCAAAATAACGTCAATCGAATAGATTTAGACAGTACAGCGCAGACTCCTACACAAAGCTCTGCCCCACCACTTAAAGCTTATAGCTTTGAAGAAACACGCAATTTGATGATGAGCTTATTACAACGTTATTGTGGATTAATGGCAAAACAACTCATTCTTCAAATTCAATCGGCGACAGACTTACACAGTCTCAAACGCTGCCAAATGCAATGGATTACGACCTTGCAGGAAAGTCGAATAGAACCCGCAGTACTCAACCAACACTTACAACAGATCAATCACTCACTGTTGCATTTGCAGGCAGCTTAAACAAATAAACTCAATGGATAATTGATTCTTTTTCAGTCTTAGTTAAGATTTAAAGACTACGAGTTTGATTAGCAATCTATTGTTTTATAATTCAGGCAATAAATCTTAATGTCTTTCATCGACTTTTTAAGACTTTGGCACCATGGTTACTTGAACCATTTATCAAACAGCTTGATAAATAATAACTATGTGTGAAGTGATATGCTGATTTTATTTTATGACTTTCAAGATAATCGCTCAAAAAAATTTATCTCTTATATAATGCAATGGGATAACTTAACTTGATATAGATCTCCCATAAAAAAGCCCATGTAAACATGAGCTTTTTTTCAAAAGTGTTAGTCAACAACTCGATATATATTTTCCGTTTGCCGACTTTCAAATAACAGTTCAATACTAGGCAGAATCACTTCACCATCAACGACGATATGTTCAATTCGTTTAAACAAATCCAAACGTTCTGCTTCGGAGTTTTCAGGTACTTGTCTTAACTGGGCCTTCACATTATAGGTTTGGCTGTATTGGTCCTTTACTGTTACATCTACAAGCTGAGTCATGGTCATTTTCCTTTTCTTTTTTTAGCTCTGCTTAATCTTATAACACAAGTTTTTTCCAACACTGCCCATAGAGTTGTTAGAATTTATCGCAATGTTAATTTATATAAATATTTTCAAAATCAGACTTATAAATCATAAACTTAAATCAAATATGCTTAACAACCGAGATACATAGTCATATTTTTTCACATAAAAAAAGCTCGCATTGCTGCGAGCTTTTCTATGTTGGAAGGCTAGTGCTGATTTATTGTTTGAACATTTCATTTCAAACTCAACGAGCTGTCATTGATCCGTCCAACTACATCGTAGCGTCTTAGTTATCGACCTACTGTAAGTACAATATAAAAGCATTTTTTACTCTCGACAAGAGCGTATGACATTTCGAAACAACTGTACAAATAAAAGACAATTGATATTTTTTAAAAATAAGAGATTATACTGAAAGGCTAAATCTAGATAACAGCTCAGCATCAAATCAAGTAAAATCGCGCATTCAACCTATGAGTTTTTCTACATATTAGTTCAATTGATTTTGAGTGATTTATATCGGTATTGTGGTGGCAATACGAAATTAAGTTCATTTCTGAAAACTTATTTGTTTAATCGTGATTTTAACTTTATCATTTGGTTACTTCTTTCGGCTTCAAAATCGTGGATCGGCAAACTGGCCTACCCTATTTTTTATTATAAGAAGAAATACGGGATCGATATCCACTACACCACAAAAATTGGCTATGGCTTGTTCATCGGTCATGGGAGACCTTTGATTGTCACCGTAACTAATGTTCTTCGAAACAATGCAACCTATCGCAATTTAAACGATTGTTGCCAATGGCGGTCGTCAGGCCGCTGTAATTGGCAACAATGTATATATTGGTCCAAATGTCTGTATTATATTATCGATCATGTTAAAATTGGCGATAATGCAACATCTGTAGGTAATTATGCAAAAATCATCCACTATAATAATGCTGGAAATTCAGTAAATAAACGCTGGCTAAATGGAAAACAAAACAACATCAGCATAATTTAATCAGCTTAGCGCTCTATAAATAAAACGCAGAATCACATTTTTATACTCCGTAAATTTTAAGACATAATATGTTGCTGTTGTATTTCAAAAGCACATGAATAGGAGAAATTAGGTGGTTTATGTCGCACTTCAAGTTTTAGTCTGCCATGTAATCTACATCCACCTATCTAAGCTTGATCAATATTAAGCTATAGTAAAATTATAAAAATCAATTAAATACAAAATTATTAATCTTTAAAAGGATTTGAAACTTTATCTTTAAGACTTAACCAAACCAAAAAGGTCATAATAAATATAAGTAATCCAATCACGATAAAGAATGTTTCACCCACAACGAAACTTGTGATGAGCGCCCCTAAGCCAATGAATGATAATAAGGTAATCAATGCGATGCCAAAGACATTCATTTTTGTTTTCCAATGATCGTAATAATAAGGAGCTCATTATTACGTTTAAGCATGTCAATTTAATGTTGTTTTCATTAAACTTTAATAGTGCTTTTGATTGATTATGCGCTATTGTGTACTATTCATATTATCTTAATGAAAATTAATGTAATTTTTATATAAAAATTATGTATATATTAATATGAAGTTTCTCTATACTTACAAGAATACCAGCAATCAAATTCGAGCGATTTTCACCCAGATTGATTTTCAATCATGAGAATTGAGCTTCTATAGGCATCACAACAAAACTTTAAAAAATCTGTTCTTGGCTTGGGGGCATGAGTGATCAAGAAATCTGTTTTTCATCGTTTAGATTTACAAAAACTTATTTTGATTTTAATTATTGGCTGTGTTTCAAGCTTATTTATAATTTCATTTTTTGTTCTGAACTATGTCATCAAAGAGCAGTTAACCGAAAACTCTTTAGCTGCCAATCAACGCTATGCCTCAAAAATTGCATTTAGTACCGATAAATATTTTGAAAGTATGTTGAGTGAGTTACGCTACAGCGCCCAAATTGTTGGTCAAGATTTCTCCAATCAACAAGTTTTAAAAGCTGAAGTTACGCGTCTTAAGGGGCAATCACAAAAATTTAACTCAATCACGATTATCGATAAAAATGCTTTTATTTTGGAGTACTCACCCGAGACCTTAAATATTAATCAAAAAAAACAATATAAAACTTTAGGTATTACCGAAGCATTAAAACTCAAGAAAACCTATATTTCCTCTCCATACAAAGGTTTGTCAAACAATTTAATTGTGCTGATTGCTCAGCCTATTTTTAATCGTAAAAATGAATTTCTCGGTATCGTCACGGGCTCGATTTATTTGAATAAAGAAAACTTGGTGAGTGAGCTATTAGCTACCACTTATTCTTATAAGAAAAGTTATACTTATGTTGTTGATAATAAGAATAAGATCATCTTCCATCCAGATAAGTCTCGCATTGGCGACTCATTAAAAAATAATACTGGAATGCAATATATTACCTCCCACCCCACTGGAAAGATTGCACTGGTCAATAGTAAAGGGATCGAAAACCTTGCGGGATTTGCAGTAATTCCAAGTGTAAACTGGATTGTCGTGTCGCAACAACCGACGTTAGAGTTATTAAGTCAAGCTAACTCGATCATCGTTAAAGTAACACTGGCTATGCTCGGCTTCTATTTACTCCTGTTCATTTTTGTGTGGAAACTTTCTTACTGGATTTCGTCACCACTCAATAAGCTTGCACAAATGGCCAGCATGTTAATGCGCCCAAATATTGATCAAGATATTAAAAAAATCGATCCATGGTATTTTGAGGCTTTACGCTTTCGCACCGCTCTTTTGCTTAGCTCTAAACATTTTAAAGATGAAATTGCAGAGCTTAAACAACACGTGAATACCGATCCGCTGACGGAACTTTATAACCGCCGTGGTATGAAACTATTTTTAAATGAATTAGAAGCAACCAATACGCCTTTTTCCGTACTGACATTGGACATCGATCACTTTAAAGCAGTAAATGATAACTATGGGCATGATCAAGGTGATCATGTGTTGAAAAAGTTAGCTTCTCATATGAAAAGTAACTTTCGTCAACATGATGTGTGCTGCCGTGTCGGTGGAGAAGAATTTATTGTATTTGTGGTACACGAAGATCCGCAAATTGCCTATATAGCAGCTGAACGACTTCGTAAAACAGTAGCACAAAGCTACATTGACCCAATTGGCACGATCACAGTTTCAATTGGTATTGCCTCGTGGCCTCAAGACTCAGAGAGTATTCAAGATGTGATGAAACTGGCAGACCAAAAACTCTATCAAGCCAAGAATGATGGTCGAAATTGTATCCGTTCGACATCATCGGACTGATATAACTTTCGTTCAATATAAAATTAAGCAAAATCATTCAGTGCTTACAGATCCATCTGTTCAAAAATGAAAAGGCCTAAAATAGGCCTTTTCATGCAAGATGATTCAACTCATATTTTTAAGTTCTATCATCTACTTCAAGCAGTTTTTCTAGTTCTGCATCATTTAACAACTGCCCCGTATGTTGCGGCTTAATCAAGGGTGCTGTAGGTCGTGGGTTACGCTGCGTATATTGTATACCTATGCCTGCTTTGACATCATCAGCTGCAACTTCCGTTTCAAAACGTTGATTATCTAAAGCTCGGATATCCTCACTCACCTGCTGAATTTCATCTTGACTTGCTCCCAATTGCTGCAAGGCCATTTGACCTAAAGCCAATGCAGACTCAAAGGTTTCTCTAACCATCAGACTGACATTTTTCTTGGACAAATACAGCGCGTGTTCACGGTCATAGGAACGAACAATCAGCTTAGCCAAAGGAAATTCAGCATTCACCAACTCTACAATTTTATTAATCGTTTCTTTGTGGTCGACACAGACTAAAATTGCTTCCGCGGCCTCAGCCCCTGAGGCATGTAAAATATCTAAACGACATCCATCGCCATAATAGACATCAAAACCAAATTTTTCCGCATTTTGGATCATGTTGACATCATTATCAATAATGGTCACATCCACACTACGCGCCAATAACAGCTGACTCGCCACTTGACCAAAGCGACCAAAACCAATCATCAATACTTTACCTGTTAAGCCATCGGCAACCCTGACCTGATCAAGAGAACTTTCATCCTGATCAAGGGTAAAGCGTTTAAACAGCACCCCAATGATTGGCGTTAGCACCATAGACAATACGACAATCGCGGTTAAATTAGACTTAATGGTATTGTCAATAATTTGAGCTGTCGTCGCAGCACTAAATAATACAAAGGCAAACTCACCACCCTGCGCCATCAGTAAGGATCGATCTAAAGCTTCGGGATGATTACTCTTGGTCAAACGTGCGACTGCATAAATCATCAGTGCTTTGGTGAACATCAACGCAATTACACCACTGACAATTATTGGCCAATTTTGCCTGACCACTGCCAAGTCCAAAGACATCCCGACGCCCAAGAAGAATAAGCCGAGTAATAAGCTGCGGAAGGGTTCAATATCCGCTTCAATTTGGTGACGGAAAGTCGACTCAGACAGTAACACTCCTGCTAGAAATGCACCCAGCGCCATGGATAAACCACTGAGTTGCATCAGTAATGCCGCACCCAATACCACCAACAATGCCGCAGCAGTCATCACTTCACGTGCTTTAGCAGCAGCTAAAATTTTAAATAATGGATTGAGTAACCAATGCCCTGCAACAATTAATCCAGCAATAGCCAACAGTCCAATACCAATCCCTTGTAAATTGATAGATGAGCTTTCCGCCGCTTGATTGGGTGCCATAAATGCAACCAATGCCAATAAAGGAACGATCAATAAGTCTTCAAACAATAAGATTGCAACGATCTTTTGACCACGTTGTTGATGCAGCTCTCCACGATCATTTAACAGTTGCATTACTATCGCAGTCGATGTTAAGACAAAGCCTGCTGCTCCAATGAACGCAATTTTCCAGCTAAAGCCAAACAACATGCCCATACCCGTTAAGGCAATGATCGAAATAAGGATTTGCAAACTGCCCAAGCCAAAAATTTCTTTCCTCAAATTCCATAAATGCGAAGGTTGCATCTCCAATCCGATGATAAATAGGTACATCACGATGCCGAGTTCAGCAATATGTAAGATGGCTGTGGGATTGTTAAAAAAGGCAAAACCAAATGGCCCAATGATCAATCCAGCAATTAAGTAGCCTAATATCGAACCTAGACCAATACGTTTAAAAATAGGGACGGCAATGACCGCTGCACTCAACAGTACAACAGGCCCAACCAGTCCCAGTGAATCTACTTCTGCACTCATTTTGTTCCTATCTTGGTTATTGGCAGTTTACGCCAATTTCAAATTATTTTAATTTTATTCACTAAAATCTATGCCTGTACGGAGAAGACGTCTCATCAGTGATCTTTTCGTTCTCTATTTCCGAAGACTTATCATCAACCCTTAACATGCTACGAATTTAAGCATTACTTGACATATATATGTTTAAAACTATATACAGCATTGTTGCTATACAGCAAGATTTTATTCGAGGAATACAAAACACCTCACTACTTATGAACAGAAGATAATCAAGACCAGATTTTTATAACAGATAGATACTTAACAATAGTGTTTAGTAAGATTCTATCGTCAAAGATAAATTGTATGGTAAGCCTCACTGGTACATCTTCAAACGTACAGATGATCAACATTTTACTGTCGCTGGGATCTATGATGTCGTGGTGATGGAATAGCTGAATAACCCATTGATGTTAAATATTAAACTCACGATATGGGAAAACCTGAGGGACTTTTAGATTGACTCCTTTTTAAATATTTATATATAAATCAAAATCTTACAGTCTAAAAAACTTCCATTACTTACAGTTCCTTGTATAGACATTTTATGGGATTTAACAGTTTTTATCTTCTACTGCCATAAAACGTACTTTGTTATCAATCAAATTTGAAGAAAGATAAATATCAACTAGAAGTCCCCAGCTCCCTTATGCTGTAAAATATAATTTGGCACTTGAGGATGCTTTTTATCTTAAATCACTTATCCAACTGCTCAATAACGCCGTCCAACTCGTCATATTCTTCGAATATATCTAATTGCCCGATCTTGTATTTGTATAATCCCCATCACATGGAAAACACTGAATGCCTGTTTATGAATGCCAAAGCTCAATAAGTGCATATTGTTTTATAAATACACATTCATCCGATAAATATCATTTAACGAAATGAGACTTTCCAGAGTTATAAAGTATTCAATTACAAACAAGTGAAAATAAACATGAGTACACGGAGCAAAACTTTATTATTTAAAAAATATAAATTACAATAACTTATAATAAGAATATGGTGCGCTCAGCGAGGATGTAGTTTTTATATTAAATAATTGTTTTTATTAAATAATTTAAATTTAAAATTTAATTATATCCTTATATGTATCCTCATTCAAAAATCCACTTTATTTTTACTTAATACTTTTAAAAACCTACTTTCCTCTCTGCTAGTCAAAAGGAAGATTCAAATTTCTATTGGTCTCTACTGTTATCTTCGCTATTGATCTCACTTCTTTATCAATATCATTTACCAAACCTAATGCACATTGATAATGTTCAGCACAAATTTTTCTAACTTCTGGATCTTCATCATTTATTAATTGAGTAGCACCCTCATAATATCGAGCACAAGCTTTGCGAATTTCTACCTCATGATCATTCACAAGTTCATCTACACAATCTATAGTCTCTAAACAAGCCAATCGAACACTCATATCATGATCAGTAACTAGCTCGTTAGCAAAATCTTCATCAACTGCAATACATGCCTTCCGAACTTCTGGATGACGGTCTTGAATCAAGATAGCTGCAGTATGGTAATTATTTAATTCTTTTAAAGCATTTAACTTTAGCTCTGTGTTCTGACTTTCCAAAATCATGAATTGAGCATGCTCTGCTATGACATCTTCTTCATCCGTCATTAACCGAATAGCACAACTTTCATAAAGTTGAACACAAGCTGATTTCACCCACCAATCATCTAAATGATTATCTAAAATTTGTAAGGCTAGACGTTCATCAATACGGCACAGCTCAACCAATTCCTCTGAATCTAAACAGCACCAATCATCATCTTCCAAAAGCCGCTGAATACTTATTTCAACAAGATCTTCATCTTCACTATGCACTAATTTTAAAGCACATAATCTCCAACTTTCAGCGCACTTTTGTTTGATCCATTTGTTCTCTAACTCTACACAAATATCAGCAAAATTATCATCTGTAGCAATTTCATTTTCTAAAATTTCTCTAGCCCTTTCTTTCTCTTCTAGTACATCTGAATCAATTCCCGTTAAGGAAACTGTTTGTAATATATCTGATTGCCACTCAGCATCATTCATCAATATCAGAGGATGACATAACTCCCAATCTAGACATGCTCGACGTACTTCATAGCTATCATCTGCAAATAAATACTTAGCACAAGACTCCCATTTTTCTGCACATGCCGCACGAACAGTAGCATCGCCATCTGCGATAAGTTTTAAGGCTAAAAACTCATAATGCACAGCACACAACTGTCTAATTTCAGCATCTTCATCATGAATTAAGGTTTGTGCAAAGAACTCACTTTTTTCAACACATCGTTTTTTAATATCTTTATCAAAGTACGAAAGGTATTTATTTGCTGTCACTGGATCAGTAAGTAAGGCATCTACTTGAGCATCAATATTCTGCATATCCATTATCTACTCAAAGCCCAGTATAAAAAGTCTGAATGAACTGTTTAGTCTTATCCCATAACTGATTAAACACGTTCTCTCGCTCAAAAAGCTTCACTTTAAAGTTTGGGAGGTCTTTGAGTTCTTCTTTCCTTGGTAAACGCTTCGTGAATTCATAGTTATCTAAAACCGTTTTCATCACTTCAGGTTTCAGATTTTCTTGTTCGCATAAATGCTGGTATGCCTGTTCTTTCTGTACATCCCAATACTCTGCAAAAGCATCTTTGACACTTTGCCCATTAATCATTTTTGGCATGTTTTCTTCAATAAATTTTTGTATCAAGTCTTGCTTATCATGCAAGCTAATATCACTGCCAATCAGATCATGTACTTGGGTTTCGTATTTCTTACGCTGCTCATCTGTTTCAGCATTCACTGCCATCTGTAACAGTGTAAGGATATAACCCACATTGATACGATCACTGTGCAGCAAATCCAATTGAAAATCGACATCATCCAGCACCGAGACTTTTTCTTTCTTGGTGGTTTTTCGAATCGCACAACAGAGATCGGCATATTTAGATGCAAAATTAGCAAAATGCTGTTTATCTAACGCCGTGGCATCTTGGTCATAATCTACAAAGGTCTGTAATTGTGCGTTGTAACGCATCACCTCACGGAATGCCTTAATGAACTCTAATTGAGCCTCTTCTGTCTTCAGAGTATCAACTGACTTATAGTCTGGTGTCATGCCCAATAGCTTAGCGACAGCATCCTCGTAATCTTTTTTGATTTCATCAAAACTTGGGACAAGTACAGTCTTCCGTGCTTCTTTATTGGAAAATAATGCCAATGCTTCATCTGTGGCACGTTTTAAATTACGGAAGCTAATAATATTACCAAATGGTTTTTTATCGTTGTAGACACGGTTAGTCCGTGAAAAAGCCTGAATTAGACCATGATATTTAAGGTTCTTATCGACATACAAGGTATTCAAAGGCTTAGAGTCAAAACCTGTGAGAAACATATTTACGACCAGTAAAATATCAATCTGCTTTTTCTTTACCCGATCTGCAATATCACGGTAATAGGCATAGAATCCATCACCAGAGTTATAATTCGTGCCGAACTGAGCATTATAGTTGGCAATGTAGCGATCCAATTTATCACGACTAGACTGATTGATTTGGCTCGGAGCATCAGTTGATTCTTCTTGAATCAATCCATTTTGGTCGTTGTTCTCAACAGCTTCATTCGCACCGTAGGAGAAAATGGTCGCAATGGTGAGAGGTTTAAATAATCGACCCTCCGCTTCGTCTTGTTGTTGCTTCTCAGCTTGTACCTTTTCAAACAGTTCATAATACTGAGTTAAGGTATCCACTGAACTGACACAAAACATTGCGGTAAATTCACGGTTTTTGGTTTTAGTATCGTGCGTATCAACGATATAACGGGCAATCATTTCTAATCGCTGCGGATTGTCATATAGCTCTTGGGTATCAATCCCCTCAACATCCTCGTCATAGTCAAGATTGTTTTGCATACCTTTAGCAGTATATTTGCCACGGTAATCAATTTGGAATTGAAGTACGTTACGGTCTCGAATCGCATCCACAATGACATATTGATGCAGACAATGATTGAATAAATAATCTGTGGTGAGTTTTAAACCTGCTTTGGATTGACTATTTTCCTCAAAGATCGGTGTTCCCGTGAATCCAAACATTTGTGCATTGCTGAAGAATTTTTTAATGTTCTGATGGGTATCACCAAATTGGCTACGGTGACATTCATCAAAGATAAACACCACTTTTTTATTTTTAAGATAATCAATCGATTCTAAATAGCGGTCTGTGCTAATCGCACGATTTAACTTTTGAATAGTGGTCACAATCAGCTTGTCGTGGCGTTGATCGAGTTGCTTGACCAAAGTATGCGTGCTGTCTGTGCTATCCACACTCTCAGCTTTAAAAGCATTAAACTCACGTGAGGTTTGCGTGTCGAGGTCATTACGATCCACCACAAATAAAACCTTTTCAACATCGGGCATATTCATGATGATCTGACTGGCTTTAAATGAAGTCAGGGTTTTACCTGAACCTGTAGTGTGCCAGATATAGCCGTTCTGATCGGAGTTTTGCACATGCTCCACAATTTTCTGTACTGCATAAATCTGATAGGGACGCAGCACCATCAGGCTTTTGATGGTTTCTAGCAGCACCATGTACTGGGTCAGCATTTGGGTCAGATGCTGCTGATTTAAAAATGCTTCGGCAAAGTCGACAATTTCATTGATGTGTTTGTTATGGACATCCGCCCACGGAAAGGCAAACTCGATGCCTGTAGTACCGTTTGAATAGTAGCGAGTATTTGCACCATTACTAATCACAAAAAGCTGAATAAAACCAAACAGTCCTTGCCCTGCCCAATAAGCTTCACGAATATAGCGTTGCGTTTGATTGAAAGCTTCGGCAATTTCCATGCCTCGTTTTTTCAGCTCGATCTGTACCAAAGGCAAACCATTAACCAAGAGTGTGACATCAAAACGGCTGGTTCTGCCATTATAGTCGCGGTGGTCGATAGTGATTTGATTGGTGACTTGGTATACGTTTTTGCTTGGGTCATCTGATAAAAAGAAGATGTGCTTGCTTGTACCATCATCAAATTTAACAGGAAACTGGTCACGTAGATTTTTAGACCGTTCAAATACCGTGCCTGTATTTAGAAAGCTAATGACCTGCTTCCATTCAGTTTCTGACAGTGGCGCAAGTCCATTGGCACGTTCAATTTGTGTTTTGAGATTAGACAGTAGTTGGCGTTCATCCTTGATGGTAACGGTTGCATATCCTAGCCCTTGCAGTTGTGCAATCAATTCATTTTCAAGTTGATATTCACTTTGTACTGTCATGCTTACCATATTTAATTCTTTATATGTCATTTATTTCTATGATATTAATTCACTTAATGTTGAAAATAAATTGTTGATTAGTATAAATTTAAAGGTTTACACATAATGCTTAAATTCAAATGCTAATCAATTCAAAAGGCTTTACTTTTCTTACCCTAATTCATGGCATCAATACCCAAGGGGTTATCACTCATCCCTATGTGGTGACACGTGGAAAAGATAAGGGATATTTTCAATACTCAATCAATGGAAGCAATACATTTAAAAGAGCTACCTTAATTGAATTATTGGATATGCTTATTAACGGGGAATTTAATGATATTGGTCGCATTCGGATGCGTTATATGGACTATCCCACGAAATATCAAAATAATGCCCTCTCTCCTGTGTTTAACAAATCAGAATTAATTGCTTTTAGAAAGACTTTATAAGACTCAAAAACAGAGTGCATTAGCACTCTGTTTTTATTTTCCATTCTGTTTCTACTTTATTGAGTCCTACTTGAGTAAACACTAAAAATTGGGCGATTTCTTCAAGATTAAATTCATCAAAATCCCATTTCATACACCAAAATTTCTTATTCCTTTCATACCAAGGCTCACTAGCTTGAAATTTCACTCTCCTTAAATATTGCTTGAGCTTTTTGATAAGTTCATCATTTTGATTTTCAATATGGATATGGACTGAACAACTCATTGGATTTTTAGTTATATGTAGATTCAAAGTTGTATCTGTCCACTTATCTTTCCAATTACTGCCACTAAAACGAATAGCTGGATGGTTTTCTGCCCAAGTATGCCATTTCACAATAGGTTCAAAATCTTCACCAAGCTTATTTTTTATTTCATTATTAATATAATCAATGATTTCCTGATAAACACTATCTCTCAACACCACTAGCTCTTGAATTTTTTTCATATTCTGAACTACGAAATTTATACTTTCCATATTCGTTTCCAATAAGTCTACAAAGCTATCTAAATGTAATAAAAAATCACGCGCAAATATTCCCCACTTATTTATAGAAATTTTGAAGAACTCATGCGCCAATGCTGTTCTTATTTCCAAAGTCAAATCATTGTATGCCAAGCCTAACCACTGCTCCGCATAGCTTATGCCATCTGGGCATAAAATGAGGGGGACTAATTCTTTTTCAAAATAGCTTTCTTCTTTTTTTGTTAGATTACTAAATTCTTTTAATTTTTTTCTACCCCATGCCAAATAATCTGGGAAAGGGTTTTTCTGATAATGATAGACCTTAACCTCAACTATAATTAATGCTGTATCTGTTTCTACCCATAGATCAATAAAGTTACCTTTATCTGTTTTTTGTTGTGTAGATACCTTTAAAAAGCTTCCAAAATCAAAATCTTCATACTCTTCTTTATCATTCAAGCTATTGATGAAGCCATCATAAAAACTCGTTCCTAATCCATGCTTTTCATTTGGATTAAGAAAAAATGATAGAAGCTCAGTAATTGGATTTTCGTGATGATTTTTTAACGCCGTATCAAAAATTGTCATTTCCCTTTCAGGAATTTTATATTGTTGTGCTTTAAGCAATAAATTTTCATATCGTTGTAATTCTTTATCGTCTAATTCAGCCATGTTTTCCCCATCTAAAATATAAAAAAAGCCAAACCTCCTTATAAGATTTGGCTTTAAAAACTTAAAAAAACATCTGCTGCAACAAGCCTTTTTTCCAAGTTTTCGCTTGTTCAATTTGCTGTGCCACCACTTCAATTTTTTGGTCAATTGCAGATAAGAAATTGGCGATTTTGGTTTGTTCTGCTAGGCAAGGAAATAATAAAGCTACCTCTTTAATATCTGACGCTAAAATATGCTCAATCGTATTACCTGTTTTTATTAAGGCAATTTTTTTCTTTCCGATCTCTGAATAAAAATAATAAACAACAAATTTAGAGTTTATTAACTTTGAAGACTTTGGAGATAGAACTAAAAGAGCATGGCAGTTAGCATTGTCATAATCTTCTGTAACAACAGCACATTCACCTACATGTCCACTTTGTACCATCAAAATATCATTTGTCTTTAGAATGGAGTTTGTCTTTTTCTGATGAAATTCCTGATTGATAAATATCAATCCTGTGGCATCAATTTTACCATTCTTAATATTTTTACCTTGTAAATACTTAACCCCATAATTCACATAATAAGGAGTAGCAACACCAACAAATCCATTTCTAATTTTAGGAAATAAGTCTTTTAGTATCTTCTCCTCCCACTCCCCAAATTCACTGCCATCATCCGCTTTAAAACGAAGCTGCTGGCTAAACAGCTTTTGCATCATGCCTTGTTTGTATTGGCTCAGTAGCTGATGTTTTTGCGTGAGTTGGCTGATCTTTTCATCCACAGCAGAAAGAAAAGAGGCGATTTTGGTTTGTTCTTCTTTGGATGGGAAACCAAAAGGTGTAGCTTTAGCTTGCTCAATCGTAAAATGAGAAATTGTTCCAGTATGAGAAATACTTTTTAAATACTCTCTAAATTTAGGACTAATAAAAAAATTATAAAGGAAAGATCCTTCAACAATTCCTGACGATTTCATCCAAAGTAAATCGGCATCTTTAAAATAAAGAGGCTGATCATTTGGAACTAGGTAAGGAATACCAATACTCCCTCCGCCAGTAACCAATAAATCACCTTGCTTAATTTTTCCTGATTTTTTAGCTAGTTCTTCAAATAACTCTAAAGAAATGTATGCTTTTTCATTTTCTTTATTCTTGAAAATAGAAACTACATCACTAGTACGAAAGAATGGAACGCCAGAATCCTGCCATTGTTCTTTAAAAACACGAGATGCTGAGGAAATTCCAATAATTTTTCCTAATTGCTTACTCGTCCAATCACCATCAAACTCTTTAAACCTTAACTTTGGCGCAACCATTACTTCACCTCCGAAAACGGTGAAACAATGCCTAGCTCTTTGCAGAAATCTGCAATGATGGCATCGGTCTTTTGGCTGTCTTGTTCCAAAGCTTGAAGCTGTTGGGCAATCGCATCCAGATCAATCTCGGCTTCTGCTTCAAAGGTATCCACATAACGCGGAATATTCAGGTTGTAATCGTTGTCTTTAACTTCTTGCAATGTAGCGACATGCGCATACTTTTCAATGTCCTGACGGTTTTCAAATGCCGCAACAATATTCTCTAGATGCTCAGGCAACAGCTTGTTTTGATTCTTCTGCTTTTCAAACTCGTTGCTGGCATCAATAAACAGAATGTTGCCTGTATGCTCACGGTTTTTCTTCAACACCAAAATACAGGTCGGAATAGACGTGCCATAGAAAATATTGGCCGGTAGACCAATAATGGTATCCACCACATTCAACTGTTCAATCAGGTACTGACGAATCACGCCCTCACTGGAACCACGGAATAACACGCCATGCGGTAACACCACCGCCATAGTGCCGTTGTCATCCAGTTGATACAGCATGTGCTGCACAAAAGCCATATCGGCTTTGGAACTTGGCGCCAGTTTGCCATAAGCAGCAAAGCGTTCATCCTGTAAAAATAATGGATCGGCTGACCAGTTGGCTGAAAATGGCGGATTGGCCACCACCGCATCAAACTTTTTATCCAGATGCTGCGGACGGGTTAAAGTGTTTTCCTGTTTGATGTCGAACTTGGCAAAATGCACGTCATGCAGAATCATGTTCATCCGCGCCAAGTTGTAAGTAGTACGGTTCATCTCCTGACCGTAAATCATATCGACATCTTTAACTTCACGTTTTACACGTAGTAACAACGAACCCGAACCGCAAGTCGGGTCATAGACTGAACGTAAACGTTCTTTGCCTTGGGTGACAATCTTCGCCAGTAAGGTCGATACGGTTTGCGGTGTATAGAATTCCCCCGCTTTTTTGCCCGCACCTGATGCAAACTCACCAATCAGGTATTCGTAAGCATCACCCAGTACATCGGCTTCGGTATTACTAATATCAAAATCAATGTCATCTAAATGACTCAGGACTTTCGCCACCAGTGCATTACGGTCACTGGCATTATTGCCGAGCTTGGTCGAGTTTAAATCCAAATCTTCAAACAGATTGGCAAAGTCATCGGCAGAGTCAGTACCTAACGTGCTTTGTTCAATTGATTTTAAGGTCGCAGTTAAATCATCCAGAATGAATTCGCCCTGACGACCACGCTGTGCCAAGCTATGAAACAGCTGTTTTGGCGTGAGCGCATAACCCACTTCGGCAATGGCATTCTTTTTGATTTCTTCGATATACGGTACATGCTCAGGATTGTTTTCATCCAGCTCAAGAAAGCTGACTTCTTCGCCATCCAGCAATTCATTAGCAAAATTAACCGACTTTTCCGATAAATATTTAAAGAAAATAAAGCCGAGGATGTAATCACGGAACTCATCAGCTCCCATTTTCCCACGTAAAGTATTTGCGATATTCCAGAGTTGTTTTTGCAGTTGTTGGAGTTGCACTTGGGTCATGTTAAAAATCAACCAAAATCATTATTTTAAGATGACATTACTTTGCCATATCTGTGCACTTTTTATAAGTTATATTCCTTATAAATCGATTTAAAGTTCACATTAGTTCATATTTCAATATCTTGATTCAAGAATGCGAACCCTTTATAGAAACAAGACGTTTTACGCTAAGTTCATTCATAGAATGAAGCGTGCGCAGACTGTACGCAGCTAGACATTTTTAGGTACAAGTGCGCACACTGATTATCATTAAAATAAAAATAAAATTTATTATTAAAAATAAAATTTATTATTAAAAATCAAATTTTTAATAAAATATAACCTTTAAAAAAACGACTATATCCGTTAAATTCCTACAGGCTTTACGAAGATATATCGTGCGCAAAACTGTGCGCAAAATGGTACGCACTCCAATATTTTTAGATGCTTGCGCACACTTACAAATCACTCGTTTTCATTCGTTCATATTTTCAACACCTAAAATAATTAAAAATTAATAATAAAAATCAATATCTTATTAAAATAAGAATACTTTAAGAAACCATTGTACACCTCATAAAAGCTCATCATCTTTTTGTAAAATACACCGTGCGCACGACTGTACGCACCCAAATGGCTATTTTTTTATTATGCGCACGTTAAATCAAGACCGGCTAGACAACTAGTTCAATGTTCTTTATGAAGTATCTTTACCTTATATATCAATTCACTAATCATTTTTCGCACTAAAAAAGTATGGTTTTTAACTATTGATTCAGGTTTGATTTCATTGAAATCCGGGAATAAAAAAGCCCTTTTAAAAGGGCTTATATTTTTATTTATTTTGCTCTAACAAAACTTGCTTAATAACTTTCCAACCTGATTCTTCATCTAAGGCTAAAGTGTATTTAAATTTATTGGCAGGAAAATTATTCCCCCCGTCTTTACCGCCATAAATATCATCTGCATAGTTCCAACTAACGATCTCCAACAAACCGTCTTGTGTCTTCTTCATAGAGTTTATAAAACGGTAATTAGTAAAAGATGATCTAGTCGCCCATGCCTTCTCGTTATTATCACCTAAAGCATCATCAGTATTTACTAAAAATGGACGGCTTTTTGAGTATCTTGATACCTCAGAAATATATGCTGACATTGTACCTGAACCACCTTCACATCCTTTATCACCGCTCCAAAGAACATAATAGGTTGAACCTGTATAATCTTCTTCAGGAGGATGAATATTTACAATGTCCTTCAGTTCAACCTTACTTGTTGCACAAGCTACAGCATTAATATACTGATTCATCATTTTCATAATTGCTTGTTTATCTTGAAATTCAGTTGCGAAAGCAGCATTAGAAAAAACCCCTAAAGTTAAAGCAGCAACAATCGTTTTTTTCAGCATTAATTTCCCCTCTAGAATATGAATTATTGCAGCTCATATTAGTTTAATTTTCAATAAATAAGAAAAAATATTGATAAAATTTATATGCAACATCGGCAACAAAGGCAACATACCCACCACATAAGCCTTTACACCGTTGCCTATGTAAAATTGACTCGGGTAACAAAGGCAACAACCTATTCAATGTTGCCCTTGTTGCATCTGATTAATTTGCAAGGCAACACACTACAAGCCTTTTTTACAAGCCTGTTGCCCTCGTTGCCTGTGTTGCCTTATGAATTATCCATATCCCAACTAAAGATTGATTCTTTAATGGCATAAACACGGATGGATTGACTTCTATTTGGCAATCGGACGGTTTTAGTTTTCTTCGCAGTATCATGCTCAAGTAGATGATGTTCCATAAGTACCTTTGCCACCTTGCGACTGTCATAACCTTTACAGACTTCATTTTTAAATTGCTCAGGCAATACATAGAAAATCTTTTCATCCTTTTCGATCTTCCAATAACCAACACGATTCACAATACGTTCATGGTTCTCTGGATCAGGTGTAATGGCTTCAAAACGACTGGATTCATTCGCTTCAAAAAATGCTTTGACCTGTGCAATGATTTCTCGATTCTCATAATCACCTACATGCTCAAAACCACTTAACCAGTGCTTAAATACTTTGGCAACGGCGTTAAATGCTGTGCCTGT
The DNA here is from genome assembly GCF_048551975.1 of Acinetobacter johnsonii. Taxonomy (GTDB): domain Bacteria; phylum Pseudomonadota; class Gammaproteobacteria; order Pseudomonadales; family Moraxellaceae; genus Acinetobacter; species Acinetobacter johnsonii_A. Next base: position 408,437 of record NZ_JBIMCF010000001.1, on the reverse strand, counting down.
TTGCCATCCTGTAATCTTGGCTTGTGTTGCCATTTCCCCAGCCGTTGCAACCATCGCAAAGTAGTTTGCAACTCGACTGATATGCCCTTGAGTATGTTCAACTATCAAACTTTCACGATATTGGTTTAAAAGCTGTTTTGCTTGCTCCATACGCTCAGGTTTATTGTTGCTGAGATAATCCAACCATGCTTCACTTGCCACGCCGTAGCAGTCATTCATACGTTTGCTTAATTCAATCGCTTGCTTAGCACCATCCTCTGCAAAATCCAAGCAATCAAACACACCATATTGAGATTGATCTATATCAATATCAGCGAGTCTGATTTCCTGTCCTAGCTTGGTCTTTTGACCTTGCTCGAGCATGATTTCTTTCATGCTCTTTTCACCACTGGATAGAAAAATCACTTTCCATTGGTACATGGGCTTGGCTGTAATTTGCTTGGTCATACGCCCCTTACCAATGCCATTGGCAAGCATGTAGATAATATTGCCAAGCTCTTTTGGATAGGTAATTTCTCCGATTTCATCCAACACTAAAAAGCTGTCATTGTGCATATAGGCTGTATGCTCAAGTGCATTACCTGTTGCTCTCCATGTACGATAAAACTGTTCAGGATTGCCCCATACAGAACATGCAAGGTTTAAAGCTGTGCTTTTGCCTTTGGATGTGCCTCCTTTAAAATGAAAACCACATCCCTGTTGTTGTAATGGTCTAAGTAATTGACCTGCAAACGCTGTACACAAGGCAAAGACTAAAAAGCTGTGTTGCTCCACCAATTGCGCTACTTGACTTCGCCATTGTTCCAATGTGCCTTTCCTTTTATAGCGATTGTCTAAGCCTGTCACCGACTGATAAACAATGTGTTCATTCATCTCCCCATAGTGTTGATGGGGCAACACAAATACATCACCATGCCAACCGACACGATTCACACATAAGGCATATTGCTCGATGGGATAATTCATCAAGTAACACTGGAATAAGTTTCTGCCTCGTTGATCGGATGCAATCCTCACGCCCTGATTGGCTAATGTGGTGCGAAGTTCTTTGCCATCCGTTTGGAAAAGCTCCATTGCCACAGCTTGAGTATGTTTGACCTGTTTGTCATCGTGCCACTCCAACAACACACCCCAATTATTACTGGCGTCATCTCTTGTTTTGGCTTTGACCAAAATCGGACTGCAGATAAAACGTGTATGGGTATCACCCTTGCTATCTTCATCTACAAAAAATATGCCGTCCTGTTTGATATGAAAATATCCTTTCTCCCATTTCATTGGCTTGGCAATATGTCCTTTCGGCAATGTGTATTGCTCAGTCAAAAATGCAATAGCATCCTGTAAAAATGCTTCAATTTCCAAAGCATCTTCATCCTGTGATAGTTCGGTTAGATATTCATTTTCCTGTATCAACTGAAATTGATTAAGCAGTCTAAGTTCTGTGTGTTGCTCCAGCTTTTGAAATGGCTTAAGCTGTATATGTTCGGCTCTGACTGGCATATATAAGCGTTTATATCCAGCTTTGGATAATTGATTCACCACAGTTTGAATCTGCTCAAAATCGAATGCCTTGAGTTCTTTTAATGTCTGTCTGCATAAGTCTTGTAATATCACCAATACAACGGCGTAACTCGTTTGAGCAATTTTGAAAAATGTTTCCAAACTGTATGTGATAATCACAGGATGATCTTTTTGCAATTCGCCATAGTAAGCGAATCCTTTTTCCATTCTATCAGGAATGACTTTTACAGGCTGTTGGTTCTGTAATACGGCACATTGCACCAGTTCAAGCTGTGCATTATGTACAGGTAAAATCAAAGGCTGTTCATATTGAACACCGTTTAAATTGACGGTCAGTTCATCTATATGAATAGTTTGTTCAGGACTGCCAAAACGTTCAATCACAGGATGACGCAAATAAGCGTCATCTTGTGGATTATGTTTTAAGCAATTTGCTAGAATGTCCAAAGGCTTTTCTAAGCTCGGGGTTTCATGAGTACCAGTCATGTAAGCTCCTCAAATATTCCGAATAACAAAATCAATGATGAATAGCAGCACAATAAAAATTGCGCCTTAACACGTACGCTTGAATAAATCATTAATAATTGATTTCATTCGTGAACCTCGTTCTGAACTGCATCGAGTTTTTTCATTTGGGCTTTGTGCCATTCAATGATTTGTATGTAGTCGAAATAAACAGGACTTTGCTTTGAAGTTCCTTGTTTCAATGCTTTGGGGAAAGTTGGATCATTACGTACCAATGAGCGCAATGTTTCACGGCTCACATCAAGAAGCTGACATGTAGTTTTAAATTGGATGCGAATTTGAGAAATAGCCATAAAATGCCCATACATAAAAAAGTATGGGTTAATTCTTATATATCACCACTTTTATAACATTGTATTTACAAAAAACTCTTATTTAAAAACCATAATAATTAATCTAAATCTTTATTTTATATTTATTAAATTCTTTATTTGCTGTAGAAAAAACTCTTCTTAGCTTTTCAGCTGATAACTTTGCATCTGTATCTTTAGTCATATCTTCAATAGTAATTGCTATCAAATCTTGAACTCTATCGGAACGCCCTAGACCTCTTTGATAAATTTTTCTTTCTTCTAGCATGGCTCCTATAATTTCTAAATATTTTTTAGATAACTCAGCTGTGATAATTTCTTTAGATTTTTTATCAATTTGAGTCCCTATTTTCTTTAATTTTGGATAATTCTTTTCAGCGTTTATTTCTAAGAAATTATTCTTACTGATACCAATTTCATTTAACCATGCAGTAAGAGGCTCAAAATCGTAAACTTCTGAAATTTTCCAAAAATAATCTTTATATTTTTCTTTACTTGTACTACTTATTTTTTTAGGAGAAGCATTTTTTACAAAATCTAATTCATCTTCAAGCTCCCTAATAATTTCTGCTGTTCCTATTTCCCATTGACTATTTTTACCATCGTTAATATCAACAATAGTTTTATCTTCATAACAATAAAAACACCTGATATGTTTTTCGATTTTATGATAGATAAAAAACTGGATCACATCCCTTATAGGCTCCCCCAACCCTGCAATCTTCTCGATAGTATCAGTAATAGACATATATTCATCAGTGAGTCGAATATGATCAAGTAAAGCCATTAATCCCCCTTAAAATTAAGTAAAAATATCAGTATGCAAATATTCTACAAAGTTTTATGTAAGTATAATTTTTTATATTTTGTCATCTTATTTTGATAAATGGAATAAGCTGTTCATTTTTCAATTTGTTATCAATAAGTTGGAAAATTAGTCGTCTAAAATAGATCTCTTCTTAAAAAAACAGAATATTAATATCTTGATACAGATAATCTATCTCCAGAAATTAACCAATTTTTTTTTACATGTCTTTCATTGAATTAGCTTTGCATATTTAAAGTTAATCCCATCATTCTTTGATAGTTGCTGAGAAAAATCATAGGGACTGATATAGCTTTCTTGATTTGCTTCTAAATAGTCACTCCACCAATTCAGCATGGCTTTACGTTCTTCCATATATTCCGCTTGATGTGTATAAGCCAAACGCACTTGGTCACGTTCTTGATGACTCATTTGTTTTTCTACAGCTTCTTTTTGAAACAAGGTACTTTGTACCAATGCGGAACAAGCCATCCCCCTAAAACCATGCCCACATATATCTTTTTCAGTGTCATAACCAATACGGCGCAAAGTATCATTTACAACCTTGTCACAGATAAAGCCTTGAGGGTCACCATTCTTCGGAAAAACATTATTGGTCATTCCACTATACACTTTAATCTCATTCAAAATTGAAAGTACTTGAGGTGACAGGGGTATTAAATGTTCCATTTTCATTTTTGCGCCACGATCAGAAAATCTTTGCCCTTTTACCAACTCTCGTACTGCTGGTATCGTCCAAATTGCATTTTTAAAATTGAATTCTGACCAACGTGCGAAACGGATTTCACTTGACCGAGCAAAGACATGCAAAGTAAATGCTGTGCATAGTCGTGTTAAAAGATAGCCATTATCGGCTTTAAGCCTTTGCAGTAGCTCAGGCAATTTCTCTAACGATAATTGTGGATAGTGTTTTGTTTTTTTAGTGAGTACAAATACATCTTTTAAGAAATAAGCTGGGTTATCCTCAATCAAGCCTCTAGAAATTGCATAAGCAAAAATGGCATTAAAACGCTGGCGTGATTTCTTTAAGACTTCGGTTAAGCCTTTTTCTTCTATTGAACGTAAAACTGTGACTAAATCTTTTGACTTCACTTCATCAATCGGTTTATCACCAATTAAAGGAAAGACATAGGTTTCTAAAACGCGTAAAGCCTTAATAGAAGTATGCTCAACCCATCTGCCTGTATTGGTATATTCCTTATGCCAATCCCTAGCCACTGATTCAAAACTAAATGCATTACTCTTTTTAATTTTTTGAGTGGTTTCATATTCGATGGGGTCTATATCTTGAGCAAGTAGCTTTTCATATTCACGGCGTTTATCTCTCGCCTGTTTTAAAGTTAAAGATGGAAAGTTGCCTAATGTCATCAATCCATCTTTACCATTGGCTTTTTTATATTTATATCGCCATACCTTTGTACCGGTTTTGCGAACGAATAAAATTAAACCATTCCCATCATATAAAGAATAGTCTTTATCTTTCGGTTTTGCGCTTGAACACTTCGAATCTGTCAGGGGGGTAATATGCTTAGCCATAGTAAATAAGGATACAAAAAATGATCGAATCCATTATATCCTCATTTATATCCTTATTCTTTGCAACTGTATCCTGATAAGTTAAGGTATATTTTGGTGTATAAATAAGATTAAGATACTAATTTTAAATAACTTTTAACTATATTTTGTTTTATTCTTTTAAGAAATTGGTGCGCTCAGCGGGACTCGAACCCACGCCACAGGCTTCGGAGACCTGTACTCTATCCAGTTGAGCTATGAGCGCGCGAGCACATCATATCAAAAAAAATCACAAGGTAAAGCATCTATCTAGCTTAGAGTGATTTTCCTGCTTATGCTTTATACAATGTTCCATATCTGCAACACAGAATTGCGAGTAGATTACTTGGTTTATTAGGCATAATCGCTCACAATAGTGCCACTATTAATCATTCGAGAATTTCATGACTGATGCATTGACGTTAAGAGATTTGTCTAAAACCTATAAAAATGGGTTTCAGGCTTTAAAAGGCATCGATTTAACTGTTCCTGAAGGCGAGTTCTATGCCCTTCTTGGACCCAATGGTGCAGGCAAATCTACAACGATTGGTATTATCAGCTCATTGACTAAGAAAACCTCAGGTACTGTCGAAATTTTTGGACATAATCTCGACACACACCCCTCTCAAGCTAAACAATGCTTAGGAGTTGTACCTCAAGAGTTTAACTTCGGTCAGTTTGAAAAAACCTTCGATATTTTAGTCACACAAGCGGGCTATTATGGAATCCCTAAAAAAATTGCAGAAGTTCGTGCTGAAGAATATTTAGAAAAACTCGGCTTATGGGAAAAACGCGGTGTTCAAGCCCGTATGCTTTCGGGCGGTATGAAACGTCGCCTGATGATTGCCCGTGCCATGATGCATGAACCGAAACTTCTTATTTTAGATGAACCCACGGCAGGGGTTGATATTGAGCTACGTCGTTCGATGTGGGACTTTCTCACAGAAATGAACAATAAAGGCACATCGATCATTTTAACCACACACTATTTAGAAGAAGCGGAAATGCTGTGTCGTCGAATTGCCATTATTGATCGTGGTGTCATTAAAGAAGACACCAGCATGAAAAATTTCCTCAATCAACTCAATGAAGAAACCTTTATTTTTGATTTGGCCGCGCCGATTGAGCCGATTCATATCGACATCATTGGGGTTCGTTTCCATTTAGTCGATGCTGTGACTTTAGAAGTGACTATGGATAGAGCACATACCCTCAATGACTTATTTCAATTACTCGAAGCGCAAGGAATCCAAGTTCGTAGTATGCGAAACAAATCCAACCGTTTAGAAGAACTGTTTGTGAAGATGGTCGAAAAAAATCTTGAAGGAACTACGCCATGAACTTAAATCAACTTAGCGTAGCTTTATATACTCTGGTGCATAAAGAAATTCGCCGCTTTATGCGCATCTGGCCACAAACCTTGCTTCCACCTGCCATTACCATGAGTTTGTACTTTGTGATATTTGGTAATTTGGTCGGTTCTCGTATTGGTGAGATGGGTGGTTTTAGCTATATGCAGTTCATCGTACCTGGACTAATTATGATGGCGGTGATTACCAACAGTTATGCTAACGTTTCTTCGAGCTTTTTTAGTGCCAAATTTCAAAAAAGTATTGAAGAGCTGATCATGAGCCCTGTACCTTTGCATGCAATTTTATGGGGCTTTGTCTTAGGCGGTGTCTGTCGTGGGGTCTTGGTCGGTATCATTGTGACAGCCATGAGTTTATTTTTTACCGACCTTTATATTACCAATTGGTTTGTTACGATTTACACCGTCTTGGTCACCTCATTCTTATTTTCACTGGGTGGTTTTATCAATGCGGTGTATGCCAAATCTTTTGATGATATCTCCATTATCCCAACCTTTGTGCTGACGCCTTTAACTTATTTAGGTGGCGTATTTTATGCCATTTCAGCACTCAGCCCTTTTTGGCAAAATCTATCGTTGATCAATCCGATTGTATATATGGTCAATGCTTTTCGTTTCGGTATCTTAGGTCATAGCGATGTTAACGTCGTCGTCTCCCTACCTGTTATGACCATATGCTGTGCAGTGCTTTATGGCATTGCTTACTATTTACTTTCTCGTGGTTCAGGAATGCGTGAATAATGAGTGTAGAACATTCTCTTTTGGGTAAAGACACCAATTACCCTACAACCTATCAACCCGACATTCTTTTTCCTATTGCACGTGCCACAGCACGTGAGCACTATGCGCATGTTGAAGGTGTTCAACAAGGTAAAGACTGGTGGCATGTTTTTGAAATTTCTTGGTTAAATCATCATGGTGTTCCTCAAGTTGCGATTGGTCGCATCAGTCTGCCTGCCACCTCGCCCAACCTGATTGAGTCAAAATCATTAAAACTCTACTTTAATAGCATGAACTTTACTCAGTTTGAGTCTAAAGCTGAGTTTAAAGAAACAGTCGAACAGGATTTATCGGCGGCGGCTGGTGCAGATGTGAATATTGATCTTTTTCATGTCGATGATGTGGAAATTAGTCAACCTGAAGGCATCTGTATAGATGAACTGACTCCGACCCAATTGGAAAATCATCCCAATGCAAATCTATTGGCATTAGATGATGCAGCAGAAGATGTTGAAGTACAGATTTACTCGCATTTACTCAGAAGTAACTGTCCAGTCACTGGACAACCTGATTGGGGCACGGTATTTATCCGATATAAAGGTAAAAAGCCTTGTTATAACAGTATACTGGCTTATATTATCTCTTATCGTCAGCACAATGGTTTTCACGAACAATGTGTGGAACAAATATTTGCCGATATTTGGCAAAATTTGAAACCTGAAAAGCTGATGGTGTACGCAGCTTATACACGCCGTGGTGGTTTAGATATTAACCCTTGTCGTGTGTCAGATGTGTCATGGATACCCCGCCCAATTCGATTGGCGCGACAATAAAATAAAGAACATTGAGGTTAATACACGATGCCATTTTTTGGTTTTATTCCAACGACTGAACTTTTACAGACTATTCAAACTGCACAGCAGAAGAAAGACTCAAGTGAACCTTTATATCCACTTCGAGATCAAACAGCACTCCTCATCAATGATGAAATTATTGATGCCATTTTGACTGAGTTAGTTCGCCGTTTTCCACCCAGTGATAAACGTGACACAGCCGAGAAATTGGCTGGCTATATTAAGTCAACAGTTGCGGTTTTGTTGAAGCAGCTTTTAGGCAAATCATCGAATGATGTGGTTCAAGCATCGATTCAGTTTTCTGAAAAAAGCTTGTTTAAAGATGCTGAAGGTCAGTTCCGTGTGGGTGAAGCGCTAGATGCAAGCTTAGTGACCAGCCTCAAATATAACTATGCTGAAATTAAAGCAGGTAATGAAGTAGATAAAGCCGCGTTAACCGAACTGTATAAACAGTTTGCTGAAGCGACTGTACGCCACTTCATGAATGACTTTAATAAAACCCTCGATTTGGGCATGATTAAGCGTAAAGCAGCAGATATCGGTTCTGCAGCTGTCATTAAAGCAGTGCATATTGCAGCCAATAAAATCATCCCCAATTTAACCAAAGATGAACTTTTAGCTTTGGCTGAATATCACGACACCTTATTTCATGCTTAAGTACTAAAAGTCTTCGAGACTTTTCAGATCAAAATGACTCTACTGATGTAGGGTCATTTTAGTTTCTAAGCTGTGATTTCTTAGTCTTTATATAAAGCTATATATAAAGTCCATCTATAAGCTGAAACCAGATCTTTTTTGTCATTGTCACTAGACCCTAAACACTACAATTTTAATTGCCTCTATATAAGGAAGACTTTTTATATCAGTCAGTAAAACTTGACTTATATAGTCACGTAAATATTCTTCCTGAAAAACTGTATCATTTTGATTGATCTGTCCTTTAGATAGGCTGAGTTTGTCTTTTTTTGTATACCTATTTGCCCGCTTCAGTACAGACAATGTTATCTTAAAGCCTATTCACGCTAGACTCCGTTCACAAGAATTTCGACATAACAGAAACGCGAACTATGGGCATTCCCCTATTCGCTTTGCTCCACTGCCAATAACGACTCTGGAAATTAGACTTCTATGTTAAATTTAAACTTTTATAACAAAGTTAAACGTTTACCTTTATTGATTGGCGCTTTGTCGATCACCAGTTTTTGCCAAGCCAACGATTTCGCTTCTCATGCTGACTATTTCAGCTTTAAACAAAAAGCCATGCAGAATTATGGTCTGTCTGCTGAGCAAGTCGATTGGGCGATGAGTGGTTCTAAAAATGTACCTAACATCATCAACATTATGAACCGCCCTGGTGAAAGTAAACCGTGGTACGAATATAAAACCAACTTTATGGCAGAAAGCACTATTCAACGTGGTGTCCGTTTCAAAGCCCAATATGCAGATACGCTCAATAGAGCTGAACAGCAATTTGGTGTACCGCAATCAGTAATTCTCGGCATTTTAGGGGTAGAAACAGGTTTTGGAACAAACAAAGGCAATTTTGTCACCCGTGATGCTTTAGCTACTTTAGGTTTTGGTTATGAACGTCGTAAGCAATATTTCCAAGATGAACTCGGCGCCTTAATTGCGTGGAGCTATAAAGATGGCGTGCCAACCAACTCGGTTGTAGGTTCGTATGCAGGTGCGGTGGGCTACCCACAATTTATGCCTAGCAATATTCCAAAGTTTGGTGTCGATTATGACGGCAATGGTCATGTCGATTTACGAAATTCGGCAGTCGATGCGATTGGTTCAATTGCCAACTATTTAGCAAATCATGGCTGGCAACGTAATCAACCTATTGGATTCGCAGCACGCTATAGTGGATCGAATCCTGAATCAGTGATTGCCAAGGATTTAACTTTACCAACGCCTTATGGCGTTTTAAAAAATCAGGGCATTCAACCGACCAATCCGATTGTCAAAATCGATGATTTAGATATGGTGAATGTGATCCAACTACAGGAAAATTATGGGCAAAGTTATTACATCACTTACCCTAACTTTCAAGTGATTACGACCTATAACAAGAGCCGTATGTATGCGACTGCAGTGTGGCAATTAGGGGCTGAAATTGCTAGCCGATAGGGCTAGCTTTTTATTCAAGTTTGAGATGTCAATAAAAAAATATGTAAAAATGATGTAAATTTCGGCATTTTTCATACCTTGTTACAATATTGATTATTTTTAACCAAAAAATGTTCGGTTTATGTAGTTTTTATCATTATTTTAATTAAACACTAGACATGCTTATGACTGCATGAATATTATCCATTTCGTCAAATGTAGTTGAAAAAGTGAATTAACAGGCAAGTTTTTTATCTTTCAACCACTTAGTTTAAAGAAAAAAGTATTGTCTTTTGGAGTTTATAAATGCAGTCTTCACTTAAATATATACTGGCCATTGCCTCGACCATCGCGCTGAGCCAATCGCAAGCAGAGATGGTTCAGTCATCATTTACCAATGATAACGATAACTCTCGCCTAGCTGCGCGTGTCTTGAATAAAGATGCTCAAGGCTTCAACTCGCACTTCTCAAATTTAAATAGCCTTTCAATCACTGAACGTTCAGGCGATAAAATTCGTCGAGAAACAATCGCTGCAAAAATTGAGATTCCTGAAGAAGAGCCTTCAGTGATTGAAAAGTTAAATACTGTTGCATCAAATACAGTCCGTAAGTTTAGTCAAACGGGCATGGCGTCTTGGTATGGTCGTCAGTTCCACGGTCGTAAAACAGCAAGTGGTGAAACATTCGATATGAATGCATTAACTGCAGCTCATCGTAGCTTGCCACTAAACTGCTTTATTCGTGTAACGAATAAAACCAATGGTAAAAGTGTTGTGGTTAAAGTAAATGATCGCGGCCCATTCCACGGTAACCGTGTACTCGATCTTTCTTATGGCGCTGCTAAGCAACTGGGTATTACCAATGCAGGTACTGCGAAAGTCAGCATTGAACGTATTGATGGACCAAACTCTTAAGAATCATTCTTACAACACGCATTTGACAGCAAAGCCACAGTAATGTGGCTTTTTTTATTGTCCCATCTTTGCCTTATGTTTTACACAATCGTAAACAGCTCAATCTCTAGCATTTGATCCCCTCTCAGATGCTCAGTTTGAATAAAATGAAAAAACCCATCGAACCGATTTTTTGAAGTGAGTGCGCTCACATTTTTACAGCGGTGGAATACTAGCTAAGTTAAGTATTTTCTCAGCTCATTTTTATCTGATAAAAGCCAATTTTTCTACCCATCTTGAACTGTAGTTTTATGCATTCGTCAAATTCAAATGATTTTATAAATTACCTAGTAAATTAAGCACCATTTTTGCAATATTAAATTCACTATTGCCCTGCTTGTTTTATATAATTGAGTCAACTCTATGGACCAAAACTCAAAAGAAAACCTTGTTATTTCTTCAAAGTTCTCAAACCCCGTCTCATTTGCTCTATTTTCAACTTTTCTAGTTCCCCAATCAAAGCTACGCCAATTTGGTAGACATAGAAAAAATCGCAAATGGTTAGCTTTTAGAGCAACACAAATTTAAAAGTAATGGAAAAGATCAGGCTCTCACAGCTTTTTATCCTTTTTTCGGTATTTTATGTACTTATTTGCTGATGAAATGCTAGAAATCAAATAATAGATTCAGACCATAAAAAATCCTTAACTCAGCAAAATACTGAGCAATAATTTTCTCGTCAAAAGAGTGATTAACAGCGTAAAAATTGCCCCATAAAAATAACTATTTTGAAGTATCCCTTTCCAGTGCCCGACTTCGAAAAAAACCAGTGGCAAACAAATCGAAACCCTCAGACAAGGCGCCGCATATTTCAGCATGCGTGTCGCAAATTTAGGCAGTCGAATTTGAGTTTTAGGCTCTAAAAATAAATAACGATTAAAAAAGGTGACACAGGTCAAACTCAAAACAAATAACCAGGTCATGTTTTAGTCCTTTGCTTGATCAAACAACGTAGCAACCCACATACCACTAAACCCAGCCAGCAAAATAGCTGATCCTAGCTCTAACCAACTCAAAATCAGCACCATGATCGAGGAACTGACAACACCATAAATTGCAGCCTTATTTTGAATCAGCATCACCGCCATAACTAAAAAAACCACCACAATTGAAAACTCTAAGTGGAGATTCGAAAGATCAGGTACTTTATTTGCAAGTAAAATACCCATTAAACTAAACAGCACCCAACTAACATAAAAGCTGAGTCCAGCACCCAACATACAGGCATAAGATGGCTTTTCCTTTAGCATCGCTGTGTCATAGAGTTCATCGGTTAGCAAAAAACCGATACTCAATCTTCTTTTGAGTGACCACGGCTTCACCTCCTCTCTTAAACTCAGTGCATAAATAAAGTGCTGACTGTTTTAGAAAAAATACGTTGATCAGAATACTCAGTAAGATGCACCCGTCATGAGCATACTCAAACTGACCAATTGTGCCGCACCTGCAAACACTAGGGCTGACATGCCTACAGCTTGCATGACACTCAGGCCCGCATTAATCGCTGCTGAGCCTGCCAATATTCCCCATGGAATAAACGCGACAGAAAGCGGCAACATATCCTGTACGCCACGGAAAAAACCTAAACTTTTATGTTGAATCAATTGCGACTGCACAGCAAACTCCATTTTTCAATTCGCTAGAGTCAATATGCGGCATAGCTTAGATGGTTTTCTTGTATGAAATTGCTGTTATTTTAAATTTTATGTGCCAGATATTGCGCAGGCGTACAGCCTAAAGACTTTTTAAAATGTCGAGTGTAATGGCTTTGATCGAAGAAACCACAGAGTTGTGCGACTGTCGCAATCTCACAGCCTTGTTTAACTAAATATAAAGATTTACGTAATCGAAACTGTACCAATCATGTATGAGGTGGAAGTCGAGTAAACTTTTTAAATTGACGTAGTAAATGCCATGGGCTCATCCCGACGACAGCGACGAGCTCGGCCAGTTGATGCTCTCTTTCAGGTTCCGCAGCAAGTAGTTCTTTTACCAAGACCACTTTACGCTGTGCTTCGGGTAATTCTTTTAATATTTTCTTAGATTGATTATAACGGCTTAATAAATAAGCCAAAGTTGAAATATATAAACTCTGCTTAAACAGTGTATTTTTAGGCTGTAGCAACAAATCGAACAGCAAATTCAATTGTTCGTCTAGCCCTTCATCTTGAACCACAGCTTGCGGAAACCACGGCATAGTACCGGCTTCATGAAAAAAATCTTGACTCACCTCTTGAATCATTTTAGGGGTCGGATAAATTGCCCGATAACACCAACCAGTTTCAACAGCAGAAGAACCCGTATTTACCTCATCAGCATTCACTAAAATAATATCGCCTTACGGCGCAATATGCTGATTTCCTGTGCGTAAAAAAGACTGCGCACCTTCATCAATTAAGCCGATGCAATAGCCTTCATGGCTATGCTTTGAAAACTGTGTATGCTGATAAGAGGCTTTTAACATCTCAAGACCATCAAGTTCTTGAACATGATGGTAATTTAAAAATTCACTAGGTCTGATTTCGTGCATGAGTTGGCCTCTCCTGAACACTCAGCATACTACGATTCAGCAAAACGTATAGAACACAATTGCTCTGCTACTGATAGGTTTTTCCTTGGTGTTTTAACCAACCACCTTCATGGCGCTGTTGTGGATCGTGATGTGTCCAGTGGATCACCCCGCCTTTTTCACTATATTCATATTCACCATTGAAACCAACGGTATCGCCTTTTTGTAAACGCTCAATGCGTGGTGCCAAATCAATATTATGTGCAATCAAAACCGTCATTGCATTAGGGAGTTCTACAATAAATTTTTGATGACGAGAACCGTGATTATCATCTTTAAGCACTGCCACAACACGCCCTTGTGATTGAACTTGAATATTACTTTTCTGGCTTTGAAACGCTTGGGCAATTTTTGCTGTGCCATCAAGCACTTGATTTTGCAGCTGGCTGGTCTGTGTAGAGGGCTCTACCGCGACTGATGGTGTGGATGTTTGTAATTGATTTTCTTGAAGATCGATTCCGAAATACGCAACAATCAAAAGTACGGTCACAGCACCAATACTCAGGTTGGTTTTGTTGGACACTTATCTACTTCCCGGTTTTATTTTTATTTATTGTATAAAAAAAGCCCCAAAGGGGCTTTTTTTACTCAAAATAATTTTTCAATTATTTTGCAGCAGCTTGAGCAGCAGCAACTTCTTCAGCGAAAGAAAGTTCAGCTTTTTTCTCAATACCTTCACCCACTTCAAAGCGAGCAAATTGAACAACTGTAGTACCAGTTGCTTTAAGAACGTCAGCAACTTTCTTGTCGTTGTCGATTACGTACATTTGACGATCAAGAGCAACTTCGTTCAAGTATTTCTCAACTGAACCAGTGACCATTTTCTCAACGATGTTTGCAGGCTTACCAGATTCGATTGCTTTAGCTTCAGCAATTTCTTTCTCTTTAGCGATAAGTTCAGCAGATACACCTTCAGCAGAGATAGCAACTGGATTGAACGCAGCAACGTGCATTGCAATACCTTTACCAGTCGCAGCATCACCTGTGTAAGATACAACAACACCGATTTTTAAACCGTGTTTGTAAACTGCAAGGTTTTCGCCTTCAATGATTTGAGCACGACGAACTTGGATGTTTTCACCGATTTTTTGAACAAGAGCAATACGCGCTTCTTCGACAGTTGCACCATCTTCAAGTTTCAATTCAGCAATTTTAGCAGCATCAGTTTCGCCAGCAGCTAACGCAGTAGCAGCAACTTGAGCAGAGAAACCAGCAAAGTTTTCGTCTTTAGCAACGAAGTCAGTTTGGCAGTTTACTTCTAAAAGAAGCGCTTTGTTACCGTCTTGAGCGATAGTGATTGCGCCATCAGCTGCAATGTTACCCGCTTTTTTAGCCGCTTTAGCTTGACCAGATTTACGAAGGTTATCAATCGCTAATTCGATGTCACCATTCGCTTCTGTTAATGCTTTTTTACATTCCATCATTGCAAGACCAGTACGATCGCGCAATTCTTTAACCATGCTTGCTGTAACTGCAGTCATGTCAATCTCCTAAATACGGTAGAAAATGAATTCTTTTTAGAACAGAAACGGCCCAGAGCTGTCTCTTGGGCCGTCTGCATACATGACGCTTACTTTGCCACCATCACATGTCGCAAAAATGACAAGCTTACGTCAAACGCATTAAGCCTCAGGAGCTTCTTTAGCTTCTTCAACTTTAGCTTGTGCATTTGCTTGTGATTGAGCATATTCTTTACCAGCAAGAATCGCATCAGCCATAGCAGAAGCATACAAAGTAACTGCACGGATCGCATCGTCATTACCCGGAATAACGTAGTCTACGTTGTCTGGGTTAGAGTTTGTATCAACGATACCGATTACAGGAATACCAAGGTTTTTAGCTTCTTTAATTGCAATTGCTTCGTGATCAACGTCGATTACGAATAATGCGTCAGGTAAACCACCCATGTTCTTAACGCCGCCTAAAGCGCGTTCAAGTTTTTCCATCTCACGAGTACGCTCTAAAGCTTCACGTTTAGTAAGCTTAGCGAAAGTACCATCTTGAGATTGAGTTTGAAGGTCTTTAAGACGGTTGATAGATTGGCGAAGTGTTTTCCAGTTCGTCAACATACCACCTAACCAACGGTGATCAACATATGGTTGACCAGCACGTTGTGCTTGCTCACGGATGATGTTAGAAGCAGCACGTTTCGTACCAACAAACAATACTTTATTCTTTTTGCTAGCAAGGTTGTTAACAAAGTTCAAAGCATCATTTAACGCAGGAACAGTGTGCTCAAGGTTGATGATGTGAATTTTGTTACGCGCACCAAAGATGTATTGACGCATCTTTGGGTTCCAGAAACGTGTTTGGTGACCGAAGTGTGCGCCTGCTTGAAGAAGGTCGCGCATGCTTACGTTGTAATCTGCCATTTTCTTTACCTTAAATGTTTGGGTTAGGCCTCCATATATCCGCATCCTCCACCCTAACGGGCACCCAGAGAAATGTGTCGATATATGTGCGGATTTTATTGCCCCATCACACAAAGCCCGTGAAATTTATTCACGAAAAAGCATTTGATAAAATGGGCGGCTATTTATACCATAGTCACACACAAATTTCCAAAAGTTTTTAGAGATCATGAACAGTACTTACGAAGCACCCCGTCGACTCATCAAAAGCGCTGAAGACATCGAAAAGATGCGTGTGGCTGGACGACTGGCGGCTGAAGTCTTGGATATGATCAAGCCACATATTAAACCAGGTGTGACTACACTTGAGTTAGATACGATTTGTCACGATTATATTGTCAATAAACAAGACGCGATTCCAGCATGTTTAGGTTACGGTGCAGCACCGGGTCGCCCTGCGTTCCAACATGTGATTTGTACTTCGGTAAATCATGTGGTCTGTCACGGCATTCCTTCAGATGCAAAAGTGTTGAAAAAAGGAGACATCTTAAATATTGATGTGACGGTCATTAAAGATGGTTTCCACGGCGATACCAACATGATGTACATCGTGGGTGGCGAAACGTCTATTCTCGCGAATCGTTTATGTAAAGTGGCACAAGAAGCAATGTACCGTGGAATAGCAACAGTGAAGCCGGGTTCAACCATTGGCGACATTGGTCACGCCATTCAACAATATGTCGAATCGGAACGTTTTAGTGTCGTACGTGAATACTGTGGTCACGGTATTGGAACTGTGTTCCATGACGAACCCCAAGTCTTACACTATGGTCAGCCAAACTCAGGCATGATTTTAGAAGAAGGCATGACCTTTACCATTGAGCCAATGGTCAATGGTGGTGACTGGAAAACTAAATTACTGGGCGATAAATGGACGGTAGTGACCAAAGACCATAGCTTGTCTGCACAGTATGAACATACGTTGTTGGTCACTAAAAACGGGGTTGAAGTGTTAACTGCACGACCTGAAGAAGATTTATCACGTTTTCAGTCTTAAATGATGTCATTGGCATGAAATATGATGCCATCTGTCAAAAAGACCACTTTCAGGTGGTCTTTTTTATGGCTAAGCAAATATTGAATTTTAAATTTATCTTTATTTTACAAACACCTAGAATCAAAAAACACTCAACAGTAGCGCTCTATTATATTCATTCACCTGTAACAAAGATTGCAAGCTAGTAACACGATCACACAAAACAGGTTTTGACATTCACAAATATCAAAAACACATCTCCTTTAAAAACAACAGCTTTATCGTAGCAGCAACCTTAATAATGCGCTCTATAAAAACGAATAGTTAATTTGGACATGGAGTCCCAGAATGAAAAAAACATTGCTTTGTGTAGCAACGTCTATTGCTGCTTTACCTATGCTCACACATGCAGATTCACCTTATTTTAGTCTACAAGATGGTGATGGATTTAAACGCTTTTCTGTATCGGTCGGTGCTTTACATGTCATGCCACAAGGTAAAGCCCAACCTTTCCGTGTTAACACATCGGTTAAAGAAGGTGAAACTGCAAAAGTTGGAGATATCAAAGCACAAACGGTGCTCGACAATATCAAGCCAGGAAGTAGCGTCAATCCCCTCTTAAAGGCTACTCTTGATGGGCTAGCTTTAATTAATGCTGATGTCCCCTCAGCACTAAGTGGAACTGCTGAAATCCGTGGACTCAGTCAATGGGATAATCCAGGTACAGGTTTGGAAGCCGATGATGTCACCACATTGGGCATCATGACCAATTACTTTTTTACCGACAATATTTCTTTTGAAATGAAAGCTGGTATTCCGCCTAAAGTCGATTTACAAGGTAAAGGAAAAATTTATGCACCTTTTTCAGCAACTGCAACACCTATGGGCGGAGCTTTAGGAAATTTAGAGCTTGAAAATGATATTTTCATTACCGACTTAGAAGCGCATGGTCCTGCGGCATCTGCACGTGCGTGGACACCTGCTTTCGAGTTCCAATATCACTTTGGTAAAACAGGTGTGAATAAATTCCGCCCCTATGTCGGTGTTGGAATGATGTATGCATACTTTAATGAGTTGGAAATTAACCCACAAACTGAAAAAGATTTAATTGCGGCAGGTCATATGATTGCCAATATTAAAGAAGGAAATGCTGGCGCATCACTTGAAGGAAAAAAGAGTTCAGCCAATCCTAAAGTTAAGCTAGAAGCAACTGATGCCTTCGCGCCTATTGCAACTGTTGGTTTCACCTATGACTTTAATGATAAATGGTTTGCTGTCGGTTCGGTGTCCTATGCTCATCTTAAAAATGAAACCACGATCACCGTCACAGATGCTACGCACGGTGAACTGATTAAATCCACAGCCGATATTGAAATTAACCCCATTCTGGCGTATGCAGGTGTCGGCTACCGGTTCTAAGCTTTAAAAGCACTACAAAAAAGACGACACCAAGTCGTCTTTTTTCATGAATATTCATTGTTTTTATTGATCAAATAGTCAATTTTTTATCATCGCTTTCAGTAAATAATTCACTTAATATAGCGAACTCTAAGCTCATTTTTTGGTTGAAATATGTCAGAAACTCGTTTTTCCAAACCGCTGATTTACATGCTCATTGGAAGTGCAATAATTCTGGCATTATCACTGGGTGTCCGACACGGCTTTGGACTCTATCTAGTACCGATGAGTGATGAGTTTGGCTGGGGACATAATGTTTTTAGTCTAGCGATTGCGATGCAAAACCTGATTTGGGGCGCTGCACAGCCCTTTACAGGTGCATTAGCAGATAAATATGGCTCTAAAATCGTGGTTGCCGTCGGTGGTGTGTTGTATACCATCGGTTTGCTGCTCATGGCAGTCAGCTCTACGGGTTGGTTACTCAACTTAAGTGTCGGTCTTATTTTGGGCCTAGCATTATCTGCCACCTCTTTCTCTGTATTGTTATCTGCGGTGGGGCGTGCTGCACCGCCTGAAAAACGTAGCCTTGCTATGGGTATTGCCAGTGCAGCGGGTTCTTTTGGGCAGTTCATTATGCTGCCGTCAACCCTACTGCTGTTAAAAAACTTTGGCTGGTCTGCGGCGTTGGTCGTTAGTGCACTTTTAATTGCGATGATTGTTCCACTGGCCTGGATGCTCAAAGCCCCGACCTTTGTTGTACCGACTGCGTCAACCAATCAAGTTCAGCTCAGTTTTAAAGATATTTTAGTCATTGCGAAAAACCATAAACCATTTTGGTTCCTAGCACTTGGTTTTTTGGTCTGTGGCTTCCAAGTCGTCTTTATAGGTATCCATTTACCTGGCTATTTGATTGACCATGGTTTTAATGCAACTACAGGAACTGTTTTCTTAGCGCTGGTCGGTTTATTTAATATCGTTGGCACCTACACTGCGGGTTGGCTAGGTGGGAAATATTCTAAACCTAAGTTGCTGATGGGCTTGTATGGGCTCAGAGGCATTGCAATTATTGCCTTTTTAATGCTCCCACTCAGCGCAGTCACCATCTATAGCTTTGGTGTGGTGATGGGTTTATTATGGTTATCTACAGTGCCTTTGACCAACGGTATTGTGGCTAATATGTTTGGTATTAAATATCTGAGTATGCTGAGCGGCATCGTGTTCTTTACCCATCAAGTCGGTTCATTTTTCGGTGGATGGCTAGGTGGTGTCAATCATGACGTGACAGGTAATTATGACTTGATTTGGCTGTTCTCTATTATTCTGAGTGTTTTTGGCGTACTGGTACATTTCTTTGTCGATGAAAAGGCGATTGTACATGACTAATTCATTTTTATGGCTCAAGTGTGGTATCGGCATTAGCGTCGTTGCTTTGTTTGTTCTGGCAATTAGCCTTTGGCTGAATACGCCTGACCTGTTTGAGTATTTTAATCAGGCATTTTGCGCACATTAAATCTGCATATTTTGAGCTCAATATTTCATTATAAAAGAAAAGCAATACAATAAATAAATTATTGTTTTTTTAAAATTTTTTCATAATTTTAGAACTTCTTTTAATTTTAAGATTACACATATTTTGATTACATTTTCTCTAGACCCTATATCTAGAGAAAATAATCAAAATGACCGCACTAACCCAACTTTCACAAGCGATTTATGATGCTCCGCGTTGGCATCAGGCTAAACAATTTCAAAACCCAGAAGAAATACAAATTATCCCACTGGCGGAAGAAGCCTTAGGTGCTGTGGTTTTTGGTTTAGATGCCCGTAAAGCCCAAGCAGGAGAAACCATCTATCGCTTAAAACAAGCTTTGGCTGAACATCTGATTTTAATTTTTAAAAACCAAACTTTGGATGATGTGCAATATTTAGCCTTTGCCAGCTATTTTGGTTCTATTTTCCGCCCAAGTGCAGACAATCCTGTGCTTGCTAGCCAGTCTAACACAGGGGTTCCACACGATGTGGTTCCTGTTTCCAATGCGGTCGGTCAAGGCGACTACACTGGCCATGGCGAACTCCCTCCATGCCGATCAGCAGTGGACACCGCTTCCCTCTTTTGGCTCTCTGCTCTATGCCCTTGAGCTTCCTCAAGACGGCGGACAAACCTCTTGGTTGAATACCATCAAAGCCTATAATGCGCTTCCCGATGACGTCAAAAAGCAGATCGACCAGCTACAGCTGATTACTTACAATCCATTTGTCCGCACACATCCAGAATCTGGGCATAAAGCGCTTTGGCTCAATACCCGTTCGGAAGTTGAATTACTCAATGTCGATGATAGCGAAGGCAGTGAACTGCTTGCTGTTCTCCGTGCGCACATCCTCAAACCTGAGTTTCGCTATAAACATCAATGGGAAACCGGAGATATTGTCTTTTGGGACAATCAGGTGACACTACATTCACGTCGTCCCTTTCCTGTCGATCAACGTCGCTTACTCAAACGTATTAGTCTTGCAGGTGGACGTCCGTACCAGGCAACAAATAAAATGAATAATTCATTGGCATGACACCAAAATGTCACGATTGTTTTAGATAATCTGTAAAAAACCAATAAAAAAGCCCATCGTTTGATGGGCTTTTTTTATTTCTATGACTTAAGCATTGCGTTTCGCAAAATCATCCATAAAATTCACTAGCGCATGAACGCCTTCTAGTGGAACTGCGTTATAAATACTTGCGCGCATCCCACCAACTGAGCGGTGACCTGCAAGATTCAACAAATGGTTTTCTTCAGCTTCTTTGAGGAAAAGTTTTTCTAAATCTGGATTCGCCAAAGTAAACGGCACATTCATAATTGAACGGTTTTGCACAGCAATTGGGTTTGCATAAAAATCGCTTGCATCGATATAACCATAAAGCAGTTTCGCCTTTTCAAGGTTCACTTTATGAATCGCTTCAACACCACCTTGTTCAAGTAGCCATTCAAACACCAGACCTGATAAGTACCAAGCATAAGTCGACGGTGTATTAACCATGGAATCATTCTTCGCTTGTGAAGCGTATTTCAAAATGCTTGGAATTTCAGGTTTGGCTTGATCTAACAGATCTTCACGAACAACAACCAAGGTTAAACCCGCTGGACCAATGTTCTTTTGTGCGCCTGCATAGATGATACCAAATTTAGTCACATCAACAGGTGCAGACAAAATACTTGAAGACAGGTCTGCAACCAATGGCGCATTGGTTTCTGGAATAGCCGCAAACTGAAGACCACCAATCGTTTCATTATCTACATAATGCACATAAGCCGCATCTTGAGATAAGTTCCAAGTGCTTGAGTCTGCAATAGCAAGTTTTCCATCAATTTGCGTACCCGCTTCAATGACATTGATATCACCATAGCGCTGCGCTTCTTTCAGTGCTTTCTCAGACCAAATTCCAGTATGGATATAGTCCGCTTTGCTGTTTTTACCCAACAAATTTAAAGGAATCGCAGAGAACTGAAGTGAAGCACCACCTTGAAGGAACAAGACTTTGTAGTTCTCTGGAATGTTCATGAGTTTACGTAAATCTGCTTCTGCTTTTTCAGCCACAGCAACATAGTCTTTACTACGGTGACTCATTTCCATGATGGAAAGACCTTTGCCTTGCCAGTCAAGCATTTCAGCTTGTGCTTTTTCTAAAACGGCAGTAGGTAATGCAGCAGGACCAGCACAGAAGTTGTACGCGCGCATGATTTTTCCTTTCAAAGTGAAACACAATAAAATGATCGCATTTAACCACAGATAGCCAGTGCTTGCAGTAAATTCAACCGAAAATATTTCAATGCAATCTCACCTTTACAGTCAAAAACTCAATCAAGATCAACGATCCAGTTTGAACTCAGCACTGCTCAATCAATTACAGCAGCACTTTCCGATTCACCAAAGCTCAAACGAAAGCATTTCCTTTGCTTAAAAATGTCGCTAATCTATTGATATACATTTGCAAATTAAACAATTCAGTAACTGAGTCAGCATTCAGAACAGTTAGATTATGCGTATAATGTGCAAAAACATAGAAAAGAGTCGTGCTCATGCCACAAAGACTATTCAACATGCTTAATATACCAGCCAACAAATTCTTATTGCGTACATCACTGCCATCAATCTTGTCATTAAGCATGTTTGGTCTCAGTCTCGGAATCAGCTCAACAATTTTTGCTGCATCTATCAGCTATCAACAAGCTGAGCAAAGTGTGTTACAAGACTCGTATAGCACACAGGCCACCCAAGCCTTACAACAAGCCTCAAAACTAGAGGCTGAAGCGGTCAAAGGTTTGGGGCTCCCCCGTATTGATCTGAACGTACGTGCTTATGCTTTTCATAATGAGCTCGATGTGCCTCTGGGTGCACTCAAAAATAATTTAGAACACACACTGACTGATGGCGTAGCCACGAAAATTGATGAGTGGCAAAACACCTATCCAAATGTGGGCGATTTAAGTAGTTTAGAGCAAGGTATTGATCAAACCATTCACAAAGGTGTCGGGCTTATTCCGAATAGCTCGCAAATTACCTTAGAAGATCAAGTCATACGCCCGACCATTTCTGCAATGATGCCGCTTTATACAGGTGGGTTAACCTCAAGTGCAAAACAGGTCGCCAATATCAAAGCAAAACGTAGCGAACTCAATACGAAACAACAGCAAGACCTACAACGCTTTGAGCTGATTCAAGCCTATTTCAATGTTCAACTGCAAAAACAGTTACTCGCGTCTAGCAAATATAATTGGCATGCGATGCAAAAACACTATGACAATGCACTTAAACTTGAACAACAGGGCTTTATTAGTAAAGGCCAGCGCATGCAATTTGAAGTGGCAAAAAACAATGCACAGCGCAGTGAACAAGCCAGTCAGGCCAATTTAAAAGCCAGTTTATTTCAACTGAATAACCTTTTGCAAAGCAGTCAAATTACTGAGCTCACTACACCACTCTTTATTAACAGTAGCCAAAACCAAGATTTAAATAGCCTACTCAAGTCATATGCAGATCAATCGGCTTTAGTACAAAAACTGCAAATGGACACTCAATTGGCACAAGCCAATGTCACCGCACAAAACGCCGCCAAGAAACCACATATTTTTGCCTTTGGTGAATACAGTCTAGACGATAAAAATAACTGGATCGTTGGCTTAGCCGCACAGTACAATCTGTTCTCAGGCATTGATAAAAACAAAAATGTCCAAGCAGCAGAGTTACAACGCTACGCTTCTGAACTGATGACAGCACGGACTAAACAAGAAATTGAAAATGTGATTTATAAATCGTATAGCGAAGCCACCACAGCGCAGCAAAGTGATCTGTTATTAGAGCAAAATATAAAAGCAGCACAAGAAAATTTACGTATACAAGAACTGTCCTTTAAAGAAGATATGGGAACAGCGACCCAAGTGATCGATGCACAAAATATGCTCAGTGCTTTAAAAGCAGAAACCGCACTGAATGCCTATAAATATGTCATGTCACTGGCGACGCTTCTACAAAGTCATGGTTCGATCCATCAGTTCCAAACTTATCTTCTGCAACCCAATACGCGATTTATTCGTTAATTCTTTGATGAGAGCCATTTAATGAATCAAGATCAAAACCAATCTGATCCGCAAAAACCTGAAAAACAAGAAGATCAAGCGGTGCCATCAAAAGAGGAATTAACCACAAATGATACTCAAGAGCAGTCACAGACTGAGAGCGAACAGACTGAGCCAACATCAGTCAATACGAACACAGAACAAAAGTCCAAAGCGATCAAGCTAATTGGGGGCCTTTCTCTTATTATTCTATTCATCGTTATTGCTTTTGGACTGTGGAAGGCCTATCAACCGAAAACAGTTGAAATCCAAGGTCGGGTTGAGGCAGAAACGATCCATGTCAGTACCAAAGTGCCCAGTCGAATTGATGAAATTTATGTCCATGACGGACAGAAGATCAGTAAAAACCAAGAACTCGTTCGACTGTATAGCCCTGAAGTCGATGCCAAAAAACAGCAAGCACTGGCCAGCTTACAGGCTGCTTTAGCACTCCAATCCACCGCTGAACGTGGCTCTCAGGAAGAAAATATTGCGAGTTTATACGCCAACTGGCAAGCACTGAAAGCACAGCAAGCTTTGGCACAAACCACCTATCAACGTGGTGCAAACTTGTACCAACAAGGTGTCATCTCACGCCAACGTCGCGATGAAATGCAAGCCGCAGCACAATCAGCCGCTCAAATGACAGAAGCGGCATATCAACAATATGCTCGGGCTGAACGTGGCAGCACGCCACAGCAAAAAAGTTCAGCAGATGCGCAAGTGCAAATTGCAAAAGCAGCTGTTGCTGAAGTCAATGCACTTGAAGCTGAAACCAAACTACTCTCACCTATTGACGGTACTGTCTCTAAAACTTATGGCAAACCCTCTGAATTGGTAGCGATGGGGGTACCGATTGTGAGTATTATTCAAGATCGCGAGCTTTGGGTATCACTCAATATTCGTGAAGACCAATACGCCAACATCTATCAGGCAAAACAAATTGAAGGCTTTATTCCAGCCTTAAACCTACATACCAACTTTAATATTAAGAATATTGATGCCGAAGGCGAATTTGCCACCATTAAGACCACACGCCAAACAGGAGGCTATGACATTCGTAGCTTTAAAGTTCATTTGACACCTGCGCAAGCCATTCCAGACCTAAAAGTTGGCATGAGTGTGTTGTTTAAAGTCAAAGAGAGCAAATAATGCTAAGTGGACTACTGCGGGAACTGAACTATTTACTCAAGCATAAGTGGGATTTATGTTTAGTCACGCTTGCCCCACTGTTTATTATCGTACTGTTTTCCAGTATGTTTGCCCAAGGTAAACCTGAACATTTGCCTATTGCGATTATTGATCAGGACCAAAGTGAGCTAAGCCAAAACATACAGCGCTACTTAAGACTCAACCATACTTTAGATATCGCCATCGTCAGTGATCAAAATACTGAAGTCGAAAAGTTACTGAACCAAACCAAAGTTTGGGGTTACGTCAGTATTCCCAATGGTGCCGAACAACGTTTTGTTCAAGCTAAAGATGCTGAAATCAGCATCGCCTATAACCAAAGTTACTTTAGTGTGGGGAACACCATTTCATCAGCCATGTTACTCAGCACAGTTGAAGCAATGGCAGACTATGCTGGTGAAAGCTATTTAGAAAATACGATCCCTTATTTAGATGTACCTACACCACACGTTAAAATTTCGACCTTATACAACCCAAATTTGAGTTATGAGTTCTATTTAGAACCCTTTATGATTCCTGCAATTTTGCATTTACTACTCTGCTGCTGTGTCGCATTTTCAGTCGGCCAAGAATTTAAGTTTCATACAGCGCAAAATTGGCTAAACAACCAATCTGCTTTTAAAGCCATCCTCACGAAAAACCTGACCTATGTACTTATTTTTAGCTTATGGACATGGGCGTGGATGTTTTGGCTGATTGAGATTCGCGGTTGGTTTATTGCAGGTCAACTTTGGTTGATCATGTTGGGACAGCTTTTATTTTATAGTGCCTATGCCTTAATCAGTAGCACCATTGTTTTAGCCACCAACAACTTATCCAAAACCTTTGGTTTAATTGCTGTGTACGGCGGCTCATCACTCAGTTTTGCAGGAGTGACTCTCCCCTTAAATAACGCACCACTGTTTACCAAATTTTGGGCCAATATTATCCCTTACACACCTTATGCCAAACTACAAACCGAACAATGGGTCATTGGTAGCCCAATCAGTTCATCCCTTTTGCCTTTACTCATACTTATCCTCTATGTGGTCTTTTACGCTGTAACCTCTGTCCTGCTCCTCAAAAAACAAATCAAAGGAGCAGTGTCATGAAGTCATTTTTGCACTATTACATCAAGACATTTAAAGACATTATCGCTAATCAATCGATTTTAACCACGCTCATCCTCTCGGTGATTTTCTATAGTGTTTTCTATCCGACTGCCTACAAAGCACAGCAAGCAGAAGCTTTGCCCATTGTGATTGTGGATGAAGAACAAAGTATCGTGACCAATAACATCATTCAGCAAGTTTCGCTCAGTCCAAATGTTGAAGTGAAAGCTGTGACAGGCAATTTCCTCGATGCTGAAAATATGATTAAACAACAGCAAGCCGATGGTATTTTGCTCTTACCCGAAAATCTTTCCAATAGTCTTCGGCATGGCGAAGTCGGGGGGATTGGGCTCTATCTCAGCGCGGCAAACTTTTTAAAAACCAAGCAAATTGGACTAGGTCTCGCTACCTCAATTGAAAATGCTGTACGCGAGCATGTGGAAAAATTTGGCAATATTTCGCACTTTTCTCCAGCCATTTCCATTCATCAAACGCCACTTTTTAACACCATGTCGGGTTATGGCAGTTATATTTTCCCCGCCATTGCTCCGCTGATTATTCATCAAACCATCGTACTCGGTTTAGGGATGTTATTGGCCGGATACCGCGAACAGAAATGGCAACCAACGACGATGGAATTTTTTGCGATTTTTTGCGCAATTCTGACCATTGGTATGCTCGGTTGTTTATATTTATTTGGCTTTATTTATTGGTTAAATGACTACCCACATGGGGGAAATTTTAGTGGTATGTTACTGGCCGTGCCGGTTTTTATTGGCTGTATCGTGGCTTTAGGCATGTTGATTTCAACATTTTTCGATATGCCTGAACGTGCAGGACATGTCATTGTATTTACCTCTATTCCGCTATTTCTACTTTCAGGAACAGCATGGCCACACGCCGCAATGCCCCTGTGGATGCAACACTTGGGCAATGTTTTGCCATCGACCCAAGGGATTCAAATGTTTATTCAACTGAACCAAATGGGTGTACCAACTGCACTTATTCTGTCGAAACTACTGTATCTCTTTGTGTTTGGTATAGCTTGTGCAGCATTTGCTTATTGGCGTCTCAAGCATCACTAAATTTTAGAACGACGTATTGATAGCAATCCTACCCATTTAATCCGTTAAAGCCCCATAAAGTTTGACATCAAAGCTGCGAATTTTTGTGCTTCCGCCGGCTTTGTCAAAACCAACATCATATTGAACTAGGTTTTTATTGCTATAAGCATACTCATAGGTAACTGCATACAAACTTGGTTTTTCCGTCGATTTTTCAATGTGTTTCGATACAATTTTTTGAGTCGTTATGGCTTGTTTAGGAATCGATTTTGAAAATTTGCGCATGTCTTTTTCATGAGTTTTAAATTTACGCTGTAACTCTGGCTCAAAATAAGTATAGAGCTGTGGAAAATCGCCCTGAGTAAAGGCTTGATAAGCTTGCTGAGCTACTTTCTCTTGAGCAGGACTCGGATTTGGGATCGAATCCAATGCCTGTTGTGCCAATTTATCACACGCTGTTAAAGCCAAAGCACAACTCAAAACCAGTAATTTTGCTTTCATAAAATCTTATCCACCACTCGGTCATCGCCAATATGAAAAAGGACGCCGAAGCGCCCTTTTCTTTTTCATTCAGTTAGTCTTCGTTCGATGTATTGGTATCTGTTGTATTTTCAGATGCATCTACATTTACTTCGTCAACCACAGTTTCTTCAGTTGTTTCAATAGAAGCATCTAAAATATCATCTTCGACTTCAACTGCTTCAACAGCAACGACACCGACCAAGATTTCTTCATTACCTAAACGAATCAGACGTACACCTTGTGCATTACGACCCGTTCTAGCAACTTCAGAGGCACGAGTACGAACTAAAGTACCGCCATCAGAAATCAACATCAACTCTTTAGATTCATCAATGGCAACCGCACCGACCAACTCACCGTTACGTTCAGATGTTTTGATTGCAATGACACCTTTACCGCCACGTTTCTTGGTTGGGAAGTCATCTACTGGCGTACGTTTACCATAACCATTTGCAGAAGCACACAGTACTTCGCCAGTTTCAGGTACAACAACTAATGAAACAATACGGCTCGCCACATTTAAATCAGAAGATTCTTCATCATCTGAATCTGTGTCGGTTTCAACATCATCTGCGGTCTGGGCTGCAGCTAAAGTGACACGCATACCACGTACCCCTTTTGCAGTTCGTCCCATCACACGTGCATCAGTTTCAGAGAAGCGGATTGCTTTACCTTCATTTGAGAACAACATGATTTGCTGTTCGCCATCGGTGATTGCAACACCAATCAAGGTATCTTCTTCTTTTAGCTCAATTGCACGTAAACCGTTTGAACGAACATTACTAAATTGCTCTAATTCAACACGCTTGACTGTACCAGATGCTGTTGCCATAAATACAAAGAAATTCTTACGCATTTTCTCTGCAAGATCAGCAAATTCAACAACCGTTTCATTGTCTAAATCAGTTGTTGAAAGCTCAACACCCAACTCTTTCAATTGCTTATGTAATGCATCAGAAAGTTCATCAGCATCTTCAGCCAACTCATCGAATGAAGCTTTTAATGCTTCATAATGCGCGTCGATAATACTATTTTCACGTAATGTCGCGACATTGCTACGCACAAAGTTTTTGAACTCAGCTAAGCGTTCTTTAAATTTCTTCGGCGCATCAATCATCGGAAGAATTGCTGTGATTGTCTCATCGGCATCCAGTGGCAATAAGTTCACCATTGGACGACCTTTTGAACCACGCGACGCTTGAGGCACTTCAAACACTTTCAGGCGATAGACTTTACCAACATTGGTAAAGCACAGTACTGTGGCATGGTTAGAGGTCACAATCAGATGCTGGATGTAATCATCTTCTTTCATCGATGTTGCAGATTTACCACGTCCACCACGACGCTGCGCAGCATAGTCTGAAAGTGGTTGAGTTTTCGCATAACCTGTTTTTGAAACAGTCAGTACCACTTGCTCTTCAGGAATTAAATCTTCACGCGAGAAGTCAATACGAGACTCGACAATTGCGGTACGACGAGCATCACCGTATTGTTGCAAAATTAAAGCTAATTCTTCTTTAATCACGCCCATCAATAAATTGAAGTCATTGAGAATCGCTGTGAGTTCAGTAATTTGACCTAAAATTTCAGTATATTCAGCTTGCAACTTGTCTTGTTCAAGACCCGTTAAACGGTGCAAACGAAGCTCAAGAATCGCACCCACTTGTGCAGGCGATAAACGATAAATCTGACCATCTAAACCAAACGGACGACTTGGGTCTTCACCTTCAATTTCGTCGGGACGTACAGAAACAGAACCTGCTTTTTCAAGCAATGCAATCACATTGCCTGCTGCCCACTCACCCGCTTGTAAACGCTCACGCGCCTCAGCCGGGTTTGCAGAAGTTTTAATGGTTTCAATAATCGCATCAATATTTGCTAATGCTACCGTCAAACCTTCTAAAATATGGCCACGTTCACGTGCTTTGCGCAACTCAAACATAGTACGACGCGTCACCACTTCTTGGCGGTGACGAATAAATGCCGCAATAATGTCTTTCAAGTTCATTAACTTTGGCTGACCGTTGTCTAGGCATACCATGTTAATGCTGAAAGAGTTTTCCAACTGCGTGTTTTGGAATAAGTTATTTACCACGACTTCAGCGTTTTCACCACGTTTTAAGTCGATGGCAATACGCATCCCATCTTTGTCAGATTCGTCACGTAGCTCAGAAATACCTTCCAGTTTTTTCTCTTTCACCAACTCAGCGATACGTTCAATGGTTTTCGCTTTGTTGACTTGATATGGAATTTCTGTGAAAACGATCGTGGTACGACCTGTTTTTTGGTCTTCTTCAAAGTGGTATTTACCACGAATATGCAAACGACCTTTACCCGTACGGTAAGCATCAACAATGCCCGCTTTACCGTAAATAATGCCACCTGTAGGAAAATCTGGACCCGAAATATATTCCATCAATCCTTCAATTGAAATATTTGGGTTTTCAGCATAAGCCAAACAAGCGTTCACCACTTCAGTCATGTTGTGCGGCGCCATATTGGTCGCCATACCCACAGCAATACCTGTTGTACCGTTAATCAGTAAGTTAGGAATACGCGTTGGCATCACTTGCGGAATGCGTTCAGAACCGTCGTAGTTGTCTTCCCAATCCACCGTATCTTTTTCAAGATCGGCAAGGATTTCATGAGTCAACTTACGCATACGAACTTCGGTATAACGCATCGCAGCTGCGCTATCACCATCGACCGAACCAAAGTTACCCTGACCATCAACCAATTGATAACGCAAGCTAAAGTCTTGAGCCATACGAACAATGGTTTCATAAACAGCATAATCACCGTGTGGGTGATATTTACCGATCACATCACCAACCACGCGGGCAGACTTTTTATAAGCTTTGTTGTAGTCATTACCCAATTCGTGCATTGCATAAAGCACACGACGATGAACAGGTTTTAGACCATCTCGGACATCTGGCAAAGCACGAGAAACAATCACGCTCATTGCATAGTCAAGATACGAGTTCTTGAGTTCATCCTCAATCGCAATCGGTCTGATTTCCGATACGCTCATGCATACTCCTTATTCTACAAACGTAAAACCGCTTGCATTTATATGTCGTAAAACTTGCAAAATTATTAGTTCAAAATACTGAACTAAAAACTGAAATATAGCCGTAAATTATAACATAAACACTCTAATTTTTGTGTCACGTCACCACAGTTAATCTCGTTAATTTTCTTTAATTTAGGGGTTATTTTTTACACATGTATAGGATGGACATTTACAGCTCCATCACATTCCCTGTTAACGTTTCATAAGATGCAAAAAAGCCCTCATTTTTGAGAGCTTTAAGCCATGTCTTGCCTATCTTTAGACTTACTGATCGATCTCTTGCTTATCGCGCCGCATAATATGAAATGCCACCATAAACAAGCCCAATATTAAAGGAAACTCATATAGCTCCTCCATAAGGTCTTTATATGCAATCTGATGTAAGAAAATTCCACCATAAATGCGACTGTGTTCAATGCCGTCAGAAATAATCAAACCCAACACCGTGAGCAGCATTGCCCAAGCAGGTATCGTAATGTTCTTCATTTTTGTCGCAATCTCATGGCGCAATGGTTTAACCAACAACATAAATACGACTGAACCAATCAAAACTACCGAGATGCCACGAAAATATACTTTTGGGACTTCAGGGAAATAGTCTCTACCCCAACTGGTGCTACGTCCAAACAAAAGCAACCACCACAACACAGCCCAGATCCAAAAATACTTTTTACCATCAGGAAGATGCATCGGTTGCATGTAAAAATAGCTAAATACAGCAAATATCAATAAAAGTAACGCTTGAATATTTTCCACGCCACGTACAACAGCACCACCTAAAAGTGGAAACTGCAGATCAGCTAAAAATGGAAAAATTAGACACAGAACAGCAAGGATCAGAACAAACCAAGATACACGCGTATTAATCAGCAAGATTACAACTCCCAACTTAACAAAAAATGTTTTGTGTAAGTTAAGCTTAAAAATGGATGGCAAATAGTATCATAAATCTGAATATTCAGATGCACATTCATCTTAAGAAATGCTTAAATTTTCAGATTACAATGATTTAAAACAACAAAACACCAATAAGTTATTTCATTCTTCATTTGCATAAAGGCAGTATGCATTATCAAACAAAGCGCACATAAAAAAACGCCCCTTTCGGAGCGTTTTTGAAACATTGTTAGGGATTAGATTTTAGATACTAATTCTGGAACAACGGTATTCAAATCACCTACTAACCAGTAATCTGCTACTGCATTGATAGGCGCTTCTTCGTCTTTGTTGATCGCAACGATCACTTTAGAGTCTTTCATACCTGCCAAGTGCTGGATCGCACCAGAGATACCTACAGCGATATACAGATCAGGCGCAACAATTTTACCTGTTTGACCTACTTGCATGTCGTTTGGAACGAAACCAGCGTCAACTGCAGCACGTGATGCACCTTGTGCTGCACCAAGTTTGTCAGCCAATGGGTCAAGAACAGTATGGTAGTTCTCACCTGAACCCACACCACGACCACCTGAAACCACGATACGCGCAGCAGTTAATTCTGGGCGTTCAGATTTTACGATCTCTTCAGCAACAAACTTAGAAATACCCGCATCTTTTGCTTCGCTTACAGCTTCAACCGCAGCAGAACCACCTTCAGCAGCGACAGGGTCAAATGCCGTACCACGTACAGTACCAACAATGATTGCTTCATCAGACTGAACTGTTGCAATCGCGTTACCTGCATAGATTGGACGCTTAAATGTATTTGCAGATTCAACAGCAATGATGTCTGTAATCATGCTCACGTCAAGAAGTGCAGCCACACGTGGAAGAATATTCTTACCCGTTGTAGTTGATGCAGCCAATACGTGTTTGAAACCACCTTTAGCAATATCTGCAACCAAAGCTGCAACATTTTCAGCCAATTGGTTTGCGTAAACTGCGTTATCAGCAAGTAATACTTTGCTTACACCCGCAACTTTTGCAGCAGCATCAGCAACTGCTTGAGCGCCAGAACCAGCAACCAATACAGTGATATCACCACCGATTTTTTGCGCTGCAGCAACAACGTTTAAAGTAGCAGCGTTAAGTGCTTTGTTGTCGTGCTCAGCGATTACTAAAATACTCATGATTTTTATCCTTCTGTATTAGATCACTTTCGCTTCATTTTTTAGTTTTTCTACAAGCTCGTCTACAGACTTCACTTGTACGCCAGCTTTACGCTCTGCAGGAGATTCAACTTTTACTGTTTTCAGTTTAGTTGTAGTAGTTACACCGAAATCTGCAGGTGACTTGGTATCAAGCGGTTTTTTACGCGCTTTCATGATGTTTGGAAGAGCAGCATAACGTGGCTCGTTTAAACGCAAGTCAGTGGTGATGATCGCTGGAAGCGATAATTCAACAGTTTGTAGACCACCGTCAATTTCACGAGTTACTTGTACTTTGTCGCCTTCAACTTTAACTTCAGAAGCAAAGGTACCTTGACCTGCACCTAGAAGCGCACCAAGCATTTGGCCAACTTGGTTAGAGTCATCATCAATTGCTTGCTTACCAAGAAGAATCAACTGAGGTTGTTCAGCGTCAACAACGCCTTTCAACACTTTCGCAATTTCTAATGCACCCAGCTGGCTGTCATCAGCTTCAACTAAAATACCACGGTCAGCACCAAGCGCCATTGCAGAACGGATTTGCTCTTGCGCTTCTTTAGGACCAATAGAAACTACAATGATTTCTGAAACAGTTCCTTTTTCTTTTAAGCGAACCGCTTCTTCCACTGCGATTTCACAGAATGGGTTAATTGACATTTTAACGTTGGTTAAGTCAACACCACTGTTGTCCGGCTTAACGCGAACTTTAACGTTGGCATCAACCACACGTTTTACAGCAACAAGAGCCTTCATGTAATCCTCGGCTGTTTTAGCAAATGTAAATGTTGAGAAAAGTTAGTTTAACTCTTCACTTAAATTTTTTTAGGTGCCCTATCTTGCAATGTGTATGGCATTTCGGTCAAGTCACAATTCACCAAAGAGCTGTAAAAATGCGTAAATTTAGCTGAACGACGCGTTCATAATTTTTTGTACGCACTATATTTGCACAAAATCGGACTCAGATTAAGTTATGATTTTTATTATATTTTTAGCTGATTTACATTATTCAAAGATTTGATTTCTTTTCTCTAATATTCACCATTAAATATATTATTGACTGTCTGTTCACATCTTTATCAGGCTTCATAAATCTGTCATTTAAGATAGATCACACATCCCTAGATTCAAATACTAATTATTCTAGACATACGATGACACAATATTGCTGTTTAATTAGCCAATCCAAAAAAATTCCTCAAAAAAAGCATGCCATTCTGACATGCTTCTCTGGGTTTAATTGGCAATCAGCCATGTCGCGGCCAATGCCAACAGCCCACCTGAAGTACCATCAATCCATTTTTGCTTACGTTCATCTATTGGGGCCTTCTGTGTCAGTTTTGCAAAAACCAGACTCAAACTACAGTAGACCACAAAAATCATCGCGATAAAGAGTAAAGATAAAATCAAACCTTGACTGACAGTGTTGGCAGATTTATCAATAAATTGCGGCAAGATTGCAAAATAGATAAGCATACCTTTGGGATTTAATAGTGCGGTAAAAAAGCCTTTTTTGATCGGGTTATTTTCCGTTTTTCGGTCTAGTTGCAATTTTTTAGTGCTAAAAACCGACTTTAATAAACCAAAGGCTAAATACAACAAATATGCAATGCCCAACCAGCGGATGGTTTCAAATAAAAGTGGGAAAGACACAATAATAGCAGCAATACCTAAAGCCACTAAAATTGAATGTAGTAAATAGCCTGTACATACGCCGACAGTCGCCATCATGCCTGCTTTTGCATCTTTGCCCATAACTTGAGACAGAATAAATAACATATCTGGCCCAGGTGTAAAAATCAGCGGCAGCACGGTCAGTGCAAAGAGTACATATACAGACATTTCCTTTCCCCTTTCATCCATTAGAAAGTGAAAATTAGTATGTGCGAAATAATACAAAATTGGCTTTCAATTTATTCTATAATAAAACGTATTTTTCAAATTATATTCTAAGATATGAAACAATCACCAAAGTCTGTGCGCATAAAACTTGACCGTATTGATAAAAATATCATTCGCCACTTACAAGACAATGGTCGTATTCAAAATAATGACTTAGCACGCGAAATCGGTCTATCACCATCTTCATGCCTAAGACGCGTCAAACTATTAGAAGAAGCAGGTGTTATTCAAAATTATACTACAGTGGTCGATCCACAAAAAATTGGCCTTCAACTGATTCTGTTCTCGCGTATTTGGCTAGTCGGTCAAGATGCCGAAACCATCGACACCTTTATTGAAGCCATGAAAGAGCTCCCTCAAGTCATGGAATGCTACATTATTTTAGGGGAATGCGATGCAATGCTGAAAGTTGTAGTGCCTGATTTAGAAAGTTATCGCGAGTTCCAATCCACACATTTAACCAAAAAGAATGGCATTACCAGTGTCAAAACAGACTTGCCAAGTCAAATCATTAAACAAAGTTTCCAACTGCCGCTTGATGAAATCTAATGTCAGCGCATTTAAATTTTGCGATAGAAACGGCGCGTTTACGTCTAAGAGTTTGGCGCGCAGATGACTTTCCTGCATTTGCTAAGTTAAATGCCGATGCTCAAGTGATGTATTATTTTCCTAGTCCACTCACGCAAACAGAAAGCGATGCTCTTGCGCAAACGTTTCAGCAATTCATCAGTCAAAATGGTTGGGGCTTTTGGGCAGTCGAACTGAAGCATAGTCAAGAGTTCATTGGATTTACAGGCTTACATGCTCAATCTGAGTGCTTTGATTTTTCACCCTGTGTCGAAATTGGTTGGCGATTGAAGTCGAAGTTTTGGCATCAGGGTTATGCCACAGAAGCTGCACAGGCTTGTCTATATTTTGCTTTTTCGGTTTTAAACTTGGATGAGGTTGTTGCTTTTACCGCAGTTCAAAATAGCGCTTCTGAAGCGGTAATGAAACATCTCGGCATGCAACATCGTGGCTATTTTAATCATCCTAAACTCGACCAAAATAGCCCACTGCTTCGACATACACTCTATGCTATTAAGCCAACTGACTTTCTAAAAAATCACGATGAATATGACTTAAATCAATCAATTCATATTGTCCAAGATTAAAAATTTTCCAGACTTCAAGAAAGTCATCTTTCAAATCAATGCTATTTGAGGGCTGTGCAGTCGCTTGCCACTGTAAATCGGAAATCCATAAATAGTATTGCCCAGTCTCTGCATTAAAAGCCTGAACTTTACCTGCCGCATTGACGCCTTGAACAAATGCATTTTCAGGCAGTACAGGTTCAATATTGGATAAACTAATTTCAACAAAGTGTTTGACCTGACGCAAACCATAGCCCGCAAAAATTTCTTTTTGCGCGGAGCTGAGTTGATCATACTTTGCTTGTATATCTGAAATCATATACTGACCTATTTTCACATTTGTCATCTTCAATATAAGCTTAAATCTACCGTTTCATTAAACTGGAATATTCAGCCCATCCTCTTTTAAGTTTATACTCTATTTTTTGCCGATTTATTATTCTACAAAAGTTCATAATCACACTTTTTCTAACAAAAGTGAGCGATCATTGATACTTATTAATCAAGTTGATTAAAGCAAGAATAATGCCGAATCTCACAGGCGCCCTAGTGCGTACAATAGTTATCAACGGATGTGTTCACGCCGTTTGTTCTGACCTTTGGCATTTAACCTAAAACACAGCGCTATAGTGCATGCATTATGTGACACTATTTTTAAAGTATGAATAAACTAAGTTTTTACCTTTTGCTGTGCTCGTGGATGTGTCTGATCATACACTTGAGCCAGTCTGTCAAAATCGACATGGGTATAAATTTGGGTGGTACTTAAGTTACTGTGGCCTAACATTTCCTGCACTGCACGCAAGTCACCACTGTTTGACAGCATGTGACTAGCAAAACAATGACGGAGTAAGTGCGGATGCAGATCGATATTTACGCCCGCACGCTGTGCCTGAAACTTAACCCTATTTTCAATCTGGCGCATCCCCAAAGGATTGCCCTTTTGAGTAATAAAAACTTGTGCATCGGGCACAAAATCACCATTCCACAGCGGATAAATGCTCAGCCATTTCATTACTGCATCTTTGGCTTTAGAACCAAAAGGCACAACCCGAGTTTTATTCCCCTTACCTGTAATACGCAGTAACTGTCGGTTAAAGTCGATATCTTTAATTCTTAAACCTTGCACTTCCGCTAAGCGTAATCCACTGGCATAAAGCAACTCTAGCAAAGCTTTGTCTCGATACCACATTTGCTGTTCGACTTCTTTCTCAGGCAAGGCCTGATCCAAAATTTGATTGATAGTTTCAATGTCCACTAGCCCTGGTAAAGGGCGAGGTTTACGTTTGAGTTGAAAGTCATCGGCAGGATTAAAAGCCAAATGTTGCCCCTGCTCAGCCCATTTCATAAACTGACGAATAGAAGATAACATCCGCTGTAAACTACTGGAGCTCAACTGTTGATGTTCAACTTTTTGTGCAATAAATTCGCGTAAATCAGTGGCTTCAACATCGCCCAACTCAAGCTTTTTCTGTTCGCAAAATAGCAGAAAATCAGACACATCTCGTTCATAAGCCTGCAAAGTATGGGCAGACTGATTTTGTATTTCTCGTTGTTTTAACCACATCGCGAGCAGTTGCATGGGCTCAAAAGTCACAAGTCAGCCTCTATAGTTCTATTCTGTGGAAGATTGATTTTCTTTTGCATAGTAGCACTGTCTCAGCTCTTTATATGCCTATTTCATTTTTCATAAAAAAAGCACTGATGAATCAGTGCTTTTTGTTTGACGCTAAACTTAGTTTTGATAGTAACTCAGATCGATACGTCCTTCGTAGACATTTGAGGTTGGTCCCGTCATCCAAACCACTTCACCTTCACGCCATTCGATATGCAACTTACCGCCTGCCAATTCAATCTCAACAGATGAATCGAGTAAACCACGGCGCATACCTGAAATCGCAGCCGCACAAGCTCCTGTCCCACAGGCCAAGGTTTCGCCTACGCCGCGTTCAAACACACGTAAGCGCGCATGCTTTTCATCAATGATTTGCATAAACCCAGCATTCACACGCTGCGGAAAACGCTCATGCGATTCAACCTGAGAGCCTAGACGTGCAACATCAGCTGTAATCACGTCAGGAACGATAGTAACTGCATGAGGGTTACCCATATTCACCACATCAATGGTCAATTGCTCATTGTTCGCCAAAGCAATGTCATACAAAGCTTCAGGAGCATCCGCAATAAATGGAATTTCCTGTGGTAAGAATTTTGGATAGCCCATATTCACGCGTACCCAACCATTTTGACCGAGTTCGGGTTCTACAATCCCTGCCTTGGTTTGCACTTTAATCTTGGTTTTTGTAGTGAGCTGACGCTCATGTACAAAACGCGCAAAGCAGCGCACGCCATTACCACATTGCTCTACTTCAGAACCATCGGCATTGAAAATTCGGTATTTGAAATCAACATTCGGTAAATCAGGTGGCTCAACAATCAACAACTGATCAAAACCAATGCCGAAATGACGATCCGCCAAGCGCTGAATCGTGACAGCATCAAGGAATGCTCTTTGGCTGATTAAATCAACCACCATAAAGTCATTGCCTAGACCATGCATTTTGGTAAATTCTAATAACATCTTGAATTATCCTTCAGGCAATAAACGTTCTTTGTCCCAAAGCGACTCAATGGTTTCACGCTCACGAATCAAATGTGCGTTTTCACCATCCACCATCACTTCAGCGGCACGACCGCGACTGTTATAATTAGAACTCATGACAAAACCATAAGCGCCAGCACCCAATACAGCCAGTACGTCATTTTCTTTGAGTGCAAGCACACGCTCTTTCCCTAAGAAATCACCTGTTTCACAAATCGCACCAACCACATCCCACTCTTTTTCCTCGACATCTGAACGCGGTGTAACGGGCTGAATATCCATCCATGCTTCATACAGTGCAGGACGAATCAAGTCGTTCATGGCTGCATCAATAATCGCAAAGTTACGGTGAATGGTCGGTTTGAGTAAATCTACTTTGGTCAGGAGTACCCCTGCATTTGCCGAAATACTGCGTCCTGGTTCCATATACACTTTCAAGCCCAATTTTTCTAAAGCGGGCTTCATTGCATTGGCATATTCAAAAACGGTAGGCGGCACTTCATCTTTATAGGTCACGCCTAAACCACCACCAATATCGATGTGTTTCAGCTGAATACCCATGGTTTTAAGCTGATCGATCATCACAATCACGCGATCTAGCGCATCCACAAAAGGCTGTGTTTCAGTCAGCTGTGAACCAATATGGCAGTCAATCCCAATAATGTCTAAATTCGGCAGCGTTGCAGCATATTGATAGGTTTCAAAAACTGTATCTGACGGAATCCCAAATTTATTTTCTTTCAGCCCTGTTGAAATGTAAGGATGCGTTTTCGCATCTACATCTGGATTGACACGCAATGAAATGGGTGCTTTTTTGCCGAGCTTCGCTGCAACTTTTTGAATACGATCTAGCTCGGCATGAGACTCTACATTGAAGCATGCAATACCCACTTCTAATGCTTTTTGAACATCAACCTCAGTTTTACCTAAACCAGAAAAGACAATTTTAGAAGCATCGCCACCCGCCTTTAGTACACGAGCCAGTTCTCCACCGGTCACAATATCAAAACCTGCACCGAGCTTCGCAAGGACATTCAATACCGCAATGTTTGAGTTTGACTTAACCGCAAAGCAAATTTGATGATCGATAAAGTCAAAAGCACGATCCATCTCTGTAAAGTGTTTTTCAAAAGTCGCTTTTGAATAAACATACAGTGGTGTACCAAATTGCTGCGCAAGCTGTTGCAGCGAGCATTGCTCAGCGTGCAAAACCCCATGATTGCGGGTAAAACTCATGAATGTATCCTTTCTATGAAGCGTTTAAGGTATTAAGGCTGATTGGTTTCAACTGAAGGTGCAGCAAACTCTTGCTTCACGGGCGCTGTATCTTCCTTTTGTGCAGACGGCTTAGATGCTGCGTCTTTATAAAGCAAATATTTCGCTCGCTTGTCATAGTTTGGATCATTTGGCATATGTAATGTACCAGATTGACCACAACCGACGAATGCAGTACTCATCACCAAGACACTGATGCAGCAAATGACAGAACGCATCTGATCACCTATTTGATATTTTGAAGAAGTATAACCTGATCAACATACATGACCAAACCACTAAGCGCTAAAGATTATAGTGAGTTAAAAAAAAACGCCAGTTAAAGACTGGCGTTTTTTTTAAATGGCATCGATTATTTATGTTTCGGTTTGTAGAAACCAAAATAACCAATAATCAAAATGATGAACCAAATTGGACTCACCATTAAAGCTTTCATGGTATCGGCTTCTAGTGATAACACATAGATCACACCAATAAAGAAAACAATCACAAACCAACAAGTAAATAGACCACCTGGTAGTTTAAAGGTCGATTTTGCATGTAACTCTGGACGTGTTTTGTAATACACAATGTAGCTCCAGATAATCATGATCCAGACGCAGATAAACAAAATCGTCGACAGTGTGGTTGCCAAAGTAAAGGCTTCAACGGTATTCGGTACAAAGTACTGCAGTGCAGCACCTAACAGTAAACAAATTGCTGAAAAGTACAATGCATTTGCAGGAACAGCACGCTTATTTAAATGCCCAAATGCTTTTGGCCCTTGATCTTCACGAGACAAACCAAACAACATACGCGACGTTGAAAACACGCCACTGTTCATTGATGACATCACAGAAGACAATACCACCAAGTTCATGATGATTGCTGCTGCTGCAATACCCGCTTGACTAAACAAGTTCACAAAAGGCGAAACCGCCGGATCAATCACGTTCCATGGAGTCACAGACATTACAATCACCAAAGACAGCACATAGAAAACAATGATACGAATTGGAATCGAGTTCACTGCTTTAGGCAAATTCTTTTCTGGGTCTTTGGTTTCAGCAGCCGTAGTACCGACCAGCTCTACACCCACAAAGGCAAAGATCGCAATTTGGAAACCAGCAAGGAAGCCGGTCACGCCTGTTGGGAACATTCCGCCATGTGACCAAAGATGACTAAATGATGCAATTTCACCCGTCGTTGAAGTGAAACCCGTAAAGATCATCCACAGACCAACGACGATCAACACCACAATGGCAATAATCTTAATCAGTGCAAACCAGAACTCTAGCTCACCAAACAGTTTCACCGTGACCAAGTTCAAGCCCATGATGAACACAATGGCCGCAACACTGATCATCACCCCTTCCCCAGGTGTGAACGGCATCCCTCCATTAAAAAACTGAAGGTAATAAATAATGGCTGATAAGTCCGCGATACCAATCGTGATCCAACATAACCAATAGGTCCAACCAACGAAATAGCCCGCCCACGGTCCGATCAAATCGGTAGAGAAATCGATAAACGATTTGTACTTCAAGTTAGAAAGCAGTAATTCGCCAAGCGCGCGCATGACCAAAAACACCATAAAACCAATAATCATGTAAATGATTAAAATCGATGGCCCAGCGAGACTAATCGTCTTCCCCGACCCCATAAATAAACCTGTACCAATCGCACCGCCAATCGCAATGAGTTGTAAATGGCGGTTGGATAAACTCCGTTTTAAATCACCCTGTTCAGAGGTCGATTCTGTATTTTCTAAACTCATTCTTGATGTCATCTTTTATTTCCAGTCGCCAAAATTACCCGAAAAGAACAAAAAAATAAAAATAAAATTGTATTAATCTATATTTTCAACATCTTTTGAAAAGTTAATTAATTTTTCTTATATTTAATACGACAAAGGACACGTAAAAGTTCCTGTTGAAAAAATCAGCAAAACACTTGTCAAAAATAAATTTCCGTGTAACAAATACAACAAGACTAAAAATCAATAAAAAATCGTGCAGGAAGCATGACTGTGGCATATCAATTGCTTAATAAAACTCAAAATTTTTCTAGAAATTTAAAGTTTTAAAATATAGAGGACTAAAAGAAAAATGAATACACAAAGTTTACAAACTTTTATGGAAACTATCAGTGGTTTGGTCTGGGGACCCTATATGTTGGTCCTCATTGTCGGAACAGGGATATTCCTCACATTACGCTTGTTCTTCTGGCAAATCCGCATGTTGCCTCTGGCCTTTAAACAAGTCTTTGGCAAACATGACCAAGCACATTCTCATACAGGAGATATCTCGCACTTTGCATCCCTCATGACGGCACTCTCTGCCACCATTGGTACGGGTAATATCGCCGGTGTTGCAACCGCTTGTGTCCTTGGTGGCCCAGGTGCGGTATTTTGGATGTGGATGACAGCCCTGTTCGGTATGGCAACCAAATATGGTGAAGGTGTACTGGCAGTTAAATACCGAATCAAAAATGAAAAAGGTGAAATGTCTGGCGGTCCAATGTACTACATTGAACGCGGCCTAAAATGGAAATGGTTAGCACTGATTTTTGCACTATTTGGCACCTTAGCGTCTTTTGGGATTGGCAGTTCAGTGCAATCCAACACAGTTGCTCTCGCTGTTGAAAACAGTACGGGAGTTGCAACATGGATCACAGGTATCGTCATTACTGTATTCTCTGCTTTAGTTATTTTAGGCGGGATTAAATCTATTTCTAAAGCAGCTTCTTTCATCGTTCCGATTATGGCAATTGGATATGTCCTCGGTGGCCTCATTATTATCTTCAACCATCTTGAACTCGTCATGCCTGCA
This sequence comes from Acinetobacter johnsonii, assembly GCF_048551975.1. GTDB lineage: Bacteria > Pseudomonadota > Gammaproteobacteria > Pseudomonadales > Moraxellaceae > Acinetobacter > Acinetobacter johnsonii_A. The sequence goes on along the minus strand of NZ_JBIMCF010000001.1, from coordinate 365,981 downwards.
CTTGAACTGATCTTCCGTGATGCCTTTACGGGTGAAGCTGTAGCAGGTGGTGCAATCGGTGCCGTCATTCGTTACGGTGTTGCTCGTGGCGTCTTCTCAAATGAAGCAGGGATGGGTTCAGCACCCATTGCTGCCGCTGCTGCAAAAACCGACCACCCTGCACGTCAAGGCTTAGTCTCAATGACAGGTACGTTTATCGATACCATTATCGTCTGTAGTATTACAGGGATCGTTTTGGTTATGGGCTTTATTATGGCGGGCAATAGTTTTGGTGGCGAAACAGGCGCGGTATTAACCACTCATACTTTTAACCAATTACTGCCGGGTGTCGGAGGCTGGATCGTGACTTTTGGTATTGTTTTCTTCGCTTACTCCACCATTTTAGGTTGGTGCTATTACGGCGAAAAATGCTGTACTTATTTACTCGGTGAAAAGTATGTTCTGTTGTACCGTCTCATTTACATCGCATCAGTCTTTATTGGTTGCGTGGCATCTCTTGATTTAGTCTGGCTATTTGCCGATACCTTTAATGGTTTAATGGCGGTTCCAAACTTAATTGCCTTGTTATTGCTGTCGACGGTGATTGTGAAAGAGTCACGTGATTTTGTCGAAAAGCGTAAATCAGGTGAGTTGTACTAAGGTTATTTTCAAAGCAAATTTTTAAAATCTTCAATCGTTAAGCCACCTTCGGGTGGCTTTTTGATTCAGAGCATTCATTTCAAATCCAATCCTCTGTATGCTGTTGAACCATCGAATACTCCAAATAGTGCATCAAATAAAGTATGGCAAAAGCAAAAAGTGTTTACCGCTGTGAACAATGTGGCGCTGACCATTCAAAATGGGCGGGTCAATGTTCTGAATGTGGAGAATGGAATAGTCTAGTTGAAGTCAATATTGCACCTGCAGTCACACATCGTGCGCAGCCCAAAATGGGTGGCGGCTATGCAGGTCAAGCTGCTGCTATTAGCACCTTAAATCAAATTTCTGTTTCACATGAGACTCGCTTGGCTACAGGAATTGGTGAGTTTGATCGTGTGCTTGGCGGTGGTCTCGTCACGGGCTCTGTGGTACTGATTGGTGGCGATCCGGGCATTGGAAAATCGACCATTTTATTGCAAACGGCAACGCATATGGCCGCGGCCAACAGTGCGGCATTGTATGTCACAGGTGAAGAATCACTCTCTCAAGTGGCCTTGCGTGCAAATCGCCTTGATCTGCCTACAGATAAACTCAAAGTCATGGCAGAAACCTGTGTTGAGCGGATATGTGAAATGCTTGCTCACGAGCGCCCCGCCGTGGCAATTTTAGATTCTATTCAAACCCTATATACTGAAACACTCCAGTCAGCGCCAGGCGGTGTTTCTCAAATTCGCGAGTCCGCAGCTTTACTGACACGTTTTGCTAAAAATAGTGGTACAGCCTTGTTCATTGTCGGACACGTCACCAAAGAAGGTGCACTGGCTGGCCCGCGTGTGCTTGAACATATGGTGGACTGTGTTCTGTACTTTGAAGGTCAGTCCGACTCACGTTATCGGATGATTCGTGCCGTTAAAAATCGTTTTGGTGCAGTCAATGAACTCGGGGTTTTTGGCATGACTGATAAAGGATTAAGAGAAGTGGCGAATCCTTCAGCCATTTTCCTAAGTCGTTATGATGAAGCCATTGCAGGCTCAATCGTGATGATCAGTCGTGAAGGCACACGTCCTCTGTTGGTTGAGGTTCAAGCTTTGGTGGATGATGCACATGGTCAACCGCGCCGAGTCGCCTTAGGTTTGGAACAAAACCGTTTAAATATGCTCTTGGCGGTGATGCATCGCCATGGTGGCGTGCAAACATCTGGACAAGATGTCTATGTCAACGTTGTCGGTGGTTTAAAAATCACGGAAACAGGTTCTGACTTGGCCGTCCTATTGGCCTGTGCCTCTAGCCTGCGAGGTAAAGCCCTGCCACAACAATTGGCTGTTTTTGGTGAAGTAGGACTCTCTGGGGAAATTCGCCCAGTCCCCAATGGGCAGGAACGCTTAAAAGAAGCCATTAAACATGGCTTTAAGTACATTATTCTACCGCGAGGCAACGCACCGCAAAAAGACATTGCGGGAGTGAAGGTAATCACCGTGGCGCGCTTACATGAGGCACTCACTGAAGCCATGAGCTTAAGTGACGAACTCAACTAAGCTAAATTCCATTCATTTGGATTTATCATAAAATAAACACGTTTTTTATTGAAATTTAGGATAAAAGACTGCATAAAGGTAGAGTTAAAATTTATTTTTATAGAGTAGGAAAATTTGATGGAAGTTCGACAGCGTGGTTTGATTGCTGGTTTTTTAACAGCGGCTCTTTTAGTTGCACCCTTAGCCGCAGAAGCTAAACGTGCAGGTGGTGGTAAAAGCCACGGCATGAGCCGTCAGGCCGCACCAACTCAGTCTTATCAACAACCTCGTCAAGCAACTCCAGCTCAACAACCTACCGCGCCCGCTACAGCTCCAGCTAAATCTGGTCCAGGCGTCGGTGGTATGGTTGCGGCCGGTGTAGCGGGTGCTGCAATTGGTGCTGTAGCTGCAAATGCATTGGCAGATGATAACTCTGCTTCTCAAGCGCAAGCACAGGAAGAAAAAGGTGGTATTCCGAGCTGGATTTGGATTCTTCTTGCCGCTGCTGTTGCCTTCTTCATTTTCCGTAAAATGGGCGCAAAAAAAAAAGTAGCACCTAATCCATACGCGCCAAACAATGGTTCAACTCAAGCACCGTTTGGCCAACAAGCTGCACCACGTACATCAAATGACAACAGTAACATTTTTGGTCAGTCTGTAGGTGGTTCAGCTGCTACACCACAAAACAATGCACCTTTTGGCGCTGCCTATACCAATAGTGGTAGTCAGCTGCCAGACGGTACAGAACCTGCGGCTTTCTTACGTATTGCTCGTCAACGTTTCAATCATATTCAGTCGATGAACACGGCAAGTAACATTTCTGAAATTCAGCGTTACTTAACACCTGATCTTTACCAGTCTATGTATCAAGACATTATGGCGAACCAAGATCAAGATGTAGCTGAGTTTTCAAACCTTAATGCAATGGTTGCGGACTCTGCGACAGAAAATGGTCAATACGTGGTTAGCGTACGTTTTACTGGTACAGTAAGTGAAGACCTCAACAGCTTACCGCAACCTTTTGCTGAAGTTTGGCACTTTGTAAAACCAGCGGGTTCTACCCAAGACTGGCTCGTTGCGGGTATCCAGCAAGAAGCTTAATCTCTAAAGATAAAAAACAGCGACTTCGGTCGCTGTTTTTTATTGCGCAGATTCAACAATTAAATTAGGGATAAATCGCTATACAACTTCTCAATACAAAATAGCATCCACAAAAACTGAACAGATATTTCAATAAATCTCCTACCTAATAAATTATAGTATTCATATTCAGAATTCTATTTTGCGCTTAGGCTATAGCCATATCACAAATAGTTTCGCATTTTGAACACTCTGTAAATAATGTTACTGAGAAAGAAAATATGAAAAATTTAACCATGCTTTGCATTTCACTATTTATCAGTTCCCATAGTCTCCCCTGCGAGCCAGCCTCCTTAAATTGGGAACAGTTTCATAAGACCTATGATCTAAATAAAAATAAAACCTTCGAGTTAAAAGAATTCTTAAGCGTTAAAGATTTTGACCCTCTTCCTTGGCCCGATGATAAACGCTTCCAAGCTAAAGATAAAAATTTTAAATTATTTAAATATCTGGATAAAAATAAGGATGGCAAACTGGCAGATGGAGAGCTTGGAGAAATTCATAGCTTACTCCCTAATCCTTGTGCAAATTGGCCCTCACGATAATTTCTGAATCATAAAATTCTAAGCAATAAAAAACCCTGAATAATCAGGGTTTAATATTTTTAAATAATGATTAACGTTCTGGTAATGGAATAAATTGAGAGTCCTGATTTTGCTCTTTTCTTTCCCCAACAACCACAGCAACATCTAAAGGTTTGCCATCACGCTCAAGTGAAATCTGAATAGTGCTATTTGGCGGTTGTAAAGCCACAAAATTAATCAAATGTGAGGTTGAAGTAATCACTTCATCATTCACTTTCACAATCTTGTCGCCTTTCTTTAAACCAGCTTTTGCAGCAGGTCCCGTTTTTAACACATCCGCGACAACCACACCAGGCCCTTTAGGCTCTAGAATATTGACTTGTTCAACAGGCAATAAGCTGATACCCAGCCAACCACGTACCACACGACCATCTTTAAGAATAGAGTTCAGTACTTGTTGGCAAATTCTTGCAGGAATGGCAAAACCAATACCTAAAGACCCACCTGACTGAGAGAAAATGGCCGTATTCACTCCAATCAAATTCCCCGCGACATCAATCAAAGCACCGCCAGAATTGCCGGGATTAATTGCAGCATCGGTTTGAATAAAGTCTTCATAAGTGTTAATACCTAGATCAGAGCGTCCTGTAGCAGAGACGATACCTTGCGTAACGGTTTGACCTACACCAAATGGGTTACCAATGGCCAAGACTACATCACCCACTTCGTTGCCACTGAGCTTAAAGGGTAAAACAGGCAGATTCGCCAACTCAACTTTAATCACAGCCAAATCGGTATCGGGGTCTGTACCAATCACTTTTGCCACTGCACGACGGCCATCTTGTAACGCCACAACAATTTGATCGGCTTGAGCAATCACATGGTTATTTGTCAAAATATAACCATCAGGACGAACAATCACACCTGAACCCAAACTGTTTTCATTTTTATTTTGGCTAAACTGATCTGGAATTTGATTGCCAAAAAATTCACGGAACGCAGGATCATTGAGTAATGGATGGTCAAGTTGTTTGACTTTTTGCGTGGTAAAAATATTCACTACTGCTGGCGCAGCCACTTTCACAGCGGCACTATAAGAAACCACGCCACCGGTACGCGTGGTGTTAATTAAAGGCTCAACCTTTTCAGCAGGCATCTTAATCCCATCTGACGCCACAGGCGCTTTTGGCTTTTGATACTGCTGCCAAGCAAAAAATCCAGCAATGACTAAAATGAGTAATACCCAAGGTAACCAGGAAAAGGTCCTGCGCACGATTTCACCCTCTAAAATGTTTTAATTCATTGATGACTAAGTAATTTATGCCTATTGTAAAGCGAAATTCAAGCCGAAGCACAAAAATAAGCAAGAGTTTTGTCATGCTTTAGTTAAAATAAACAATAGATTCCGATGTAATCAATTAAAAAGAGTTTTTAAGTCGATATGGCAAAATTACAAGACATTATTCAGTGGTGTGATCAAACCCTCAAATCACCTGAGTTTAAGGACTATGCACCGAATGGCCTTCAAATTGAAGGTAAAACCGAAGTGCGTAAAATTTTAGCTGCTGTGACTGCATCGCAAGATGCCATAGATGCCGCGATCCGAGAAAATGCGGATCTTTTACTGGTGCATCATGGTTATTTTTGGAAAGGTGAAGCCTATCCCATCACAGGTATGCGAGGTAAACGGATCAAGAGTCTGATTCAACATGACATTTCTTTGTTGGCATATCACCTCCCCCTCGACAGCCATCCGAGTCTTGGAAATAATGTAGCGATTGCAGATTTGCTCAGATTGGAACGTATTGAGGCACTTGATCCATCTGAGCGTCATCCTATTGGCAATATTGGTTATTTAAACCAGCCAATGCCTGTGGAAGAGTTTAAAAAGTTTGTATCTGAAAAATTAAAATTCGATGCCATCCATCTTCCTGCGGATAAGAACATGATTGAAAAAGTCGGTTTTTGTACTGGTGGTGCACAAGATTTTATTGTAAAAGCCGCTGAACAAGGCTGTGATGCCTATATTTCAGGCGAAGTCAGTGAACGTACCTTCTATGAAGCCAAAGAGTTAGGCATACATTATTTTGCTTGCGGACATCATGCGACTGAACGCTACGGCGTGCAGCGATTAGGTCAAGCCATTTCAGAACAATTTGATATTGAATATGTTTATTTCGAGTTAAATAACCCGATCTAAGCAATCACTGGGATGAGACTTTTTTCATCCCAGTCCTTTCAATGCGCTTACATCGCATGGTATCCGACATCACTCTCATTTCAGCAAATGAATAATTTCTAAAATATTATTTCTAGCCTTTCATCTTTTTAAATCAAAACATAGCATCAGTTCAAAAACGCTTTGCATTTGATCTTTGTTATACCTGTTGAACGTTCCCCCCAATACGAACAATATAAATTGCTACGCTGCACCCCAATATTGCAAATAATAAATATATTGATTCTCATTAACTTTTAATTAGATAATAAAACTGCTTTGAAAAATCCCAATAAAACAAAATTTGATGATTAAAGGAATCAAACACATGGCTTATTTTTTACCCGCTCTTCCATATGCCTATGATGCACTCGAACCCAACATTGATGCGAAAACAATGGAAATTCACCACAGTAAACACCATCAAGCCTATATCAATAACATTAATGGCGCGATTGTAGGCACAGAATGGGAGAAACTGTCTGCGGAAGATTTGGTTGCCAAAGTCAATGATGTCCCTACTGATCTTAAAAATATGGTGATCAATAATGCAGGTGGTCATGCCAACCACTCACTGTTTTGGACAGTCATGAGTCCACAAGGTGGTGGGCAACCAACTGGAGCTGTGGCAAAAGCTATTGATGAGCAACTCGGTGGTTTTGATGCTTTTAAAAAGGCATTTACCAAAGCAGCGATTAGCCGTTTTGGCAGTGGTTGGGCATGGCTAAGCGTGACACCTGAACACCAGCTGATTGTTGAAAGCAGTGCAAATCAGGATTCCCCTCTTATGCACGGTCATACCCCTATTCTCGGTTTAGATGTATGGGAACATGCGTATTATCTAAAATATCAAAACCGCCGTCCTGAATATATCAATGCCTTTTATAATGTAGTCGATTGGGATGAAGTAAATCGCCGTTACCATGCAGCGTTGCAGAATAAAAATTAATCTCACGCCTCAATCTATCTAGAGCTTGGAGTCTTTTAAAATGAATATATTCTGTACGAAAGACTCTAACGATATCTTGTGTATTGTATATGTGTCCTTACGAAGTTTTTTGCATATTTTGTGTATTAAAAGACTGCCCTATTGTCTATAGAATCATTTACAATAAATGCACTTAAAGTAAAACCCAGCAAATCTGCAAGGAATGAAACATGACAACCATTACTTTACCTGCACTTCCATATGGCTACGAAGATCTTGTTCCACACATCAGCAAAGAAACTTTAGAATTCCACCACGACAAACACCACAATACTTATGTTGTTAACCTAAACAACCTAATCAAGGGTACTGACCTTGAAGGTAAAACTTTAGAAGAAATCATCACAGCTTCTGCTGGTGATGCATCTAAAGCAGGTATCTTCAATAACGCAGCACAAGTTTGGAACCACACATTCTACTGGAACTGTATGGCTAAAAACGGTGGTGGTAAAGCAACAGGTGCTTTAGCTGCTAAAATTGATGAAGCATTCGGTTCTTACGAAAAATTCGCTGAAGAATTTGCTGCTGCTGCTACAACTCAATTTGGTTCAGGTTGGGCTTGGTTAGTTGCTGATGAAGTAAATGGCAACCTTTCTATCCTTAAAACTTCAAATGCAGACACTCCACTTGCACACGGTAAAGTTGCAGTGTTAACCATTGACGTTTGGGAACATGCTTACTACATCGACTTCCGTAATGCACGTCCTGTTTACATCAAAACTTTCCTTGAAAGTCTTGTAAACTGGGATTATGCAAACGCGAAATATGCAGGCCAAGCTGCTGGCGTTGAAAAATAAGATTCGTCTTGTTTAAAAAACCGCTCTTTTTGAGCGGTTTTTTTGTTTTTGCTACCTAAACGCATATTTATAAAGCAAACAATTCATTTCTCAATATTTTTTGCTTGACCCATTTTCCTTTCCTCCCTAAAATGCGCATCAGATTCTCCAATAGCTCAGTCGGTAGAGCGACGGACTGTTAATCCGCAGGTCCCTGGTTCGAGCCCAGGTTGGAGAGCCACTATTCTTCCATAGCTCAGTCGGTAGAGCGACGGACTGTTAATCCGCAGGTCCCTGGTTCGAGCCCAGGTGGAAGAGCCAAGATTCTAAAAAGCCCAAGCATCGTGACTTGGGCTTTTTTTATCACTCATTGTTTTGATACACACCCTATACCCTTCTGGTATACAGCTATGACATATCAAATTGTTTATAAAAAAAACATTTAATCTAAAATTCGACTTTTTTTAGAATTGTAACTTGACCGATGTGTAATTTTCTCTATACTGCATTTCAGATTCTCCAATAGCTCAGTCGGTAGAGCGACGGACTGTTAATCCGCAGGTCCCTGGTTCGAGCCCAGGTTGGAGAGCCAAATTTTAAAAAGCCCAAGCATTATGACTTGGGTTTTTTTCTATCTATAAAAACGACATTCACCCATAAGTAAAACCAATCTCTCAAAATCACTCCAAAGCAGCTTTCCATACAGGCCCTTCTCAGCTTGAATACCCATAATATCTTCATAGAAAATCAAAGATAGCTGAATCGAATCACATCAATAAAAGCTAAACCGTTTATTTTTAAATCATTTAAAGCAGATTATATAAAAATATCAGGCCAAAGACTTGACCCTTTGAGCTTTGCCACATAGAATGCGTGCAGATTCTCCAATAGCTCAGTCGGTAGAGCGACGGACTGTTAATCCGCAGGTCCCTGGTTCGAGCCCAGGTTGGAGAGCCAAAATTCTAAAAACCCACTCCATTCGAGTGGGTTTTTTCTTTGCGCTAGAAAATATTGTGTTCGATCTGAGTCAAATCATCTTTTTTATCATCGGCTGCTTCTCTACTATTACGTTAGTGATGATGGTCTACCCTGACCTATTTCGCCGTAAACAAAAGTTTTATGCAAAACACGTCATTACGCCATTTGAATGTAAAATGTTTATTCGCTTAAAAGAAGCATTTCCACGCCATCATGTTCTAGCTCAAGTTTCATTTAGTTCGCTGATTACCAGTGATCACTATAAAATACGGGCCAAATTTAACCGTAAAGTCACCGACTTCGTTTTATTAGATGAACAGTTAGCGGTTGTGGTGATTATTGAACTCGATGATCCTTCCCATATCGGTAAGGAACAAGAAGATGCAGAACGTGATGCGATGCTCAATGAAGCAGGTTACATTGTTCTGCGTTTTACTGAAATTCCAAGCATTCGCCAACTGCACAAACACATTGGGATTACGCCTGCAATCCGTGCTTGAACTATTTTGAGACTGCGCTGCTCGCTTCCTGCAGTGTTAATTGCTTTTCGGCAGCCAACTTTGCTTGAATACGCTGCTGTTGTTCTTCTTTAATACGCTGATATTCCGCTTGGTTTTTTGCATCGCTTTTTACCGCTAAAAAAGCAATCCCTAAAATAAGCAATGGAATCACAATACCAAGACTCGCTAAAAACATCACTTTTGGCGTTAGTTTTTGAGTTGATTTCGTCATAGCCAACCTATTTCCAATATCTAGATTTTGATGGGCCAATACTATAACAAAAAAAGAGCCTCAATCATGAGGCTCTATCTTCAGTTTAAATGGTTAATTTTATGTCGGTGCTTTACCTGTACAGTTTTCATTGGTGCTGGCATCTTTTTGTGCATCAGTTAACACAATACCCGTACCCGCAGACATATAGGTCTGAATAAAATCTACAGCCTCCTTATTTTGACATACGATTGCTTGGGTATGCGTCGCATTAGGTACAATAGTTAATTTATAACCATCAGCATATGCATTTTGCGGGAAGTATGCAGTCGCTTTTGCTTTCATATTTGCATATAACGCTTGCGTTACTACAGGTAGTACCGCTTGATCTTTCTCTCCCTGAATAATAAATACAGGGGTCTTAATAACTTTCGCAGCAGTGGCATTGGTTGCTGGTTGATTATCCGACAAAAATTTCTGAACCACTGGATCTGTTTTAATTTTATTTAAATCAACACCATACTGTGAAGTCCAGTGTGTTGGATCTGACAAGAACTCTACAACACCCGCTTTAAATTGTTCTTGTAAGCCATTTGCACTATTCGGTGCTGGATAACCTAAACATGCACCATCATCGCCTGTACGTCCATAAGCAATTTCCGCAATTTCAGCAGCACCCGCTGTAAAGATATTCTTTAAATCATAATCAGGCTGATACGCTTTAATTCCCGAGCTTGTGAGTGCCGCATAAGCCAAGAGTTCAGCATAACCATCTGCTATTTGATCAATCAGTGCTTGGCCTTGCTCTGGCGGAATCAGCCCCCCTGCAACGGCACCACGGACTTGTTGCAATTGCTCATCTAATCGATTGAGTCCTTTAGACTGATTATTCGCATCAAGATTCATCTGCGGATCAAGATAAATTTGAATAATTTGTCCTAAACTTGACGCAGGTGCACCAGCCACAGCTCCTTTATAAGTCGTATCTGTATTAGCAAACTCTGCTGTACCCAATGATGCATGTCCACCTTGTGATTGGCCAATCGACATCCATGCTCCATTTAACTGGGTACCATAATGCTCTTTTGCGGCCTTGACGGCTGCAATGGCAGAATTAGCTTGACTCGACAAATTCAAATAAGGATGTACACCTGATGTACCTAGACCTTCATAATCTGGAGCAACAATGACATAGCCTGCAGCCAATAATGTATTCGCTAAAATTTTAAAGCGTGGATGAATCACATTTTTACTTGGTGCACAATCATCTCCACCTCCGACCGTTCCATGCTCCCATACCACAACACGATAACCATCTTTAGGTCGAGCTACCTGTGGAAATAAAACCATTGCCGTTGCGGTTGCTGTCTTCCCCTGCACATTCGTCATGTTATAAGTCATGACTTTAATCGATGAGCTATTCTCGACTGTATCTAAAGAATAATTTCCTTCCGACAGATAAGTGGGTTGTTGGTTTGAAGCGGGCGAATCATCATCGTCATTACAAGCAGTTAAAAACAGCATTGAAACGGCAACTGTAAGGGCTAATGCTATTTTCGAGCGTTTCATAAAATATCCTTTTATTCGTTGTTTTTTTAAGCATGAAACTACATGCCGTTTTATTAAGACATAAAAAAAGCGCCCTGTATAGGACGCTTTTCAACCAAATAATCACTTTAAATAATTAATTCTAAAAAGATTCCAGTAAAAATAATGAATCCCACCCAACGATTGTGACGGAATGCCCAAAAACAACGCTGTGGATCTCTGTCTTTGGTTTTTGACCATTGATAAATAAAATCAGCCACAACTACCAGCAATGCGATTAAACCCAATGGCATCAATAAATTTTCAAGGTAAAGTGCCGCACCGATCAAAACCACGCTCATCGCCTGTAAAAATGAAATAATTTGAATATCAAAACGACCAAACAAAATGGCTGTCGACTTCACCCCAATTTTTAAATCATATTCACGGTCGGTAATCGCATATTGAGTATCGTACGCCACTGTCCAAGCCAGATTGCCAAAATAAAGCAACCAACAGGTTACATCTAATGGTTTGCCCATAGCCGTAAAGGACATCGGAATTCCCCACGAAAAGGCCATGCCCAAAACAACCTGAGGCAAATGGGTATAGCGTTTCATGAAAGGATATATAAATGCGAGAAAAAGCCCACCTAAAGCACAATAGAATGTTTCAATCGGTAGAAATAACAACATACAAGCACTGGCAAAGACTAAAGCTAGAAACACATAAATGGCTTCTTTAGCCGTGATAATCCCTGTTGCTAAAGGCCGCATTTTCGTGCGCTCTACATGCGCATCGACTTTACGATCAGCAAAATCATTAATTGCACACCCAGCCGCACGCATAAATACCGTGCCAAGTACCATCGGAATCAGAATGCTAATTGGCGGGATGCCCTCTGCTGCAATCCATAGTGCCCACATGGTAGGCCAGAACACCAATTCTGTGCCAACAGGCTTATCAAAACGACATAAATAATAATAGGCTTCTAAACGTTCACGCCAAGTAATTTGATGCGCAGTTGTCATGATTGTCCTTCAGATGCTGAATTCTGCTTTTGCAAAAATTGCTCAAAACTCGCTAAAAACGTTTCTTGAACAATAAACTTGCAGCCGTGCCAAGTATAACAGCTCTGTCTTGTCCAGCCATCATCCAACCAAATAACACGGCGTTCACATGCCGGATTGGTACGCTGAAATAAAAACCAACCAATCGGTTTTTTTCCAATATGTTTAAATAGTCGAGCACGACCTCGTAAACTTAAAATCGGGAAAATGCTTTTGGCTTTAACCCAAGGCTCTGCATCACTGCCATATAAAAAACTTTCTCGTACCCATGACGTATGCTGAAACGGCATGCCCATCCATTTTGCATCGATAAACTGAAGACGCTGAAAATGCTCTTTGGTTGGTTGAACCCTAAACGCTCCATCAGCCAAATCCGTCAGTTGCTGAGTAAGTGAACCTGAAGCATATAACCATGTTTTCAGTTCAGCTGGAATCTGCTGCATAAGCCTACCTGTACCATTGATTTACTGTGCGCTTAAACGCTTTTTGAGTTATGAAGAATGTATTTGATTGTAAGATCAATCTTTAGCAATTATCTGTTTTTGCAATGGTTTCAAATTTACCTTGCGGAGTTTTCACCAAAATAAAACCTTCAGCACTCAAATAAAAACTTTGAGGATAATCACAATCCAGTGCCAACTCTGGGCTTTTCAATGCAACAAATTCTGCCTGCTTGTAACCTTCAGGGGTGCGACCAACTTCAATATAAGTCACCATCGAAAAATTTAGCTTAAATCCTTTGTCTTGATCTTTAGGGTCAATCCAAGGATAAAAACTGGTGTGCTTCTTACGCTGTGCCATTGCTCTCATCAATTTTTTTCAAGTTAAACAGATGATACAAAAAAACCCGCGACTAGCGCGGGTTTTTTACAGTGAAATTCAGTTCAGAATTACAAGCTGTAGTACATATCAAATTCAACTGGGTGAGTTGTCGTGTTCAAGCGACGCACTTCTTCAGTTTTAAGTTCGATATATGCATCAAGCATTTCTTTAGTGAATACACCACCTTTAAGAAGGAACTCATGATCCGCTTGAAGCGCTTCAAGCGCCATATCTAGGCTGTGCGCAACTGTAGGGATTTTCGCTTCTTCTTCAGGAGGAAGGTCGTATAAGTTTTTATCAGCTGCTTCACCTGGGTGAATCTTGTTTTGGATACCGTCAAGACCCGCCATTAACAATGCTGCGAAACCTAAGTACGGGTTCATCATTGGATCTGGGAAGCGAGCTTCGATACGTTTGCCTTTAGGGCTAGAAACGTAAGGAATACGGATAGAAGCAGAACGGTTACGTGCTGAGTATGCCAACATAATCGGCGCTTCGAAGTGTGGAACTAAACGCTTGTACGAGTTTGTAGAAGGGTTCGTAATTGCGTTCAATGCACGAGCGTGTTTGATTACACCACCGATGAAGTAAAGCGCCATTTCTGAAAGACCAGCGTATTCATCACCAGCAAACAAGTTCTTGCCATCTTTAGAGATAGACATGTGAACGTGCATACCAGAACCATTATCACCAACCATTGGCTTAGGCATGAAAGTCGCAGTTTTAGCATATTGGTGTGCAACGTTCCAAACCGCATATTTGAACTGTTGTACTTCGTCAGCTTTACGAACCATTGTGTTGAAGCTTACACCAATTTCTAATTGGCAAGATGCAACTTCGTGGTGGTGTACTTCTACACGACCTGGGCCCATGATGTCTTCAATACGCGCACACATATCAGCACGCATGTCATGTGAAGAATCAACTGGAGGAACTGGGAAGTAACCACCTTTAACACGTGGACGGTGACCAGAGTTTCCGCCTTCGTAATCTTTGTTTGTTGACCAAGCAGCTTCTTCAGCAATCAATGTATGGCGCGCGCCAGACATATCAATTTCCCATTTTACTTCGTCAAATACGAAGAATTCTGGTTCTGGACCAAAGAATGCAGTATCACCAATACCTGTCGATTTTAGGTATTCTTCAGCACGGCGAGCAATCGAACGCGGGTCACGGTCATAACCTTGACCTGTTGATGGCTCAATAACGTCACAAGTAACAACTACTGTAGGCTCAGCGAAGAACGGGTCGATAAAACCAGTTGCAGCATCTGGACGTAAGATCATGTCAGATGCTTCAATGCCTTTCCAACCAGCAATAGAAGAACCATCAAACATTTTACCGTCTTCAAAAGTATCTTCGTCGATAGTATCTGCTGGGTAAGTTACGTGTTGTTCTTTACCCTTAGTATCCGTAAAACGGAAATCGACCCATTTTGCGCCACTTTCTTGGATGAGTTGTAGGACCTTGTTCGCCATGCTCATTTTGCTCCGATGAATTTTTGTTGCACTCTTTAGTGCGTGTTAGTAGTTGGTTGTTCTAAAGCAATTACCGTACCAACTTTAAAAAGCTTAGCTAAAATATTGAATTCATTATCAGAATAACAGTTTTAAGCTGTTTGCTTTGGCTCTATTATACTGAGCTAAAAAGTAAATGCACCATATTCAAGCACGCTTCTTCACATTTAATCTAAAAGATTTTGAGTGTGGATCATAATGGTGCATTTTTAAATATTACGGGTCGATTTACACCCGTTTTTTATAAATTAGAGCGCTGTTTAAGCTGTTATTTTCGCCTTGATTTGACTTCCACACCTCATATCACGGCGAGCGATATACCTGAAATCAAATATAAGCAGCGTAATTAACTGTTTTTATTTGATTTTCAAAAAATAAAAAACCTCTCCTTTCAAACTAAATATAAAGCCGACATCTCAGATGTGAGCAAGCAAAAAAAGATGCTCTGTTTTGGTGATATTTGGTGAGTTTTTGGCTCACAACATCAGAAGATATTCTTTTTATATTCATTGAATATGCATGCTTCATGACATTTACACATAGTCCACGAGGCTTCTCATTAGAATTTGAATCTGAGATATTCATAAACTCTATATCAGTTAGTAACAAAACCCATTGTAATTTTTAGACCCACAAAAAAATGTCGCGCCCTAGCTGTGTATTTTTTGCTATGATAATTTCGGTTTTGTGCCTCCATTCAAGTCATTGAATGAGAAAAATAATTTACTTATAGCTTTATAATGTAAACGCACGAATACCATAGGACTCTTCACGCACATTTATGTGCATAAATTTCAATAGGTTAAGCTCATGCTTTTAATGATCGACAACTATGACTCTTTTACATACAACATCGTCCAGTATTTTGGCGAGTTAAATCAAGAAGTAAAAGTAGTACGTAATGATGCCGTGACATTGGAAGATATTGAGCGATGGCAACCTAAGTATCTTGTGATTGGCCCTGGCCCATGCTCACCTTCGGAAGCAGGAATTTCCATTCCAGCCATTCAGCATTTTGCTGGAAAAATTCCATTATTAGGGGTGTGCTTAGGACATCAGGCCATTGGTCAGGCTTTTGGCGGCGAAATCATTCGTGCCAAAAAAGTGATGCATGGGCGTCTGTCTGACATGCACCACTCAAATAAAGGCATTTTTAGCAATCTCCCTTCTCCATTTTCAGCAACGCGTTATCACTCACTTGTGATTGATCAAGAAAGCTTGCCTGAATGCTTAGAAGTGACTTGCTGGACCAATGAAGCCGACGGCTCAATTGAAGAAATCATGGGTGTAAAGCATAAGACGCTTGCCGTTGAAGGCGTGCAATTTCACCCAGAATCAATCTTGAGTCAGCATGGCCATCAAATCTTTAAGAACTTTTTAGAAATTTACGCATAAATGAGTGCAGTGAAAAATGAATATGCAACAAGCTTTAAATAACATCACTAAAAACATTGAGTTGACGCAGCCGCAAATGGAAGACGTCATGCGCACCATCATGAATGGTGAAGCAACAGATGCCCAAATTGGTGCACTGATGATGGGTCTTCGCTTAAAAGGTGAAAGTATTGATGAAATTACCGCAGCGGCTCGTGTCATGCGCGAGTTTGCCATCAAAATTGATGTCAGTGATGTGCCTTATTTAGTCGACATCGTCGGTACAGGTGGTGACGGTCAGAACTTATTTAACGTCTCGACTGCATCTGCTTTTGTGATTGCAGCAGCAGGTGCAACCATTGCTAAACATGGTAACCGTGGTGTTTCAACCAAATCGGGTTCCTCGGACTTGTTAGAACAAGCAGGCATCCAACTTGACTTGAACATGCAACAAACTGAACGCTGTATTCGTGAAATGGGTGTCGGTTTCTTGTTTGCCCCGAATCATCACAAAGCGATGAAATATGCGGTTGGCCCACGTCGTGAATTAGGCATTCGCAGTATTTTCAATTTACTTGGCCCGCTTACGAATCCGGCTGGAGTAAAACGTCTAGTGATTGGGGTGTTTTCGACTGAATTGTGCCGTCCTATTGCAGAAGTGATGAAACAACTGGGCGCAGAACATGTCATGGTGGTTCATTCTAAAGATGGTTTAGATGAAATTAGCCTTGCATCAAGCACCTATGTGGCTGAACTCAAAAATGGTGAAGTCACCGAATGGGAGATTCAACCTGAAGATGTTGGGATCGAATCGCAAACTTTAACAGGTTTAATCATTCAAAATTCTGCTGAAAGTTTAAGCTTAATCAAAGATGGATTAGGTAAAAACAAATCGGATAAAGGCGAAAAAGCAGCCAATATGATTGCTTTAAATGCAGGGGCTGGTTTATATGTCTCTGGACTTTGTACCAGTTATAAACAAGGCGTGGCTTTAGCACATGACATCATCTACGGCGGACAAGCTTTAGAAAAGATGAGTATCCTTGCTGAATTCAGCAAAACCCTTAAACAATACGACGCTTGATAGACAGGATTTTGTCATGGTAGATATCGCAAATACGATTTTAGGCAAAATTGTGGATCGCAAGCAGGAAGAGTTTGCTAAACGCCTCAAACAACGTAGCTATAAAGATGTTGAAG
Organism: Acinetobacter johnsonii; assembly: GCF_048551975.1. Lineage (GTDB taxonomy): Bacteria > Pseudomonadota > Gammaproteobacteria > Pseudomonadales > Moraxellaceae > Acinetobacter > Acinetobacter johnsonii_A. The sequence continues at coordinate 348,983 of NZ_JBIMCF010000001.1, read as the reverse complement.
AATGGGCACTTGAGGCAACTCCTGTACGTGGTTTTGCAAAGTCTTTACTAAGCAAACAACCGGGTGTGATCGCTGAAATTAAGAAAGCATCACCATCTAAAGGCATCATTCGTGAAAACTTTGATCCTGCTGAAATCGCACAGCAATATGAAGCTGCGGGTGCTGCATGTTTATCGGTTTTAACCGATGTCGATTTTTTCCAAGGTGCCGATGAGAATATTCAAATTTCACGTTCTCACTGTGCCCTGCCTGCATTACGCAAAGACTTTCTGATTGACCCTTATGGGGTGATTGAAGCACGTGCTTTACATGCGGACTGTATTCTTCTGATTGTGGCATGCTTGTCCGATCAACAACTCGAAGAAATGTCTAAAACGGCTTTTGAACAGAATTTAGATGTCTTGGTTGAAGTACATGATGAAGCAGAACTTGAACGTGCTTTGCGTCTATCTGAACGTTGCGTATTGGGTGTCAATAACCGCAACTTAAAAACCTTTGATGTGGACTTAAACACCTCGATTCGTTTGAAAAAACTGCTTGAACCATCTCGTCTACTGGTCACAGAAAGTGGAATTGCGACCCCAGCGGATGTTGCAATGATGCAAGAGCATGACATTCATGCCTTCTTGGTCGGTGAAAGTTTTATGAAGCAGCCGCGTCCAGATCACGCCTTTACCGAGCTGTTTGGAACACCTAAATCATTTTAATGGCATATTCAGGGTAAGGCATGCTCTTACCCTGAATACTGTGTGATATGTCCTTTCAAAAAGCCGTTGAAGATCTCGTTAAACAGTAACATATAAAAAATTCAATCTTAAATCACTCAATTAAGCCCTGCTTCTTGGCCTAATTCACCGCTTCGATTAGAGAGCGGACCTGCAACTTGTTATAGATTTTACGCAGATGCCATTTCACCGTGTTGATCGATAAAAAAATCGACTCCGATATTTCAGCATCGGTACCGCCACGGCTTAATTTTTCTAAAATTTGGATTTCACGTTTCTATAAGGCCTCAAGCCCAGAACTGCCGATCAAAGCTTCAACACTGCTTTCAGTTTATACAACCCTCTATGCATGATGCAATTCAGTTCAAATATAGGGAAAATCAGACTATAATTATCGCCTAATTTCTTATTTTGCGTATTTTTCTGACACTATGAGCAAACATGATTCATCGCTTTCTAAAGAACAGTTTAATTTACTGAAAGACTTTAAAAAGCAAATCACCAATCCGCATTCGACTGCCATCAAACAGTCTGAGGCCCAAGCTCAAGTTGCTCCACCCGAGCCAGAAGATGATTTCGCGTTGTTTCAAAAACAAATGCAAGGTGTCCAAAAGATGGAGACTGCGAACATTGCCAAAATAGAAAAAAATCCAAAGAAAAAAATCGATGCACAAACTTTAGCAAAACGTGCAGCAGCTGAAGGCCCAATGTATACCGATGCAACTGAGCTGTCCGATACTCAAGCGATGCTCAACCCTGTAGCGAGCCAAGCCGCGCTCAGTTATCGCATTGCTACGCTGCAACACAAAGTATTTGAAGATTTAAAAGCGGGTAACATCCGTTGGTTTGAAGCAGTCGACTTGCATGGTTGCACCGTTGAAGAAGCCCGTGTCGCAGTTTTACAAGTCATTCAAATGGCCAAAGATGAAAATCAAAATGTCATTAAAATTGTACACGGCAAAGGTCCGGAAGCCATTTTAAAAACCTATGTGAATAGTTGGCTGCGTCAACACCGCGATGTGCTGGCTTTTGTGAGTGCACCAGAGAAGCAAGGTGGTACAGGTGCAGTTTTAGTGTTGCTAAAACGTGCTGAAAAGAACCCAAAGTTTAAACAGTAATCGGATTTTTGTCCAAAATAAGGCATTGGAATAGTTTTCTGCTACAATGCCGTCCTTGTTCAATATCAGTGTAAGTGAACACGTCTTATGTCTATGCAGCAATCCTACGCTAACATCTTAACTGCCGTTGGTGAAGACCTAACCCGTCCAGGTCTCCTCGATACGCCTATGCGTGCTGCTAAAGCTTTTTCGTATTTAACGTCTGGTTATAGCAAAAGCTTAGAAGAAGTGACCAATAATGCGGTGTTCCCATCGGACAACCGTGAAATGGTGCTGGTTAAAAATATCGAATTTTATTCACTCTGTGAACACCATTTATTACCTTTCTATGGTCGCGTACATATTGCGTATTTACCTGAAGGCAATGTCCTTGGACTTTCTAAATTTGCACGCATCACCGAAATGTTTGCACGTCGTCTACAGATTCAAGAAAACCTCACCCAGCAGATTGCAGAAGCGGTTGCAGAAGTGACAGGTGCACGCGGTGTGGCAGTCATGATTGATTCGGCACATATGTGCATGATGATGCGCGGCGTCGGCAAGCAAGAATCGACTACTCGTACCGTTTCCTTTATTGGTGACTTTAAAACCAATAAAGAAGAGCGTCGTGAGTTTTTAAGTGCCGTCCCTGAAAGCTATTAATTGAAACATGAAGCCTCAACCTCTGTTGGGGCTTTTTTTATGCATATATCATTGAACGATTTATTTTTTGTTTAGAGGAATACGCAATGTCAGCAATTTGGTTAGCAGGTCATGGTTTGACCCAAGGCGAACAGAGTATTGATTTTCCACGTCCAGACCGTTTGGTTCAAGGTAACCCACAGCGCCAGACCTATAGTCTATATGAACACCCACACATGGGCTGCGGGATTTGGCACTGTGAAGTTGGCTCATGGAATATTCAATTTGCTGACAACAAACAAGAATTCTTTCAAGTGATGGAAGGCTGCATCCGTATTCATGATGCCCACACTCAAAACTTCATTGAAGTCAAAGCAGGCCAGGCAGGAATTATTCCACCGAGTTTTATCGGCACATTTGAAGTGATTGAAGCTGTAAAAAAATACTATGTGATTGTTGAGGTATAAAAACCTCAACAACCGAATTGAAACGACTTAGAACAGTTCGTGTTTAAGTCTGAGATTTAAACACTCAGAACTTTTTCAGTCACATGAATACAGTTACGCCCTTTATTTTTGGCTGCATAGAGTGCCGAATCGGCAGTGTCTAAAAAGCGCTGATAGTCAGGATGACCATTATAAACCGTACAACCAATACTGACGGTAAAACTAAAATTTTGCCCATGAGCGGTACGAATTGGAGTTTCCTGTACCCGCATGCGAATCGTTTCAGCGATTTGTAAAGCACGCGTGAGATCACTATCCACCAACAACAATAAGAACTCTTCGCCACCGACACGGAAGGCATAGTCACTGCCCTTCGCTACATCCAACAAGACTTCAGCAATAAAACGCAGTGCCAAATCCCCTGCGGTATGCCCATATTTATCGTTGATACGTTTGAAATAATCTGCGTCGATTGCCAATAGGCTCAGCGCTGCATCATTTTTACGGGCAAAATTAATTTCACGCGACACAATCGTACTTAAATAACGACGGTTTAACAATTGAGTCAGAGAGTCATTACCTGAGTCTATATATTCAGTCACTTGAAATAGTTGATCGACCAAATGCTGAATCTGTCGATTCACGTCACGAATTTCTTGAATGCGTTCAACTTTCTGAGTCTGATCCTGACAGTCGAGCACGTCAAAATTGAGGGTATCGACCTGTTGAATCAGCCTGATAATGGTCTCCACCTGCTCTGCACCCGTAAAGGCATACGCTGCTTTATGCACAAACCATAGACCAAATTCCGACTTAGACAAAGCAATATGTTGCAACTGCGGATGCTCGGAGAAGACTTTGAACATCAACTCATTTTCCCAGTCGAGCAAAATGCTGCGCTGCTTATCTTTTTGTACTGCGACATCTTGCATTGCAGAAAATAAACGATAGCTATGCTTAACCTCATGGCTCCGCTCAGTATTGGCTTCATAGGATCTGCACATAATTTCTGTCGCAAAACCCATAATTTGCAGCATATAACTTAGCATGTGGTGGTTATTTTCTAGCGGAAGTTCAGCCAAGAGTTCCAAGATTTTGTTCTCAATCTCACGAATACCGCGCATGATCAACCAAGAAGGAATGCCCACCCGCGCATGCACCTGTCCCACTTTTTGTTGTTTTTCAACTGCTGCATAATAAGCTTCATTCACAGCCACGTCGAAATTTTCAATGAGCCATTGGTTTAAACTCTTTTTTAAACGTTGTTGAATGATGTCATCTTTAAAAAAATCTGCAGCCTCAGGCTCCAAGACAATATTGCTATAAAATTCATTGACCAATACAGACGAATGCTGCTGAATAAAATTTTGCGCTTTAACGTGATCATTCACTGAATAATGTTGGCAAATTTTCCCCCACTGCTCGGCCAATTTAGCCATGCATTCATCATTCATAAAACTTACCTATTTATATATTTTTGAGACTTACTAGACATTTATGTGATTAATATAACAAATTTCAATACTTATTTTCACCATCAGCTTTCATTTTCAGCGCTTTATAAAAAGTAAGGCTCACGTTTGGTTGTTTTAACAGCAATGACTTTCATAAAAAAAAGCCCCATTAATGGGGCGTTGAAAAGAGGAACGAACTAAAAGAAATGAATATAACTCAAACCCGTCTGATCCCAATCTTTGCCTTTTTGCTGTTGATACTGCCAATGAAGCCTCAATGCATTTTGCTGATTGAATAAATATTGCAACTGAGTATTCAGTCTGACTTGCCATTGATGGCTATCTTCCCAATATGGCAGCTCGACCTGTACCAAACTATTGATATGTTCGCTCCAGATATTTTGACAGCCAGCCGTTGGTCCAAGTCCCACGCGCCAACCTCGGTCTAAAGCTTTGCCTGCTTGAACATGATTTTGCAATTGTGCATAGCATAAATGTTGACGCGCCTGATCTGCCACACTATAGCCAAACTGACTGGATAGATTTAATACACCGTGTTGATCTTGTTCACTAAATGCACTATCTCTATCTAGTGCCTCTTGTTGCCAACCCATGTTAAAACCCCAGCTTAATGGTGTTTTAAAGGCAGTCAGTGGACTGTAGGCATTGACCTCCAGCACATTTAGTTCTTGCAGTTTTAATCGATCATCGCGATATTCTAGGCTACCATCTAGAAACTTAAGCTGCGTACCCAAACGGAAACCGCCTTGCGGGTCAATCAAGTCATGGTAGGCTTGACGATGACTCAGTCGGAAATAAGTGTCACCTTGTATTTCACCTGCTTCAAGCTGAATAGTTCGCGCATGATGACCTTTTACCGGATCTACTTTTGGCGCTTCGACCACTTGACGCTGCTTTTCCAAGTCAATCTGACTCCGCAAACCCAGCAGTTGTCGAATACGCGGTTGGGCGTCTTCTGCCGCAATCTTTTGTGCAATTAACTGTAAATACACATGGTCATAGGCCATTTCTAAAATACGTGCCTGATCCACCAAAGCATAGCGATTCAAATAATCTTGCATTTGAGCAGGTTCAAGTTGCGCAACCTGATGCGCAGACGCTGCCAAAGCTTGACCATGTTGTTTGGCTTGTGCCAACAATTGAGTTTCTAAAGCTGGACGGTAAACACTTTCTGCAATTAGATGGTTTTCATCGACCGCCTTAATAGTCTCAACAGGAATCGCAGCGGTTTTAAATTGTTTTTGTAGGTTGACCTCTGGCCGTACCAAATCAATTAAACCCAGTAAACGATAGGCACAGTTATCATTGATAAAATAGTAAGGAAATTGCACATGCTTGAGTTCCCAAATATGCTCAACCATTGTCTTGGTTTCTTCTGGCGTCAGGGCTAACTCGTACTCCCACAAATCGCGGCTTTCCAAATCACCATATTCTTTCACTTTTCGATAGTACGGCATGAGTGAGTACTCACCTGGGTACTGCCCGGTTAAGCCCTTCCATGCAAAAGAAAAGCTGTCACTATTGGCCACTGTCGCTGCGTAATTCACGGCATAAGAGACTAAGTTCAGCTGTTTTTGGTCTTTAGGATCGAGCCTTAACAGTGTATGCCCAAACATCGAACTGGGATTGCCCATAAAGTCCGTGGCGTAAATTAAAGTCGCCTTATACGGCTTAATTTGCCCAAGCCACTCATCCAGCTCAGGACATAAGGCTTTAGGCAGTTGGTTTGATGCAATATTCAGTTGCCCTATGAGCCATTTTGAACGTGCCGGAAAGCGACACTGAATCGATTGATTGGCTTCGGCTGGGGTAAAAAGTGCTGCAATATTGGCATCAAGCTCTTGTTTGAGCTGGGTTTGTCCATGTTCACTATAAAAAAATGGGCGATAAGTGACTTCACTTTGTCCTGAGACACTGGCATACATCAAACGTTGCCACGTCACATTTGAGGCTAGCTTCAGTTGGTGTGCTTTTTCAATATAAAACTCGGCTGAGCTAGGTGCTTGAGCAAAGATGCTGGTGCTGAATAGCACACTTGAGAGGAGGACAACAGATTTCATGCAGTGTTAGCTATTCTTCTTTTTTAGATATGAAAAACCCTGCCTGAATGGCAGGGTTTTATGCTGCAATTAAACGTATGCTTTTAATACGCTATCCGTTGCCATGACTGCTTGTAAAGATGCTAATACTTGAAGCGCATCTTGGTTTTCAGCTGAATAGATTTTTGCGAAGTTTTGTTTAGACACTTCAAAGAAACGTGCTTTATCTTCAGACTGGATGTTCAGTAATTCAGCCAGTACATTTAGACTTTCGCCCTCACCGACTGCCATATCACGCGCCAATGCTTCCGCATTTTCGTTGGTAAATGTTACTGCCTGAGCAGTCACAGTACCCGTACCGCTACAACCTAAAGTACCAAAGGTAATACCGAAAAGTTGGTTAGCAAAAAGACCATTGGTTGTACCCGCTAAAATTTTAGCGACTTTACCAGACTGGCCAGCCCAAATTTGTGAACCAATACCACAACCGACATCTTTATCTGCAAATGCAGCAGTAGAACCAACAGCCAAAACTGCAGCCAATGCCATTTTTTTCAACATAAGGTTTCTCCAGACTCGATTATCTCCGAGTATTTTTATTGTTCCTATTGTGTGTATTTTGAGCTACACCCTTGTAAGATAGCGGTAACAAACGCATAACGCAAAACAATTTATACTAAAGTGAAGTGAATATTTAAAAACGTACTTTAGCGGTATAAGGACCAACTGCCACGTAAGTCTCGTTTCCCTAAAATTTTTAGCACCAACACCAGACTGAGCAGTAGCAATAAATACCAAGAACCCAACTTCCCCCAACCGACTATATGCCATACATCGACTTGACTTGGGTACAGCCAGATTTGGTAAAACGTACTGATATTTTCCGCAATCCAAATAATAAAGGCCAATAGTAAAAGTACGGGTAACATCGGCAGTTGAAAACGGTGCTGCTGTAATTCAAAGCCAATCTTGGTTTTCCAAAACAGCACTACACTCCATGCAAACAACAGATAGCGAATATCGGGAACAAAAAATTTGGACATAAAGTTGATATAAGACAACATCGCCAAGGTTAACATGGCTGAAAAACGGGGCAAGTGCTGAAAAGAAACATGATAGAGACGTAATGAGCGCGCAAAAAAACTGCCCACAGCCGAATACATAAAACCTGCAAACAAGGGCACAGTGAGAATTTTAAACACGGCGGGATGCGGATATTGCCAAGACGCAATTTGCGGATGGGTCAAAAAGATTTCCATCACCATTGCCATCACATGAAATAATGCAATCACTTTAGCTTCGGCCCAAGACTCAAGTTTTAAATACAGTAGACATACCTGAATCAGTACGGCATAAAACAATAGATAGTCATAACGGAAAAAGCCGAAATATTCCTGATCCCCCATACTGGCTGTGAACGCAAAAGCCAATAACAGTAATATCCCAAATAAGGCAGCCGAAACTGCCTTAGATGAGAACTCAAAACATGATTTTAAAATCGTGATCACGCATGAATCCTAATTGAATTGAAGCTGTGAAACTTAGAGATATTTGGTACTGTATTCATGCACAGTATCAATAAAGGCTTTCGGATTTTCAGGATCAACCCACTGAGTAATCCCATGCCCTAAGTTTGCAACATAACCCGTTTTCTCACCGCCTGCATAAGCGTCATCTAACATGGCTTTGGTGGCTTTCACAATGGCCTCATGCGAACCATATAATGTTGCAGGGTCTAAGTTACCTTGCAGTGCCGCACGGCTAGCCACCGTTTGACGAGCCACATTTAATGGTGTCGTCCAATCTAGACCAAAAGCATCCGCCCCTGTTGCCACCATTGGCTCTAACCACTGACCACCACCTTTGGTGAATAAAATCACAGGCACTTTACGTCCTTCATTTTCACGTTTTAAACCTGCAACAATTTTTTGCATGTATTTTAAAGAAAACTCTAAATATTCACGGTGTGCTAGCGCCCCGCCCCAACTGTCAAAAATCTGTACGGCTTGAGCACCTGCATCAATTTGCGCATTTAGATAGTCAATTACCGCATCAGCCAAACGATCGAGCAGTGCATGTAAAACTTCAGGTTGCGCATACATCATTTGCTTGGTGAAACGGAAATCTTTGCTCGAACCACCTTCAACCATATAAGTTGCTAGCGTCCAAGGACTGCCTGAAAAACCAATTAATGGCACTTGACCGCCAAGCGCTGAACGGATCGTCTTGACTGCATTCATCACATAGTCGAGATCAGACGCGGCATTAAACTGAGGTAAATTCGCCACATCTTGTTCAGTACGAACCGTTTTATGAAATTTAGGCCCTTCCCCAGCTTCAAAATAAAGCCCTAAACCCAAAGCATCGGGTACAGTTAAAATATCTGAAAATAAAATGGCAGCGTCGAGCTCATAACGACGTAAAGGCTGTAAAGTCACTTCACAAGCAAATTCATTATTTTTACACAGCGAAAGGAAATCACCCGCTTGAGCACGGGTTGCACGATATTCAGGTAAATAACGCCCTGCTTGACGCATCATCCAGACGGGTGTGGTATCTACAGGTTCACGTAATAAAGCACGTAGAAAACGATCATTTTTAAGCGTCGTCATTTACTTTCCCATCTCAATTAAATTTGCTCACCATCATAACAAAAAGGTCGAATTTTTAATAACTTCTCATAACACTAAAATTCGATCAGGACAAAGATGCAAACGAATATTTACACAAAACAAATACTGCATCTTCATCTTTTTTCTGTAATACTTCACTAGTTTTTACTTTGTAAATGAATAATTCTTAAGGTTGAATTACATGTTCGTTCGCACAATACTCGCGATGAGTTTAAGTTGCATTCTTGCTGGTACAGCGTTTGCTGCATCTACTACTGAACAACCCTTGACGCCAAAAAAGATCATTGATACTTCAGTTCAAGATCCTATTGATCCTTTAGCAACAGATGTCGCTTCAGCTTCTACTGCGGTTGCAAATAGTCAAATTACAGCAAAAGAACAAGCAGACTTAAACCAAGCTTCGCAAACTTTAGATCAACTTGAACAATCTGAAGATAAAACAGCTGACGTTGGTGCTGCACCAAGCAAAACCACTACTGCACCGACCACCACGACGACCAATCCTGCTGCAGCAAAAGCATCGTGGACATTAAATGGTTTAAACAGTGCAGAATGGTTTGACAATATTGGTAAAGGCCAATTTCCTGTCTATGCACGTGCTCACGTGATGTTGAATAATGCGCATGCGTCTCCGGGCGCAATTGATGGCATGAGCGGTAAAAATACCCTCAAAGCCATTGCTTCGTTCCAGCAAATGAGCGGTTTAAAAGCAACAGGTACCTTAACCAAAGAAACTTGGGATGCTCTACTTGCAAGCCAAGGTTCTAAACCTGCATTTATTGAATACACCATTACGGAAGCAGACTTAAAAGGTCCTTACGCCGCATCAATTCCACGCGATTATGCACTACAAGCCAAAATGAAAGGTTTGTATTACACCCGTGTGACTGAAATGCTGGGTGAAAAGTTCCATATGGATGAAGACTTTTTACAAAAGTTAAATCCAAAAGCAACCTTCAAAAAAGCGGGCGAAAAAATTATTGTGGCCAATATCCGCAATGAAGTGCCAGAAGACATTCATTTGATCGTTGCGCACAAAGGTGCAAAACAGCTGTATTTATTTAACAGCCGCAACCAAATGATCGGTTCTTTCCCTGCAACTATTGGTAGCTCAGATACTCCGTCTCCAACGGGTACTTATAAAGTCACTGGTGTTGCGCCAAATCCTTGGTATAGCTACTCACCAAGTAACTTTGTACAAGGCAAAAACTTAAAACCACTTTCTCTACCACCTGGTCCGAATGGTCCTGTAGGGAATATCTGGATTGGTTTAAGCAAAAAATCATTTGGTATCCACGGTACACCAAACCCTTCTGCTATTTCTAAAACAGCATCACACGGTTGTATCCGTTTGACCAACTGGGATGCCAATGATCTTGGCAAAAAAGTGAAGTCAGGTGTAACGGTTAAATTCTTAGAATAATTGGCTTTCTAAGGCATTTACGCTATAAAAGGTGTTCTCTTGAGAGCACCTTTTTTTTCAATTACAACAACATAAAAATGACGATGAACGCTTTAAAAATAATACTGCCCGTGGCCTGCTTACTATCTGTCTCAACTTATAGCTTTGCCGCATTAGATGAAGAAATCGTGACCAGCGTGGATGCTTCTGCTTATGCGGTGGAATCTGACTATCCATTTGACAGTCTGGATGATCATGAAAAAATCCGCCATCCTCAATATATTCCGGAGCAAGATAGTCTCAGAGAACCACTTTTGAATGCACGCTATTACGTCATCACAGGCAAATCTCCGATTCACTATTACGCGATTCGAACGGGGCAAAAGCCTAAACTGCTTTATTTAAACCCGCCCCACTCCGCGTTTTTTTCCATAGGCGAGGCTTATGCTGAAAATCGAGCAAAAATCACCCTACAGCCTCAACTCGACAATACAGTCAAAGATCATGAGCTGTTTTCGATTATGCCCGTCGTTAAAAATCTCGCGCTGATTTTTCGTACTCGCTATGCCTATACCCCTACAGAGTTAAAAGCCAATGCGGCCATGAACCCCATCTATACCAACAATCGCTACCGATACAGCTATGAAATTATTGAAATCGACACGAATGGCAAACAGCTCCACCGCGTGCAATTTGTGGCTCCAATCATTGAAGATGGAATGAGTTTTGGCCCCAAATGGGATGAAGACTTATCAGATTATAATAGTGCAATACTTGAATACAGTACCAAGTCTCCTGGCGACTACCAAACCGTGCATCCTTATAACCTTGAAACCCGTTATGAATACAAACAAGGTCAATTGAAGCACTTTGAACAAAAAATTCTGCTCACTGCCAGTGACAAAGTGTTCTTAAAGAATTCACCTAACTCGATTAATTATGAAAATTATCTCGATGATCAAAATGCACCCCTCTCCGTTGAAAGCAGCACTTGCCTTGACGACTATTTTGTTTTTAAAGACAAAGCGGCTCCGCTCGGTGTGAAATGGGGCAATAACTGGATGCAACAGCAGCCGAAGCTACATCAACAATTTTTAGCTGAATATGCACAAGGCAAAAACTACGTCTGGAAAGATTTCCGCATACGGTATTGTGATTTAGACTGAGGCTGCAATGTTGTATTTAATCATTTCAATATTGAAACGCAACATTGCAAATTCACTATTTTAGCGATAAATATAAAACGCTAAAATTACTCCATAGATTAAAAATAAGATTGGAGTTCAAAATGGATGCTTTCATTCATCGCAGTCAAGACCGTGGTCATGTCAATATCGGTTGGCTAGAGTCTAAACACAGCTTTTCTTTTGGTAGTTGGTATAACCCTAAATATATGGGCGTAAGTGCTTTACGTGTCATCAATGACGACGTGATCGCGGGTCATCAAGGTTTTGGGCAACACCCCCATGACAATATGGAAATCTTAACCTGTGTGATCAAAGGCACCATCACCCATAAAGACAGCATGGGCAATCACGGCGGTATTTCTGCAGGTGAATGGCAACTGATGAGTGCAGGTAAGGGTGTACAGCACAGTGAAATGAATCAGGGTGATGAGCCGGTACATTTACTACAAATTTGGATTACCCCAAATCAAAGAGATGCAGCGCCAACCTATCAACAGATTCGTCTTGATCCACATGAGCAGCCAAATCAATGGCATGTGATCTGTGGTCCAAATGACAATGCTGCAATGCATATCCGTCAAGATGCCGAAGTCAAAACAGCTGTTATTGAAAAAGATCAAATGCTACAAGTTAAAGCTACACAGCATATTAACTATGTGCATGTGATTTCAGGTTCAATCCAAGTTGCAGAACATACTCTTTATGCAGGTGACGCGATTGCGTTCTTAGAAGCAAGCGACGTTAAATCTTTAGAAGATGCACAAGTGATTTGGTTTGATTTGCCTGAAGTCAAATAAGTCATCACTCACAATAAAAAGCCAACGTCGAGACGTTGGCTTTTTTAATGTAGAACTCAAGCAGTTTTTTCTTTTGGCTTAGAGAAAATTCACCACAAGTAACGCCACAGCCGCAGGTAAGGCTTGGATGTAGATAATTTTCTTACTGGCGGTCAGGCCACCATAAATCCCTGCAACCAAAACGCAGCCTAAAAAGAAATTGGCCAGTGGCAGTGCATAAGTTTCAGGTGCACATAACGCCCAAAATAGACCTGCGGCCAAGAAACCATTGTATAAGCCTTGATTTTTCGCCATGACTTTAGTCAGTTGCGCTTTTTCGGGCGTATTACCAAAGGCTTTTAAACCATAGGGCTTATCCCATAAAAACATCTCTAAAACTAAAATATACACATGCAACAGTGCAATTAAAGCAATCAAAATTTGTCCCATCATACCCTTTATCCTTATTTTTTGATGAATGATGCTAGATCAGCTTCATAGCTGATCTGGGTCGCAAACGCTTAAGGTTTCAAAAGTACTTTACCCTGACGTGCGCCTTGCGTTGCTTTCAGTGCAGCATCTTTAATTTGTGCAAAGTTGAAGATGCCTTCAACAGGCAGAAGTAACTTTTTCTGGGCAGCAAGCGTCAATAACTCCACAATTAACGCTTTTTTGCGTTCAGCAGACAATTGCTTATTCACCACACTTGCCCAAAAACCTTTGACTGTGGCTTGTTTAAAAATCAGATCTCCCGAAGAAATCTGCATGGTCTCACCCGTCATGCTACCAAATGAAACCAATAGACTATTTTCGCTAAGTAAAGTCAACATTTCACCACTGGCCTGACCACCAATGGAGTCTACACCCGCAATCAGTGGCTGATCTGCATGAATCGCTTTGACTTGTTCTTTCCAATCAGTTTGGTCTGTTGCTACCACATTTTGAATGCCTAAGGCCTGCATTTCAGCTACAGCCTCAGTACGGCGAACCAAATGAATGACCTTTTGACCACGCGCTTTTGCAATCATCGCCACGGTTTTACCCACCGCACCATTGGCGGTGTTCTGAATCAACCACGAATCTGCTGGTAAATCGATAAAATCTAAAAGCATCAGTGCACTGATCGGCATTCCAATCAACTGCGCTGCTGTTTCATTATCAATCGCATCAGTTAAAGGCACGATGCCATGTGCTGGCGCAATAAAATACTCAGCCCAACTGCCATGAATCCCTGCAACAGCGACACGCTGCCCTACCGATACGCCTTGTACACCCTCACCAAGTGCATCAATCACACCCACAGCTTCACTGCCACCAATTGCAGGCAGTGTCGGTTTATAACCATAACTACCACGCACTGTCCACACATCGTGGTTATGCATTGGCGATAGAATCATTTTAATACGTACTTCACCCGCTTTCGATTCAGGTTGCGGCATATCCGCAGCTTCCAAGACGTCAATAGGCTCACCAAAATGGTGATGAATAATACTTTGCATTTGCTATTCCTTTATCGGCTGTAATAGTTGTAGGGTAGTTTCCAAAGCGAGGTAAAGGGGTTGCTTATCTCGGGCCAGTCTTGCCAATAAAGCTGCTCCTAACCACAATTGATACATGGTTTGTGCCATTTTTTCAGCATCAATATACACTGGAATTGAACCGTCTTGCTGCCCGGCTTGGATTAGACCCGAAATATATTCTGTTAACTTACGTATCCCGAAGTTCAAAATCTGACGCATATCTTCAGATAAATCTGAGACTTCTGCTGCCAATTTGACGATTAAACAATTCTCCGCCCATCCCCCATCACTATGATGTTCAACATCACTTTCAATATGTGATGAGTTATCAATCCATGCTTGCCAAAGTGCCATCAGGCTTGCATAGGCGCTTCGCTGTTCTTGCTGTATCAGCTGATCGATTTTGACCTTATAATCGGCCAGATACTGCTGGAGTAGCGCACAGCCGAAAGCCTCCTTCGAAGTAAAGTAGTAATAGAATGAACCTTCGGCACATCACAATTCTTTAGAATTTCCTGTCAGCCCACTCCGACAAAACCTTTATGTAATACCAGTTGAAAACTGCTATTTAAAATGTGTAGTCGTGTTGCTTCGCTTTTGTCTGATCGTTTCATATCCACACTATAAATCAATAATAGACCAGTCGCCTATAAAATAATGCATCTACCTTTGATAATTCATCTCGAATCATAGGATTACATATAAATTTTGCTGATTAAATTTTAGATATAAACGATTGAAATAAATGTTACATTATACCATAACGCTAATTTTTAATTCATCTTATGTCTACACCTTCACAACGTTTACAAGCGATTGACGCCCTCAGAGGATTGGTTATTCTGATTATGATGGTCGACCATGTCAGAGAAACTTTTTATCTGCACCAGCAAGTCCCCGACCCGATGCTGATTCCCGGAACCGAAGAATCCCTTTTCTTTAGCCGAATCTTGGCTCACTTATGTGCCCCTGTTTTTGTGGTTTTAACAGGCTTATCGGCTTATCTTTACCAAACAAAAAACAACAGCGTTCAAATGACACGTGAATTTTTACTCAAACGCGGTCTATTTCTGATTTTTCTCGAACTGTTCATTATCAACTTCGCTTGGACTGGACAGTTTCCGCCCGATGTCATCTATTTACAAATAATTTGGGCCATTGGTCTGAGTATGGTGGTTTTAGCAGGCCTGATTGGGCTATCGCAAAAATGGCTCTGGGTGATCAGTCTCAGCATTATTTTTGGACATAATGCGCTGGATCAAGTGTCATTTTCACAAACACCTATCCTGCAAAATCTGTGGTTTATTTTACATGAACGTGGTTGGATCAAATTTGGAGATCTGATTCGCTTTAGAACCTCCTACCCTGTACTGCCTTGGATTGGGGTGATTACCCTTGGCTATTGCATCGGTCATACCATATTTAACAGTACATACGATGTCGCAAAAAGAAATCAAATCTTGTTAGGTTTCGGGCTTGCCAGTATCAGCTTATTTATCGTTTTAAGAATGATCAATCTCTATGGCGATCAAGCATGGTCGAGCATGCCGACCAATATTGAAACTGTTATGAGTTTTATGAATCTGACCAAATATCCGCCATCACTGCTGTTTTTTTTATGGAATGTAGGGCTCGGCTTAGTCCTGTTGGTGTTACTTCAAAAAGTTGAAAGTAAACCTTGGATCAAACCCTTGATTATCTTTGGTTCCGTACCTATGTTCTTTTATATCGTCCATTTATATGCACTTAAAGCCCTCTATCTCATTGCCCTCGCACTATTTGGCACGACCCATGGCGAATACTTCGGGGTTGATCATGTATCCACCCTCTGGCTCATTTCGATTATTTTAACTGTGGCTCTTTATCCGTTTATGTTGAAATTTTCAGCCTTTAAACATAAAAACAAACACATTCGCATTCTTAAATACCTTTAAGGGTTTAAGCTGTATAGCCCATTTCACTGAAATAAGATTGATGCTTAGTCCAACTAGGCATCAGATTTCTCAACACTCGGCAAATATGCTTTATGCGCCAACGAATGTCTGAAGCAAAAAATTTACTTTGCTTTAGTCTGCAATGCTAAGCAGATTGAAATTAGCAACATCCCGAACCAGCCAATTGGTGCAATTTGCTCTCCCACCAACAGAATTGCCAATACCGCAGCCACCAAAGACTCAAATAAAGTTAAGGTAATGGCTTTACTGGCAGGCACGGTTTTTAAACCATAACCCAATAAGACATAACCCAAAAACATCGGAATAAGCATCATATAACCAACGACATACAGGTTGATGTTCTCTTCAAACAAGTTTGAGCCCGTCATCCATAAAGTTGGAATTAATAATAAAGCACCGAGTCCAAAAATCAGTCCCATACTGGCTTTTGCATCTAATCCTTGGTCAATCATTCTTTTTGCAGCCCAAGAATATAAAGCATAAGTTAAGCCTGCCACTCCACCCAAGCCGATACCCAATATCTGTCTATGTTGAGATAAGCCTTCTGTATTTGCTGTAGTATGCGACTCTCCCAAAGACAACAATACCACCCCCGTTACCCCCAAAACAAAACTCACCAACCACGCCATGGAAAGCGGTTTTATGTCAAATACCTGTTCTAAAAGCGCAGTAAATAATTGTGCTGTGCCAATCGAAACCACCGTGCCAATAGTGATCCCCGCATAGTGCATCGACGAATAAAAAGCCAGAGGATAAACAAACACGGAAATTACACCAACACCAAGCATCACACTATTGGCTTTGATGTGTGGCAGATGGCTGATGATACTTTTACGTGCTAACAGTGCTTGTAATAAACCACCCCCCCATCGCGGCAGCCCCAATTGTCAGCGGACTCAAATGAGGTGCAAAGGATGCCACCGTCCCTGTAGTTCCCCATAGAAAAGCAGCGAACAGCACCGCGATAAAACCATAATTTGATACCGCAGAAACAGACTGATTCACGTACTGATTTCCTGTGTTAAAAGTATTTTCACAATCGCTGTTGCAGCTTGTACTTTTTCACTCGAGCTTTCCAAGCCTGCTCGCGCAATCGATCCCTCTAGAATAAAAGACAACAACAAAGCCATTTGTTTGACCTTGTCTGCGTCCGAAATGATAAGGGCAAGCTGTGTAGAGATAATGTTTTCAATTTCATCCTTGTGCGCTTTCACAGCCAAGCGCTCGGCGCTGTGCGCTGGGAACTCAGCAGCAGCATTCAACAAACCACAGCCCCGAAAGCCTTTTTCATAGGCAAACTCGGCATGGTCTTGATAGGCTTCAAAAACCGCGACAATTTTATCAATAGGGGTATGGGCTTGTTGGTTTCGAAGCGCATACAAATCTAACCACTCTTGATGCCGTGCTTCTATATAAGAAGTGATCAAGTCAGCCTTAGTCGCGAAATTATTATATAAGGACATTTTAGCAACTTTGGCCTTATCGGTAATGCTATTAATCCCTGTACTGGTGATGCCATCGTTATAAAACAAAATCGCGGCTGCATCTAAAATTTTCTGTTTCGCAGTTTTGGTATTCATCACACTCAACTAAGTAGACCGATCTACCTAATTTATAGAATCTGTAAAAATATACAAGTCACCTTTGCTTATTTAATGGAGGAAATATCAGATGAATCAAATACGGGAGAATACCCTTCAATCACCCCATTACAATGGCGGTGGATAAAAAGCGAAACAGAACAATCGCTCTATACTTTTACACAGCATATGTA
Organism: Acinetobacter johnsonii; assembly: GCF_048551975.1. Taxonomy (GTDB): domain Bacteria; phylum Pseudomonadota; class Gammaproteobacteria; order Pseudomonadales; family Moraxellaceae; genus Acinetobacter; species Acinetobacter johnsonii_A. Next base: position 331,312 of record NZ_JBIMCF010000001.1, on the reverse strand, counting down.
GTTCCAACTTATATACAATGAGTTGCTATATAGGCTGAACAACGCGTGCTCAAAACCGCTCAGATGAAATTAAAAAACTGATCTACAAAAATGACTGCTACACAGTACAACTGCATAGTCTCTATAATTGCTTGTCTGAAACGAATAGTGAATCTAAAAAAGGATCGAGTTGGACAACTCAAGCTATAGCTGAATACTATAAAAGAAGACTTCAATACCTTAAATAAAAAAAGCAGCAAGAAAAGGTCTGACTGCTTTTTTTAGAATTTGATCACTGCCGATTTATGTGGTGTTCCCCACACTACTTGACGTAATGGCCCAACTTAAACTTGGGTTATCGATTAATGATTCGTTTTAATTTGTATTTAAAAATAATTTGGCGGAAGCGGTGAGATTCGAACTCACGGAGGACTCACACCCTCGTCGGTTTTCAAGACCGGTGCATTAAACCGCTCTGCCACGCTTCCATGGGCGCTATCATATAAATAAAAATATTTTTTGGCAAATATTTTTCATCTCACGGCCTTCAAAAAGCCACTATTCAGCTAAAAAATATTCAATCTCAATAAGATATTAACTTTACAGCCCACATATGCCAGAAAATTGAGCGATAACTCTGGCATCTTTTAGAAATTAATTTAAAAAAGGCATAAAAAAAACCCTGACTGAGTCAGGGTTTTTTGAAATTGGCGGAAGCGGTGAGATTCGAACTCACGGAGGACTCACACCCTCGTCGGTTTTCAAGACCGGTGCATTAAACCGCTCTGCCACGCTTCCATGGGCGACATCATATAAACATTCAATCTACTTGGCAAATACTTTTCTTCAAAAATCATACCAAGTGGCTAAAATTAAAACAAAATCTTTTAGTTCTCTGAACTTTCAGGTCTGTCATAACGAATTGAATTGACATACCAGTGTTTTTTTCCAGTTGGCGTCAACACTTCAATTTCATCATCGACTTGTTTGGACAGTAAAGCACGTGCCATCGGCGAGTCGATGGAGATGTGCTGTGGGTGATGATCATAAATTTCATCCACCCCGACGATGCGTAAGGTTTTTTGTTCCCCTGCGTCATTTTCAATTTCGACCCAAGCCCCAAAATAAATCTTGCCAACCTGCTCTTCAGAAAAGTCGATAATACGAAGTTCTTCGAGGCGTTTTCCCAAGTAGCGAACTCGTCGATCAATCTTACGTAAGATCTGTTTGTTGTACTGATAATCCGCGTTTTCACTACGGTCGCCAAGGCTTGCCGCCCAGTTTACTTTCTTGGTAATTTCAGGGCGTTCTTCATGCCAAAGCTGCTTTAATTCCGCCACCAATTTGTCGTGACCTGCACGTGTAATTAAGTTTGATTTCATGATGAATGCCGTCTAAATCTGCTCATTGATTTACAACAAAGGCTTATTTTATCTCTTATTTCTCCACAACAGAAGTTTATAAAATAAATTCCTTAATTAAATTAAATCCTTATGTTTCATTTTTCAAAAAAATATTGCACAAAATTTGACACTTTTAAAATTGCTATATATTATGCGCACATCTTAAATTAGTTGCCTGCCTTTTAATCTATGTAGTTTTTCTACATAATCTTCTTAATCCCATGTCATTTTGAATGACGTCATGAATGCCCAACCTCTTATTGAATTTAGACAACTTGAACTCGTTTTAAGGCATGTTTTTGCCTTTGCGTTCTAGGGCATAAATTACTTGTAGCGGAGACAACATGCACAGTAGTTCAACTTCTGGATCGAGGCTTTGCCTTAATTCATTAACTTTCTCTCTCCCGTTGAAAGCCCTTGCTTTAAGTACTTTGTTAATTCCATTTCATAGTATTAATGCAAGTAAGACCTACCAATATGATAACGTCGTCAATCATAATAAATTGACTGTCGTTTCAGTGGAAAACCCAACGACCGTTTTTAAAGATGGTCAGCATTTGCATGGTTTTGGTTATGACCTTGCACGTAACTATGCAGACAGCTTAAATGTAAAGCTAGACTTCAAAACCGTCCCCGATAATGCTACAGCACTGAAATGGGTAGCACAGGGCAAAGCAAATTTTGCAATGACCACGGCAAGTGTTCAAACGATTGAACAAAAAAGTCTCGCAACCTTTTCTGCAACTTGTGGTGATTTAAACGCTTTACGTAAAAATGGCCTCAATACTGAGCTGAACTGGGTATTTAAACATGCGAATGATCCATTAACGCAAACGGCGAGCGGATTTGTCTGCCGTGGTAAACAATCTGGTTCAATTGGTCAATTGGCCTCTTTTTACAACCGTAATGTCGTGAAGGCTGAAAACTGGAATACGATTCAACGCGATTTGCGTCAACGTATGCCAATCTATAAGGCCAGTTTTAAAAGCACAGCGCAAAAGTACGATTTAGATTGGCACTTATTAGCAGCCATTGGTTATCAAGAGTCTTATCTTAAACCGAACTCCGTTTCTCCCACGGGTGTTCGTGGTTTGATGATGTTGACCAATAGCACAGCCAAAGCCATGGGTGTAAGTAACCGTACCGATCCTACGCAAAGTATTCAAGGTGGTGCCAAGTACTACGACCAAATGCTGAGTCGCTATGAGGATATTCCCTTCCCTGACCGTAACTGGTATGCACTGGTTGCGTACAATATGGGACCAGGTGCGGTGAATCAGATTCAAAAGCGCATTCAGGCACAAGGTAAAGACCCCAATAACTGGCTCAATTTGTATGCTTACTTACAACAGAACCAAGCGAAGAATGGTCGTTACCGTCAAGCACTACAGTATGTGACACGTATCCGAGCGTATCTTGAACACATTAAAACCACGCCGCAGTTGGTCAATATCTAAAAGATCCTCTCTATCGGCATAAAAAAAGCTTACCTATAAAGGTAAGCTTTTTTTATTTCAGAACACTTAAGCTGTTTGCTCAAGCACTTTCTTAAATAAATCTTTTTGCTCTTGGCTAGGCTTCGCTGTTTGCAATGCCATCAACTGTGACATATCGCCTTGAACTTTTATTTTACCCGTCATGAACGCTTGCATTGCTGCAGCCATATCAAACTCAAGGAACACTTTACGTAGTGTTTCAGCATCCATGTTCAAAGTTGTTTTCGCGTTCGAAGACAAACCTTTTTTAATTGCGCCGCCATCTAAAGATAATTCGGTATTACCCGCATTGTCAGCAACAACTAGGTTAATTGCAAGATTCGCAAGTGCTGGCGGCAGGTTCAAATTACCCGCTTGAGCAGTTAATGTTTCTACAGTTGAAAACCAATCATCAGTTAAAAAAGCAGGCATGATGTTTCCTCAATTCTTTGTTCGTTGTGTGCTGCCTATCCAGACGGCATCATTGTGAAGCTAAATAAGCTCGGAGATTGTTATAGCATGTATATCCTACATGTGCCTAAAGTTTTTTGTACGTACCGTTCATATTTTATATTTCTTATACAAAGTTTATCAAAATCATCCACATAAAAAAAAACACCAATCATTGATTGGTGTTTTGCATTGGCCTAACTGACAAAATTAGTCTGCTGCAAAGCCAAGATTAACCATGTTAATGCGTTTGTTCTCAGGCTCATCTTCCGTTGAACAACTTTCACCTTTAAAGTCGAATTCACGTTCACTATCTAACGCTTCAAAGTCGAATAACTCACGATCAGCCAACTGCGATGGCGAGACATTTTGTAAAGCACCAAAAATACTATGTAGACGCTTTGGATGTGCTTTATCCCACTCACGCAGCATGTCATTTAACATGGCACGTTGCAGATTTTCCTGAGAACCACATAAATTACATGGAATAATCGGGAATTGACGCATTTCAGCATATTTAATGATGTCTTTTTCTTCCACATAAGCCAGTGGGCGAATCAAGATATTCTTTTTATCTGATGATAACAATTTAGGAGGCATCGCCTTTAAGCTACCGCCATGGAATAAGTTCAAGAAGAAGGTCGCCAAGATATCATCACGGTGATGGCCCAACGCCACTTTGGTCGCGCCAATTTCTTGCGCAAAGCCGTATAAAGAGCCACGGCGTAAGCGTGAACAAACTGCACAGTAGGTTTTACCTTCAGGCGTTAAACGTTTCGTAATGCTGTAGGTGTCTTTTTCTAAGATATAGTAGGGAATATTATTCTCTTCTAAATAACGTGGTAACACGTCCTCAGGGAAACCGGGTTGCTTCTGGTCTAAATTCACAGCCACCACATCAAAATTGATCGGTGCAATGCGTTTAAACTGCAACATAATATCGAGCAAGGTATAACTGTCCTTACCACCGGAAATGCAGACCATCACTTTATCGCCTTCTTCGATCATTTTAAAATCGCGAATGGCATGACCTACCTGACGGCGTAACTTTTTCAACAGACGATAATACGCAGAGCTAGTGGGTAGTTCTGGTTTAAAATTAAATCCCTGATTGGACTCAACTGGCGAGAACATAGACGAGTTAAACCTTAAAAAAAATACCGCGCAATTTTATCCGATTCACAGCCATCTCGCACCTAAAGAATGTAAATTCTCATGAATTGTCATTGCTGTCATATTCATGTATTGAAATCGGTTTAACTTTGAACGATTGCGTTCATATTTTAGCTGAACTGCTTATGTTTTGGACTTTTCCACATTTTTCCACAAAAGCTGGGGATAACTTTGTGGATTCTAATCGACTTGACAGGGTGTTCCCCCCACTCTTTAAGGCTTCTATTTAAATTGATTATTTTTTAATCAATTTATTTACCATTAAATTTCAATAACTTAAATCAGTCAAGCAATCCTCATTAAAAATAAATTAATTATTTTTTTTGATTACTTGCTCAACAATTTGACTTGATTTTTACAAAGACATGGATTTTTTAAACTTAAAATAGTTTCAGACGGTTCTTTTTTTGCTAAACTCATTTCTAGTACTGACATCGATTTTTTTACGATTAATAATAGATAATGAAAAATAAGCTGCTTTTGAGTCGTTTTTACGTTTTGGGGTGTATGACGATTTCGTTCATGGCACTTGATTGTCACGCGGGTCAAACTATCTACCAATTGAAAGATTCCAACGGCACGACCTTGTTAACCAATAAACAGAGTCGTTATAGTAACTTAAAAGTCGAAAAGAAAACCTATTATCCAGACAGTAATATCCACAGTTATAGTAACTGGGGGGCTTCTGAATCTTCCGTGTTGCCCAGTTATAGTCGTAACAAAAATGCTTTTGACCACATTATTCGCCAAGCTGCTCAAACCCACGGCGTTTCTGAAGGTTTAATTAAAGCGGTTATGCATACCGAATCAGGCTTTAATGTCAACGCACGCTCACCTGTTGGGGCTCAGGGTCTTATGCAACTCATGCCTGCGACAGCACGGCGCTTTAATGTCTCTAATGCATATGATCCACAGCAAAACATTAATGCAGGTGCCAAGTATTTGGCATGGCTGATGAAACGCTTTAACGGCAACACCAGTCTTGCGCTTGCAGGCTACAATGCTGGCGAAGGCAATGTACAAAAGTACGGTGGCATTCCACCCTTCCGTGAAACTCAAGACTATGTTCGCCGGGTGAGTAGCCGCTATAGCAATCTATATGCGGGCGGGATCAACATCTCTGCAGGCTCAAATAGCACACCGGCAAATGCTCAAGTCATTGCGCAATCTGCACATTACGATGCAGACTCTTCCCCAAGCACGCAACTCAGTGCGAGTCGTAGCGCACCTTCACGCCAAATTATCCTCGCAGCTGATGGCAGTTTTACTGATGCGCCGGGTTCCTATGCCACAGCCAATGCAACCGCCTCTGCCCGCATTCAAATTTCAGAATAATTTTTATAGCAGTTTTATTATTTTTTCTTGAATTTTGAAGAGTTTCACCTCATATTGAGATCAATGATTTTCGATTTATAAATCAGATTATTTTTTTATTATAAGAGGATTTTCTCAATGATGCGGATTGGTTTGTTCTTGCTAACCAACCTCGCGGTACTGGTTGTAGCTGGCATTATCTTGTCACTCTTCGGTGTCGGTAGTTACCATGGCGCGGGTGGCTTAAATCTAGGTAACCTACTGGTTATCTGTTTTGTCTTTGGTATGGTTGGCTCAACGATTTCTCTATTCATGTCAAAATGGATGGCGAAAAAAACAACTGGTACAGAGTTAATTGACCCAAATGCCCCGCGCAACCAAGCTGAAGCATGGTTGTTACAAGAAGTCGCTCAATTGGCGGAACGTTCTGGTATTAAAATGCCAGAAGTCGGTATTTTCCCGTCTTACCAATCGAATGCCTTTGCTACAGGTTGGAACAAGAACGATGCATTAGTTGCAGTTTCTACTGGCTTACTTGAGCGTATGAATAAAGATGAGCTTCGTGCAGTCTTGGCTCACGAAATTGGTCACGTGGCCAATGGTGACATGGTGACTTTAGCGCTCGTTCAAGGTGTCGTGAATGCCTTTGTGATGTTCTTTGCACGTGTCGCAGGTGATTTTATTGATCGTAATGTCTTTGGTCGTGAAGATGGTGAAGCACCAGGTTTAGCTTATTTTGCCATTACCATCGTGCTTGATATTGTCTTTGGTATTTTAGCTTCTGCAATCGTGATGTGGTTCTCCCGCTACCGCGAATATCGTGCAGATGAAGCAGGCGCGCGTCTTGCAGGCAAACAAGCAATGATTTCTGCCTTGTTGCGTTTACAAGCGGAGTCACAGTTTCCAGATGCGATGCCTAAAGAAATGAAAGCGTTTGCGATTGCGGCAGGTCAAGAACAAGGCTTCAGTTTAGCTGCATTGTTCCAAACCCACCCGACGATTGAACAACGTGTTGCTGCTTTACAACAGCTCGATTGTCCATAAACAGTTTGTTCACAAGATTTTAAAAAGCCTCCACTTGGAGGCTTTTTTGTGACTCTGCATAACAGAACATTTTCATTCAATCGTCACTTGGATACAGCGCAATAAACTGCCATTTGGGTCAATGATGCAAAAGTGGCGGATCTCATCAAAATCCTGAATATCGGTCATACGAGCGCTTTCCCACAACGACCAATTCACTTTAGACCAGTATTCATAATAAGGTTGAATTTCCGCTACGCGAATACAGGCACTATGCCATGAACTATTTGGATTTAAATGCGGATGATGAAAAAATTCCAGTGTCATTTCGCCCAAACGCAGAATCATCCACTCTGCGGACTGATAAACCAGATTAAAGCCCAAGCTTTGATAAAATGAAGCAGTGCACGCCAAATCTATCGCTGCCAAATTTGCCGTAATCTGACCTTCAAATTTCATCAGTGGCTATCATAAATTTAGTCCTTGTAACCAATGCCACATCACACTGCCACCCCACCATAATAAGCCCATAAAACACACTAAAAAGATCAGGCCAAACAAATCGGGAATGTGTAGCCAAAGCCATGCCACTACTGGATTTCGCCAAAATGCGGATTGCTGCTGTTTCTTTTCTAATTTTTCATGAAGAAAAGGATGAGTCACATGATGCTCTGAATGGATTTGGTATTCTTCCCGAATATGGTCATGAACCACATCCAGTGCTTTACGACTCGGACGTATAAAAATATCAAACAATGTTCCTAACACTGGGATAAAACCGACCACAGCGTCAATCATAGCCAGCTTCAATACAGGGCTCAATTTCTCTTGCGGCACGCCAATTTGCTTGGCTTTATAAATGGCATAACACGTTAGGGCAAAACCTGCGATATCCCCAGCAATCGGAACAGTACTCAATGCGGCATCGGCACCGACTCCTTGCTTGGTGAACGGGATACGCACCACAGAATCCATCATATTTGCATATTTGGCCAAATCACGCTCTAAACGAATGACATCTTGCTGGCTCATTTTTTTTTGTTCTAAGGGTTCAGGCATGTTGTTACTGACCTCCATTATTTCAACCACTTTAACATCATAAAACCCCTGAATTATGCTGGTTTTCATGACCTTTTTCTGTGCTAACTTTGTGCTGAAACAATTACTTATTAGCTTAAGACAAGGTCAGAATTTGCGATGCAATCAGCAGATATACCACCACACCTGACGCATCACAAATTGAGGTGACCAAAGGTGCAGATGCACTGGCTGGGTCGAGTTTCATGCGGTTTAAGATAAACGGCAGACTCATACCAATCAGGCAACCCATCAACACAATGCCCATCATACTCAGTGCCAATACTACAGCGACCAGAATATCCCCACGGAAATAGCCCAAAATGGAGACTGCCGTTGCCATGGTTCCGCCTAGACACAGCGCAACCAGACTTTCACGCCCTAGCAAATAAAACCAGTCTTTAAAATGTACGTCGCCAGTTGCCAGTGCACGTACCATTAAAGTGGCGGACTGTGACCCCGCATTTCCCCCACTTCCCACCAGTAAAGGAAGGAAAAATACCAAAACGATATGTGCCGCAATCAAGTCTTCAAAGTGTGCAATTCCTAGCCCCGAGAGTAAACTGCCAAAAACCAGAAACACCAACCAAAACACCCGCTTCTGATACAGTAAGAGGATTGGAGCCGTTTTAATACTCATCTGCGGACTGGCCGCAACCGCACTACTTTTTAGAATATCTTCTGTGGTTTCTTGTTGCACCACATCCATTGCATCGTCATAAGTCACAATCCCCAATAGATGCTGCTGCTCATCGACAATGGGCAAAGCCATAAAATCATAATGAGCCAGTTTCTGTGCAATACTTTCCTGATCCTCACTGACTAAACCTGTAATGACATGGTTGGTCATAACCTGTCCAATCGATTGTTCAGGTGGAGACTGGATAATTTGCCGCAGCGAAATCACACCGTGTAAATAACGCGAGGCATCGGTCACATAGATGAGATATAAAGTTTCACTTTCCGCTGCATACTGTCGTATATGTTGAATCGCCTGTTGCATGGTCATTTCGGCATGTACCGTAATGACTTCGGTGCTCATAATTGCACCCGCAGACTCAGCTGGATAGTGCATTAAATCATTCAGCTGAGCTTGAACATGCGTATCTAACTGCGGAAAAATATGAGTTTGAACGTCGTTCGCTAAGCTTTGAAATAAATCGGTGCGGTCATCCGAATGCATATGAGCTAGTAACTTCACCAGCAAAGCCTGAGGCAATTGCGCTGCTAGCTGCTGCTGCTCGGTTAATGCTAAAAACTCAAAGACATAACTGGCTTGTGGTAATTGTTCCAATAGCCGAATTTGGTCATGTATAGGCAGGCCCATTAAAATATCAGCTAAATACGCAGTGCTGTACTGTTTCAGACTTTGGATAAAAGCATGGTTATCGGGCTGATTTAATTGCTCTTGGAAATCTTGCTGTGAAAATGACGGATTTGGCATACACCACTCAAATATTGTTTTTCTTTATCTATGCGAGTATAGCAAACGATCTTTAAATGTCAGGCCTTTCAGCCTGATTGGATTAAAGGTTCGCTTTGCCTATTCATACTGCACACGAATGTTTCGGATTCGATCTTAAACCTCGTCCTGAGGTGTTCGTCCATGAAACACACGGCGAACCAAGACATACATTAAAGGAATAAACAGCAACACCAATACCGTGCCAAAAATCACGCCACCGAGTACACTCACCCCAATTTCCTGACGACTTGCTGCCCCTGCACCAAAGGCAAAGACCAGAGGTGTGACACCCGCGCCAAAAGCCAAAGACGTCATTAAAATCGGGCGTAGACGTAAGCTTGCGCCTTCCAAGGCAGCTTCAATTGCGGTTTGGCCTTTTTGCTGCGCAAGTGAAGCAAATTCCACAATTAAAATCGCATTTTTACAGGACAGACCAATTGTAGTCAGCAAGGCAATTTGGAAGTAAATATCGTTCGGAAAACCCGTCAGATAACTGAACAAAATATTGCCACCGATACCGAGTGGAATCGCACTCATGACTGCAGTTGGAATACTCCAACTTTCATAAAGTGCAGCAAGGCATAAAAAGATAAAGCCTATGGAGACCAAATACAGTAGAAATGCTTGGTTATTGGACTTGTTTTCCTCAAACGATAATCCACTCCAAGCCAAATCTATACCATCATGCCCTCGTACCATGCTTTGTACGTCTTGCATGGCTTGCCCCGAACTGACATTTTGTGCTGTATCTGCCTCCATTTCTAGTGCGGTATAGCCCATAAAGCGATTCACCACCTCAGGGCCTCCACTCCAAGACACTTGGGCAAAATTTGTAAAAGGAATCATTTGGTTCAGATCATTACGTACGGTCCATGCTTGAAGGTCATCAGGTTTTGAACGAAATTCGGCATCCCCTTGCATAATTACCCGCTTAATCCGACCACGGTCAATAAAGTCATTGATATAACTTCCGCCCCAAGCACTTGATAAGGTGCTATTAATGGCGGTCTGGCTGAGTCCATTGGCCAAAGCTTGCTTTTGGTTCACATCCACTTTGAGTTCGGCTTTATCTGGATTAGAACGTTTATCTAAATTGCTAAAACTAGAATACTGCTTGGATGTGTCCTGCAAAGTTTTGAACTGTGCTTCTAAATAAGCACGACCTTCGCCATTGATATCACGTATCCAAAACTCCATGCCATCGGTTTGCCCTAAGCCACTGACTGAAGACGGCATATTTACATTAATTTGTGCATTTTGATGCGACCTAAAATGAGCGATCGCCCGTTCTCGAATCGCTTGTGCGGAGTTCTCATTCCCCTTACGTTCATCCCAATGTTTGAGCGCAATAAAACCTTGTCCTAAATTTTGTCCCGTCCCCGAGAAATTACGACCATAGCGGATCATCACCAAATTAATATTGGCCTGTTCTTGATCTAAAAAGTATTGGCGAATTTCTTCTCCCACCACACGGCTTTGACTCAGCGGTGCGCCATCGGCCAATTTAAACTGGACACTTAAAATACCCTGATCTTCACTGGGAATAAAACTGGTCGGTAATGCCCGATAAAACAGCGCAAAGACGGTAATTAACGCCACAAAAACCACCAGCATGATTTTACTGTGCTGAATGGTCTGCGTACTCAACTTTAAATAACGCTGTTTTAACTGATCCAACTTCAGATTAAACCAAGTTGCCCATCGTGCAGATTTATCATTGGGTTTTAAAATTAAGGCACACAGTGCTGGTGTCAGAATCAGTGCAACCAGCAGCGATAGCGCCATGGCAGCAACTAAGGTGATTGAAAACTGACGGTAGATCACTCCTGTCGAACCACCGAAAAAGGCCATAGGAATAAACACGGCGGTTAACACCAAAGTAATCCCAATCAATGCCCCACTGATTTCCTGCATCGATGCAATCGAAGCTTGTTGAGCACTCATCTGTTGTTCATGCATCAGCCGCTCAACATTTTCCACCACCACAATCGCATCATCCACCAGAAGCCCGATGGCTAAGACCAATGCAAATAAGGTTAAGGTGTTGATACTCATCCCAAGTACATACAGAATGGCGAGCGTGCCTAAAATTACAACAGGTACTGTGATGGTCGGAATCAGTGTCGCGCGCCAGTTTTGCAAAAATACAAACATGACCACAATTACCAAAATCACTGCTTCAAACAGTGTTTTGACCACTTCCTTAATCGACTCTTGTACAAAAGGCGTGTTATCACGTGGATAAACAATTTGATAACCTTCAGGAAGTTTTGAGGACAACCGACTGACTTCTTGTTTGATCAATGCCGAAGTTGCCAATGCATTGGCACCTGAAGACAATGAAATACCCATACCCGCTGAAGGAAAACCATTGATGGTATTAAACGACTGGTAATTTTCCGCGCCCAGTTCCACCCGTGCGACGTCTTTTAAATAAATAAAACTGCCATCGCGGGTCGATTTGACAATGATGTTTTCAAATTCTTCAACGGTTTTTAGACGTGTACCGGAAGTAACTTTGGCATTTAGATATTGGTCTGACAGGCTGGGTAACTCACCAATTGCTCCTGCGGCCACTTGCGTATTTTGCGCTTCAACCGCTGCACGTATATCGCTTGGCATCAGTCCATATTGGCGCAGTTTATGCGGATTCAACCATAAGCGCATGGCATACTGCGCACCAAAAATATCAACCTCGCCAACCCCATCAATACGGGCTAAATCTTGCTCCAAATGCGTCATCATATAATCTGACAGTGCAATATTGCTGCTTTTGCCTGTTTGGTCATATAGACCAATCACCATATGCGTATCGCCAAGCGACTTATAAACATTGACCCCTTGACGCTGCACATCTTCGGGTAAGCGGTTAATCACTCCATTGATGGCATTTTGTACTTGAACCTGAGCGGTATCTGGGTCGGTTCCATTTTCAAAACTAATGCTGATGCGACTACGCCCATTCGAGTCACTGCTCGAACTAAAATACAGTAAATGATCAATCCCTTTAATTTGCTGCTCTAAAACCTGAGTAACACTCTCTTCCACCGTTTCTGCCGACGCGCCTGTATATGTTGCACTCACCGTAATTCGCGGAGGTGCAATATAGGGGTAGCGCTCTACAGGCAACTGAAAGGTGGCAAATAAACCAAATGCCATCACGATAATCGCCAGCACACCAGCAAAAATTGGACGATGAATAAAAAATTTAGACAGCATGGGTCTGCGGTACTCTTGGGTCTGAGGCTAGATCTAGAAACTGGGCATCACTTCATGCTTGATCTTCTATGACGAATCATTAAAAAACAAGACTTAACAACATGAAATAGAACATTAGAGCTAAATATGAAGAAACTATGAAGAAAGCTTTTTGACCAATTGATGACATCCTGTAATTTTTCGCAATTTGTCATTGATCTGAGATATTAAAATTGAACACTGAGTCCGCAACACCACAATAAAATGTTGAGGAACACATGTTAAAAAGAACATTACTGAGTTTTATTTTTTTAGGCTTATTGGGCTGTCATCATGATGAGAAAGACAATGCAGCATCCCAGCCACCATCAAACAACGCCGAATACATTGAGCCTACATTGCTTATTATTGGACATCGCGGCGCCAGCGCGCTACGCCCTGAACACACCTTAGCCGCTTATCAAAAAGCGATTGATGATGGTGCAGATTTTATTGAGCCTGATTTGGTGCCAACTCTAGATGGTTATTTAGTCGCTCGCCATGAAAATGAAATCGGAGGAACCACCAATGTCAGCAGCTTACCGCAGTTTGCAGAACGGAAGACCAGTAAAGTCGTTGATGGCGTGACTTACATAGGTTGGTTTACTGAAGACTTTACTTTAAACGAGCTGAAGCAACTGAAGGCACGAGAACGTATTCCAGAGATTCGTCCAGCGAACATCCAATATAATGATCAATTTGATCTGCCTACTTTAGATGAAATTATTGAACTCGTAGATGCGCACTATAAAAAGACAGGAAAAATTGTGGGCCTGTATATCGAAACCAAACATCCCAGCTATTTCCAAGGTCTCAATTTGGCCATGGAGCAACGCTTATTAACCACGCTGGCCAAACACACCTATAGTCGTGACATTGCGCCAGTCTATATCCAGTCGTTTGAAGTCAGCAACTTAAAACAGATGCGTCAACAGTTGGATCAATTAAAATCGATTCGACATGCCAAAATTATTCAACTCTATGGTGGCAAGTCCGAACAACCTGCCGATGCTGTGCTTGCCAAATCAACACTCCGGTATAGTGATATGGCAACACCTCAAGGACTGAAAGACGTCGCAAGCTATGCGCATGGTGTCGGACCAAGCAAAACCTATATCGTGCCGAATACTCAGCCAGCGAACCCATCCAGTTTTGTGAACGATGCACACGCAGTGGGCTTAAAAGTACATCCTTATACCCTACGCCCAGAAAATAATTTCTTACCAGACTATTTGGACTGTAGTGCGATAACCGCTGAAAAGTGCGAAAAAGGCGCACTGGCAGAGTTTGAGATTTTCTTTAAAGCGGGAGTGGATGGTGTCTTTACCGATGATCCTGCTTTAGGTCGTCAAGCCGCCGATGCTTTTTTGAAAAAATAGAATAAATCACGCACATAGTAAACCAGACATCTGAGCATCTCGTTTACTTCAAACCCATATCCAACCTTCAACGATGGAGATTAACAAGTAGGCTTTTTAACCACTTTTCTCTTATTTTAGGTGTGCATAGATTAAGCACTTTTTGAATACTATAATTAAGTGACTTTTAATATAGATCATGTATTGTGACTGAAATTTTAAAATGGTTGATGGTATGAGCCAATATTCCCCACTCAAAGGAAAGTCAGGTTTTAAACGTATTTTTAATGCAACTCATTATTCTATTTCAGGTTTCAAAGCCGCTTTTGAACATGAAGCTGCTTTTCGTCAAGTCCTGTTAATTAACCTGATTCTGATTCCAACAAGCTTTTTCTGTGATGTCACTCGCTTAGAACAAGCCCTCATGGTAGCCGTCTGTTTACTTGCAATTATTGTTGAATTATTCAATTCAGCCATTGAGGCGATTGTGGATCGTATTTCACTAGAGCGCCATGAGCTTTCAAAAAATGCCAAAGACATGGGCAGTGCTGCACAGTTTGTTTCTTTAAGTATTATCTTTATAGTTTGGCTGCTGATTCTGATGTCTTAATGTTTTTGTTCAACATTTCACACCCAAACTGTTCTACAAGCTAAAAATTAAGTCATAAAAAACCCTGCTTTCGCAGGGTTTTCTTTTGAATCAGTTCAGTGCTTAGTGAGCAGCGAATTGGTTCATTGTGTTTTTAGCATCATCGTGCGCTTTAAGAGCGTTGTCACCAGAGAAGATTTCTTTGTGATCATCACCGATGTCAGAACCCGCCATTGCTTGGTGTTTAACACAAGCGATACCACCACGGATTTCTTTACGTTGTACGCCAGCAACATAAGCCAACATACCTTCAGAACCGAAGTAACCTTGTGCAAGCTCATGAGTAGAAAGAGCAGCAGTATGGTAAGTCGGAAGTGTGATCAAGTGATGGAATACACCCGCTTCACGAGAAGCATCTGCTTGGAATGTACGTACTTTTTCATCAGCATCAGCAGCCAATTCAGTAGCATCGTACTCAGCGCTCATTAATTTAGCACGGTCGTAAGCAGAAACGTCTTTACCTTCAGCAACCCAACGGTCGTAAGCTTGTTGACGGAAGTTTAACGTCCAGTTGAATGATGGGCTGTTGTTATAAACAAGCTTAGCATTTGGAACTGTTTCACGTACACGGTTAACCATGTGAGCGATTTCTTCAACGTTTGGAGTCGCAGTTTCGATCCAAAGAAGGTCAGCACCGTTCTGTAAGCTAGTTACACAGTCAAGTACAACGCGGTCAATTTGAGTGCCTTCACGGAACTGGTATAGACCAGAAGCAAGACGTTTAGGACGGTGAAGTTTACCATCACGCTTGATCAGGATTTCGTCTTCTTGAGCTTCTGAAATGTCGATTTCAGTTGTGTCTAAGTAGCTGATGTATTGAGAAGCGATGTCGCCTGGCTCTTTAACCACTGGGATTTTTTGAGTTAAGTCAGCACCTTCAGAGTCTGTACGTGCAACGATGATACCGTCGTCAAGACCCATTTCTAAGAATGCATAACGTAACGCGTGGATTTTAGCGATGAAGTCTTCGTGTGGAACAGTTACTTTACCAGCTTGGTGACCACATTGTTTCGCGTCAGAAACTTGGTTTTCGATTTGAAGTGCACATGCACCCGCTTCGATCATTTTCTTAGCTAATAAGTAAGTTGCTTCTTCGTTACCGAAACCAGCGTCGATGTCCGCAATAATTGGCACAACGTGAGTTTCAAAGTTGTCGATTTGTGCAGTGATTTCAGCTGCTTTAGCAGTGTCGCCCGCTTCTTGTGCTTTTTTAAGTGCACGGAACAAGTCGTTTAATTCTTTCGCGTCAGCTTGACGTAAGAAAGTGTAAATTTCTTCGATCAATGCAGGAACAGAAGTTTTTTCGTGCATAGATTGGTCAGGAAGTGGACCGAATTCTGAACGAAGTGCAGCAACCATCCAACCAGAAAGGTAAATGTAGCGACGTTCAGTTGTACCGAAGTATTTTTTGTTCGCAATCATTTTTTGTTGTGCGATGAAACCGTGCCAGCAACCCAAAGACTGAGTGTATTTGCTAGAGTCAGCATCATAAGCAGCCATATCACGACGCATAATTGCAGCTGTGTATTTAGCGATATCTAAACCAGTTTTGAAACGGTTTTGGATTTGCATACGCGCAGCATCTTCAGGACTGATGTCTGCCCAAGTGCTACCGAATTTTGCTTTTAATTCGCGGATTGCATCAATCGCTGTTTGATATGTAGTCATGATATTTCCTGTAATAATATTAGGATTTTCTTCAACGAAAAGCTAAAATCAGACCCTCAAGCTTTTGCTTAGATTTAGAGCGCTTCGTTGCGATGAATACAGATTAGATTGACAGAAAAAATTAATCCAATATTCTGCATTAATTTTCAGTATTTATTTAAAAAATATATAGATAAAAGTCTAATTATATTTCGATAAATCAAAACCAAGTATTTGTTATTATTAAATTTAAACAAAATAAGAAAATCGTAAAAAACTCATACTTTGTCGAATATTTCTTCATTAGACTTAAGTCTCAACCGTTGAAAAAAGAGTTTAAGCCGAAAATCAATGCTTAATTTGGCCGAAATGACAATAGTTCAATATTCAGCAAAAAGAGTATTTATCACGCTTTTATTCCACCAACAACAAACAAGATTAAGCCATTTTCTAGGCGATACTCTGAGCCTCAATTTACGCATATTAAGACATTGCTTAGGACTAATATCCTCTCCGCTTCTAAAAATAAAAAAAACATTTTCTGAGAAAATGAAGGGGTATATTCTTTATACAACCCAAAGCTTTTTTTTTCGTCAGTTTATTACACAAGACTGGTGGCTTATGGCATAATGGAAATAATTTCATGATTTTATTCTCGGTATTTATTTTATGAATCTGGAGCGGGTTGATCTAAACCTCTTAATTTACTTGGACGTACTTTTACGCGAAAAAAATGTAACCCGAGCAGCTGAACAATTGGGTGTCACCCAACCAGCAATGAGTAATATTCTACGCCGTCTTCGTAACTTATTTAATGATCCTCTGCTAATTCGCTCTTCTGAAGGTATGACACCGACCGAACGGGCTTTAGAATTACAACCCCGCATACGTGACGCTCTTTCTGATCTCTCCATGATTTTGGAACCTCGTACCGAGTTCCGTCCTTATACCTCAAATCGTGTTTTCCGTATTATGACTTCGGATTATGCCGAAGCAACCTTAGTTCCACGCCTCGTTAAAGCATTACGTTCTGAAGCACCCAATGTGGTTTTAGACTTCTTAACTCCAAGTGATGTGTCATATCGTGATATGGAACAGGGTAAAGTTGATCTAGCCATTAACCGATTCAATGAAATTCCACAAAGCTTCCATCAAGTTTTAGTCTGGCGTGACAGTTTTTCATGTTTGCTAAACGGTAAACACCCCGCTGCCAGCAACTTAAACCTAAAAAGTTACCTTGATGCACAGCATATTTGGGTCTCTAAAACAGGTATGGGCGTTGGTTTCGGCGTTAACCCTGAAAAACAAGCAGGTCTCGGTTGGATTGATCAAGCGTTAGAGCGTATTGGCCAAAAACGTAAAATTTCGGTCTTCACTCGACATTATCAAATGCCTGCACTATTGGCTTCAAATGTAGACTTAGTCGCGACTTTACCGACCCGTATTGCACGCCTACAAGCCAAAAGTCAAAATCTCCTGATTAAAGATCCACCTTTTTATATTCCAGAATTTGAGTTGAAAATGGCATGGTGCCCACTGTTGCATCACCATCCTGCACATCGCTGGCTCAGACAGCTGATTTTGTATGTGGCACGTCAAATGATTGAGGAAGAAAATCGAGAGTTTTTAGGCAATAACTCGCAATTCTCACATTATTAAGCATTCAGTTCTAAATAATTCATATTCATATCAATAACTCAGGTATGATAGAAGACAGTAACTAATTACTGTCTTTATTTTTTTGTGTTAAAAATATTCATAATAACGATGAATCACAGGTGGATTCGGTGAGCCTTTTTCAAAACATAGTTATCATTCTAGTCCTGATTGCTGGGGCGGGTTTCTTGTCTCTGACAGAAATTGCACTGGCGGGAGCACGTAAGGTCAAGCTGAAAATCTTGGCTGAGTCGGGTGAGGATCGCGCACAGAAAGTTTTGAATTTACAAGAAAATTCTGCTGACTTCTTTGCCGCTTCACAAATTGGCTTAAACGCAGTCGCAATCTTGGGCGGTATTTTAGGTGAAGGGGCTTTTCGTCCTTACTTCATGAGTTTTGTTTCTCGTTTTTATACTGGCCCTTGGTCTGAAACCATTAGCTTTGCTCTATCTTTCACTTTAGTCACCTCTCTATTTATTTTGTTTGCTGACCTCATGCCAAAACGTTTGGCCATGATTGCCCCAGAGAAAATCTCTATTGCGGTGATTAACCCCATTCAGGTGTTTATTAAGGTATGCAAACCTTTGGCTTGGATTATTAATGCTCTTGCCAACTTGTTATTCCGCCTATTTAAAGTGAATACCACCCGTGATGACAACATTACCTTTGATGATATTTCTGCAGTGATGGATGCGGGTGCGCAAGCTGGGGTGCTGCAAAAGCAAGAGCACCATTTCATTGAAAACGTATTTGAACTTGAAGAGCGGAACGTTCCTTCAAGTATGACCACGCGTGAAAACGTGGTGTATTTTACTTTAAATGAATCCGAAGCCAGCATTCGTCAAAAATTGGCTGAATATCCTTATTCTAAGTTTTTAGTTTGTAGTGAAAATATTGATGATGTAATTGGCTATGTGGATGCCAAAGACATTCTGGTCCGTATTCTGAATAATCAATCTTTACTACAACTCAATGAAAGCACTATTCGTAATGTTCTCACCATTCCAGACACATTAACCTTGTCTGAGTTATTAGACCGTTTCCGCTCCACCAAAGAAAAGTTTGCTGTTGTGATTAATGAATATGCTTTGGTCGTGGGCGTCATCACCCTGTCAGACATTATGATTACGGTCATGGGCGACTGGGTTACTCCAATTGAAGCCGAACAACAGATCATTAAACGTGATAATAATTCATGGCTGATTGATGGCAGCACGCCGATTGAAGACATGAAGCATGCACTGGCCATTGATGAAATGCCAGATGAAGAAAATTATGAAACCTTGGCTGGTTTTATGATGTACCGTCTACGCAAAATTCCACGCCCTGCCGATACCGTAGAATACGCAGGCTTTAAATTTGAAGTGGTTGATGTCGATCATTTTAAGATTGACCAACTTTTAGTGACGCGCTTACTTGAAGAAACACTACAGCCTGCAACCCAAACAGTCGAGGAATAGAAACATCGCCTTGAATTAAAACCTTGCAACTGCAAGGTTTTTTTTGGCTTCAAATTTAACCATATGGAGTTATACAAAATAAGTATCTTAACCATACTTTATAGATATATATTATTTATTAGAAAAATAGAATGAAAAATCACATATGTTTAAGAGCATTTAAAAATCATGCTGAATTGCATACTATCGCTGTCACTTGATGAATAAACAGACTTAACACGTTCAAAGGATTGATCCATGCTGACCATTTTAGGTTTAGGCATGATTATGTGCTTCATGTACTTAATCATGTCCAAACGACTGAGCGCTCTTGTTGCTTTAACTTTAATCCCTATCATTTTTGCATTACTTACTTATGTTTTAAGTTTCTTTGTTGACAACCTTGCTGGATTTGATATTGCTGAACTTGGCAATATGATGATGGAAGGCATTAAAAAGCTCGCTCCTACGGGCGTGATGCTCCTTTTCGCAATCCTTTATTTTGCAATTATGATCGACACGGGTTTATTCGACCCCTCAGTGAAGTGGATTTTAAAGCAGGTTAAAGGCGATCCTTTAAAAGTGACCCTCGGCACCATTACGCTGACTTTAATTGTTTCTTTAGATGGTGACGGTTCAACGACTTACATGATCTGTGTTGCCGCAATGCTACCGTTGTATAAGCGTATTGGTATGAGCCCTTTAATTATGGCTTGTCTGATGATGCTTGCGAGCGGCATCATGAACCTAACGCCATGGGGTGGACCAACAGCACGTGCTGCAACTGCATTGCATGTCGATCCAAACGATGTCTTTGTTCCGATGATTTTACCAATGCTCGTTGCAATTGGCTGGTTATACTTCCTCGGCTTTATGTATGGCCGTATGGAGCGTAAGCGCATTGGTATTGTGGAGTTAGATATTAGCCATGGTGACAGTATTCAGATTTCGCAAGAACCAGAAGCTAACCGTGCCCACTTAAGATGGTTTAATGCAATACTGACTTTGGTCTTGATGGTCTGCTTAGTAATGGGTGTTTTACCTGCGGCCATTCTGTTCATGGTGGCGCTGTGTATTGCCTTGGTGGTGAACTATCCAGATTTAGACATGCAAAAGCGTTTGGTTGGTAACCACTCTGCCAGTGCCCTAGCTGTAGTCGGGATTATCTTCGCGGCAGGTATTTTTACTGGTATTTTGTCGGGTACAGGTATGGTTGAAGCCATGTCTCAAGAGTTGGTTGCCATTATTCCAGAAAGTATGGGGCCATATTTAGCACCAATCACGGCTGTGATTAGTATGCCACTGACCTTCTTTATGTCGAATGATGCCTTCTATTTTGGTGTACTGCCTGTACTCTCTGAAGCTGCTGGACACTATGGTATTACCCCTGTAGAAATGGCTCGTGCATCGATTGTTGGTCAACCTGTACACTTACTGTCCCCATTGGTTCCATCGACTTACTTACTCTGTGGGTTGGCAGGAATTAACTTTGGTGAACACCAAGAATTTACCATCAAGTGGGCGGTGATTACTTGTTTAGTCATGCTGGTTACAGCAATGATCTTTGGTATTTTCCCACTTTACTCAACACTGGGTTAATCAAATACTCATGCTGAGTTATCACGAACCTTAAGCTCAACAACCGATAAATACCCGATGTATCACATCGGGTATTTTCATTTATAATGCCTTAATATAAAAATACAATAGAGTCAAGCTTATGTCTTTTTCATTGCCCGCTGTGTTGGCGTGTACTTTCTTTTATTCTGCGCTCTATCTGATTTACTATTATTTCGCCCAATACAGCCACACGCTGCTGATCGTAAGTGCAATTGTTTTGCTGATTTTGGCATGGCGGATTACACCTTATGCTTATGAACGTGAGCAACGAAGCTTTAAAGAGACTCTGTCTTTTGGACAGTATTTCTGGAATCCACTGATTACATGGTGGCGACTGTTTATTTGGCCCATCAGCTTATTACTGTCTTGGATTTTTCATAGTTAAATAGAAGCCATAAAAAAGCACCCGAAGGTGCTTTTGAGACTGCGATCTTAACGACCATACAATTCAAGCAATTTATCTAAAGTCGCTTGATAGTGAATGGTAATATCTTCAGATAAAATTTTATATGCGCTGTCAAACTGAACCATTGGCCAGCCTTCTTTCCAAAATGGGAAGATGTTGTGCAAATCATGGGTCACAGTCGCATCTTCACGTACAATAGCTTGTGCTACTTGCGACAAAACTTGTGCTGTTTCCGCACCATCAATCGCCATGTAATCAATCCCACGTACTTTTAAAATACGGATGCGGTCTTTCTTATAGCGAATTTTTTTGGCTTGACCTTCATTCAGACCCAACGCCAAAGCTACAGCTTCAACAAACTTACTTTCAAAAGATTGGTTCAAAGCCACAATCGCCAGTTTATGTGCTTCTTGACGACCTGCTTTACCACCTTTACGAATCTCTTCTTTTGCCTCTGTATCAAGCTCATCGTCTTTCATAGACTGCAAGATGTCTAAAATTTCGATATCACTTAAAGATTCAGGAGAATGATCAGTCATGAACTGCCCTTAGACAAAAAAATTGAATCCGACATTTTCGCATAATTCAGAGTGAAAAAGCGAAATTGTTGTGCTTTTCTCTGTGAATATTCTGTTTTGCTTATTTTTTGGAGCCATCCCCTTCCAAATCTACTATAGTAATGGCTGTTTTTATCATACGCTCTTTTTTGACGATGCAATCCAAACAAGTTCAACTGTTACTGCAACAATTAGAGACCCGCTACCCTGCCGCTTTTAAACGCAATTACTTGCTTTATAGTCAAATCAAAACACGCGGTATTTTAGATGACCAACGTGAAGTTATTCCGTGGGTTTTGGCGGTGTTGATTTTTATTCCAATCAGCATAATTCTGAAAGATTTTTACTTAACTCACTTGGATAATCTCGATCCACTACAAAGTCACAGTTATGCCATTATCAGTATTTTATTGGTGCTGATGTGGGTCTTACCTTTTGTCATTAAGCAAATTAAACATTCATCAAACTCCTTGTATCAGCTGCAACGCCATGCGCCCATCAAACTCGCTGCCGTGATTCTTTTAAGTGGACTCAATCTAATGTTCCTTGAAAGCAGTTTGCTGATGTGGATCTTGTTTTATTTTGGTGTAAACTTTGGTTTTGTGCGCTTCTATAAAGAAAATTTATTTCGAGACCACAGCCAGTCGGTTGAACATCATCAGTTACAACAACTTAGACGTGTCTGCTTTTGGGCCTATAAGCAAACGCTCAAATCACGACTCCAATTACGCTTTAGCTCCCATCAATCTGAAGATTATCAGGCACGAAAACTTCAGCTGCGGCGTGAAGCAGATTTATACGTGCAACTGCTAAAGTATGAGCATGCTTACTGTAAGCAGATTAAGCACATCGATCTCGACAGTTATATCGATGAGAAATTATAAAAAAACCGAGCAATGATGCTCGGTTTTTTCTAAGGTCATTTTAGGCCGTTTGCTTTAACGGGCCGACTGGTGATAATGTCGAGTCTAATATCACTTGATGCGAGCGCGTTTCGTCAACGATATATTCTTTGTGCTTAATACTATCTACGAAAATCCAATCCGCTTTCACCTGCTCTGCGGTAAAACGGACTTTCAAATAACCGCGCTGATTTAAATTGCAATAACTCAGCTCATCAATCAAGGTTGTAAAAGCAGACTCAAACTCTTGGAGTTGTTGCATAGGAATGGACAAATATTTCTCCAACCCAGGGGAAGAAACTGAACTTGTCGCTAACTCCACACCTACAAATTGCCCTGTTAAATCGTGTAAGTCCGATGCCCATGCATTATGGGTATCACCAGCCAAGACCACGACTTTTTTATTTAAATACTGTAGTGTGCCGTACAACGTCTCCCTTTCAACCGCATAACCATCCCATGCATCTAAATTGTAAGGAACCACAGTTTGAATACGAGACAACTGCTCTACTGTTAAAGATGGATCATGATTTAAGTAACGAAGTTTTATTTCCACCAATTCTTTAATGAGTTGATTCACCTGCGCCAAAACCTCTGGAGTCACCGCGCCGCTACTGATTGCACTGAGCACTTGTAACATCTCGGCTGGAACAAGCATTTTGCTCATCAACACCTGCTGACCCAAAACTTGCCATGTGGCTTTAGAGCTCGCAAGTTGCTGTGTTAACCATGCGCGTTGATTCAACCCCAGTAACGTTCGATTTGGGTCTTGCATATCTGTAGTAAAGCGCACAGCATCCAAACCCGATGCGGTTAAATAATCTACATAATCTAACTGTTTACTCCGCGCTAGAATACGCGTATCCAACATATTCAACTGCACTAAATTACCAAAGTTAAACTGGCGATAAATATTCAAATGATCTTTTTCAGAAAGCGGACGGATTGGCATCCATTCAAAATAGGCCGCCAGTGCCGAAAGTTTACGCTCAAGGAAATCACCTTCAGTATCTGACTGATGATTTTCTGCACCTTTTTCCCAGGCATCATTTGCTAGTTCATGGTCATCCCAAATCACAATAAAAGGATGGCGTTGATGCGCGGCCTGTAAATCCTGATCTAGTCTATATAAAGCATAACGTTTACGATAATCATCTAAGCGAATAATTTCTGCCTTATTATCATCCGCAAGTGTGCGCCCCATCGCCACAGCTTCTTCCGTTGCATAGCCTCCCATACCATACTCATAGATGTAATCTCCCAAATGAATGACAACATCCACATCCTGTTTTGCCATTTCTTTATAAACATGGAAATAGCCCGCTGGATAATTTGAACATGAGCATACTGCAAATTGTACCGACTGTACTTGTGCTGCCAAGGTTTTGGTTTGCCCTGTGATCGAATATGTCGACGCCGATTTAAAACGGTAGAAATAAACTTGCCCCGCAGCAAGTCCCGTCACATCCACTTTCACAGTAAAATCTTGTGCAGCTGTAGTCAGCACCTTTCCTGTTGCTGTAATGTGTTTAAAGCCCGCATCTTTTGCTACATCCCACTGCACTTCTAAACGCGCACTGCTATCCGATGGTGTTACGCGTGTCCAAATGATGACTTGAGTTTGTAAAGGATCACCACTGGCAACCCCATGCAAAAATTGCACTTGCGTGTTGGGCTGTGTGTTTGAATCGGCGTCATCACCACAAGCGGTCAGTGAAATAGGTAAAGATAAAGCACCAAATCCTGCCAAAGTTTTTTGAATAAGTTCTCGGCGGTTCATTTTTTTTGTCATGTGGATTGCCTAAAGACGATATGGACTTGAAATTTATGCGAAAAAGATGACATCTATATCTCAAGTTGATGACATTTTTATGACGCCTGAACAAGTGCAGCACAGATAATTTTGCTATTTTTTAAACACAAACCGCTGAATTGATTGAAAAGAAAGCAAATAATCACAAATAGACTTGCCAACTTTTAATTCCTCCTCTATTATTGCGCTCATGCCCGAGTGGTGAAATCGGTAGACACAGGGGATTTAAAATCCCCCGCCCACAAAGCGTGCCAGTTCGAGTCTGGCCTCGGGCACCATTCTTAAGCTAATTAAGATGGTGCAATAAAAAAATCCAGCAATATGCTGGTTTTTTTATGTCTATAATTTATGCCTCAAATCACATAACAATCATAATATGAAAAAGAACACCCTCATTATCATCCTGAGCCTAGTTTTTTCAAACGTCAGCCATGCAGAAGCATTCTCTCAACAAATGGATAGCGATACGTTTTATGACTTGTTTGCAGGCACGATTATTGAAAAAGACCACCAACTTTATTTACAAGCATGTAAATCAATAGATGCTCATTTTAAATTAAGCTTTAATCACACTAAAGATGAGCAACATATTCGTGAGCTCATCAAAAAGCATACAAAATTTTGGCTGAATCTTAGTGCAAATGCTGAAATGCTCGAAGGCGAATACGTAATGACAGTCGATGCGATTGGAGATGAATATTTGAACCAAAGTTGTCATCTCACCGATCTTTTAGATGAACTGTAACATCAATCTCAGCTTCTAAAGCAAAAAACAACTGCGCTTGAAATGAGAGAGTGACTCACCACTCTCTGTTCACCACCAATTCTTCCATTTCAATATCCATAAACCCAGCATCTTGTACCACCATCATCATCGCTTCAGCAATAAAATCGGCAGCAGAATCATCTAACGACGAATCCAGATCTTCAAAATGTGGCTTCATTTCATTAATTTCAGCCACTGTGGCATTGGCATATTGATAAATATCACCCTCAGATTTTGCTTTTACAACTTTTTTAGCAAAACTCTCAACATGCTGCTTCACTTCAGCAACAAGAATATCGGGATAATATTCATCATCAAACATAGGGAGAAGTAAATCTGCAAACATACAGGCACTCAAAATGAGAAACTTAAAAAACGAGTCTGTATAACATAAACCAAACAAATCACCAAATAAAAAAGCAGCACCTGAAGATGCTGCAAGTCTAAAAATCTGATATAGATCAAATTTTCAAATTAAATCATTAGCTCGGCATTCCGCCGCCGCATTAAGCCATATTCATCGCTTGCCAAACTTTGATCGCATCACTCATGGCTTTAACATCATGGGCGCGCACCATACACGCGCCTTGTTGAATACTCAGCAAATGTCCCGCTACAGAACCCACGGCCCGCTGCCCTGCATCGGCCCCACCTAAAGCCTCTCCGATAAAGCGTTTCCGTGATAATGCGGACAAGATAGGATACCCGAGCTGATTTAGCTGATGGAATTCTTTTAAAAGCTTAAGATTCTGCTTTGCATTTTTAGCAAAGCCAAAACCCGGATCAATCATGATATTTTCAGCTTTGACACCAGCCTTGAGTGCATCCGACACGCGCTGGGAAAGCTCAGTCATGACATCTAGAGTGACATTATCATATTGATCTAAACCATTCATGGTAGTCGGTTCACCACGCATATGCATGATAATCACTGGAATATTCAGTTTAGCTGCCGTTTCTAAGGCATTCGGACGTGTTAATGCTCTCACATCATTCCAGATATGCGCACCTGCTGCGACCGATGCCTGAATCACCTCTGGTTGAGAGGTATCAATCGAAATGACCACACCAAGTTCAGCCAAAGCTTCCACCACTGGGACGACACGACGAATCTCTTCTTCAACCTCAACTATAGATGCACCTGGACGCGTCGATTCACCACCAACATCAATGACTGTCGCCCCATCCGCAATCATTTGCTTAGCATGTGCAATCGCTTGTGCTTTCCCATTATGTTTACCGCCATCACTGAACGAGTCTGGCGTCACATTTAAAATACCCATCACATGCGGTACCGACAGATCGAGTGATCGCTCACCACAACGTAGGATTTTGTTCGGCAAAGCCATCAATTGCATGTGATATTCTCCAGTTTAACTTACATTATCTTAACGCGTTCCCACTTTTAAGTGCCTATTTTTCTTCATCGACAGTGAAAAATCTGTGCAATAAAAAACCACCCGAAGGTGGTTTTTTATTTTAACTTTTTAAAATTAAATCGCAGATGGTAATGGTGGTGGTGTGCTTCGACCATCCGTTGGAGTTACATCAATCACAGGATTTTCTGCAACATACACTTTTGGTGGTTGTGGCTCACGACCTTCCATAATGTCACGAATTTGCTCGCGATCAATCGTTTCCCATTCCATCAAAGCTTTTACCATCGCATGCGCGATATCTTTGTTATTTTCCAAGATATCACGTGCAACACGGTATTGCTCATCGATGATACGACGAACTTCAGCATCTACTTGTTGCTGTGTTGCTTCAGAAATCGTACGACTACCAATGCTGCCCATGAATGATTGCTGAGAATCATCTTCATAAACCATTACACCAAGTTTGTCAGACATACCGTACTTGGTCACCATTGCACGTGCCATTTTAGTTGCACGTTCAAAGTCGTTTGAAGCACCTGTCGACATTTGGTTGATAAAGATTTCTTCAGCAATACGACCACCAAACAAAATTGAAAGTTCATTCAACATTTTGTCTTTATAGTGGCTGGTTTGGTCATGTTCAGGCAACTGCCATGTTACACCCAACGCCCAACCACGCGGCATAATGGTCACTTTATGCACAGGGTCTGTGCCTGGTAGAATTTCAGCCACAATCGCATGGCCAGCTTCATGGTACGCGGTTGCACGACGCTCTTCTTCACGAATCACCATAGACTTACGTTCAGGGCCCATGTACAACTTGTCTTTTGCATCTTCAAAATCATGCATATCGACAGTGTTCTTGTTACGACGCGCAGCAAATAATGCAGCTTCGTTCACAAGGTTCGCCAATTGTGCACCCGAAAAGCCCGGCGTACCACGTGCAAGCACTTGTACATCGACACCAGTCACTGAAGGCAATTTCTTCATGTGAACATTTAAGATTTGCTCGCGACCTTTAATGTCTGGTAAGCCAACCATTACTTGACGGTCAAAACGACCCGGACGAAGTAAAGCTTTATCTAGTACATCGGCACGGTTTGTCGCAGCAATGACGATAATACCTTCATTACCTTCAAAACCATCCATTTCGACCAACATTTGGTTCAAGGTTTGCTCACGCTCATCGTGACCACCACCTGTACCTGAACCACGATGACGACCCACAGCATCAATCTCATCAATAAAGATGATACATGGTGCATGACGTTTCGCTTGTTCAAACATGTCACGAACACGAGATGCACCCACACCCACGAACATTTCAACAAAGTCAGAACCAGAAATACTAAAGAATGGTACTTTCGCTTCCCCTGCAATTGCTTTTGCAAGTAAAGTTTTACCGGTACCCGGTGGACCCACCATTAACACGCCTTTAGGAATCGTTGCACCTAAACGTTTAAATTTTGAAGGGTCTTTTAAGAAATCAACAATTTCTACAACTTCTTGCTTTGCCTCATCACAGCCAGCGACGTCGGTAAAAGTCACTTTAATTTGGTCTTCTGCCAACATTTTTGCTTTGGACTTACCAAAACTCATTGGACCGTTTTTACCACCTGCTCCGCCACCCATGTTGCGCATAAAGAACATGAATAACAAAATGATTAAAAGTACAGGGAAGCTTGCGATCAAAAGTTGCATCAATAAACCTTGGCGTGCAGGTGCAGTACCTTCAACGACAACGTTATTTTTAATCAGATTAGGCATAAGCTCTGGGTCTTGAACCGCAGGACGAATACTTTCAAACTCTGAACCGTTTGATTTTTGGCCATGAATTCGTTCGCCATCAATTGTCACTTGCTTAATTTGACCAGCATTCACCGCAGCAACAAACTCTGAATAATTCATCGCTGTCGGCTTTTCATTGCTACTGACATTACTGAAAATAAGGATCAGTACGCCCAGTATCACTAGCCACAATATGGCATTCTTGAAGAGATCGCTCAAAGCTTTATTCCCATATCAATCTAATTTGATCATGCCCTATCGGGTGACCTTAAAGTTTCTGCTGAAGATCAGCTTCGCAAAATAATAAAAAGGTACAAAATGCACAATTTTTAACGACTTGGCAAGTAAACTTTATTTGAAAGCCTTCTTACGACCTTGCCCAACTAAGAATACTTCCTTAGATCGGGCACGTGATGCAGCAGGTTTTACTGTCTTTAACACATCAAAGTTGTCGACTACTTGCTTACGGAACTCGTCAAAGCCTGTACCTTGGAATACCTTTACAACAAATTGACCATTTGGACCGAGCACTTTCGTAGCGAAATCGATGGCCAATTCACAGAGGTAAATCTGGCGAGGTTGATCTACAGCCTTGTTACCTGAAGTATTGGGGGCCATATCTGAAATTACAACGTCTACTTTACGTCCATCTAAAATATTTAACAATTTATCGAATACTTCTTGCTCACGGAAGTCACCTTGCAAGAAGGTCACATCTGGAAGTGCATCCATTTCCAAAATGTCAGATGCAACCACCAATCCTCGATCACCGACCAGCTTTCCTGCAATTTGTGACCAACTTCCAGGTGCAGCACCCAAGTCAACCACGGTCATGCCAGGACGAATGATGTTATATTTTTCTTGAATTTCAAGTAACTTATAAGCTGCACGTGCTCGATAACCTTCTTTTTGCGCTTTTTTCACAAAATGGTCATCAAGGTGCTCTCTCATCCACGCACGGCTACTTTTGGATAACTTTTGGTTGGTAATGCGTGTTGCCATATCTCTCTAAAACATTAAAATTTCTTAAACTTAATTGTACGTTAAATTCTCTAGGCTTGCAGTATACATCTGTATCCAAATCTTGGGTTTTAGTTGTTTTTTTCTATTATCTAAATCGATTATTTCCACAGAATATAAAGCGTTTAATTTCGCAGTTTGTTATACTAAGCCGTTTTTAAAATTAGGTTATCTTTATGGCGACTTTATCCATTCAGGAACGCAAGCGTTTGCGTCAAATCGGTCATGCTTTAAACCCTGTAGTAATGCTTGGCGGTTCAGGTCTGACTGAAAATGTCGTTGAAGAAATTTTACGTGCTTTAAACGACCACGAATTGATTAAAGTCAAAGTCGCGGGTGAAGACCGTGAAGAGCGCGCTGCAATCATTGCAGAAATTGCCTCAACTACAGGTGCAGAAATTGTACAGACCATTGGTAAAATTGCGTTGCTTTACAAAAAAGCGGCGAAACAAAATGCCAAACTGTCTAATTTAGTTCGTTTCGCTCACGCAGCAAAATAATTGTAGTTTTTTATGGCAAGTTACGAACTCAGTGCATTTGATCGTCGCTTTCAAGTTATTTCGCTTGTTGGTGCGATTGAACAACAAAGCCCATATGTTCTCAATATCGGCTTTTGGTTACGAGATCCCAATTTGTACATGCACTGGCCCGAAGTCGTGAATGCAAATCCTCGTCAAGACTTTTTATGGGAAAGCACCTGTTTTGAAGTCTTTATCGGGGTAAAAGGCGAAGATTATTATCGCGAGATCAATCTCTCCCCTTCGCAAGCTTGGCAGGCATATCAGTTTGAGGAATATCGTTATCCTGAAGATATGCCGCCACAGATCGCTTACGATATTGAACTCAATCAATTGAAACGCACCCATTATGGTTTAAATGTCAGCATTGATCTGACTGAGTTTATGCTACAACACAAACTGAAATGGGCTGACCTATATCTAGGTTTATCCGCGGTGTTGAATACCTCACAAGGTCAACAGTTCTATGCCATGCAGCATAGTGGCCAACAAGCTGACTTTCACAATAAACGTGATTGGTTGCATCAGTTTTAATCCAGACAAAGAAACCAGATCAATAAAAAAGTGAGGTCATGACCTCACTTTTTTATGCACTTCATCTTGAGCCTCGTACAACGAGATTACTTGCTTGAAACTTTATTCCACGCTTCTAAGGTGTGTTCTTTTGAACGTTTAAACGTTTCAGTCAACTGATCTTTATGTTTCACTGAAATTTCGCTGACATCACACTTTAACTCTTTACCTAGTTTGGTCAAGTCATCTAAAACGGCCGTAAACTCAGTTTTAACAAACTCTTTTAGTTCAGTTAAGTCTTTTTGAGAGTTCGATAACTGTCCTTTAATGGTTTCTAAGCGCAGTAAAAGATCTTGTTTAAATTGGCGGAGTTGCTCTTGCACACTGGCATTCAGCTGCTTCGCTTCAGCCTCAAGCTTTTCTTTACTTTCAACTACCGCTTCAGTGACCTGCTCTGTCGCTTCTTTCGCCACTTGCTCTAGCTTTTCAGTGCTTTCTGCAACGACTTCTTTCAACGCTGGCTTTGGTTTAGTCGCTTTGTCTTGTTCAGTCATGATATTTTTCCTGTTGTTATATACACAGCGACAGCTTAGCGTGATTCGATAAAATTTAGATTTTGATTTGTTAGACAATTATTTGTTGTTACATTTTTCTTTACAAAACTTAGAAACAGCTTCCGCTACAAAATAAAAGCACTTTATCTTGTTAATTCCATCTTATTGGCATGGACTTTGTTAGTGAAGTTGCGTATAGTGCCATGTTAAGTTCAAGCGAGCAGACATAGGGAGGGTAGGTTTTTAGATAGCCTTCCTTTTTTTTCGTCTACTCGCTTTTTTACAGCCTAAATTTCAGGAGCTTTGGTTTGAGCACCCCAGCAATTTTAGCCCTTGCCGATGGTACGATCTTTAAAGGAACGTCTATTGGTGCATCGGGTAGTACGACTGGTGAAGTCGTTTTCAACACTGCCATGACTGGCTATCAAGAAATTTTGACTGACCCGAGTTATGCACAGCAACTTGTGACTTTAACTTACCCTCATATCGGTAACACAGGTTGTAATGATGAAGACGCTGAGTCAGGTCGAATTCATAAAGTATGGGCCAACGGATTGATTATTCGTGACCTACCTTTATTGCATAGCAACTTCCGATCAACGCAATCTTTAGGCGAATACTTAAAAGAACATAATGTTGTCGCAATTGCAGATATTGATACGCGTAAATTAACCCGTATTTTGCGTGATAAAGGTGCGCAAAACGGTTGTATTCTTGCTGGTGAAAATATCACTGAAGAAGAAGCAATTGCGAAAGCACGCGCATTTGGTGGTTTAAATGGTTTAGACCTAGCTAAAGAATGCTGTGACCCAACTGGTTTCGAATGGACAGAAGGTTCTTGGGTATTAGGCAAAGGCTTCACACAACCTGAACTTAAATTCCATGTTGTTGCATACGACTACGGTGTCAAAACCAACATCTTACGTATGCTTGCAGACCGCGGTTGTAAACTCACTGTTGTGCCTGCACAAACTCCTGCTGCTGACGTGCTTGCACTGAATCCAGATGGCGTGTTCTTATCGAACGGTCCTGGCGATCCAGCTGCATGTGACTACGCAATTGAAGCTGTAAAAACAATTGTAGAGGACGCTCGCAACCTACCCGTCTTTGGTATTTGCTTGGGTCACCAAATTCTTGCACTTGCCTCAGGTGCAAAAACAGTGAAAATGCCGCATGGTCACCACGGTGCTAACCACCCTGTTCAAAACATGGAAACAGGCACAGTGATGATTACTTCTCAAAACCACGGCTTCGCAGTGGATGCAGAAACACTTCCTGCAAACTTGAAAGCTACGCACAAGTCTTTGTTCGATCAAACTCTTCAAGGGATTCATCGTACAGACAAACCAGCGTTTAGCTTCCAAGGTCACCCTGAAGCAAGCCCTGGTCCGCATGACTGCGCACCATTGTTCGATCATTTCATCGAACTTATCGAAGCATCTAAGAAGTAATTAAGGAAGCGATCATGGCTAAACGTACAGACATTAAAAGTATCTTAATTATTGGTGCAGGTCCGATTGTCATCGGACAGGCATGTGAGTTTGACTACTCAGGTGCGCAAGCGTGTAAAGCTCTTCGTGAAGAAGGCTACCGTGTTATTTTGGTGAACTCTAACCCAGCCACCATTATGACCGACCCTGCGATGGCAGACGCAACATATATCGAGCCAATCACTTGGCAGACTGTTGCACAAATCATTGAAAAAGAGCGTCCAGATGCTGTCCTTCCTACAATGGGCGGTCAAACAGCATTGAACTGTGCGCTCGCACTGGATGCCAACGGTATTTTAGAAAAATACAATGTTGAATTGATTGGTGCGACTAAAGAAGCGATTGAAAAAGCTGAAGACCGTAAACTGTTT
This sequence comes from Acinetobacter johnsonii, assembly GCF_048551975.1. Classification (GTDB taxonomy): domain Bacteria; phylum Pseudomonadota; class Gammaproteobacteria; order Pseudomonadales; family Moraxellaceae; genus Acinetobacter; species Acinetobacter johnsonii_A. The sequence goes on along the minus strand of NZ_JBIMCF010000001.1, from coordinate 298,270 downwards.
GATGAAGCAATGCGTAAAATTGGTCTTGAATGTCCAAAAGCTGCGATTGCTGAAAATATGGAAGAAGCTTTAGAGATTCAAGGGCGCTTCGGCTTCCCAGTGATTATCCGTCCATCATTCACGATGGGTGGTTCGGGCGGCGGTATTGCTTATAACAAAGAAGAATTCCTTGAAATCTGTGAACGCGGTTTCGATCTTTCTCCAACCAAACAATTATTGATTGATGAATCTTTAATTGGTTGGAAAGAATACGAGATGGAAGTTGTTCGTGACAAAAACGACAACTGTATTATCGTTTGTGCGATCGAAAACTTTGACCCAATGGGCGTGCACACAGGTGACTCAATCACTGTTGCGCCTGCGCAAACATTAACAGACAAAGAATATCAATTGATGCGTAATGCATCTTTAGCAGTACTGCGTGAAATTGGTGTAGAAACAGGTGGTTCTAACGTTCAGTTCGGTATTTGCCCAGATACTGGCCGTATGGTGATCATCGAGATGAACCCGCGTGTATCGCGCTCATCTGCCCTTGCATCAAAAGCAACAGGTTTCCCGATTGCAAAAATCGCCGCGAAATTGGCTGTCGGTTATACCCTTGATGAATTAAAAAATGACATCACGGGCGGAACGACTCCTGCTTCGTTCGAACCTGCAATTGACTACGTGGTAACAAAAATTCCACGTTTCAACTTCGAAAAATTCCCACAAGCAGACGCAACACTGACCACACAGATGAAATCTGTGGGTGAAGTAATGGCCATTGGTCGTAACTTCCAAGAGTCTGTAAACAAAGCACTTCGTGGTCTTGAAGTGGGTGCGTGTGGTTTTGATGAAAAAATCGCAGTAGGAACTGAAGGCGCGAAAGAAAAGATCTTGGTTGAACTTAAAGTTCCGGGTCCAGAGCGTATTTGGTATGTGGCTGACGCATTCCGTCATGGTTTCACCTTAGAAGACGTATTCCAAGCGACAAAAATCGATAAATGGTTCTTGATCCAAATCGAAGACATCATCAAAACTGAAAATGAAATAAAAACTTTAGGTTTTGGTGATCTAAACGCAGACAACATCCGTTCGTTCAAACGTAAAGGTTTATCTGACCTTCGCATCGCGAACTTGATGGGTATTTCACAGAAGCAATTCCGTAAGCACCGTTGGAACTTGGGCGTAACGCCAGTTTACAAACGTGTGGATACCTGTGCAGCAGAGTTCGAATCTGACACTGCATACATGTATTCAACTTATGATGATGAATGTGAATCAAACCCATCTGATAAAGATAAGATCATGGTGATCGGTGGTGGTCCTAACCGTATTGGTCAAGGTATCGAATTCGATTACTGCTGTGTACACGCGGCGCTTGCAATGCGTGAAGATGGTTTTGAGACAATCATGGTGAACTGTAACCCTGAAACAGTTTCAACAGATTACGACACTTCAGATCGCTTGTACTTCGAACCAATCACTTTGGAAGATGTACTTGAAATCGTACGTACTGAAAAGCCAAAAGGCATTATCGTTCAGTACGGTGGTCAGACTCCGCTTAAATTGGCTCGTGCTTTAGAAGAAGCAGGTGCGCCAATTATCGGTACATCACCAGATGCGATTGACCGCGCAGAAGACCGTGAACGTTTCCAACAAATGATTCAACGTCTTCAACTTCGTCAACCAAATAACAGCATCGTAAAATCTGCTGAAGAAGGTATGGCGGAAGCATCGAAAGTCGGCTACCCGCTTGTGGTACGTCCTTCTTATGTACTCGGTGGTCGTGCGATGGAAATCGTATATAACGACGACGAACTTAAACGCTACTTACGTGATGCAGTACAAGCATCAAATGAAGCACCTGTACTTCTTGACCATTTCTTAGATGATGCGATCGAAGTTGACGTAGACTGTGTATCTGACGGTAAAGACGTTGTGATTGGCGGTATTATGCAGCACATTGAACAAGCAGGGATTCACTCAGGTGATTCAGCATGTTCGATTCCTCCATACTCGCTCTCAGTTGAAATCCAAGATGAAATGCGCCGTCAAACTGTTGCTATGGCAAAAGAGCTTGGCGTTGTTGGTTTGATGAACGTACAGTTCGCAGTTAAAGGCGAAGACGTTTACATCCTAGAAGTGAACCCACGTGCGTCTCGTACTGTGCCATTCGTTTCTAAATGTATCGGTGAGTCTTTAGCGAAAGTGGCTGCGCGTTGTATGGCGGGTCAGTCTTTAGAATCTCAAGGATTCACTAAAGAAATCATCCCGACTCACTTCTCTGTAAAAGAAGCAGTGTTCCCGTTCAACAAGTTCCCGGGTGTTGACCCTATTCTTGGCCCTGAGATGAAATCTACAGGCGAAGTAATGGGTGTAGGTAAAACATTTGGTGAAGCATTCTACAAAGCTGTGTTAGGCTCTAATGAACGCGTACCGGGTCTTCCTACAGAAGGCGAAGTGAAGCATGCATTTATCTCTGTACGTGATTCAGACAAGCCTCGTGCTGTTGGTATTGCGAAGCAACTGATAGGCTTTGGCTTCAAAGTACTTGCGACTGGCGGTACTTATGAGTTCATTAAAGCTGCGGGTATTGAGTGTGAACGTGTAAATAAAGTCACTGAAGGCCGTCCTAATATCGTGGACCGCTTGAAAAATGGCGAAGTTCACCTCATTATCAATACAACTGAAGGCAAACAAGCTCAACAAGATTCGTTCTCGATTCGTCGTTCAGCACTTCAAGCGAAAGTGTATAACACTACGACCTTGAACGGTGCCGATGCTGTATGCCAAGCTTTTGCGATTCAATTGCCAATGGATGTATACCGTTTGCAAGATTTACAAACTGTAGGTTAATTCGTTTACCGAGAAGTCCCGTCACCTCTCGGTGGCGGGCTTTTTTCATTTATAAACCTATATTTTTTACACTCACAGACTTGAGGGACAACAATGCAACGTTATCCTATGACTCCCCAAGGCAAATTAGCCTTAGAGAAAGAATTACATCAATTAAAAAGTATTGAACGTCCACGTATTATTGCGGCAATTGCTGAAGCACGTGAGCACGGGGATTTAAAAGAAAATGCGGAATACCATGCTGCACGTGAGCAGCAAGGTTTCTGCGAAGGCCGCATTCAGGACATCGAAGGTAAATTGGGTGCTTGCCAGGTGATTGATGTTAAAGAACTGGAGCAAAACGGTCGTGTAGTTTTTGGCGTCACTGTGACTATTGAAAATCTGGACACTGAAGAACGCAAAACTTACAAAATCGTGGGTGATGACGAAGCTGATTTTAAAATCAATAAAATTTCAGTGAACTCACCAATTGCACGCGGTTTATTGGGTAAAAATGAAGGCGATGAAGCAAAAATTCAAACCCCTCAGGGTGAAGTTGAATACGAAATTGTAAAAGTTGCATATATTTAAGTTTCTTTGATATTTACGGCTGTAGAAACCCCTCGATTGAGGGGTTTTTTGTTTTTGTATTTTCCCAAATAGCTCTTCCTAGCCCTCTTCTTATGCACGTGGGAAATTTCACTCTAAGAATGAGATAGATTTAGGGTATTCATTTCCCCTCTTTTTCAAAGCAAGACTTTTATTTGTTATAATTTCTCACACTCTTCAACGCTGTCTTTTTATGTCTGAGCCAATGATTAATTCGCCTGTCAAACACTGGTGTGAGTTTGAGTTCATCTCTAAAACGGTGAAGAATCCAAATATTCACATTAAAGGGAATTACTCTTACTATTCAGCGTATTGGGATCAAGGTTTTGAACGTTGTGTTGTGCGTTATTTGCATGATAAGCCCTCGACCGTAGATAAACCGATTGATCAGCTGTATATCGGCAACTTTGTCTGTTTTGGCGCAGAATGCGTCATTATGATGGGTGGTAACCAACTGCATCGTACCGACTGGATTTCGGCCTTTCCCTTTGATACGCGTAGTTTTGTTCCCTCAGGTGATACCATCATTGGCGATGGCTGCTGGATTGGTTCACGTGCCATGATTATGCAAGGTGTGCAGTTAGGTGAAGGCGCAGTAGTGGCAACAGGCGCTGTCGTGACCAAAGATGTTCCACCCTATGCCGTTGTGGGTGGTGTACCTGCCAAGATTATTAAGCATCGCTTTCCCGAAGCAGATATAGAAAAACTGCTTTCCCTTAAATTATACGACTTAGATGAAAAGCAGATTTTAAAAATGCGTGAGCAGTTACAGACGAGTGATGTTACTCAACTCATTGAACACCTGAATTAAACATCTGTTGTGAGATAGCATCTCATTCTTCTTGTTATACCCTCACCCGGAAAGAATCGATCATTTTAAAAGAATCTTGTTGTATTTCTTGCCAATGCGGAAGCAATTCTGCATGAAAATAGATCGTTATATAGCTCGTATTGAATCCATAATTTGGTACATGATAACTTAATTCACAACTTGTATTTTCACTTTGAAAGTAATAGCAATTGATAATGGCATCCACTCCTTTCCCCTCAACTTCTTGCCAAAAAACTCTTTGAGAAACCCGCCCGATTCCTCTAACATCTATTTGGTAGAGTCCAAGATTTAGGTTAAATACTTTTTTTTCATTGATCTCTTTTGCGCTCATCTCTTCATGTGTTGCTATATCTCTTAAGTAGAGTTTTAAACTAGCAATTGAATCAAAAAAGCCTTTGCTCTCTTGTTCTTCTGGCCATATAGTCCGCTGATTGAGTGCTACTGTGATGTTATTTACATTTTTTGAATCCAACTGAAATCCATCTGATGGCTCCATTTCAGGCCATTTGACGTCAAAACTAGCATTTTGAATCTGATCATCGCATCCTTTGATATTATGCTGTTCTCTAACATTCTTACCCCAATAGTTCACATCTTGGTATTCAACTCTTGCAAAAAATAGATAATTTCGATCGATCTTCATTTGTTGATCACCAAATCTCCCACACTCGTAAGGCTGATCTTTTATACTTGGAATATCACTAGGTTCTAAAATTATGGCAATAAAGATCACAATACTAATAATTACTGGTGACAATAATAATAAGACTAAAAAATCTACGACTGTAAGTGGTTTTCTGAGAAAATCTAAAATCATGAGTTGCCTTAGTTGGTAAATATTTAGCTACCTAATGCTTAACATCTAATAAGTTACTAAAATATATTGTTGTATTTTCTATTATTATCATTAAAATTCAACTACTTATTATTCTTTAAATATAACCATTCGAAAAATTTAAAATAGCTTAACAAACATTTCAACATTCTCTAAATTTGTCCGTTGCCAATTCAGTTGATTCGTATCTGTCATCGTATTTATAAAGTAGTAAGTTATTAATAAATATAAGCTATTTTTTAGGCAAAGTCTATGTTTCTTAAACGCTACATTTACATTCAACTTTAGTGTTAAATTGATTATTATTCACACGCTTTTGTGCTAATTTAGAAGTGAGAAATTAGCATTTCATATGCAAATATCCATATGAATTTACTAGGTTTTATTCTTTAAAAAATACAGCTATTATCAAGATATAAGCTGTATTTAACCCGTGATACATTAGAACAGAAATCTGCACGTATAATCAGTTGATAATAAGGAGAAACAACCATGGCATACCAAAACATTTTAGTCCCTGTAGACGGTTCAGAAACATCATATGCAGCAGTTGCGCAAGCGGCTGAACTTGCAAAAGCATTTGGCGGTAAAATTACAGTCGTTCAAGTACTTGCACTTGACCCTTACATTGCTGCCGAATACATTTCTGCAACTCAAACCAATGACTTAATTGAACGTGCGCGTACTTCAGTTTTGAAAACACTTGAGGAAGCAGCGGCTAAATTTAGCGATCTGGGCATTCCAGTTGAAGCAAAACTACTTGAAGGTCAGGTGGTGCACCGTGAAATTATCAAAGAAGCAGAAACATCTAAAGCAGACCTAATTGTCATTGGCTCTCATGGTCGTACAGGTTTAAAACGTTTATTCCTAGGCAGTGTTGCACAAAGTGTTTTAGGTGAAGCGCACATTCCTGTTTTAGTTGTGCGTCAGTAATACATCGAGTGCTCTACTTCCACGGAGGTAGAGCATTTCTATTTTAAATATTCCACTGAAACTCTTTCATTTTTACTTTTCCCCCAACCACTAAAATACCTTCCGCCAGAAGTAACTGTGCTTGAATGTTCTGTCCCTGATCATTCAGTTTACTTAGGCTAATCTTCCCTTGTGAGTTGATTACCCGATACCAAGGCAAACTACTGTCTGCATCCATATGTTTCAGCACATAGCCCACTAAACGCGAATGTTTTGGGATGCCTGCTAAACGTGCAATTTGTCCATAACTGGCTACCCGCCCATAAGGAATCTGAGCGATCACCTGAAAAATCATCGGTGCCAGTTCTTTGACTATCGATTCTGCCATTTCAAAGGTGTCCTGTTCTAATTACTCCATAATGACATCATTATTTGATTCAAATAAACCCTCTCATTCATTCTAAAAAGCCCCAATACAGGGGCTTTTGGGTTGGCCAAATCGCTAAAAATTATCAGGACTTTCCAAACGTTTCACTTCCTGAACTCGCTCAGGGTTATGCACCGCAGCAATGCCGTCATCTGCTTTAACATCAATCAATGCTTCAGGTTGATAGACAGTAATCGTCTCAAAACCCTGTGCATCTTCACCAATAATATACTTAAAGCCTTTACGGTTCATTTTATTACACAGACTTTGATACCAGCCTTTAAAACCTGTCTTTTCTTCATTCGGATTGTAGTAAAACGCATTCATTACAGCAGGCAATCCTAGACCACAGACCATACCTGAAAGCAACACAGCGATAAAAGTATAACCAATCAAGATACTGCTATATTCACTTAGCTCAGGTACGTTAGCTACCGCTAAGATCAGTGCTAAGGAAATCCCTCCCCGTACTCCCCCCCATGACAAAATCGCCAAACTTCCGTTATAACTTTTCTTACGGAAAGAGGGAAAAAAGGCAAAAGATAAATAATTCGCTGCAAAACGTGAAGCATGCAGAATAATAAAAGCGACGATGCCACCAAAAATCAGACTAAAGCTGAGATCTAAAATAAACAGTTCCAAACCAATTAAGGTGAATAAGAACGAGTTAATAATCCCTTCAACCGTATGCCAAAAATGGTTTACTTCCCGTATCTCGCGCTCTTGTAAAATTTCTTTCCACTTGTTCCCCACAATTAAACCACCGATGACGCAAGCAATCGGTGCTGAAGCATGAGCAAACAGTGCAACCAAGTACGAACCGCAGGCCAAGAGTGCTGTGGTCAAAATGAGAGACTCCATTTCGTGCTTACCACGCAGCAGTCGCAAGATCCCTAAACCAAAGGCCCAACCAATAATGACGGCGACAAAAATTTCATAGAGTAAGGTCTGCAACACACCCATGACAGTAAAATTTTCACCTTGTAAGACATTTAAGAGCGTCATGAATAAGGCAATACACATGGCATCATTAAACAGTGATTCACCTTCGAGCTTGACCATTAAATGATGTGGCGCACGTACCGAACTAAGTACGCCTTTGATCCCAATCGGATCCGTTGCACCCAATGCAGCCCCCAATAGCAAAAGCACCAATAAATCGACATGTTGTCCAATAATGAACTGATAACCGTAGAGCACCACCCCAAAAAACACGGCGCACAGCACCAGTGCAATACTGGCTAAAATACTGATTGGCTTCCAGTAACTACGTAAGTCTGAGACTTTGAACTTCAGTGCCGAAGAGGTCAAAATGAAGCAAATCACACCATTGATTAAAAAGTCATAAAAGTCGATGTGACGAACCGCTTCTTCAATGTTGTGAATATTGATGGTAATAAACTGATTACCACTCAGCAGGCTCGCGCCCCACTGTAAAATAAAGACAAAAATGGCAGAAACGATGGGTACGCCAATGGCTTGGGGAAAACCTAAAATACGTTTATTAAAAATAGTCGTTGCAATGGATAATGCAAAAATAACGGTAAAAACTTGTAGAAAAAAATAATTTCCCATTGAACTTCCAAATTGGGCGGTTGGGGAGATGGCGGCTTTCAGTGCTTATCTATGGAATAAAAATTCACTTCATACACATTGATGCTCGAAATATTTTAATCATTTTTCACATCAACGCCCGAAAAAAATAATTTTTTTAACATTTCTCCGAATGATGAATTAACATAGGGCATATGCATGTTTTTTATGCGTGAACTTTCCCTTTGGCCAAGTTTGATCTCCTATGCAATTCACTTTTAAAACCATCTTTCGGATGTTCTTCGCACTGATTATTTTCCTAACCACCTTTGCGTTGTTTCTGACCTGCTTTGCAAAAACCAAAGAAATTTTACAAGCCGAGCAAACTTTTGCCGCAGCTCAAAGTTTTAAAATGAACTCTCGTCCCGATCAAACTCTGGTTCTACTTTCAAACAATAAAGCACCCGATGATCATATTTATTTGCATGTGGCCAATCAGGGTTATATCGCCAAACTCAGCTGTAATCATTATTTAACCGACATTTGTGTAGATGACTACAACGAACAACATACCCGCCAAATTCAGTCAATTGAACTACTCAAAGCAGGGCAATTTAATTACATTCAGCAAGTCAGTTATCTCGATACACGCACACAAGATGTTAAAACATTGCGTTATACGCCTGAACAAATTCAACAGTTTTACCGTGCGGATATGAGCAACTTAAAGTATGTGGTGTTTGGGGTGTTGTTATTTGCCTGTATTGCGTTATATGTGAGTGTCCGTATTGCTCGAAACTTTAAGCAGTTCTTAAACCGCTAGAATGAATTGCTTGAAATAAAAAAAGAGGCGATCAATCGCCTCTTTTTTTATGGCTTAAATGGCTTGGTTAAAGGTATCACAACTTTCAACTTGACCCGACTTAAAGCCAGTGCCAAACCAAGTCATACGCTGTTGACTGGTTCCATGGGTAAAGCTATCAGGGACCACTTGCCCTGTTGCCCGCTTTTGTAGGTAATCATCACCAATCTTATGTGCCGCATCCATCGCCTCTTCAACATCCCCTTGCTCTAAGAACTGAGTTCGTTGATTGTTATGATGCGCCCATACTCCTGCTAAACAGTCAGCCTGTAACTCTTGGCGTACCGATAAAGCATTGCCTTGCGCTTTTGAGCCCTGTGCACGAGCTTTTTGTACTTGTTCAGAAATACCTAAAATGGTCTGAATATGATGTCCAACCTCATGTGCCACCACATAAGCCTGAGCAAAGTCACCCGCTTGATCTTGGCGCGCCAACTCCGTTTGGTTTTGCTCACCGCCAATACCCATTTGAGTCCGCATGTCTTTAAAGAAAGCGGTGTCGATATACACCTTCTGATCTGCTGGACAGTAAAACGGCCCCATTGCAGACTGAGCAGTACCGCAACCCGAATTGATCACTCCTGAAAACATCACCAGCTTCGGTGGAACATATTGTTGTCCCAATTGCTGTTGGAAAATTTGACTCCATGTGTCTTCAGTGTCGGCCAGTACCGTACCGACAAAGTCCATCGCTTCCTGCTGATCAGGCGTTGGGTTATCCAAACCTTGAGTTTCTGCCGCTCCAGTTTGTGCGGTCACTTGTTTAGTGGCTTGGTAGGCTTGCTGCGGATCGACTCCTAGAAATTTCCATGCCACAAAGGCCACGATCAGCCCTAAAATACTGATGCCACCCGCCTTGACACCGCCACCACCGCGACGATCCTCGACATTGCTACTGACACGACGTCCCTTCCAACGCATAGCACTCTTCCTTCTTCTAATTCATGCTGACCCGATCCAGTTTATGCCTTTTTTGAGCTCGGCCAAACTTTTTTAATCAAGCTCACAATAGCCAATACAATCAAACCAGCCACAAAACCGATCACTAAATTAATCAGTGTTGGGGTTAATGCTCCAATGATACTGCCCACAGTTGGAATATGTTCAGCATAATCCACTGAACCTTCAGTGAAATGATGCAATAAAGGCACGCCGTGGGAAATAATACCGCCACCCACTAAAAACATCGCGATAGTGCCCACGATAGTTAAGGTCTTCATCAGCTTTGGTGCAAAAGCCAGTAAACCACGGCCAATAGTTTGCTTAAATGAAGAGGCTTGCTGAGTTAGATACAGCCCTAAATCATCAATTTTGACAATCATCGCCACAAAACCATACACACCGACGGTCATTAAAATGGCAATTACAGACAACACCATGACTTTGGTTGAAAAAGTTGCAGCAGCCACAGTCCCCAGTGAAATCACCACAATTTCTGCCGACAAAATAAAGTCGGTACGAATCGCCCCTTTAACTTTATCTTTTTCAAAAGTCGCCATATCGGTTTCAATCGCAGTTAATTCTTGGCTGGCTTCTTCTTCGGTTTTGGCTTTTTTGTGATGCAAACTATGTAGGACTTTTTCTACCCCTTCATAGCATAGAAATAAACCACCAATCATTAACAGTGGCGTGATCAGCCACGGTGCAACCACACTAATCAACAGCGCCGCAGGGACTAAAATTAATTTATTAACAAAAGAGCCTTTTGCCACAGCCCAAACCACAGGCAGCTCACGGTCAGTACGAACCCCGCTGACCTGTTGAGCATTGAGTGCTAAATCATCGCCCAAAACACCCGCCGTTTTTTTTGCCGCCATTTTACTCATGACCGCAACGTCATCTAATATCGTGGCAATATCATCTAGTAATATTAATAAGCTACTCGCCATTTATTTTTATCCATCTTGAGAATTCTGACATTTTAATCTGTGATCTAAGCTTTTGAATATTTGTTTTTTGAAATTTAACTGATTTTATAATTTTTTCACTGCAGTTTTTTTAAGACTGACATTGAAAAAGATTATGCCGTACAATGTCTGCATTCTTTGAAAATAGCATGTCGCTACGACGACTTTGGAAATAGATAATGAGTAATCAAGACAACCGTCCTGTTATTTTGACAGGCGACCGTCCAACGGGACAACTTCATTTAGGGCACTTTGTCGGATCTTTACGTTCACGTGTGGGGTTGCAGGATTCACACCATCAGCATTTATTATTGGCCGATGCGCAAGCCTTTACTGACAATGCCGATAACTTTGAAAAAGTTCGCCGCAATATTCTTGAAGTTGCCACAGATTACTTAGCAGTCGGGATCGACCCAACCAAAACCACCATTTGCGTGCAGTCGAGCTTACCCGCGCTAAATGAACTCACCATGTTGTATCTCAACTTTGTGACCGTGTCTCGTTTAGAACGTAACCCAACCATCAAGTCTGAAATTCAGATGCGTGGTTTCGAACGTGATATTCCAGCGGGTTTCTTATGCTACCCAGTTGCACAAGCAGCAGATATCACCGCATTTAAAGCAACGGTTGTACCTGTGGGTGAAGACCAGATTCCAATGATCGAACAGACCAATGAAATCGTACGCCGCTTAAACCGTCAGATTGGTCAGGAATTACTGCCTGAATGTAAGGCCCTGCTTTCTAATATGAGTCGTTTACCTGGCTTTGATGGTAAAGCCAAAATGTCGAAATCTTTGGGCAATACCATTGTGTTGGATGCAACCGATAAAGACATTAAAAAAGCTGTTAATGCGATGTACACCGACCCGAACCACCTGCGTGTTGAAGACCCAGGTCAGGTTGAAGGTAATATCGTATTTACGTATTTAGATGCGTTTGATCCAAACAAAGAAGAAGTTGAAGAACTGAAAGCACATTACCGCCGTGGCGGTTTAGGCGATGGTACGGTGAAAAAACGTCTTGAAGGCGTATTGAAAGAGCTGATCACGCCAATTCGTGAACGTCGTATGGAACTTGCGAAAGATCCTGATTACATCATGGATATTTTGAAGACTGGTACAGACAAATGTCGTGATATTACTCAACAGACTCTAGATGAAGTTAAATCGGGTTTAGGGGTGTTTCATTTCTAATCCGTTCTTAAACTAAAGCGCATATTTAAGCCTTTCTCACTGAGAAAGGCTTTTTTGATCACTAAACAAACAAAAATAAGCCACATGCATCTCAAAAACTGACATTTAGTGTCGTTTGTTAACCTAAATTTACAGTAATTAACGTGAATACTCATGAAATAAGAATGCTCAACCCTTATGATGAGTTCATAGCTTAGATTAACCCTGAGATATAACGTTTCTCCTTTTTACCGAAACTGTGTAACAACAGATTCGTAGTTCTACGCAATGAATACCCCAATCATTGCGTATTTTTTTGCCTAAAATTTATCAAATTACAATTTAACTGCTCTCTCTTTACGTGCCAACAAACTTAGACATTCTGTTTTTTGAATGCTATGCTAAAACCCAATTTCAATACAATTCTTTTTAAAAATTTACACTTAACTGATAACAGCATAAAAATAGAGAACCTTTAGAATGTGGGAATTATTTACTCACCCATCCAATTTAATTTTTAGTATTTGCCTCAGTCTCATGTTTTTGTTGGGACTGCTCGAATTGATTTTATTGGTATTAGGCGGCGGCTCACAAGGCCTACTTGACCAATTCCTACCTGATGACTTAGGCAGTACTAAAGACGTCGACATTGCACTAGATGCCGATCAAGGTTGGCTCAATGCCCTGCTGGATTGGTTGTTTATTGGCCGTGTTCCTCTCTTGGTTTGGCTGATTATCTTCCTCACCCTGTATAGCTTAAGTGGCTTTATTCTACAGTCCATTCTTCAAACTTGGACTGGGAACTATTGGAGTGCATGGATCATGGCACCTCTTTGCCTCGTACTTTCGATGCCTATGATTCGTTACAGCGCCATGCTGATTGCTAAAATTTTGCCACAAGATGAAACCACAGCAATTTACAGTGAAGAGCTGATTGGACGAACAGCACTGATTATTTTAGGAGAGGCTAAAGTTAACTCACCTGCTCAAGCACGAGTTCAAGATCAGTTCGGGCAAACGCATTATGTACTGGTTGAACCTGAAACAGACCTTCATTTTTCTCAAGGTCAAGAAGTCATTTTGACTCAAAAAACCAAGATTGGCTTTAAAGCCATTTCACTTTAATTCTTTCATTTTGTACTTATAACTTTAAATAAAATCGGGACCCTTATGCTCAGCAACAATTTCTATAACATTCTTATTCTTGCAGGGATTATCTTTGCAGCTCTGGTTATTATCGGCATTATTATTGCCCGTCTGTACCGTCGTTCCAGCAAAGAAATCTCTTTCGTACGTACCGGTTTTGGCGGCGAAAAAGTCATTTTAGGTGGAGGTGCAATTGTACTGCCTGTATTACATGAAATTATTCCTGTCAACATGAACACGCTACGTTTAGAGGTTCGCCGTGCTGATGACCAAGCGCTCATTACCCGAGACCGTATGCGTGTCGATGTCATGGCTGAGTTCTATGTGCGTGTAAAGCCTTTGGCTGAATCAATTGCAGTGGCTGCGCAGACTTTGGGACAAAAAACCATGTCTCCAAATGAGTTGAAGAACCTTGTAGAAGGTAAATTTGTCGATTCCTTGCGTGCTGTAGCAGCTGAAATGGCGATGGAAGAGTTACATGAAAAGCGCGTGGACTTCGTACAAAAAGTACAACAAGTGGTGTCTGAAGACTTACATAAAAATGGTCTAGAGCTTGAAACGGTGTCATTAACAGGTTTAGACCAAACAGGTTTCAAATACTTTAATCCTCAAAATGCATTCGATGCCGAAGGTTTAACCAAGCTGACCGAAACAATTGAAGACCGTCGTCGTAAACGTAATCACATTGAGCAAGACGCTGACCTTGCCATTAAGACCAAAAACTTAGAAGCAGAACAAGCTCGCCTACAAATCATTCGTGAAGAAGAATACGCCAAACTACAGCAAGAGCGTGAAATTGCAATTCGCCGTGCAGAACAATTGGCTGAAATTGCCTCTCAAGAAGCAGAGAAAAAACGTGAAGCAGAAGAAGCACGTATTGCAGCTGAGCGTGAAGTCGAGTTAAAGCGTATTGGTGCAGCACGTGATGTGGAAAGCCAAAACATTCAAAAATCACAAATTATTGAACAAGCCCAGGTTGAACAAAAGAAAACCATCGAACTGGCAGAACAATCACGTGCCATTGCGATTGCGGAAAAGTCGCGTGAAGAGTCTGAAGCCAAAGCTTCTGCTGACCGTGCCCGCGCTGAAGCGGTTAAAGCTGAAGAAGAAGTGATTACCGTACGTGAAACCCAGCGTGCTGAGCGTCAAAAAGCAGTTGAGTTGGTTGCGGCGAAGCAAGCTGCAGAAAAAGATGCGATTGCAATTACGGTTGCAGCTGAAGCAGGCAAACAAGCCGCTGCCGATGATGCCGAAGCCGTTCGTATTGCAGCGGAAGCTCAAGCCGAACAAGCTCGCTTAAAAGCCAAAGGTGAAGCAGATGCCAAAATAGTGTTGGCTCAAGCAATGGAAAAACAATACCAAGTCGACGCAGATGGTACACGTGCTGTCAATGAAGCCAACAACGTCTTATCTCCAGAGCAAGTCGAAATGCAAATTCGACTAGCATTGTTAAAATACTTACCTGAAATCATTCGTGAAAGTGTTAAGCCGATGGAAAACATTGATGACATCAAAATTCTACAGGTCAATGGTTTAGGCAATGTCGGTTCAGTAGCATCAGGAGTTGATGGTGCGGAGTCTTCTCAAGTTGCTTTGTCTGATCAAGTGGTGAATAGTGCGCTACGCTATCGTACCCAAGCACCATTAATTGACAGCTTGATGAATGAACTGGGGATTCAAGGCGGCGACATCAATGGTTTAACCCAAAGCTTAAAACCACAAAGCAAAGCTCAATAGTCGTTAGACTTACAATCAAAAAACGCGACGATCTGTCGCGTTTCTTATCATCTGCTTTAATATTCAACTTTCTACAAAATACACATTTAAGCTTTTTAAACGATAAACCTAAGAATTCACTCAGCACCGTAAGCCCCTCATCTATTATAAAAATTTAAGTTATCTTCGTTCTTAAGTCGATTCACTCGCCACCAGTGAATTCAAAGAAGTAATGTAAACATCCTAGACCTTACAATTGAGTGAAAACATTCTAAACAGTAACGGAAAAAAACTTTTTATGAATAAATAGAATTAAGCTATTTAGTGCAAACGCACCCAAAAGAAACGGATCAATTGCCCACGATCATAAGGAAAATTTGAAAGGTACTCATATCCAACTTTATTTCTTTTGTTGACTTTAATTTCAATACCATACCCGAATGAAATACTGAGTACATCCAAGTCTGAACTATGAAACTCCCCTGTCCCTAATTTATGGCTCAAACCATCCGAGTTGTAGGCCGAGTAGTTAAATATACGAATATATTCATTCTCATAAAAATCGTTATTGATCAAGGTATAATCGTTTTCCTCTTCATCATGTTGTGCGGCTAACTGCTGATAATGGTGGAAAATATAATCACTCAAAGACTCAGCCAAATAGACATCTTCATTTTCAGCATAAGTGCTATTCATCGCTAGCCCGAACAAGAATAAGCAGCGACAAAACAATAAATGAATTGGCTTTAACATCTGCAATACTATGTCTTCTAAAGAATTATTTTAATTACGAATATAGCATAGTCCCCTATAAAGAACGTGCTCCTCAATCAGATGAATAACAATAGCTGCGCTAAACCACATCGCTGAATAAAAACTTATCCTTACCTTGAAACTGCTACTTAATCTTTGAATAAGTAAATGAGGCATTGAAAGTAGCAACGTTAATATTGAATTATTTCAACACAGAACAATACATAAAAACATCCAGCCCGTGAACAATTTCGATTACAGTATTCATCCACACTTTATTATTCTCTTAAGCACTATGGCTTATTTTATGAACGATAAAAAACTAAGCAAACTATTCATTTGCATTTCAAGCTTCGCTTTATTTGCGTGCAGTACAGTGTCTCAGTCAACACCTCCCATTAAAATAAAAAATCATCCAATCGATGCGCTTGTCACTCAATATCAAGTTGAAACTACACTACCGTCTACAGCAACCAAGATTGATCAGATGCGTATCATGCATATTGATTTAGACTATGTCTACGATCCAGATAAAACCCAACAACAGCAAAACATCCAAGCATTAATTGCGCGTATACAACACATCCAACCGAATACTATTTTTTTACAAGCCTTTGCTGACCCTGATGCTAACGGTTCGGCAGACCAAGTTTATTTTGAAAATCACCATATCACGACTCGTGATAATTTATTCCCCCAAGTTTTCAGCGCGATTCGAGTGCAAACACAAGTTCGACACGTCTATGCATGGCTTCCGCTGATTGCGTGGGAGTTTCCCAAACAGGAACATTTACAATACGTAGAGAATAGCCAAGAATCCTCACATGGCTATATTCGTGTCAGTCCCTTTGATCCAAAAAATATGCGCTTAGTTGCAGAGATTTTTAGTGATTTTCTTCAAAAAAATCCAGTCGATGGCATTCTCTATCATGATGATATTACCCTTAGTGACTATGAAGATAATTCTGCCGCTGCACAAAAAATGTATACGGCATGGGGCTTCAAAGATCTCTCAGTACTACGCAATCCAAATCATCCCCAACAATTTAAATTTGCCCAGTACAAAACTGCTTATCTCGATCAGTTTGCAGCAGGAATCAGTCAGATTTTAAAAAAACAAAAGCCAAATTTGCTAACAGCACGCAATATGTATGCGCCAGTGGTACTCAATCCGAAAAGTGAACAATGGTTTAGTCAGTCGCAAACCAGTACCCTCCATCACTATGACTACAATGCCATCATGGCAATGCCCTATATGGAAGAAAGTTCCAACCATCGTCAGTTTTATTTAGACCTGATTGCTCAGGCAAAAAAATACGACCCAAATTTGGATCGTACTATTTTTGAACTTCAAGCCGTCAACTGGAAAAACAATCGTAAAATTTCCAGCCAAGAACTGGCAGAAACCATGCAGTTATTAAAGCAACACGGCGTCAAGCATTTTGGCTATTATCCAGATGATTTTGTGCAGCAACATCCACATGCATCGACCTTGAAGTCGGCGTTTTCACTGGATCATTCAGATCATACGCCCTAAGGTCACCCTCTTCACTATAGTGCAAGGTAATGTTCTTGGCTTGCTGCAAACGCTCAATGTCTGAAATACTCACGCTAAAGCTTTGAGCAAGATTAGAGGACTCTACATGGGTCGGAAATAACCGTTTTTCGTTATTACGGAAACGATACCAGTTATAACTTGCCCATAGAAAAAGACATAAAATGAAGATTGTGATGAGGCCCATCAAATGAAATAGGTTTAAAGGTTTTTTAGGCATTTCAGCCACAATCAGCTGCTCATAGACTAAGTTACCTTCAAACCACCAAAACAGGAGGGTGAGCAGAGGTAGAAACAACCACATCCACATCACCCACCCAAGTGCCAATAGACTATAACCCGCCGTTTTGTTCCGAACGTATTCAGGTTTATCAATATAAGCTGGAATATCGAGTTGTGCTTCATCAGTGATGATTTTAAATACTTCAATCTTTTGCATCAGTCACCTCTCCTCTAAAGCCACGGTCTGGACTCACCCAACGAGCACGCTTTTGCGTTTTCAATAAGGTTTTAGGTACAGCAACGACCGTTGTCATCATGGTTAAAAGCCAAAAGAACAAGGGATACCAAATGACCCAAAAATAGTTTCTTAGCATTCGACCACGATCATAGCGACTATCAATCATCAAACTAACAAAAAATTGAATCAGACAAGTGATACCTAAAATCACCCCATACCACTGCGGGATAAAGGACTGAATCGCCCACTCTCCAGGTAAAGGAAAAAACAAACCATAGACATATAAAACAATGATGCCAAACATTACATAAGCCCATAGCACACTGATCATAGACTCAATTGCGACAGGCCACATACGGCGTAAGCGCCATTTAAACATTTGTTTGGTATAGGCCAATAAGACCTCAATTCCACCCTGTGCCCAACGTAAACGTTGTTTCCATAACCCCCCAAAGGTTTCAGGCATATAAATATAGCCCAAAGCATTTGGCACATAGTGCAGATCCCAATGGTCGAATTGCAAACGCCATGACACGTCAATGTCTTCGGTAATCATATCGTCACGCCAGTAGCCAATACGATCCAATGCCTTTTTACGAAAAGCGACCAACACCCCTGAAACAGTAAAAATACGCCCATAGGTGCGCTGTGAACGCTTAATTAAGCCAATGATAGATGAGAACTCACCGACCTGAATTTTGCCAAGAATACTCGAACGATTGATAATTCTCGGGTTTCCCGTCACTGCACCTACACGTGGAAAACTGGTTAAATGGTGCATCATCCACAACACAGCATGCGGATGCAACAATGCATCACCATCAATACAGACCAAATACTCATGCTTACTGACCATAGCCCCAGCTTTTAAGGCATAGGCTTTACCTTGGTTTTCGGCCAGATGTACCACACGCAAACGCGGATATTTCAATTGTAATTCATCTAAAATTTCGGCCGTTTTATCCTTACTGCCATCATTAATTGCAATCACTTCAAAGTCAGGATATTGCGTTTGCATGGCATATTTGATGGTCTCACGAACTTGATCTTGCTCATTAAAACAAGGAATTAAAATGCTACATGCATGCTCACTCGGCTGAGGAATCTTATTTTGCTTATATTCACGTTTTAGAAAAAACCATATACCACCTGCAATCCATAGCCAAGCCATAAACAAGGGATATAAAAATGCAAATCCAAAATAGTAATCACTAAAACTTAAACCAGAAAACCATTGCATTATTTTTTCTCTAAAACTTTTTGAGTAAATGGATCTCGATAACTCAATGGACTGCTATTTAAGCTTAGCTCAGGATAAAAATTCTGCTGAATGGACTGTGCTTGGTTAAAGCTATAATTATTCACACCTACTTTCTGAATCGCTAAGCTTCTCAGTTGTTGATAGTTTTTCTTCAATTGTTTGACTTGTTGTTTGGTTAATGGCTCAGGCACATTAAAGCTGGCAATTAGGTACTGTTGCTCTTTGTCATCAAAAGATTTCAATTGCTCTAGAAAAGCGTTAAATACCTCAGGTTGCTGTATTGGATCTAATTCTACATAAATGAAATCAGCATAGTCTAAGGTATAGTCAAGCAATGGCTTTAAGCCTGCAAGTTGGGTTTGATCTAATTTAAACTTCAGTGCTGTTTGGTAGTTATTACTAATGTTGGCATAGTATTTGGCTTGATCTTTAGTCCGCTCCTTAATTTGGAAAACTTGTTGCACTTTTGCTTCACAGGTTGTATCCCATTTCTGCTGACGTACCGCACAGTCTAGCATCGATCCAGTATCGAGCATCAAACCTTCAATTGAGGTATTATTTTTGACTAAGTCAGCTGTTAATACAGACAAATCTAACTTTTGCTCAGTTTCTAAACTCAATGGAAGTTCTGCATAAACACGATTGCCAATACGTGTCCGTGACTGCCACACTACACGGTTAAGCATATCTTGCTGCATCGTCAACTGTCGGTTTGGAAAATAGGCAACGTCTATTTTTCCGTCCCCATTACTATCCGATACGGCCTTAAGAATAAGCGTACTGGTTTTTAGACCATCGATTTTATCCAGTAACTGTCCAAGCTTCTGATTAAACTGTTCATTATTAGCTGATTGCATTTCGGCCAAATCAAAACGTAAGAAACTCTTTCTTTGCTTATAGGGAGCACGTACATAGTTTAAAAACTCCAACATTTCTTGATTAATCATTTCAGGTGTTGGATTATCCATAATCAAGGCGCGTTGGTATGTTTTTACTGAGTCCGCCAGTGGTGCCACACTGCCTAGACTAAAGGACATAGGCAAACCTGCTTGGGCCGCCAACTCCTCAGTTTCGGTCGTCACCGCACCATAGGGCCAAAAAATGGCTCTGCTATTAATCCCTAATTCGCGGTCTAAGGTTTGCTTCGATTTTTTTAAATCAGTAACTACCCGACTTTGATACTCGGACTCTGTTTCATAGCGCTTTTGCTTTTCAATATATTCACGGGTAATGGCAGCAGGTTGCATATTTTGCTGTGGGTTGGCCAAAATACCGCGGTGCATATTGTCAGAGTGAGAAACAAATTCAGCATAACCTGACGCAACCATTTCACGCATCTGCGGCCATGTCATTAAGTTACCCTTACCATATGCTTCATAAGCATCTTTGGTATTGCCATTGATCCAACTGGTCGGAATAGCAAAAACTGCTGGAGTTTTATATTGCTTTAACAGTGGAAAAACGCGGTTATAACTACTTAAAGCACCATCATCAAATGTTAAAAGCAGGGCTTTGTTGGGTAATGTTTTCTTCCCCTGTCTGGCTAACCAAATATCTTCTAGGCGAATTGGATGCCAATCTTCTCGTTGAATCCACTCCAGATACTGACCTAGATTCTTCGTACTAATTGCATAAACATCACGATCTCCTCGTTTTGCCACATCATCACGTACATCATGGAAAGTTAAAGTCACAAATTGGTTGTCTTGTAATTTAATCTGTCTTGGTTTTTGCAATTCAGCATGTGAAAGCATCGGTAAATAAACTGTGCCTACTAAGCTCAATACCATTAAGATCTTGGTGAATTTTTTCATTAAAAGCGCCCCTCAAAACCAATGACACCGTACGTTCTTTCCTCTGAGTCGCCATCATATGGATGTACACCCCAACCAATGCCGTAATTCAACTTCCATGTTCTCGACAGTTGCCAATCGTGTTGGTAATAGAAGTTATAAATCGCTTTTGCTGAAAAATCCGTCTGTTTATATGTACCCATACTGGCTTCAAAGTGCTGACTAAAATGACGATCATAATTACGCCATGTCATCCAATCATGAGCTAAAGCTACTTCTAAACTATAATTAGACTCTGGATTAAAATAATCCGCTTCGATATCATCATTTTGACCGTAGTAACCACGTAAGGTGGCTTGCGTAATATGATGCGGCGCTTGAAAAACCTGTTGCATAAAATATGCGGCAACTTCTTGACGCGTATTACCATCATCGATATCGGTCAGTTGATAAGTTGCTCCTGCTTTTCGCGACTCATTTTTTGCCAATCCCCCCCCACAGCATAGGATTTGCCTTCAAAACCATGTTTAACAGCTTGTAAAGGAATATTGGCTTGACTGTTATAACCTACATGATAATTCCAGTGATCATTAAGCCAATGTGACCATTCTAATTCAGCACCCAAACGATCACTATCTGTAGCCTGAGATATTGCAATGCTGGCATGCTTACGCTTTGATGCCCACTCAAGTCCTAACCCAATACGGCTGTCATCCACTTCACCATCATCAAAATCAGACCAACGATAGTTATGTGTAGCATACGCTCGATAATTATCAGAAAACCATGGACTATTAAGGCGAGTTTGATGATCGCGTTCACGTGAACCTTTTAATTGCCCCAACAAATCACGGCTATCCGACTTACTTTTTGAAATGGTAGTTTGATGTTGAATGGTCGCTCGATTACGGTCATTCAGCTCTTTCTGACTAAGCTGTACCCCAGTATCCAAGGGTGCTCGTTGCATTAAATCGGCATTTTGAGCTTTCCAAGCTTGGATATTGCCTAGCGCTTGGCTGTTTTGCATATTATTAATATGTGTTGCCTGATCTATTGGCTCTACCCCATTAAGTTGAGATAGATTGGTTTCTGACAGTTCTGGTTTTTCACGCCAACGCTGAATCAGGGCTAAATTATTTTGATAACTTACATTATTGGGGGCTTGTTCAAGCAGTTGTTCGAAGTATTTTTCCGCTTTGGCATGTTCATTGCGATAAGCATAGTTCAGCCCTTTTAAACCCAAATATTCCAGACGATCATCGTGCGTTGTTCGATTTACCCCTTTAGCAGCACTATAAATAAAAGTCGGTAATAGGTGATCCATCTGTACAATCAACTGATCCGCTTGCTTAAATTTTTCCTGTTCAACAAGTGAATAATACAAGCCTGCATAAACATCATAATTGGGATAATTTTTTTCCAATAATAAGCTGCGATAATACACTTCAGCGTTCTTAGGCTGGCGTAATTTCAAATAACTGTCTGCTGCTGCATGACGGACATAAGCTGGCATTTCTAAAATAGGCTGATTCACTTTTTCTAATGCAGCCAAAGTTTGTTTTGAAGCTTGGCGTGCGTTTAAAGCATAACTATAGTCATAGTAAAATTTATTTCGAATCGCTTGATCTTCTGGAAGATTAGTCTCATAACGCTGCATGTCAGCAATCACTTGATCAAGTTTGTTATACGCCAACATCCCCTGATCACGATAAGTCAACATACGTTGTGACTGAATCGCATTTTGTATCCGTTGAGAGAACTCATTCAGTTTCACACTATGAATTAGATTAGGACGAGATGCACTTAAGTTATGACTGTTTATATATTGTTCAGCTTTTACATAATCACTATTTGCCATCAACGCTAAAACATATTGTTCTTGTATATCTATATTTGATGCTTGCTTACTCAATGCATCTTGAGCTATCTGAAGCGCTTCTACAGGCATATTCAAGACGCGATAAGCATATGACATCTGCGCTAAATAGTCTGGACTTAGTTGGTCTTTTTGAATTTGTGCTAATTTTTGTTTGGCGACAGTGGTTTGGCCTGCTTCTGCATTTAACACGCCCTGCCACACCAACCATTGCTGTTGTTGACTCTGTTGATAAAATATATCAGCCCATTTAGCCGCAGCTACAAATTGTTTTAAATCGCGTTGTCCCTTCACAACGCTCAACCATGCGTATTCAGGAAAACTTTGAACATTGATGCTCTGTAAACAACTCAAATCAGAGGCTGTTAATTTTTGATGAGCATATGCACTCACAATATAATCTGCTATGAGTTTTTGATTTTTTGGCTGCTGTGCCAATAAATTTCGTAATTGTTTTAGACCTTGTTCAACCTCTCCTGATCTAATCAGAACGACACTCTCTTCCCTGAGTTGATCAATATTATCTGCCGCTTTAACAAGAGTCATGGGAGAAGTACTAGCTAAAATACAAATTGCCCAAATTGACTTATTATAATTCATATACTTTTCACGCTATTTTACTAAAGATCATCACACAATAAATTGCGTGACTTTCATCACATTATATTTATAAAAGTGAGCTAAACCAAACGATTTTCTTAAAGTAAATTGTAAGAACAAAAGTCTATTTTTATATGATGCGGTTAATAGGATGAGAAGGAAATCCCCTATTTAGGGGATTTTTCCAAAAATTTATAACTTAAACTAAACCTTTATCCTTTAAAAGTTGTAACATGGTTGAACCGAGTTCTGCTGGGCTACGCGTGTACGCCATCCCCGCTTTTTCAAATGCTGCAAACTTTTCTTCCGCAGTACCTTTACCACCAGAAATAATCGCTCCCGCATGCCCCATACGCTTGCCTTTCGGTGCCGTTACACCTGCAATATAACCCACAACAGGTTTAGTCACATGCGATTGAATATATTCAGCTGCCTCTTCTTCAGCCGTACCACCAATCTCACCAATCATGATAATCGCTTCAGTTTGCGGATCTTCTTGGAACAGTTTCAAACAATCAATTTGGTTCATGCCGGGAATTGGATCACCACCAATACCAATACAGGTGGATTGACCTAAACCAAGCTTAGTCGTTTGCGCAACAGCTTCATACGTCAATGTACCAGAGCGAGAGATAATACCAATTTTACCCTGTTGGTGAATATGACCCGGCATAATCCCGATCTTACATTCCCCCGGAGTAATAATACCCGGACAGTTTGGACCAATCAGACGCGTACCATTACCATTTGTTTCAAGATAACGCTTAGCTTTGAGCATGTCTAAAGTTGGCACACCTTCTGTGATGACCACAATCAGCCCAACACCTGAGTCCACTGCTTCAATAATTGAATCTAATACAAACGGAGCCGGTACATAAATCACTGTCGCATCTGCGCCTGTACCTGCGACTGCATCTTTCATGGTGTTAAATACAGGTAAATCTAGGTGGGTTGTGCCACCTTTACCAGGAGTTACCCCACCAACGACTTTAGTTCCATAATCTAGCGCTTGTGCTGAGTGGAATGTACCATTTTTGCC
This sequence comes from Acinetobacter johnsonii, assembly GCF_048551975.1. Taxonomy (GTDB): domain Bacteria; phylum Pseudomonadota; class Gammaproteobacteria; order Pseudomonadales; family Moraxellaceae; genus Acinetobacter; species Acinetobacter johnsonii_A. The sequence goes on along the minus strand of NZ_JBIMCF010000001.1, from coordinate 274,165 downwards.
TGTAAAACCTTGTACTAATACTTTGGTGTCTTTATTAACTAATACGCTCATATTGATACTCCTTACGCTTTTACTGCAGCAACAATTTTTTCTGCGGCATCCGACAAGCCATTTGCAGAAATAAGTTTTAAACCTGATTCATCAAGTAATTTGGCACCCAATTCAGCATTGTTTCCTTCTAAACGGACAACCACAGGTACGGTCACATTTACTTCTTGAACCGCTGCAATAATTGCTTCAGCAATCATGTCACAACGTACAATTCCACCGAAGATATTAATCAACACCCCTTGTACAGAGGTATCTGCCAAAATAATTTTAAACGCTTCAATCACACGGTCTTTGGTTGCACCACCACCCACATCAAGGAAGTTCGCAGGTTGGCCGCCATAGAGTTTAATAATATCCATGGTTGCCATCGCAAGGCCTGCTCCATTAACCATACAGCCAATGTTTCCTTCAAGCGCAACGTAGTTGAGGTCAAATTCAGACGCTTTTAACTCACGTTCATTTTCCTGCGATTTATCTCGTAGCGCAGCAATTTCTGGTAAACGGTACAGCGCATTTGAGTCAATCCCCACTTTGGCATCGACACACAGGATGTCACCATTTTCACGCACAGATAGCGGGTTAATCTCAAATAAAGCAAAGTCATTTTCGATGAATGCTTGATACGCAGCAGACATCACTTTCACAAATTGATTCACTTGACCATCTTTAAGGTTCAACTTAAATGCAACTTCACGTGCTTGGAATGGCAATAAGCCAACCAAAGGATCAACTTCAACTTTAATAATTTTTTCAGGGGTTTCTTCAGCAACCTTTTCAATCTCGACGCCACCTTCGGTCGAAGCCATAAAGGTCACACGACGGCTTGAGCGGTCAACCACTGCACCTAAATACAGCTCACGCTCTACAGGATAAACATCTTCCGCGACAAGTACGCTATTTACAGGTTGGCCATGGCTATCGGTTTGATAGGTAACAAGGTTAGTCCCAATGATGCTTTTTGCATATTCAGCAGCTTCCGTTGCAGACTTTACAACTTTTACGCCACCCGCCTTACCACGACCACCCGCATGCACTTGGGCTTTCATAACAGCAAATTTTCCGCCTATTTGTTCAAAGGCTTTTACTGCTTCGTCTGGAGTGGTGGCAAGTACGCCCTCTTGGACAGGCATACCATATTTTTTTAATAGCGCTTTAGCTTGATATTCATGTAAATTCATCGACTAACCTTTTTATTACTGCTTATTTACTTTTTGTTACACCGAAACTGTTTACTATCACAGTAACCATTTTGGATTTTTAAAACTTCTTGTCTTTATTTTTAGATGATTCTTCATGAGAAGACAACACCTGAAACAAAAAAGAGCGACCGTAGTCGCTCTTTTCGTTGTCTTATTTGCGTTTACGCTGAATTGCGTGAATCGCTCGACCATCGACTGCAAGTGCAGCTTCATGAACCACTTCAGAGAATGTTGGGTGACCGAAAGTCATCAACTGTAGATCTTCAACCGAAGATACAAACTCAAGTGCAATCATACCTTGGTGAACAATATCAGACGCAGCAGGTCCAATCACGTGCATACCAAGTAGACGGTCAGTTTTTGCATCCGCAACAAACTTCACGAAACCAGCACCTTCGCCTGCAGCTAAAGCACGACCATTGACTGCGAAACCGAATTGACCAGTTTTCACTTCGTGGCCTTTTTCTTTCGCTTGCTCTTCAGTTAAACCAACCCACGCCGCTTCAGGGTGTGTGTAGATGACTGAGATGATTGTGTCGTAGTTGACTTGTGCAGCATGACCGTGAATACGCTCAACTGCCATTACGCCTTCTTCCATTGCTTTATGTGCAAGCATTGGACCACGTACCAAGTCACCAATTGCATATACACCTTCAACAGAAGTTGCACACCAATCGTTTACTTCAACCAAGCCACGTTCAGTCAGTTTAATACCGCAATCATCTGCCAACAAACCTTCAGCATAAGCACGACGACCTACACAAACGATCAATTTATCGAAAGTTTGTTCTTTGTCTTCGCCGCCTTGGGTATATTTAACAGTCACTTCACGACCATTAACTTCAGTACCTGAAACTTTCGCACCGATACGGATATCCATACCTTGCTTAGTCAATAGTTTTTGGTAGTCTTTTGCCAAAGCTTTGTCAGCCATTGGTAAGAACGCATCCATTGCTTCAAATACAACAACTTCTGCACCCAAACGACGCCATACTGAGCCTAGTTCGAGACCAATTACGCCCGCACCAATCACACCTAAACGCTTAGGCACTTCCGGGAATTCTAAAGCGCCAGTAGAATCAACAATAATGTCTTGATCTACAGGAGCAACAGGAATATTTACAGGAACCGAACCAGTCGCGAGGATCACATACTTAGGTTCTAAAACTTGAGTTTCGCCTTCATGAGAAACGAACTCAACTTTTTTACCAGCAAGTAGTTTACCAGTACCTTGTAACCATTCAATACCATTACCTTTAAGTAATTGCGCAACACCACCAGTCAATTGCTCAACGACTTTGTCTTTACGCGCTAGCATTTTAGACAAATCGAAAGCAACTTCACCCGTTGTAATACCGTGGTCATCTAAATGCTGAACAGTATCTTCATAACGATGTGAAGAATCTAGTAATGCTTTAGATGGGATACAACCCACGTTTAAGCATGTACCACCCAAAGATGGTTTACCTTTGTGAATACGTTTTTCGATACACGCAACTTTAAAGCCAAGTTGAGCCGCACGAATTGCCGCTTCATAGCCACCTGGGCCACCGCCAATAACAACAAGATCAAATTGTTGAGACATTTTTATCTCCAAAAATGGGCTTAGAGGATCACTCCAAGCCCACTGATTTATTCTTTAGAATTAAAGGTCAAGGATGAGTTTAGCTGGCTCTTCTAACAATTCTTTAATTGTTACAAGGAAACCTACAGCTTCTTTACCATCGATTAAACGGTGGTCATAAGAAAGCGCTAAGTACATCATTGGCAAGATTTCAACTTGACCATTTACCGCCATAGGACGCTCTTGGATTTTGTGCATTCCCAAAATAGCAGTTTGTGGCGTGTTTAGAATTGGTGTAGATAACAATGAACCGAAAGTACCACCGTTAGTAATAGTGAATGTACCGCCAGTCATGTCTTCAATACCAAGCTTACCGTCACGTGCTTTATAAGCATAGTCACGAATACCGTTTTCTACTTCAGCGTAGTTCATGCGGTCTGTATCACGTAATACAGGAACCACTAAACCACGGTCAGAAGAAACCGCAACACCGATGTCGTAGTAACCGTGATATACGATGTCATCGCCATCAATAGAAGCGTTTACTGCTGGGTAACGCTTCAATGCTTCAGTTGCAGCTTTCACGAAGAAAGACATAAAGCCTAAACGTGCACCATGGCGTTTTTCAAATGCGTCTTTGTATTGTGCACGCATTTCCATGATTGGCTTCATGTTCACTTCGTTAAACGTTGTCAACATTGCAGTTTCTTGCGTTGCAGCAAGTAGACGCTCAGCAACACGCTTACGAAGACGTGTCATAGGAACACGCTTTTCAACACGCTCACCCACAGCAACACTTAATGGTGCTGCAGCTGGAGCTGCTGGTTTAGTTTGATGATTTGCCACATCTTCTTTCGTAATACGACCACCACGGCCTGTACCCGCAACATCAGCAGCTGGAATACCAGACTCAGTCAATGCCTTACGTACAGCAGGCGCTTGATCAGCAACTTGAGCACGTTCAACGACTGGTGCAGCACCTGCTTCAGTTTGAACAACCGCTTGCTCTACTTTCGATTCAGATTGAACTGCTTCAGTTTGCGCAGCGCCAGATACAGCACCTTCTTCAAACTGTGCAATCACTTCATTTGAAAGAACAGTGTCACCCTCACCTTTAATGATCGATGCAATTGTACCGTCAGCAGGAGCAACAACTTCTAAAACAACTTTATCTGTTTCAATATCACAGATCACTTCATCACGTGATACTGCTTCACCTGGTTGTTTGTGCCAAGTTGCGATTGTTCCATCCGCAACTGACTCAGGGAATACCGGTGCTTTAATTTCGGTTGCCATTACTAAGAATCTCCTGTTATTCAGCTACGATCGCTAAAGCGTCATTTACGAGCTGAGCTTGTTGTTTTGCATGTAAATATGGTGAACCACAAGCCGGTGCAGCAGAAGCTTCACGACCTGCATAACTGATACGTACTGGTTTAGCCGACTTCATTACATCATCATATAGACGAGGAGCAATAAACAACCAAGCACCTTGGTTCTTCGGCTCTTCTTGCGTCCAAACAATGTCTTTCACATTTGGATATTGAGCAAGAACTTCAGCAATACGTTGTTCAGGGTATGGATACAATTGTTCAATACGAACGATTGCAGTGTTATTCAACTCTTGCTCACGACGTTTCTCAAGCAAGTCGTAATAAACCTTACCACCACACAGAACCAGACGGGTTACATCTGACTTGTTGATATTGTCGATTTCATCAATCACAGTTTGGAATGTACCATTTGCAAGTTCACTTAAAGTAGACGTTGCAAGCTTGTGACGAAGTAAAGACTTCGGTGACATGATGATCATTGGCTTACGAATTGGGCGAATCGCTTGACGACGTAAAGCATGGAAAATCTGTGCAGGTGTAGTCGGTGTCATCACTTGCATGTTGTCTTCAGCACATAGCTGTAAGAAACGCTCTAAACGTGCAGATGAATGCTCTGGTCCTTGACCCTCAAAACCATGAGGAAGAAGTAGCGTTAAACCACATACACGCTCCCACTTGGTTTCACCTGATGCGATGAACTGATCGATCACCACCTGTGCACAGTTTGCGAAGTCACCAAATTGTGCTTCCCAAATGACCAAGCTCTTTGGCAAGGTGGTTGCATAACCATATTCAAATGCCAATACTGCCATTTCAGACAATAAAGAATCATAAACAGCAACACGCGGTTGGTTTTCTTTGATGTGGCAAAGTGGAATATAAGTAGAACCGTCAACTTGGTTATGTAATTTCGCATGACGATGCGAGAATGTACCACGACCAACATCTTCACCTGTTAAGCGAACTAAATAGCCTTCATCCAACAAAGTTGCATAAGCTAAAGTTTCTGCAGCACCCCAGTTCAATGGCATTTCGCCAGTTTGCATTTTCAGGCGATCATCAATCACTTTTGCAACCTGACGCTGCATTACGAAGCCCTCAGGAAGCTCACGCATTTTGCGACCAAGTTCTTTTAAGCGATCTTCAGAACATGTTGTATCCCATACGTCTGTATAGTCATGTCCTAAGTACGGTGCCCAATCTACAAACATTTTTGTATTTGGTTCAAGTACCAATGCATTGGCAACGTGCTTACCTGCTTCTAAATCAGCACGGTAGTCTTCAACCATTTGATCTGCTTTAGCACGGTCTAAGACGCTTTCTTGAACCAATTGGTCTGCATACAGCGCACGCGTTGTCGTTTTCTTGTTGATGACTTGATACATCATTGGCTGAGTCGCAGCTGGCTCGTCCGCTTCGTTGTGACCACGGCGGCGGTAACAGAACATGTCAATGACAACGTCTTTACGGAAAGTATGACGGAAGTCATGTGCCAATTGCGCAACAAACAATACTGATTCAGGATCATCACCGTTCACATGGAAAATCGGTGCTTGGATCATTTTCGCGATGTCCGTACAGTATTCTGTAGAACGCGCATCACGTGGATCAGATGTTGTGAAACCAACTTGGTTATTCACCACAATGTGAACCGTACCACCCACTGTATAGCCACGTGTTTGTGACATTTGGAAGGTTTCTTGGTTAACACCTTGACCTGCAAATGCAGCATCACCGTGAACAATTACTGGCAATACGTCATCACCACCAATGTCTTTACGACGGACTTGACGTGCACGTACTGAACCTTCGACCACAGGGCCAACGATTTCTAAGTGTGATGGGTTAAACGCCAATGCCAAGTGAACTTCGCCACCTGGAGTCATTACGTTTGAAGAGAAACCTTGGTGGTACTTAACATCACCAGAACCTTTTTTATGTAAGCTCTTACCTTCAAACTCACCAAATAGGTCTGCTGGGTTTTTACCCATGATGTTTACAAGAAGGTTCAAACGACCACGGTGAGGCATACCAATGACCACTTCTTTACAACCTACAGAACCTGCACGTTGAATCAAAGCATCAACCATTGGAATGAAAGACTCACCACCTTCCACGCCGAAACGTTTTGCACCAACGTATTTATTACCTAGGAATTTTTCTAGGCCTTCAGCCGCAGTTAAACGCTCTAATACGTGTTTTTTCTGTTCTGCAGTGAAGTTGAATTGACCGCGCGCACCTTCAAGGCGTTGTTGAATCCAACGTTTTTCTTTGGTATCAACAATGTGCATGTATTCTGCACCAATTGAAGCACAGTACGTTGCTTCCATGGCTTGAACCATTTCACCTAGAGTTGCTTCGTCTTTACCAATCAAAAGATTACCTGTATTGAATACAGTGTCTAAATCAGATTGGGTTAAGCCATGTGCAGCAAGGTCAAGATCTGGCACGATTTCACGTTTTGCCAAACCCAAAGGATCAAGCTTCGCTTTTTGGTGACCGCGGTTACGATACGCTGCGATTAGTTGTAGTACGCCAATTTGACGACGTTCATGTTCTGTACTAACAGAACTTTGTACCACTGCTTGAACACGACTTGAATTACGACCTAGTAATAAGAATTGCTCACGTACATTGCTGTGTGGTTGATCACCTTTCGGGTATTTATCGAAGTATGCTCGCCAGTCAGCTTCAACTGAGTCTGGTGCAGCCAAGTACTGCTCATAAAGTTCTTCAATATACGCTGCACTATCAGCGGAAAGTTCAGTGTCAAGACGCAATGCGTCAGCAACTTCTTGCATTTGTGGACCCATTTCCTATTGCAAAAACATTTCAGGATGCTTTTTAAGCGAACCCATGATTAGTAATGTCAAATTGGTAACATGACATTAGTCCCCATAAGGCGGATGCCATGAGGCGTTATCACTACATTAGAATTACCCAATGTGACAATGAATCATAACGCCCTCAGCGGCATCATCACTCATTTATACCCGGCCAAAACCGAGCAATTTTTTTGCAAATCGACTTAGAAAAAATAAAGCATTGCATTATTTTTTCTAAAGCGACTAACCCTTCATTTATACTCGCTCTAGTGCGGCTTAAATGTTGAATTAATGTACATATTTAACGCGCATTTTTTAAATATAAACGTGCAAAAATTTTAACATACTCCCCATATTTCAATTGATTTTTTTGACACATACCTTTCATAAATTGGCGAAATACACATATCAAAATTTCATCTAATATATGGTGCTTTAAATAAAACCGAGTTTCAACGTAGACCAAAGTCTACTCCAAAAAAACATACGAAAAGAGAGCACCATCTCTCAATATGCCCTCTCATTTACAAGCCCCATCTTAACACCTTCATAACTTTTTTGCAGACTCATCCTTGCACTTATTTATGACATTTGTTTTAAATCACTGTGCTTTTCACTGATCTGGTACATTTCCAGTAAAAGTCTCACACCACCAACAAAAATAATTTCAACTTGGTCTTTTCATAAAAATTTAACGCAATAGAAAAATTTTTAACCAAAAATAAAAAAGCACACCTTATAGGTGTGCTTTTTGTGACAGCTATATCAATCTAAAGATTAACCAGCAGCATCTAAAAGCATGTTACGGATGTGACCGATTGCTTTCGTTGGGTTCAAACCTTTAGGACATACCGATACACAATTCATAATACCTTTACAACGGAACAGCGAGAATGGGTCGTCAAGACGAGCCAAACGCTCTTGAGTTGCTGTATCACGAGAGTCGATGATGAAACGGTATGCATTCAACAACGCTGAAGGACCCAAGAATTTGTCTGGGTTCCACCAGAATGATGGGCATGATGTCGAACAACATGCACAAAGAATACATTCATATAAGCCATCTAAGTGTTCACGCTCTTCAGGAGACTGTAAACGCTCTTTCGGTGGTGCAGGCTGGTTGTTGATCAAGAATGGGTGAATTTTGTTGTACTGATCGTAGAACTGATTCATATCCACAACTAAATCTTTAACTACAGGCAAACCAGGTAAAGGACGGACTGTAATCACTTCTGGTAAGTCGTTTAGGTTCCAAAGACATGCTAAACCATTTTTACCATTGATGTTCACACCATCTGAACCACAAATACCTTCACGGCATGAACGACGGAATGTTAATGATTCATCCTGTACTTTCAATGCAAGAAGTGCATCAAGCAACATACGGTGCTTATCAGTCAACTCTAACTTGAAAGTTTGCATGTACGGCGCTGCATCCTTATCAGGATCGTAGCGGTAGATATTAAATGTACGAGTACCTCTACTCATCTTACTTCTCCCAATTAGAATGTACGTGGTTTAGGTGGAATTGCAGCAACAGACAATGGTTTGTAACGTACTGGCTTGTACTCAAGACGGTTATCGCTAGAGAACCATAATGTGTGCTTCATCCACTCATCATCACGACGACCATATGGGTAAGCTGGATGATCTGGAGACTCTTCAAAGTCTACAACCGTATGCGCACCACGGCACTCTTTACGAGCTGCTGCTGAAATCAATGTTGCTTTAGCCACTTCATACAAGTTTTCAACTTCTAAAGCTTCTACACGCGCAGTGTTAAATACTTTAGATTTGTCTTTCAAGTGAATATTGCGTACACGCGGTTCAATGGCAAGAATCTGCTTCACACCTTCTTCAAGAAGTGCAGTTGTACGGAATACACCAGCATGATCTTGAACGATGTCACGGATTGCATCTGCAACTTCTTGGGCATTTTCACCAGTTGTTGACTCATCTAACTTACGGATACGTGCAACAGTTTGCTCAAGTACAGTCGTAGGAAGCGGTTGGTATTCATCACCGTGATGTTTAGTCACGTAGTCAATGATGTGCTCACCCGCCGCTTTACCAAATACAACCAAGTCAAGTAATGAGTTGGTGCCTAAACGGTTTGCACCATGTACAGACACGCAAGAACATTCACCAATTGCATAGAAGCCTTTAACAGGTTTCGTAAAGTTACGATCGCCCGCATTAGTCGAATAGATATCGCTATCTTTGTCATAATGTGCTGCAAATGCTTCAGTTTCAGAACCTTCAGGCACAACCACTTGACCGTGGATATTCGTTGGAATACCACCCATTTGGTAGTGAATTGTTGGAACCACTGGAATTGGCTCTTTGGTGATGTCAACGTTCGCGAATTTCTTACCAATCTCAAATACAGATGGAAGACGTTTCATGATCGTTTCAGCACCCAAGTGCGTCATATCAAGCAAAATGTAGTCTTTCTTCGGACCACAGCCACGACCTTCTTTAATTTCTTGGTCCATAGAGCGTGATACGAAGTCACGTGGTGCCAAATCTTTTAAAGTAGGCGCATAGCGTTCCATGAACGGCTCACCAGAATCGTTACGTAGAATTGCGCCTTCACCGCGACAACCCTCAGTCAGCAACACGCCCGCACCTGCCACACCTGTTGGGTGGAACTGCCAGAATTCCATATCCTGTAATGGAATACCTGCACGCGCAGCCATACCAAGACCGTCACCAGTGTTGATATACGCGTTTGTAGATGCACGATAAACACGACCCGCACCGCCTGTAGCAAACAATGTAGCTTTGGCTTGGAATACTGCAATTTTACCCGTTTCTTGGTCGTATGCAGTTACACCAAGTACATCACCCGCTTCGTTACGGATTAAGTCAAGTGCAATCCATTCAACAAAAAATTGAGTACCCATCTTCACGTTGCTTTGATAAAGCGTGTGAAGAAGTGCGTGACCTGTACGGTCGGCAGCAGCGCAAGCACGTGGAACCGCTTTTTCACCGTAGTTTGCAGAGTGACCACCGAATGGACGTTGGTAAATCGTACCATCTGCGTTACGGTCAAATGGCATACCCAAGTGTTCTAGCTCATAAACCACTTGCGGCGCTTCACGCGTCATGAATTCAATCGCGTCTTGGTCGCCCAACCAGTCAGAACCTTTAACAGTGTCGTAGAAGTGGTAGTGCCAGTTATCTTCTTGCATGTTACCAAGAGATGCACCAATACCACCCTGTGCTGCAACAGTGTGTGAACGTGTAGGGAATACTTTGGTTAATACCGCAACTTTCAAACCCGCTTGAGCAAGTTGGTAAGATGCACGCATACCTGAACCACCACCACCAACGATGACTGCGTCAAAGAATTGGTGTGGAATATTTGTATAATCTTCTTTAGGGTTAATCGCGCCCATGATATCTTCCTATCAATTCGCCCAGAAAATCTGGATTGCCCAGATTGCGTATGCAAAAACAGCAATAATCACTGCTGAAGTCAGCACTAGGCGTAAACCTGAAGCTGAAGGACCCATTTGACGAGTAGTCACATAGTCAGTGAATACTTGCCACATACCAATCCAAGCATGTGCAACAAGAGATAAGACGGCCAATAAAGATAAAATCTTCATTGGAGCTGTCATCATAAAGCCGTACCACTGTTCATAGCTAAAACCGCCATTGCATAAGATCCAACCTAAAACAACAACTGTATAAACCGCTAATACGACAGCACTTACACGTTGGATAAACCAATCGCGAGAACCTGAACCCGTTAAACCAGTAGCACTTTTCATTAGATAACAATCCATACAAATGCCGCAACAATACCGATTGCAGACAAGATCAATGAAATAGTAGCTGCGATACGACCACTTTGCAGTTCTTCAGCAATACCGATATCTGCAAGTAAGTGCTTAACACCCGCAATAAAGTGGAAAATTAAGCCGGCTACAAATACCCATACGACAAAACGCACAATGAAGCTATTAAAAATAGCCTGAACTTGAGCAAATCCTTCAGGCGAAGACAATGACTTGTCTAAGATCCATAGAAGTACCGGTACGAGTAAAAATACGATAACACCTGATAGACGGTGTAAGATTGATGCAATAGCCACAGGGGATTTTAAGTTTACTTCTAAAACTTGACCCATGGACAAATTGACAGGTCTGTTGCTTTTCACAGCGGGCATCCTGTAAGTAAAAACTCCATCCGGAGTTTGTTGGAATTAATTCGAAGGAAAGCTGGCATTGTTCAGCAGCTAGTTTAAAACTCTAAATTAAATAGCGTTTGAACTTAAAACGACACTGAATTATAAGACGTGAACTATCAAAATACAAACAATGCACTTGGCCTTTTTGCATAAAAATCCTTTAAATAAGAATCATTAACACTTAGATAAATACCTTGCGCTACAATACTTTAGCTTCAAATCTCAGCTATATATTTGGTTTTTATAAAATAAACACCAAATTCAAGTGTTAAAATTTATACAAAAGTGGTAAAACTCGACTTTAGACTAAAGATGCACAAAAAAGTCTTGCTTTTAAAACTGGCTAATTTCACTGCTTTACTTTAATCATTTTTATTTATATATAAAATGTTCATTATTTTATTTTAATATAATGGCATCAAGATGCATGATATTAGTGCAACAGATTAATCCCCTACAAAATTGAAATATCTCGTAATAAATTTAATTAAAAACAATTTTTTCACATCCGTATCAATAAAAAAAGTGACTTATATATCGTTTTCGAAATACCAAACAAGCTGCTTTTTATACAGTTAAATTATTTTTTTAACCCACTTATTGTTTTTAACAATGACTACGAAAACAGCATTTTCTTTTTAAAATAATGCGTAAGTTACGAGAATCATAATAAATGTAAATATATGACGATTTGAGTTCCATTTCTTTTCAAGCGATTTTTCCAATATAAAACTGCTTACAATTGCATCAGCAACATTTTTTATTTATGCACTTGCTCGTTGAATTAACTTATTATAGTGTGTCGGTGCTGTGATTTTATGCAAATTTTAATGGATTAAATCTTAACTATAACTTCGTAAGTCATCATTTTATCCATAAGTATAATTGACAAAATTTCAGTACTCTCTACTCTTAGAGCAAATTTTTAATCCGTCTGATTCGTGCATTAAAAGATGAGTATTTCGAGTCAGATAAATCATTCACCAGGACAGGAGATCTATTGAATGTCTGAAGCAACTGGCAAAAAAGCCGTTTTACAGCTTGATGGCAAAGAAATTGAATTACCAATTTACAGCGGCACATTGGGCCCAGATGTAATCGACGTTAAGGATGTATTGGCCGCAGGTCACTTCACTTTTGATCCTGGTTTTATGGCTACTGCTGCATGCGAGTCTAAAATCACTTTCATCGACGGTAACAAAGGTGTGCTTTTACACCGTGGCTACCCAATCGACCAGTTAGCAACTAAAGCTGACTACTTAGAAACTTGCTACTTACTTCTTAATGGCGAGCTTCCAACAGCTGAACAAAAAGAAGTATTTGATGCTAAAGTTCGTAACCACACTATGGTTCACGATCAAGTAAGCCGCTTCTATAACGGTTTCCGTCGTGATGCTCACCCTATGGCAATCATGGTTGGTGTAGTTGGTGCGTTGTCTGCGTTCTATCACAACAATCTGGACATCGAAGATGTTAACCATCGTGAAATCACTGCGATTCGTTTAATCGCTAAGATTCCTACTTTGGCAGCTTGGAGCTACAAATACACTGTTGGTCAACCATTCGTTTACCCACGTAACGATTTGACTTACGCTGAAAACTTCCTGTACATGATGTTTGCAACTCCTGCAGACCGTGACTACAAAGTAGATCCAATCCTTGCGAAAGCAATGGACCGTATCTTCACGCTTCACGCTGACCACGAACAAAATGCTTCTACGTCTACAGTACGTTTAGCTGGTTCTACTGGCGCTAACCCATATGCATGTATCGCTGCGGGTATCTCTGCACTTTGGGGTCCTGCTCACGGTGGTGCGAACGAAGCTGTTCTTAAGATGCTTGATGAAATCGGCACTGTAGAAAACGTTGCTGGCTTCATGGAAAAAGTGAAAACTAAAGAAGTTAAACTCATGGGCTTCGGTCACCGTGTGTACAAAAACTTCGATCCACGTGCGAAAGTAATGAAAGAAACTTGTGACGAAGTTCTTGGTGCTCTTGGCATCAACGATCCACAGCTTGCTCTTGCTATGGAACTTGAACGTATCGCACTTTCTGACGAATACTTCATCAAACGTAACCTTTACCCTAACGTAGACTTCTACTCAGGTATCATCCTTAAAGCGATTGGTATCCCGACAGAAATGTTTACAGTGATCTTCGCGCTTGCACGTACAGTTGGTTGGATCAGCCACTGGTTAGAAATGCACAGCGGTCCTTACAAGATCGGTCGTCCTCGTCAGCTTTACACTGGTGAAGTTCAACGCGACATCAACCGTTAATTCGGTCTGCGTTGATAGACAAAAAACCACCCGCATGGGTGGTTTTTTTATATGGTGAATTTTAAATCTACCATTTATGAATGACACAGTTGTCTTGTCCTGAAATAGATTGACAGTATTCCACTTCAAACCGAGTTAAGCAATTAGCTCGGTTTTAGTTTGCTCATACGCCTGATTCGGGGTGTTCATATTTAAACTTAAATGTGGTCTATAGCAATTATAAATCATGATAGATTCCGCAATTAAGTGATCTAACTCCTTCATGGTTTGACATCGTGTAGTTAAAAATTCCTGCTTTAATATTCCATTAATCCGCTCTGCTAATGCATTCTGGTATGAGAAACACTGTTTCGCAAGGCCTCCATCTGTCATAGATGGACATACCCCATAATGGCGTAATGCCGATTGATATAGTTCAGAGCAATACTGAGAGCCTCTGTCTGAATGGTGAATCATCCTGGCTGCCCGATCTGTCACATGCTGCATCGCCATATGTAGAGCCTGCACAACATTCTCCGCACGCATATCATTCGATAACTTATAACCTTTAATCTGACGGGTATAAGCATCTGTCACTAAGGATAAATAATGTACGCCTTCAGCACTCTCAACATAGGTAATATCACTGACAAAGACTTCATTGGCTTGCACAGCTGAATAATCCTTTAATAAATTTGGATGCTTCTTCATCCAATGCTTGCTATCCGTAGTTTTTGTATAGCGACGCTTGGGGCGAATCAATAAATTATGCTCTTTCAATATTTTAAATAACTGATCCCGTCCACACTTTAAACCACGCTGCAACAATTTGCCTTGAATAAGCCAATACAGCTTACGTGTTCCGATACTTGGCATAAGACAGCGATACTCCATAACCAACTCGAGTATTTGTTCGGTTACTTGTGCAGTCATTTGAGCACGTTTTTCTGCTTGATAATAAGCTTGTCGAGTGATTCCTAACCACTGACAATAACGTGAAACGCTTAGTCCTCTTTGGCTTTGCCAATCTTTGAAACGTGCTCGGTATACTTTTTTCCAAGATCAGTCCCACATTCTTTATCAATGTGATAAATCACATCCTGTATAAATTCAGTTTTAAGCTTTTCTGCGGCTAACTACTTTTCTAATTGGCGGATTCGTTGTTGGGGTGTTAATTGGCGTTTAGAAGAAGTCGGCATATTCGAACTCCAATCCTGTTGTCCGTGCTTGCGTAACCATACCAGCACAGTTGATCTTCCTTGAATACCATATTTTGCCTGAGCTTGTTTATAAGTAATTTGCCCTTTTTCTACTTCATCTACCACCATCATTTTAAAGGCGAAGCTATAATCACGTTGTGTACGCTTAACTCGTTGTTCTCGTGCATGTTCCATAAAATAAGTCTCTTAAGGTGTAAACTTATTTCAGGACGGGACAAGTTTAAGTATTAAAAAGCCTGAGTTAACTCAGGCTTTTTAATACTTAATGTGGCTACTTTAAGCTTCAACAACATCATAGTGTTTTAACTCAAGCGCAGATAAACGTTGCTTTAACTCAGCCAAGGACCACGGCCAAGCCGCGAAGTTACGCCCATTTTGATCTAAATAATAGCTTGAACAGCCACCTCGGTTAAATACGGTGGTTTTTAAATGAGTTTGTACCTTGGCATTGTGATAACGTAGAACATCTCGCTTGACCATCATACGTTTAAAGCCTTGCTGCTTCATTTTTAGTAGACCATCTACAATGTACTGAATCTGAGCTTCAGCAATGCCAATAAAAGAGTCATAAACCAAGATATTTGGGCCCAATACCAAAAACGCATTCGGCACATTTTCCAAACTTGTACCCAAGTACGCTTCTGGCGAACTGTCCTTCCAAAGGTCGGCCAATCGTTCACCTTGGGCATTCCATACACGTTAGCCAATTGGAGGATGTGCCACTTCAAAACCAGTTCCCCAGATAATGACATCGACCTCAAATCGCTCCCCATTTGCCGCAATGACACTCTGCCCATCAATCTCGACCAACCCTTGTGGCAACAACATAACATTGTCTTGTTGCAGTGCTGGATAATAATTGTTGGCAAATAAAAGTCGCTTACAGCCGATCGAAAAGTTCGGCGTTACGGCTTTACATAGGGTCTCATCCTGTATTTGCAATTTTAATAATTGACGGCTTAAAAAATTGACTGGCTCCAGCAGTGATGGGTGACGCAGCCCAAAGTTGATCGCATTTAAAATACTGGAAACACTGTTCCTCCAGCCTTGCTGAATCATCGGGAATTTAGCCACCAGCGACTTCACGCTAGCATTGAGTTGCATATCCGCCTTAGGCAAAACCCACGGCGCAGTACGCTGAAATATGATCAACTCTTTCGCCAACGGTTGAATTTGTGGAATAAACTGAATAGCCGATGCGCCTGTCCCAATCACTGCAACCCGCTTCCCCGTTAAGTCATAATCATGTTTCCAACGGGCTGAATGGAACATTTCTCCTTTAAACCCCTCTATCCCTTTAATTTTAGGTAAGGACGGTTCTGTAATCGGCCCTGTGCTAAAGATCACGGTTCGTGCTTGATATGCCCCTTGAGAAGTTTCGAGTTGCCAAATATTCGCCTCATCATTCCACTTAGCACTGAGCAACTCATGCTGAAAGCGGATTTTGTCTTGCAATTCAAACTGCTCAACCACCCGTTCTAAGTAACTTAAAATTTCAGGTTGTTTCGCAAATAAATGGCTCCATTGATGACTAGGTGCAAAGGAAAATGAATACAATGCCGAAGGTACATCACAGCCACAGCCGGGGTAATTATTATCACGCCACGTACCGCCAACTCTCTCCGCCTTTTCTAAAACCAGATAGTCCTGATAGCCGACTTTTTTCATTTTATAAGCCGCAGCAATGCCCGAAATCCCTGCTCCCACAACAATGGTATCGTAAGTATGTACGGCTTTAGGACGAAGCACAGCCTTTTTACGGGTCTGCTTAGGTTGAGCTTCCGTACTTTTTGACATGGTAGTTTGATCTCGCATTTGATCAAACGGCGCTTGCACATCTACTTGCTCGATCTCTAATTGCGTTTCCATATTCATTTTTCTCTATTCTTATTTTGTGATTTGATTAAACAGTGGATAACCCAAACCTAAAAGCTTGATGTATAAGCTTGGTGATGCGCGCTTCATCCACCAGAACAATTTGGCATCAGGTTGTGGAATGGTATAAAGCTTGCCTGCATCTAAGCGATTTAATGTTTTTTTGACTACAGCATCACTGGTGGTAAACGCATGGTTCATCAACAGTTTGTCAGCCAGTCCAGAATAGCGACTTGGCAAACGCCCATTCTTCATAATATTGGTCGGCACCAAGATCGGACACAGCACATTGACTGCAATGTTATAAGCCTGAAGCTCTGAAGCTAAGGTTTCTGATAGTGCCAAAACACTAGACTTGGTCACGTTGTATGCTGTCATCTCAGGGGCTGCAGTATAGCCCGCAGCTGATGCCACATTGATAATGGCACAAAAGCCTTGCTGTTTAAATTTAGGGACAAAATAGTGGCAACCATGAATTACTCTCCACAGGTTGACATGCATACACCACTGCCAATCCTCCAGCGACACCTCATCAAACCTACCACCTAGCCCAACTCCGGCATTATTGATGAGCACGGTGACAGGATGCCCAAAAAGCTGTTCCGCTTACTCCGCCAGAGCGTGTACAGATTCTTTTAATCCAACATCACAATACACCGCATAGGCTGACGAAGATGCCATCGACTGAATCAAATCTACCGTCTCCTGTGCCGAGCTTAAATCAATATCTGTACAGATAACATCACCACCGCATTTTGCTAGTCAGAATGCAAAGCTACGACCAATTCCACTAACTGCACCCGTTACAACTGCGTAGGCCTTTTGACTTGGTTTATTTTTTTACTCAACAGTCCCATTTCACAACCTCCTTTTTATGATTTCAGTACTGGAGTAAATTCTTTGGTGAAATAGGGGGTTAACACTCCTGTTGCTGGATGTAGTAAACGCTCTTTGTAATAATCTAAAAATGCAGAAGTGTCATAATCATTCGGGTGAAAGCTCGGACGTAAATAGTCAAAAATATGCATCCAACTACTGCCATAAACACCTCGTTTCAGCCCAAACAAGATGCCGAAACTCCGCGGCACATCCTTCCAATAACTGAGACTCACCAAATTAGACGGTTTGCGATAAAACGGAACAAAAACTGACGCCACTGAAATCATTAGCAGCAAAATGGTGATGAGAGCTGGAAAAAGCCTACAATACGTAAGGCATAGTTATTGGAAAGTGATTGAAACACATCATACGCAATGTCTTTGTGCTCAGATTCCTCTAGCATGTGCCACATCCAAATCGCCCGTTGCTTTTCGTCTTGAGAATCGAAAAAAATCTCTTCATGGTTCATCATGTATTCAGACAACACCGCGGTAAAGTGTTCAATGCCTGCCATCAAAGACAATTTCATCGGCTGCGGTAAGCGGTTAAAACCGTAGTCAAAAACGATTTTCGGCTAAATAGCGACAAATGCCAACGGGTAAATCAACCTGTTTAAAAGTATCGTTCAATTCTTCATGTAGCTTTGAATGCAGTGCCTCCTGACCAATCAAAGACGTCACACGTTTTTTAATACAGGGTCAGTGAGGAAATCACGGTGATAACGCGCAGTGTCAATCACCAAGTCTTCACCATAGGTCAGAAAGATCGAGAGTGATGCAAAGTAAGCACTGGCCAACTCCGCATTTATGTAGAATTTGGGATCAATTTTCTCCGCTTCAAAGTCAAATTTCATATGCCGAATTGGAATAATCGCAGACTGTTTTTCAGCATCGAATACGGGTCCTGCAAAAATTTGGCTGGCTTTGCCTTTCAATGGAAGAGCGATACGCATAGGACATCCCTTCTTATTTTTAGCTCATTTTTCAGGCTCAATCTCACGATTTTTACCTGTGCTTTGCATTCAAAATAAGAGTCCGCTTCCCCTATGCCACTGGCATTTTTCTTCAAATAATTTGCAATTTATGACTTTAAAATCTGTTGTCTAACAATCACTCTGCAGATTTATCTATCGGGGTCAGAACGAGGCTTTGTGTGCCACAAAAGGAATACACTGCTCATAGGCCGAGCACTCTTCACCATAGTGTTTTTTGAGAAAATAGTCTTGCACCATTTGTGCCTGCTGTTCGATGCCATAGCTTAAAAACTGCTTGCCTTGTTTTAATGCATAGCGGTATTGACGGTTAAAAAGTGCCTTACGGACTACAGCGAGTCCCTGCTGAATTTGCCAAACATGCGTTAATTCATGGATCAACCAAGCTTGTTGATGAATTGATTGATCGGCAAAGTTTTCGCACCAGTCTTTGATATTAAAATAGACATGTCCATTCGGGCTAATCGCATAATGAGGCAGCACTGCCCGATGCGCGATAATTCGAACCGAATCCATGTTCAGACTGTTCCCAAAAATACTGCTGGCAAGCTTTTTCTCCCCTTCAGTCAAGGGCCGATTTTTAAGTTCAAACTTTTGCTGTATTTTTTGTAAAAGCGGTTGAAACCACACAATCACACTCCATTAAAGGCATTAGAATAATTTGTTCTTTTTAAGGACATTTACAGATTTTTTTTAGAATATCCCTTAAAAAAAATCGCATTTCGTATATAGTATTCGCACTTATTATTGATTAATACTTCTATTTGTTTATCGTCACTTACACCACGTAGAACTTATAGCTATAACAAACTCAATCGTCGTGTATATCCCTATAGGTATAGGATTTAGTTGGAAATGAAAAGTTTTAAAATTGCACTTGCACAGTTCTCTCCGCACATTGGCAACCTTGAAGCAAATGCCAAAAAAATGTTGGAGCAGGCCAATGAAGCAAAAAAACAAAAAGCTGATTTAATTATTTTTCCAGAACTTTCGAGCATTGGTTACCCAGCAGAAGATTTACTTCTACGTCCAAGCCTAACCAAACGCACGCAACAAGTTTTTGAACAACTTAAAACAGTAAAAGACATTGTAATGGTCTTTGGTTTTGTCAACCAAACCGAAGATGGTCAACGCTACAACGCGGCTGCGGTCATGAAAGATGGACAGGTTTTGGGTGTGTATAACAAACAAAACTTGCCAAACTATAGCGTATTTGATGAAAAACGTTACTTCACCGAAGGGCATCAACACCTTGTTTTTGAATATCTAGGTCATAAGTTTGGTGTGTTGATTTGTGAAGATGTGTGGTCACTTTCAACGGTACAACAATTGGCACAGCTCAATGTAGAAACAGCTTTGGTCTTAAATGCTTCACCATATGAAGTCGGTAAGCCGCAGCACCGTGTTGAAACCATGTCTGCTTTGGCGAAACAAATGAACCTCAACTTGGTTTATGCCAACCAAGTCGGCGGTCAAGACGACCTGATCTTTGATGGTACAAGCTTCGTGATTGCCAAAAATGGTTCGGTTGTACTTCAAGCTGAAAGCTTTAAAGAGTCTCTGTATTTCGCTGAATACGAAGCAGAACAACAAGCCTTTAAGGCCAATGCTCTGCCGCCTGCTTTAGACACTATGGCAGAGATTTATCAAAGCTTAGTAATGGCGACCCGTGACTATGTACAGCGCTCAGGTTTCCCTGGGGTGATTTTGGGTTTATCAGGCGGGATCGACTCAGCTCTAACTCTTGCAATTGCAGCCGATGCGATTGGCGCCGATAAAGTCCAAGCCGTAATGATGCCATATACTTATACCGCTCAAATCAGTGTAGAAGATGCAGCTGAACAAGCGAAGAGTATGGGGGTGACTTTTGGGATTGCTGAAATAAACCCGATTGTAAACAGCTTTATGCAAACGCTCTATCCGTTTTTTGGCAATAGCCCTGCGGATGCAACTGAAGAAAACTTACAAGCGCGTGCCCGCGGTACGCTGCTAATGGGTTTATCCAACAAATTTGGTAATTTAGTCCTGTCTACAGGCAATAAATCAGAATTGGCTGTGGGCTATTGCACCCTCTATGGTGACATGGTCGGTGGTTTTGCCGTACTGAAAGATGTGTATAAAACCATTGTGTTTGAACTTGCGAAATACCGTAACAGCATTTCAGACAAGCCTGTGATTCCTGAGCGTGTGATTACTCGCCCACCTTCAGCAGAGTTACGTCCAGATCAAAAAGACCAAGACTCTTTACCGCCATATGATGTACTGGATGCCATTTTGTATGCCTATATCGAAGAAGATATGAGCCAAGATGACATCATTGCCAAAGGCTTTGATGCTGAAGTGGTTGCAAAAGTAATTCGCTTGGTCGATTTCAATGAATACAAACGTCGCCAAGGTGCAATTGGTCCGCGTATCAGCTCACGTGCATTTAGCCGTGAACGTCGCTACCCAATCATGAATGGCTGGAAAGCTGGCCTATAAGCTGCTGTTCCAATAAAAAAGCCCAAACAGATGTTTGGGCTTTTTTATATCAACATATTCAAATCTATTTTTTACGCACAAAAAAAGAGACCAAGCTGAGAGCTTGGTCTTTTAAAATGGTGGCTATGACGAGACTTGAACTTGTGACCCCCGCATTATGAGTGCGGTGCTCTAACCAACTGAGCTACATAGCCGTAAACTGTGCGCGCATTATGCAAAGTTCAAAGACAAGCGTCAACCCTTTTTACACACAAATGGTTATTCCATAAACAAATACAATTTAAACTAGCAATTTTTCAGCAAACCACTCTTTTTAAAATTATTTTTATGCTGCAAGCTGTATTTAACTTAAACATATTTACGAGAAAGATAAGGAAAAAGACTTTAGTCTTTTCATCATCCTGAGCACTGTAGCATTGAGCAATTGTCAGCTGATTTCCCCCATGATCACTAACTATAACGGTGTACGGCGTGATGTAGCGGCCTATATCAACTCAAATCAACTCTTTAGCCTAAAAGACCGAGAGATACTGGTCAACTAAAAAAATCCTGACAGCAGATCGCTTAAGCCCGATAGCACAGCAAAACTTGGCTTTAGAAAGAGCCGTAGGACGCTACTGTGCAAGTGAACACATATCTTTAAAAAACTCAATTTAGTCGATCATCAAATCTTTGCATTACCCGAACATCAAGCCAATTGGCAACACATTCAAAACTTACAGACGCAGATCAATTTAACGCTTGAAAACCTTCACTGCGAGTGGGAAATTTTAAAAAGATCATAAATGTCCGCAGTCACAGCTTTGGTTTAAATATCGAAACAACGGTGCAGTGAACCACAAGGCCATTTCAGAAATGGCAAGTAAATAAAGACAGTTTCACAGCCTTTCTTTCCCACAAAAAAAAAGATCATGCTGAGAGCATGATCTATAAAAATGGTGGCTATGACGAGACTTGAACTTGTGACCCCCGCATTATGAGTGCGGTGCTCTAACCAACTGAGCTACATAGCCGTAAACTGTGCGCGCATTATGTGGTTTTCTCACTAGTACGTCAAGTACCTTGCGCGCTTAATTGATCAAAATTTGTTGAAGTGAGCCGATAAGCCGGGTTCTGTCGAGAACGATCATTCCTCTAGGCGTACAATCACTCATACGCTCAAGCGACCTACCCGGATCCAGCATGGGCCATGCCTAAAGGATCCCTATTTGGTCTTGCTTCCGGTGGGGTTTACCATGCCATGAACTGTTACCAGCCATGCGGTGCGCTCTTACCGCACCCTTTCACCCTTACCTCCGATTTCGATTGCTCGAAACCATAATGAAGGCGGTCTACTCTCTGCTGCACTTTCCGTCGGCTCACGCCGCCCAGGCGTTACCTGGCACCTTGCCCTATGAAGCCCGGACTTTCCTCCCCTGCTTCAATCACGGAGATCTCCACAGCAGCGATCGTCTGGCTCACTTCGAGGCGAATAGTATCAAATCTTAGACTTAATTGCTTGCGCTTTTTTGAGCAATCAGCTTTTTATATTTATCCATGAGCTCATCCTCAGTTTCAGCATGATTGGGATCAAGCGGAATACAGTCCACTGGACAGAACAATTGACACTGGGGTTTATCATAATGTCCGATACACTCTGTACATAAATCTGGATTGATTTCATAAATCAATTCCCCCATGAAAATGGCTTCATTGGGGCACACAGGTTCACAGACATCACAATTGATGCATTCATCGGTTATATATAAAGACACATTACCAACCTTGTTGATGTTTACGTTCAAAAGCAGCAACCACAGCTTGCGGTACAAACTTGGTCACATCACCTTTTAAACGTGCTATTTCACGAATCAACGTCGATGAAATAAATGAATACTGTTCTGACGGCGTTAAAAATACTGCCTCAAAGTGTGAATCAAGTTGACGGTTCATGTTGGCTAACTGAAACTCGTATTCAAAGTCAGACACTGCACGCAATCCTCGCAGTACAGCCGTTGCTTTTTGTTCACGGAAGAAATTCACCAACAAACCATCAAACCCTACAAACTCAACATTATCAAGATGACTTAATGATGCTTTGGCCAAGCTCACACGTTCTTCTAAACTAAAGAGAGGGTTTTTATGATGACCAATCGCAATGGCCACCACCACTTCATCAAACATACGTGATGCACGTGTGACCAAATCAATATGACCATTGGTAATTGGATCAAAAGTCCCCGGGTAAATAACGCGAGTTTTAGACATCCATTTTTACTCTGTTGATTTTGTAGAGCCATATTTTAGCAAAAACTTGTTTTATAGGTGAAGAAACTCCATAAATTTGAAAAAACTTCACCTTAACCCTGCTTTAAGGCACAATAGGTACATTGTTGGAAGTAATTGATTATGGCGAAAGCAACTGTAGTTAAAAAAAATACCAGCGGGACGATTGCACAGAATAAACGTGCACGTCACGACTATTTTATTGAAGAAAAATTTGAAGCTGGCCTGTCACTGCAAGGTTGGGAAGTGAAATCATTACGTGCAGGTCGTATGACGCTGTCTGAGAGTTATATCACCTTTAAAAATGGTGAAGCTTTCCTGTTCGGTGCTCAAATTCAGCCTTTACTCAGTGCATCTACGCACATTGTTCCTGAAGCGACCCGTACCCGTAAGTTACTGTTGAACCGTCGTGAACTCGATAAGCTACTCGGTGCAGTAAATCAAAAAGGTTATTCGTGTGTTCCGCTTGTCGCTTATTGGAAAGGACCACGTGCGAAATTAGAAATCGCTTTAGTGAAAGGCAAACAGCTGCATGACAAACGTGCCACGGAAAAAGACCGTGACTGGCAACGTGATAAAGCCCGTATTATGCATAAATAATAAAAAACCTCCCATGTGGAGGTTTTTTATTATTAGAACTGTTAATAGTCAGCTTTTAGCTCGACCAAATATTTTCCGAACTTTCGAGCAGTTTCCAAGTCGCCTTCGGGTGGGGTTATTTCAATACTGGCGTTGTCGGACTGAGTCATCAAGCCTAAAAAGCTCGACATCCGATTAATATCGTGTTGGCTACGTCCCGTCGGCATAAACGGTAAACCAGCCCACAGCATACCATGCTGCATAGCAAATAAATTAATCTGTTGTAATACCGCCAGTTTATCGCCACTTAAGCCCCCACCATTGGTAAAGCCTGCAGCCAGTTTTCCTTGCCAAGCCCGTGCTAACCAACGCTTAGAAGAATCTTCCATAAACTGCTTAAGCGCTGATGTAAGACTGCCCATATACGTTGGGCAACCCATCACAATAATATCGGCCTGATCTAACAAGTCCCACTGTACTGCAGCAACAGAAATCAAATGCACATCAGCACCCGCCTGCTCTGCACCTTGTGCAATATACTGAGCGACTTTCGCCGTATGACCATAGGCGCTATGATAAACCACACACACATGAACAGGTGTAGCAGAAACAAGATCAGGTACAGACATGGTAGTTTTTAAGAGCAAAGAATTGAGCTAAGTTTAACACTTCCACTCGCTGAGTGGGGAGTAAGTGCAAGGATTAAAACAGCCAAGCACTTCATCAAAAGCCAAACTATTGCATAAACACGAATGTCGCCATACGCCCAGTTTTGGCATGACGGCGATACGAAAAATATTCATCAGACTGGTTAAATGAACACTGATCACCACCAGAGACCACATCAACACCGTGCTGTTTTAGAATGAATTTTGCGATTGCATATAAGTCAGCATAATACTTTCCAGCTTGCTCACCTATTTGAAATGCAGACTCAAGCTCAGCATACCTTGAACAAAAGGCTTCTTTTACTTCCGCCCCAATTTCAAAACAAGGTTGACTAATAGCTGCGCCCAACCAAGCCCATGTCGGCTGAGTGTTCATGCGGGCAATAGTATTTTCAATAATGCCATGCGCCAGCCCGCGCCAACCTGCATGCAAATTGGCCACTTCAGTTCCATCCGCATTGCCCAAAACTACGGGTAAACAATCGGCTGTCATCATCATCAGGGCATGGTTTGTACGCTGTGTCACCAAACCATCCCCTTCTTGAGCATCAAAGTCAATTTGCTCATTCACTACACGGCATATAGTGCTGTGAGTTTGCGTCATCCATGTGATTTTATCGACCCCATAGCCTGCAAACTCTTCGAGCAAGATCATACGATGCTGTTGCACACGTGCGGCATCATCCTGTACATGCAAAGCCAAATTAAAACCTTGTAGTTCAGATTGAGTGGTTTCTAAAGCACGATCATGATGCACACGGGTTTGCCCCACAAAAACACCTGCCGGAAGTCCTTGAACAAATTGCATATACTGTCCTTATGATGATTTATCTATAACTTAATAGGCTTTGTTTTCCGTACGAAGTACATCAACCAAGGTCGCCAAGTCTGCTGGCCACGGCGCTTTAAACAACATTTCTTCACCTGTACGTGGATGTTTCAAACCGAGCTCTGCTGCATGCAAGGCTTGGCGTCTGAAACCACGTAAAGTCTCATCTAAAAGCTCCGATGCACCTGCGGGCACGCGTACACGTGGCATATACACAGGATCGCCAACTAAACCAAAACCAATATAACTAAAATGCACACGAATCTGATGCGTACGTCCAGTTTCAAGACGCGCTTGGATACGGGTGAAATGTTGGAAGCGTTCTTTTACGTTGTAGTGTGTTACAGCATCTTTACCGCCCGGCAATACCGCCATTTTGACACGATCTACAGGGTGACGTTTAATCGGTTCATCCACCGTGCCACCCGCAATCACATTGCCATACACAATCAGGTCATAAACACGGTAAACCGTTTTTTTAGCCAATTGCTTGCTCAGTGAAAATTGCGCTTCTAAATTTTTCGCAACGACCAATAAACCAGAAGTATCTTTATCAATACGATGTACCAAACCCGCACGAGTCAGTTCTGCCGATTTTGGATAGTGATACAATAATGCATTTACCAACGTACCCGATGAGTTACCTGCACCTGGGTGAACCACCATGCCAACAGGTTTATTAACGACAATAATGTCCTCATCTTCATAGACAATATCCAGCGGAATATCTTCAGGCAGGCTACGAGTTTGTGCTTCTAGTTCAACCTCAAGGGTTAACAGTTCAAATCCTTCACATTTATATTTCGGTTTGACACTGTTACCATTTACCAACAAATGGCCTTCTTTTAGCCACTGTTTGAGTTTTTCACGCGAAAAGTCACTCCAAATCGTTGCTGCAACTTGGTCTATACGTTGTCCGAGATAAGTTTCATCCAATTGAAATTGAAACGATAAACGTGTTGCAGTAGAGCTTGAAGTATGGTTATCTGCATCCTCAGAATCTTCAAGTAAATTGAAATCGGTTTCAGGGAAATTTGGATCGGAAGATTGTGCTTGAGCCATTTGATCATTCAAATAAAAGTGATTTAATAGCGCAATTGTAGCTCATTGCCCGTATTAACAGAGGAATTTTTATGTCGCTACCACATTATAAAATGACAATGCTTGCTCTAACGATTGGCATTGCATCTGCAATGGTAGGCTGTAGCAGCAATCCCAAGAAAGAAGTGGTAGATACCGGTCCACAATCGAGTGAACAGGTTTATATTCAAAAAGCAGAAAAAGCACTGCAAAGTGGTCAATATACCGACGCTGCAAAACACTTAGAAGCATTAGATACCTATTACCCTACAGGTGAATATGCGCAACAAGCTCAACTAGAGCTGCTCTATGTGAAGTTTCAGCAGAAAGATTATGAAGGTGCGATTGCACTGGCTGATCGTTTCATTCGTTTGAACCCTCAGCATCCAAATGTGGACTATGCCTACTATGTCCGTGGCGTAGCCAACATGGAACAAAATTATGATGGTTTGATTCGTTATACGTCTTTAAAGCAAGCACATCGCGATGTGAGCTATCTTAAAGTGGCGTATCAAAACTTCGTAGACTTTATTCGTCGTTACCCTTCAAGCACTTATGCTGTAGATGCCGCACAACGCATGAAGTTTATCAGCAATGAGTTGGCTGAAAGCGAAATGAATGCCGCACGTTTTAATATCAAACGTAAAGCATGGGTCGCAGCACTAGAGCGTGCGCAATGGGTGATTGAACATTATCCACAAAGCCCTCAAATACCTGAAGCTTTAGCAACTGTTGCTTATTCGTATGATCAATTGGGTGATAAGCAAACTGCACAACAATATACCGATGTCTTGAAACTAAATTATCCAAATTTAGTGAAATCGAATGGTGAAGTGAACTTACGCGCTGCACGTAAAGAAGCAAGTTGGTTCAACCGTGCGACTTTAGGTGTGTTTGGTCGTGAAGAACAAAACAGTTCTGAAAAAAAAATCGAACAGCCGAAACAAACAACAGAGCGCAGCTTTACCAACCGTATCAGTTTCGGTCTACTCGATCGTCCTGAAACACAGCAAAACATCAATACTGAAACCGAATAATTCATCTGAAATATTCGCTATTTTAGAAAGGGCAAGTTATCATACTTGCCCTTTTGTTTTGTGCGATTTCCGCTTGATCAAAACGCCTAAAAGGTATACAAAACAATCTAGATTCGATGGTTTTTGCATGTTAAAACCTCCATCTCTGCTTCTTTTCACGGTTCAAAACATCAGCGACTGACAATTCGACATGGCTATTCCTCAACACACCATTGACCAAATTTTAGATCGGACCGACATTGTCGACCTGATTGGTCAACGTGTGAAACTTAAAAAGTCAGGTCGCACCTATTCAGGCTGTTGTCCGTTCCATCAAGAAAAATCACCATCTTTTCACGTGTATCGTGACAAACAGTATTTCCACTGTTTTGGTTGTCAAGCCAATGGTAATGCCATTCGTTTTTTAATGGACATCGACAGTCGTAGCTTTATTGATGTGATGAAGGATTTGTCGAGTCAAACAGGCATCGAACTTCCCAAAGACAACCGTGACTCAAAAAAACTGGTGTATAAGCGTGAAGCTAAACCTGTCCAAAAACCACAGGTCGATGTCGCAGAAGCCAAGAAAACTGAGTCAACTCTAGCACAACCTGAGTTTCAGATTGAGCATGATCCTTTTGCTGAATTTCAGTCCATGGACTACCAAGAAGGTTATGCTGATTTTGATACCTTCGAGGGCTTCAACACTGCCCCCGTTCAGGAAGGTAACTTATACGACCTGTTAGAAAATATTGCGCAATATTATGAGCAACAACTACTGCATAGTCGTGCTGCTCAGCAGTACTTTAAACAGCGTGGACTCAGCCGAGATACCATTGCATATTGGCGTTTAGGCTATGCACCTGAGGACTGGCAACACTTAGAAAAAGCCTTTCCGCAAGATATCGAAGGCTTAAAGCTACTCGGACTGATTCGTACCAGTGACAATGGTCGTGACTTTGACTTGTTACGGGATCGCGTCATATTTCCGATTCGTGATGCCAAAGGTCGTGTCGTGGGCTTCGGTGGTCGTGCTCTAAATGACGAAATTAAGCCCAAATACATCAACTCACCAGACTCTGAGGTATTTCATAAAAACCAATTGCTTTATGGTTTATATGAAGGCCGTAAACAAAAAGCCCAAGACTGGCTGATGGTCGAAGGCTATATGGATGTGATTGCGCTACAGCAGTATGGGATTGCAGGTGCTGTGGCGACCTTAGGAACGGCCAGTAACACCGAACACTTAAATATTCTGTTTAAACAAAACAACCGTATTACCATTGCCTTTGATGGTGACGTGGCTGGACAAAAAGCGGCTCGCCGTACTTTAGAGATTGCGTTACCGTTACTCAATGATGGTCGTGAGCTGAAGTTCTTTGTGCTGCCAAATGATCATGACCCAGATTCACTGATTCGTCGCGAAGGTATTGAAAACTTTAATAAACTGCTCCAACAAGCCCCACTGTTGTCAGACTTTGTATTTGCACATCTGACACAGAACCATGACATCAGCAGCCCTGAAGGTAAAAGTCAGGTCATGAGTGAGTTACGTCAACTTACGGACTTATTGCCAAAAACAGGCTCTTTCCGTTATTTGCTAAATCAATCCTTCAAAGAAAAACTCGGTTTTGGTCGTCGCTGGACACCTCAAGTGAGCAACGATGCATCGTTGTCTTTTAATATTCGTACCAAAGATGAAGACTTCGCGCTCGCTGTTCTGATCCATCATCCGTTTTTGTATATTCACTTTGAAACTCTACGCGCTTATTTACCTGAAGATGAACTTTTAGCGCATGTGCTACAAATCTTAGATGGTATCTTTGATGATTTACCTGATGACCAAGAACTGGCAACCTATTATGTTTTGGGTGCATGTAGCCGTTATGCCAACGCGATTGCCGATATTATGCAGCGCACCAATATTGAAGTTCTGACCAAAACACCTGAAATGGCCGACAAACTGGCCAGTGAATATGCTCTCTCGCTTGAAGAAAAATATTTGCGCCAAAAACTAAAAGCGCCTTTAAGCCTGCTTGAATCGCGCAATCTACGTCAAAAACTGAATGAATTGACCAAAAAAATAGGCTTAAGACTGATTACTTAAACCTATTACATTTTTATATTTAGATTTACTTTTTAGTTTTACGACGTTTAGCAAAAGTCTCATTTAAACACGTTTGCATTTGCTCAAAATGACTCGGATCTTCAGATTTGGCTGCTTCACGCAGCATAATCGAGGTCGGATGTAGCAACTTCTGCGTCAAACGATGTGCAAACTCTTGCATCACTCGTTCCGCCTGTTCCCCTTTCGCAATCCGTGCCAACGCTAGATCTAATTCTTCTTGCCTTAACTGTTCACCTTGCTGACGGTAAGCATGGATGGTTTCACCCGCCAGATTAACCTTCTGCTGAGTCACCAACTCAGTGGCTAATTGGTTGACCATGACCTCAGCTTCAACCGCCGCCTGACGACGTTGAGCAAGGTTTTCATCAATCACCGACTGCAAGTCATCTACGCCATATAAATAGACGCCATCCAAACTTTCCACTTTCGGGTCAATATCACGCGGAACAGCCAAATCCACCATCAACATTTGTTGATAACGACGCTTTTTTAAAGCAGCTTTGACATCTGGATAATGAATCACCTGATGTAAACTACCGGTACAACTGGAAATAACATCTGCACGTGCTAAGTTATTGGCCAACTGATCAAACTCAATGATTTCAACGTCTACACGATGGGCTATTTCTTGAGCCAAAGTTTCAGCCCGTTCACGAGTACGGTTACAAATGAGGATTTTTGCGACTCCCATTTCAGCCAAATGCTTTGCCACTAAGCTATTCATTTCGCCCGCAGCGACCACCATGACCGTCAACTTTTCAGGCTTACTAAACACTTGTGATGCCAACTGAGCCACCGCGTAGCCCATTGATACGGCATGACTACCTACAGCCGTTTCCGAGCGGACCCGTTTCGCCGCATAGAAGGCATATTCAAAAATTCGGTTTAAATGAGGAGAAACAGTATGAGCAGTCTTCGCTAGAGATAGTGCAGATTTAACCTGCCCTAAAATTTGCGGTTCACCGAGCATAAGTGAATCCAAACCGCTTGCAACACGCATCAAGTGAGTGACAGCCTGCGCATTTTCATAACGGTATACATGATTCAACAATTGTTTAACATCTATGCCATTTGCTTGGGCGAGCCAGTTCAATACCATATCTGAGTTTTCAGACATGGCATACACTTCTGTTCTGTTACACGTAGAGACCACCACCATTTCATTTAAGTCTTGGTTTTGGCCTTGTTGCTCAAGCAGTTGCGTTAACTTTTCAGGGTTAAATGCAATTTGCTCACGCAATTCTACGGAGGCGGTTTGATGGTTGACACCCAATGCAAAGAAAGACATATCAGATCATCATTTCGCTAAATTTATGCTATTGTGCAATAACGGTGTCATAAAAAGCATTACTTGGATCAAGAAAAATTGCGTCAAACACATTGCCGACTGAGCGGCGCGAGAATTAAGCAATATTCTACCACACTCTTACTCGTCGGTAGCATGGCATCTAGTGCTCATCTTAGAGCAGCTGGAGATTTTTCGCTATCTAATTATGATGCAATTCAACAAAGTATGATTGCCGAATTTGCACTGGCTTACCAAGACAGCGCGACTGCCTTGCACAACTATACTGTGCTGGCGATTAAAAGTAATTCCACCACTATTAAACAACGCGCTTTAAATATTGCCCTTGAACAAAATGATTTGCATGCTGCACTCGACATTGCAATGCATTGGGTGGTGCAAGAGCCTACCGATGTTCCAGCCTTATTTTATTTGTCGCACATTGCACTCAAAGCACATGAATATGAACTCGCGGCTGAAACGCTCGATAAAATTCTCAACATTGATGCCAATGCCGATTTAGAGCAAATCCTTGCGGGGATTGCCCCTGAAGAACCTGAAGATCAAGAAATTCTCATTCAAGCGCTACGTTCGAGTAAGGAGAGGAACAACCCCTCTATTTTGGCGTTGATTGCAGGTTTAGAGGCTCAAAATGGCCAGCTTGACCAAGCCCTAACCACCATTAATAAAGCCCTAAAAAAGCGCGGAAAAGTCACAGGCTACATTTTGATGAAGGCCAACTTACTCAGCGCACTCGGCCAAGAGGAAGAAACCCGTAATTGGTATGCAAAATCGAGTCGTAAACACCGTGACAATGTCGATGTCCGTTTAGCCGAAGCCAAATATCTAATAAAAATTAATGCATCAAATGAAGCCTTAACCAAGCTTGAGGGCATGATTAAAAAATGGCCTAACCAAGAAGAAGCCTTGTTTATTGCGGGGTTAACCAGTATTGACTTAAAGAAGTACGAAAAAGCGGAAAAATATCTGGTTGAACTACGTAATTCGGCCGAATATCAAAATGAAGCCTATTACTATCTTGCGGTAAATGCTGAACGGAAACAGCATTTTGAAACAGCAAAAGCCTACTATCGTCTGGTCGATGGTAACTTGTATACAGTATCGCGTCGTAGCCTCATCAGTATTTATACCCAGCAAAACAAACCCAATGATGCTTTGCGCTTTTTAACCCAAGAACGCGTGAACTACCCACAACATGCAAGTTTTTTGTATCAGGCACAAGCCGATATTTTAAAGCGCATGAATAACAAAGCCGCAGCCATGCGACTATTAGATGAGGCAATTAAAAACTTACCGGATGATCCTGAACTGATCTATTCTGAAGTGCTAATGTTGGATCCACATACGGATAAGGACAAACTTGAAAAGTTGCTCAATCAACTGTTAAGTATTGAGCCCAATAGCCCAACCTATCTCAATGCTTATGCATACACTTTAGCCTTGCAAAACAGACGCTTAGATGATGCACGTAGATTTGTTGAACATGCTTTAGAATATGCTCCTGAACAAGCTTCCATCTTAGATACCTTAGGCTTTATTTGTTACTTACAAAATGACTTTAGCACGTCAGCCAAAGTCTTAGAAAAAGCCTACCTCATCAGTGGTAGTGTCAATATTGGCGTGCGTTATGCGCGTTCAGTTTATATGCTCGGTGATCTGCGAAAATTCTCCACTGTGTTACAACAACTCAAACAAAAACACCCAAATGATCCTCAATTGGATCAACTTAATACTTTATTGTTACCCCAACAACTGAAAAAGAGCTCATAGTTTTTATGCGTATTTTCTCAAATCTGAGCTTAAGCTTACTTGCTGCAAGTAGCTTGGCACTAACAGGCTGTCAACAATTTACAAAACCACAGCTTGACCCAAACACCATACAAACCGAATCTGATCAACACTTTAGCTTACAGGGTAAAATTGGGGTACGTACGCCTGAACAAACAGGCAGTGCTTTTTTTACATGGGTACAGCAGCAACAAGAGTTTGATATTGAACTCAGTGGAATTTTAGGCGTTGGTAAAACGCAAATTACTGGTCGTCCAGGTGAAGTTAGCCTGAATAGTGCTAAAACTGGCCTCATCCAAGCTGAAACTCCTGAAGAACTTTTAAAAACAGCAACAGGGTGGCAAGCACCCATCACCCATTTAGTCAATTGGGTTCAAGCCAAACCCGCAACAGTTCAAGCACAAATCCAACGTGACAGTGCCAAACGAGCAGTACAGATCATTGAAGATGGTTGGAGCGTTGAGCTGAGCTATAATGAGCAAGCCCATATGCCAAATCGCTTGATTTTAAAACAAGCACTTGAAAATGGTGTAGAAAACCGTATTACAATGGTCATTCAAAACCGCTAGTTTGTCTCTTTATGATCCGTGTCCCTGCCCCATCAAAACTGAATTTGTTTTTACACATTACGGGTCGTCGTGAAAACGGCTACCACGAACTGCAAAGTATTTTCCAGTTGATCGATCTGTGTGATTGGTTGGAATTTGAGCCTCGTACGGATCAAGAGATTCATATTGAAGGCTTAAACAGTGTCGATTTGAGTCAAAATTTGATTTATAGAGCAACGCAGATACTTAAGCCGTATGCACAAACAGCTACCGGTTTATCCATTCGTCTTGAAAAAAATATTCCGATGGGTGCAGGCTTAGGTGGTGGTTCATCGGATGCTGCAACGACATTAATCGTAGTCAATCAACTGTGGCAGTGCGGGCTAAATACTGAGCAATTAGCAGACTTGGGTGTTCAGTTAGGCGCAGACGTTCCCATCTTTGTCCATGGCCGCAATGCATGGGCTGAAGGCATAGGTGAGCACTTAACATTCATAGACTTAGATCAAAAACAATACATTGTGCTAAAACCTGATTGTTTTATCAGCACTCAATTGCTTTTTTTACAAAAAACATTGACAAGAAACACGAAGAGCTCTAAATTTTGCGCCTATCAGTTAAAGCCATCTGATTTTGGAAATAATTTTGAGCCTTTGGCGAGAAGTTTATATCCAGAAGTAGATGAAGCGATGCAATATCTCGACCAGTTCGGTGTTGCAAAACTTACAGGTACAGGTGCTTGTGTTTTTACTGAAGTAACGAGCGATATGAACATTGATGATGTTCTTGCAAATGCACCATGTAAAGCTTACTTGGTCAACAGCTTGAATGAATCACCAATAAGACATTTGCACGTTACCTGATAGGGGTATCGCCAAGTGGTAAGGCACCGGTTTTTGATATCGGCATTCGTTGGTTCGAATCCAGCTACCCCTGCCATTTTATTTCACCTGTAGATGACTGTACTAGGGGTATCGCCAAGTGGTAAGGCACCGGTTTTTGATATCGGCATCCGTTGGTTCGAATCCAGCTACCCCTGCCATTTTACAGTAATCAAATTTAGGGGTATCGCCAAGTGGTAAGGCACCGGTTTTTGATATCGGCATCCGTTGGTTCGAATCCAGCTACCCCTGCCATTTTCCAAAAAAGACAGAACAACACTTTGCTGTTCTACTGTTAATTTACCTTGACAGAAAGACGCAAAAATATTAAAGTTCTGCCGCATTAGGGGTATCGCCAAGTGGTAAGGCACCGGTTTTTGATATCGGCATCCGTTGGTTCGAATCCAGCTACCCCTGCCATCTAATTCCTAAATTGCCAACCGCCAAGGGTGCTTCATGCCCAATCTTGTCGTTTTTAGTGGATCTGCACATCCACAATTCGCCCAAAAAGTCGTAAGCCACTTGCACATCCCTTTAGGTGCTGCATCTATTGGTCAATTTTCTGACGGTGAAATTGCTGTCGAAATTACTGAAAATGTTCGTGGTAAAGACGTATTTATCGTACAACCTACTTGCGCCCCAACGAATGATAACCTGATGGAAATCCTCGTTATGGCTGATGCTTTGCGTCGTGCAAGTGCTGGTCGTATTACCGCAGTGATTCCTTATTTCGGTTACGCGCGTCAAGACCGTCGCCCTCGTTCATCACGTGTTCCAATTACTGCAAAAGTTGTCGCAGATATGCTAACAACTGTAGGAATTGACCGTGTGGTAATGATCGACCTTCACGCTGACCAAATCCAAGGTTTCTTCGATATCCCTGTAGACAACATCTACGGTACACCAGCGCTTTTAGCTGACCTTCGTCAACAATCACATGACAACCTCATGGTGGTTTCTCCTGACGTTGGCGGTGTCGTTCGTGCACGTGCTGTTGCTAAACAAATGGGCGATATTGACCTTGCTATCATCGACAAACGTCGTCAAAAGGCAAACGAATCACAAGTCATGCACTTGATTGGTGATGTTAAAGGCCGTGACTGCGTGATCGTAGATGACATGGTGGATACTGCAGGTACGTTATGTAAAGCTGCTGATGCATTGAAAACATTTGGTGCGCGCAAAGTGGTTGCTTATGCAACTCACCCTGTTTTATCAGGTAAAGCTATAGAAAACTTGAAAAACTCTGTGATTGATGAATTGGTTGTTACAGACACCATTCCTCTTTCTGAAGAAGCTCAAGCTCTTGGTAAGATTCGCCAAGTTTCAGTGGCAAGTATGGTTGCTGAAACAATTCGTCGTATTAACAACGAAGAATCTATTAGCGCAATGTTTGATTCTTATCTATAATATAGCGCTGAATTTTAAAAGCCCTGCCCAGTGCAGGGCTTTGTCTCACTAGGTCGGTCGCAGATCTAGTTTATTTAAAACTTAAATTAAGGATGTCTATCATGGCAAACTTCGTATTAAACGCTCAAGCGCGTGAAGCAGCTAACCAAGGGAAAGGTGCGAGCCGCCGCCTTCGTCACGCTGCTCAAGTTCCAGCTATCATCTACGGTGGTGCTGCTGAACCTGTAGCTGTTACTTTAGAACTTCGTGAGCTTGTTAAAGCTTTAGAAAACAACGCTTTCTTCGAAGAAGTTGTTGAAATCAAAGTTGGTGACAAAGTTGAAAGCGTTAAAATCAAAGCGTTACAACGTCACCCAGCTAAAAACACGCCTATGCACGCTGACTTCGTTCGCGCATAAGTGTTATTGGTATAATTAGTGTCAAATATTTCACTGATTGTTGGTTTGGGCAACCCAGGTTCTGAGTATGCCCAAACCCGCCATAATGCAGGCTTTTGGTTTGTTGAACGCCTTGCAGAACAATATGGCATTACGCTTAAAAAAGACCCAAAATTCAATGGAATGAGTGGGCGTGGTAATATCGAAGGTCAAGACGTCCGCCTGCTATTACCCACAACATTTATGAACCTTGTTGGTAAAAGTGTTGTTCCCTTCGCAAAATTCTACAATATTGCTCCAGAAGCAATACTGATTGCTCACGATGAACTGGATATGAACCCTGGTGTCATTCGCCTAAAAACAGGTGGTGGTCATGGTGGTCATAATGGTTTACGTGACATAGTTCCTCATATCGGTCCAAATTTCCATCGCTTACGCATTGGTATTGGTCACCCCGGTTCAAAAGAACGTGTTTCAGGACATGTCTTAAGCAAAGCACCAAGCAATGAACAAAATTTAATGGATGACGCAATCCATCACGCATTAGCTCGCACTAAAATGCTGGTGAATGGTGAGATTCAGCCTGCCATGAATCAAATCAATGCTTACAAACCAAACTGATAAGTCAAAAAAATGTTGAACCATGCTGCTTGCCATACTGTCATTTTAAAGGCAAAATGCGCTTGCCTGATTGCTTATCCAGCAAGTTCAGATTGATTCAACCATAAGATAACGATCTTAGGTCCACTCAGGAGACGCTAGCCATGCTATCTCGTTTATTAAAAGCAAAAATCCACCGTTGTGTTGTTACTCAAGCTGAACTTCATTATGAAGGTTCATGTGCAATCGATGGTCTTTTATTGGATTTAGCCGGTATCCGCGAATATGAAGAAATTCACATGTGGAACGTGACTAATGGTAAGCGTTTCAGTACCTATGCAATTCGTGGTGAAGAAGGTTCTGGCATCATTTCAGTCAATGGTGGTGCAGCACATCAGGCCGATGTAGGTGATTTAATGATTATTGCTACCTTTGGTGATTTTACAGAAGCTGAAGCAAATGCACATAAACCACGTTTAGTTTATGCAAATCCAGACAATACTGTAAGTCACATGGCAAACTGTATTCCAGTACAAGTGGCTTAAGCCCAATAGATTAAAAAAATCCGCTGCGTGCGGATTTTTTTATGAGCAGAATAATGCAATTGGATCAATTCTAAGTAGCACGAAACCCGCTCAACCAATCTCGTTTGCTCTCACAGCCTAAATCTTGTAGCTGATCACCTTTCAATGCCGTGAGTATCGCATTGCCCTGCTCATCGACTTTAAACTCAGCATATTCTGCCTGCTGATAACAATCAGCTAAACCTTCTGCAAACAAAAAACTTCTCGATGCAGGATAAAGCTCGCTATAGCGATTATTCGGGTTTTGTAAAATCAGTCGAGCTGTACGAACATTTTTCGGCAACTCAAAATAGCTATGTATCACGCGCCTCTGTGAATCGAGTTCAACATAAGTGAGTACCGAAGATTTGTTCTTAATCACTTCATCCAAATAATGACCTGAAAAAATCTGATCTTCTTGATTGCTGTTGGCTTGGTTAGTACTTTCTGGACTCAAATGCTGAGGCGCAAAATAAAGTTGATAATTCAGCGCCATATAATCCCCCTGAATAATCGAACGCGGGTCTACAGGTTGCAAACGGACATACATGGTTTGACTATCGTTTAAGTGCCATTCATTTTTAAAAATTAAGCCTAAAAATACCGCGATGCAGAGTAATGCAAAAGCAAGAGGAATTATTTTCTTCATATGCCGAACTCCTCTTTTTGCTTAAATAGCATCAAGCTCAATGTCAGCAAGAGCAACATCAGACCTGACAAGAACATGCTTAAACTTTTAATCAGAAAGGTCATATCAAGGGAATAATATAAAAACCCTAAAATTACAGCGAAAGTTGCCAGCGCAAATCCATAGATCACTTTATCTTGTGTTTTTAATGCCCATGAAATGATGGCCAAACAAATAAAAATATCGAAATAGCCATAAAAAATCAGTCCTGCTGCGAAAGCAGTCAAAATAAAATGCGCAAATAAATGAAACTGCTTTTGAATATGTAAAAAGACAAAAAGTACAAACCATAAAATCGGTAAGCCAAAAGCCAATATCGGAATGTGCTCAATTTTCGCTAATTCATATTTTCCAAATAAAGTATAAAAGCCCATGGAAAATAGAATAATCCCAAGCGATGCAAGCAATACACTACGTTGATATTCAGTTGGCTGTATGAATTTTATAGCCAAAACTCCCAGATAAAAAACATAATTCCAAAGTGCTAGATAAACAAAATTTTCAACAATATTACGCCAACTGAGATGTGCATTAATATCCCAAATACACGCTACACCTGCTGCATATAAACCCAAAATTTGAACAAAAACAAAGAACCAATATGTACGCATAAAATAGGCGAGTGCAAGCATCACTAATTGTAAAAATAGAATAGGTATAATTTGATTGATCAAATCAACGGTGTAAAAAATCACCGCAATTTGTCCTGCAACCCAGAGACAATAAGCAAATTGTCTTAAAAACAAACTTTGTTTAGCTTTCAACAAGTAAGCCGCCAAAGCTACAAAGACAATACCCATAATTAAAGAGAAATTCCCCCAAAAGGTCAGCATCAACGTAGCAAAGACGATGCCCGCAATCCAAGCTCCTACCGCAAGTGGAATAGCATTGAAGCGACTATGTGGAATAAATTTAATCAAAAGATAAGTGATGAAAGCAAACCACGCAAAAATAATCAGCGCGATAAAAAATAATTCAAAAATTTCATTCTGACCAAACCACTCCGTGACTGCTTTCACAATGACCAAGGTAAAGCTAATGCCTAAGCCAACGGCTGAAAGTGCGCTACATAGCTGATCTTTATTCTGATAATAGTAAGCCAGTGAAATACCCAATAAGATAAAAGACACGATGAAATAAAGAATGCTTTTATCCGCATAGAGATACATTGCCATATGCCAAACCGAGAGAATGGCAAACCACAGTAAGAATAAATAACGGAGTTTCGAATAATATTTATTGCAGAGATAGAATTGAATCAGTGCAAATACATGAATACTGATTAAAAAGAGATCTGGATATTGATTCCCCCAAAAGGTTTGGATAAAAAACAGAAACAATGCTAATTGGCTGGTAATACATAAAAGGAAAAATACACCGATATTCGGACGATATAACCACGGTAAAAGCAGCACAGACCAAAGTAGAAATAATAAATAGCTGTCAGCGCCTGTTTGATAAATTTGACCAATCACAGCCAAACTTAAACCAATCATCAAACCACAGATACTATGTAAACATTTCACTAAAAAATCATGTTTTGTCAGCCACAAGCTACAAACTGCGCTGAGTAACAATAACAACTGAGGAATAGCCAGCTGAATATTCTGTGGCAACATAAACCAATTAGCGGCAACCAAATACAACATACTGACCGCGATGAGTGTAAAGCCAAAAACTTGAAGATGCTTTATGAAGGACTCAGCATTCCAAGGATAATCGTATTGTTGAATTTTAATCACTCCCACCCTCTCTCTTATTTTTATCTTGATCATTTCAAACCATTCAAACTATAGAAAAACTTCTTATTCATGTTTATGGTTCTTCTCAAGTATTCATTTTTGAACATTAAACTCATACTAAGTGAAATCATACACAGACAGTGTTGGTCTTTAGCAAACCAATAACACAAACAACCCTATAGCAAAATTTGTTCTATGTATAAAACTGATCATTCTAAAACTCCCCCTGTTTTTCTAAATATTTAGCACTATAATGGAGTTACATCGCTTCAGGGCGGGGTGCAATTCCCCACCGGTGGTAAGTTCAGTTGAGTGACTCAGACTGAATCAGCCCACGAGCTAGCCAAGCAGAAATCATCTATTTGGCTCGCAGATTTGGTTCAATTCCAAAGCCGACGGTATAGTCCGGATGAAAGAAGACGACGTGACCAATAAAATCTCAGGTGCAAACCTGTGAGGATTTATTGCTACGCCAATTTTTCAAAGTCCTGAAATGTTCAACCGTACTTCAATTTTACGCGAGCGTTTCAATGTCTAGTTTGATTCAACCCGAAATTTTCTTTTCAGCCCTTTCTCCAGCTGAACAACGTATTCAGCAAGCTTTAGAAGATATCCGCCAAGGCAAACCTGTTTTGGTGATGGATGACTTTGACCGTGAAAACGAAGCCGACCTCATTGTGGCTGCTGAAACTCTCACCGTCGAAACAATGGCACGCATGATTCGTGATGGCTCTGGCATTGTCTGTTTATGTCTGACCGATGAGCTGGCCGATCATTTAGAGCTTATGCCAATCGTGTCAGATAACTCAAGTCAGTTTAAAACAGCATTTACTGTGACCATTGAAGCCGCAACTGGCGTAACCACGGGTGTGTCTGCGCAAGATCGCACCACCACAGTCAAAGCAGCAATTAAAGATGGGGCTGTTGCCAGCGACTTAAACCGCCCTGGTCATGTATTCCCGCTTCGTGCACGCCAAGGCGGTGTACTCACCCGTCGCGGTCATACCGAAGGGACGATTGATTTAGCACGTTTAGCAGGCTTAAAACCAGCAGGTGTCTTGTGTGAACTGACCAATGCCGATGGGACTATGGCCTCTGGCATTCAAGTGTTGGCATATGCACAAACGCATCAATTGACTGTGATCACCATTGAAGAATTGGTGCAGTATCGCATTAAACACGGAGTTTAATTTTTAGGCTCCTAACCAAAAAGCCTCCATGTTGGAGGCTTTTTGATGCAGCACCATCAGCATCAAGCAAACACAGTATAAATACCATAGAGCGCAATACTGACCAATATCGCACCACAAACTCCTAATAACTTATTGTACAAAGCGGACTGCGATAGTTTATTAAAACCCAAATAAACTAAAGACAATGTGCTGAAGTCTAGAATAATCCAGAGAATGGTCAATAGTACAAGGCTGACATCAACATCACTGGTAAGCCCGATGAACTGTGGGAAAAATGAAGCAAAGAAAATAATATCCTTCGGATTTGCAATACCCACCAAGAAACCTTGCTTAAAGCCCCCCTGCACAACCTTTAGTTGCACTGGCGATGTTTCTGTTTCTTGTGCAATGGCTTCTTTTAAAATTTGAAAACCAAGATAAGCAAT
This sequence comes from Acinetobacter johnsonii, assembly GCF_048551975.1. Classification (GTDB taxonomy): domain Bacteria; phylum Pseudomonadota; class Gammaproteobacteria; order Pseudomonadales; family Moraxellaceae; genus Acinetobacter; species Acinetobacter johnsonii_A. Next base: position 233,204 of record NZ_JBIMCF010000001.1, on the reverse strand, counting down.
ATATACGCAGCCTAAAATCTTAATCGCATTTAACCAATGCTCTGCAATATTTAAAAATCCTTTTAAGATGAGCACAGATAGTACAATAAGAACCAAAGATGCTAAATTCGTCCCAAAAATGGTTTTCAAGGCTTGTTTATATCCACCTTTTAGACCTGCACTGGCAACCAACAACATCACTGGGCCAGGTGTTGCAATCATGACCACTACAGCCGTACAGTACAACGCCAGTTCGAATACATTCACCATCGAAAAATCCTTTCCCCCAGGCACTCTCGCAAATAGCTGAGGTATGCGGAGTATTCTTTTTCTATATCAAACCAAGAGGACTTATTCGTCCTCTTCCATATGGATGAGATGTTGTCGAATTGCGTCAGCGCGCAAAAATGCCAAATCATAACTGGCTGTAGCAAGTGCAAGAATACGGCGTTCAAACTCTTGCCAAATCGGTTTCACTTGCTGCGCTTGAATGCCTAAACCACTTTCTTCGGTAAAGTTCTTATTTTTTTCACATACTTTTAACGCATGATAAAGCTTCCGCCCTTTTGATGCATCGGGACGTAAACGAACGCGTTTAGATAAAACAAAAGCTTCGACCTGCTGCACATCAGCAAAAGGCAACATTGGCACTAAAATTTGATCTAGTTGCGCATCTAAACGTTGCCAAACTGAACGATGCTGCTCCGAAGTGTAGGTGTTCCACTGAATCACTTCATGATTAAAACGACGACAACCACGACACACAGAATCACCAAATACCGTTGAACAACGCCCTGCACATGGGGTCAAAGAGGCAATTCGACGATCTGTACTCAAAACATACTCCTGTTAATAAACGCACCAAAACAAAACGGATTTTGTCTTTGGCAACTGAATATACACGCTCACCTACTACTTGAGAAGCCATTTAAAATGTTTACTTATCTCGCATCTTGATTCAATTCCATGTAAAATGTGGGCCTTAAAATTATCTATCAAAATACATTGGAGTACTCCATGAACGCTACTGTAGAACAGCTTGCACCTGTAGAACAGCAAGCGACGACTGGTTGGGTTGTTGCCGCACTTTATCAATTCAAAGAAGTTCAAGATCCTGCTGATCTTCAACAACGTCTTTTAGACTTGGTAAAAACCATCAACCTATGTGGTACTCTGATTGTAGCGGGCGAAGGCATTAATGGTACGGTTGCAGGCGACCGTGCCGCGATCGATACGATTCATCAATTCCTTCTAAATGAAGGTTTTAACGAAATGGAATACAAAGAGTCTGACAGTACAGACAAACCATTTCGTAAAATGAAGATCAAACTTAAAAAAGAGATCGTGACTTTAGGCGTTGAAGTAAAGCCACGTGATTTAGTCGGTCACTACCTTGATCCGAAAGAGTGGAATGAGCTGATTGCTCGTGATGACGTCATTTTGATCGATACTCGTAATGACTATGAATACAAAGCCGGAACATTTAAGGGTGCTATTGACCCTAAAACAGAAAGTTTCCGCGAATTTCCAGAGTACGTTAAGCAAAACCTTGAACAGCACAAAGATAAAAAAATTGCGATGTTCTGTACAGGTGGTATCCGTTGTGAAAAATCAACCTCCCTTCTTCTTCAAGAAGGTTTCAACGACGTTTATCACTTAAAAGGCGGCATCTTAAAATACTTAGAAGAAACCCCTGCTGAACAAAGCATGTGGGAAGGCGAATGTTTCGTTTTTGATGGTCGTACTGCGGTCACTCATGGTGTTGAAGAAGGCCTTAACATTAAGTGTCATGCTTGTGGTTGGCCACTTCTTCCTGCTGAAGCAGAAGAACCTAGCTATGAACATGGTGTGTCATGCAAATACTGTATCGACAAAACCACAGAAAAACAAAAAGAAGGCTTCCGTATGCGCCAGTCGCAGATTGCTGCGGCTAAACGTAAACGCCTTTAAAATCATTCAGATGATTTAATTCAAGAATAAGCCCTCGTTTTAGGGCTTATTTTTTTATCCAGTTCACGTTTTTTAAAAATATTTAACAATTTTGTCACAATATTTAACTCAACCTGAGTCATAATGTATAAATAATAAGCTAAAGTGGTGCCCTCTAGGTCTCCACATAACAATAAAAATGACATGCCTAAACGACGAAAATAGGATGATTGCCATGCATAAAATAATCATGCCCCGCCATCGCACATTGATTCGCAATGCTGCAGCAAACCGTATCGAGCAATATCACAATACCAGCTTCAACCAAATCAAAAGCAAGCTTGAACAACGCACGCATTTGTTTATTGTGGTTTTGGGCATGTTGATTGGTTCAAGTATCGCGCTCGGCATTGGTTACCATTTAAGCTCAAATCTCTTAAATTATACGTTGCTCAGTTTAATCCCGGTTGCGTTGGCTTATAGCTTACGTAAAGTCTATATTCACACCTTAACCCACACCCGTTTCGACGAATAGAAAACAATACATTTCAATTCTTTACCCAACTGCGATAAGTCCTTAAGATAACTTATCGCATTTATTTTTATGGTCTATATGAACCTCACTGCATGGATCATCTCCGTCATGGAACAACTGGGTTACTGGGGAATAGCCTTACTGATGTTTCTTGATAATGTTTTTCCGCCTATTCCTTCTGAAATTATTATGCCTTCGGCAGGTTATGCCGCCTCACAAGGTGAGTTGGTTTTAGTTGGGGTCATTATTGCAGGATGTATTGGTTCACTCTTTGCCGCAGCAGTGCTGTATTGGATCGGCTATCAATTTAAACAAGAACATATTTTCAGATGGGTCGACCGCTATGGTAAATATCTATTTATCAAATCCACCAATGTAAAAAAATCCTTAGATTGGTTTGAGCAGTATGGTCACCGTATTGTATTTTTTGGTCGTATGATTCCTGCTGTGCGTTCACTGATTAGCATCCCTGCGGGGATAAGCCGTATGCCCTTTTGGAAGTTCATGTTTTATAGTGGGCTCGGTACAATTATCTGGACGACATTTTTAGCAACAGTCGGTTATTACTTTGGTGAAAACCAAGCACTGATGCATCAAATTTTTAGCAAAGTCGGTTATGTCATTATTGCCATTGGCGCTGTGATTATCCTTTGGTTTTTATATCGCAGGCATTTGCGTAAAACACGCAGCTAATTTATTTTGGGGAAATACATGAAACACTATTTACTGCATTTTGCGGCGGTATATAGCATTGCTTTGGTGCTGTTAATCACCGTACTGGTCTTTGGTTTAAACCTTGGCGGTTTAACCTTAATTCCGACCTTAGTGGCTTGTGCACTAATTAGTGTCGGGCACTTCGTAAAAAAAGAACACCGTGTTCCAAACAATCATGAAAAAATTCAACTGGTTTGGGGCTCCAGTGCTGTCGCAATTATCATCGGTAGTTTCTTTGTACTTTTTTTAGTACTAATGAATCCCAATGCTGAAGCGATTATGAAATCCGTCGATAATGCTGGCATTGGACTCACCGCTGTCGTTATGCTGTGTATGGTCGCGATTCATGGTGCTATTTTTCATATTGCCTATGGTTGGTACGCAGACTATTGTTTTAAAAAGTTACCATAAAAAAACACCTCATTTGAGGTGTTTTTTTATGGTCGCTAGATAACGATCAAATGTCGCACGTCATTAGTCCTTTTGAGTGGAAAGTGCTATTAACTTTGTTTGGCTAGCTCTCATTTCTTCAATCAACCAATCTTTAAAAATGACTTTATTTGGATCATCCTCAAAAGGAGATGCGGAAAGTAAATAATAAGCGGAGCCATCTTGCACAATCGGGTTAAGCATATCTAACATTTGAAAATCGAGCTCTTTTTCAACCATATAAGCTGAAACCACTGTTGCCCCCAACCCTGCTAAAGAGGCCTCTATGCACAAAACAACTGAGTCATCGGTGCTAAATGTTTATAACGCGATACATATACCATATGCTCATCTGCTATTTTTTCGCTATAAATGGCCTTGCCCCAGTCAAAATCATTGCGCCTTAGGGCCAAGTCGATGTTTTGTACTTTAAAATCCGCTTCTTCACCACCTGTTAACAAACTGATATCAGTCTCAGGATAGCGTAGCTTAAATTGAACCAAGCACGGAATCAGCCATTTCATGGCGATGGTCGGTTCACAGGATAAGATTAAGGTCTTCTTCTCATTCTTCTTTTCTCTTGTTATCTGCACGAGGGACTGGTCAATCTAAGGAAACACCTGCTCACAACAATCAAACAGTGTTAGGCTATCACCCGTAACTTTTTGCCGTCACAAATAAATAAACAACGCCCCAGTACCTCTTCCAAATTTTTTAACTGCTTACTGACCGCCCCTTGAGTGACAAAGAGTTTTTCAGCAGCGATGGTGACACTGTCATAAGGGGCGACATAATAAAAAAAACTTAAGAGAATTCAGTGACACGCGCTCAATCATTCCAAAAACTCATCAATAGCAATAATTAAAATCGATTTTCACTATAGCAAATATATGAAAAATATATAAATCCTTTTAATTCAAGCTGAACAAGGATCAATGAGTGAATGAAATTATAGCAATTGCAATCATCACCCTACTTGCAGTCATTAGTCATGGTGCTGACTTCTCTTTGGTCAGCCGAAATAGTTATCTATATGGGCATAAACAAGGGATCTATACCGCATATGGTATTGCTTGTGCTATATGGATACACATTAGCTATAGCGTACTGGGGCTCAACCTCTTAAAGCACTACATTACAAAACTATTGCATATCATTCAATATATTGGCGCACTGTATCTGATGTATATCGGGTATAAAACATTTAACCAACTGCAAATTAGTGATCATATCACTCATACTTTGCTGCGCCCACGGCAAGCACTTATACAAGGTTTTCTGGGCAACAGTTTGAATCTCAAAACTACAATATTTGTGATGAGCATCTTTGCACAGTTACTGCGAGGCAATCATGGTCTAACGCATTTAATCGGTTATGGCATGTTTATCTCGGTCAGTCATCTGCTATGGTTTTTGCTCATTTCACTATTCTGTTCAACCCCAGTGATCCAAAATAAGATTTTACGCAAACAAGTGAGTATTAACCGTGTCATCGGTACCATACTCGCAACTTTAGGACTTTGCTTATTTCTCACAAATTAAGCATGAGTGGTACCTGCGTTTAAACACTAAAATTTGGGCATAAAAAAACGTCCTCTAGGGACGTTTTTTTATTTGCTTGCTAATGCCTGCGTCGCTGATGTCACGACACAAGAACAATTACGCTGGTGTATGATACATCAGATAAAGTTCGTTTAAGTTCTCTGGAATTTCTTCTGCAAGCTCATCCATTAACTGACCGTTACGACGGAAAGTTTCCATTTGCGGATCTTCTTCATCAATCCCACTAAATACCATAATTGGTAAAGTAAGATCGACCAGTTGCTCTTCAAACTCAGGCGTGAACCATGCATCTTCATTGAGGAACATTGCATCGACAAAACCAACGCTCCAATCCCCTAAACTTGACTCAACATCTGCCTCTTCAATTTCAAAAGGAAATTCAATCCCTTCTTCATTGGCAAGGTTTTGACGAATAGACTCAAGCCAAGCTTTCACTTGCGCGATGATCTCGGCAGGTACTTTCTTTTGATTATTATCAAAAAGTTCATCCAACCATTTTGCAAAAGTAGGACCAACTGCAATTGCACACAAGAAACCATGAGTCGCTGCAAAATCTAGACCATACTCATTTTGGTCACCATCTAGATATTCACTCAATAAGTCTAAATCTAAAGCACTCATTTCAAATCCAAATTCAGAAACTGATTAGGGCATTAGCATAGCATTTTCAGACACGATGCTACATCTGATTTTAGTCTTCTTCGTCGTCAAAATCGTCATCATCGTCGATGTCGTAATCAAAATCTTTAAGCTCACGTTCCAGACGACGCTGTGCAAGAAGGTCATCAATCAGGCGACGTTTTTCTAATGATTCTTTCGCACTAATTTTACTTGATGACTCATCAAAATTAACATCATCATCAGCGTAGTTATCATCTAGTTCAAAATCTGTAGAAGACACTAAAACTACCTCATAGTGAAAAAATGTGAAGGGTCTTAGCCGCTATTTATATGGGTTACAGAACCTTGTCAAGTTTTATTTGTATTTAGAGCAATTAATTTGATTTTTAGTCTTTATTTCTAACCAATTTTTATGGCATGATATAATCCACCCTGCGTCTTTGTAGTTTACGACTTTAAATGGTCACATAAAATCCAAATTGTTCAGATTTCAAATTTGGGTTTTGAACTTGCGCACGCTAGGGATGAACTTGAAAACAACAAATTCACCCCCATCTAAATCACTGAATTTATATTTATAATATTTTATCAGGCAGCTTTTGGCTGACTATCCCTGATGGAATACGCAGTTATTTACAAATAAGTTTATGAAGCGAATTGTGCCCAGATGCACAGTTTTCCACTGCCACAGATTCAACGAAGAGTAAGCAAAGATGAGCGATATGACTTCCCCTACTTCACAAGTAGCGGCTCTGATTAGCCGAGGCAAAGAGCAAGGTTACCTAACTTACGCTGAGGTTAACGATCATCTCCCAGACTCGATTACTGAAAGCGAACAGATTGAAGACATCATTCAAATGCTTCAAGACGTCGGTATTCCTGTGCACGAACGTGCGCCTGAATCTGATGATGCAATGTTTGAGGGTGGTAATGAAGCTGCTGATGAAGTTGCTGAAGAAGAAGCCGCTGCTGTTCTTGCCTCTGTAGAAAATGAACCCGGTCGTACCACTGACCCTGTCCGCATGTATATGCGTGAAATGGGTACTGTTGAACTGTTGACGCGCGAAGGCGAAATCAGTATTGCAAAACGTATAGAAGAAGGGATTCGTGACGTTCTTCACTCGATTGCTTACTGGCCAAATGCGGTTGAAGTGGTATTACAAGAATACAAAGATTATGAAGCAGGCGAACGTCGCCTTGCTGACATCCTTTCAGGTTATTTAGACCCTGAAACTGATGAAGCGATTCCAGAAGTCCTCGAAGAAGAGTCTGAAATTGATGAAGAAGATGATTCTTCAACCAAATCAACCAAAGATGTAAAATTGGATGATGACGAGGAAGAAGAAGAGTCTGAAAGTGATGATGACTCTGAGGGTGAATCTGGCCCAGATCCTGAAATTGCCAAAGTGCGCTTTGACGAACTGACTGCTGCTTGGAAAAACACCCGAACCATCATCGAGAAACATGGTCGTTCAAGCAAAGAAGCAGAAGAGGCTTTAGAGTCACTTGCAACTGTGTTTATGATGTTCAAATTTACACCACGTTTATTTGACATCATTTCAGAAATGATTCGTGGTACACATGAACAAATCCGTACCTCTGAACGTGAAGTAATGCGTTACGCAGTACGTCGTGGTCGTATGGATCGTACTCAATTCCGTACCTCTTTCCCAGGTCAAGAGTCAAACTTTGCTTGGTTAGATGAACAAATTGCGAAAGCTTCGCCAGACCAAAAAGGCTATCTTGAAAAAGTACGCCCTGACGTTTTAGCGTTCCAACAAAAAATTGCAGACATTGAAAAAGATTTGGGTCTTGATGTTAAAGGCATCAAAGAGATTTCAAAACGTATGGCTGTAGGCGAAGCGAAAGCACGCCGCGCGAAAAAAGAAATGGTTGAAGCGAACTTACGTTTGGTCATCTCGATTGCGAAAAAATATACCAACCGTGGCTTACAATTCTTGGACTTAATCCAAGAAGGTAACATTGGTTTGATGAAAGCGGTAGACAAGTTTGAATACCGTCGTGGTTATAAGTTCTCGACTTATGCAACGTGGTGGATTCGTCAGGCCATTACTCGTTCGATTGCCGACCAAGCACGTACCATTCGTATTCCAGTACACATGATCGAAACCATTAACAAGATCAATCGTGTATCACGCCAACTTCTGCAAGAAATGGGCCGTGAACCAACACCTGAAGAACTCGGTGAACGTCTGGAAATGGACGAAGTTAAAGTGCGTAAAGTGCTGAAAATCGCTAAAGAACCAATTTCGATGGAAACACCGATTGGTGATGATGAAGATTCGCATTTGGGTGACTTCATTGAAGACAGCAACATCACTTCACCTGTCGATGCTGCAACATCTGAAGGCTTAAAAGAAGCAACGCGTGAAGTGCTTGAAAACTTGACTGAACGTGAAGCGAAAGTCTTGAAAATGCGTTTTGGTATCGACATGCCAACGGACCATACTTTGGAAGAAGTAGGTAAACAGTTTGACGTGACACGTGAACGTATTCGTCAGATTGAAGCGAAAGCACTGCGTAAATTACGTCACCCTTCTCGTTCTGAACACTTACGTTCATTCCTAGAAAACGACTAATTGATACCGATACATTGGAGACTTGAAATTTAATCACGAGTCTCCATTAAGTATTTAAGAGCAACACCTAACGTCTGCAGTTTCGTAGGCGTTTGAAATAAGGGGGACTGACGCTCATGACTATGTTAGACCGTACACCATCACGTGAATTACAAGAACATCTTTGGGTATTCCCGATGGACTACCCAATCAAACTCATTGGCTTTGCCAGCACTGAGTTACATGTTGCCGTGGTTGAAATTTTAGTCAAACATTTCCCTGATTTTGATGGTGAATCGATCCAAGTCCAACCATCACGCACAGGTAAATACCATTCTTTAACTGCTCAATTGCGTTTTGAAGAATTAGAACAAGTTCATCAACTGTATGCAGACCTTGCGGCTTGTCCGTTAATTAAAACGGCTCTGTAATTCAAATGATGTATCAATGAGACACGCTTAAGAGCGTGTTTTTTTGTGCCTAAATTTTTGATCTATTGAATTCAGCTTATTCACTGAAGAAATCCCCCTACGATCTAGATCTTTTCTTTATAATTTCAGACATACTTTTTGTTTTATAAGGACGCAAGTGCCGTGTCAGATGACGTTCTCAAACCACAACTGATTATTCGTCAGTTTGATAATTTAACTTCTTATGCTGACCGCTTTGTTGAAATGAAAGCACTGACTGAACAACGGGATGCAGACACACCCGATGAACTTTGGATTCTGCAACATCATGATGTTCTCACTCAAGGTCAAGCTGGAAAACCTGAACACATCCTCATGAGCAGCAACATTCCCGTGGTACAAACGGATCGCGGGGGGCAAGTCACTTGGCATGGTCCTGGGCAGTTGGTTGCCTATTTTATGTTTGACCTCAATCGGCTTGGTTGGAACGTCCGTACCTTGGTCTCTTATGCTGAAAACCTAATGATTGAGTTACTCAAAAAATATAAGATTGAAGCCTATGCTAAACCTGATGCACCTGGCGTGTATGTCGATGGACGCAAGATTGGCTCACTGGGTTTTAAGATTCGTAAAGGCCGCAGTTATCACGGTTTATCCTTAAATATTGACTGTGACTTATTTGGTTTTCACACCATTAATCCATGCGGCTATGCGGGCTTAGAAATGGTGCGTATCTCAGACTTCAAATCAGACTACCCGCGTTTTGAAAACTTATGTACCGACATTATTGAAACTTTACAGCACAGCGGTTACTTTAAAGAAGTTCAAGTACAGCATATATAAAGGCTTTGCTTTTCATGGAAAAATAAATTAGAGTATTTACTCTAAACTAATAATTATTTTTAGAAAGGACAACAGCGAGTGATTAACGTAAATTCTGTGAAACCCGCTCTGCAATTGACCTATGTCAAACTTATGATGGATGTGATTGGCCGAGGATTGGTCATGGCCAGCCAAGTCGATAGTGAAATGAAGCAAGAAGTTGCCAAATTTCCGGCCAATTTCACCTTATCGATGAATGTCTTTCCAAACGGCCCGGCTTTTTTAGCCAAAGTGACCGAAAACCATCAACTCGAACTACTTACTCCGGGAAGTTTAAAGGCAGATTTAACCATCACCTTTAAACATCTAAGCCACGCCTTTTTGGTGTTTTCATTTCAAGAAAGTACAGCACAAGCTTTTGCACACGACCGTATGATTGCAGATGGAGATATCTCCTATGCAATTCGCCTCGTCCGCTGTCTGAATAAAATGGAAGCTTTGATTTTACCGAAAATGGTCGCTGAACTTGCCGTCAAAGAATACCCAACTGAATTGGGCTTAAAAGAAAAACTCACAGGCGCTGCAAATATTTATCTCAAAGTAGCCCAATCATATTTAAAACGGAGTGCATAACATGGCGAAGCCTTATTACGAATTTTTCTGTCCTGTAAAAGTGATCGCTGGTCATGCTGCTTTAGAACACATTCCGTTTGAACTGGCAACATTAGGCGCAACCCGACCTTTAATCATTACCGATAAAGGTGTACGTGCCAATAACTTGCTAGCACCCATTGAAGCGGCTTTTGAGTCTACCGATGCGGTTATTGGTGCAATTTTTGATGATGTTCCATCCGATTCAAGCTTAGAGACGGTGCGTAAAGCGGCAAATTTATATCGTGAACACCAGTGCGATGCGATTATTGCTGTCGGTGGCGGATCGGTGATTGACACCTCGAAAGCCACCAATATTTTGGTATCTGAAGGTGGTGATGACTTACTCAAATACTCTGGGGCACACAACCTACCTAAACCACTCAAACCCTTTTTCGTGATCCCTACCACGTCAGGTACAGGTTCTGAAGTTACGATGGTTGCAGTGGTGTCTGATCCAGAGAAAAATGTCAAACTGCCTTTCGCATCGTACTATTTAATGCCGCATGCTGCGATTCTCGATCCACGCATGACCCAAACCCTGCCACCACACTTAACTGCGATGACCGCAATGGATGCTATGACCCATGCCGTCGAAGCTTATACATGCATGGCACACAATCCGATTTCAGATGCCTATGCTACGGCAGCAATTAAGAAAGTCAGCAACCACTTGTTTAATGTGCTGGATAATCCAAGCGATGCCAATGGCCGCTTAGAATTGGCTCAAGCTTCGACCATGGCTGGCATTGCATTTTCAAACTCGATGGTGGGCCTTGTACACTCACTTGGACATGCTTTAGGTGCCGTTACCCACTTGCCGCATGGACTATGCATGAACATGTTCCTCCCTTATGTGCTTGAGTTTAATAAGGAAGTGAATGGAGATAAGATTGCAGACCTTCTATTACCGCTTGCAGGGCCAGATATCTATGCGCAGACTCCTGCTCACCTACGTGCTGAAAAAGCCATCAGCACATTACTCACCATGCGTGATCGCTTATTTACCCTAACCAAGTTACCCCGTACCTTGAGTGAAACAGGAAAAGTAACCTTAGAACAACTGGATGAGGTCGCAGAAAAGGCCCTCAACGATGGTTCAATCATTTACAATCCGAAAGAAGCCAGCTTAAAAGATTTAAAAGCAATTTTAGAAAAAGCTTGGTAATTCATAAAAAATCAGCCAATATAGCAACAATCTTAGCCTGATGCTTTTTCAAACATCGGGCTTTTATTTGCCATAAGGAATAATGCTTTCCTTATACCTATTGGCATAAAAACTGCTAAAAAATCTGAAAAAGTTACTGACAAAAGCGGTCAAATTAATGTAGATTGGCGAACTTTTGAAATTAAACACAGGGGGGATCGTTCGTCTCAAACGATCCTTATTAAACATGACTGATCCTTGATCAACGATTAAGAGGATAACGCCGTTGACTAATATTTCTGGGACTCAATCGGCAGCTAAACTGCAAAAAACGCTAGGTCTCTGGCACATCATTATTATTGGTTTAGCTTATATTCAACCGATGACATTATTTGATACTTTTGGTTTAGTATCAGAAGAAAGTCATTATCATGTTCCAACGTCATATATTATTGCTTTAATTGCAATTTTATTCACATCGATCAGTTATGGTCACATGATTCGTCGCTACCCTTCCTCGGGTTCAGCCTATACCTATGCGCAAAAATCCATCCATCCGAATGTCGGATTTATGGTCGGTTGGTCATCATGGTTAGACTATTTATTGTCTCCAATGGTCAACATCATTCTTGCCGTGATTTACCTTGAAGCCTTATTCCCTGATGTAAACCATTGGGTCTGGGTGGTAGGTTTAACTGCATTTATGACCGCGGTCAACTTACGTGGTGCACGCTTCGTTGCAAACTTTAATGGTTTGATCGTTTTTGTACAGTTAGGTGTGATTGCTTACTTCACGTGGATGGTTTACAGCTTACTTGCTGGTGGCGTCAACGCAGATGGTACTTTGGTCAATGCTAAATATCAGTTATGGAGTTTAGAGCCATTCTGGAATGAACTTACTACACTGGGTCCCCTAATTACTGGCGCGACTTTACTGTGCTTCTCATTCACAGGTTTTGACTCGCTCAGCTCGCTTGCAGAAGAAACAAAAGATACCGAGAAAACACTCCCTAAAGCGATTTTCTTAACGGCACTCTTGGCTGGTTTGATCTTTATTATCAGCACCTACTTCATGCAGATTTACTTCCCGAATGATCCAAAGACTTACTTTGAAGATGTTGCTGCAACACAGCCTGACATTTTACAAGCAGTCGGTGGCGTTGCCTTTAAAACGGTGGTGTTGTACTTTGCGATTGTGACTGTTATGGCATCAGGTATTTCGGCACATGCAGGCGTTTCACGCTTAATGTATGTAATGGGGCGCGATGGCGTGATTAACAAGAAGATTTTTGGTCACATTAGTCCGAAAAGCTTTACACCGTCTTATAACATTCTCATTGTAGGTGCTGTAGCATTAACCGCTGGCTTCATGGACTTAGACATCGTTATTTCGATGATCAGCTTCGGTGCGTTAACTGCATTTACCTTTGTAAACTTATCAGTGATTTCACGATATGCACTACGTGATGGTCGCACAAAGAATATTAAAGATATCTTTAGCTTTGTGGTGATTCCAATGTGTGGATTCCTTAGTATCTTTGCCATGTGGCTAGAAATTGAAGAAACCGCGTTGAAATTCGGTTTATGGTGGGCAATGTTTGGTATTTTATACTTAGGTTATAAAACCAAAGGCTTTAAGCAACCTGCACCACAACATAATGAATTTGAAGATCCGCTCTAATCTTTCATTCAAAAGAAAAAGACGCCAAGTGCGTCTTTTTCTTTTCTAAACTAGAGCTAAAAAACTAGCCCTTAAATTGCTTGGTTATTTTAGCAATACGTTGTGCATAGACTTTTGTGGTTTCGAGATCCCCAGTTGGGATTTCATCCGTACTTGCATCCGATGGTGATTGCACCAACAAGCCTACAGAACCACCCAAATTATTTACATCTTGACGGGTTGCCGCTTTACTGTTGGCAGGCAATAAGCCCAAGCTTACCCAAATACCGCCATGCTGTGATGCAAGTGTTTGTAGTTGAATTAAGGTCACTTGCTTATCACCATTTAAGCTTGCACTATTAGTAAAGCCACCGAAAATCTTATCTTGCCATGCGCGGGTAAACCATTTCTTTGAAGATGCATCGGCAAACTTTTTAAATTGCCACGGTGCAGTACCCATATAAGTTGGTGCACCAAATACAATTGCATCAGATTGATCCAATGTCTGCCAATCTTGCTCTGAAATATCTCCATTTGGGTCAATCTCCACCAAATTTGCACCAATTTCTTGCGCAAAAGTTTGTGCAATCACTTTGGTATGTCCATAGCCTGAATAAAAAACCACTGAAATATTTGACATTTTAGTTTCCTCTTTTGAATCACTTGATTGACATTGCTTCGTCAAGCATGACGCTGCGTAAACCATTAAAAATAAATAGTATGAAATATCTTAAACACTTGGCTGATCGGGCTTGAGCTTCACATAACTTGCAACTTCAGCACTTAGGTCCTGCTTCAACTGCTGGGTCTTTTCACCGACCAAAACTTCATACGCATTTTGCTCGATGCCTTGAAATATTTCTTGAGCTACTGTTTCTAACGCAATCTTTAGAATAGGTAATGAACGAGTCAGATCGGTGTCAATAAAACCCATATGCCCCCATGACCTGAATATTAAACTGAGACAACCACTGACGACTTAAGTTGGTATATGACCATGCTGCCGCCTTGGAAATGGCATAACTGGTCAAAACAGTGCTTGACTCCCAGAATATATCCGAGAGAATGTTGACCAGATAAGCCTGTTGGCTCTTTTTCAAGATCGGAGCAAAAATTTGCGTCACTCTCATCAAGCCCAACAAATTGGTTTCCAAAATCTTTTTTCGTAGTCGCAATGATATTAGCATCGACAGGATGCTCATTCAAAAGCGCAATGCCCGCATTATTCACAAGAATTGTGGTATCTGCACATTGTTCTGCTGCCTGCTGAATAGATACTTCGTCATTTACATCGAGTTGAATCGGGGTAAGCCTTTCTTCCTGAAAACTCCCAATCTGGCGCATACCCACGTAGATCTCTTTAGCGCCCTGACGACGTGCCTCCCAAGCGATGGCAAGTCCTAAGCTACGGTTCCCACCCGTAATAAAAACAACAGCCTCTGAAACTTTCTTTATGTGATCCATCCAATTGCTAGCATCTTGCGAAAGCGTATTCTAATGACAGCGCTGCATTAAGTCTGTACTCATGATACACTTATGAAACCTAGTATCAATTAGTTACTACTTGATAACTGGTCTGATTGATTGTTTCAAATGAAGATAGAACTTAAAAGGAGCATGATTAGAAATGAATAAGCCAACGAAATTTAATATTTTTCATCCAGATTGTCCTTCTCGTCTTTTTTTTGAAAAATTTGCAGACAAGTGGATTTTATTGATTGTGTATACGCTGGATCAAGAGTCACAGCACTTTAATGAGCTTAAGAAAAATGTTTTAGGTATTTCACCTAAAGTACTGTCACAAAAATTAAAAATCTTAGAGCGCGATGGTTTTTTGACACGAACCATTCATGAAGACAACGTGATTCGCGTGGAATATGCGTTAACCGAGATTGGCAAAGACTTTGCTCAAAATACCTATCAAATGAAAGATTGGGTCGAAGCCAATATGCTTAAAGTTTTAAAATCCAGAGCTGGATTCGATCAAAAGCTAGAATAAACAGAGCCCGCTTAAGCGGCCTCTATCATAGCAATTTGATTAGACTAAAGGCTTAAAACCCTGCTGACGCCATGCTTCATAAACAATCACGGCGGTCGCATTGGATAAGTTCAAACTGCGCGAGTTTTCAGCCATGGGCAAACGAATCCAATGCTCTTTTGGAAACAGCATACGAATCTGTTCAGGCAGACCACGCGTCTCAGGTCCCATAAGTAACGCCACGGGACGATTCAAATCCGAAGTATGCGGCGTTTCCGTTCCTTTGGTGGTTAAAGGATAAATCGCATTTATATCGACACCTTTTTCAGCTAAATTTGCTAAACACTCATCGAATGTTTCCCAAATTTGCATACGCGCCCACTCGTGGTAGTCCAAACCTGCACGTTTGAGTTTTTTATCATCCAGTTCAAAGCCGAGTGGCTTAACCAAATGCAGCTGCGCTCCAGTATTAGCACATAAACGAATGATATTGCCTGTGTTTGCAGGAATTTCGGGCTCGTATAAAACAACATGGATCACAGCTTTTCTCTACTCTTTCAATCTGGCAAAAGTTAATCTTGCCACTGTAATTGTTCACGCAAACTTACTACATCACCAATGATGGTCAATGTAGGCGCTTGAATATGATTTTCTTCAACTTTTGATGCGATATCCGCTAAGGTCCCGACCAGCACTTTTTGTTCTGGCGTGGTACCTTTCGAGATCAAAGCAACAGGCATGTCTGGGCGCTGGCCATGCTCAATTAACTTTTCACAAATTTTTTCTAAACCAACCAAGCCCATGTACAGCACAAGTGTTTGATTCTGATAGACCAACTCATCCCAAGGTAACTCGGGCGAACCTTCTTTTAAATGGCCCGTAAGGAAACGCACGCTTTGCGCATAATCGCGATGTGTCAACGGAATGCCTGCATAAGCCGAACAACCCGAAGCCGCAGTAATACCTGGCACCACTTGAAATGGCACACCTGCCGCAAAAAGCTCTTGAATTTCTTCACCACCACGACCAAAGATGAAAGGATCACCACCTTTTAAACGGCAAACACGTTGACCTTTTGAGGCATATTCCACTAGTAAGGCATTGATGCCTTCTTGCGGTACAGCATGGTTAGAACGGGCTTTACCCACATAAATTTTTGTTGCATCGCGACGGCAGAGTTCCATAATCGCAGGAGAAACCAAACGATCATAAATCACCACATCGGCTTGTTGCATCAAACGCAATGCTTTGAGGGTTAGCAACTCAGGATCGCCTGGACCTGCACCAACCAAATATACCTCACCTTTCGGCGTTTTCCACTCCAACAGCGCTTGCTCGATTAAACGATCTGCTTCTACGAGATTGTCATGAAAAACCTGTTCTTTCAGGGGGCTTGCATATAAGTCTTCCCAAAAAACACGGCGCTCGTCAGGATTAGAAATCTTCGCTTTCACCGCTGCACGCCATTTTCCTGAAAACTCAGCCAACTTACCCATCCCATGTGGAATGCTGGTTTCAAGCTGAGTACGAATTTGGCGAGATAAAACGGGGGATGTACCATTGCTGGCCACTGAAATCACCAAAGGCGAACGATCGACAATGGCAGGAACCATAAAACGGCAATGCGGTGGATCATCAACACTGTTGACCAGTATTTTAAGCGCTTCACAGTCCTCAAAGACTTGAGCATTCACTGCATAATCATCTGTTGCAGCAATCACTAAACGATAGTCATTGAGTTGAATCTGCGCAGGATATAGCGCTTGGATATATTGCCCTTGGCTTTCTTCAACCAGTTGCAATAAATTTTCATCAATATCAGGAGCAATGATATGAATCACTGCCCCTGCTTTATGTAACAACACTGCCTTACGGTAAGCAATATGCCCTCCGCCGACAATCAGACAAGGTTGATGTTGCAACTTTAAAGAGATTGGAAAAATATCCACACACGACCTCAATGAGTTTTATCTGACTGTCTTAAAGCAATTATTGTGCACAAAACTGTGCAGTATTACATCGACTTTATTAGTCAATGTACTCAGCGCCGCCCATATAAGGACGAAGAACGGTCGGAATTTCAATCGAACCATCAGCACGTTGGTAGTTTTCCATGACCGCAAGTAAAGTACGGCCCACAGCCAAACCAGAACCATTCAGCGTATGCACAAATTCAGTTTTCTTTTGGTCTGCACGGTAGCGTGCTTTCATACGACGCGCTTGGAAGTCACCCATGTTTGAACATGAAGAAATTTCGCGGTACGTGTTTTGACTTGGTACCCAAACTTCAAGATCATAAGTTTTAGTTGCACCGAAGCCCATATCACCACCACAAAGAATGATCTTACGGTACGGTAAACCAAGTGCTTTCAAAATCCCTTCAGCGTGACCTGTAAGCTCTTCAAGCGCTTGCATTGAATCTTCTGGTTTAACAATTTGCACCATTTCAACTTTGTCGAATTGGTGTTGACGAATCAAGCCACGCGTATCACGACCATATGAACCTGCTTCACTACGGAAACATGGCGTATGTGCTGCATATTTAAGTGGTAAACGGTCTGCATCAATGATTTCATCACGCACGAAGTTGGTTACAGGCACTTCCGCAGTTGGAATAAGGTAATACTCTTTTTCACCTTGTAACTTGAATAAATCTTCTTCAAATTTAGGCAATTGGCCTGTACCACGGAGTGAGTCAGCATTGACTAAATACGGCACATAAGCTTCGGTATAACCATTTTCTAAGGTATGCGTATTCAGCATGAACTGGGTAATCGCACGTTGTAAACGAGCAAGTGGCCCTTTGAGCACACTGAAACGAGAACCTGTCAATTTGGTCGCTGTTTCAAACTCAAGACCACCCATCCACTCCCCTAAGTCAGTGTGATCTTTAATTTCGAAGTCAAACGTACGCGGCGTACCCCATGTGAGGATTTCCACGTTATCACTTTCGTCTTTTCCTTCAGGAACAGACTCATCTGGCAAGTTTGGAATGCTGAGTGATTTCGCTTCAAGTTCAGCTTGTAATTCAGACAAAGCGACTTCTGCCGCTTTGATTTCATCACCAATCGCTGACATGCGCATCATAATTTCAGATGCATCACCACCAGCTTTTTTAATTTGGCCAACTTGTTTTGCACCCGAATTACGTTCAGCTTGAAGAGATTCAGTTTTGGATTGAATCTCTTTACGGCGAGCTTCTAGTGATGCCCATTCTTCAACATTCAGTTGTACACCACGTTTTGCTAAGGCTAAATTTACAGCCTCAATATTATTTCTGAGTAATTTCGGGTCGATCATAGCCAATCTTTTGCAAAGAAAAAAACTGGCTATAGTGTAAGCGCTTCAGGCCGAAAAATACAGTCACGCGATCACTAGCTGTGGCTTATTACAGCAATTTTCATGGCTTTTTTTTGCTCGCTTTTTCTCGTTCAGCTGCATAATCGACAAAACTCGGCAAATATTCTGCCTTAATTAAGCCGCTGGCTTGTTGATACGGTAAAACCAATTCAGACATCCCTTCTGCATAAGATGCTAATTCGTATAAGGGATAAACAAACACCACACCTTTGGCACTCATATAATAATTATCGGTCAGCTTCAATTGCTCACGTGAAATATTATGATCGGACAGCCACATGCTATTGGCACTATGCAATGCATCTAATAATTGAGACTCCGTCTTGTCCACCACAATGTCACTCAGCGCAACCCGTTTTTTCGTTGCCAAATCTAAGGTGATATATTCGTTGTGATACATACCATGTGCGGCGCGTGCTGGGTAGTGATAATACATCAAGACAAAATCAACATATTTTCCACGCTGTGCCACATAACGGACATCAGACAAAGTTTCACTGAGCATGTTTTCATCGATCTGTGGCTTTGCTTGCTTCGAGCTTTCAAACGCCACAGGATTGGCTTTTTTCATGCGCTCATCAAAATATTGATTGATCCATGGGACATTAGTGTCCAAGCTGTACAACTGATATTTGGTGCACCCTTCTTCATCACAAGCAATAGAACGCGCCAATTGTAATGGTCGAACTTTCGCCTCAATCAGTGGCAAGCTCTGTACGACTTGAGCTGGTTTAGCTGTCTCTTCATTTTTTGCAGCGTTAATGTCATTTTGTGGTTGGCATGCGCTGAGCAATCCAACGCACAACATCATTGCGAAGACAGATCCAATTTTATTGTTATGAAGTAATATCATGATTTACCCGCAGTTACGTATTCAATAGCACAGACTATACAAAGCACAGCCATAACTTCCCACCACGTTATGTAACTGAACGTGACCCAATAAAAAACCACCCGAAGGTGGTTTTAAACAACAGACTCATTTTATTGGTCAATAATGTCTGTGCCTTTAGGCGGCGTAAAATTAAAGGTTGAAGCTGGAATATTGGTATTTACCTTAGTGTTATTAAAACGCACATAGGTTGTTTGTCCCAAAGAATCTTCTAAGATCATTAGCGTTGGCGCATTTTTCGCACCAAAACTGATCGTTAAACTTTGAAACGCACCATCATCGCTTTTTGGGTACAGGGTATAGTAAGTTTTGCTCTGATTTGGTTGCGTAATACGGTATGACTTACGAATCTGTTCCGTATTCCCTGACAATAATAGTGCAGGGGTATTCGCCACCTGTTCATCTAAAGTCTGACGAACCGCTTGCTGTAAGTCTGGATCATAAATCCATACCGTTTTGCCCGAAGTTACAATAGTTTGCTTCGCAGGGCTTGTGGTTTCCCAATAGAATTTTCCTGGACGCTCAACTTTCATCACCCCTTTAAAGGTCTGATTCATATGCTGAGCAGATAAACCTTGTTTCTTCGGTGCTTTAGATGAATTTGTGACTTTAGTGGTTTGCTCAAAGTTAGAACTAATACTTTGAATACCACTCAACTGTTTCACTAAACTCGTCGTCGCCTGTTGCTCCGATGCTGCAACCGGAGCTGCAAATACTGTACTGCTCATAACAGGGCCAAGTGTTACTACACCTACTGTCATTGCACATAAAGTCTTACGAAGCATTTTCATAATCTCACCTTTTATAATTTGCGCAGTCGCAATTTGTTAGATGAGCTATCTTAAATCAAATTTTATGGCTAATAATTGAGAATATAAGAAGATTTGTATATTTATTGGTGCTTAATGTTGTGAAATATCCATCATGATGAAGAGAAGATGTGCTCTTTAGATATAGAAAAGCCTCTAAATGTGCAGAGGCTTTTCTAACTAAGTGGCTTTTTTTGCACAAACACCTAACACTATAATTTTATTATAGTTATTTTTTATTAAGTTTTCAAAAAACCTTTAAAAATCAGAATCTTGCAAAAGATTTATACAACAAATACCTTTTACACTATTATTACACCCTTATTTTTCGTGATTTACATCGCCATTTATTCGTATTTAGTGTTTTGTTTTAAAATTACAAGAAAAATAAGCTAACAATATGAATAGACGAAAAAAAACCCACAAAACTGTGGGTTTTCTTACTATTAAAACTTACGCTTCAACAGTTACGTAGCGACGGCCAAACTGACCTTTCACTTCGAATTTTACTACGCCGTCAGCGGTTGCAAACAAAGTATGGTCGCGGCCCATACCAACGTTTTGACCTGCGTGGAATTCTGTACCACGTTGACGAACGATGATGTTACCAGCAGTCACAGATTGACCACCGTAGATTTTAACACCAAGCATTTTAGGGTTCGAATCACGACCGTTCTTAGTCGAACCACCGGCTTTTTTAGTTGCCATGTCTCATTACTCCTCGTGATTAGCCTGAAATAGCTGTAATTTTCAACTCAGTGAACCATTGACGGTGACCTTGTTGTTTACGGTAGTGTTTACGACGACGCATTTTTACAATACGGATCTTGTCGTGACGACCATGGCTAACTACTTCAGCAGTTACAGTAGCACCAGCAACAACTGGAGCACCGATTTGAATGCTGTCACCATTTACTAGCATTAATACGTCATCAAACGTAATAGTTGCGCCAGTTTCAGCTTTCAACAATTCAACTTTAAGGGTTTCACCCTCTACAACACGGTGCTGTTTACCACCGCTTTGGATTACTGCGTACATAATGTACTCCAAACATGCCCGTGTCGTCGTGCCGATAAAGGAATATATCGATCTTAATACGAACGCCACTGGGGTTAATCAAGGGCAAGGATTTTAAGTGATATTGATTCAAACAACAAGAGATTTGCCGAACTTATTAGACTAAATTAACGATTATTTAATAATCGAGAAAAACTCAATCAACAAATTAAAGTTCAACTCTTGCTTGACTTTGCTTACAATGAAATAGATTTTTAAAATCAATCCGCTATAGTATGGATGAATTGATTTTTAAAATGTAAATAAGCCTACAAATGCAGTACGCTTATACATTGGGTAAATAAGGAACTGTCTTTCGTAAAATATAGCCTCGCACGCTAGCGAGTCTCATTTATGATTAAAATGAATCATTTAGACAGGTATCCCTATTTGCACAATATTGGTAATGCTGATTTTTATCACTTTATATACATGAGGCCTCTCTTCAAATGACCATCGACTTTAAGCA
Organism: Acinetobacter johnsonii; assembly: GCF_048551975.1. Taxonomy (GTDB): domain Bacteria; phylum Pseudomonadota; class Gammaproteobacteria; order Pseudomonadales; family Moraxellaceae; genus Acinetobacter; species Acinetobacter johnsonii_A. The sequence goes on along the minus strand of NZ_JBIMCF010000001.1, from coordinate 211,600 downwards.
AGATATTCTCGCCCCTGTAGCTCAAGACTTTGCCACGATGGACACATTTATTAATGAAGGCATTACCTCTAAAGTTGCATTAGTCATGGCGGTGAGTAAACATGTGGTTGAAGCAGGTGGTAAACGCATGCGTCCCATTATGTGTTTATTGGCTGCGAAAGCCTGTGGTGCAGAAGATTTGGAGCGCCAGCGCAAACTTGCTGCCATCATTGAAATGCTGCATACCGCAACCTTAGTCCATGATGATGTGGTCGATGAATCTGGCTTACGTCGTGGTCGCCCAACGGCCAATGCAACTTGGAACAATCAGACCGCTGTACTGGTGGGTGACTTTCTGATTTCACGCGCCTTTGATTTGTTGGTCGATCTCGGTGATATGACCTTGCTCAAAGATTTTTCTACAGGGACTTGTGAAATCGCTGAAGGTGAAGTGCTACAACTTCAAGCACAGCACCAACCTGAAACCACAGAACAAACGTATTTAGATATTATTCACGGTAAAACCTCACGTTTATTTGAACTGGCAACTGAAGGTGCTGCAATTCTCTCTGGGACACCGCAGTACCGTGAACCGCTGCGTTTATTTGCAGGCCACTTTGGCAATGCCTTTCAAATCATTGATGATATTTTAGATTACACCTCAGATGCAGAAATATTAGGTAAAAATATTGGCGATGATTTAATGGAAGGTAAACCGACTTTGCCGTTAATCTCAGCATTGAAAAATACAACGGGTGAAGAACATGACATTGTTCGTCGAAGTATTGCGACAGGTGGAACAAGAGATCTTGATCAAGTCATTGCTATCGTAAACAGTTCTGGCGCACTAGATTACTGCCGACAACGGGCGCATGAAGAAACCGAAGCCGCACTTCAAGCATTACAGGCTTTACCTAACAGCCAATATCGTCAAGCACTGGTCAATTTAACCCAACTGGCTTTACATCGAATTCAATAACAAATGATGCTTTAAAATGTTTTTAACTTGCCTATGCATATAAAATTTAATGATCTGTTTTTTCAAATGCAGCAACAGCTTGAGCAACCTCAAGCTGTTTTAAATGATCAACTTTTAATTGAGTTGGTGGAGCGTATTCGTCCAACGGATGCGTATCAAATCGATGAAATCCATCAAAAATTTCAAGCTCTCATTCAAGCATTACTCATCACTCCCGATGCCGCTTCAACCTTACAAAGCTTTGTGTTGCGGCTTATTTCCCAATATAAACAGACCAGTCTTTATGCCGACACAGGCATCTTGTCTTTAGATGGGTTTTGGAATCAATTGTCACAGCGTTTAGGGGCACATTTTCTCCCGCTGATTAATGACGAAACTCAACTACAAGATTTAGTCCGTCGCGTTTTCCCCAACCGAAGTGATAAATATTGGCTCGATAACATCCGGGACAGTGACTGGCTACAACTGCTGAACCTGCTCAATCACGGGCATGCCAATCAAAAAGAAAAAGTCAAAATTCGCAGTGAAGTGATTAAAGCCATTACGGTGTTGTCTTATCGGATAAGTGGTATTGGTTTATATCCAGAGTTTATTAATGCACATCCTGAGCTGACCGAATATGAATCGCCTTTTTTAGTGCAGAACCGGGAAATTGTCGAATTTATTCAACAGTATAAAAAAGCACATCAAGACGCAGAAACCTCGAGTGTGGTTGCACCACCCGACGCTTCCCAAGCGCTGGTCATGATTGAGCAGTGTCGTGATGTGGTATTGAAAATTCGTCGTGCGACTAGACGTATTGGAGTCAGTGTCAGTTTAACCTATCTTATTTCCTTACTTGAGCAATGCTTAGACCGCGTTGAACTGTTGCTCAATTTAATTGTAGAAGAAGGCGAAGTACACTATGAAGCGGTGAGTATGCTCTTGGTCGATATTACCGCTGCGATTTATAGCGAACGCAGCGTACGCTCTCTACTCACTACAAATAGTGAACTAATTGCGTTACAGGTAACTGAAAATGCCAGTAAAACCGGTGAACACTATGTAAGTACAGACAAACAAGGCTTTTTAGCCATGTATAAGTCCGCAGCGGGTGCAGGAGTTATTATTGCCATTATGGCAACGCTCAAAACCTTGTCGGCACGTATGGTCATGGCACCACTCATGCAAGCCTTTATTTACAGTATGAATTACTCACTAGGTTTTATGCTGATTCATGTCTTGCATTTTACTGTAGCGACCAAACAACCCGCGATGACTGCTGCAGCCCTTGCAGCAACAGTACAACACCGCAAAGGTTCTAAAACCGCGCAAATTGCTGAACTAGCAGCATTGATTATCAATATTATCCGTACCCAGTTCATTGCTATTTTGGGAAATATCTCGATTGCCATACCCGTTGCAGCCTTTATTGCATGGGCTTGGGCAACGGGACTACACGAACCGCTGATGACCCATGCAAAAGCCAGCAAAACACTACATGACCTGAATCCATTTACCTCCTTAGCCATTCCCCATGCTGCTATTGCTGGCGTGTGTTTATTTTTGTCTGGTCTGCTAGCGGGCTATTTCGATAATATGGCAGTCTACCGCAAAGTTGGTCCTCGCTTAAAAGCACATCCCCGTCTCAAAACCATCATGCGACAAGAACGGCTCGATAAATTTGCAGGTTATATAGAACGTAACTTAGGTGCGTTAGCGGGTAATTTTTTGTTCGGAATTATGCTAGGAAGTATGGGAACCATTGGCTATATTTTGGGTTTACCCCTAGATATTCGCCATATTGCCTTTGCGTCTGCAAACTTCATTCAAGGTCTAATGAATATTAATGGTAGTCCTGAGATTGGCTTGATTATTGTATCTTTCCTCGGGGTACTCGCTATTGGTCTGACGAACTTATTTGTTAGTTTTACCCTCACGATTATTGTGGCTTTACGCGCACGTCGGGTCCGTTTTGAACAGTGGAAACCGTTAGCAAAATTGGTTTTAACCCATTTTCTAACGCGACCAAGTGACTTCTTTTGGCCACCGAAAGTACCTCTTGAAGTTGAGGAAAGTTTGAACAATACAAAACACCATACAAAATGATTTTGTACCGATTTTGAGCTCTTGTTACACTGTAAACAAAATTTTATACATGATTAATCAACACTTGAATTAAAGTGTACTGATGAGTACACTTTAACCCAGTAAATAACCGCGCTTAAATCGGTTGAAATGACACGAGTTCCAGCATGCCTTACTTGTTGCTTTTTATCGGTATTATTTTATTTATAATCAGTGCATTAGCTCTAAGCATTCAACCACTCATCGCTTTAGATCTGGCGATGGTCGAATATTTCAGCACATTAAGAACTGAGCCTATAGATAAACTTGCAATACTTTTATCGGCACTCGGTGGCATGCCGTTTGTATTATTTCTAACCACTCTATGGTGTTTCCATCGTGCATGGTATAAAAAGTATAGAGATGTTGTTTTTATTGGTTTAGGCGTTGTTGGAAGTATTGCTTCTGCTTGGCTACTTAAATTTCTAATTTCAAGACCACGCCCACCAGAAATGTTTCACCTAGTGACGAGCTATGGTGCTTCCTTTCCGAGTGCGCACAGTATGTATGCTGCCACTTTGGCGTGTCTTGCCATTTTCTTAAGTCGACCATTTCCTGCACATCGTTATGTTGTATGCATTGCTCTTTTATGGATGCTGATGATGGGAATTTCAAGAATCTATCTTGGAGTACACTTCCCGTCCGACGTTCTCGCAGGTTGGAGCATTAGTATTATCTGGATTTCACTGCTTTACATCTTGTGTAGCAGATATACCCAATTAAATACACATTATTTTTAGATAAGAATCTAATCGAGGTGGAACAATGATGTCGGCAAAGCTTTGGGCCCCAGCCCTTACCGCTTGCGCATTAGCAACGAGTATTGCACTTGTTGGTTGTAGCAAAGACCCAAAAGATGCGCAGCAAGCTGGCGCTTCTCAACAAACGCCACCTACTGAAGTCGGTGTCATTGTTGCACAACCACAAAATGTAGAACAATCTGTAGAGTTATCTGGCAGAACCACGGGATTTGAAATCTCTGAAGTTCGCCCACAAACGAGTGGAATCATTCTAAAACGTTTGTTTGCGGAAGGCAGTTATGTACGTGAAGGTCAAGCACTTTATGAACTTGATGCTCGTACCAACCGAGCAACATTTGATAATGCCAAAGCAGCATTATTACAACAAGAAGCGAATTTAAGCACACTCAGAACCAAACTAAATCGTTATCAGCAACTGGTTTCAAGCAACGCTGTTGCGAAACAAGACTATGACGACTTAGTGGGTCAAGTAAAGGTTGCTGAGGCACAAGTGGCAGCAGCACGTGCTCAAGTTAAAAATGCTGAAGTGGACTTAGGTTATTCAACCATACGCTCTCCAATTTCAGGTCAAACCAACCGCTCTACAGTTACTGCCGGTGCTTTGGTGACTGCAAACCAAACAGAACCATTGGTGACGATTCAACGCTTAGACCCGATCTATGTTGATATCAACCAATCGAGTTCTGAACTTCTTCGTTTACGTCAACAATTGAGTAAAGGTAGCTTAGACAGCAGTAACAACACCCGTGTGAAGCTGAAACTTGAAGATGGCAGTGATTATCCAATCGAAGGCCGTTTAGCGTTCTCTGATGCTAGTGTCAATCCAGATACAGGAACTGTGACGATTCGTGCGGTGTTCCCGAACCCGAATCACTTATTGCTTCCTGGTATGTTTGCCAATGCACAAATCGTTCAAGGCGTAATCCCGAATGCGATGTTAGTGCCGCAAATTGCAGTGACTCGTACACCAACAGGTCAAGCAATGGCAATGATTGTGAATGACAAAGGTGTAGTAGAGGCTCGTCAAATCACCACAGTTGGTATTCAAGGTCAAGACTGGATTGTGACTGAAGGCCTTAAAACAGGTGAAAAAGTTATTGTTGACGGAATAGCGAAAGTTAAAGCTGAACAGAAAGTTGTTGCTAAACCGTATCAACCTAAAGCAGCCGCACCTCAAGCTCCAACAACAGATGCTAAAAAGACAGAAGCTGGTGCAAAAACTGAACAAAAAGCTACTTCAAACGCATAAGGGGTAGACTGAATGGCTCAATTTTTTATTCATCGCCCCATTTTTGCGTGGGTGATTGCACTGGTGATTATGTTGGCGGGTATTATCACGCTGACAAAAATGCCGGTTGCCCAATATCCGACGATTTCACCGCCCTCGGTGACAATCTCTGCAACTTATCCTGGTGCTTCTGCACAGACTGTTGAAAACACAGTCACTCAGATCATTGAACAACAAATGAATGGTCTGGATGGTCTACGTTATATCTCTTCAAACAGTGCGGGTAACGGTCAAGCATCTATTAACTTAAACTTTGAACAAGGCATCGATCCTGATATTGCTCAAGTTCAAGTCCAGAACAAACTACAATCGGCAACGGCGCTTTTACCTGAAGATGTACAACGTCAAGGTGTAAAAGTCACCAAGTCTGGTGCGAGCTTTATGCAAGTTCTTGCATTTTACTCTCCAGATGGAAGCTTATCTGCTGCCGACATTAAAGACTATGTAAACTCAAACATTTCTGAACCGCTGAGCCGTGTTGCAGGTGTGGGTGAAGTCCAAGTTTTTGGTGGTTCATACGCGATGCGTATTTGGCTTGATCCAGCGAAAATGACCAGCTTACAAATTACTCCAAGTGATGTTGCAACTGCCATTAATGCGCAAAACTCACAAGTTGCTGTGGGTCAACTCGGTGGTGCTCCATCAATTCAGGGACAAGTTCTGAATGCTACGGTCAATGCGCAAAGTATGTTGCAGACGCCTGAGCAGTTTAGAAATATCTTTTTGAAAAATACAGCCTCAGGTGCTCAAGTTCGCTTGGGTGATGTTGCTCGTGTTGAACTCGGTTCAGATAACTATCAATTTGATTCTAAATTTAATGGTAAAGCTGCTGGCGGTGTTGCGATTAAACTGGCAACTGGTGCAAATGCACTAGATACAGCAGCGGCTGTAGAAAAGCGCCTCAGTGAACTTCGTAAAAACTACCCAAATGGTTTAAAAGATCAACTAGCTTATGACACCACACCGTTTATTAAGCTGTCGATTGAAAGTGTTGTACACACGTTGATTGAAGCTGTCGTGTTGGTGTTCATTGTCATGTTCTTATTCTTACAGAACTGGCGCGCCACGATTATCCCAACATTGGCTGTTCCAGTGGTTGTATTGGGCACATTTGCTGTCATTAACATCTTCGGTTTCTCAATCAACACGCTCACTATGTTTGCGATGGTCTTAGCGATTGGTCTTCTGGTCGATGATGCGATTGTTGTGGTGGAAAACGTCGAACGGGTAATGCAAGAAGAACACCTCGACCCTGTAGCTGCGACCGAAAAATCAATGCAACAGATTTCTGGTGCCTTGGTCGGTATTACCAGTGTATTAACTGCGGTATTCGTACCGATGGCATTCTTTGCAGGCACAACGGGTGTTATTTACCGTCAGTTCTCGATTACGCTAGTTACCGCAATGATTTTGTCACTGATCGTGGCATTAACATTCACTCCTGCCCTGTGTGCAACCTTGTTAAAACAACACGATCCGAATAAAGCAGAAAGTAATAATATTTTTGCGCGTTTCTTCCGTTGGTTTAACAGCAGCTTTGAAAAGCTATCCGTAAAATACCAAGGTGGTGTCAACCGTATGACCCATCATAAAGTATTTTCTGGTGTGGTTTATTTACTGGTGATTGCAGGCTTAGTTGGCCTATATAAAGCTTTACCATCCTCATTCTTGCCTGACGAAGACCAAGGCGTCGTCATGACTTTAGTTCAGCTTCCACCAAGTGCAAGCCTTGAACGTACCGATAAAGTCATCACCACAATGACAGACTATTTCATGAATAAAGAAAAAGAACATGTAGAGTCCATCTTTACTGTTTCTGGTTTCTCATTCACAGGTGTTGGTCAAAACGCAGGTCTTGCCTTTATCAAGCTGAAGGACTGGAGTGAGCGTACGACACCTGAGTCGCAAATTGGTGCCATTATCCAACGTGGTATGGCATTGAATATGATCGTGAAAGATGCCTCTTACATCATGCCATTACAGTTACCTGCAATGCCTGAATTAGGTGTATCTGCTGGTTTTAACATCCAGTTGAAAGATGCAAGTGGTCAAGGTCATGAGAAATTGATTGCTGCACGTAATGCGATTTTAGGTATGGCAGCACAGGATAAACGTCTTACAGGTGTGCGTCCTAATGGTCAAGAAGATACGCCTCAGTATCAAATTAGTATTGACCAAGCACAAGCAGGCGCAATGGGTGTCAGTATTGCGGATATCAATACAACCATGAGCATGGCTTGGGGTGGTTCATATATTAATGACTTCGTAGACCGTGGTCGTGTGAAAAAAGTCTATGTGCAAGGCGAAGCAAATGCACGTATGATGCCTGAAGACTTGAACAAGTGGTATGTGCGTAATAGTAGCGGTACAATGGTTCCATTCTCAGCATTTGCAACAGGCGAATGGACTTATGGTTCACCACGTCTAGAGCGTTATAACGGTGTATCTTCTGTAAACATTCAAGGTACTCCAGCACCGGGCGTAAGTTCAGGTGATGCAATGCTCGCGATGGAAGAAATTATTGGTAAGTTACCATCTATGGGCTTACAAGGTTTCGACTATGAATGGACAGGCTTATCTTTAGAAGAACGTGATTCGGGCAATCAAACAGCTCCGCTGCTTGTTCTTTCAATGCTTATCGTCTTCTTATGTCTTGCCGCATTGTATGAAAGTTGGTCTATCCCTGTTTCAGTATTACTAGTTGTACCACTCGGTATTCTTGGTGCATTTGCACTGACATGGTTAGGTATGATCATTAAGGGCGATCCAAACTTATCGTTCAACATCTACTTCCAAGTTGCGATTGTTGCCGTGATTGGTCTTTCTGCGAAAAATGCGATCTTGATCGTAGAGTTTGCAAAAGAGTTGCAAGAACAAGGTGAAGACTTGTTTGATGCAACCCTTCATGCTGCAAAAATGCGTTTACGCCCAATTATCATGACCACCCTTGCATTTGGTTTTGGTGTCCTTCCGCTTGCCCTTTCAACAGGTGCTGGTGCAGGTAGCCAACACTCGGTAGGCTTTGGTGTCCTTGGTGGTGTAATTAGTTCTACACTGTTGGGTATTTTCTTCATTCCAGTATTCTTTGTTTGGATTCGTAGTATTTTCAAATACAAACCTAAGAAACAAAATAATCAGGAGCAAACATCGTGATGCAAAAAGTATGGTCTATTTCAGGTCGTAGCATTGCGGTATCTGCACTTGCGCTTGCTTTGACTGCATGTCAAAGCATGCGTGGTCCAGAACCCGTCGCTCAAGCGGATATCCCAACAGGATATATTGGTTCAACGACAGGTCCGTCTATTGCTGAGCAAGGTTATAAAGATTTTTTTGCTGATGCACGATTGGTACAAGTCATTGAAATGGCTTTGGCCAATAACCGTGACCTACGCACTGCAACTTTAAATATTCAACGTGCACAACAAGCGTATCAAATTACTGAAAACAACCAACTACCTACTATTGGGGCAAGTGGTAGTGTGCTTCGTCAAGATACGCTAAGTACGACTAAGCCAGTCACAACCTATAATGTTGGCCTTGGTGTCACCGCTTATGAGTTAGACTTTTGGGGGCGTGTACGTAGCTTAAAAGACAATGCTTTAGACAGCTATTTAGCGACCCAAAGTGCGCGTGATGCAACACAAATTTCGTTGATTGGTCAAGTTGCGCAAGCATGGCTGAGCTATTCATTTGCCAATGCTAACTTAAAACTGGCAGATCAAACGCTTAAAGCACAGCTTGAGTCATACAATCTGAACAAAAAACGTTTTGATGTCGGTATCGACAGCGAAGTCCCTGTACGTCAAGCGCAAATTTCAGTTGAAACTGCACGTAATGATGTTGCCAACTACAAGACTCAAGTGGCGCAAGCGCAGAACTTGCTCAACCTGTTGGTGGGTCAGCCTGTTCCTGCAAACTTATTGTCTCCTCAACCTGTGAAACGCATTACTCAAAGTACGGCGTTGACAGCAGGCTTACCAAGCGACTTGTTGAATAACCGTCCTGATGTCCGTGCTGCGGAATATCAATTGTCTGCTGCGGGTGCCAACATTGGTGCGGCAAAAGCACAGTTGTACCCAACCATCAGCTTAACGGGTACAGCCGGTTATGCATCGACAGATTTAAGCGATTTGTTTAAATCAGGTGCCTTTGTATGGTCACTTGGCCCAAGCTTAGATATTCCAATCTTTGACTGGGGCACACGTCGTGCCAATGTGAAGATTTCAGAAACTGACCAAAAAATTGCATTGTCAGATTATGAAAAAACCATTCAAACCGCTTTCCGTGAAGTGAATGATGCCTTGGCAGTACGTGAAAATATTGGTGACCGTCTAGCGGCGCAGCGTCGCCTTGTGGAAGCCACCAATACCACATACAAACTGTCTACTGCTCGCTTCCGTGCAGGCATCGACAACTACTTAACAGTACTGGATGCACAACGTACATCATACGCTGCGGAACAAGGTTTGTTATTGCTTGAACAAGCAAACTTAAACAACCAAGTTGAAGTATATAAAACTCTCGGTGGCGGTGTAAAAGCCAATACGTCAGATCAAGTGGTGAAACAGCCTTCTTCTTCAGATGTGAAATACAACAAAACAGCGAACTAAGGTTTGCAACATCAAAAGCTCACTTCGGTGGGCTTTTTTATTGCTTTTTACTGGGCTTTTTCCTATCTTCAAAGATAATCAAATCATTTGAATATTGAAAATTATGCTTTTAAGTAACCTTGAGTCTGTTCCTGGACATCGCATTTCTCAACAACTGGATGTGGTCTATGGCAGTACGGTTCGGAGTAAACATGTCGGGCGCGACTTTTTGGCAGGGTTAAAAAATATTGTCGGTGGTGAGCTCACTGCCTATACCGAGCTTTTAGAAGAATCCCGCCAAGAAGCCATGAATCGTATGATTGCAAAAGCACAAGACTTAGGGGCCAATGCCATTGTAGGTATTCGTTTTTCAACCTCAAATATTGCCCAAGGTGCATCTGAGTTATTTGTTTATGGCACTGCAGTCCGTGTCACACCGTTAGACAACCATCTCCCTGACCCTTTTCCAACACAGGCCTAAACGATGGAAAGTTTAATTTTCCAACTGCTGATTTTTGCGGTGCTGTTTAGCGTCGGTTTTGGTTTTGGTCGTTATAACGAACGCAAACATTTGGCGGAACTTGAACAAAATGAGAAGCGTCTTGCTTACATTACTGTGGGTAATTTACGCAAAGCAAGCTTCGAGCAGTCTGGGCACTTGATCAGTAGCAATGTTGTGATTTCTCATGATTATTTCAAATATGTATTGGCGACCGTAGAAAACTTTTTTGGTGGGAGACTCACCAGCTATGAAAGTGTCGTCGATCGTGCCCGTCGTGAAGCCATCGTCCGACTCAAACTTGAAGCGGAAAAACACGGCGCAACGCATATTGCTTGTATACGACTGGCGACCACAGAAATGGGCATGCAAGGCGGTATGGTCGAAGTCTTTGCTTATGGGACTGCCATTCAAAATCCTTAAACAGCCACTATTGACCAATCATCCATTCACTAAACTCAAACAGCATGATCGTTCAAAATAGCTCATGCTCGCTCACCTTCTATCTTACATTCGGTTGGTGATTACTCACTAGAGCATAATTCTCTACACTGAACATAATAAAAATGGATATTACCTACACTGTAAATAGGTCACAGATAATGAGATCTTTAGCACTGAAAATAAGTATGGCTGTACTCAGCATGATTCCACTTGTAGCCAAAGCTGAATTAATTGTACTGGCATCGCCTCAAAGTAATGATGCGTACTATGCAAAAATGATTGATGATATTTTTGATTTTCACGTCGATTATGCAAAAAAATTATTAAAAACGGAGACAATATCGTTGTTCTGACGGATAAAGGCCTCTACCCCGACTATGTCAAAGCCTTGGGCAAAAAGTATGTGGCCATCGCACCGATGCATGACATTTGGATGCGCCACTCAGCAGCGCTAATCCAGCTCAACCCGTCATGTTCCGCTACACTGCCGCAGGACAAGGTGGCGCTAAAAAAGGTCAGACCATTTCTGATGAAGTGCAAGATGTGTTTAAATACTATAGTCAAAAAGCAGGCTTACAGTTTACTCAAAGCAAACTATTGAATGATGGCGGAAACTGGGTTGAAAATGGTTATGACAATCTCGTCCTCAGCACCAAATTCCTAGCGGATAACAAGCTCACCGAAAGCGAAGCCCGTAAGAAACTCATGGCTCTAACAGGTGCAAAGCAGATTGCCTTCATTGAGGCCGATGAACAATGGGGCTTGGAACATGCCGATGGTGTGGTCAGCTTTATCGACCAAAATACCTTGGTGATTAACGCTTACCCATCCCGACTATGCCAAGCAACTTAAAGCCGATTTAAAGCGCAGCATTCCGAATGTTAAAATTCGTGAAATCATCCCCCCTTATCATGGCAGCGAAATCTACGATGAAAAATTTGGTTCTGCATGTGGCTTATACACCAATATGCTGGTGACGCCTGAACGGATTTACTTCCCACAGTTTGGCATTAAAGAGGATGCTGTCGCGTTACAGCAAATTCGTAGCCATAACCAAACGTACTGTTGTTCCAGTACAGTCTGCTAATGTCTGTCATATGAGCGGTGGTGTGCGTTGTATGTCTTGGCAAGTGCGTGGGAAAAATGCGGAATTGTTCTTAAACTATTTAAATAAAATCAGTAAGTAGTACAGTGCTGTTCCCCTATCAAAACATGGGGGGTATAGGAACAACTTGATCCCAAAAGGCAGGTGAAAGCGACTTTCCTCCTGCCTATTTCAATTTACTTCACTTTCATCTTACGAATCATTTTATACAACGTTGTAGGCGATAAACGAGACACCAGAACACCCATTTTCTCTTTGCGACCGCCGACTACGATGTATTCTTCACCTTTAAGCAATGCACTCACCACCGTTTGTGCAAAAATATCGGGTTCTAAACCATTTTCAATCGCTTCGTCTTGATGACCCTGCGGTTTACCCTCGCCATTTAAAGCATTAAACGAAACATTGGTTTTAACAAAGCCCGGGAAAATCACCGATACATCCACACCCTCATTGGCCACTTCGGCACGAAGGCTATTTGCCCACATATGAATGGCAGCCTTGGCTGCTGAATAGCTGGCACGGTACTGCGTCCCCAATAAGCCTGCAACACTCGAAACAAAAGCAATACGTCCAGATTTTTGTGCTAAAAATGTCGGTAGAACGGTTTTGGTTAAAAACACTTGTGAGAAATAATCCACTTCCATAATCGCGCGTTCAGTCTGCATGCTGGTGTCAGCAATCAAGGCACGTTGGCTTAAACCCGCATTATTAATTAACCAGTCAATCCGACCTTTTTTCTGTAACACTTGCTCATAGGCATGGCGAACTTGAGCTTCGTCGGTAATGTCCGCACAAATGGAAATGTGTTGATCTGGATTCAGCAGTCCGACACGAACTTTTTCAAGTTCGTCAAAACGTCTTGCCGTGAGGACCACCTCAGCCCCTTGTAAAGCACACTCTTTAGCTAGTGCTTCACCTAACCCTGAAGATGCCCCCGTAATCCACACCACTTTAGCGTCTAAACTGTTTAACTGTGCCATGTCCTTATTGCCTCATACCGAAGTTTTATTTGCGGATTGATCATTTAAAAAAGTCAGGAAATGATCGAAATATTGACTCATCATCTGCGCATCATAGATACGCCCTAAGTTATCAAAACGTTTATAGCCCAATTGGGTCGTCAAATTAATCACCCCATTTAGCGTTTTATCGACCACCAAATTAAATTTAAGCATTTTTTTGGGTTCGCGAACCAAACTGGTCACCCCTTGATCGACAATTTGCGTAAACACCTTCAAAGCTGGAGCAACATAACTGTTATTGCCCTTTTCCATCTGTTCCGCACAACCCAAAAGTTCGGTAACTAAGGTTTTTTCGACTGGGTAGCTTAAAAAATGTGTGCTCTCGGTGTCATACATCCTTTGCTCTAGATAATTCACCATTGGAATTAGACGGTCATTTGAAAAAAAAGACACGGACCACGGCATGTACTTACGCATAGTGTCCACAATGTGCTGAATAATTTTCTCAGACTCGCCATCACCTGAGGTAGAAAAACGCTCAAGATCGCCAAAGACTTGATCAATCACTTCACATGAAATATCCGCTAAAACCTCACCCAAAGGTTTGGCAAGACTTTGGCTTTCGCCGGCATTAAGCTGTTGATGAATGTAAGCAAAGCGTTGGTGAGTTTCAGGTTTTAATTTTAATGATATTTGATAAGTCATCGTGATCCCCCCTTTTTTTGATTTTTACTGCGAACACTGCGCACTCTAGGTTTAGACACATCATAAAGCGCTCTGCTTCATGTCGCAATTGCTAGATCAACGCATTTGCTTTACATGCCCCCATTTACGATTTCTTTGCTACAATAGATGCAATTTTTTATCTACTTTTGAACTGTTTGAACTATGACTGATTCAGCGCAAAATATTGCTACAACCTACGATCCTACCGAGATCGAGAAAAAATGGTACAAGACTTGGGAAGAAAATGGCTACTTTAAGCCGTCAGAAAAAGGCGAATCATTCTGTATCATGATTCCGCCGCCAAACGTCACAGGTAGTTTGCACATGGGTCATGGTTTTAACAACGCTATTATGGATGCCCTTACACGCTTTAACCGTATGTCAGGTAAAAACACCTTATGGCAACCGGGTACAGACCATGCAGGTATTGCCACGCAAATGGTGGTTGAACGTCAATTGGGTGCCCAAGGTGTCTGCCGTCATGACTTGGGTCGTGAAAAATTCATCGAAAAAGTCTGGGAATGGAAAGAACAATCTGGTGGTAACATTACCCGTCAAATCCGTCGTTTAGGTTCTTCAGTAGATTGGTCACGTGAACGCTTCACCATGGATGAAGGCTTATCGAATGCAGTTAAAGAGGTTTTTGTTAAACTGCATGAAGAAGGTTTAATTTACCGTGGTAAACGCCTCGTAAACTGGGATCCAAAATTACAAACAGCTCTATCTGACCTAGAAGTTGAGTCTGATAAAGAAGAACAAGGTTCACTCTGGCACTTCAAATATTTCTTTGAAGATAAATCGCTTCGCACACACGATGGTAAAGATCATATTGTGGTGGCAACCACTCGTCCTGAAACATTGTTAGGTGATACAGCGGTTGCGGTTGCGCTAGATGATGAGCGTTATTCGCACCTTGTTGGTCAAAACATCATCCTGCCCATTACTGGTCGTGCGGTTCCAATCGTAAAAGATGAATATGTCGATAAAGAATTCGGTACAGGCTGTGTGAAAATTACCCCTGCCCACGACTTCAATGACTATGAAGTGGGCAAACGCTGCGAATTGCCAATCATCAACATCTTCAACAAAAATGCCGAAGTTCTGGCTGAGTTTGAATATATCCAAAAAGCCGGTGAACAAATTTCTAAAACCATTCCTGCACCTGCAGATTACATCGGTTTAGAGCGTTTTGAAGCACGTAAGAAACTGGTTGAGCAAGCGGAAGCTGAAGGCTGGTTAGATCAGATCCAACCGTACACGCTAAAACCACCTCGCGGTGACCGTTCGGGCGTGATTGTTGAGCCATTATTGACCGACCAATGGTATGTCAAAATTGCACCGTTGGCGCAGCCTGCAATTGAAGCAGTGAAAGATGGTCGCATCAAGTTCGTGCCTGAACAATACAGCAATATGTATATGGCGTGGATGAACAACATTCAGGACTGGTGTATCTCGCGTCAATTGTGGTGGGGTCACCGTATCCCTGCTTGGTACGATGCTGAAGGTAACGTATTCGTTGGTCGTGACGAAGCAGAAGTTCGTGCGAAAAACAACATTCCCGCTGACGTTGAATTGAACCAAGACGAAGACGTACTCGATACATGGTTCTCATCAGGTCTGTGGACATTCTCAACTTTAGGCTGGACAGGCGATGCTGAAAAAGACAAAGCCAACTACTTCTTAAACACCTTCCATCCAACAGATGTATTGGTCACTGGTTTTGACATCATCTTCTTCTGGGTGGCGCGTATGATCATGCTGACCATGCACTTCATGAAAAATGAAGATGGCACGCCTCAAGTTCCGTTTAAAACTGTGTATGTACATGGTTTAGTTCGTGACAGCGAAGGTCAAAAAATGTCGAAGTCTAAGGGCAACGTACTTGACCCATTAGACTTGATTGATGGTGTAGATCTTGAAACTTTAGTGCAAAAACGTACGACGGGTTTGATGAACCCGAAACAAGCGGCAAAAATTGAAAAATCGACCCGCAAAGAATTCCCAGAAGGGATTCAGGCTTACGGTACAGACGCTGTTCGTTTTACCTTCTGTGCATTGGCAAATACAGGTCGTGACATCAAGTTTGATATGAAACGTGTGGAAGGTTATCGTAACTTTGCCAACAAAATTTGGAATGCAACTCGTTTTGTATTGATGAATGTTGAAGGTCAAACGGTTGGTCAAGAGGCACGTCAAGACCTTTGGGAATTGCCTGAACAGTGGATCGTGAGCCGTTTACAAAAGGCAGAGCAAGCTGTTCATCAAGCCTTTGCAACGTATCGTTTAGACTTGGCTGCGCAAGCGATTTATGACTTTATTTGGAATGAATACTGCGACTGGTATGTAGAGCTAACCAAACCTGTTCTGAATGATGAGTCTGTTTCTGAAGAACGCAAAGCCGAAGTACGTCGTGTATTGCTTGCGGTGATGGAAGCTTCTTTACGTCTTGCTCACCCAATCATGCCGTACTTGACTGAAGAAATTTGGCAAACCCTTGCGCCAATGATTGGCTTGGGTGGCGAAAGCATTATGTTGGCAAACTACCCTGTTGCAGATGAAGCCAAAATCAACGAACAAGCCGAAGCAGATATGCAATGGCTACAAGGTTTGATTGGTGCGGTGCGTAATATTCGTGGTGAGATGGGTCTAGGTAATGCTCGCTTATTGCCTGTTCTTCTGCAAAATACCACTGAAGCAGAAAAAGCACAGATTGCACGTATTGAACCATTGTTTAAAGCATTGGCGAAAGTTGAAAGCATTACTTTCCTTGCTGAGGGCGAACAACCACCATTGTCATCTTCATCTGTTGTGGGTCACGTGTCTGTATTTGTTCCAATGAAAGGTTTAATTGACCCGAAAGCGGAACTTGGTCGCCTACAAAAAGACTTAGACAAAGTACAAAAGCAGCATGACCAAATTGCGACTAAGCTTGGTAATGAAGGTTTTGTGGCGAAAGCACCTGCGGCTGTCGTTGAAGGTGAAAAAGCGAAATTGGCTGAGTTTGCTGACCAATTAGCGAAGATTAAAGCGAATATGGAGCAAATTGCGGCGCTTTAATGCTGTAATTCGATTCAAAAAAATCCCCTCTTAGTGAGGGGATTTTGATATAATACAATTTATAAGATTTTACTATTCAATTGGTACGTAAATATAATCTCTAAATATTACACTACCACTAGTATCCTTTACTTCACACTTAATATAGTGTAAACCTTTGAAATTACAATCTCGTTGGAACTCTCCAACTTTAAAAAAAGTTGAAATACTTTGAGCTTGTCCAACATCAATATCATTATCGTCTATTTCTTCTTGAAGATACGTTTTTAAAATCTCTTCATCATTAAATCCTGAATGATTTTTCTTATAGAAAATAACTTTATATCTCTGAAGTAATCTAATATTTTCACTACTTAATATAGCTTTAATCTTTGAATCTTTTCTAATTACTCTAGAATTAGAATAATAATTTTCAATATTTCCGTTAGGATTTGTTACTTCTGCTTTTAATTTAAAATTAATATTAGGTATTACTTTTTCATCAGCATTAACATTTACTGATATCATTTGTTTTAAATCAAGTGGCAATGGCAATCCTAATATATATTTATGTGTTTTTAACGATCTCATAATATAATTCAAATCAGTACCATCAGCTTTCTTATAATTAGGATAAATAAACTCTTTTTCAATAGTTTCTCCATTCCTAATTACTGTTTTAATCTTACAGAAATCATTCGGAAAGTTAAAAAACTCTAATAATCCTTGTCCCATCATAATTTGATTTTTGCTCGCTAAACTCTGTAATTTAGCCGCAAGATCAACAGGTAATCCAGTAGGGGAAATCTCTCCAATTTGACCAAAGCCATAGTTACCCCATAAAACTTCATCATCATTACCGAAATTACAACCAACTCGAAAACCGAAATCTAGAACATTAAAATCACTTTTTTGTTCTTGAAGCCATGGCTTAATTGTATGCTCTAATACTACTGTAAGCATGGCAGCAGCATTCAAGCAGTCCAAAATCGATTGAGGTCTATCAATCTCTGATGACCCAAAAAAACCTAATACTGCATCACCCATAATTCGATGTACGCACCCATCAAAGGCATGAATAACTTCAATACAACTCTTAATTACAGCATTCTTAAACTTATATATAAATTCTAGATCATCAGGATATTTCAATGACAAACTTGTTGAACCTTTAATATCAACAAATATTGTTGTAATAAAGTGGTTCATCTGACCACCATGTATTAGCTCGCTAAAATCTTGATGGTCAGCAATCCCTCTTGTATTTATAGTGTTAGAACGGCCAAATGCCTCTCTAATTTGTGATTGTAACTGATATTGCTGAGGCTCGTTAATTGTCAAAACTAGCCCTTCATTACTTTCACTCAGCCTGCCTGTACTCTTATACTGTGAATCTAAGCCAATAGCTGATTCACCTTTGATAGAGTCCAGAATTAGGGCTTTCTTCTTAATCCCTTGATTTACATAGTTATCAAAATCATTTTTTGAAAATTTAAAACTCATCTTTTAGACTCTAATATTATTTAATTGATCTTAGATATACACGTTAACAAAAGAATGAATATGCTTATTACAACTGCACTTATCAACCAAGGTTGAATTTTTTGATAATCATCAAATTTTTTTTCGGTAACACTCGCCATTATATAAACTTGATTAATTAGATCATCTAAATGACTCTGTTCATCTTTTGCCTCAACCTTGTCTTTGATGCTTTGTAAATCTTTGAATTTTGCCACGTCACTATAAAAAATAGTTGAAAGTTCATCTTCATTAATTTTCACATCACTATTACTATCACTTTTGCTTCTTTTCCTGTTTGGTTGTATTACATTCATACAATGCATATACCACTCACCGCAGCAGTATAAAAAAACCCCATATAAAACTATAATCATACAGCCTAAAATATCCATGTTAGTAAAGGTAATTCCCCAACCAACCAGAGCAGTTATAGCAACTAAAATACTTGATAAGAATGTTATTTGGTTTGAAGCCTTCGTATTAGCAAGTTGTACATAAAGGTCATATCTCGCTAATACTTTAAAGTAAAATTCAATTTTATCCATCGCCCACCCCAACTTAGTTATCATATAAATTTGAACACATTTCAATTAAAAAAAGGTTTTAGTATTCAAAAACTTAAATAAATTTCTCACGCCTTTTAATTTAGCATAATTATAAGTCAATCTCCTAAAATAATGGATATGAATTAATATTTAAAATCACATACTGACGACGAAATTTAAGATTCATAAAACGCTTGACGCGAAGTATTTGCCACATGAGGTGTTCTGCATCAGTAGCGGTGTGGCGCATGGATTTGGCGAAGGCAAATAATCAGCAGGTTAAAAAAAAGCATCGTCAAAATGACGATGCTTGGAATGACAATCAATGCTAAAAATTACTCAAATGACCAACTAAATGCTCTGCTTTTCAGTAAAATTTTTAAGTAATCAAAATCCTTATAATCATTTAAACGCTTTTCATCTCTTAACAGTTTTGCTTGAATATCTGCTAAATCGTGTTGATATTTTTTTGTCAAATCAACAGGTTTAAAACGCTGTTTGTAAAAACCAGAGCTTTCCCAATCAAATGAGTAAATAATGTGATCTAACTCAATTTGCAATTGCTCAATTTGATCTTCTAGCAATAGATTATAAGATTTCAAATGTTCATTTGCGATTTTAACTGCTTGTTTTTGACCACCTTGTTCTGTATAAGCACGTAACTTTAACAGCGTAAGTAAATCTTTTTCTTCAAGTGCAGTATTTGCTTGCTGCAAAAGCTCAGTTTTCTCTATACGTTTTTGCTCGTCTCGTTCACGGTCAGGATGGATCATAGAGGCAATTTTTAAATAAATGCTTTTTAATGACTGCCCTGCCATTTTTTTTGCATCTTCAAGTTGCATTTGCTTCTTTAAAATTTTCTTTTTTTCTTTTTCTGCAAACTTTTGATATGCCTCACGTTCATGATCATTAAGTTGATTTTGAATGAAATCAGCTTCCTCTCGATCAAACTTTTCTTTTACTTTTTGCATAAACTCTTCAAGATTTTCGAGATCAAAATCAAAGTCAATCCAGTCCTCAGACACACCTAATTGATCTGCAAAAATTTCTTTCATCACTTGTTTTTGCATCATTTCATCAACATCATGCTCTGAATGAAAATCATCTTCTGTATTCTCTACTTGTGAGGTAAGCAAATGATCACGGTCTTCTAAAATTTTATAAAATTGAGCAATTACGATGGTCAATGCATGTTGCTCTTCAGACAGATTGGGATTATCTAACAGTTGACTCACTAAAATTGAGATTTTTTCATCTAAACGCTCTAAATGGGTTTTAGCAAATTTATGCGATTGTTTATATTGCCAAAGTACCTCTAGTTGACTAAATAAAACTTGGTGCCATTGGGCATATAATGGCAAGAGTTCAACACTTGCATCCTCCTGTACTTTTTGTTGTGCTTGTTGCCACTCAACCAAAGAGAGTTGTAATTTCTCAATTTTTTGAATCTGACGATTAAACTTTTTTTGTTGTGGAGATAAATTTTCAGTTTCTTGATACAAACTTAAATCTAAAATGCTCATGACTTTATTTCAATACAAATGCGATTTGACTCAATATTTTAACAGAAAGCATGCCTACGACTATTTGTTTAAAAAGTAAAATCTTATCTCATAGAACCCCATGCTCCATCAAGATCTTCATCCCACTCACCTTTTTCATATGCTTTAAACGTTCCTTTTCCCACTTCAACTGCTGTTTTAACTCGGTAGCATCCTGATCTATGACCTTATACACATCACTCATTTTGAGCTGTTTGGTATTGATATGACTACTCAAGTGAAAAGACGCAAAGATCTCATCTAATTGACCTTGTAAACTCTGACTCTGCGCTTCCAAAGCCAACTGGTAAAACTTCACTTGCTCAGAACTTAAAGCTTTTGAGCTTAAGCCTTTATTAGTCTCTAGCTGTAACTGGAGTTTCAGTAAATAAAATAAATCCTGCGCTGCATAAGCATCATTGACCTTCTGCAAAAGTTCAGTTTTTTCTAATTTCTTCTCTTCATCAGGTTCACGGTCAGGGTGAATCATTGCAGCAATTTTTAAATACACGGTTTTCAGTGACTGTGCTGCCATTTTGGCTGCTTGCTCACGTTTTTCTTGTTGTTTTAACAGCTTGGCACGTTCTCGCTCTGCTTCATACTGAGCAGAATCGTATTCATAATTTTCCCAGTCCACATCCACGTTTTGTTCTACCGTTTCAGCAAGCTCATGACTTTGTATTGAGTTTGCTTTGGCTTTCTTCGCACGTATATGCTCTGCATGCTGCATATAGAAAGTATCAATTTTCTCTACTTGCTCTTTCTGCGCTGAAGTTAGCATCTGTGATTTTTTTAGCATCTTGGCTAAAGCGGCTATTTTGGTGTCAATATGCGCCAGATCAACTTTGCTAAAGGCATCGCTAGCTAAGTGATTCCACAGGGTTTCGAGCTGTACAAATAACACCGTATGTAACTCGCTATAAACAGCTAAAAGCTTACTGCGCGTATAGTTTTGAATATCGGCTTGCGCATTTTTCCATGTCGCCAGTTCTTGTTTTTGTTGTTCAATCTGGTCAATTAAGCGATTTAATTTTTTCTGCTGCGGGCTAAGCCTCGCCTCTGGCTGAGCCGTCGTTTTTAACGCTGAAGACATAACCCATCCAACCCAGTACAAAAAAGAAATTATAACGCGATCTGAGTCCACAAGCAGTGATCTCTCTCTTTAAACCAAGTTTAAATCTGAGTGATTCAAATTTTAAATAAAAAAGCCCATCATTCGATGAGCATTTTATTTAGCGAAATAGCTTTACCAATAGTTTTCGACCGCAATATTTCCTTCACCACGGCGG
Organism: Acinetobacter johnsonii; assembly: GCF_048551975.1. Classification (GTDB taxonomy): domain Bacteria; phylum Pseudomonadota; class Gammaproteobacteria; order Pseudomonadales; family Moraxellaceae; genus Acinetobacter; species Acinetobacter johnsonii_A. The sequence goes on along the minus strand of NZ_JBIMCF010000001.1, from coordinate 190,224 downwards.
TTCATGGTCAGGCCACGTGCTTTCAGGGCTTCTTTGGTGTCTTCAACCATTTGCGGATTACCACACAGCATCACATGGCTGGTTTCAGGGTTTAGACTTAAACCAACTGCTTTTTCCAAGTCACCATTTTCAATCAGTACAGGTAAGCGGTCATGCAGTGGCGCATGCGGATCACGGGTAATAATCGGCACAAATTTAAAGCCCGTATGCCCCTCACCAAAAGTCTCTGCAATTTCCTGAATACGTGTTGCATAGGCCAGTTCAGAGGCTGTGCGTACGCTATACACCAGTGTAATGCTCTCGTACTTCGACCACGTCTCAAAGTCCTGTAACATCGAAATAAAAGGTGCAAGTCCTGTGCCCGTGCCCAGTAACCATAAATCTTTTGGTAACGGCAACTGATAACGCGCCAAAGTCAAAAAGCCATACGGGATCTTTTCGAGATAGATCTCATCATTAACTTTTAAATGTTGTAAATTTGAGGTGAATGCACCTTCAGGCACCACAATCGAGAAAAACTCTAAAGTTTCATCAAAGGGAGAGGACACCACCGAATACGCTCGAACCACCAATTCATCACCCACTTTGATGCCAATACGGGCAAATTGTCCTGCGGTAAACTTAAAATGTGCAGGTCGCGTCATGGTGAAGCTAAAAAGTGTATTGGTCCAACGGTGTACGGATAAAACCTTTTCTAGGCTAAATTTTTCAATTGACATGATTTCAGCGTGGCATCAAAGACGTTGCTCATGTTAGCATGACCACATAATTTGTTAATATTTTTTAAATGTTAAGGCTATATTCATGCGCATGACTTTACGCCAGTTGGCGGTTTTTGTAGCAGTTGCTCAAGAAGGCACAGTAACCAAAGCCAGTGATGCGGTTCGACTCACCCAGAGTGCTGCGAGTATGGCTTTAGCAGATCTAGAAGACGGTTTGGGGGCTCCTCTGTTTGACCGTCTAGGTAAGCGTCTTCAACTCAATGATTTGGGTCGTTTCCTACTGCCACAAGCTTTAGAAATTTTGGGTCGCTGTGATGCTTTCGAGCAAGCCGCTAAAGGTGAATTACAAAGCATTGATTTACGTTTAGGTGCAACCCTGACCATCAGTGACTACCTCATGCCTGACCTGATGGCTGACTTTTTACAAATTCAGCCTCAGGCTCATTTACAGCTGCAAGTTGGCAACACTCGCCAAATGATTGAGGCGGTGAATCAGTTCCAACTAGATTTGGCCCTGATTGAAGGCTCTTGTCACTTGCCACAGCTCCAGTGCATTCACTGGCGTGATGATGAATTAGCGGTCTGCTGTGCACCAGACCATCCTTTGGCTCAGTTAAATCGCACATTAACCCCTGATGACTTTAAATCGGTCGAATGGATCTTGCGTGAAGAAGGTTCAGGTACGCGTGAAGTGTTTGATAATGCTATTTTGAAAGACTTGCCTGATGCCAATATACGTCTGACCTTGGGTCATAATGAAGCGATTTTAAAAATCGTGGCGGGTGGTTTAGGGATGTCATGTATTTCAAAACTGGCAACAGAGCCTTTGCGCGAAAAAGGCCAGTTGGTAGTGCTTGACACGCCGTTTTGGTCTCTCACGCGTCCACTGTTCATGTTGGTGCATCGTCAGAAGTACCAAGGCCCAGGACTCAAAGCCTTTATGAAATTCTGCGAAAAATAAGTAAGTAAAAAGCACCCGAGGGTGCTTTTTTTATTTCCCAAATTGGCGCTCACAAGGCTCACCATCATTGTTGCCATCCATTTTAGTATTTGGACAGTTCCTTAAAAAGTATAGCGCTTCTTCATAAGAACGCATTTGAGAGCAATGGGTTCGTCCATCGCACTTAAACTGTCCAGTGCTGACAGGTAAACGACCATTTTGTTTATCAATACTTTCCGTTACGCGTTCAGAGCGCGGCTGATTGGTCTGATGCAGACCTACATCTAAATTACGCTTCCCTTGCTCAGAAAGGATTTGATCGGGTAACTTTCCTAGAGCTTTACGCTGTTCTTCTACAATCTGTTGTTGCTCGAGCATCAACTGTTCAGCTTTACGCTGTTTTTCTACACTATAACTTTGATATTTCCCATAGGTCAAAAAGCCCAATACCGCGACGATAATGATCCCAATCACGGTGATGATGGTACTTTTATGCCCTGCCTCATGGTACCGTGGTGAGGCTTGGGTACGCGTTTTTTTCTTATTTGATGGTGTCATTGCTTTGCTTTCTGAGGTCAGACCAAGCCGCTGGATATTGCCAGCCTTAAACTTGCCTTGGTCTTCTACAATCATAAACTGAAGTGCCTCACCAAGCTTGGGTTCAATATTGTTGTGTGGCAAATCTTTGATATGAAAAAACACATCATCAATATCCCCTTCCACCTCAATGAAACCAAAACCACGTGAGGTACTAAAGCTTTTGATTTTCCCTTTCAGAAACATAATTTGCTCTATTTAATTGTATTTTTCGTATTGTAATCAATAAAAAAGAGGCTAAAAATCCTCTTTGCTTCAAAATGCAAAGATTAATCTTTGTAGGATTGAACTCTGAATCAACGCTGACTCAGCGTCGAAAATTAGATAATAAATCTGTGGTGATCGATTTATTATGGCTTGAGACTCTCGACTTCTTGGCTTTGGGAGAGTTGTCTTCAACCCGCTCAATTTTAATCGCTTTATAGCGATCGCCATTTTCAACCACATTAAACTTCACACGTTCATTGCGTTTCGGCTCACCTGAGTCTGCAGGAAAATCCGAGATATGAAAAAATACGTCACCTTCAGGTGAGGAAATAAAGCCAAAACCTTTGTCAGCGTTATATTGCTTAACTTTACCTTGATATTGCTCGGCCTTCATAAACAGATCCTAATATGTACACGCTTTGTTGTAGTATATAAAAAAGAGGCTATAAAAGCCTCTTTTTGCTGGGGCTTAATCTTAATCTTTTTGAACTGAACCAAAGATTTTGTCGCCCGCATCGCCTAGACCCGGCACAATATAACCATTGGCATTTAAGCCTTGGTCAATTGAAGCCGTGAAAATAGTGACATCTGGGTGCGCATCCAAAACACGTTTAATGCCTTCAGGCGCCGCAACCAACACCATCACACGAATGTCTTTACAGCCACTTGCTTTCAATACATCAATCGCAGCAACCAATGAAGAACCCGTTGCAAGCATTGGGTCGATGATCATCGCTAAACGGTTTTGTACATCTGGAACTAATTTTTTGTAATAAGTACGTGCTTCAAGCGTTTCTTCATCACGCTCTAAACCCAGTACAGACACTTTGGCACTTGGGATCAGGTTTAAAAAACCATCCAACATACCAATACCCGCACGTAAAATTGGCACAACCGTGATTTTTTTACCCACAATGCGATCTACCGTTACTTTACCATTCCAACCATCAATTTCATGGTCGCAAACAGGCAAATCTTTGGTCGCTTCATAGGTCAACAGCATGGTCACTTCTTGAGCCAGCTCACGGAAGTTTTTCGTGCTGATATCTGCACGACGAAGAAGACCAAGCTTATGACGAATCAGTGGATGACGAATTTCATGGATAGCCACGGGAGAGCACCTAAAAGGTAAAATAAAATTCCTTACATTATAAAGCTTTTTATCGTGCGATAAAAACAAAAAAGCCCCCAATTGATGGAGGCTTTTTTGTTAAAACGAAACGTTTTTAAAAATTAGTGCTGTTGAGAAAGCATAAAGTGGATTGGAGATAAGATCTCTGACTGAAGTGCTAACTTGATAATTGGATCTGGATAGATACCAATCACAAGCACTGCTGCCGCAGCTAAAAGCACCATAATACCACCCACTTTTTGACCCCAATGATCCACAGCATCTGCACGAGGTGCATCTGGTGGTGTCATGTACATAACAACCATCACACGGAGGTAGTAGTACAGACCAATACCAGAACCAACGATGATCATCGCAGCAAGGAACCAGTGCTGAGTCGTTACCGCAGCCATGACTACAAGGAACTTACCAATGAAGCCCGCTGTCAATGGAATACCTGCAAGCGATAGCATCATCACGGTTAATACGGCAGTCAACACTGGACGACGCCAGAATAGACCACGGTAGTCCGCTAGACTTTCTGCTTCGTCTACGTTGTTGTATGGACTAGACATCAATGCAACTGCACCGAACGCACCAATCGTAGTTAACACATAAGTGATTACATAGACCGATACATTACCAAGGCTTGCATAAGTCATGCTGATTAAACCAATCAACAAGTAACCAAAGTGCGCAATTGAAGAGTATGCCAAGATACGTTTCAAGTTCACTTGTTTCACTGCAAGGAAGTTACCCACCAAGATTGATAAGACTGCAATCACAGTTAAAATCGTGATGATAGAGTCAACTAGGATCGCACCTGAAGTTAAGATGTAACGTACAAACAAGCCAATTGTTGCGACTTTTGCAGCCGTTGCAAGGAAAGTTGCCATCGGTGTTGGTGCACCTGCATAAACGTCTGGTGTCCATTTGTGGAATGGCGCTAAAGACAGTTTAAATGCCACAGCAAAAACAATCAGGCCTAAACCTAAAAGCACCATCGGTTGCTGGATGTTTTGCATTAACGCTTGAACATTGTCATAGAACGACATTGAACCTGTGTACGCGTAAATGTAAGCCATACCCATCAACAACATTGCTGAAGCTGTTGCTGAAAGCACCAAGTACTTCACACCCGCTTCTAAAGACTTAGAGCGCTGGTGTGTATACGCCAATAAGCCATATACAGGAATCGACATCAACTCAAGGCTAATGAAGAACGATGCATAGTGAGAGCTTGCCACCATTAACATTGCACCAGTCACTGATGACAACATTAAGATATACAGTTCTTCACGGTTATCTTTATAGCTTTCGATATAGGCATGCGACAGAGTACAGCATGCCAAAGCAGCAATTAGAATAATTACTTGGTACAGCAAGGTGAACGCATCCACCATGAACATACCCATCACGTTCGCAGATTTAAAAGCACCACCGAACATTGTGAATAGTACATATGCTGCTGCAAGGTTTAAGCCCACCACTGATGCTGTCGCAATTAAGTTATGGTTACGCTTAATTGCAGTAAGAATCATCACGACAATCGTTGTTAAAGCAACGATCATCACAGGAGCTAAAGGCATAAGCTCAGAAAATGACATTGTGAAGTTCATGACTTATTGCATCTCCACATTTTCGAGTTGAACAGTTGCTTGACCAGCAACGTCAACGACTTCTTGTACAGGAATGTAGCTGTTCGCTAACCACGCCATGCTTGAATTTGAAATATCAAGGAAGCTTTGTGGGTACAAACCAAGCCATAACAGACCGAAAGCACAGATTAACAAGATCACTACTTCACGCGCATTTAAATCTTTCAATGGATTGTTGTAGTGCTGCTGTTGTTCTTCGTTTGGCGTACCAAACAATGCTTTGTGGATCAGAATCAAGCCATAAAGACCCGCAAATACTAAGCTTACAGCTGCAAGAATAGTAAACACTGGGAATTTTGCATAAGAACCCATCAAGATCAGGAACTCACCAATAAAGTTACCTAGACCCGGAATACCTACAAGCGCCGCCACGAAGAACATGAGGAAGAATGCAAGATATGGGAACTGACCACGCATACCACCCATTAAACGCATATCACGTGTATGAACACGCTCGTACACTTGACCACACATAATGAACAATGCAGCAGATGATAGGCCATGTGCCAACATCATGATCATCAAACCTTGGAAGGTTAAGATGTTACCTGCGTAAATCGCAAGTAAAACAAAGCCCATGTGTGAAATTGACGTATACGCAAGTAAACGTTTCATATCGGTTTGCTGGAAAGCACACCAAGCACCGTAGAAGATACCAATTAAACCGAAAATGATCGCGATGTCTGCAAACTGTGCAGAAGCCGCTGGGAAGAATGGAATCACAAAACGTAGTAAACCATATGCAGCGGTCTTAATTAAGATACCTGCAAGGTCAACCGAACCTGCTGTAGGTGCTTGTGCATGCGCATCTGGTAACCAGCCGTGTAATGGGAAAACTGGAAGTTTTACCGCAAAACCGACAAATAAACACAGCATGAATGCATAAGCAACGGTAGGTAATTCTTTGTCTAAAGTGTTGGCTACAGCTAATAAGTAGTTGTAATCAAAACCGATCATACCTGTCATCATGTAACCATAAACCACTAGGCCTAGGATACCGATCAACATAATAAGACCAGCGACTTGCGTATAGATAAAGAATTTGGTTGCAGCGTAAACACGTGATTTACCTTCTGCCCCTTTATGACCCCAAAGCGCGATCAAGAAGTAGATAGGTACAAGCATCATCTCCCAGAAGAAGAAGAACAAGAACATGTCAATCGCTAAGAATACACCGATCACACCACCCAAAGACCATAAAAGGTTTAAGTGGAAGAAACCAACATTCTTTTGAATTTCACCCCAAGAACAGCCGACAGCCAACACACCTAAAAGTGCCGTTAAGCCCACCATTAATAGAGATAGGCCATCCACCGCTAAATGGATGTTAATGCCTAAAGTTTGAATCCATGGCAACATGAATTCAGCAGACCACGATGGCACTTTCGCGCCAAGTTCGTAGTTAAATGTACCTGTTTGCCACAACGCAAATGTTAAGCCCAAAGTAATGAGCATACCAATCAGCGCAATATAACGCGGCAGTTTGTCGTCGAGTTTGTCGACTAACCAACAAATAAAACCTGCAATGAACGGAACTAAGATCAGCGCGGGTAGAATCCAGTTGTTTGTGATTTCCATCTTATTTCCCCACGATCTGAGTTACGATCAAGACCATTAGTAATACAAAGATACCTAATGCCATGCTTGATGCGTAATCACGCAATGAACCCGTTTGACGTGAACTTGTGAAGCTATGACCACCTTTTACAAGTGCAGGCAAGACTAACCACAAACGATCAATTGGATCACGACCTAGAATCTTCGCAATAAGCAAATATGGTTTCACAAAAACGATGTCATAAAGCGCATCGAAGCCTAGTGCATTACGGCAAATGTTTGCAAGACCTGCACCCAATGACGTTTTAGCAAAGCCTTTCACTGCGCTATAAGCAAACGCAAACAAGACCACACCAATCACTAAACCAATCAATGCAATACCCACAGCAGTATATTCTGCGCTGTGCATACCATGTTCTAAAGCTTCAGGAATCACAAATGCTGGAATTTTTGCTGCATTTAAAATGCTTTCCACAGGTGCTTTAAGTGCCGCACCGACGAAAGTTGAAAGTACAGCAAGAATCGCCAAAGGTCCCCAGAATGTAATGCCTTTAATCGCATGATACCGTGTATTTTCTTTACCAAAGAACACAACCCAAATGAGACGGAATGTATAAATCGAGGTTAAGAAAGCACCTGCTACACCCACCCAATACAATGAGTTATATACTGCGATTGATTCACCTTGCACCCAAACTGCACCCAAGATCGCATCTTTCGAGAAGAAGCCGACTGTAATGAATGGAATCGCTGCCAATGCACCGCCACCAATGGCGAAACAAGCAAATAGGAATTTGTTCTTGTAGAACAAACCGCCCATCTTGAAGATGTTTTGTTCGTGGTGGTAAGCCAAAATCACTGCACCTGAAGACAAGAACAACAATGCCTTGAAGAATGCGTGAGTCAGCATGTGGAACAAGCCTGCTTGATAGGCTTCAGCACCCACAGCCATAAACATATAACCCAGCTGACTCATCGTTGAGTAAGCCAAAATACGTTTGATGTCGGTTTGAACCAATGCAGCAAAACCAGCCACTAACAGCGTTACCGCACCTGTGATTGAGATAAACATCATCACTTCAGGTGCCATTTCAAATACGGTGTACATACGGCAGCACAGGTAAACACCTGCGGTTACCATCGTTGCAGCGTGGATCAATGCAGATACAGGTGTAGGACCTGCCATTGCATCGGCCAACCATGTTTGTAATGGGATCTGTGCAGATTTACCTGCTGCACCCAAGAACAACATGAGTGCTGTCCAAATGGTTAAAGATGAACTTTGTGTCATCACTGTTGGTGCAGCTGCAACCACTTCCGCAATGTTTAAAGTACTAAACTGTTGGTAAATTAAGAACAAAGCGATCAGTAAGAAAACGTCACCGACACGTGTTACGGTAAATGCTTTAATTGCTGCAAAACCATTTGCAGGGTTTTGGTAGTAGTAACCAATCAACAAGTAAGAGCATAGACCTACGCCTTCCCAACCTAAGAACAATAACACTAAGTTATCGCCTAATACGAGCAGCAACATGCTAGCAACGAACAGGTTGAAATAAGAGAAGAAACGCGCGAAGTCTTCTTCACCACGCATATACCATGATGCAAAGATGTGAATTAAGAAACCCACACCTGTCACCATACCCATCATGAGCAGTGATAAACCGTCAAGATGTAAGCTAATGCCTGGGCTTAGATTGCCTACATTGAACCATGTCCAAAGATGTTGGACATAAGTTACTTTGCCATTATTAACAAAGTCTAGACCAGCGATCAAAGCAACCAATGCAGAAAGGCCAACCGCCCCCACACCAATAATGGCAGCGACATTTTCAGGAAGCTTGTTGCGACCTGCCGCTAAAAGGACAAAACCAATGAGCGGGAATAATACTGTTAAATATAAAAAACTCATCCGCGCATCTCACTAGCAGCATCCACATCCAAGTGATGGAAGCGATGGTAGAACTGAAGGACGATCGCAAGACCAATACAAGCCTCTGCCGCAGCAAGTGTCAAGATCAGGATAAACATGATCTGACCATCTGGTTGTACCCATGCACTACCAGCCAAAACAAACGCAAGCGCAGCTGCGTTCATCATGATTTCAAGGCTCATTAACATAAATAATAGATTGCGTCGCACCATCACACCGTAAAAACCCAGTGCAAAAAGAATGGTTGCAACAATCAAACCATGTTCTAAAGGAATGTTGCCCATTATTGTTTGTCCTCTTCTGCACCTGGTTCACGTTTGCCAAGATGGAATGCTGCAACCAACGCAGCAAGCAATAACATGGCAGCAACTTCAACCAATAATAAATAGTGAGTAAAGAGTGCTTGGCCAACGACTTTTGGACCCACAACTTCGGTACCCATAGCAGGCCCAGCCACTGTGTAGTCAGAGCCGAGCATCCACACCAACACCAAGCCCATTAAGAAGCTCATGAGTGCTGGATATGCCCAAGCAGACGATGTTAACCATTTACGTTCTTGTTCAACGGTGTGTTGACCAAGGTTTAACATCATCACTACGAATACGAATAACACCATGATCGCGCCTGCATAGACGATGATCTCAAGCGCACCAGCAAATGGCGCACCCACGATCATAAACATACCTGCAACCGCAAGAAGTGACACGATCAAGCTTAATAAAGCGTGTACAGGATTCGCGTTGGTCACAACACGAATCGTAGAAACAATGGCCACAAGTGCCATCAAATAAAATGGCCACATCATGGTAATAAGCTCCGTACATCAACTGGTGCGCTTTCACGCTGCGCTTGACCTTTGTCTTTTCCAGTTACAGCCATACCTGTTACGCGGTAGAAGTTGTAGTCTGGGTATTTACCAGGACCTGAAATGAGTAAGTTTTCTTTCTCATACACCAAGTCTTGACGAACGTATTCACCCAACTCGAAATCTGGCGTCATTTGAATTGCAGTCGTCGGACATGCTTCTTCACACATACCGCAGAAAATACAACGTGAGAAGTTAATACGGAAAAACTCTGGATACCAACGACCATCTTCCTTTTCTGCTTTTTGTAGTGAAATACAGCCAACAGGACATGCAACTGCACATAAGTTACACGCAACACAACGTTCTTCACCATCTGGGTCACGTGTTAACACGATACGACCCCGGAAACGTGGTGGAACAATTTGTTCGGCTGGCACTTCTGGGTAAAGAATGGTGTCACGTTTACGTGTCACGTGTGAGAAAACCATCCACAGTGAACGTACGATTGACCCAAACCCAGCTAGAATTTTATACATTTTATTCTCCCTGCCCCTACCACAGAATCACTGCGCCAGTAACTAATAAGTTAACTAACGCTAATGGTAAGCAAATCTTCCAACCAAAGTTCATCACTTGGTCATAACGCGGACGCATAAGTGAACCACGAGCCAAGACAAACATCATCACAAAGAATGCTGTTTTGATAATGAACCAGAATACGGGTGGAATGAACGGAATATCGATGTTAAATGGCGCTAACCAACCACCGAAGAATAGCGTGACGATGAGTGCAGAGATCAGAACCACGTTGACATATTCTGCAACGAAGAACATCCCCCATTTCATACCGCCATACTCGACGTGGTAACCTTCCGCCAATTCTTGTTCTGCTTCTGGTTGGTCAAATGGGTGACGGTGAGTAACCGCAACACCTGCAACCACGAAGATTAAGAAACCTAAGAACTGTGGAATAACAAACCATACATCTTTTTGTGCTTCTACAATTTCACGCATGTTGAATGAGCCTGCAATCGCAACCACACCCATCAATGAAATACCCAAGAACACTTCATAAGAAATGGTTTGTGCTGCTGAACGTAGACCACCGAGCAATGCATATTTGTTGTTTGATGACCAACCACCAAACAATACGGCATAGACTGCAATACCGGCCATTGCCATAAAGAACAATAGGCCAATGCTCATGTCTGACACACCTAAGTATGGTGATACAGGAATAACCATGAACGACAGCACCGCTGTTGCCATCGCAACTGCTGGTGCTAAACGGAAAGTCAATTTGTCAGCAAACTTTGGTGTCCAGTCTTCTTTGAACATGATTTTCAGCATGTCGGCAACGATCTGGAACATCCCCCCAGGACCTACACGGTTCGGACCATAACGGTCTTGCCATAAGCCCAGTAAACGACGCTCAATAAAAGACATCAACGCAGCGATGAGTACTACAACGAGTAAAATCACAATCGCTTGAATGACTGAGTAGGCAATTGGCCAGTTCTCAGCCCAAAGCGGCGTTTGACGGATTAATTCTTGTTGCATGAATTACGCTCCTACCGCGACTGATACAGGCTCAGCAAGTGAAACCGTAGGTGCAAGACCAACTGGATAACCAATATAACCTGTAGGTAAATAATCAATCACTTGAACTGGAAGTACAATCGAAGTCTCACCTGCTTTCACAGTGATTTTTTGACCATCTTGAACATTCAAACGAGTTGCATCTTGCTCACCCACTGCAAAGACTGCTTCAGGAATACGCGACTCCATTGCAGGTGTTTTCACAGTAAATTCACCAGAAGCAAAAATGTGATGCATTGGCACTAAACGGAAGCTATCAGGGTTTGCAACCACAACCGCAGGAGCTACGAAAGTACGTGCTGGACGCTTCGCTAAACGATCGAATAAACGCACACCCGAATCACCACCTTTTAAGTGACCACCGACGTTATCTTGGAATTTGTTCCAAGCTTGCGGTGAGTTCCAACCTGCTGACCATGCAAATGGTACCAGTGGAGACGGAGTCTGGTTCCCGACATAACCTTCCATAGAGAAGGTTAATGCAGAGTCGATATCTGTCGGTTGTTTCGGTTCATGCACGTTCAATGGTGCACGCATAGAAGTACGACCAGAGTAACGACGTGGTTCACGCGCAACTTTCAAACCATGGACACGGAAGCCCGCATCTGGAGCTACATCTTGAATCGCCTCAAGTGCAGGTACGTTTTTCGCAACTGACTCAATCACGTCATCAAGCAAGGTCCAAGAAATCGCTTTGCCCTTCACGCCAGTTTCAATGGCATGTAACCAGCGCCAAGATTCTTTGATCGCCAGTTCAGGTTTATAGTAGCTCGGGTCATACACTTGGTAGAAACGTTGTGCACGGCCTTCTTGAGAGACAACCGTACCATCGCCTTCAGCAAATGACGCAGCAGAAAGTACGATATCGGCTTTCTTGACAGTTTCAGTTTCAGAATGATCTAAAACAATCACTTCTTTATCTGCAAGTGCTGCTTCAACTTGTACCGCTGGCAAACGACGGAATAGATCATTTTCAACGATCACAACCGTGTCATAATCTTGTGCAAATGCTTGCTCTAAGCTTTGTCCACCGAAGATTGCTAAGCCCATTGAGTTCACTTCAGGAACGGTCAAGCTTAAGCCAGCGTTACCTAGGTTTTGCGCCACTTGTGCAGCCGCTTCCATGATCGCAGGATCTTGCAAGCTAGTACCTGAAATCACCAATGGTTTTTTCGCTGCTTTTAACGTGTCTGCAATGGTTTGTGCAAATGCTTTCGCATCGTCAGCAAGACCAGTAACTGTTTCACCTTTCACTGCAGCAGCAACCGCAAAACCTAAACGCGCGATGTCATTTGGAGAAGCAACCACTTCACCTGTCGCGACGTCAGATAGACGGGTTTGCGTTGCAGCCAAGATATAAATTGGAGATTTTGCGTCTTGTGCAATACGTTGCACAGGCTCAGCCAACCAATCTTGGGTACGACGTTCTGCCGCCATTTCTTTGGCTTTGTTTTTCGCCGCTTGACGTACAGACAACGCCATACGTGGTGCAGTTTGAGTTAAATCTTCACCCAAAATAAGCACAGCATCATAGCTTTCGATTTCACGCATACCAGGGTTATATACACCTTCGGTTTGCATAATCGATGCAGCCAATTCAACCAAGTTTTGCTCTTTTTGAGACATACCAGTTGAATAGTTCTCTTGACCGACTAATTCGCGAAGCGCGAAGTTCGACTCAAGTGATGCTCGCGGAGAACCAATACCTAAGACTTTTTTGCCTTGGATATTTGCAATTACGGTATCTAATGCCTGATCTACAGAAACTGTAGTGACTTCAGCACCATCACGGAACTGCGGTTGACGTGGACGGTCTGCACGGTTCACATAACCTGTACCAAAACGACCTTTGTCACACAAGAAGTATTGGTTGACTTCACCATTGAAACGGTTTTCGACACGACGAAGTTCGCCATAACGCTCACCCGGAGAAATATTACAACCCGAAGAACAGCCTTGGCATACGCTAGGTGCATACTGCATGTCCCACTTACGGTTATAACGTTCTGAGTGAGTTTTGTCGGTGAATACACCTGTAGGACATACTTCAGTTAAGTTACCCGAGAATTCAGATTCTAAAGTACCTGATTCTGGACGACCAAAGTAAACACGCGATGCATTGGCATAGACACCAAAGTCTGTACCACCAGCGTAGTCTTTGTAGTAACGAACACAACGGTAACATGCGATACAACGGTTCATTTCATGTGCAATGAACGAACCAAGCTCTTGGTTGTAGTGCGTACGTTTAGTGAAACGGTAACGACGACGGTCGTGTTGAGTCATCACGGTCATATCTTGTAAATGACAGTGACCACCTTCTTCACAGACTGGACAGTCGTGTGGGTGGTTCGTCATCAAGAACTCAACAATTGACGCACGGAAGTCTTTCGCTTCTTTGTCTTCAATCGAAATGTAGGTATTGTCAGATGCAGGCGTCATACATGACATGACTAAACGACCACGCGTATCTTCAGGATTCGCGTATTGAGTCACGGCACATTGACGGCAAGAACCGACAGAACCTAAGGATGGATGCCAACAAAAGTACGGGATATCAATACCCAAAGACAAACATGCTTGCAGCAAGTTCTCTGAGCCATTGACTTCGTACGATTTGCCATCGACATGAATTGTAGCCATAGTCGAATTCCTTAAGCTTGTTCTACGTTGCTAGTTTGCGCAGCAGCATTCACTACTTTTGCTTCAAACTCGCCACGGAAATATTTGAGTGCACCCATCAACGGTTCCATTGCACCTGGAGCATGGGCACAGAAAGTCTTACCAATCCAAAGCTTACGAGTAAGTTCTTGTAAGTGATCGATATCTTCTTTCTTACCTGTACCATCTTCCAATGCTTTCAGTGCTTTCACCGCCCACGGTAAACCATCACGACAAGGCGTACAGAAACCACATGACTCACGTGCAAAGAATTCTTCTAAGTTACGGGTTGCTGAAACCATACATTGCGTTTCATCCACCACCATCAGTAAACACGTACCTAAACGTGAACCTGCTTTCATGATGCTCTCAGCATCCATCGGTAGATCAATGTGTTCAGCAGCCAAGAAGTCGGTAGATGCACCACCTGGTAACCATGCTTTAAGCTTTAAGCCATCACGCATACCGCCCGCATAGTCTTCAATGACTTCACGCGCAGTTGTACCAAATGGAAGCTCCCAAAGACCAGGGAATTTCACCTTGCCAGATGCACCATAAATTTTTGTGCCTGGATCTTTCGACTTACCCGCAGATAAGCCGATATACCATTCAGGGCCACGCAACATGATTGCCGGTAAGTTATTGTAGGTCTCTACGTTGTTAACAATCGTAGGACGGCCCCAAGCACCTGCAACTTGTGGGAATGGCGGTTTCGTACGTGGGTTTGCACGGCGACCTTCAAGCGAGTTGATTAATGCAGTTTCTTCACCACAGATATAACGACCCGCACCAGTGTGCACATGCAACTCGAAGTTCCAGCCAGTTCCAAGGATGTCTTCACCCAAGTAACCTTTGGCACGAACTTGATCAAGCGCTTCATTTAAGTACGCAGCTGCTTCAATGTACTCGCCACGAATGAAGATATAACCATGGGTTGCTTCTAGCGTATACGCTGCAATCAACATCCCTTCGATCAATTGGTGAGGAAGTTTTTCCATCAACAAACGGTCTTTAAAGGTCCCTGGTTCCATCTCATCGGCATTACAAATCAAGTAACGTGGACCTGAGTTGTCATTTGGCGCCATCAATGACCATTTGATCCCTGCTGGGAAGCCAGCACCTCCACGGCCTTTTACAGTCGCAGCTTTAATCACTTCAAGCACATCTTTCGGTGGCATGGTGATTGCTTTTTTCAGACCCGCGTAACCTTCAAGCGCTTCGTAATCATCTGCATTACGCACGTGCTCTTGCTTGCTTAAACGCCAAGTTAATGGATGCGTTTCTGGGTTACCGTCACCATAAATTGGTCTTGGTTCGGTATTCATACATACTTCTCCAATAACTGTTGCACCGATGTCACCTCAACTAAACCGTGAGTATCTTCATCAATCATCAAGGTTGGGCCCTTATCGCAATTACCTAAACAACAAATTGGCAATAAGGTGAAACGACCATCTGCAGTCGTTTGACCAAACTGAATGCCTAACTCACGCTGGAATGCTTCTGCCAGTGTTTCTGCACCCATCAAAAAGCATGCAATCGAGTCACACAATAAAATCACGTGACGACCTACAGGCTGGCGATAAATACGGTTATAGAATGTTGCGACACCTTCTAAATCAGCAACGCTGATGGTGAGAAGCTGTGCAATTGCATTGAGCTGCGCATCATCTACCCAGCCATTACGGCGCTGTACACACTTCAAGGCATCTAAAGATGCTGCACGTGGATACGGATAATGACCAATGTGATGTTCAATTTCATGGATTTCTTCCGCAGTCAAAATCCCTTCAACATTCACACGTGGCTTTTTATCAGTCAAAATCATCATAATGCGTTTACCCCTTAGCGATCCACGTCTGCCATTACGACGTCAATGGTCGCTAAATAAATGATTAAGTCAGATACCAGACTGCCGTTAATCACAGAAGGCATTTGCTGTAAATGCGTGAAAGTTGGTGTACGAATACGAGTACGGTAACTCATCGTTGACTTATCTGAAGTCAAGTAGTAGTTCGATGCACCTTTCACCACTTCTGCCATTACAGATGCTTCACCAGCAGGCATTACAGGACCCCAAGACACGCTTAAGAAGTGCGTAATCAGGGTTTCAATATCTTGTAATGTCTTGTCTTTTGGTGGTGGAACAGCCAATGGATGGTCTGCTTTATATGGACCAGATGGCATGTTATCTAGACATTGTTTGATGATTTTCAATGACTCTTCGATTTCACGGAAGTGAACCAGTACACGTGCGTAAGCATCGCCTTCGTACTCTACAGGTACTTCGAAGTCATAGTTCTCATAACCACTGTAAGGACGGTATTTACGCACATCAAAGTCGATTCCTGTTGCACGTAGACCTGTACCTGTCACACCCCAAGCCAAAGCAGATTTCGCATCGTACTGAGCAACATTACGGGTACGACCAATGAACACTGAGTTTTTCAATGCTGCTGTGTAGTACTCGTTCATACGCTTAGGCATCCAATCAAGGATTTCGCGAATGAGGTGCTGCCAGTTGTTTGGCAAGTCATGCGCTGTACCACCGATACGGAACCATGCTGGGTGCATACGGTAACCTGTGATCGCTTCAATTGCGTCATAGATTTTTTGACGATCCGCAAACATGTAGAAGACGGGTGTCATACCGCCGGCATCTTGAATTGCTGTACCAATGAACAATAAGTGGTTATTGATACGGAACAATTCAGACATCATGACACGGATACATTGCGCGCGGTCAGGAACAGTGATGCCTGCCATTTGCTCTACGCCAAGTACGTAAGGCATGTTTTGCGCACAACCACCTAAATAGTCAACACGGTCTGTATAGGGAATGAATGAATGCCAAGTTTGACGCTCAGCCATTTTTTCCACACCACGGTGGTGATAGCCGATATCAGGCACACAGTCTTTCACTTCTTCACCGTCCAACTGCAAAATCACACGGAATGCACCGTGCGCAGAAGGATGGTTCGGACCTAAGTTCAAGAACATGAAGTCTTCGTCGTCATTACCGCGTTTCATACCCCAATCTTCTGGTACGAAACGAAGGTGTTCCTGTTCGTAATCCTGCTTCGCTTGGTTCTGCATATACGGTGTATATTCAGTGGCACGTGCAGAGTATTCTTTACGAAGTGGGTGACCTTCCCAATAGGTTGGCAACAAAATACGACGGAGCATTGGATGCCCTTCGAAATTGATCCCGAACATATCGTAAGCTTCACGTTCGTACCAGTTGGCATTTGGCCAAATGTTGGTTGCAGTTGGAAGATTTACATCATTTTCATTCAATGCAACTTTGATACGAATATCACTATTACGCTCAAGCGATAATAAGTGATAGAACACAGTAAAGTCAGACGCAGGCAAACCGTCGCGGTGTGTACGTAAACGTTCATCTACCGCAGACAAGTCAAACAACATCACGTATGGACGTGACACTGTACGCAAGAACATTAAAACTTCTTGTACGCGCGCGCGCTCAACCCAGACTGTTGGAAAGTCTTCAAAAGTCGTTTGCACATAGAAGTTCTCGCCAAATTTGGTTTTGAGCTCTTCTACAATTGCAAATGCTGGGCGTGAATCAACTTGCGCTGATTCTGGCATAGCGTTTTCAGTTTCAGCCATTGGCTTGGCTTCCTATTTAATACAAATTCATTCAACCTAAACGACAACTACACCCAGACCGGGTGCATCAAAACAACTGTCGTTTAAATTATTTAATTTCATCCATAGAGCGTAAGTTTTTCACTGCAATACGTTCAGCATTCTTACGGTCACGTTCTGGCATCATCTTTGGCTTATACACTGGCTTAAGATCATCACCAATCACGGCAGAAAGTGGACGGCGCTCTAATTGAATTTGGTCTTGTAACAACATTAATGCTTGGATTAATGCTTCTGGACGCGGTGGGCAACCTGGAATATAAACATCGACTGGGATGATTTTATCAACACCTTGTACAACTGAATAAATATCGTACATACCGCCAGAGTTTGCACATGCGCCCATTGAAATAACCCACTTCGGTTCCAACATTTGTTCATATAAACGTTGAATAACTGGAGCCATTTTGACGAAACATGTACCTGCAACAATCATCAAGTCAGCCTGACGAGGTGAAGCACGGATTACTTCGGCACCGAAACGCGACAAGTCATGCACGCCTGTTAAAGTCGTTGCATATTCTACGTAGCAGCAAGATGTACCAAAGTTAAACGGCCAAACCGAGTTCTTACGACCCCAGTTCACTGCTGTATGTGCCACATCCTCTAAACGAGTCATGAACACATTTTTATTCACTTCTTCTTCAAGCGGATCCGTTACGATTTGACGCTCTTGAAGTGGATATTGATCAGCATCCGGATTCGCACGGGTTAATGTATATTTCATCCCGAGTTACTCCTTATCAGACGATTTAGCCGGTGACTTATCTTTCACACGACCAGATGATTGAGCTGGGATTTGACCTGTAGGGTCCATAACCAACTCTTCAATTGAATTAAAGCGAGTGATTTCTGCAAGATTCATATTTGGAGAACCAACTTTAGGTTTAATCCCTGCTGCTTTACGTTTGTCAGAAGGCGACCAGTTAAGCGCACCAGTAGACAACTCATAAACCAAACCAACGAGTAAAACTAAAATAAATACTGCTGCTGCTGTAAACCCAACCCAACCCACTTCACGAACAGAGTTCGCCCATGCGTAAAGGTAGAGCGCCTCTAAGTCAAATACGACGAAGAAGATAGCAACCAAATAGAACTTTGCTGATAGGCGGATACGTGCACCACCAGCACCAACCACACCCGATTCAAATTGCTCTTGCTTGGCACGGCCCCATGACTTACCCCCAAGGAGTAATGGAACGGTCAGCATAAAGACGCAAAGAAATGTAACGCCGATCACGAAGGCAATAATTGCCCATTCGTATGGAGTAATGGCACTCATGCGGGGATAACTCCTGGCAGGCCTAATTTATTAACAAAGAATGTATGTATTGGCCTTCAAATACACCAAACACAAAATTAATCCCGCCAATTGTACCCGATTGCTGACGTAAGTTGCTAGCTTATAGATATTCGTCTTTAGGATGATTTCTCTTCGTTTTTTGAGATTTTTTCGATGGAGCCCTTTTATTTCGAAACCAATCGCTTTATCTAATAAAACACTACTATTCTATTATTTTTCCAAATTTTAACATCAAACAAAGCCTATAAAGCATTTTTCAACTTTATTTGGATAACAATCCACAATCAGCAGTTTAAAAAACTCAGCTCAGAAACCGCAGCATTTTGCTTATTTAAAAAGTACAAAAACAAATTAAGTCACTCATATTTTTTGTGTTTATTTGCAAATCAAATCAATCAATAGATGCACTCAGCTTTTTCTTATGCTATTGATATAAATAACCAACAACAAAGAATAAGGAGCACCACATGAGTCTAGAATTCACCCATAAACCTAACTATTTTTTATTTGCCCAGTTGCTTATTCGCCATGTTGAAACTTATGTTCGTAAACACCCCGATGCCAATAATGCCATCTTTGATTTACGCGACATTTATGAACTTTTTCGCCAAGACAAGGCTTCAGCCACCACCAATCTTGATGGCATTATGAATATTGTGGATGAATATAAAATTGAAACGATTAATGGTGATCAAAAGCTCATTAGCCGTTATGGCATAGATACGCAAAATAACTCATTATTGATTGACTTTAATGCAGATGCGCTTGAAAGCCTAAAACAAGGCAAGCAGATTATTTCTCCCGATGCCAGCATCCAAGAATAAGTCAGTATGAGAAATAAAAAAGCACCGAATTTCGGTGCTTTTTTAATGCTTAACTTTTTGAGTCTGTATTATCTTTGACACTATATTTCTTTTTAGACTTACTAAAGCGGTGTGCCGGCCATGTCATAGTAAAACGTGCACCACCGAGACTTGGACTCTGATCTACTGTAACGCTACCACCAAACCAATAGGCTATTCGGCTCACAATCGACAAACCTAAACCATAACCACCCGATGCTCGAGTCCGACTATCATCCAAACGTGCGAATGCTTCAAAAACGCGCTCTCGCTCGTCTTCTGGAATACCAGGCCCATCATCTTCAACACACACATAGGCCATACCATTGTCATTAATTCCGCCACTGACCAGCACCTGATGATCGCCATAACGAACCGCATTACCAACCAAGTTCTGCACCACACGGTGTAAATAACGACGCTCAGCTTCAACTTTTAAGCTTAAAGGAGGGGCATTTAAATGAATTTCTTTCTGGGTTTTTAGTGCTTCAGTCTCAACCACCACCTGATCTAACACTTCAAACAATACAATGTTTTCAATATCGAGTGATGGTGTGCCCTGCTCTAACTTGGCATAGGTCATGATTTCATCAATTAAGGTATTTAAAGCCTCAATGTCTTTATCAATCATATCGACTTGTTGAAGACGATATTCATAATCGTCTTCTTCAGCCAACATTTCCATACCAAAACGAATCCGAGCAACGGGCGTACGAAGCTCGTGCGATACCGCACGCATCAGCTCACGCTGTGCCTCGATGAGTCGCTGAATATGATCTGACATGCTGTTATAGCTATTAGCTAGACTGGCCATTTCATCAGTGCCGTCGACAGGCAAACGTAGGGTCATATCACCTGCTTTCATACGGTTTAAACCGTAATTAACCTCACGCAGTTTACGCTGCATCGGTACAAGCAAGCCATATACCCCCAAACTGAGTACAAACAGGCTCAACAAGGTAATCCCTGCTGCGAGCTGAAACGGCATCCAGTTGAAAATAGGCACAGGCCCCAATACCAAAACCTTGCTCGGTGAATTTGGTAAAGGTGGAGACACAATAGAAATGGTGGTGCCACGCACAGAAGCACTATCACGATATAAGATCACGCTATGATCTAAACGCAAGCGACCAATCTGCTCCGACTCTAAAGCCAGATTTTGTACTTCTTCAATTTGTACAGGATAAGAGAAATGTTTCTGTACTTTTTCCAAGTACTCTTCTTCTTGGCCTGGGTAATACACCAGATAATCTAGGATAAAAATCGGGAGTGCTTTCATTTGCAGCTCACCAATTTTATCTACTTTAATATACAGTAAATGTTTCGGATCATCTTTTAGACCAATGATCAGATACGCCACTTGCGTTTGCGCATCATAACGCACAGCCGCTTTACGCTCACTGATCCGCTTTAACTCTGCACGACTCAAATCTACCTTATCGGCAGGGATCATATTAATCGGCAGTTCAAGCAAATCTGAAGCATCTGAAATCCAGTCTGCTTTTTGCTGTGCATTGGTCTGACGGGATACACCTTCACTAATAATAAAGGAAATCCCGTCCGTCAAAGACTCTCGATATTCTTGCACTCGCTGATAGTTAATAATTTGTACAAGCAAATACCCCATGAGGGCAACAATAGCGACCAGCACTACCAGCCCAGCATAGATACGCAAGAATATACTGTGTTTGAACACTAAAAATGTCCCGTTTTAACGAATCAAATAAACGGCTTAAAGACCATTGGTTTCTTTTACAAATAAGTAGCCTTTACTACGTACCGTTTTAATACGTTTTGGATTTTCAGGATCATCACCAATTTTTGGACGAATACGCGAAATACGCACATCAATTGAACGGTCTTGACCGTCATATTCGATGCCACGTAAGCGTTCGAAAATGTCTTCGCGAGAAAGAATGCGGCCTGCATTTGAAGCCAGCAACCACAATAAGTCATATTCAGCGCTGGTAAAGTCAACCAGCTCACCATTTAAAGTCACTGAACGACCACCGTTATCAATCACTAGATCATCAAATTCGATACGCTGTGCCACTTCATCTTCAGGCGCTTTATCAGTACGACGTAATAAAGCACGAATACGTGCAAGTAAAACACGTGGCTGAACTGGTTTTGCCACATAGTCATCTGCACCCATTTCTAGACCAAGCACTTGATCCATATCTTCAGTACGTGCAGTCAACATCAAAATCGGTTGGTGATAATGTGGACGTACTTCACGGCAAATGGTTAAACCATCTGCACCTGGAAGCATCACATCCAACACCACCATATCGGGTTGTTCTGCAATAATACGGCGAATGGCACGGTTACCATCAGGTTCTACCCCAACCTCAAGACCATTACGGATCAGGTACTCTTGAGTTAAGCGAGCTAGGCGCTCATCGTCTTCTACGATTAAAATTTTTGGTAACTTTTCTTCTTGGCTCATGGAGTGCCCCTTTATTTTGACGACTTAACGTATCCTTTAAAATCCAAGGGATACGCTGTGATATATTTTGCAATATACACACGTTTACATTGTAAACAAGATCTTGTTCACCAAACTGATACATCAAAGTAGCATTTTGTTATACATTTTTTTAACCTCCAAATGCAGGCTTTCTCGCGTTTGCTGTATATCCAACCAAAGCAAAAGAAACGTTTCTTTACAAAATGGCGATTTTTCATACCAAGTCACTGTTTGAACAGTTTATAACTCACTCATTCGTCTGTTTTGAACTTATCCACAATGTTATCTATAAGCACTTAAACCGAGCTTTGTTATGCTATCGCCTTGTCTAATAAGGCTTAATACAAGAATCATAAAAAAAAGATCTTTTTGAGATCTTTCCGAGACCAGATCGATCAAAATATTTAATAAAATGTCAAGATTGATCTACCCTGAATTTTCCCGTATCTTGTGTTCAATTAATTTTTAAACCACTAGGTCTTGTGTTTAAACCTCAAACACTGTGGCATAAAAACTGCCCAGTTCAAACGGTCCATAGACATAAAAATAGATGACAAAATGGAGCTATGCTAGCATGAGCGTATCGAATTCAACCCCTGGTCAAATTCAGGTGATTAAACGCACTGGAGATGTTGCCAGCTTTGACGCAGAAAAAATTTCTGTTGCCATTGGTAAGGCATTTTTGGCTGTTGAAGGCCAACAAAGTGCTGACTCAAGCCGCATCCACGATCGTATTTCTCAACTTACCGAGATGGTATTAAATACGTTCAGTCGCCGCCTACCTTCTGGCGGTACAATTCACATTGAAGAAATCCAAGACCAAGTTGAACTTGCGCTAATGCGTACAGGTGAACAGAAAGTTGCTCGTGCGTATGTCATCTACCGCGATCAACGTGCTGATGCACGTAAACAAGCAGGTGAAAACCATCACCCAACCTTACAAATTACTGACGCCAATGGTCAGCTTCAACCGCTTGACATGCGTAAGCTTGAAGCGACTGTAACCAAAGCGGCTGAAGGTTTAGAAGGCATCAATGTTCAAGCGATCATCGATGAAACCATCAAAAACCTTTACAACGGTGTAAAAGCGTCTGACATCGCAACCACGATGATGATGGCAACACGTACACGTATCGAACAAGAACCAAACTATACCTACGTAACGGCTCGCCTACTTCGTGATGAATTGGTCGCAACTGGTTTAACTTTCCTTGGCTTGTCTGAAGACACAGCTGAAGGCGATGCTTTAGAAACTTTCCTGAAGAAAGGTATTGAGCTAGACCTACTTTCACCAGAGCTTCTTAACTTTGACCTTGCGAAATTAGCCGCAGCGATTCAACCAGAACGCTCAAACCAATTTACGTACTTAGGTCTACAAACATTATTTGACCGTTACTTCATCCACTCAGATGGCGTGCGTTTCGAATTGCCACAATTATTCTTCATGCGTGTTTCGATGGGTCTGGCACTTAATGAAGATGACCGTGAAGAACGTGCAATCGAGTTCTACAACTTATTGTCAAGCTTTGATTACATGGCGTCTACGCCTACCCTGTTTAACTCAGGTACGCTGCGTCCACAGTTGTCGAGCTGTTATTTAACGACCATTGATGATGACCTGTATGACATTTATGGCGCTATGCGTGATAACGCAATGCTATCTAAATGGGCAGGCGGTTTAGGTAATGACTGGACGCCAGTTCGTGCCTTGAACTCATATATCAAAGGGACTAACGGTAAGTCACAAGGTGTAGTTCCATTCCTTAAAGTGGCTAACGATACTGCTGTTGCGGTCAACCAAGGTGGTAAGCGTAAAGGTGCTGTCTGTGCATATCTTGAAACTTGGCACTTAGACATCGAAGAATTTCTAGAGCTACGTAAAAACACTGGTGATGACCGTCGCCGTACGCATGACATGAACACGGCAAACTGGGTGCCTGACTTGTTTATGCAACGTGTCTTTGAAGATGCAGAATGGACACTGTTCACGCCGTCTGAAACACCAGACCTACACGACTTAACAGGTGCAGAATTCGCTGAGCGTTATGCACACTATGAAGCAATTGCAAAAGAAACAAACATGTTGCACAAGAAAATCCGTGCAAAAGATTTGTGGCGCAAAATGCTGTCGATGCTGTTTGAAACTGGTCACCCGTGGATCACATTCAAAGACGTATGTAACTTACGTTCACCACAACAACACGTTGGTGTAGTTCACTCTTCTAACTTGTGTACAGAAATCACATTAAACACAAGCAAAGATGAAATTGCGGTATGTAACTTAGGTTCGATCAACCTTGTACAACACGTTCAAGGTGGTGTGTTAGACCGTGAAAAGCTTGCACGTACAGTAAAAACAGCGGTTCGTATGCTCGACAACGTGATCGACATCAACTACTACGCGGTACCACAAGCACGCAATTCAAACTTGAAACATCGTCCTGTAGGTATGGGCATCATGGGCTTCCAAGATGCACTTTATGAAATGAACTTGGCTTATGGTTCAGATGCTGCAGTTGAATTTGCCGATGAATCTATGGAAGTGATTAGCTACTACGCGATTCAAACGTCTAGTGACTTGGCGGTTGAGCGTGGTACTTACGAAACATTTAAAGGTTCATTGTGGGATCAAGGCATCTTACCAATTGACTCTTTAGACATTGTGGCGAAATCACGTCCAGAACGTATGTTTGAAGTAGACCGTACACAGCGTTTAGATTGGGACAGCTTACGTGCCAAAGTTCAAAAAGACGGTATGCGTAACTCAAACGTGATGGCGATTGCACCGACTGCAACCATTTCAAATATTTGTGGCGTTTCTCAGTCTATTGAGCCGACATTCCAAAACTTATATGTGAAGTCGAACCTGTCAGGCGAGTTCACAGTGATCAACCCGTACCTAGTACGTGCGTTGAAAGACCGTGGTCTTTGGGACTCTGTGATGGTGAATGATCTGAAACACTTTGAAGGTTCAGTTCAGAAGATTTCTCGTATTCCTGAAGAACTTAAAGCGATCTTTGCGACGGCATTTGAAGTTGAGCCGCGCTGGATTGTGGATGCTGCATCACGTCGTCAAAAATGGATCGATCAAGCGCAGTCTTTAAACCTTTACATCTCTGGTGCAAACGGTAAGAAACTGGACTTGACCTATAAAATGGCTTGGTTACGTGGTCTGAAAACGACGTATTACCTCCGAGCTTTAGGTGCAACTTCTGCTGAGAAATCAACCATTAACACGGGTGCATTGAATGCAGTAAAACCTGCAACGGTAACGGCAGCGCCTGTTGCAGCAGTTGCTCAAGAAGTTAAACCAGAAGTGGTTACTGAAGATGAAGGCTTCGGTCAAGCAGCTCCAGTGCCAATGGCGTGTTCAATTGACAATCCAGACTGTGAGGCTTGTCAGTAATAACCTCCCCTAACCCCTCCTAAAAGAAGGGGAATTACACCAAAATTATTGAGGTGTGAAAGTCCCTCTTTTTTAAAGATGGATTTAGGGAGATTAAAAATTAAAGACAACCTAGGAAATCACCATGCTCCATATGACACATAACTATATGTTAGGTCTTGCGACCTTGGTGATTTCCTTTGTGGTTTTGTTTTATATGCCGATTGCCTACTTTTGGGTAAAAGCAAACCAAAGCAAAAAGCGAAAGCAAAATAAGTCGTGAGAATCACGTTCTATGCACAGTTTTAGAACAATGATTGGCAAAACTTAATTTTGCTTTCACAAATTAAGCGTATAGTAAGACATCTCAGCACTGTTGGATGTCGATAAAAGATATAAAGCAACGTAGAGAGAATTGATATGTCTATCCTAAGTTGGGACGATTTCGAAGATGATTCGCAAAAACCGGCTGCACCTGAACACAAGTCTGCGCCCGTCGAACCGCAAAAAGCGGCTAATCCGCAGATGGTATCTACTGCAGAGCAACCACAGAAGAATGTGGCAACTGCACAACCCGCTTCAACCGCTCGAAGCCGATCAACAAATCCAGCCGATCCATTGGCAAGAGCATCTAACGCCTTAGAAAGTTTAGATGTTGCTCCAGGTCTAGAAGAACTAGAAATGGGTGCTCAACGTGTACAGGTTGACGACAAAGCGATGATTAACTGTCGTGCTGACTTGAACCAACTTGTACCATTCAAATACGAATGGGCTTGGCAGAAGTATCTAGATGGTTGTGCAAACCACTGGATGCCACAAGAAGTCAACATGAACCATGACATCGCACTTTGGAAGTCTGAAAATGGCTTAACTGAAGATGAGCGCACCATTGTTATGCGTTCTTTAGGTTTCTTCTCGACTGCGGATTCATTGGTTGCAAACAACTTGGTATTGGCAATTTATCGCCACATTACCAACCCTGAATGCCGCCAGTACATTTTGCGTCAAGCCTTTGAAGAAGCGATTCACACTCACGCTTACCAATACTGTATCGAATCTTTAGGTATGGATGAAGGCGAAGTCTTCAACATGTACCGCGAAGTTCCATCTGTAGCACGTAAAGCAGCTTGGGGCTTAAAGTATACTCAATCTTTAAGTGATCCTTCTTTCAAAACTGGTACACCTGAAAACGACCAAATTTTGCTGCGCAACTTGATCGCGTTCTACTGCGTACTTGAAGGGATTTTCTTCTACTGCGGTTTCAGCCAAATTTTGTCGATGGGTCGTCGTAACAAGATGAATGGTGTTGCAGAGCAATTCCAATACATTTTGCGTGATGAATCTATGCACTTGAACTTTGGTATCGACATGATTAACCAAATCAAGATCGAAAACCCAAGCTTGTGGACTGCTGAATTCCAAGAAGAAATCGTTCAGATGATTCTTGAAGGAACAATGCTTGAAATCGAATATGCACGTGACACTATGCCACGTGGTGTATTGGGTATGAATGCTGCGATGATGGAAGAATACTTAAAATTCATCTGTAACCGTCGTTTAGCTCAGTTAGGTTTGCCTGAGCAGTTTGCTGGTGTGAACAACCCATTCCAGTGGATGTCTGAAATGATGGACTTGCGTAAAGAGAAGAACTTCTTCGAAACGCGTGTGACAGATTATCAGACTGGTGGTGCGTTGAGCTGGTAAGGGAAAACCGCGTCGTCACGCGACACATAAGTTGTCATTTGCGACACATAAAATGTCATTGCGCGACACATAAGTTGTCATTGAAAAAACCGCCATTAATGGCGGTTTTTTACATTATAAATATGAAAGCTTATAAAGTAGGCCAATCATCAGGGACCAGCGCTGGTGGTTTTGTCCAAGGAGTTTCGACTAGACACTCCTGAAACCATTTATCTCTTAAGTTTGCATGCTCAGTAACTATTATTTGAAATCCTGGGACTTCTTTTTGAGTAAATTCTAACAATAATGTAAATAATAAGTTAACAGCATTAATATCAGCATCTGATTCAGTTTTTTGTACTGTTCGGTAATCCTCCCATAAATAACCGAAGTTAAAAGTAGAGGTTAAGCAGCCATTAGAGGTGGCTTTCCTTTGTTAGCTTGATGTGGTCTTTCATGGTTGTAATGCCACAACCAGTTTGTTGCATAATCTTGTACTTCATCCAAAGTATCAAATAAATGCTTGCTCAGCCAACTATAACGTATGGTCCGATTATAGCGTTCAATATACGCATTCTGCTGTGGCTTACCCGGTTGAATATATTCAATACGAATACCGTGCTCAGTAGCCCAGCGCACAAATTCGTGACTGATAAATTCGGGACCATTATCGCATCGGATCACTAACGGTTTTTCTCTCCACTCCAGCAATTGATTCAACGTACGAATAACCCTGATTGTGGGCAATGAGAACCCTGCTTCAATGGCTAGGCCTTCGCGGCGGTAATCATCAATCACATTCAATAATCGAAACTTGCGACCATCGGAAAGCTGATCATGCATAAAATCTAATGACCAAACCTGATTTTCTCGGATTGGTTCTTTCAATGGTTCAGGCGCATGCCGTTTTAGTCTTCTTCTCGGTTTAATACGCAGATTCAGTGCCAACTCACAGTAAATGCGGTAAACCCGCTTGTGATTCCAGCAGCAACTCTCAACATGCCGTAAATACGAGAAGCACAAACCAAAGCCCCAATCGGAATTTTCCTCAGTGAGTTCAATGAGCTGTTCAGCAATGAGTGCATTGTCATCGCTGAGTTTGGCTTGATAGCGGTAGCAGGTTTCACTAATGCCAAATGCTTTACAAGCCAAACGAATACTAATGGCATGCTGGGCAACTGCCTGTTGTGCCATCTTACGCCGGCAAGATGGCTTTACCACTTTTTTGCCATCGCTTCCTGGATGATTTCGGCCTTTAATCGCTCTTCCGCATACATCTTTTTAAGTCTGGTATTTTCGGCTTCTAGCTCTTTCAGTCGAGCCATTAATGATGTATCCATACCACCATATTTGGCACGCCATTTATAAAAGGTAGCATTACTCATGCCGTGTTCACGGCAAAGGGTCGCTACAGGTGTGCCAGATTCTGCCTGTTTCAAGATGGACATGATCTGACTGTCAGTAAATTTAGATGTTTTCATGCAGAATCTCCTGCTCGTATCTTAAGAGAAAATTCTACTTTTAGATCCTATTATTTTTAGGGGGGATTACCCCAACACCTCTTAACAAGACTTCAGCATCTTTAATTTCTATGTATTCACCTTTCTTCTCTCCAATTCTGGCTTCAGGAAAAAAATCTTTGAATACTAATTTGATATAAATAAGGCTATTTTTATCATCTTCTCGTACAGAACCTAGTGTATTCTTAATAAAAATATTTGTATCTTTTCCTGCATAAAAAAGATATACGACACTAGGAACGATTAAAATATAAACCAACATTAATAATAATTTTTTATTTTTATAGTCCTTCTCATTCTCAGTTAAATTTTCATTATTTAATTTTTCTGTTTTTAATTGATTTATGATTTTATCAATACAAAATTTTAGTAATAAACTTAAAAAAATCATTGTAATCAAATTCAATAATTTTCCACCATAAAAAGCAAACACAAAGGCCAAGCCAAAAACAGAAAGTAAAAACTTGATAAAAAATTTTCCAATTCGATCAACACTTTCTTTCAAATCTAATTTGATAAAAAAAAGATTCAATAATTTTTTGGCTAACTTTTCTCTAAAATAAAATAAGGTGATACATATATTTTTTAATACACTTAATAAACCAACTAAAGTATTTCCGAGAGCATAGTGTGACCCTAAAAATAACAGATACACAAAACAAAATTTAACTGTGATAAGAAAGAATAAAAGACCATCCCCCAACGACAAATCTGTTGGAAAATAATCAATATAAATAAAATAGCAAAGTATAAGGCATATACCAAAACCAATAATAAACTTAGTAATTAGCCCACTAAATCCTATTAGCCATTCTATCTTCAAGAATAGAAATTTAAGAAATTCTGACATTTTTTATTTTTTTGAATCTAAATTCTTAATAAGAGTCTTCAACAAAATTGACCGCTGGAATTCCTAGACTATTTAATAATTCTGTAGTCATTCGACCATTAACTGTTAATGCTTTATCAACTTGATAATTTGCAATAGCTTTCCTTGTGTTTTTACCCAAATCACCATCAATTTTTCCGGAATAATAACCGAGTCGTAGTAAAGACATTTGTACACGTTTCACCTGTAGCACACGAGCTAATACCGGGTCTTCTGTTGCTCCAGTATTAACTGAAGTAGAGTTGCCATAGAAAGGATTAGAGGCTGTATCAGTCCGTGTAGGTACATTACTATATGTTTTTACAGTTATATTTGAACTTTTTTTCGCAGTTGAAGTAGTCCCAGCATATGAACTACTTGTACTTGGTGCACTATAAGTCGGTACAGAATAGGTTGGAAGTTTAGAACTTGAATAGCCCGAATAACCAGTACCAGAATAATGACTCGAATGACTTGAGTGGCTACGATGACTTGAGTGACTTCGATGTGCAGCAAACACATTTTCGTACTCATAATTGAGAGGACGAATTGATACTGGCTCTAAGTTATCATAAGAATCAACAGTCACATTCGCCATTGCTTCCGCTTTATTATGAACGATTGGAGCTGATACAGCAAAAAGAGCTAACGATTTTATAAATTTACTCAAGTTTCCACCGCCCCAAAAAATAATAAGATACTAATTAATAAATATATTATGCAATTTAAGTTTTCATAATATCAACAAGTTTAATTGGCGACAACGTAGATGGCATCCATCCTGATTTGTACCAACTAAATAGTCCACAACAATCAGCTTTAATTTCACAACTATTACATACATCATCATATGTATTTTTCCAATCAGAAATACTTTTTGCTGCATATTGCCATAAGCTTTGCGGCAAACAGCATAGCGGAATATTCATTAAAATTAACCGAGTTTTAGTACTTAGCAATAAATCCACTGCCGCATTTAGTTGATCCCACCAGTCCTTAATATCAACTTGGCTAAGTTCCTTATTCGCAAGTGCAAAACCAATAGGTTCACATCCAATCAGAGCGACCTCATTCACAAATGGAAGATTGGTTCGTATATAGGTACAAAGATCAATTAAGTTCTCCAATACAGGCTTAACTAAAACAATTCTTAACTGTATCGGTTGTTCGTAATGCTGGAGGACATATAGACCTTCTAGTGTTTCTTCAAAAGCCGAATGTTGCTGCACGACAAAGTCATGTAAAAGATCTGCGTGACCATATAATGGGATAAGCCAATTCACTTTTGTTTCAAGATTAGATAACACTGATTTAGCTATCTTAGGATTACTCAACAAGCGACCATTCGTTAATACATCAATCTTGGTTGTAGGAAATTTATTATGAATGGTATCGATGATTAACCTTAACTGAGTATCTAGTAGTAATGGCTCACCACCTGTTAAACCAATATTCATCGGTTCATAGCTGAGATGATCAATAATTTCTAATGCTTGTTGTACTAACCATGAATCATCATGCTTAGTAGGTGGCTGAGAGCACATGATGCAATAGTTATTACATCTGTTAGTTAAAAACAAAGTATGGTGAGTATCACTTGCTCTCAAAAGTACGCTTAGGTTCTTTTTATATGGATCAATAGTAACCACGTCATTTGATTCTAGTGCTTGTTGTTCTGGAATAAAGAGATTATTTGCACCAACCCTTTCGAGCAAGTCTGAGCTATAAATTGAATAAAGATTATCTAGCCCAGCCTGAATATATCGATCAAAGATTTCAACTTCCTGGATATTAGTAACTGGCACTAAAATAGATTGATTAGGCAACCACTCTCCATCTAAGTTATCCAGATTAAGTACCCTAAAGATTTGTGGGGTATGTTTTGTGACTGAGTCTAGTTTTATTTTTCTCATACTATCTACTTACTAAAGGCCCACTGATTTGCTAACTTTCTAAACTTGTCAGAATTTTGGTACTTGTTAAATATCAAATCGAACAAACCCATGTAACGCCTACAATGACTGGTTAAATGTGTTGGTGGAGTCATCGTTTTGAATTCGTTATAAGCACTGATAGGATCAGGCCCACAATACGGTAGATAAGCACATTGACTACAACTCGGATCATTGAAATTCAAACTCGAAGTAATGATATTTCTTTGTAGATCCGAGCTTAACAATTGAGATAAAGGTTCACCAATTTTACCTAAGCGTAAAGAAGTGTCCCCTGTTTCTTTTAGCATACGAGATTCATCACTAGGGTATACGTATCCATCATAGTTATAGACAATACACCCTAATCCAGCGCCGGATGGACTTTGGAGATCAATATAACCTTGATCAAATGGAGAAAGGATTTTGTTTAATAAAATTGCTGAATGAACTTCTATTAGTTCATATCCTCTATCATTCCAATGAATGACACGTTCCAATGCTTTCTCATAAAAATCTAAGAACTCAGCGTGAGTTGGGGCAAGTCGCTTTGAGTTCTTCTTAGCAAATCCATAATCACTCAAACCACGAATAAAAATATCCTTAAATCCTAATTGAACATATGCATCTACAATCTCACTAGGATAATTCAAGCTTTTACGTGTAGTCGTCATTAATGCAGAAACTGAGTCTTGGCCTAATTCTTGACGTGCTAGTTCTAAGCCTTCAATAGTTCTTTCATAAGCATCTCGATTAGCAATCGGTCTATTCTTATTATGTAAGTCTTCAAGACCATCAATACTTGTAGACAATACCACTTGATGTTCTTTGAAAAATAAACACATTTCAGAGGTTAACTGGTGCAATGTTGTAGTTACCACAAAACGAATAGATCTATTGTGCTCTTTGTTTTTTTCAGTAATGTATTCAATAGCAAGTTGTACTAAATCATATTTGATTAGAGGATCTCCCCCTTGGAACTCAACTGTTAAAGTATCTGATGTACTTTCAAAGATAGTATCGCAGGCCAAGAGTAAATCTTTTCTAGAAATAGTGAACTCATCTCCTGCTTGCTGGCGACTGACTTGGCAGTAAGAACATGAGTGCATACATTGAATCGTCACAACAATAATATGGAGCGAAGTTCCTTCTAGAATTGTTGATTTTTTTGCATGTAACCTTGAAGTTAAAGCTCGCTTTGAACCAATAGCATTTTGACTCATCAGAAAAAATTTGGATTTCAATTTGAGATAGATATCCATATCTAATGATTCATCTTTAGCAATAATTTTTTTTAAATTATCCTGAGAAATAAACTCAAAATCACCCGTAACACTTGTTATGAGATAATTATCATCTGTCATTCGTTTAAAGTTAAATGGCATTAATTCCACATTTTTAAAAATCATTTTATTTACTTATACTTGCTAAAATAATTGCATCAACAAAAGACTTCTGTTGAGGACTAACTTGCTTATTTAACTCTTTACGTAATTTAAAATCATTTAAGAAATTAAGAATTAAATTTTTTTGATACGAATCTTCAACTTTAAAAAAGAAATGTTGAGAATCTAATCGTTCTACCTCGTATGTAATTGGGCAGAATCTCAATGCCTGTATGATTTCATCTAATGACATCTCAACATGAATATCAAAACCAAATTGTATTAATTTCTGAATCACACTTTCTCCTTTTAAGATAAATAACTTTTAGCTGAAAGAATAGTTTAAAAAAATAGATTGTTCTTTGGTATAGTAGAATTCGATAAATTCATACTTATAAATTTGTATTAAGGGGCATTACATGATTAATGATTGTGTGTTTTGTAGAGAACTCAATGGAAGCCGTGACACAAATTTTGCTACTCGATACCCAGAAATTCCGAGTAGAATTATTTACGAAACTGAATCTCTAGTAGCATTCCCTTGTATTGGGCAACTAGTAAATGGACATTTTCTTGTGGTACCCAAGAGTCATGATTCTACGCTAGCGCAAACACAAAAAAGATTAAACAATCTTAATCAAGAATTAACCCATTTACTTAAACAAGTTCATTTAATCTTAGGCTTTGAGTTAACTAACAGCTTAATTTTCGAGCATGGAGCATTAGGGCCTAATGATGGTAGTTGTGGAATTTATCACGCACACCTCCATGTTTTACCTTCAACTAGTCAAGTCGATGTAAGTGAACTTTATAATTTTCAGAATAAAGATCTCATAACTAATATTGAATCTGTACTAAAGAATACATCTATTGATAAGCCATATATTTTTGCTGGAAATTTGAAAGATGGCTTCTATCATCTACAGTTAAATGAAGCCTTGCCAAGCCAAACTCTTAGAAAAGCTATAGCTACTCAACTTGATAAAAATGAATGGGATTGGCGAAAAGCAGAACGAGAAGAAAATATGCTTTCTATCCTTGAAAAGGTAGATCTCGCATGAATACATCTCTTGCAACTAGTTTAACCCCTAACTCATTAGATGATGATCTATTAGAAAAAATTAAATTTGAATTCCGATTTGATCGTGATTTGGAGTCCAATAGAGATAAAACTCAATTAAGAATTGATCTGATTAGACAAGTAATTGATAAACATTTTAAAAAATCTTTTATAATTGATAAAGTAGATTTATATCCAGTAGCCCGTGCTGGGAAAAGCGGAAGTGAAGTCTTTTATTTCGATTACTATATTACGTCAAGTAGTATTCCCAAAAGATTTATCGCGAAATTTCAAAATAAAAAAGCTACTTTTAAAGAGAAACAAGCTGCCGAACTAGCTGAACATCACTCTCTGTGTTCGAGAGTAATTGCTGAAGAACATTCCACTAAGGATTTAGGGGTTATTATTTACGACTTAGCCAAAATACCCAATCACCAAGAGTTTCGGGGGTTTTTCCTTGATATGAAAAATTCTCATGAGGACTGTACATTAGCTCTTGATTCAGTTTTTAGAAAAGTTTGTTTAGATGTTAATAAACTAACGAAAAAGAATTTTATAGAAGACTTTTCTAGGTACTTAGAACGAAAAAATAAACCCATTGAAAGAATACAAGCTCTTATTGATTCTTCAAAAAGTTACCCAGGTATTTATCAGCTTGGTAATAATATTTTTAAATATTATTCAGACATAACAAAAAAGTTAGATTTTGAGTTTACTCCTTATTTGGTTCATGGTGATTTACATGCAAGAAACTTAATGTTAGATGCTAAACAACCAAATGATACTGAATTAATTGATTTTGGCTGGAGCCATTACGGACATCCTGCAAAAGATTTTGTCCTTATAGAAGCAACTTTAAAATATATGCTTTTATCCGAGTTACTTAAAAATATAGAACGCCCTACTCGAGAAGCCCCTCTACATATTCCTATCAACATTTATGAAAATATTGAAGATTTTCTATGTAAATATTGTTTTGATTTACCTGATTGGAATGTTTTTTTTGAAAATGTAGCATTAATTGACTCACTTGAAGATTATCAAATTAGTGCCATAAAACGTATGTATCTGTGCATCCGAACAACTCGTATATCAGCACAAAAAGTATTAAATAAATTTTGTGAAGAAAATGAAAGTCTAATTTCTGCAAAAGAAAATTATTTCGGTAGTCTATTTTTAGTTGTTTTAGGGTTAAGCGGCTACGATGAAATGGAATTAGTTTGGACATTAATTGGCTTAGATAAGATTGGAGCTTCTATATGGCCAAATCCTTAACTGTTTCAGATTTAGGTGAAATTCAATTATTAAAAGAGATATTTATTCCTGATGTAAGTTCAAATACAAAAGAAATAAATGATGATTGCGCTCACTTTCAAGCTAATGGCGACTTGCTTTGGTCTATTGATCCTTGCCCAACCCCTATGGCTAAATGGTTTGATAAGGCAACTCCTGAAGTATGGGGCTGCTATACAGCTATTATTAACTTATCTGATATAGCAGCTTCCGGGGGTAATCCGATAGGAATGTTAGTGTCCTTAGAAATCCCTGATAATACTTCTGTTGAATTTCTTAAAAGATATCAATCAGGATTAATGGCCGCTTTACAAAAAGCAGATGCGAAATTATTAGGTGGCAATGTTAAGAGTACTGCTAAGTTTGGAGCAACAGGGACGATCATAGGAACAGCGTCTGAACAGAAAATTACTCGTCATATAAAGCAAAAAAATTGTACCTTCTATTTAGTAGGTAAGTCTGGTCGTTTTTGGTCATCAGTAATTGGAAACCACTATGGTTGGGATAATCTGCCTACCACTATACAAAATGAGCTTAATATGGCTCTCTGTTTTCCAGTACCACAAACAAAAGCTGGACAAATAATTGGTTCTTTGAGCTTTGAAGTTGCATGTATGGATTGCTCTGATGGTGCAGCTAATGCTCTATTCCAGCTCGCTCACTTAAATGATTTGGATATAACTATTTACAATGATGTCCAGTGGGATCTTGATCCAAAAATCACAGGGTTTGTTTTAAATAAGAATATCAATTTAGAGAATATTTTCTATAGCTTTGGTGATTGGCAACTTGCTTGCCTTGTACCTAATGAATACGTTGATATATTTGAAAGTAAGCTGAACAATTTCACTCTTACTAAACTAGGTTACACAAAATCCGGTATAGGCCAAGTTAAGACTGAAAATAATCGTATACTTAACAAAAACTGCCTCAATCAGAACTTTTCTGGTGGATATAATTCTATTAATTCAATAGGAGATATGATCAGTAAGTTTATGGATATACCAATATTCATTGATTAAAGCATGATTAATCTATAGCCTTTTTCTAAAAATGACACTAGATGAGTCGCTTTTCTCATAAAATGTCATAGGTTGTGTCGTATTCCAATGTCATTATGTGTCGCAACGATTTATAAGTTTTTGAATTTCTGTATTCGATAATGACAGAGTATGTGTCGCATGACGCGCGTCACGCGCGTAAGACGACATATAAGTTTTCCTTAGCGACAAATGAAATTTCCTTGAAATAAAAAATAGAGCCTAATGGCTCTATTTTTTTCATTCCATATTTTTCCTTGTTTCTTTTATTTTAGTTTTCTCGAAAACTCTTGTTCCATTTTTCCAACATACACCCTCAACCCTTACCCATGAAACATTTCCATTACTTCCTTTGAGCCAAGCCCCCCCCTTTCAGAGAGATAGATAGATATAAAAGTTTTATCTTCGTTAAAGAATTTTTCCGCAGCTTTATAATTCAACAAAGTACATGTATTTGCCTCAAAACTAATATTCCTTATTACTACATTACCTTCATGGTCATCCCATGTTAAAGAGTCTTTATTAAAATTAAGATTTAGTTCATGACAAACCCAAGGTGTAGGCAAATTTAAATTGATACCATCTGATATGGATGCATCTATAGTCAAAACGCTTAATTACCCATACACTCGTTAAAGAAACGATTAAAAAGCTTATCTATTGAGTTAACCAACCATTTTTTCCTTTTTGCTTTCACCCATGCCCACATTTTTTCAATAGGATTAAGGTCAGGACTATAAGGTGATAACCAAAGTATTTGATGCCCATGTTGGGCTAATAGATCTTGTATATCTGGTCGTTTATGGAAGGTTGCATTGTCCATGACAATTACACTATTCGAGGGTAATTCTGGTAATAAAAACTTATCTATCCAAAAATGAAATACATCCGAATTTACTTTGCTATCAAATAAACCCACTGCAAATACCTTCCCCCCATGGATTGCTCCTATTGCATTGGTTTGATTTTTTTTATTATCAATCCTTTTGGCTTTAATTCCCTCAATCCACATAAACAAAGAATATGATTTAAAGCCTATTTTTAAATAGTTTAACGTCAAACTACCCAAGGCTTGATCATAAAAAGCACCATTAGCTCCCCTATGCGCTTGTTTTGGTGCAACTCTAAAAACATTTAGAATCACTCAATTAAACCCAAAACTCAACCACAACCAATTGATTTATAAAAATTATAAGCAAAAATAAATCAAATTAATTAGATTGGCATAGATTCTGCATTTTTGTATTCCATCATGTATACAAGTTGGAATGCAAAAAATGAGTCAGAACAAATGCATTGGCTGGACACTTCAAGAATGGCAAACCGCTTATCTCAACCAAGACATTCATCTTGAAGATTTAATCGACTATGTAGCGCAATTACCACAACCTGATCATGCATGGATTTCAATTACTACCACAGAAATACTTTTCCAACAAATTGAAGCCTTAAAACAAAAAGCAGATCAAGCCACAGACCTCAACAAAGAATTTCCTTTATACGGCATTCCGTTTGCAGTGAAAGATAACATCGATGTTGCTGGATTTATCACCACGGCCGCATGCAAGGCCCTGACAACTGTTGCTACGCAAGATGCGGAAACCATTCGCCTGCTTAAAAATGCAGGGGCCATTGTTGTGGGAAAAACCAATTTAGACCAGTTCGCAACGGGGCTTGTCGGGACACGCTCTCCTTTTGGTGCAGTCAGTAACACGTTTAACGCTGACTATGTCAGTGGTGGCTCTAGCTCTGGTTCAGCCAGTGTTGTAGCTCGTGGCTTGGTGCCCTTTGCACTCGGAACAGATACTGCAGGCTCTGGTCGTGTTCCTGCTGCGTTTAACAATATTATTGGGCTAAAACCGACTAAAGGCCGTTTTTCAAATCGTGGTTTATTACCAGCTTGTAAAAGCTTGGACTGTATTTCCATTTTCGCATTAACGGTAACAGACGCCGACACCATTGCCCAAATGATAGAACACTACGATGCGCTAGATGGCTATTCACGCCAGCATCCAAAGACTGCACCTGCGAAACTCTCGGCTAAACCGCATTTTGCTATTCCCCAAAAACTGGACTTCTTTGGTGATAACCAAGCTAAATATGCCTTCCAATTGGCTGTAGAACAGTTAAAAGTTCTCGGTGCTGAAATTACTGAAATTGATTTTTCAGCGTTTGAACAATTGGCAGCCCAACTCTATCAAGGCTCATGGGTGGCAGAACGTACGGCGGCGGTTGCCGAATTATTGGCTCAGCAGCCTGAGGTTTTCGATCCGACAGTGCGCACAATCATTCAAAAAGGTCATGATTTTAGTGCAGTTGATGCCTATAACGCAGAGTACTTAAAGCAAGACTTAAGCCGAAAAATTCAAGATACTTTATCCCAATTTGATGCATTGATTGTTCCTACCTCCCCAACCATTCATACCCTTGTAGAAATGGAACAATCACCGATTAGTCTGAACTCTGAGTTTGGGACTTATACCAATTTTACCAACCTCGCCGATTTAAGTGCTCTCGCCCTGCCCGCAGGTTTCCGCACCGACGATTTACCTTTCGGCATCAGCCTAATTGCACCTGCATGGTATGACCAAGCCCTGATTGAATTTGGAAAAATTTGGCAGACGCATTTGAACTTAAAACTGGGGGCCTTAGAACGCTATGCACCCATTCCAGTGCTGCAGAACTCAGTCTCTCCACATCATATCCGTGTTGCGGTGGTTGGCGCACACCTGACAGGAATGCCGTTGAACTTCCAATTGCTCACACGTGATGCTGTGCTTGTGGAAACCACACATACCGCTGAGCACTATGCCCTGTTTGCACTAAACGACACTGTCCCACCTAAACCCGGTCTAGCCCGAGTCGATGAACACGGTCAGCAGATCATTGTTGAACTGTGGGATGTACCCACCGCTCGCTTTGGAGAATTTGTCGCAGAGATTCCGACACCACTGGGCATGGGCAATGTCGAACTGGCAGACGGTCGATGGGTGAAAGGTTTTATTTGTGAGCCTTATGGCTTAAACGATGCCGAAAATATCAGTCACTTTGGCGGTTGGCGCGCCTATATCCAGCACCGTAACAATTCAAAAGTAGAACAAGCTTAGTCAAATTTAGGAATTTTAAAATGTTTAAAACTGTATTGATTGCAAACCGTGGCGAAATTGCCGTACGTGCAATTCGCACTTTAAAAAAACTGGGGATGACCAGTGTAGCCGTATATTCAGACAGTGACCGTTACGCACAACATGTCAAAGACGCGGACATTGCCATTGCCTTAGACGGCTTAAAACCATCCGACACTTATTTAAGCATTGAAAAATTGATTCAAGCTGCACAAAAAACGGGGGCTGAAGCTATTTTCCCCGGCTATGGCTTTTTATCAGAAAGTACTGAATTTGCAGAGGCTTGTGAGAAAAATAATATTGCCTTTATGGGGCCAACCGCGACACAAATTTTAGAGTTTGGTTTAAAACACCGTGCACGTGAACTTGCGGCGGCTGCACAAGTGCCTATGACACCAGGGACAGGGTTACTTGAAAGCTTAGATGAGGCAATTTCTGCGGCTACAGAGATTGGTTATCCCATCATGCTGAAAAGTACCGCAGGCGGTGGTGGTATTGGTCTTACCCGCTGTGATAATGAACAAGCCTTAGTTGAAGCCTATGAAAGCGTCAAACGTTTAGGCGCACAATTTTTTAAAGATTCGGGCGTATTTTTAGAACGATTTATTGACCGTGCACGCCATGTCGAAGTTCAGATTTTTGGTGATGGCCAAGGTCAAGTGGTTGCATTAGGCGAACGCGACTGTTCATTGCAACGTCGTAACCAAAAAGTGGTGGAAGAAACCCCAGCGGCTCATCTCCCCGAAGCCACACGTCAAAAACTACACCAAGCAGCAGTTGAACTCGGCAAATCGGTCAATTACCGCAGCGCAGGTACGGTCGAATTTATTTATGATGCTGCACGTGATGAATTTTACTTCCTTGAGGTCAATACCCGACTACAAGTGGAACACCCTGTTACTGAGATGGTGACGGGTTTAGACCTGATTGAATGCATGCTTAAAGTTGCTGCGGGCGATGCACTGGATTGGAATGCACTTAGCAATATCCAACCGCAAGGTGCGGCGATTGAAGTGCGTATTTATGCAGAAGATCCTGTTAAGAACTTCCAACCTAGCCCGGGTATACTGACCGAAGTTGCATTTCCAGACAATTGTCGTGTTGATACATGGGTTTCAACAGGAACAGAAATTTCACAATATTTCGACCCGATGATTGCCAAAATCATCGTACATGCTGACAACCGTGAACAAGCCATTGAGCAACTAAAAAGTGTGCTCTCTCAAACTCGTTTAAATGGCATCAGCACCAATTTAGACTATGCACATAGCGTGATCTCTGATGAACGCTTTGCACAAATGCAAATCTGGACACGCTTGCTAGATGACTTTGACTACGTACCGAATGTGATTGAAGTACTCCAAGCTGGCACGCAAAGCTCGATTCAGGACTTTCCGGGACGTGTTGGCTATTGGGATATCGGTGTACCGCCATCAGGCCCAATGGATGACTATGCTTTCCAATTGGCCAATCGAATTGTAGGGAATGATGCTAGCGCAGCAGGTTTCGAGTTCACCCTGCAAGGCCCAAGCCTCAAGTTCCACCAAGACAGTGTGATTGCGCTTACTGGTGCGCCTTGTCCTGCACAATTAGATAATGAAACTGTTGCATTTTGGCAACCCATTCATGTACATGCAGGTCAGGTTCTCAGCTTAGGACAGGTCGAGTCTGGTTGCCGTAGCTATTTAGCAGTTCGCCATGGACTTGATGTCCCCCTATATTTGGGCAGTCGTTCGACTTTTGCTTTAGGTAACTTTGGCGGGCATGCAGGACGCGTGCTTCGTGCAGGTGACATGATCAAACTCGTCAACACAATCCATCCAAATAGCGATACACCTTTAGCAACGCAAGAACCAGAAGCTCTATCTCCTGCACTCATTCCAAGCTACGGTAAAGAGTGGAAAATTGGGGTGCTGTATGGACCACATGGTGCACCTGACTTCTTTAAACCCGAATATATTGAAGAGTTTTTTGCCTCCCAATGGAGCGTACACTTTAACTCCAACCGTTTAGGCATTCGTCTATCAGGGCCAACACCAAGCTGGGCACGTGAAAATGGCGGTGAGGCAGGACTTCACCCATCCAATGTCCATGACTGTGAATATGCCATTGGTGCGATTAACTTCACAGGCGACTTCCCTGTCATTTTAGCCAAAGATGGGCCGAGTCTGGGGGGCTTTGTTTGCCCTGTAACCATTGCCAAAGCTGAACTTTGGAAAGTGGGTCAGCTTAAAGCCGATGATAAAATCAGCTTTTATCCTTTAACTGTTGAACAAGCCAATGCCTTAGAACAACAACAAATTGAACGAATCGAAAACTTTACCGATGCAGTACTTCATTCTGAGCCGCCAAGCAGTGATATTCCAACATCCGCAATTCTTGCCAGCTTAGAGGCAACTGACATGTCTCCACGCACGGTATACCGCCAAGCGGGGGACAGTTATATCTTACTGGAGTACGGTGACAACGTTTTAGACTTGGCGCTACGCTTGCGCGTTCACCAACTGATGCAGCTGATCCGCGCGGCTAATATTCAAGGCATATTGGAACTGTCCCCCGGTGTACGCTCGCTGCAAATCAAATACGATGGACTCACACTTCCACAGTACCAATTGATCGAATTTCTACTCAAGCTTGGACAACAAATGGGAGATTTAAGCCAAATCAAGATTCCGTCACGGATCATCCATCTCCCAATGGCATTTGAAGACAGTGCAACTTTAGGTGCTGTTGAACGCTATCAAGAAAGTGTCTGTGCCAAAGCACCTTGGCTACCGAACAATGTCGATTTTATTCAACGTATCAATGGTTTAGAAAGCCGTGAGCAAGTCAAAGAAATTATTTTCAATGCCCATTACCTCATTTTAGGCCTTGGTGATGTTTATCTCACCGCGCCCTGTGCAGTACCGATTGACCCACGCCACCGCCTATTAAGCTCGAAATACAACCCTGCACGTACTTTTACCGCTGAAGGTACTGTAGGCATTGGCGGCATGTATATGTGTATCTACGGTATGGACTCTCCGGGAGGCTACCAACTGGTCGGACGCACCCTACCCATCTGGAATAAGTTTAAAAAGAACAAACAGTTTGGCGACAAAGAATGGTTCCTAAACTTTTTTGATCAAATCAAATACTTCCCCGTATCTGAGTCAGAGTTAGAACAATGGCGTGCCGACTTTGAAAATGGACAAGCACAAATTCAAATTGAAGATACTGAATTTGACTATGCCGCGTATTTACAACTGCTTGAGGATGAAAAAGACAGCATTGCCGAATTTAGTGCACAGCAACAACACGCTTTTAGCGCTGAAGTGGGCTTGTGGAAAGAAAGTGTTGATCATCAAGAACATTTGATTGCAGAAATACCTGATGAGACCGACTACAGCGCCTATGCAGCACTACATGCTTCGATGACAGGTAATATTTGGAAAATATTAGTGGAACAAGGTCAGATTGTGAAAAAAGGTGAAACCATTGCTATCATTGAAGCAATGAAAATGGAATTACCAGTGTACGCTGCGGATGATGGTACTGTCAAAGCTATCATTTGTCGGGCTGGACAAACCGTTCATAGCGGTGAGCCTTTAATTTATATGGAATAGTACATGCCCAATATGACACGTTCAGGTTCAAGTTCAGACAATTTGTCTGAACTTGTTTACCAGCAAATTAAAAACGATATTTTTGATTTCAAATTGATGCCGGGTGAACGTTTTACCGAATCCGAAATCGCCTTGAACTATCAGGTCAGCCGCACGCCTGCGCGGCAAGCGCTATATCGATTGCAACAAGAAGGCTATGTAGAGGTAGCATTTCGTAGTGGCTGGACTGTCCGTCCGTTGAACTTACAATATTACGATGAGCTGTATGAGCTACGCATCATGATTGAGCAGTATGCAATTCGAAAGTTATGCAGCAGTGCATCTCAGCCATCGAAGGAAATGAAACATCTACACAAAATTTGGATGGTTGCACCTGAACAGTATCTATCGAGTTTAAAAGCCATGGCGAAAATTGATGAAGATTTTCACTGTGCGTTGGTTCGTGCCATTGGCAATCAAGAAATGATCAAAATTCATCAAGAGGGCAGTGAAAAAATTCGCATTATTCGTCGCCTCGATTTTTCAAAAACAGATCGGATTGAAGCCACCTATGCCGAGCATCAAGCTATTTTGAATTATATAGCACAGCAACAGACGGAACTTGCCGTTGAAAAGATCAGCGCTCACATTCAACAAAGTCGGGATGAAGTAAAAAAAATTACCTTAGGTATGCTCAGTCAGCATGCTGTTGTGAAAGCAAGTCGCTAAGCACTTGTCAACATTCCAGTCTAAAATAAAAAAGGCGCTTCATGCGCCTTTTCTTCAACCTTTTAACTTAAGCAGGAATACGTAGGACTTGGCCTGGGAAAATATCATCTGCATCTTTCAATAGCGGACGGTTGGCCTCAAAAATTTTATTGTACTGGTTGGCATCCCCATAAAACTCTTTAGAAATTTTAGATAAGGTATCGCCTGATTTTACTGTATAGAACTTACTTTCTGGTTCTGGGGTTGCAACGGTGAGTTGATCATCGACTTGTGCAACGTGGTCAATATTACCAACAGCTAAAACAATCTTTTCTTTATCAGCTTGACTCTGAACTTGCCCTTTCACGGTCGCCAAATCCGTAGTTGAGTTATAGCTAACTGAAAGTCCCGTCACAGGTAAGCCCAATGCTTTGATATGACCTAATAACTTGTTGGCAATTTCTTGAGCAGATGGCTCTGCTGGTGTGCTTGGTGCGGCTTGAGGCTCAGCTGCTGCTGTGTTTTTCTTACCAATGCCTTTAACAAAATCAAAAAGACCCATGTGTATGCTCCATCTTGTTATATCAGTGTTGTTATAGTGAATGCTCAAAAATGAGACACCCTTTTTTATACCCCAAAAAGACAACAGATTTGGTAGCGAAAAGTCCTGTTAAGGTAAAGCTTTGTAAGTTAGCCCAGTAAATATTAGATTTTAAAGGTGAGTTAGGCACTTTGCATTTTTTGAAAGGCATAAAAAAGCCACCCAAGTGGGTGGCCTTTCCATTCAGCAAAGCTGAAACAATATGGATTAACCTAGTTTCTTAGAAACGTAGTCAATCGCAGATTGTACAGTTGTGATTTCGTTAGAATCTTCATCTGGGATTGTGATGTCAAAGTCGTTTTCGAAAGACATAACAAGCTCAACAAGGTCTAAAGAGTCAGCACCTAAGTCATCCATGAAAGATGCTTCGTTTTTGATTTCTTCAGCCTTAAGACCAAGTTGTTCTGCAACTGCTTGCTTGATGCGTTGTTCGATATCGCTCACAGGAATTCTCCTCATTGCTTGTGGCGTTTTTAATGCCGTTAGTTTAATTGAATCTTTAAAATTTTGAAAGTTTATCCATCAGCCAATTAGCTCATGTATAGACCACCATTTACATGCATTACCGTACCAGTAATGTAATTTGCTTTGTCC
Organism: Acinetobacter johnsonii; assembly: GCF_048551975.1. Taxonomy (GTDB): domain Bacteria; phylum Pseudomonadota; class Gammaproteobacteria; order Pseudomonadales; family Moraxellaceae; genus Acinetobacter; species Acinetobacter johnsonii_A. The sequence goes on along the minus strand of NZ_JBIMCF010000001.1, from coordinate 145,367 downwards.
GATGCCAAAAAGCTCACCGCATTGGCAATATCTTGTGGATCACCTAAACGGTTCAAGGCCACTTGATCGCTCATTTTTTTACGGATGTCTTCGCTTAATTGCTCAGTCATTTCTGTTGCAATAAAACCAGGCGCCACCGAGTTTACAGTGATTTGACGGCTGCCCATTTCTTTTGCAAGGCTACGGCTAAATGCTTCAATACCAGCTTTCGCTGCTGAATAGTTGGCCTGACCTGGGTTGGCAAAATGCGCAACCACAGAACTAATATTAATAATTCGTCCAAAACGCGCTTTGGTCATACCTTTTAAAACGCGTTTCGACAAACGGTAAACTGCTTTTAAATGAATATTTAAAATGTCATCCCAGTCATCTTCTGACATACGAAGTAACAAATTATCTTTGGTAATCCCAGCATTGTTCACCAAAACCAACACAGGGCCATAGTTTTGTTCAATATCAGTGACAAGCGCATCAATGGCAGCACCATCACGAACATCGAGCACTTTACCTGCACCGTGTTCACCGAAGCTTGCAGCAAGTTTTTCTGCACCTGACTCAGATGTCGCAGTACCCACAACAAAATAACCGTCTTGAATAAGTTGCTGAGCGATGGCAGCACCAATCCCTCGACTTGCACCTGTCACGAGTGCAATTTTGCCTTCCTGTGTCATACAATTTTTCCTTCAGCCACTAAAATGGCATTGAGTGCATCTTCCATACGTGATTTGCTATCAAGTGGAAAAGCTTTTTCGATATTTGGTAAACGTTTCGCCAAGTTTGCCAAGACATTACCTGGACCACACTCAGAAACATATTGGATCCCTTGATCCTGAATAAACTGCATTGTTTTGGTCCATTGTACAGACTCATATAACTGAGCGGTAAGTGCTTGGCGGACTTGTGCTACATCTGTAGCAATTTCCGCGCCCACATTTTGTATTACAGGTATGCTAGGCAGCTCAATGGCAGTTTGTTCCAAAGCTTGTGCAAACTGTTCTGCAGCAGGCTTCATCAATGAACAATGCGATGGAACAGAAACTGGGAGTGCAATCGCTTTGCCGCTGTTTTCTTTGGCTAAAACCATGACTGCTTCAACTGCTGCTTTTTCACCAGCAATCACCACTTGACCTTGAGCATTGTAGTTAGCTGCTTCAACTGAACCTTCAGCTTGACTCGAAACTTGTTGGCATAAAGCAACAACTTGCGCATCATCTAAACCTAAGATGGCTGCCATTGCGCCTTTACCTTGAGGTACAGCACTTTGCATTAACTTGCCACGCAAGTTTACCAGCTTGACTGCATCGCCTAAGCTTAGGCTTCCTGCTGCAACCAACGCACTGTATTCACCAAGTGAGTGTCCCGCCAAATACTTTGGTGCAACACCACCAAGTTCTAACCATATACGCCACAAAGCAATGCTGGCAGTTAACAATACAGGTTGGGTAAATTCAGTTTGGTCTAAACCTTCACCAGATTGTGCAATGTGCCACAAATCGAATCCAACCGCTTTAGAGGCTTCTGCAAATGTTGCTTCAACACTGGCAAATTGTTCTGCCAATTCAGCCAACATGCCAACCTTTTGTGAACCCTGACCGGGAAATACAAAAGCTGTTTTTGTTGCCTGAGCGACTTGATCAAGTTGTTTCGCAGACATAAAAAAGTCCTTTCTTGTCTTTGCTCTCGTTTATGGAGCGAAAATTTAACACTTAATTTAGGTCGATGTAATTGCCAAATACAACAAAAACAGCAGCGATAAAAATTCGACAACAAAAAAAGGGAGCTTTACGCTCCCCTTTTTTCGACTAAGCTTTAAGCTTAATGCTTCGACAATTATTCAGCAGATGCTTTAGCGAATAATTGACGACCACGGTAGATACCATCTTTAGATACATGGTGACGACGGTGAGTCTCGCCAGTAGCTTGGTCTACAGTTAATGCATTCTCGGTTAAAGCGTCATGTGAACGGCGCATGTCACGGCGAGAGCGACTTTTACGGTTTTGCTGAACGGCCATGATGGCTCCTTACAAATCGAAAAATATGGATCAGAACAAATTCAGTTGTCTTATACGGAAGAGTATAACACAAAAATTAGTTAAGTTTACCCTTCAAACTTGCCAAAACATCAAACGGATTATCCCGCTTTTCTTCAACAAGTTCTTCAATGGCAGGTTGGTGCTTATGTTCACAAGCGTCATGCTTGGGAGACAAAGGCATCAACAATAACAATTCATCTTCTATCAGAGACAGTAAATCAGCCGTCGCAGGCGCATCATAGCTACCTTTCGTCGTTGCTTCACTTTCACCTAAGACGATGAAATCAGCATCCTCATCCAAGCGCTCTATCAGTGACTCATCATCCACTAGAGCTAGATGAAAATCTGAAACCAGTTCAATGTTAACCACGTCTAAACAACGCTGGCATTCCATTGGGACTTGTGTTTCAACGTGACCATCTAGCCATACAATACGATGATACGCATCCATTGATAGCTTACAGTCTATGTTAATCAATTGATCATCAATTGATCCAACAGCTTCACGGGCTATACGAGCAAAGCGAGACAATGGCAGTGTTCCTGACCATGTAAAGCCTTGTTCGGCCCATTTAAACGGCTCAATCTGTGCCGGAAAGGTATTTGCTGACATAATTAAGGCGGCAATTCTACAAATTCATCAGTACTCTGTCAAAGATTAAGATACAATTTTGTACTTATTTAGACAGACCATTTGGGTAACTTAAGTCATGCATCTGTTGCAGCCGCAAACAGAAGTGAGTAATTCATCACTTGTGAGCACAATTTCAACTGTCGATTCTGACATTTCAAACCGCCAAGTGCAACTCTCGACGTGGGAGAATTTGTGTACAGAAGCAGAACAAGTTGATTGGCTCATCTTACACTTTAATCATTGGTTTTCCCACCTGAATGTCAACTTGGTTAAAGGTGACTTTGAACCTGAATATTTTCCCTCAATAGACAGCACTCCTGCTCGTATCCAATTTGCCCATGGTTTTTTTAATAGTGCCTTACATGAAATCAGCCATTGGAGCATTGCAGGAGATAAACGCCGTCTACTCCCCGACTTAGGCTACTGGTATGCACCCGATGGTCGTACGGCTGAGCAACAAGCTTTATTTGAACAGGTTGAAATTAAACCGCAAGCCATTGAATGGTTATTTGCCACAGCTTTTGGTCGGAAGTTCCGTGTTTCCTTAGACAATCTGACTGGTGAAGGTGGTGACGGAAAACGGTTTAAAGACCATGTTTTCGCTCAAGTTCAGGCTTATTTTTCAGGACAAGCCCAATTACCGCGCGATGCGAAACACTTCATTCACTGTATTTGCTTATGTACCCGTGCTGGCAAAACATTACAGAGCAATGAATTTCAAAGAGAAATGCTCGACTAAATTTAGCACAATTCACATTTTGGTTATTGAACATCACCAAGATAAAGCGCGATAATGTTGAAAAAATCATCAGGAGATAAAAACGATGCTTCACTTAAGAGTCCATCCTGATAACCCTCAAGCACGCTCAATCAGCCAAGCAGTAGAACGGATTCGCGCAGGCGATGTGGTGGTGTATCCGACCGATGCCGCTTATGCTATTGGCTGCCAGATTGGGAATAAAAATGCCATGGAGCGGATTGCTCAAATTCGCGGCCTTGGGGCCAAACATCAATATGCCATCATTTGTGCAGATCTTTCCGATATTGCTACTTACGCCAAAGTGGACAATGCCATGTATCGTTTACTGAAAAACAACACACCAGCCGTGACCACGTTCATTTTGCCTGCAACCAGTGAAGTGCCTAAACGCTTGATGCATCCTAAGAAAAAAACCATTGGTTTACGTATTCCAAGTAATCCAGTGTGCCAAATGTTACTCAAAGAGTTAGGCGAGCCGCTACTAACCAGCACCTTAATCCTGCCGAATCAGGAAGAACCACTGGATGACCCCTATGACATTGAAATGCAACTATCAAAACGAATTGATGTGTTTATCGACAGCGGGCTGGGCACCTTGAGCACCACCAGTATTGTCGACTTATCAGGTGATCACCCTGAAGTGATTCGCCGTGGGCTTGGCGATGTCAGCGCATTTGAGTGATGCGCTGCATTTATTCGCTAGGGAAACTGAATCTCACATTTTCAAGAGATCAACATAACCCTGTTTATAGTTTTGCTCAATCTGGATCAATTTTCCGAGCAACATAGTTTATATGTGCAGCGTCCTTGGACGCTTGAGTCCGAGACCTTGGTGCAACGCCATAGCTCAATCAACTGCAATATACAGAAAGACAATCTGTACAGCTATTTCCTGACGATCTCGACCATCCAACAATACTTTAAATATCTTGAACCTAAAAATCTCTGCCTACAAGACAGCTGTCAGCGCATCATTGAATTTGCGCTACAAGCACCTGAGTAAATCTTTTCTTTGGCGTCAACTGACATTAACTTGAGCTCAGCTACTCTCTTCCCTCTTTCAAACCATTTATAAAATTAAAGCGTTGTCCATCACTACTCTAATCTCAATAAATCTGTATCACCCATCTACCTATCTGTAGCAAATTGATTATTTTGCAAACTACAGGACTATGCCCTAAGTGTGCCAAGTTCTCTCAAACCCACCCCATATCTGCAAATTTAGCTACGACATCAGTGGATAAAAGGCATCACACAAATAAATACTCTCTATTTATTTACAGCTTTTTTTGTTATTTGGTCGGTGAAATCATGTATTCACACCGCAATTTGTTTTACACTAAGCCCTATTAAAATTATGTATTTTTAAATCACCTCTACTTTTTCTCCTAAGTACTGATTCGAAAAAACATAATCATGCCTTTGAAAATTCGCGTGGCCAATAACTGTAATGAATCAATCCGTCCATAATGCCATGGAAGATCTTCCACAAATCCGTGTTATGGATGAGTGGCATGACTCCATCCCCGAGGATTTATATATTCCTCCCGCTGCATTTGAAATTCTTTTAGAGCATTTTGAAGGACCACTCGACTTTCTGATTTACCTGATTCAAAAAAATGGCTTTGACTTATTACAGTTAGATATTGCCCCGATTGCAGCGCAATACCTGTCTTATATGGATGCCATGAAGTCGCTGAACATTGAGCTGACAGCAGACTATATGGTGATGGCCGCGCTATTGGCTGATTTAAAGTCACGTTTGCTATTGCCAAAAGCACCCAATGCAATCCAAATTGAAAAAGACCCAAAACAAGAGCTGATTGACCGTTTAGAAACTTATCTACGGATTAAACAAGCGGCTGAACGCTTGGGGCAAATGCCTATATTAGAGCGAGACACATTCTCAACCAATGTCAGCTTAGGCCAAACTCTGGATAATAATGATGGTCATGATGTGCAACAGCTGCGTGATGCATTGTTCTGCGTGTTTAACAGACCTGAGCCGATCACCCATCAAATTACACAAGAACCGGTTTTACTTGAAGAGCGCATGGCTTTTATTGAAAGCAAAATCGCTTCAGGTGAAGTTTTAGTTTTTGAATCTTTGCTGCGTCCCATTCAAGGACGTATGGGCATGGTCGTGACGTTTATGGCCATTTTAGAGTTAACTCGTCAGCAACGTATTCAAATTGTGAGTTCAGGTGTTGAAGCACCGCTTTCGATACAAGGAGTCAAAAAATAATGTTAGAACAAACCGCTCCTGTAACGAACGAAGATAACTTGCATGAAGTACTGATGCAGTTAGAAGCGATTATTTTTACCAGTGATGCGCCTGTTTCACTTGCACGATTGAAAGAATCGTTCCAAAATCAATATAGCAAACAAGATTTACGCCAGTTTTTACAACAACTTGCCATGCTACAACATGGTCGTTCGATTGAACTGATTGAAACTGCTCAAGGTTTTCGTTTTCAAGTTCGAGCAAAATACCGTCAAATCGTTGCACAAACGTGGCCAGAGCGACCAACTCGCCTTTCGCCATCGCTACTCGAAATGTTGGCCGTGGTTGCTTATCATCAACCCGTCACTCGAGCAGATATAGAACAAATTCGAGGAGTCTCAAATAACAGTCAACTCTTACGCACGTTATTTGATTGGAACTGGATTAAAGAATCTGGTTTTCGTGAACTCCCAGGAAGACCTGCGTTGTTAGTTACGACGCCCCAATTTTTAAATGCATTTGGTCTAAATTCTTTAGGTCAGTTGCCTCCCCTGCAGGATGCCAAGGAAGCTTTTATGGCGCTCGATGTGAATGCACCGAAGTCGTAAATAGGTGAACTGTTGATGATAATTTCTAAGGTTATGCTGTCATGAGTGAAAAGTTGCAAAAGGTACTTGCACGAGTTGGTTTGGGTTCTCGCCGTTATATGGAAGAAGTCATTGCCGCTGGTCGTGTGAGTGTCAACGGCCAAGTTGCCCAAGTAGGCGAACGTATTGAACCAGGTGATGAGCTTCGCATCGATGGTCGTAAAGTATCGTTCCAAATTGAAGATGAAATTCGTCGTCGTGTTCTGATTTACTATAAACCAGAGGGCGAAATTTGTTCACGCAATGACCCTGAGTCACGTCCAACAGTATTTGATCAATTACCTGCAATCGCGAATGATCGCTGGGTGATGGTGGGTCGTCTGGATATTAACTCAACAGGTCTACTGTTGTTCACGAATGATGGCGAACTCGCGAATCGCTTGATGCACCCATCAAATGAAGTTGAACGTGAGTATGCTGTACGTGTTATGGGTGAAGTGACTCCGCAAATTAAGAACAACATGCTCAAAGGTGTGGTGTTAGATGATGGCCCAGCGAAGTTTGAGTCCTTCTCTGAAATTGGCGGTGAAGGGATTAACCGCTGGTATCAAGTGGTGGTAAAAGAAGGTCGTAACCGCGAAGTACGTCGTATTTTTGAATCGCAAGGTTTAAAAGTCAGCCGTCTACTCCGTACACGTTATGGCACGGTTATTTTACCACGCGAACTACGTACGGGTCGTTGGATGGAATTGGACAAAAACGACATCGATAACTTAACCAAAGCGGTTGAGCTAAAACCACGTCAAGGCACAGGTTTGTACGGCATGGCAAAACGTCGTACTGAACGTATGCAAGAAAAACCAATGGCTGCACGTCGTGGTGGCTTCTTACGTCAGCAGCGCCGTGACAATGAAGATGAAGGCCAACAACAAGCGAAGCCTGCCTTCAACCGTGATCGCCGTGAAAATCCAAATGGTCACAGCCAGCGCCGTCAAGACAATACGCAAGCTGCTTATGGTCAACGTGAACTACGTCAAAACTCAGGCTATGCACAGCGCGACAGTCGTCCAGACAACTTTGGCAACAAAGGCACCTATGGTCAGCGTGATACACGTGACGAAAATGCACCTCGTAAACCTTTTGGAAATAAAAGCTTTAAGAAATTTTAATTTCTAAAGTCAAAATTTGAGCCACTTTCGAGTGGCTCTTTTTATATGTGTTTACGGTGCAATAAGATCACTTTGTGTTCCGAAGTGCGAAGAAGATGTAAACCCTCATAAAAACGCCCAATTTATTGAGCGTTTCATTATCCCACTCCCTCTTCACTACACTCCCTGCGGGATAGCACTAAGCAAGCGCTTGGTATATTCGTGCTGCGGTGACTGGTACACCTCATCTGAATTGGCTATTTCCACCAAATCACCATGATTCATCACCATGATTTGATCTGAAATATATTTCACTACAGACAAGTCATGTGAAATAAAGATATAACTCAGTCCAAATTCATCCTGTAAGTCTTGCAGCAAATTCAGTACTTGGGCTTGTACCGAAACATCCAATGCTGATACCGACTCATCACAAATCAGAATTTCAGGTTTTAAAGTTAGGCAACGCGCGATTGCAATACGCTGACGTTGCCCACCAGAAAACTCATGCGGATAACGATAAAATGCCTGTACAGGTAAACTCACGCGCTCCAACAGATCCAACGCCATTTGTTTGCGTTCAATATCATCCGCCCCGATCCCATGTACCTGCATTGGTTCCATCAAAATCTGCCCAACAGTAAAGCGTGGATTCAGTGATGCATAGGGATTTTGGAAAATAATTTGAATCTTGCGTTGATACTGAGCAAACTCTTTTTCTGTCATCGACAGCAAATCGCGTCCTTGAAACAAAGCTTTACCACCTGTTGCCTCCTGTAACCGCATGAGTAACAACCCAATCGTGGTTTTCCCCGAACCAGACTCCCCCACTAAGCCTAAAGTCTTGCCTTTTGCTAACTGAAAAGTAACACCTTTGACCGCTTGAAATTCATCCTTACCGAACAATCCTTTACGACTATAAAATGACTTTTTAAGATCACGTACATCTAAAATAATCTCTTCTTGGCCAGTTAAACCGCGAGATCTTTGTTGAAGTGACTCGACATCGATAGTATGCATCTCAATATAGTCATCACCCTTTTGCTGCATGAAATCACTGATCATCGGCAAACGCAGGGGACGTTTGGACAGTTGTGGACGGCAGTGTAACAACGCTTTGGTATAGACATCTTGAGGGCGTTCAAGCACATCTTTAACCCTACCTTGTTCACGAATTTGACCATGCCGCATTACGATTACCTGATCGGCAATTTCCCCGACCAAAGCCAAATCATGGGTAATAAACAGCATCGACATTTGATGCTTCTTCCGCAAAGACTCCAACAAATTTAAAATTTGCTTTTGAATAGTGACATCCAACGCTGTCGTCGGTTCATCGGCAATCAATAGTTTTGGCTTACACGCAATTGCCATAGCAATCATGACGCGCTGCTGCTGACCACCCGACAACTGCCCCGGATAAGCATCAATCTTGGTTTCAGGAGATGGAATCCCAACTTCTATCAAGAGTTCCAAAGCACGTGCACGCGCCTGCTTACGACTCATACCCAAATGTAACTGCAAAATTTCTGCAATTTGTGAACCTACCGTAAACACAGGGTTTAAGGATGACATCGGTTCCTGAAAAATCATGGCAATATCTTTACCACACTTTTTCCGCATTTCACGGCGTGGTAAATCGAGTAGGTTTTTCCCCTCAAACAAAATTTTACTGTCCGAAGCAATTTGACTGCTTTCAGTAGGTAACAGCCCCATGGTGGCTAGCGATGTGACCGACTTCCCACTCCCTGACTCCCCAACCAAGGCCACAGTGGTATTCACTGGAATACTAAAACTGATGCCTTTGACCGTTTCAATGTACTGCTTTTCTTCATTTTTAAAACTAATACGCAAGTTTTCCACCTGAAGTAAGGCTGGCGCTGTCATATGATTAAGTTCAGACATTCTCATGCTCCTATTTCAGTTTTGGGTCTAATGCATCACGCAGTGCATCGGTAAACATTGAAAATGCAGTGACCAGAACAGCCATCGCTACCGAAGCAGCCGCTAACTGCCACCACTTACCTAAAATCAACTCACTTTGCGCCTCATTCAGCATACTGCCCCATGACACCACACCGACAGGGACACCAAAACCTAAGAAGCTCAAAATCACCTCTGATTTAATAAAGGCCACCACTAAAATTGACATTTGAACCAGTGCGATATGACTGACATTGGGAAATATATGCACAAAGATACGCCGGCCATGACTCACCCCAATTGCTTTTGCCGCCAGCACATATTCCCGCGAAGTATGCTTCATATATTCGGCACGAATTAAACGATATACACCCGTCCACCCCGTTAAACCCAAAATCAAAACAATCGATAAAATACCTTTTTGTTGCAGTACAGCAGCAATCGCTAGCACCAAAAGCAAATAAGGAATTGAGGTAAAAATGTTATAAAACCAGTTCAAGACATCATCGACCCAGCCACCAAAGTAGCCCGAAATGGCACCTAAAACCGTGCCAATCACCACGGCAAGAAAAGCTGCGACCAAGCCAACAATAATTGATGTTTCTGCACCTTTAATAGTTTTCAGTAAAACACTTTGTCCCCATTTGTCGGCACCTAAAATCAGGCTTTGCTTGAGTTCCGCTTGTTGATCTAGTAAATGCCCATCCAGCGCTTGGTCAATCGCTCTCATATCTTCGGCTAAAGGATCAACAACCCCATAGTAATCAATAGCACCACCTACACCCTGTTCAGCAGCAATTTCTGCGTTGAGCTCACGAATCACATCGTTTAAAGGATCAACAGGGTTCTCAGGCACAGCCGCTTCAACTTTTCTTGTTTCACTTTGCGTAGCAGGTATCGCTGTTGCACCGATAAACGTAGGCGGTGCATAACTCACAGCGACTTCTTTATTCCAGTTTTTTGCAATCAATCCTGTAGATGACAAAATTAACAGCACAAAATAAAACAGTACGATTAGGAGAGAAAACATGGCGATTCGATCGCGTTTTAAGCGGCGTATGGCGAGTTGCCATAGTCCTGTAGACGCTGTTGTAGGTTCAGCAGTATCTGGTTTTCTTTTAGTGAGAACACTGAGCATAATTCACCTACTTCAACTGTACGCGTGGATCGACCCATTTATAAATCAAATCGGCAATCAAGTTGAAAAACATCGTTGCGAGAGCAACGTACACAGTAATGGCTTTAATCACAGGAAAATCACTACGCTCTACCGCAATAATTACTTCACGACCAATGCCCGGAATGCCAAAGAAACGCTCAATCAAAAATGCACCAATCAGCAAAGCAGGTAAACTTGCCATCACGTCTGTAATAATCGGGATTGAGGCATTACGTAGCACATGCACGCCTAAAATGCGCCGTTCACCCATCCCTTTGGCACGTGCAGTACGAACATAGTCTTGATTGACTTCATCCAAAACAAAACTACGATACAACCGTAAAGTCGGGGCAATACTGACCACCAACATGATCAGAATAGGCAATAAAGCATATTTAAACAGGTTCTCACTAAAGCTATCGCTCCAGCCTTGTACTGGAAACCAGCTCAGCTGATAGGCAAAGACATACTGAAAAACAATGATATACACCAAGATACTGATCGACATGCCAATCGTACACAGCATCATCACCATACGATCTGTTAAACTGCCACGCACCGCTGCCACCGCCAAAGCCAAAATAATAGAAATAATGGTTTGTAAGATCGTCAGTGGAATGAGCAAAGTCAGTGAAGGCCCAAGTCGTGTCATGATGATTTGCGATACTGACTCTCCTGTACTCCAACTCAGCCCGTAATCAAATGTCAAAATCTGCTTAATAAAAATCCACAGTTGCACATAATAGGGCTGATCGACCCCAAGCTGCTGTCGGATATTTTCAATCTGTTCAGGGTTCGACATTTTCCCTGCCAAAATATAGGCAGGATCACCACCGACCCAGTTAAACAAGAAGAAAATTAGCAAAACCACCCCAAGCATGGTCGGGATCATTTGCCAAATTCGACGAATAATATATGCCAGCATAAAAATGCCCCTTATTTCACCCGTTGACCGGTAATTTCATCGAAAAAGGCTTTGTTATCAGGTTCACGACCCAAAAAGTCTTTGACCAATGCTTTGGCAGGTTTTTGAGCACCTTGGGACAAAATGGTTTGACGATAGTGCTGCCCCACTTCAGGGTTATTTAAGTTATCACCAAAGGCTGAAAGCATGTCCAACGCCATCACTTCTGACCACATATAGCCGTAATAACCGACTTGATAACCACCCATGATGTGACCAAACTGCCCCGGAAACTCGGTGGTTGGAACATAGCCCAAGGCCGTTGCCCCTTCCATTTTTTCCCAAACCTTTAAGGGCTGAACCTCTTGTGCATCACTACCATGTAGCGCCATGTCATACTGTGCATACAACGTCTGACGTGCATAATGTAAACCACGCCCATAGCTATGCACGGCATTGAGTTTAGTAATCAACGCATCATCCACGCGTGGGCAGTCAGGTTTACAGTAGTCTGCCACCTTTGACAAAGTCTCTTTGCGTCGCGCCCATTCTTCATACATTTGTGACGGTGCTTCGACAAAGTCCCGCTCAACTGAAGTTCCTGACTGAGATGAAAAACGTGTGTTAGATAAAATGCCATGCAGCGCATGACCAAACTCATGTACAAAGGTTTCAAGTTCATCGCTATTTAAACCATTGCGGTTAAAGTTAGTCACCAGTGCTGAAATCGGTTTACGCCCAGTTAAGCTACTGCCGCCATACACACCCCACACAGCAGCATGTCCATATTTACCTTTACGTGGAAATTTATCCATATATAAGCCGCCGAGCAGTTGCCCAGTTTTGGCATCGGTCACATCATAATATTCCACTTCATCTTGCCAAACCTCGACTTTTGCAGGCTTAAACTTGATGCCATACAGGTTTTCAGAAATGGAAAATAGCCAGTCTTGAGAGGCTTGCGTTGGAAAATACTGACGTAGTTGCTCTTGATCGACCTGATACTTGGCTTTGCGTAATTTTTCACTCCAATATGCTTCGCTCCAACGCTCAATACTGGCTTGCTCAACAGGGATATTTAAACTTTGTGCTTTAAACTCACGTAGAGTTTGGACTTCCTTTTTCTCTAGGGGTGCTACGGTAGCATGTACCTCTGCCAAGAATTTATTCACGGTTTCAGGCGTTTTCGCCATCCGGCTTTGCAGTACCCATTCGGCATAACTAGACTTGCCAAACAGTTGTGCTAACTCATAACGTAGGTCCATCGCTTGCTTCAGCAGCGCTAAATTTTTCTCGCCACCACGTCGGGTAAATGCAATTTGATAACGCTTACGTGCGTCATCGTTATCTGCCAACTCCATAAACGGACGATAATCTGGATACTCAAACCCGAGTAAATAATTACCCTTTTCATTTTTCTTTAAGCCATCGATATAACTTTGTGGCAGGCCTTTTAGCTCATCTGGGCTAAATTCGAGTTTTTCAGGATTATCACGTACATTACGTGCATACTCTTGTTCAATTTTTGCCAATTCATCAAAAATCGCTTTTAAGCGTGCTTGTTTATCTACTGAAAGCTGTATCCCTGTTTTTTCAAAACCTTCCAAAATATCTTCACGGAACTTGGCTTCAATTGGATCAGCAATTTTAATTTTTTTAATTTGTTGATATAGCTTTGGATTTTGATAAACATCAGTTTGGAATTGGCTAATTTTAATTTCACAGTCTTCAGCCGCTTTACGCAGTGCCTCATCAGGATCAACATTGCTATACAGACCAATCGGGCCGTAAAAATCTTCAAATGATGCAAAAATACGATCCCATTCAGCCAATACAGGTGCTGCTGCCGTTTCGTTTTTAAGGGGCTTATTTTCAAACGTTTTAAGTTGCTTTTTCACATCCGCAATTTTGGCATTACACAGTGCAGGGATGTCTTTGGCTTGAAAGCTGGGTAATGTTTGGCGCGGTGCTGTTTCCGCCAAAGCCATCTGACTCATCCCTAGGCCCAACATGCACAATGCAGTGAATTTAAAATGTTGCTTTTTCATCATGACTCCAGTTTTGTTTAATTTCTATTTCTTCAAATCAATATCGATATACATCCACTCTGCTGGCAGTATGGGATGCTTTTTAAAACCAATTACACGCGGTTGTGCCAAGATATTTCGATAACGCGCACCAATCACCTGCACAGGCATATACACCTCTAGCAGACGCGACATTTTGGCGTAGATTGCATCGCGCTCTGGGCTTGGTGTCATCTTTTGGGCTTGTTCATATAGGCGGTCATATTCAGGAATTTTGACGCAGCCATTGTTGGTAATCTTGATGTTTTTGCCATAAAACAGCTGCATAAAGTTATCTGCATCTGGGTAGTCTGCAATCCATGCTGATGCTTTAAACATGGTTTTACATTGTTTTTCTAATTTCAAAGCTTCAGCAAAAGGCATCGACTTGGTGGTCATTTTGATTTTAATGCTGTCCAAGGTTTTCTTCCAAAACTCGGCCTGTTGTTGACTGCGTAAATTATTGCCCGAAAGCGTCATCTCAATCACCAAAGGTTTCCCATTCGGCTGAGTACGCCAACCATCCGCAGCGACTTTATAGTGATAACGATCTAACAATAAATTTGCCGCTTTGACTGAGTAAGGAATACTGCTTCGATAATTGGGATCATAGCCCACCACACCACTTGGAATCGGTGCTTGCAGTTTTTGCGAATCGCCTTTTTGTAAAATATTGATGTAGTTATCGGCTGAAAACGCCATCGCCATGGCACGGCGCAGAACAATTTTATCTTTACTCAAACCACCAACTACTGGGTTTTGCATGTTCCAATAATGATAGTCAATAGAGGGATCGGTGATCCGTGACAGCTGTACACCTTTCTTGATCAATTCCGGTTTTAGTTTTCCATCTTGCAAGGCTTGAACCGTCAACTCACCATCCAAAGCAAATAGATCGACTTCATCTTTAATAAAGGACAACCAGCGTGATTGTCCTTCTTCCATGACCTGAATATCAATCACCCCAATTTGTGGCATCTTTTTGCCTTGCATGGCTTTAACGATCTTTTGGTCCTCAGGCGTACTGGCTTTAAAGTTCCAAACAAAACTTCGGAAATCAGGATTGGCCTTTAAAATGATCCGCGAACCCGGTGTCCAACGACTGAGCATATACGGCCCAGTTCCTATTGGATGCCCCATCACAAAACCCGCTTTGTCACGATATTTTTCGATGACTTCCCGTGCAACTGCACCTGCAGGCTGATGCGCAAGCAGCATTGGAAAGTTCTGATCTGGGCTGGTCAGGCGAATAACCAAGGTATAACGGTCTGGTGTTTGTAAACCAGCGACAGATTGGTCGTAATTGAATTTTCCCGTTTTCTGCGCTTGTTTCAGCAAAGCCTCCATCCCTAAGATTCGCCCATCAAGCAGCCAACTGTTGGGTGAATGCAAACTCGGATCCAGTAAACGCTTAAAGGTATACACATAATCAGCCGAGGTCAGCTCACGCTTTTTACCTTTAAACACTGGGTCTGCAGCAAAATAAATCCCCTTTTGCAAACGAATGGTATAGGTCAATCCATCCGCGCTCACCTCGGGTAAAGCCACAGCTGTTCGTGGTACCAATTTCGCAGGTGAGGCCAAATAATCATAGGTAAACAACGTTTCAAAAATCGAACCGTTAACATGGGCGGAGTACAAGTCATGCACGCCCGCAGGGTCAAAGCCTGTTTCAGCCACAGGAAAAACATAACGTAAAACTTTTTTCGGGTCGGCAGTACTTTGCGCAAAACTGGAAACTGAACTACTCAGCAGAATGCTGCCTGCCAAAATTCCCAAACCCCATCGTTTCAATTTCTGATTTAGATCTCTCATTGTGTTCTACATCTCAATTATTTTTTATAGGCTGAATATCAAGATATTGCCAATTGGTATTCATCATCGGATGTGCTTTAAAACCCTGAACTTGTGGATGTAACAACCAATTTCGAATGCGACTGTTATGAATAATCCATGGATTATCGGCTTCAATTTGACGACTGAGTTTTTCATAAAACGGCAAACGCTGAGGCGGTGGTAAAGCCATCGCTTGTGTATAAAGTGCATCATAGGCTTTGGACTGGTAGCAACTGAGATTACCCTGTGCCGAATTGGGCCCATACAGCAGTTGGGCAAAGTTTTCCCCTTCAGGATAATCGGCAATCCAAGCCCCGCCCCAAATCATATATTTACATTGCATCGCTGCTTTTAAATTGTCAGCAAAGTTACTCACCACAAAGTCGGCACGCAGACCAATCGCATCTAAATTTTTCTTCCATAGTTCAGACTGAATCACGGAACTGGAACTGTTTTCAGTCATAAACTTGAGCGTTAAAGGCTGACCATTCGGTAGTCGACGGTAACCATCTACTCCCTTTTTATAACCGAAACGATCCAGTAATTTATTCGCCAAGAGTGGGTTATAGGCCACACTACTGCGATAATTCGGATTAAAGCCTTGTACCCCCTCAGGCACCAACATCTCCGACTTCACTGCCTGCCCTTTATACAGTTGTTTAATGGCTTCTGCTTGGTTATAAGCCAGACTAATCGCACGTCTTAATGCAACTTTTTCAAGCCCAAAACCACCCACTGTAGGGTCTTGCATATTAAACATGGTATAGGTGATTTCAGCGTCTTTATTGGGAAAATGTTGAATACCCTGCTTGACCAGTTCAGGTTTGAGTTGCTTGCCATTTAAAGCCTGTGGTACCGCATTGGAAGTCAGTTTGTCAAAGTCGAGTTGTCCCGATTTGAACGCGAGCCAGCGAGACTGTTCTTCTTCAATAATACTGACGCTGACTTTGCCGATTTGCGGCATTTTTTTGCCTTGCATCTCCTTGACCAGACGATTGTCCCAACTTGAACCTGTAGATTTAAAGTTCCATGTAAAACCACGATATTTCGGGTTGGCCACCAGTTCAATACGACTCCGCGGTACATATTTGCTCAGTTGATAAGGCCCTGTCCCCACGGGATGCTGCGCGATTCGATCCCCATAAAACTCCACCACTTCCCGCGCTGTTCCGCTAAATGTGGCATAAGCCAAGATATACGGGAAATTATAGTCAGGACGGGTTAATGTGATTTGTAGTGTGTATTTATCGAGGGCTTTTAAACCCGGAATCGCGGCATCGTAATTAAACTGACCTGTTTTCTTGGCCTGAGCAACAGCAGCACCGCCACCGACAATTTTGCCTTCAATAAATGAATAGGTCGGTGAGCGGTTTTTCGGGTCCATAATCCGCATCATGGAATAAATATAATCCTGCGCCACCAACTCTCGCGGCTTGCCTTTGAAGGCTGCATCATCGCTAAAATAAATCTTGGGCTGAATTTTAAAGATATAGACTTTGCCCTCTTGTTCTATTTTTGGCATCGACACTGCTGTGTTTGGAACCAATTGAGCGGGACGCGCCAAATAATCGTATTTTAAAAGTGGTTCAAAAATGGCTTGGGCAATACTCCCACTATAGAAATTATAAGTTTTAACCGTATCAAAACCATCATCAGGCGCTTCATAAGCGATATTTAATACTTTGTTTGGATCTGCAGGCGACTTTGCATAGGCAGAAAAGCCAAAACCCATCGCAAGGGATAAAGCAGCAAGCTTCAGTTTTTTTGAATTCAAGTTCATACCTATACACATCTTTTTTTTAAGCAAGGTGATCTCATCCCATCCATGTTCAATGTCAGTGTTTTATTTTTCAGACAACACTGACAAAAACTTAAAACATAAACCCATGTTTTATAAATTAAATTTTAATTATCAAAATTTAAAAAACGGTCATGAGCAAATATTCACCTCAGCAACAAAGCGAATATCATGCCACGCCTATTTTTTTATCATTCTAATTTAACATTTTGTAAGAAAAATATATGGATATTAATTAGTTATAAATGAGAGTCTCAACTCACATCGAAACATTTTGCCAATTAGTAGCTATTTTAAAACGTTCAGTTTAAATAAACTATTGCACAGATTTAATACACCAATGATTCAAATTCGAACATCACAAGAACTACAAAAAACTAAATAAAATATCTCAAGCATTTATTTATTAAAGATAAATATTAATATTTCAGTATAATTACAAATAATATTTTGTATTAAACATTCAAAAAATCACGACTCATTTTTGATCACTTATTATATGAATAATCATTCCATGATTATTTTTTAATCGATTTATAAGTAATTTTTTGTCATTTTAATTTTTTAATTTCTAGAAAAATGAAAAAAAGTTACATAAATTTATACAAATAATAAAATAAAACAATATTTTCCAATAACTTAATTCACAGTCTTTTGACTGTCCCTGAAAGTTGGCATTTGCCTTGCACTCCCTCAGCACAGCAATACCGCTAAATATAGAAAAAGAAGGGTTGAATTTACGATGCAAAAAAACAAACTTATTCGATCTATGGGGACTCCAACCATCAGCAAATCAATACTTAAACTAAGTACCCTGACTTTAAGTATGATGTGTTTGTCTTTAGCTCATGCAGAAGAAACCGAAAGCTCAGTCTCAGCAGAACCAACTAAAAAAGTTGCTAAAGTGACTGTCACTGGCTCCTCTATCAAAGGAGTTGCAGCTCAAAGCTCTTCACCCATTACCGTCATTAAAGTTGAAGAGCTTGCGCAACAAGGCGTCACAACTGCCGAAGAAGCTTTAACCAAAATCAGTGCCAACCAAGCGGGTTACACAACCGCGCAAAACGTGGGGGCAAGTAATACCTCTGGTTCAACAGCTAACTTACGTGGCCTAGGTTCAGATAAAACCTTAGTATTATTAAACGGTCGCCGTTTGGCTTATAGCCCTTTTAGTACCTCTGAAACTAACCTCAATACAATTCCTCTAGCAATGGTTGAACGAATTGAAGTCCTTCGAGATGGTGCATCCGCGGTATATGGTGCGGATGCCATTGCTGGGGTGATTAACTTCATCACAAAAAAACAATATGAAGGTTTCGGTATCAGCAGCGGTGTACTTAAACCCGAAGAAAAAGGGGGGGAAGAATACGATGTCTCTATCTTTGGTGGCTATGGCGACTTAGACGAACAAGGTTTTAACGTATATGGCGCAATCAGCTACCAAAAGTCTAAAGAAATTATGGCCAAAGACCGTAAAGTTAGCCGTCGTGGTGGGCTTTTACCTGAATTAGGGATCGATGCTGGCTCTGCGAATGGTTTTCCTGCTAACTTCTATGACCCAACCAGTGGTGTATTAGCCAATCCTTACGGTAATACCAACTGTAATAACACTCCTAATGTCGTTGCGGAAGATGGTCTGTGTTTTTTAAACACTCAAGCCTTGATTGGTATTCAACCAGAAACAGAAGACTTATCTGCCCTAGGGCGTGCAACGTTCAAACTCAGTGACCAATTCAACGCCATTGCTGAATATGTATATGCAAAAAATGAAGTCACTACCTCAATCGCACCCGATGTCTATAGCCGATCTGTGACACTTCCCAAAGGAAGCCAATACTATCCAGGTGAAGGTATCACTCCTGCTGTTCCCGGTTTAAGTGGTGATCCTTTACAACTCTACCTACGCTCACAAGCAGGTAACCGTGTTTCTAAGGCAACCAATGAATCACATCGTATTTTTGCAGGGATTGAAGGTGAAGCATATGGCTGGAACATCGACAGCGGCGTAACCTATGCAAAAGGTAAAGCAAAGGACAGTTTCGTTAGTGGCTATTTAAATCGTAGTCAACTACAAGAAGGACTAGATAACGGTACCATTAACCCCTTTGGTCCTTCAGTGGATTCAAGTGTTTGGAGTTCATTAGAAGTCAGCGGTACGACCAATGATGCGACCTTAGACTCCACCACTTTTGACTTTACGATCAGCCGTCCAATTTTCACACTTCCTGCGGGTGATGTGGGCTTTGCCTTCGGTGGTAGCTTTACCACACAAGACTGGGAAGCAAAGGTAAACTCAGATCTTGTTCGACTTGTCCCAGGTAGTGGCATTGACCCTGACAAACCTATCAGTAAGGGTGACCGCGACATTACAGCCGTTTTCTCAGAGCTACAAATTCCTATTACCTCAACTTTAGAAGCACAACTTGCAGCACGTTATGATGACTACAGTGACTTTGGCGACACCTTCAACCCGAAAGTGGGTTTACGCTGGGAGCCTTTAAAACAATTAATGTTCCGAAGTACTTACAGTACAGGTTTCCGTGCACCAAGCTTATATGAAATTAATGCGCCGCAAAGCCAAACTTACACCGGGGCAAAATACGATGACCCTGTGCTCTGTCCAGGTGGCGTAGCAACTTCACCGCAATATCAAACAGAATGTAATACCCAGTTTAAGCGTATGCAAGGCGGTAACTCTGAGCTTCAGCCCGAAGAATCAACCACATTTACAGCAGGCTTTGTTTTTGAGCCTCTTAAGAACCTGGTCTTAGCAGTCGATTACTACAATATTGAAATTGAGAATCTTATTGGCTTAACGGGTGAAACTTCCATTTTCGAAGATCCAACCAAATATGCAGATCGCTTTGTGCGAGATGCAGACGGCCGTATCCAATACATCAATACCACTTTAATGAATACAGGCGGCATCAAAACTGAAGGGATCGACATTAGCTTAGACTACCTGACTCCTATGACATCAACAGGTCGGTTTGGCTTTGGAATTAATGGAACCTATGTCATCAAAAATGACTACCAAGAAGAAAAAGATGGAGACTGGGAGGGCTTAGTGGGCGTTTATGATGACCCTGCTGTACTGCGCTGGAAACATACCGCAAACATCAATTGGAGCTATGAAGACTGGAAATTGGTCTTTGAACAGCAATTTTTCCGAGGCTATCACGACCAAAATGCAACAGGTGAAGAAGGCTTTGATAACCACAAAGTTCCAGACTATACCCTCTACAACATTGCAGGCACCTATAAAGGTTTTAAAAATTTAACCCTAACGGGTGGTATCAAAAACCTATTTGATGAAGAACCTGCAGCATCAAATGTTCTAGATAACTTCCAATACGGCTATGACCCACGTTACAGCGACCCAACAGGACGTACTTTCTATGTAAGAGGTACATATACGTTCTAAGCGGATCTGAAGCCACAGATTGAAATATTCAATCTGTGGTGATGTTTATACATGCTCAACTTTAACCAGATATATATGGATTTTCCCAAGTGCAATCCAATGCTTTTAAAAAGTACATTTGGCTTAAATTTTAGGAGTAATTATGGGCACTACATTTGAAGATTTAGAAAAAAACTCCGCCAAAAAACTCACAGGTATTGGCATTGTGATTTTCTTACATGTTCTTGTTGGCTTGGTGCTAATGGCGGGCTTGACAAAAGATATTGTCAAACCCTCAACCGAACCTGTGGAATTGGTCATTCTGCAAGATGTCAAGCCACCTGAGCCTGAACCACCTAAAGAAGTTCCACCAGAGCCACCAAAAATGGTGGAAAAAGTAGCGCAGCAACCTGACCCCAAACCTGTAGAAAAAGTAGTCCCAGTGCAAAAAACAGTTGCTACACCCGTCACTAAACCGACGATAAGCACGCCGACGCCAGTTGCATCATCGCCTTCTCCAAGCCCATCTCCAACCCCAACACCGACTGCCGCTGCTCCATCACCTGCACCCAAACCCACAGGTGTTACACGTGGAGTATCGGAAGGTGAAGCTGGATGTAAAGCACCAAGCTATCCACGCGAAGCAGAGATGAGTGGCATTTCTGGCACTGTACTGATTTCGGTCTTTGTCGATACCAATGGTAAAGCCCAAGAAGTCAAAGTAAAGCGTTCTACAGGTGACCGTACTTTAGACCGTGCTGCAACGAAAGCGTATAGCTTGTGCACATTTAAACCTGCAATGAAAGATGGCGTAGCTCAAAGCGCTTGGTTCGACATCCCATACGAATTTGTTCTCGAATAATTGAAAAAGATCAGCCGACATTAGGAGTTACACAATGCAAAAATTAAAAAACTTTACCGCAGCAAGCCTACTTGGAATGAGCACATTACTTCCTCTACAAGCTGTTTTTGCAGAGGAAACCGCTGCGCCCACTACAGCACTAACTACACCAGCCACCACGACTGAAAAAACAGCAACACCTGTTCCCCCACCCTTAGCTGAAAAAGCACCTACTGTTTCAGAAAAAGTACATAACCCTTATGGCTTAGAAGCAATGTGGAAAGAAGGTGATCTGGTGTCTAAAGTGACACTGTTTATTTTGGTGATTATGTCGATTGGGACATGGTACATCATCATCACCAAGTGCTTACAGCAAGGCAAAATTCGCAAACAAGGCCAACATGCCGATAAAAACTTTTGGGAAGCAACCTCTCTCGATACTGCAACTGAAGGTTTAGATGATGCCAGTGTGTATCGCTTTATTGCTGAAAAAGGCATTAAATCCACAAAAAATCATGGTGGAACATTATTAGAGCGTATCGACTTTAATACTTGGGTCACTATCTCGATTCAACGCGCTATCGACAAAATTCACAGTCATTTAAGTGGTGGGCTGGCTTTTCTAGCAACTGTAGGTTCAACCGCACCTTTCGTGGGTTTATTCGGTACGGTTTGGGGCATTTATCATGCGTTAACGGCAATTGGAGTATCGGGTCAAGCATCTATTGATAAAGTCGCAGGCCCTGTGGGTGAAGCCTTAATTATGACTGCAATTGGTTTAGCCGTGGCTGTTCCAGCAGTGCTTGGTTACAACTGGTTAACCCGCCGGAATAAAGCCGTGATGGAAGAAGTCCGTACCTTTGGTTCAGACCTGCATGCGGTGTTGTTAAGTGGTGAAATCAGCACCAACAATCCTGTTAACCGTGACATGAAATAAGAACATGAGGAATCAGCCATGGGAATGACGGTAAATTCAAATGACAGTGATGATGATGTAATCGGAACCATTAATACCACACCATTGGTTGATATTATGTTGGTTTTGCTAATTATTTTCCTCATTACAGTGCCTGTTGCAGTTCATACCATACCAGTCAATTTGCCTGAAGAAAGGAATGTGCCTTATGAAACAAAACCTGAAAATATTCAACTCGCAGTCAATAAAAATGGCGATATTTTCTGGAATGAAAGTTTCATTGCCGACAAAGCCACTTTACTGGCACGACTACAAACAGAGGCACAAAAGAGACCTCAGCCCGATGTTCACATTCGTGGTGACCAACTTACGCCATACGATGCGATTGACCAAGTCATTAGCACCACGCAGCAAGCGGGGATTGGCAAAATTGCCTTTGTCACCACACCGCCCTCTTCACCTTAATCAAAGAAGGATTCAGCTATGGGTATGAATGTTGGTTCCAACCAAGATGATGAAGATGTGATGCTTGATGTCAACATGACGCCTTTGATTGATGTCATGTTGGTATTACTGATTATGTTCATTATCACGATTCCATTGCCAAACAACGCCATTAATATCAACCTTCCGAATGGCACACCACCACCAGTTCAGGAAAAACCACCTGAAATCGTGGAACTACGCTTAGATGCTCAAGGCAAAATGTTTTGGAATGAACAAGCTGTGGAGTCCAAACAAGCGCTCGAAGCCTTATTTCAAACCGTTGCTCAAAAAGCAGATCAAGACCAAATTAAACTCAAAGCTGACCGCGCAACGGAATATAAATACATTGCGATGGTCATGGCCGCAGCCCAACGCCTTGATGTAAAAAAAATTGGAGTCGTGAGTAATCAATAAATAAAACCGTCAAAAAAACCGCTGACAACTTTTGCTGTTAGCGGTTTTTTTCTTTTTTAATGACTCTACGAATTACTTCAATACGGGGATGTCGATCCACAATGCTTGCGGAAAATGTGTCGCCAAATAAGCTTTTAAATAGCTCGCAGTATCTTTAGAAATGAGTTCATCTTGTGACTCATCATTTAAGTTATAGGCTAAAGCGTAAAGCTCTAAACCACGGCTTTTCAGTGCTTCTAAACTTAAAATGGTATGGTTAATACTGCCCAAACGCCCCGAACTCACCAAAATGACAGGCAATTGCTTGGTTGCAATATAGTCAATGCTAAGCAAATCTGTGGTTAAAGGCACCATCAAACCACCCGCACCTTCTAACAACACCACCTCATATTTTTCAGCCAGCTGCTGAGTAGCACGCTCGATTTTTGCAAAATCAATCTCACGACCATCAATTTTAGTCGCTAAATGTGGCGATGCAGGATAACTAAAAATTTCAGGCATGGTCAGCTTACTGTCATCTTCAGGAAACCAGCCCATACCCATAATTTTACGGTGCTGTTCAATGTCTTCAGAAACATCAACATTGCCCGTTTGCACTAGCTTTTGGGTAATGGTTTTTTGGCCTTGTTCATTCCAAAGTTTGGCTAAGTAGCCCGTGGTATAGGTTTTCCCAATGCCTGTATCGATTCCACTGATAAAGTAAACTGATCCAGTCATGGCATTCTCCGTGCAATACAATAAATAGGGTGATAACTCAGGCGATAATGAATCTGACCTGATGTATCGAGTTGTGAGAATTGTTGATAATCTTGATAAAAGCGTTCAAGCGAGTGCTTGGTCCAACGAAAGCTCGATGCAGTTGCCGTGACACCTGTGGCTTTTAAATGTTGCAGTACCTGTTTCGGTGTCACAAAGTCTAAGTACTCAATCTGTTCAGACAAATGCAGAACTTCAAAACCTTGGTTTTGCAATTTTTCCCGTAGTTGATCGAG
Organism: Acinetobacter johnsonii; assembly: GCF_048551975.1. Lineage (GTDB taxonomy): Bacteria > Pseudomonadota > Gammaproteobacteria > Pseudomonadales > Moraxellaceae > Acinetobacter > Acinetobacter johnsonii_A. Next base: position 121,242 of record NZ_JBIMCF010000001.1, on the reverse strand, counting down.
GTTGACATAATCTAAACCTTGCCCCGTTAAGGTCTTAATCTCTTGTAAATTCCGCTCACCAAAAGTAGAAAAACAAAATAGACCTTGTGGAAGCAGACTGTCATTCGCTTTCTGCAAAACAGCATCAAGATCCGTCATCCACTGCAGCGCAGAGGTTGATACGATCAGTTCTAAATGAGCTGGAAAAACAAGCTGTTCAATATCACCTAATAACCAGTCTATATTCAAATAACCCTGAAAGTGCTGCTGCACCTCGGCATATAAGTCATTCAGTAAATAGTGCTGAATTTGGAAATTCTTCAGCAATAAATGGCTTAAATTACCTGAACCACAACCAATTTCAAACACCCGCTCAAATTGCGTTTTAACGGCATAACATTGGATTAAATCAAAAAGCTGGCGTGCAATTTGCTTTTGCACAACCGCATGCTCACTGTAGCTTTGCCCTGCCTGAGCAAAGCGCAATGCGACTTGGGATTTATCAATCTCTGAATTTTTCACGACTCACTCACAACAACTGAATCAACTGATCTAAATCAGTATGGCGAACTTGAGCGGTCAAGGAAATACGTAGTCTAGAACTATGCTGCGGCACAGTCGGTGGTCGTACAGGCATAATATAAAAACCTGCCTGTTGCAAAGCTTTTGCCTTCTCCACCGTTTTGCTCGAATCCCCGATGATCACAGGGACAATTTGAGACGTTGATGGACAATCAAAACCTTTGGCCTGAACCGCTTGCTGCAAGGTCTGACTGATACTGTGTAAATGCTGTCTTGAGGTCTTTAACTGCAAGACTTTTTGCAAGATAAAGTTGCTCCACGCCATGCAGATCGGCGGTTGTGCCGTACTAAAAATCAATGGGCGCATAGTATTGATGAGATAGTCTCGAATCACAGGATGACAAATCAGATAGCCGCCGATTGAAGCCATAGCCTTACCCAAAGCACCAACCAAAAAGTCGATCTCATCAATCACTTGATATTGCTCGGCACAGCCCAAACCTTGCTCACCACGCACACCGATACCATGTGCTTCGTCGACATAGAGCATGACTTTTTCAAACTGTTTTTTGATGCGGACCAATTCAGTCAAATCGGTTTCGTCACCATCCATACTAAAAATTGACTCGGTCACCACAATCATCCGCTCAAAAGTATCATCGGTATGATAATTGTGTAAAAGTTGAGTCAAATGTGCCAAGTCATTATGGCGATAACGTACCAACTTCGCTGTCGATAAACGAATACCATCAATCATGCTGGCATGGATTAATTTATCAGCCAGAATTAGGGTTTTACTGTCCGCTAACGCAGGTAAAATACCAATATTCATGTGATAGCCGCTGTTGAATACCAAAGCCGCTCGACCATGAAAAGCTTGACTCAGACTGCTCTCAAACTGTTCATATTCAGGAAAATTACCCGTCAATAAGCGTGAAGAAGCTGAACTCATCCAGCGCTGCGCATTCGGTGTTTCCTCGAAAAACTGCTCACGCAATTCAATATTTGCAGCCAATCCTAGATAGTCATTCGATGCCAAATTCAACATCTCATGATCATTAATTCGAATCATCCGCCCTTGCTGCACATTGGACGTAAACTGGCGCAAATTGCCTTGCTGTTTAAGCACATCCAACTGCGCAGCAAAATGCTCTACATGCTTCATACAGCAGGCTCCTGCATCTGTACGACCACTTCAACCAATTGCTCAAGTAAGGTCTTGAGTTCCTGTGTGGTAATCACATAAGGGGGCATCACATAAACCAGTTTTCCAAACGGTCGCACCCAAATACCACGGCGGACAAACTCCTGTTGTAAGGTCTTCATATCTACATTAAACGTCAGCTCAACCACACCGATGGCCCCCAATACACGAACCTCGTGTACATATTCAAGTGACTGCAACGGTGTCAAAGCGGTACGAAGTTGTGTTTCGATGCGTTGAATATTGCTTTGCCAATCTTGTGAAATGAGGAGTTCTGTACTTTTCGCCGCCACCGCACACGCCAAGGGATTGGCCATAAACGTTGGGCCGTGCATAAACACACCCGCTTCGCCTCGACTGATGGTTTCAGCAATATGCTTTGTGGTTAAGGTTGCAGACAAGGTCATATAGCCGCCTGTCAAACCTTTACCAATACACATAATGTCAGGTTCGACCTGTGCATGCTCCCAAGCAAAGAGTTTCCCCGTTCGTCCAAAGCCCGTCGCAATTTCATCAAAAATCAGTAAAACGCCGTATTTTTCGCAGAGCAATTTGGCCTGTCGTAAATACTCAGGATGATAAAAACGCATCCCGCCTGCACCCTGAACAATCGGTTCAATAATCAGCGCGGCGATACTTTCATGCTGTGTTGCTAAGGTGTTTTCAAGCTCACGGATATCATCCTGATTCCATGCTGCATCAAAGGCAACTTGCGGTGCAGGAACAAAAATACGGTTGGGTAAGCTTGAGCCAAAAATTTGATGCATCCCTGTGACAGGGTCACAGACCGACATCGCATTCCATGTATCACCGTGGTAGCCCGAACGCGGGGTGACAAAATTGGTTTTGTTTTGTTTCCCAAGCGACGTCCAATACTGAACTGCCATCTTTAACGCCACTTCAACTGCAACAGAACCTGAGTCTGCATAGAAAATTTTATCTAAACTTGGCGGGGTGATTTGCAACAGTAATTTGCCCAGTTGAATGGCGGGATCATGGCTAAAACCACCAAACATAATATGCGACATGTTTTGCAGTTGATCCGTCACAGCCTGATTCAGTTCAGGATGATTATAGCCATGTATGGTGCACCACCACGAAGACATTCCATCAATCAGCTGACGACCATCCTCTAGTTCAATGGTTGAGCCAAAGGCTTTTTTGACTTTAAAAGTGGGGAGTGGATTGGTCATCGAGGTATAAGGATGCCAAATATGTTCCCGATCAAATGCTAAGTCATCCAACTCACCATCCAATTTGGCATTGATCTCAGTCATCCTTAACTCCATATCGACTACAGTTAGAGCAAAATTTCAATTTGACTGATCTTAAACCTGCGCGCATCAAAAAGAAATTGCGATATTCACCACTCAGCGAATTGTTTAATCCATTTTTTGTAAATATTGGCAGATTTGGTCAGTTACTTCATCGGTATAAAAAACTGGAAGCCCATGTGAACCACTTAAAAGCATCGTATCTAAAAAAATTGCACCTAAAGTTTTTAAATTATCCAAGACTTTGTAGCTAACTAAAAAATCTTGTTTGGCCAACAGATGGAGTTGATGTCCCGTATAATTTTGTAAGATCTCAACCGTATTTAAATGCTCTAAACAATTGAGTCCCTGTTTTAAAAGACCTAAAGATTGAGGCTGAAGCGAACTTTGCAACTTCAAAAAATCTTGCTTGGTGGTTGCCGTCCCTTGGCACACCATAAATCCAAATTTCTTTAAGGTCGCAATCGCATCTGCTTCGAAGGATTGTTTAAAGTTTTGAAATGTCGCTGGACTCATCGCGGTTGGCCAGTTTTCATGCGCCACAAAGCACGGATTTGAAGCCAGAGTGATTAATATTTTTTGCTGTTGATATTGCTGTTCAACAGCATCGACCAATAAAGTCGCCAGTTGCCCCCCCAAAGACCAACCGATAATGACATCAAAATCTTTGGCTTGTTCAGCATGTTCCTGTAACGCCTGTGTATCCAATCCATTAAAAATATTGATCAGCTCAACCATATGCCCTTTATGCTGCAAAGCATGAGCCAAAGGTTGCAGTAACTTGGTCCCACCACCCCAGCCCGTGATGAGTAAAATACGTTGATTCAATGCAGACTCTAAAACTGTAAATTTCAAACAGTATAAAACCTCAGACTCCGTTGCAAAGCAAGCCCTTTGAATGAACAGCAAATTTAAACAAATAATTCAGATTTAGACACCAGAATCTCAGCACTTTAGTGCCTTAAAATTTGCTAAGATCAATGAAATAGATTTCTGGACCGCCTATACCATGAAAATAATGCAAGTGGCAACGATTAGCTTACTTTCGCTAGGTAGTTTCTGTGCCATCAGTAATGCCTCTTATGCAGCACCAGCTTTTTCAAGCGCTTCATCAGACCAAAAGCAATGGGTAGGCAAGCCCGCACCGAGTTTTAAGTTACAAGATCAAAATGCCAAATGGCATGAGCTCAAACAATATCAAGGCAAATGGATCGTTCTGTATTTTTATCCGAAGGATGACTCGCCGGGCTGCACCCAAGAAGCCAATCAGTTCAAAGCACTCTACCCACAATTTAGCAAAAATAATGCGGTTGTCTTAGGCGTGAGTTTGGACGATGTACAGTCACATCAAAAATTTTCTAAAAAATTAGGGCTGAATTTCCGTATTTTGGCTGATCACAATCATCAACTGGCAAATCAACTCGGCATCGTGCGCAACTTAGGCATCGCGAAAATTGCAAAACGTGAAACCTTTCTGATTGACCCACAAGGTACAGTGGTCTATCACTACAGCAGTGTGAATACCCAAACCCATGCGGGACAAGTATTGGCAGATATTCAAAAATTCTCTAAAAAATAACCGATACAAAAAAGCCTTCGGACATTGATTCGAAGGCTTTTTTGATTACTCAGTATGTAAATGCAAAAGCCACATTTACATCAAGTGACAGGCATCTCTTACATTTGAGACTGAATGTAGTTTTGCAGACCAATCAACTCAATTAAACGTAATTGTTTTTCTAACCAATAGGTATGGTCTTCTTCGGTATCTGACATTTGCTGACGTAACATGTCACGGGTAATGTAATCACCCTTTTCTTCACACAATTTTACGCCTTTTGCTAATTTTTCACGTACATGATATTCAAGCTTTAAATCGGCTTTTAAGCATGAAACCACATCTTCACCAATTTCAACGTCATCACGTTGCATATTCGGTGTGCCTTCCAAAAACAAAACACGGCGAATAATCGCATCCGCATGTTGTACTTCTTCTTGCATTTCATGATCAATACGTTCAAAGATTTTGCTCAAACCCCAATCTTCATACATACGTGAATGAATGAGATATTGATCGCGTGCAGCCAATTCTCCACCGATCAACATATTTAAGTAGTCTACGACTTCAGGATTGCCACGCATTTCAAAATCTCCATTCTCTAATGCAACTATTATGGACACATTTAATTCACTTTGCAAAAGATAAATTATGTAAGTTTATGATTTTTATAAAATTAAAATGAGAAACATACGCATTTGCAGTATGACTCATCAAAATAATAGTTATAAAATAAGCCTTTGCAAACCTTCATCGCTTTTGCAAAGGCTTTTTAGGCTTGAACAGCTCTGTGCTTCATTTTGTAACCATTAAAAATGCTTCTTATTTCAGCCTTAGAACGGTTCATAATCTTTCATTTTTTTCTGAGCAACGGACCAAACAGATCGCATTTCTGCGGACTGGACTCGAGCCTGAGCTTGGCGATAAAAACGAAAAAATAACCCAGCAAAAAGAATAGAGAACATATCGACCCATTAAATATCGCCTGAGTAAAATAAATATATCCTCAGATCAATCAACTGATTTCACGCTTATAAATGACTCTGTAGGTCGACGATAACGATGAACACGCAAAGACTTTCCCTGCATTCACGTTTACACTAAGCATATACTTAAAACAACAACGGTTGATCTATGACAAATTTAGCAACACAAGCGCCTGTACTGGTCACAGGTGCATCGGGTTATATTGCCAGTTGGGTGATTCAAAAATTATTAACCCAAGGGTATACCGTTCATGCCACTGTACGTGACTTGAACAAAACCCAAAGCTTTGCACATTTATCTAAAATTGCAGACAGCAGTGCTGGAACACTGAAACTCTTTAAAGCCAATTTGCTTGAACCCAATTCCTTTAAAGAAGCGATGCAAGGCTGTGAAATTGTCTTTCATATGGCCTCTCCTTTCGTCGTTACCAACTATAAAGATGCGGTGAAAGACATCATTGAACCTGCTGTTTTGGGTACAGAAAATGTCTTAAACACCGTGAATGAAACTGAATCTGTTAAACGCGTCATTGTCACTTCGAGTATTGCGTCAACCTATGGCGATGCCATTGATATTTTAAAAACAGACCATAATACTTTTAATGAAAGTCACTGGAACACCAGCAGTTCTGAGACCCATCAGCCTTATCCATATTCTAAAGTGATGGCTGAGCGTAAAGCTTGGGAAATGGCTGAGGCACAAGATCGTTGGCAGTTGGTATGCATTAACCCTGCGTTAGTCTTTGGTCGTTCATTGACACCAAATACACAGTCAGGTTCGATTGAGGTCTTACAACAGTTTACCAATGGCTTGACTTTAGCAGGTGTCCCACCCATGTGGAATGGTGTGGTCGATGTTCAAGATGTTGCTGAAGCGCACTTACAAGCAGCATTCAACCCAGAAGCAACAGGTCGTTACATCGTCAGTGGTGGAACTTTAAGTCTGCTTGAAATCGGTCAATTGCTTAAAGCACATTTTGGTTGGAAGTTTCCATTTCCACGAAATGAACTGCCCAAAGTAGCCTTTAAGGTGATTGGTCCATTCATTGGTTTTAGCCGCGAGTTTGTTGAGTTAAATATGGGTTATCCGATTTATTTTGATGCGACCAAGAGCCAAAAAGAATTAGGCTTAAAGTATCGAAATGTCAAAGAAAGCTTGGTTGAGCACTTTCAACAATTGCTCGATGACGGTGTTATTAAGCAATATATTCCTTGAAAATAAATAAAAAGCATAGTGCTCGTCAACGTCATAACTGACAAGCACTATGCTTTTTCTAAATTAATGAAGGTATGGGATACACCAAATGTCATCAGCAACTGTTCGAGACAACACTACATGAGAAAAAAATGTTTCTGCGACAATTTTACTCATTGATAGCAATGAACGAGTTTTGCTGATGACTCATGCCTTTGGTTACTTTGGGCTAATCCAAAGTAACATACGAACTTCAAGCATTTGATGCGAATATGTAAGACTCCGCCATGAATCCCTCATCATTAAAAGTCATTTTAGTCATGCTTTAACTGAACGGAGTTATCTAGACAGTATATTTTTATCCAAATCAAAAATCTAAACCTCTAACTGACCATAATCTTTCATCAGTTGAATAAACTCAGCTTCATTAATCACAGCAATCCCAAGCTTCTCCGCTTTATCTAGCTTTGAACCTGCTTTTTCACCTGCAACAACACACTTGGTTTTACTCGACACACTACCACTCACACGTGCGCCCAATGCTTGTAGGAGCTGTGTTGCTTCATCACGCCCCATCGTACTGAGTGTGCCCGTCACAACCCAACTTTCGCCATTTAGAGGTTGGCGACTTGGTGCCACAGGCGCGTCCCAGTGAATACCTGCTGCCAATAATCGGTCCAAAACTTCAAGGTTATGCGGTGCTTGGAAAAAGTCGACGATCCACTCCGCCGTGATATCCCCCACATCTGGAGTTTTCTTTAAAGCTTCAATGTCTGCGACACGTAACGCATCTAAAGTTTGGAAAGTATTGGCCAACATACGCGCTGTGGTTTCACCCACCCCACGAATCCCTAGTGCATAAATAAATGCAGCCAAAGTGGTTTTCTTGCTATTTTCAATCGAATCAATCAAGTTCTGAACGGACTTCTCACCCATTTTTTCAATGGTTAATAGCTTTTCTCGGTGCTCATGTAGATGATAAATATCAGCCACATCTTTAAGCAAATCAAGATGTAACAATGATTCGACCCAACGATCACCCAAACCTTCAATATCAAGCGCTTTACGTGACACGAAGTGGCGAATTGCCTCGATACGCTGTGCAGCACAATACAAACCACCAGAGCAACGCGCTAAAGCTTCACCTTCGGGCATCACCACAGGTGATTCGCACACGGGACATTGGCTCGGGAGTTCAACTTCAGTGGCATCGACAGGGCGGAACTCAGGCCACACTTTTTCCACTTTGGGAATCACCAGGAAGTGTCACCTTACAACTAACTTTTCATCATGCAAACATTATTGTAATAAGTGAAATTTTGGTATAAAAATAGAACATCTTCACTAGTTGAAACTATCAAAAAGAGAATGGCTGTGATAGATCATGACGAAAGGCTCATTTTTTTATCTACGTTTATTAGTGTCGGTGAGTTGGTCAGAAAATGGATTGATTCTAAGAGCACGGATCAACAGCCCTTGCTTTCCCTTATCTTGATTCGGTACATCGAACTGATCCATTCACCTTTCAACAATGATGATACAAACGAGCTAATTCTTAACCTTACTTACATTCGTGCGGACCTTTGCCAGCAGAATAAATTTAAATATGCAAATGAAAGGTATAAACAGATTTGCTTGCTCATAAAGCACATGATTTATGAGAGCTATTTCAAAGGCGGAAATGTCGATGGTCTATCTTTCCTCATGTGTACTCTCACTGAACCTCAATACGAAGCCTGTAAGTCTGAGAAAATTCCATTCGAGGTTTCTCTCAAGTTCAACTATGACCTTTCCAAATCAGAGACAGTAGACAACGCTAAAGATCATTCTCTCTCACCTACTGTTGCACTAAGGCTTGAATACTTATCAGGAATTTTGAATGCTGATGTTTATTATTTAATTTCAAATTTTATATCTCAGTCGGGTAAGCAGCGACAAACCAAACTATCATTTTTATTAAAAACATACATAGCAGTACTATATGAAGCACTTAACAATAACAATCCAGGTGAACTCGCTAAAAGCCTACACTATATTCGAATAGACCTCTGCAAAAGATACACTTTTAAAAGCAGTAGAATTTTAATAAGTGATCTTCAAATACTCATTAAGAAATTAATTAATATAGAATTTTTTAATAAACAAGAATCAAATAAACTAGATAACTTTCTTACTGTACCAACAGAATCTCAATTCCAACTAATTAAATCTGAAATTATACCAGAAGAAATATCTAATCTTTTCTCACATGAATCTAGCGCCGATGAGAACTTTAAGAAAATACTAAACTCCACCTGCACTCCAGAAATTGCTAATAGATTAAAAGAGCACGTTAACAGTTTTAAGCATAAGAAACATCATAGAGGCCCATTAATTCAATTTTTAGAGCAAATTTCATCAACTAATATTGAGTGGTATAAACATCCCAGAATTATTCAAGGTGAACTTTTAAAATATAGAGGTAACTTGCTTGATGAATATCAAAGAAATACAGCATATGGTAAATTCCAGAACGTTAAGAACTCACTTGATGTATTAGTTAAACATGGCGTATTGCCAGAAAACGTTGAACTTCCGGACAATTTGCGTAGGTGTATAAATACGCAAAAGGTGCGAAAAGACAACCCGCTCATTTGTGAAGTGGACATGTATGATGAAAAAAAGCGTGATGAATACATAAACACCCCCCAGTTTATCGAGTCTTTAAAGAGCGAACTTTCATATAACTTGTGTATCCTTGTGAAAAACGCCCAAGAGATTGTTTTTCAGGGGTACAAAAAGTTTTGTAATAAAAATATCATCATAGAGCAAAGCCAGTTTGATGAATTCATGAACCACCCTCAATTACTCGTAAGTAGAACAAAAGGCAGCAATTCTAAGTCAAAGGTAAGCCCTTTTAATAGCGCACATCCATTACGCTTAAATAATTTAACTGCTTATTACAATCATTACTTTAATGATCTACTAAATAGCAAAACTCAACATAATATTAACAATCTCGCTATAAGCGAAGATATCCTTGGATATCTAGGCTTAACAAGCAGTATTGCATCTGCGATGCAAACCATCATCACAGAAGAATTAGGGATTAATCCATACTCGCTTTATAGAGTAAAAATATCATCTGACGGTCACGGCCATGAATTTGTTATAGTGGATGATGAGGGTTCTGTAAGAATTAAAGCTTTAAAGCCACGAGCTAGAAGCGCTCGCTCAAGAAAAGCAGAAGGATCTTATAAATCATTAGCCGATATAGATGCATATGAAATAAATGCAGCAGCTTGCTTAAGAATGGCATTAGAAATGACAGCAAGAATCAGAGAGACCTTGGGAATACGAGATCTATGGGTTTGCCTATCTTGTCACGGTACCACTGTTCCATGTCCTGAAACATTCCAAAATAAATTTAATAAGTTCTGCTTGACGCTCTCACCTCAGAACACGACTTTGCAGGAAGCTACATTAAAAAAAGTACGAGCATCAAAAGGAGTTTTAATTTATTTAAATTCAAATGGCGACTCCATCAAGACTTCGACATATTTTGGCAATACTGTTAAGACAACTCTTAATCGTTACATCCCGAAATATTTAACTGAGATAATTTACAGACTCAAAATAAGAAACTTTCAGAAGATATTTCTGTTTATGGCTACCTCATCTGATAAATTACCTTTCAAGTCACTAAATATGAGTGAGGCCGAATTTAAATTACAGCTAAAACAAGTTTTCAATAATCCAGATATGGGAGGTAATTTATACGAAAAACTAACTAACCCTTGTATAGATAATGAGGAAGATATCCCACTATATTTTTGTGTATCTGATCTAAATCTTCAGTTAGCTATAAAGTATGCGAAAGATGGTAAAGATGAGAAGTTAAAGAAAAACTGTAAAGATGTACTTGATAAGATTGGACAAGAGTCCTCAGTAATGATGAAGCATATGCTTAGGACAGCACAGTTAAATGTCGAGAAAAATAGTTCTTAGGTGTGTAAATAATGAAAAGTAATTTAAGCCCTATAAAGGAACGCATAGACCCTAATGACTTGCTAGAGACCATTGTTAATTCCTCTTACCCTAAACCTCGATGGATGTTGAACGAGTCTATAAATGATAAAACTTGGTACTTATCCAAAGTTGGTATTAGTTTAACCTTCTATAAGGGAAACATTAATAAAGCACAAAAGTTTGAATTCAAACAAAAGATTGCAGACAATGAGTATTTAACTGACAAAATTAATGAAGCATTATTAATAGATATACGTAACAGTCTTCTGTATCTTGATACAACAGGTAAAATTACAAGACCAGCTAGGATTTCGGATATCGCTCTATCTGTAATTCACCTCATCTACCATGCAAATGAATTTCGTATTTCCAAGAACGAACCTTTAGTTAGAAGCCTAGAGCAAATCAAATTCAAAGAGTTGAAACATTACTTGTTATCTTTCAATGTAGAGAGGGATTTGTTTGAAAAAGCAGTTAATTTTATATTAATAAAATGGAACTCAAGGCGCGATATAAACTGGTCTTTAATAAAAACTGAGTTTGCTCTTACAACTAGGGAATTTAAAAGTCTTAAATACAAGATAATTAAATACTTAGAATCAAAAGATGATGGCTTTTTTTCTCAAATGGCGTATAAGCGAGAATACAATAATGCATGTACACGAGAGTTTGACATAGACTTTGATTTGTATCCAAGTCAAAGTACAATCTCTAATGAAATATCTAAACTGGAAGCCTTTTTTACTGCAAGAACTGCCCAAAAATATAAGTTTCAGTATTCGCCAATGAAACTGTTTTCTGTGGGAAGGACTATTTTTGATGAAATGATCGATAGAGTGAAAACTCCATTGATGCCAATTCCATTATCCCTTCATACAATTTCCTCAGCATTACATTTTGCACGCGTTTATGGGGAACCACTTCGTCAGTACCTTTCGGATTTATCTAAAGGCGAAGTTAACAGGATAAAGGAACTGGGTATAGCTTTATCAACCAGCAGGCAACATAGCCTAAAGATAAAGAATTATGTATATAAAACAACTAAGATCCCAGACTCTCTCAAACCTTTAATTATTACGTCATGGGAAAAAGGAGATGACAGTAAATTTGACTATAGCGAATTAAGAAATGGCATGTCTGTTAATATGGCTATCAGACTTTACACAGCTGCAATATGGATTCTGATCGCCAGCTTCTCTGCTGGCAGAACAACATCATTGCGGACTTTAAACCGTAATTGTTTTGTACAATCCCCAGTTGATGGTTTGTTTGACATAGTCATGAAAATCCCTAAAAGTTCAGAAAGGCTAGAGTTAGAAAAAGTACATAGACCTATCCCTGATTTAATATACGATTACGGTCTAGAGTTCGCTTTAATGGTATGTGAACTTGAAGAAAGACGAGGTTTTATAGGAGATGAGAATGAACTATTTTTATTTGGTTGTGCATTGTCATATAGATCAATAAGTGCGGCTCGTGAAGATGGCGGGGAAAACTCTAAACACCCTTTAAGCGCTGACTATATTAATGCTTCCATTAATATGTTTATGGACTGGATTGAATCTCCCCTGATCGATGGAAAAAGATGGTATCCATCAACACACCAATTTAGAAGACTATTTGCTGTAGTGTATTTTAACTTCTCAGATCAAGTTGGATTAGATGAGCTATCTTGGTTCATGGGTCACTCTAACCTCGATCAAACATTCTATTATGCAGAAGTGTCACCTGATGATGAATGGATCGACGAAGCTGAGGCTACTATTGCACGGATAGGGGCATCATTAAACAAGCATATTAATGGTGATGAAGCAGTAAGAAGCATCGTTAACAAAGCCAGACAGTCAACAAATATTTCAACTGTGCTAGAGACACTGGTCCATAGATTGATTGACGAACATAAAGAAAAAACAGGTCAACAAGTCCGTTTCTGTAAGATTGATGGAAACGAAGTTTTCTTTTACTTTATTAAGCCATAAAAGTAGGAATTTAGTTATGTCAAAGTTTAAGAAGGGCGAAACTTCGAAACCAGTTATCGACAAAAAGATTGAAATATCCTCATCTATAAAGCGAAAAACTGAACTCATAAATAAGATAGAATGCTTTGAAGATATACCTAGCAGCTTGGAAATAAAAAAAAATACCATCTCACAAACTTCAGTTCATAAGTGGGATGATAGTGATCTTAATATTATATCTTATTCTTACAATACAGCTCATGCTGAGCATAACTTAAAATATTTAAACGATCTAATTGATTCAATTAAAAATGCCAATCATAGGCTTTCTAAACTCTCAGAATCAGAAAGGAAGGATAAAGGTAATTCCACCGCCAGAATATCACAAAATGAAGTCAACAAACTAAAAATTGAAAACGAGGAATTACGTGTTGCATTAGCGGAAGTGTATAGAGCTTATATGAGCCTTTTAGATCAATGTCGAGAAGATAAGGAAATCGATGCTGCATATAGAAAACTTATTCTATCTCAAGCTCAAATCCTAGGTAGAAATCGACTCTGGTTGGTTAAATAATGTCGTCTGTAGTCGTTGCAAAAGATCCTAACCTTAAATTTCTCAATACTATTAGGCGAATAGACCAAAACAATGATTGCCCACTTCCCATGATTTTAAAGAAAGGTGGTAAGTTTGATTGGGATGCTAACTCATTTATTACACATTATGGCGGTGGTTCACAAACATATAATATTCGCCCATTAGCAAAAACCGTTCAAAAAAAAGCATATAGTTTAAATTTGTTCTGTGATTTCCTTGAGGATAATTCTATAAATCTGAGTGAGATTAATGATAGCACTCTTTATCAATATATTAAGGAGTCAAAAGATAGGAATATTACAGACGGTACTATTATTCAACATGGAAGGACTGCAATTGAGTATATAGATTATCTCAGTAAAATGTATCCAGAATGGAAACTGGGTACTACAGGGAAAGATTCAGATAAAATATTCAGCGTGCATTATGAAAAACTTAAATTCAAGAAAGGAAGTATAACAGGTGAGTATTTTTATCATGAATCACTTGTCGGACTAATTAACATTGCCTCTGAAGTTGAATACGTTCATGATCACGAGTTAGTTATGTGGCTAGATGCCATCAACTGCACAACCAATCACCCAAGAATAAATACATTCCTCATAAGCAGGTGGGAAGCCTTAACCACATTACTAGATGTTACAGGCTCTAGAATAAGTGAAGCTCACGAGATAACCCGAACTATGATAAAAAAAGCAGCGGATTCATTACTCATCAGTGACAAGCAGCCAATAATCCGAAATATTCCCATAAGAAAAGGAAAATACAAAGGTAAAACTCGATCAGTGAGGACTACCCATGAGGATATTCAAGTTATTCTTTTATACGTCCATTTAATTGAAAATATGTTTCCTGATATGGGGCATGATGCTCTTTTTGTCGATTCAGTCACAGGAAAACCATTGAAATCTACTTATTTAAAAAATTATGCAAAAAAGGTTATTAATGGTAGTAAGTATTGTGAGGCTTTGAGGCACCTTACCAATCATTCTTTTCGCCATAGATTCATTACTCTTAATATAGCTAAAGCAATTAAGAAAATATCAGCACAAGGTAGCTTTTCAAGTATTCTGAGTGTTGCTTCAAATGCATGCCGTAAAGTTACCATGCACGCAAACAATGAATCTTTATCACATTATGTGCATCTAGCCACTGAATATAATGAAAAAAACGATCAAGCAGATATAGATATGAGCAATGTTTCTCCTCAAATTAGAATTCGTGTAAAGAAAATGATCTCAATTGCAAATTTGTTCCGCTTAAAGGAAATAAACGAAGCTGAAGCTTTAGATTCTCTTCTCTCAACGATAGATGGATTTAAGAAGTTCACTTGAACTCAAGTAAGCTCCCAGTTACGCGGTAGAGAATCACACAATTTATAACTTATAGTTTTCCCTCTTTAGAATGATTCTAGTTGATCATTTTCAATATCATTGAAAATATTCAATATAAAAGTATTCTTATTTTCTAATTCACTTAACTCTTTGGAGATAACATCTTCATACTTATCGAAAAAACTTTGAAGATCTGGGTTTTTACTAATGATATTTTCAATGAAAACCTTCTCGGTTTTACGTCGTTCGAGTACATTTTCCAAACTCTTTTGTTCCTCAATTAATGCTTCTTTGACCTTCTTTACTTTCTCAACATTTCGATAGGATTTTAAATAAGAGGATTCGCTGTATCTAAAAATATTACGATTATTCTCGTCTCTCACCGTTAAAAGGAAATTGCATTTCACTAGAATATTTAATCCTCTATAAATACTTTGCTTTTCAGAGGGCCTAACAAATTGTCTATCATTAAAAATAGCCTTTATAAAGTCATTCGCTCGCCATTCGATGATTTCATGATTCAGTAAAATGTGAAAAAAATCACTGTAAAAAGGTAGAGTATATTTTGACATGGATTAGCACGATTAAAGCAAAAAAGAGTTGATGACCTTAGCGTTGAACTGTATATAGAATCATAACTTTAACAATTGGTAGAGGTTTAAAAATACGCACTTGAGATCAACGAAGATCTAGCAAGTTTGTTCAAAAATTACCATCGGCAATGCAATGTAGACTTCTTGATTTCACAATACTAAGGAATCCTTAGTAATAACTCAAGTTAAAACTAAGAAAATCTTAGTTTTAAGGTGGGTGCTTATGTTTCATGCCAACACATAATTTAAATGTTTTTGCCTTACGACTTCGTATAGCGCGCAAAGCAAAAAAACTTTCACAAGAGCGCTTGGGGATCTTGGCTGGAATTGATGAATCTTCTGCTAGTGCACGTATGAATCAGTATGAACGAGGAAAACATGTTCCTGATTTTTTAATGGCTTCCAAGATTGCAGAAATTTTAAATTTACCAACAGCATATTTTTATGTAGAAAACGATTTATTGGCAGAAATAATACAAGTTAGTCATACTTTAAGTAATGAGCAAAAGTTAGAAGTTCTACGGTTTATTAAAGACTTACAAAATTGAATAGCCAATGCCCTATACTTAAATAAAAAATTGCTCAAGCACTTGTATTTGTATATCACACCTAAAATCTGCCACGCATTTCACTAGCAAACCAGCCACTCTTAAAGAGTGGTGATTTCATCAAAAGATCCAATTTTTCTCATCGAGTCTCCACTAATTTCGAATGTATAAGAGTTATGAATAATTCGATCTAAAATTGCATCAGCAATCGTAGGATCATTAAATTTCTCATACCAAATATCATAAGAGTATTGGCTTGTAATAAGTAAACTGCCTTACATTGAAAAATTATCAATAAAATCTAATAAAATTCCTTCTACAGCAGATGGAATAGAGGTATGAACCGTACCGGGTTTGTCGGAGAGTCAATATTCTGAGAGACTATCGCGATGACAAAATTAAAATATACCCCTGAAATCAGAGAAAGAGCGGTTCAATTATTGATTGAATCCGAGAAAGATTATCCATCGAATTGGGCTGCAATCACAGCAATTGCGCCTAAGATCGGTTGTACTCCTGAAACACTTCGTGCCTGGCATCAAAAGCATTTAGATCAGCAAAATCCTATTAAAGTACAACAGATATCTGATCAAGAAAAAATGAAGCAAATGGAACGCGAAAATAAAGAACTGCAACGCGCCAATGAGATTCTACGTAAAGCAGCCGCTTTTTTCGCCCAGGCGGAGCTCGACCGCCCACACAAATAATGGTGGATTTCATCCATAACAATAAAGACTTATATGGTGTTGAGGCGATTTGTAGGATTTTACCGATCGCAGCTTCAACCTATTATCGAACACTAGATTTCGCTGATAATCCAGAACATCGAGCGAAACGAGATCTACATGATGAGCATCATGCTGAACAAATTAAACGAATTTGGAAAGAAAGTTCAGGTCGATATGGTGTACGTAAAGTCTGGCAAAAATTAAAACGTGAGGGTTATGTTATTGCACGTTGTACAGTTGCTCGATTGATGCAAAAGCTAGGTATACAAGGTGTTTGGCGTGGTAAGAATAAACAAACCACCCGTAACCGAGATGACCAAAAACGGGCAGATGATTTAGTGAAACGTAATTTTAATGCTGATCATCCAAACCCTTGCGAAGCAATGCTTCTCAGGTGGGTGACTTTACCTATATTCAAACTCATTCAGGCTGGGTCTATACCGCCTTTATTATTGATGTGTTCTCACGAGCAATTGTTGGATGGAAAGTATCGACACGGATGAATACAGATATGGTGCTCGATGCATTAGAGCAAGCCTTGCACGATCGAGGCATGCCAAAGAATGTGATTCATCATTCCGATAGAGGTGTTCAATATCTTTCTATTCGCTATACCAATCGTTTAGAAGCTGCAAATTTACGAGCATCAGTCGGTACAACTGGTGATTCATACGATAATGCTCTGGCTGAAACGGTGAATGGCTTATACAAAACAGAGGTGATTGAATATTTAAAAGCAGATTGGCAAGGTTTAGCAGATGTACAACTTGCGACCTGGGTAGATTGGTTCAATAAAAAGCGTGTACACAGTGCACTGGGTTATGTATCGCCTTTTGAGTTTGAAGCAATGTACTATGATAAGATTAACCCGTTAGGTCAGGTGGCCTAACTTAAATAAAAAAGTCTCCGACAAACCCGGTACGGTTCAAATTCGTGATACAACGGCAAACGTACAGGTCTCTTCATGTTCAGTCTTTTAGTCTTTTATTAAAAATGAGGATTATAGTCCGTGGATATTTAATCCTCAATTAGTGATATTTCTATTTTTTGAACAATTTATTTTAAATGTTAGAATTATCTATTGAGATTGGTCAATTAATATGCAAAAAAAGAAAAGAGAAAAAAATTACACAAGAAGCTTTAGCGTTACAGTGTGGTATTGACCGTAGTTATCATGGTCGTATTGAACGTGGAGAGGTCAATATTACAGTTTTAAAGCTTTATGAAATCGCGCATATTCTTAAAGTTGAACCTTATCATTTACTACCTAAAGATTAACTAGATAAGAACTTGTTTGCTAAAAAGCTAAATTTATAAATTGTGGTATTAGCATTTACCCTAAAGACTTATAGGGTTCTGCTTGGTATGAACTATTTGTTATAGTGCTAATGTTTCATTTTTTAATTTTATAAGTTCCTCTACTAGCAAATTTTTTGGCGAGATCGGGGTTACTTCTAAACAATTGTTTAATTAAGATGGGATCACCATTTGGAGCCTTACTCCATACAGCATCATTCTTTACATAAAGTACTGTTTCGGTGCGTGCAGCCTCAATAAATCTTTCATGCAGTACCTTAGCTGCTGTAGCAGCTATCTCCCTTTCATCCTCTATACTTTTAATTTTCATGTTTAAAACCTTATGTTGCTTTAAATGGGTTAAATTATAGACTAGCAGAATAGATACATTAGTACAGAGCCTCGTGATTTGGAATGATATAAATATAGCGCCAAACCCTGTCGCATCTCCTTTAATTCAAATAGCTTTTTTTGTTGATTTCTCCCACAATACTCTCAAAGAAATTTGAGAGTCATCTACGTGATTACAGGCGAAATTAAAAGCAAAATTGACCAGATTTGGAATGCATTTTGGAGTGGTGGTATTTCCAATCCTTTAGAAGTCATGGAGCAAATGACCTATTTGCTGTTTATTCGCCGACTGGATGAAATTCAGATTACGAAAGAAAAAAAGGCAAATAAACTCAGTCAAATTAAAAAGCAAACAATTGCTGTTGAACATCCAATTTTCACGCCTGAGCAAGATCATCTTCGTTGGTCAAAGTTTATTACTTTGGGTGATGCTGCAACTTTATATAATACCGTTGCCAATGAAGTCTTTCCTTTCATTAAAAACTTAGGTGCAGAAGACGAAACCACCTATAGCCACCACATGAAAGATGCCCGTTTTACCATTCCTACGCCTGCGCTACTCACCAAAGTGGTGGATTTGGTTGCCGATGTGCCAATGGATGATAAAGATACAAAGGGTGATATTTACGAGTACATGCTCGGTAAAATTGCTTCGGCAGGTCAAAACGGTCAGTTCCGTACGCCTCGCCATATCATCAAGATGATTGTGGAGCTGATGCAACCTAAGCCAACCGATACCATTTGTGATCCTGCTTGTGGTACAGCAGGCTTTTTAGTCGCTGCAAGTGAATATTTAAACGATCATTACAGTACTGAGATTTTTGCCAATCCTGAAGCAGCTAAACGCTTTAGTGAAGAAACTTTTTTTGGTTATGACTTTGATAGCACCATGCTTCGTATTGGTTCAATGAACATGATGCTGCACGGTGTTGAAAACCCACGTATTGAAAACCGTGATTCTTTAAGTGAAGCGCATTCTCATATTGCCGAAAAATACAGTCTGATCCTTGCCAATCCTCCATTTGCAGGCAGTTTGGACAATGAAAGCTGTGCCAAGAACATTCAAGCCGTTGTTAAAACCAAAAAGACTGAATTACTCTTTTTAGCTTTGTTTTTACGTTTGCTGAAAACTGGTGGTCGTGCTGCGGTGATTGTGCCAGATGGTGTGTTATTCGGCTCATCTAAAGCACACAAAGATTTACGTCAAAAGATTGTGGAAGAGCAAAAGCTAGAAGCGATTATTTCCATGCCTTCAGGTGTGTTTAAGCCTTATGCAGGGGTTTCCACTGCCATTATGATTTTCACCAAAACCATGTCTGGCGGTACGGACAAAGTTTGGTTCTATGATATGCAGGCGGATGGTTATTCGCTGGATGATAAGCGTAATGAGCTAGACAGTTCAAAGCATGAGAATAATAACATTCCTGACATTATTGCTCGTTTCCATAACTTAGCATCGGAATCAGGTCGTAAAGCCACAGAGCAAAGTTTCTTGGTAGATAAAATTGATATTGCTGCCAATGGTTATGACCTGTCGATTAATCGCTATAAAGAAGTGGTGTATGAACAAGTGGAATATGAAGCCCCAAGTAAGATTTTGGCGGATTTAGAACTGCTTGAGCAGTATATTTTGAAAGGAATGAATGAGCTTAAGGAGATGCTGAAGTGATGAATCAAGTCTCTTTAAGTGATGTTTATTGGTTTCAAGAAGGTCCAGGGGTAAGAAACTGGCAATTTAAAGAGAGCGGTATTAAATTGCTTAATGTCGCCAATATTACTAAACAAGGAAAAATTGACCTTGATAAAACTGATCGCCATTTATCTACAGAAGAAGTCGATTCTAAATATCAGCATTTTTTGATTGATGAAGGTGATCTTGTTATTGCAAGCTCAGGTATTACAAACGACGAAGATAATTTGCTGAGGACAAAGATTGCCTTTATTGAAAAGCAACATTTACCTTTGTGTTTAAATACCAGTACTATTCGTTTTAAAGCTAAAGACGGAGTTTCGGATTTAAAGTTTTTAAAGCATTGGTTGAATTCGCTAGAGTTTAGACAACAAATTACGAAGGAAGTTACTGGTATAGCCCAGAAAAATTTTGGTCCATCACACTTAAAAAAAATTAAAATTTCGCTCCCACCACTTACAGAACAACGCCGAATAGCCTCTATTTTAGATCAAGCAGATGAGCTACGCCAAAAACGTCAGCAAGCGATTGAAAAGTTAGATCAGCTTTTACAAGCCACCTTTATTGATATGTTTGGTGATCCTGTAAGTAATCCTAAAGGGTGGGATTTAAGATCTGTTGGTGAAATAAGTGAATCTAAACTCGGGAAAATGCTAGATAAGAAAAAACAATCTTCTGAAATTGATCAATATAAATATTTAAGAAATGCCAATGTTCAATGGTTTAGATTTGATCTATCTGATGTATTCGAAATGGAGTTTAATGAAAAAGATCGGAAAAACTGTGAATTGAAATTCGGAGATGTTCTTGTTTGTGAAGGTGGTGAACCTGGGCGTGCTGCAATTTGGAAAAATGACTTAGAAAATTGTTTTTTTCAAAAAGCGTTGCATCGAGTTCGCCTAGATATGACACAAATACTACCTGAATATTTTGTTTGGTTATTTTGGTTCTATTCAAAAAATGGTGGGTTTGACGATCATATTACAGTGGCAACGATTGCACATTTAACTGGTGTTAAAATGAAAGCAATGCAAATACCAATCCCACCTCTTTCATTGCAAGAAGATTTTCAACAAAAAGTCAATGAAATTGAAGTATTAAAGACAACACTTGAAAATTCTAGTAAGTTATTTGAAAGCCTATTTTCATCACTACAAAACCAAGTATTTAACGGCACTTTATAAGATTTAATTGAAAATATGAGGGTATATATACATGAGCAACTTCTCGTTTTTAGAGCCTGAGTTTAAAAGCTTGGCAGCCACTGCTAAAGAAGCTGAAAAGCTCGTGTATATTTCCCCTCAGTTTGCCCTTGCTGCGGCACGTTCATCACTCGAAAACCTTGTTCTATGGCTCTATCAATACGACAAAAAACTCACCCAACCTTATGATGCATCACTGCATAACTTACTCAACGATCTCAAATTTAAAGACCTGATTCCGCCCTATATTTGGGATAAAATGGACAATATCCGCATGGTCGGCAACAGTGCCGTACATGGGAAAAAGTTCAAACAACTCACCACTGAAGAAACTGTAAAACACATCAGCCATTTATTCCTGATGTATGTGTGGTTTGAGCGTAACTATGGTTCACCGTCAAAAGACCGCTCTCAATCGATTTTATTTAACCCAAAACTAATACCAAATGCTGACAATACTCAGCAAATCACCGCCAACAAAGAACAACTGCAAAAAGAAACAGAAGCCAAAGAAAAACAGTTTGCTGAACAACATAAAGCTTTACGGGAACGTGAACAAAAACTATTTGAACTTTCCGCAAGTTTAGAAGAGCGTGAAAAATTACTTGCAAATATAGATGCTGAACTTGCACAAAAACGTGCAGACGTTGAACAAGCCAAAATTGCCAACAGCAAAATCGAAGACCCTACCGACTATAAAGAAGACGAAACTCGAAAACTTAAAATTGACCTCATGCTTGAAGAAGCAGGCTGGGAAATAGGTACATCGGTTCGAGAGGAAGTTGCTGTAACAGGTATGCCGAGTCCATCGGGTAAAGGTGCAGTGGATTATGTGCTGTATGATGCTAATGGTTTGCCTTTGGCTGTGGTTGAAGCAAAACGCACATCAACCGACCCTGATATTGGACAACAACAAGCCAAGCTCTATGCAGACTGCCTAGAACAACAAACAGGACAACGCCCTGTCATTTTCTATACCAATGGTTACAAAACCCGAATCTGGAATGATGTGCAAGGTGGCCCACCACGCTTAGTTCATGGCTTTTATACGCAGGCAGAACTCAAACGTCTGATCGAAAGACGCAAAAATAACCCTGATTTAAGTAGCTTCCCGATCAATGCGGACATTGTCGAGCGTTACTACCAAACTCGTGCCATTAAAGCCATGCTTGCAGCTTATCAACGTAAAGAACGGGCTGGCTTGCTCATCATGGCAACAGGTACAGGTAAAACACGTACTGCCATTGCACTGGTCGATGTGCTGATGAAAGCCAATGTAGTGCAAAAAGCCTTATTTCTTGCAGACCGCACTTCATTGGTCAATCAAGCACACAATGCTTTTAAAGCCAATTTAAAAGATGCCTCATTCGTCAATTTACTTGAAGATAAGAACCAAGTGGGTCGAGTGTATTTCTCGACCTATCAAACCATGATCGGCTTGATTGACGAAAAAAATGCCGATGGTACTCGACAATTCGGTACAGGCATGTTTGACCTGATTATTATTGATGAAGCCCACCGTAGCGTTTACCAAAAATTTGGTGAAATCTTTAAATACTTCGATAGCTTGCTTGTCGGTTTAACCGCAACGCCACGAGATGAAGTAGATCGTGATACATACGCACTGTTTGGCTTAGAAAGCGGTGTCCCAACCGATTACTACGACCTTGATCAAGCCATTGCCGATGGTTATCTCGTGCCACCCAAAGCTTATTCTGTCCCACTTAAATTCATGCGTGAAGGTGTGAAATATGACGAACTCTCTGAAGAAGAAAAACAACATTGGGATAGTCTAAATTGGGGCGATGAAGATGCACCTGAAGAAGTCTCAGCATCCAAGATTAATAAAGAGCTGTTTAATACAGGCACGATTGATTTAATGCTCAAGCACTTGATGGAAAATGGTATTAAAACCGAAGGCGGTGATCGTCTTGGTAAAACCATTATCTTTGCCGTCAATCAAAAACATGCCCAGTTTATTGCTGATCGCTTCAATGAAAACTATCCGCAATATGATGGTAAGTTTGCCCGTGTCATTACCCATGCCACTAAGTATCCACAAAGCTTAATTGATGACTTTAGCAAGAAAGATTTACCTGAACCGCAAATTGCGATTTCAGTGGATATGCTCGATACAGGCATCGATGTACCTGAAGTGGTCAACTTAGTATTCTTTAAAGCTGTGCGCTCTAAAGTGAAATTTATGCAGATGATTGGGCGTGGTACACGCCTCTGCAAAGAACTGTTTAGCCCTGAAAAAGATAAAAAAGAATTCTTTATTTTCGACTATTGTTCTAACTTTGAATACTTCAATGAAAACCCTGATGGTGCGCCTGTTGCGACCACAGAACCATTAGGACAACGTCTATTTAAAGCACGTTTAAATATCCTGAGTTTACTGAATGCGAAGGACGATGTCACCGAAGAATTAAAAGCTGTACAGCAAGATATGCGTCAGAGTTTACAGACTGAAGTGAAGTCCATGAACAATGAGAATTTCATTGTGAAATCTGAACTTGAGCATGTTGAACATTTCAAAAATGATGATGCTTGGAACAACTTAGATGATCTTGCCATCGGTACATTACGAGAACACATTTCGAAACTCCCGAATCAGCTTGAGCCTGAAACTTTAGAAGCTAAATTGTTTGATATGCTTTGCTACAACCTTGAGTTGGCAGTATTGGAAAAGAACAATACAGCAACTCAAAGCTATGCCAATAAAGTGATTGAAATTGCTTCTAAATTGGAGAGCAAAGAAAACATTCCTGTGGTTGCAGAACAGATTGCGCTGATTCAAGACATTCAAACCGTTGAATATTGGAAAGGCATCACCTTGCCAATGTTAGAGGCGATGCGAAAACGTATTCGCGGCTTGGTGAAACTGATTGAAAAATCGACCTCGACCATTGTGTATTCTATGCTCGATGATGAAATTGGACAGATGCAAGCAGTCGATATACCAGTCGTTTCAAGTGGCGTAAATCTAGCCCAGTACCGTAAGCGAGTAGAAAGTTTCATCAAAGCGAATGAAAACCATATTACCATCGCAAAGTTAAAGCGTGGTTTAGCACTGACACCGACCGATCTAAGTGAGTTAGAACGCTTTGTTTTTGAAGCGCAAGAAGTTGAAAGCAAAGAAAGATTTGAAGAATGTTTTGGGACAGAGAAATCCTTACCTCTCTTCATTCGTTCTCTGGTGGGATTAGAGCGTCAGGCGGTTCAGGAAGCTTTTTCTAAGTATTTACAAGGTTCAAGCTATAACGAAAAACAGATTCGTTTTGTGGAAATGTTAATTGAGCATTTGACTAAAAACGGTGTACTGGATGCGGCACAACTTTATGAACCACCTTTTAATCAGATTCACTATGAAGGGATAGATGGTGTGTTTGGTGATGCGGATGCTGACAATATATTTGGGGTTGTTGAAGCATTTAATGAAGCGGTGGCTTAAGTTTTAAATAATTAAATAGGTATTAGCTGTGCATATTAAAAAATTATCAATTGAGGGGTATCGTTGTTTTTCAGAGCATTTTGAAATCAACTTTGGAAAAGGATTAAATGTAATTGTTGGAGAAAATGGGGCTGGTAAAACAAGTATTATTAACTCCTTTCGTCAGCTATTTATCGATACTGAGTCAGGATCATATAGCATTTCTTCAGATGACTTTAATAAACCTTTTAAAGAAAAGTCGATAGCTTCCAACTCATTCAAAATAAAAGTCGAATTTGATGATTTAGTTAATGCTGAACCTATAGCATTTCTACAGTGGAGTGATGCTAAAAATAACGTGATTTTAAATTTAGAAGTTTTAAATAAGGAGTTACGTGGGCGCTTTAAAAAAAGTTTTTGGGGCGGAAACTCTAAATCTTCACAATTTGATGTTGAACTATTTGACAAAATTCATTGCATTTATTTACCCCCCTTACGTGATGCGGAATCAAAACTAGTAAATGGACGACAATCTCGTTTATCAAAACTATTAAAGTTTATTGAAGCAGATCAGATTAAGAAATGTAAAAAAACTGAAGAGCAACATCCATTAGAAAAGAAGTTTAAAGAATTTAATCAATCTCTTATCGATGATCCAGACTCTAGTATTAAAAAAGCAAATAAATTGATTGCAGATCACTTACTAGAAGCTATCGGACAGAATTTTAGTCAATCAACACATATACAATTTGTAGAAAATGAATTTTCTAAAATTGTTGAAAATTTAAGATTAATCTTCTTTCCCAAAATAACAACTGCTGAAGCAGATCAGTTCAGAGACTTATGCCAGAATAGTCTTGGCTATAACAATTTATTGTATATCGCTTCTATTCTTGCAGAGTTAACTTTAACTAAAGAAGAATCATTATATAGGCTTTTACTTATTGAAGAGCCTGAAGCGCATTTACATCCCCAATTACAGGTTCGTTTATTAGATCATCTTGAAAAAGTAGCAAATGAACATAAAGTACAAGTTATTGTTACGACTCACTCTACAGTTTTAGCCTCAAGTGTGCATTTAGATAAGATTATACATTTAACTAAGCATGATAAACCTATTGCAACACCTTTAGCTGAATGTGGTTTAGCTGATAATAACTTGAGTTTCCTTAATCGCTGGTTGGATATCACAAAATCCAACTTACTTTTTGCGAGTGGAGTGATCCTAGTTGAAGGTATAGCTGAACAAATGATCATTCCAGAGCTAGCTAGGACAGTACTAAAAGGTAAAGAGATTAATAATATAGAAGACTATGGGGTTTCAGTAATTAATCTTAATGGCATATATTTTAATCATTTTATGCGCCTTTATTGCAATATTACAGGTGTGCCGGATGTTCAAGAAGATCAAGTAGGCTTGAATATTCCTATCCGTTGTGCGGGAATTACAGATTTAGATCCTGAGCAACATTATTATAAAGAAGAAACAGTCAATGATTCAAAGACAGGTGAAGATGTAAAAAAACAAGTAAAATATTATCATAAGCCACCTCATGAAAAAAATAAATTAGAGGGGAAAAATCATGCTCTCAAATTAGTGAAAAGTATTAATAGTTCTGAACATGCTCGACTGTTTGTTGCTGGATTTAAAACGCTAGAATATGATTTAGCAATGGAGGGCACTAATGCAATAGAAATGGCAAAAATTCTTTATCAACTCTGGCCTACTAATGGTGATATTAAAAAAGGTTTCAAAAAAATATACGAAGATGATTTTTCAACAATTACACCTGAACAAAAAGCAGATTATGCTTCTGAAATACTAAAAAGGGTGGATGAAGATAATGTAGGAAAAGGTTATTTTGCGCAGATTTTAGCAGATAAAATTTCTTTAGGAATGGTTGAGCTAAAAGTACCTCAATATCTCGAAGATGCGATTCTTTGGGCTTGTTCATTAGACAAATTTTCTATTGAGGCATAGTTAGATGAAATATACAGATGAACAATTCGATTATATTAAACGTACAAAAATTACAGAGAATGTTTTTTTAAATGCATGTCCTGGTAGTGGAAAAACTGAAACCATTGCTCAACGAGTAGCAAATGAAATTGAGAGTTGGGCAAATTTTCCTAGTGGGATAGCTGTTCTATCTTTTACTAAAAGCGCTGCTAAAGAAATTGAACATAGAATTAAAGAGAAAATAAAAGGACAATCAACCTATCCCCATTTTATAGGTACATTTGATAGCTTTATCCTCAAGAATATTGTTAATCCACTTGCTAAAGATATTTCTAAATATGAAGGAGATAATGGGGATTATTCATTTAAAGTAGTGAATTACAATTCACAGTTATTTTATTTAACAGAGTATCCCCACGGTTATCAAAAAATTTCGGGGCATCAGGTAGAAATTGATAACAGAACAGGACGCTTTAAATTTCATTTACCAAATCAAGATGCAAACCGTGCCCTTAATGCTATGGTTTTGGAACAATGGCGCAAAGATGACATTTATCGTGCGAAAAAAAAATGCAGGGATGCAGGTTTTTTGACTCATAAAGACATCGAATACCTTGCAGAATCAGCTCTCACTACTCGTACCATTACACAGGATTATGCAAAAAAATTAGCAACAAGATTTCAACTCATCATTGTAGATGAATGCCAAGATTTATCTTTTGAGCAATTAATTATCTTAAAAGCAATGATGTTGAACGGAACAAAATTACATTTTGTTGGAGATCTAAATCAAGCTATATATGAATTTAGAGATGTTGATCCTAATGACATTATTAACTTTATAACTGACAATGGCTTTCGAGAAATTCAATTAACTAAAAACTTTAGAAGCTGTCAGAAAATTGTCAATATTGCTACTAATATTATGAAATCAGGTTCAATCGAAGCAGATTTCACATCAACCAAACAATCATGCTTTGTACTTCAGTATCAAGATTCACCTAGTGAAGTGATTTCTCAATTTAATGAACTAACCAAACAGTATAGCAATCGAGTTTTAGTAGCTAGAGGTCATCAGACTTTAAACCAACTATCTGTTGTAGATAGCAGACCAGAGAAGCCAGCTGAGTTTTTACTAAGCTCAATTTTAAATTTTGATAAAACAAGTTATATTTCAATCAATCAGTCACTTATTGATTTTTCAGAGTATATTAAAAATAAGGTTAAGTTAGAAACTAAATCAAACGACTACAATTGTCCTCAAATTATTGAATCTGAATTAGAATGGCGATTATTTCTCTATAATTCTATTCAGTACTTATTAAGTAATGGTCTAAAATTAGAAACTAGTTCATGGACAGATTGGTGCAAAAAACTTAATGCTGTAATCATCAATTTACATGAGCAAGAATTTGTTCTTACTGAAATTTATGAAGCATTAAAAAAATCTAACCTTAAAATTCAATCTCCAAGTCGTAAAGCAAGTAATTGCATCTCTAACTATCATCGCAAAAATCATGCATTGGATATCAAACTCAGAAAATCAACTATCCATGGTGTTAAAGGTGAAACACATGAAGCTACCATGCTGATTTCAAATCCTACACGGAGTGGAACAGGCACACATTGGTCTCATTGGATAAAAGATAAAACATCTGAAGCAGCAAGATTTGCTTATGTTGCATCATCAAGACCAAAGTACATTTTAGTGTGGTGCGTTAAAAATTTAAAACCTAAGGAAAAAATAGAATTAGAAAGTTTGGGATTTGAAGTATTGAGTTGTTAGTTCTGAAATCTAAGATATGTTTTTAGCAAGTTAAATAGGAATCATTGTTCATACTCGTGATACTTAGTGTCCGTTTGTATAGGAATATGTACTAGCTTAGTTCAAAATGTGGCGGTGTTTCAAAAAGTATGCTGAAAAAAACAATATGGCTTTTGATAAAATAGAGGTATGAAAATAACGCTACAAATCAAATGTCCTACCTGTCTAAGTAACAATATAAAGAGAAATGGCATCAAAGTAGATGGGAAACAAAACCATCAGTGCAAAGATTGCAAACGTCAGTTTATTGGTGATCATGCATTAAGCTATCAAGGGTGTAACTCAGGTATTACCGGCAAGATATTACATTTAATGGTCAGAGGAAGCGGTGTAAGAGATATTGCTGAAGTCGAGCGTATCAGCATTGGCAAGGTATTACGAACCTTAAGTGAATCGATCTATCAGATTCAGCCTAAACAAAGCCACTACGAATGTCTTGAAGTCGATGAACTTTGGACTTTTGTAGGGAATAAGCAAAATAAACAATGGCTTATTTATGCCTACCATCGAGAATCTGAAGAAATTATTGCTTATGTTTGGGGTAAGCGGGATTTAGCAACGGTTCAACGTCTTAAAGCTAGACTTAAAAAGCTTGGGGTTCAATATGCTCGAATTGCGAGTGATCACTGGGATAGTTTTATCACAGCATTTCAATGTTGCAAGCAAGTGATCGGTAAGTTTTTTACCGTCGGTATTGAAGGTAACAATTGTAGAATTCGTCATCGAATTAGGCGTGGATTTAGGAGAAGTTGCAACTTTTCTAAAAAGCTCGAAAATCATTTTAAAGCCTTTGATTTGACTTTCTTTTACCTTAATAACGGATTTGTTTAACGCCAGCATACTTTTTGAAACACCACCCAAAATGTTAAATCTTAGGATACAATTTTTTGAGTGTATCTAATTGGCTACTTTTAAGCGGAACTAGTGGACTACTCTTAAATGGAATTAGTGGACTACTATTGATGATATATACATTGTATTCTTCTTATACAGAAGTTGGACTTTACGTAAGCGTCCGCTGAACCCCATGCCTATTTTTTAATTTTGGTCGGGTTGCCACTGGTGTGGCAGTAATTCTTCTATTTGGGTCACTTTATGTGTCGGTAACCTTTTCAGCACATCACTTAAATAGGCATACGGATCCAGGCCATTCAGCTTTGCTGACTGGATTAACGTCATGATATTCGCCGCTCGCTGACCACTGCGCAGTGAGCCAGCAAACAGCCAGTTCTTACGTCCCAACGCCCAGGGACGCATCTGATTCTCGACCCAATTGTTGCAAATTGGTAGATTGCCATCATCCAGATAGCGGCTTAAAGCTGGCCAACGCTTCAGAGTGTAATTGATGGCCTTGGCGGTGGGAGAACTCGATGGCACCGTCAGATGATGTTGGTTGAGCCATTCATATAGTTGTTGCATCACCGGTTGACTATGCTGTTGTCGGTATTCGCAGCGCTGTTCTGCTGTACTATCGGTCTTTTTCCTGAGTTCGGCTTCTATCGCATACAGTTTCTGAATCAGCACTAAGGCCTGTTCAGCAACCTGACTTTTCCCAGTTACATGCAGTTCATGGAATTTACGACGTGCATGGGCCATGCAGCCCACCTCAATGACCTGGCCTGATTTAAAACGTGCTTTATAACCACTGTAATCATCACAGACCAGATAGCCCTGCCAGCCTTTCAGGAACTCTTCAGCATGCTGACCTGAACGACTATCCTGAAAGTCATAGATCACAGCCTGAACTGGATTGTACTGTGTGGTGGCATAGGCCCAGACATAACCTTTCTTCGGTTTTTTATCATTCTCACCCATCCGCATGATGGTGACCGGCGTTTCATCGGCATGGATTACCCGCTGTTGCAACACCACCTGTTTTAAGGCATTGGCCAGAGGTTCCAGTTCCACACCGCAGCGACCTATCCAGTCAGATAACGTTGATCTGGACAGATCAACACCTGCGCGTATAAAGATTTGACGTTGACGGTACAGCGGTAAATGATCGGCATACTTCGATACCAGCACATGGCTGAGCAGTTCAGGTGAAGCCATGCCTTTATCAATTACATAGGCGGGCATCGCTTGCTGAGTCAGTGTGTCACACTGATCACAGACCCATTTGCCACGCACATGCTGTTCCTTATAGAACTGTGCCGGTCTGAAATGCAGTTTTTCACTGACATCTTCGCCGATACGCCGGAGTTGAGCGACAGCATTCTTCTCCGGCACAGGTGGCGGAGGTGCTTCTTGTTTGACTGGAGTCGAGTGAAGCATGACCGGAAGAAAGTCAGTCTGTGGACTAGATGGGGTTGTTAATGCAGGGGGTATTGATCTGGATTGACGAATCCATTTATGCAATAGATTGGCATTGATCTGATGTTGCATTGCGACCTTGGCCACTGATGTATCTGGCTGCTGGCATTACTGAATAAGTTGATGTTTAAATTCAGCCGTGAAGGTTCGACGGGGCTTTTTTAGCGTTGGTGTGCTGTCTATAACTGTCTTTAAATCCATAAATAGGTGTCCACTTAAATTTTAGTGGACACTATCGCGGTATTAATGAGTTAGAAAAAGTGGGGCTCAGCGGACGCTTACGACTTTACTCCATGCTGTGTTGCGTATTTTTTATTGGACACCAAATTTCATAAACAAATGAACAGAGTGTATTATCTAACTTGGACCATTCAAAGAGTTCTAACACGTGGATTTCGCAGATCAGATTTTATGCTAAATAAAAATATAGAAAAGATTTATATTTATTATTTAATTTGTAAATCTATTTCCTTGAAGGGAATTTCAATTCTTGCTTCTGCTAGAATTACTCTAGGTACGAAGTTTGCTAATTCTATTAATAGAAAATCTTCTGTAATGAGAAAAATAATATTTTCTTCATTTATATACTCAAAATAATTTGTTAAATTTTCAAAAGTATTATATTTTTTTAATAGAATTAACGTTTCTTCCCAACTTCGGTGATCTTTAAATAAATTATTAAATTTCAAAGTTCTTAAGGGGGATGTTTGGAAATTAATGGATTTTATATATGTATTAGGGTGTACTCCACCAAAGTAAGAATTTATTGAAATACATATACTTATAATGTTATTTGATATAAAACTTATATTTCCAATAATATGCAAATCAAAACTAAAACTTTTCATTACCTCTGATTCAAAGTACTCAGGATCTTCTAATACGAAATTTCTGTACTCGAATATCTCTTCTACAATTTTTCCTTGAATTACATTATTTATTTCATTTGCATCAAAGAAATGATTATCAATAAATTCAGGAAACTCACACAAGAAATCAATTTTAAAATCATGTATGTTAAATTTATATCTATTTTCTTGATTGATGTAAGTATCATTTATTGAATTAATTTGATGATTTTCTTGGAAATATTTTCTACGTTGTAAATTTAAGCTATCAAGAATTTTTTTTTCAAAATACACATCATCAATAAAAATATGCTGTATATGTTTAAAATTTAAATCCGTGAGTTTGTCTTCTAATGTAACGGGAACAATATAGATATCATTATTTAATTTATATTCCATTAAGCTTCTTGCAACTTTATACTCTTTTTGAATATAACCTCGTTTTCTTAATGAAGTATTTGATATTAAAATAATAATAAAGTCCGCAGCCGAAAGATTATCATTTATTTCTAAATCCCAATCCTGTCCTGGCAATATTTTTTCTTTATCCAGCCATGGTTCATAATTTGTGCAGCTTAGAAAGTCGTAAATCTTTTTTGCACTATTATAGTCTTCACTAGCATAGCTAATAAAAACCTTATTTAAGTTTTTATCTATTTGGTTCGCCATATTATAAACTATCCTGTCTAGCTAACCATTGCGTATGCTCTCGAGAAAATGCATTTTCACTATCTGCTACAAATATCTCAAATTCTTTATCATCTAAAATATTTAAAAACTTCTCTTTAATTTTAGAAATCTCAAATGCAGTGAGTCTATAGCTAGCGGATAATTCTCTATGTTTTTTAGTAACTAACCATGTAAATACAAATGAACTAGCTAATAAAAATACATCTGCAGGCCAAATATTTATTTCTGGATATTTGGCCCTTAGGATGGCAAATATCATTGCTAAAATTTGAAATAGAATCATTATAGAAAACCAAAATTTTGATTTCCTTCGATTATTTTCTGCATTTGTATTATAAAAATCTAGTTGATCTTGAATTCTATTTTTAAGATAAAAATCTTTTCTTTCCTCAAAGTTTTGATTCCGAATATTTTTCATTTCACTTGTTATATAATTTATATCTGACCCTATATGACAAAAGTCTTCTGATAATTGTTGATGTTCTTTTAATAAAGCATTTAATTTATCTATAATATTGTCATCCACAACTTTACCTTCTAGTTGTAAAGAAAATGGTTCAGCACCAGTAGCATATTTAAAAGATATAGATTTCACTGATTCTGCGAGTGCCCTAGATCTATACCAAGTTTGGTCTTTTTTAGATAGAACTAAGTAAATTGTAGCAAGTATTGAAAAAAATATTAAAGCCGCACTAACAAAGGCAAAATTAGAGCTAGTTAATCCCAAAAATCCTAATACAGCACTTACTAAGCTCAGAATAAAAGTTAATAAAATATTTAAAAGATAATTTTTCTGAGAAGAGTTCGATAAATTATCAGCCTGATAAAACAATGTAGGAAATTTAAAAACTCTACTCATCATTCAAGACCTAAAATTTTTGTATAGCCTAATCTTTCATAAACATGAGATAAATAATGATAATTATCATTGGGTTTTCTCGTATGATCTTCTAAGGCAAAGGCAATGATATCTGGTGAGAATGGAATAAAGATAGCACCTACATTTTTTAAAGGCTCGGGAGTTAATAAATTGTTAATACGTCTTCCATCATGATGATTTCGATCGAGATTGACAGCAATAATTCTACAATTTTTTTCTAGAGCTACTTCGATCTCCCACTCTACATATGTTTTCTTAAATCTAGTATCTTTTCCAATTAAAGATATAAAAGTTCCTGCCATACTTATTCTTTCACGGCATAATCTTTTTATATAAGCTTCATTAGTGGAATTAATTGCAGTATGTAATTGGCAATCTGAGAAGTTGAAATCGAATCGAGTATTAGCTTTCCATGCTTTCATTAAATGATAAGAACGGATATCACTACTGCTAAAACCTACAAATGCTCTTGGTAAGCCCATTTAAAAGTCCTAATATTATAGAACGTTATTTATATCAGACGGATCAAAAATCTTCAATTTGATATATCTTATGGAAGAATCTAAATAAATTCACATAAAATGATAGTTCTCTTTCATAAATTAAGATTTTCTAAAATGATCATAATGCATGTTATACGTAATGCTCTATAATTATCCTTTAATTTCAAAATGATACTTCCTGTATCCAAGCCCATTCTCTCCAGATTAGGCCGACGTCACACTCAAGTTGTCACTTAAATTTGAGTTGCTTAAGAGAACTCTATCTTTAAAAGCTTTATGCAACAAAGCCGTTTTGATAGTAAAGTATCTTGCCGTCAAGTGTAACTTGGACTTTTAATTAACCACAATAATAAGTAGTGATAGCATCAACTAGCACTCCCATCGCAACATCTTTTCCAACTTTCAAAGAACCTTTTAATGCTTTCAAAGACATCTTACCAAGCCAATTAGTAACTCCTTCCCCTAGTTCATCAGAAGATGTTGGTGTTGGTGTAACATCAATAACATTTCTTAAATCTTGAATATCCGTTTCTTCAACACCATAATCTTTTAGCTTGCTTGCTAAAGAATCAAAATCGCCTTTTATTACTTGTACAGTATTAGTTGATGTTTGATTGATTGTTGAGTTGTCATTATGGTTAGCCATATTTCCGACATTACCAATATTATAATTAACATGCTGTGTCATTTGCTTTTCCTGTTTAGTAAAGATTAAACCGTCACCTAAAATACCTTGCTTTTCTAAAGATAAAGACCAATTTAAGATAGTATTTCGTATTATTACAAAAACATGTTCAATTTGAGCTTTACTAATAGCTAGAACAGGCATGTAAGTTGGTGCAACTAAATCATAATATGGATTGCTTGTAAGACCTAAACGACTAAATCGTTGTCTATCATCTTGGGCAAATTTTTCTATAAAAAATTTTTCAAATTCAGGGTCTAATTTTAAAAGAATTTGATTTTCATTAGTTGACTTAAGGCTTTGCAGATTGGTAATTGCATCACGAATAATTTTCATTTCATAATATTCTGCATTTTCACCTGACAAAACAACAGGTTTATACCCTGAAGAATCAGAGGCATACATATTACCTCGAAAAATCCTATAAGCAGGAATCTGATCACCTTCTTGGTACCCATGAAGTTCTTTTTGGCACCAAGCTGAAAAATCATTAATGTCTAGCTTTAAAGCAATTACGTATGCGTTGCTTAGAAGTTCTCCAATAGGAATATTTGGATCTAAAGCTAATTGTTGAAGCTTAATAACGGAAGAAGAATCAGTCATTTTTTACTCAAGTGTTAGGTTATTCTGAAGTAGCATAACTTCATTGAATAACTCAGAATTCAATATTTAATTTCTATCAATGAATGAATCTAAATTATGATTTGCCATATTTTCTACAGTCCCAATATTATAAGTAACATTTAAGACATGTTCCTTCTCAGTTTCTGTAAACTCCCAATCATCTCCCAAAATTCCTTCTTTTTCAAGGTTATAAGATAATTCAAGAATTTTAAATTTAATGGTATCTAATGCTTTCTGAAAAGGAATTTTACTCGTTCGAATTTGAAATATAAAATGACTCTCTTGATACTGTGGGTTGTTTTCTCTAAGAATTTTATCTATATCACTTTTTACCTCAAGAGTGACGCTATCGGATTTAGTTTTAAGTGCACCTTCAAAAAAAGAAATTCCATCCTTTATAATTTGACCAGAAAATATTGCCTCAGCATTAAAAATAGCAGTTTGTCCAGATAATGAATTTTTTAAACATAAAGAACCAAAGATATATCTATATTCAGGAATATTAGAATCATCGATAGACTGATAGCCATTTAACTCTAATTCACACCATCTTTTTAAATCATCCAAATTCAATTTACAAGAAATTAGATATGCATGTCTTAATATATCGCTGATTTGAGATGAAGGATCTAAAACTAATTTTTGTAATGCGATAATTGCTTTCATATTACCTAGCTATGAAGTTGTATAACTTCATTCTCCTACTAATTCAGTTAACATCACAATATTTGAGAAATATCATCACTAAAAACTTTTTGATCAATTGTACTTTTATTATTACCTGATGCTAAATTTTGAACATTACCAGTGATGTTGATATTGAAAATTTGATTTATTTTCTCTTGAGGAATAGGGTTTGAATTTATAGCAACATCACCAGCATCTTTATCAATCATTTCTATTTCCAATACAAAATTTAATATTTTAGTTTTTATTGTATCTACTATACCTATAACAAATGATGTTGGGATTACTTTCCATGCTTGCATACAAACATAACCTTCATACATGTTATTCCCAAATTGAGCTAAAATTGTTGCTCCCCATTCTTGTGATAATGTACTGGCAGTAGTAGTAGTTAAATTTTCTAATGTAGCAACTGGACTGAAAAAATTAGCTGTTGTTAAAATTTCTTGTAACTCTTTTGGTAAATTAAAAGTAGGTACGTCTGCATCTCTTAACGCTCTTCCAAAAGAACCTGAAAAGTGACCTTTTGAGTAAACATTTTTTAGTATTCTATAATTGGGCAAAAATTGCTGATCTTTAGGATAACCATTTAGTTCATATTCAACCCAAGCTTTAAAATCTTCATTTCCTAACTTATAGGCTAAAATTTTACATTTACGTAATAAATTAGAAATACTAACATTTGAATTTGTCACATCATTTTGAATTTCTTGTAATAAAGACATCTTATTCCTAATTAAAAAACCCCAGTGGCTACACATTATAGTTTTTTGAGAACTAGATCAAGAATAGACTGTTGACTGTTGTAGTGGTCAACAACGGCTTTGTTGCATAAATATGTAAGCATCTGATTTAAATAAATTTAATTTTGGATCAAAAAATAATCAAAACTTTTAAAATCATATAGTTATGAAATCTTTGTGCAACAAAGCCGTCAACAACTATAGGTCACTTTTGAATAGGTATATTACTTACCTTATTAATAAGGTCTCTAGTATATTTATATTAAGTTTTTCTAAAATACTATTAATGGTTAGTAACGTACTCGAATGACTTAGTATAAAAAATTATCCAAATTTATCCTGTTCTATTCCTCTCGTTTATTTGCCTAAAACTCTGAATGTAATAGTTAACTAAGAATGGCATTGATGGTGGAAAGTGTAATTGTTGACTAAGTAAATCATGTCCGATAAGTATTTAAACACGATTATTAAAAGAATTTGTAGAAATCGGCAGTCCACAATACTGCCTAAAATCATTCAAAGTTAAGTAACACTTTGGTTTTCAAAAAAGCATTCTAAAGTGTCTAATTGATATAAGAATTATTGGCTAAGAAAATTATTTAGATACAAATATTTTTATATCGACATCATGACTAGATGTTTGGCTAAACCAAGTGTCTAGTAACTGTATTAGATCAAACCTAATCTGACGCTGGCACCAGAAAAGCTGGGTAGCTGTCAGCTTAGGCATGAGCTAGTACAACTAAATATTTAAAGTTAACCAATTAAGTTAAGGTATTCCTGTTCAGTTAATACCTTAACGCCTTTATCACGAGCTGCTTTAATCTTAGTTTCACCAACCTTGTCGCCAGTTACCAGAAAGGTAGTTTTACCAGTAACTGATTTAGCCACTTTTGCTCCAAGTGCTTTTGCATTCTTTTCCATATCGTCACGGGAACCTTGTTGCATCGAGCCAGTAAATACAACGACCGCTCCAGCTATAGGCGAATCTGAACTTTCTCTATCAGATTCCTTGGGGGTAACACTTAAGTTGAAACCGAGACTATATACTTTAAAAAACTCTTCTCTAACGTTTGCTAGACCTTCGACAATAGCTTCAGCGCTTAGTTGTGCAAATCCATCTATTTTAACCATATCCTCGACTGATATTTCGAAAACCTGAACTACGTCATAATGCTGAAGTAGTTTCTCACAGTTTCCACCAGCTAATCGGGTAACACCAAATGCAGCAAGAAACCTCCAATCCTCTATTTCAATCTCTCTACTTACTTGAAGTTGATCTATAAGATTCTGTGACGTTTTATCCCCAAATCCAAACTCTACAAATTGATCCTTAGGAATCTGAT
Source organism: Acinetobacter johnsonii (assembly GCF_048551975.1). Lineage (GTDB taxonomy): Bacteria > Pseudomonadota > Gammaproteobacteria > Pseudomonadales > Moraxellaceae > Acinetobacter > Acinetobacter johnsonii_A. The sequence goes on along the minus strand of NZ_JBIMCF010000001.1, from coordinate 83,684 downwards.
AGATTTCGTGGATATGCTTAATACCTTGATTAGCTATTTTTTCAATCACCTTTGGCCCAAAGCCATCGACATTACCCAATGTTTTAAAAAAATGAATCAGTGTATTCTCTGTTTGGGCAGGGCAGTCTGACTTATTCGGGCACATTAAATGATCGCCCTCCCAAATAAGGTGAGCTCCACAACTAGGACAATTTTTAGGTAATTCTGGCTCTGCTGGTTTGATAACTTCTTCAATTTTTGGAATAACTAAGCCACTTCTGACTAGCTTAATGATTGCTCCAGGACCAACCCCTTTGGTCTTCACCATACTATAGTGGTGAACGGTTGCTCTACTTAAAGTAGCCCCACTAAGTTTTGTCGGAACCAATACAGCTACCGGTGAAACTCGACCAGTCCTTGAAGTCTGTGGAACAACTTCCAATACTTCGACTTCAGCCGTTGCATCATTCACTTTAAAAGCAATTTGCCATCTATGAAATTTTCTCGTAGAACCCATATGCTCTTTAATCGGCTCATTTGTTGATTCTAAGATTAAACCATCAACATCAAAATCAACTGAGTTCCATATATCTTCAAGAATACTCTCAAAGTTTGACAACAACTCTTCAATACTTCCTGTCCAGTTCTCTAATAGTGAAAAAGGGTAGAAGACACAGGCACCTTCATCAATTGCCTTTTGAACATCTTCATCAACTTTCTTTTCAGCAATAATTGCTGCTTGGATATTTCGTGAGTTTTCAAACTTTTCACTCAACACTTCATCGAAGTAACTTTTCTTGATTACGATTTCGCCCGGGCCTAAACCTCTTCCTGCATTTTCTGCTACTTTGAGTCCTCGTTCAAATGCACGAGTAATATCTTGACCTCTTGTCCCATCACCTCGGGTATAGAGAGTTATGCCGTCATCATAAGCAGCATAACCATCAAGTTTCGGTGTAACCCTAATACGAATTAAATTTTGATCAAAATCAATTTCTGACGCTGCTTTAGTAATTCTTTCCGTCCATTTTTTAATTTCTTCAAAAGAATATGCTTTATCAGTAGAAAGCATTTTCTTTGGAAGTCGGACAGTCTTGCTATCGATTAAAACTTCAGGCTCTACATTTAATAAGTATGGATTGTCGGGATCATGAGTTTTGAAGTAATTAAGATATTCATCATACTTCTCATCCTCAATAATCGGATAACCGGATCTGTAAAGAGCATTGGCTACTTTAAGTAATGTTTCCAACTCTTCCCAACTGTGATCATCAGATGTAAATAACTTCTCTGCTTCTTCTATACCTAAATTAAGACCTAGCTTTTCAATAATGGCGATTTGGTTGTCGTTAAATTTATAGTTAAACATTACTACTACCCTTGTACTGCCATTTGAAAATCTAATTGAGTTCTACTTGAAACACTTGAGTTCATGGTGACACCTACATCACCACTACGATAAACACTGACGGTATCGCCAATTCGCACATCTAGTCGGTGGATTTCCCCAATATTATGCAAGGTAACATTTGAAACGGTCACGCCGCCCACAGCAACAGGATTCAGCCGCGCTACAGGGGTCAATGTACCTGTACGCCCTACTTGCCAGTCAATATTTTCAACCGTGGTGAGCGCAGCCACCGCAGGGAATTTATAAGCCGTTGCCCAACGCGGTTCTCGACTTAAAAACCCGAGCTGTTGCTGTTGTTTGAGACTGTTGACCTTAACCACCATGCCGTCAATTTCCACACTCAATTGTGGTCGTTCCGCATTGATTTGCTCATAAACCGCTTGAACTTCTTGGATACTATCGCAAACAAAATGACGCTCACCGACTGCAAAACCAAACTGTTGCAACCACTCTAGACTTTCCGACATGGTGCTTTGACCATGATTTGGTTCACACTGCGCAATACCATAAGCATAAAATGCGAGTGGACGCGAAGCCGCAATATGCGGGTCTAACTGACGTAGACTGCCAGCTGCGGCATTACGTGGGTTGGCAAAAGTCTTCTCCCCTTTAGCTTCGTTTTCGGCATTGAGCTTTTCAAAACCTGCTTTAGGCATCAAAACTTCGCCACGAACTTCCAGTAGCTTAGGTACTTCGCCCTGATTTGTGGTCAACACCTTCGGCAAGTTCCGAATGGTTTTGACATTTTGAGTAATGTCTTCCCCTGTTTCACGATCACCACGGGTTACGCCACGCACCAGCACACCCTGTTCATACCATAGTGAAATGGCAAGACCATCGAACTTCAGTTCAACATCATATTGAATCGTTTGATTAGGCAACCGTTCTTCTGCACGGCGTGCAAAGGCGAAGAGTTCTTCTTGATTAAATACATTGCCTAAAGACAGCATCGGTACCACATGGGTCACGCTCGTAAACTTCGCCAAAGGTTTACCACCCACTTTATTGATCGGGCTGTCTGGCTGAATACACTCAGGGTATTGTTCTTCTAAAGCTTTCAGTTGATGAAAGAGCTGATCATATTCACTGTCTAAAATGGTCGGCTGATCCATCACATAATAAGCATGATTATGCTGTGCCAAAATTTGGATCAGTTGACGCATTTGCGCAACGACAGTCGAAGTTTGAGTCATAATTTCACCATAAAAAAGGGCGGTCTTTGTTCCGCCCTAAAAATTGTATTTCTACTGTCTATTATAGAAATCGTTACCGCTGCTTTCAATCAGATTAAGCGTCGATTGATTGTCCAGCACGGTAATCAATCGCCAAGTGGCGCCAATGCTCACGCAGTTGGGGCGTGAACTCTTGGTTGTTTTGGTCATAAACCGTTCCATCGATTTCACGGGCAATTAAACGTGAAATACTGTCCATGGTGTCGAAGGCATTTTGGACATCGCGGTGTGGTAAGGCCAAGAAAAAGGCCAAGCCTTTAATTGGATCGGTCGAGAGATTTTCCAAGTCAAAACCATCCATGCCTGTATCAGTAATTTGCAAAACAGAGAACAGTAACTTGGTTCCATCTTCGTTATAACGATGGAAACACGACATTTCGCCAAAACGTAAACCATACTTCATTAAAACTTTTAAAGTTTTCTCACCAGACAATGCACGACGTTCAGGATAAACATTCAGGGCAATAAACGACTCTGCTGTGGCTAAGGCACTTTCATCATCGACAATTTTCTGCTCATACAAATGTGCATCTAAAATACTACTTTCATCGTCAAACTCTGAAATTTCGGCTTTTTCAACGTTCGCATTTAAACTAAATTCAGCTTTATCTGCTTTTGCTTGGTCATCGACAAGCGCTGAGCTTGTACTTTCAGTCGTTGATTCTGTTGCAGTGTTTTCAGGAGTGGCTGAGTCTACTGCTTTATTTTCTATGTCCGCTGATGACACTAAACTTGGTTCAGCATCAGTATTCTCGTCTACAGTATCTGCATCCAAAGCTTTCGGTTCGGCTTTTTCAGGCAGTGTCTCTTCTACAGAGCTTTCGTTTAAAGTCGGCTCTTTACGTTCAACCTCTTCAACTGATGCCGTTTGCAGTTGGTCACGTACATGACGCGGGATAATCGGTTTTTGACTGTCAGCATCGATATGCAATGCGGACTCAAGTGAAGGCGCTGCATCTGCCGGCTTTCGAAAAATCATTCGAACCCCAAACAGCATAATGATCACTGCTATGACGATACCAATAATTGTTGTGTATTCCATTTTATTAGGCCTCCGCGACTAAACCGTATTCTTTTGCCTGTTCTAAATTTACAGTCACTAATTTTGATGTTCCCGGTTCAGGCATCGTAACACCTAACAAGTCGGTCGCCATCGTCATTGCGAGTTTATTATGGGTAATGTAAATGAATTGCACCTGTTCAGAAAGCTCTTTTACAAGATTACAAAATCTTCCCACGTTCGCATCATCTAAAGGCGCATCTACTTCATCCAATACACAAAATGGCGATGGGTTGAGACGGAAAATCGCAAACACCAAGGCCAACGCAGTCAGGGCTTTTTCTCCGCCTGAAAGTAGCGCCAAAGAGCTATTGCGTTTGCCTGGCGGACGAGCCATCAGTTTTACCCCAGACTGCCAATCATCTTCTAAACTTAGACTGGCTTCTCCACCATTGAAAACTTTCGGGAACAGATCTTGTAGTTCAGCATTAACCCGATCAAAAGTGCTCATGAACAGTTTACGGGTTTCTTGGTCAATACTTTTCATTGCAGCACGCAACTGCTCAACGGTATTTTCCAAATCTTGAATTTGATGACTCAACTCTTCAAAACGTTTAGACACTTCTTCATATTCTTCTGAAGCCGCCAAATTGACTGCACCCAATTTCTCAAACTGCTGCTGCGCTTTTTCCAAAATCTGTTGATGGCTGCTGATCTCAATACTCAAACCCAAAATAGGTTCAACATTCATTTCTTTGAGCTGTTCAGAATAATGTTGTAAGTCTGACTTTGCCGCTTGCCACGCCAACCGTTTCTCTTCTAACAGGGTTCTCAACTTTTCATCTTGTTGTTGCTGTTGATGACGGTGTTCGGTCAAACTTTGCTGACGTTCTTGCACTGCATTCAGCTCAACTTGCCATTCAGACCATGTTTTTTGCAGCTTTTCAGTAATCTGTGCTTGTTCGCTGAACTGGCTTTCTAAGGCTGGTAGCTCAAGTTGTACAGGGTCAATAAACTTTTTGGCCTGCTCCATCTGTGACAAAATTTGCTGATACTGCGCTTTTAAGAAAGTACTGTCTTTTTCTAACAGTTCAATCTGCTGTGTGGTTTGCACCGCCTGACGACGCACCATTTCAAGTGCTTGCCAAACCTGCTGTGCCTGCTGCTGGCTATCATCCAGTTGCTCAGTCAAAGACTCCACTTGGAACTGCATGGTTTTGTAATTTGGCAAGTTTTGCTCTAGCTTAATATTCAATGCATGCAGATCAATCTCTAGATCATCTTTTTGCATGGCATCTTCTTCAAGCTGACTGTCTAACTGCGCCAGTTGATTGACCAATTGTTGCTTTTGCACTTCAAAGGCTTGGTTGGTACTTTGCACTTTGGCAATATTCAAATCAATCTGCTGCGTCGCTTGAACTTCTTTTTTCAACAGTTGTTGATCCGCTTTTAACTGCTCATCCACCGCTTGGACTTGAGTACGAAGTTCTGTGGTTTTCGTTTCAAGCTGAGTCAAAAGTCCTATTTTTTCAGCAAGACTCTGCTCAATTTCATCTAAACGAATCCGATGGCTTAGCGCACCCTGTCCAGCTTGGCTTGCTTCGTCATAATCCAAACCAATCACCCAGTCCACGCCGACATGGTAACCGTCTAAACTCAGAAGAGACTGACCATCTTTCAATTGCTTTTGGAGAGCCAAGGCTTGTTTTAAGTTGGTGGTCACCCCCACCTGCTGCCACAAAGAGGATTGTGGCGATTCAATCCAACTGGCTAGGCTATCGCAACCTGCAATTTCGATCAGCTCAACATGCGGCTGAGGCGTTAACTGACGTGCAACCGCATCGGTGAATGCATCGCTGTTGTCCAAACAATGCGCAGAAAGCCATTTGGCTAAGAATTTCTCGACCAGCGCGGCATGGGTTTTAGCCGCATCTTTAAGCTGCAGCACATGCATCAACTGTGGATGATCACTATTTTTTAAGGCACTGACTTTGACCAACAACTGCTTTAGATGTTTCTGTTCTGCACTTAAGACCTGTATATCTGCTTTATGCTGATTCAACTCAGTTTGAGCAGCTTGATGTTGGATACGCAAATCATCCAGCTGCAACTGTACCTCAATGATACTTTGCTCACGTTGTAACTGCTGTGCCTCGGCATCTTGCTTGGCATTTAGCAGTTGGTCAATCGCATCCAACTGGCTTTGGTTTTGAATTTGCGCTGCTTGCTGCTCTAAAATTTGCTTTTGCTGTTCAAAGCGTAAAATGTTTTTGGCCAACTGTTCACTTTGCGCCAACATTTGCGTTTTTTGTTGCTGCTGTTTTTCAACCAAACTTTTGACTTGTTCAAACTGTTGAAGCAATTGTTGCTGCTGTGCTTTTAAATCCGTTAAGCCTTGGCTTTGCTGTTGGTTTTGACTTTCTTGCTGTTGTAACTGTTCGGTATGAAGCTCATTTTGTTCGTGCAAACTTTCCAGTTGTAACTCGATCAACTGCATACGTTCTTTGGTTTGCGCCTTCTGCTGTTCAAGCTGTGCCAAAGCGGTCGTGTTTTGCTGGAACAGTGTCTGCTTTTGTTCCAAAGTCATTTTCAGCTCAGCCAGCTTTTTCTCTGCCTGTTGCCACTCACTCTGTAATGGCGTGGACTGCTGAATCAGGCGTTGAAATAGCTCACTGGTTGACGTCAAATCATGCTCTAAAGTGGTTAACTCTGAACGCACCAGTTTGAACTGCTCACCCAAATCATTCATGTGCAGCGTATATTCTTGCTGTAAACGGCTGCTTTGTTCACACTGAAAAGATAAAACTTCGACTTTAATGGTGCGAATTTGGCTTTCCAGTGTTTTGTATTGAATCGCGGTTTCAGCCTGACGTTTTAAAGTTTTTAACTGTGATCTTAACTCGGAGGCAATATCTTCTAAACGCGATAAATTTTGCGTGGTGTGATCCAAATGCAATAAAGTTTCGCGGCGACGTGCTTGATAACGAGAAACCCCTGCGGCTTCCTCAATAAAAACTCGCATTTCTTCAGGTTTTGCATCGACCAAACGGTTGATCATGCCCTGTTCAATAATCGAATAAGAACGTGGCCCTAAACCTGTGCCCAAAAATATATCGGTAATATCCCGACGACGGCATTTGGTGCCATTTAAAAAGTATTCAGACTTGCCATCTCGGTTGACCTGACGTTTGACCGCCAATTCGGTATAGGCATTATAACTACCACCCAACTTGCCATAAGTGTTGTCAAAACGAAGTTCGACACTGGCAACACTCACGGGTTTACGCTTTGCCGTACCGGTAAAAATGACATCCTGCATACTACCACCACGCAACTGACGCGCACTGGATTCGCCCATGACCCAGCGAATAGCATCGATCACATTGGATTTGCCACAACCGTTCGGCCCAACGACTGCGGTGCGGTTATCTTTAAAGTGTAATATGGTACTGTCGGCAAAAGATTTGAAGCCGGAAAGTTTTAAACTGCTTAAACGCATAATGTCCTGACTAACGTCGTGAGCGTCTCGCCCACGCAAGTTCAATTTGTTTCATTCGGGTCAGAGATTCCAACACCAAGTTACGTAAGTGTCGACAAAAATCTTCCATAAATAAAGTAGCTTGTTGTGATTTTCTGATTAAAACCGCATCAGTCACCAGTTTAAATAAATCATAAGATTCTTGTAACTCTCTACGCGAAGTATTTAAGGTTAAAAAATAGCTCCGACGTATCGAGGGTAACAGTTCTTGGTAAAACTTCATCAAATAGGCATTGCCCACCATTTCATGCTGGCGTGCCAATCCTTCAAAAATCAAATCATAAAATTTTTCGATACTGCCCTGTTTCAGTTGATTCCCCAACTCATCCAATAACAGCTGTAAACTTTCCGCTTCATAGCTACGCCATGTCTCCGCAATACGTTGCACAATTTGCCCCAACAGCAGACTACTGATATCAAACAAGGCGCGCACTTGCTGAGCGGACATTTCAGAGACTATAGCGCCGCGGCGCGGGTAGATTTCAATCAGATGTGTGCGCTCAAGCAGTAACAAGGCCTCACGCACCGAGCCGCGACTCACATCCAGTTCAGCGGCAATACGTAATTCTTGTATGCGCTCACCTTCGACCAACTCACCGCGAATGATTTGTTCACTGATGTGCTTAGCAATTTGTTCGGACAAACTCTCTGTATCATGTGCTTGCATACTGTTCCTAACTTGTTTTTATAAGATGCAATCCATGGTCTTTAGTGACCTATTTTTAGGTTTTACCCGATCTTAAACGCTAAACACTATGTCATTGTCTAACAATTTTACCGTCTATAATGCCAATCAACAGCAACGCACACAACATTGTCAAAGAAATTAAGAACTAAAACCTTGATAAATAAAATATAAACCAACAACCACCAACAAACCCGAAAAACACTTTTTCAACATCGCAGGCGATAAAAGATGCGCCACTTTCGCACCAAACTTGGCGGTGATAAAACTCATGACAGCAATCCCGAAAAAGGCATAGACATGAATATAACCAATGGTATTCGGTACATTCACTTCAGCTCGATGACCAAACCACATAAAACCTAAAGCTCCAGCCACTGCAATTGGTAAGCCACAAGCCGCAGACGTCGCCACAGCTTTTTGCATAACCACACCATGACGGTTTAAGTACGGCACCGTCAAACTCCCCCCACCAATACCAAAGATCGCAGAAGCCACACCAATGCCAGCACCGACAAATAACTGTTTGCCTGTAGAGGGCAACTGACGCGATGGATCGACCTCAACATGTGCGCCACTAAACATTTTGTACGCCACCCATACCGCAAAAAAACCGATCAGCAGTTGTAAGCCATGTCCTGACATATAGTCTGCAATGCCCGCACCTAAAAAAGCACCCATAACTAAACCTGGGGCCAAATTGCGAAACACAGACCACAACACGGCTCCACTTTTATGATGCGCACTCACGGAACTCATTGAAGTGACAATAATCGTGGCCAGTGATGTGCCAACCGCCATGTGCATAATGACACTCGGGTCATAGTTCAAATGAGTAAACACCACATATAAAATCGGGATGATAATGAGTCCACCACCAACGCCAAATAGCCCCGCAGCAAAACCAGCGATTGCGCCAATCAGTAAATATATGATTAACTCCATGATCATTTTTCACTTTTCTCAGATTCATATGGATTTAGAGACACGCCAATTACAACAGCTTCTCGCTGAAGCACAGCAACTTCCTGAAGTTTTATTGCTTAAGCCAGTTACCACGTCCACCAATGATGATGTGCGTGAAATTGCGCAAAAAGGGATTCAGAGCGTTTTGGTCTGCAGTACACGACAAACTCAAGGTCGTGGACAGCGTCAACGACAATGGGTTTCTCCTGAAGGAAACATCTATTTAAGCACATTGCTACAGACCAAAACACCTATAGATGGGCGCTTGGCTTTAGAAATTGCGTTAAATATCTTGCAAATGCCGAGTTTGCAAGGCATTGCTCTGCAAGTGAAATGGCCAAATGACCTTTACAGTGCTCAAGGTAAATGGGGCGGCATTTTAGTTGAACCACTGTCTAGCCACCAAGCGATTATTGGGGTAGGCATCAATATCAACCAAGTCGAAGATACCCAGCTTGATCAAGCCACCAGCTCACTTGAACAGCTGGGTTTAGCCCAAGCAGATCGCATTCGCTTAATGGCGGAACTATATCTAGCGATTCAACAAGCAGGCCTATGGTTCACCCATAACAGTGCAAATCTGGCTTCTCGTTTCAATCATTACGCAGCCTTTATGCAGCAACAGGTCGAATTTGAACATATGAAAGGTCTGTCTCAAGGCCTATTCTTAGGCATTCAAGATGATGGTGCGGTACAAATTCAGACCGCCAATGGTGTTGAAAATTTTTATCAAGGCCGTTTACGTCCAATGATCCTTGTTTAAATGATTGAGCATCATCATGAAAAATTTATGGTTAGATATTGGTAATACTCGTCTGAAGTATTGGATTACGCAAGAAGATCAAATTTTGGAACAAGGGGCTGAGTTACATTTACAGTCCCCTGCCGATTTGCTTTTAGGTCTAATTCAGCATTTTAAAAACTTAAACATCCAACAGATTGGTGTTTCTTCGGTTCAGGACAAAAAAAATAATGACCGAATCGGTAGACTTTTAAAAAGTTTAAATGTACCGATCACCTTTGCTCAAGTACAGGTCAACTATGCTGGCCTACAGTGTGGCTATGAACAGCCGGAACAACTCGGAATTGACCGTTGGCTGCAAGTGTTGGCCGTCGCACGTGATCCTGAGCAGAACTATTGTGTGATTAGCTGTGGCACGGCGCTGACCATCGACTTGGCAGATGGTTTGCAGCATTTGGGCGGCTATATTTTACCAAATCTCTACTTACAACGAGATTCGCTGATCCAGAACACCAAAGGCATTAAAATTCCAGATGCTGCTTTTGATGAACTGGGGCCTGGTCGTAATACCATCGACGCAGTGCATCATGGGATTTTGCTCGGCTTGGTCAGCACCATTGAAAAAGTCTTGCAACAGTCTCCACGCCAACTGATTTTAACTGGCGGTGATGCGCCTGTATTTGCACGCTATTTGGCAGAGTATGCACCACGTATTGAAAATGATTTATTACTTAAAGGACTGCAATATTATATTCAGCATCAACCCTGAGCCACCGCCTGTTGTTGTAAAAGGGGTTTTAAAGTATTAAGCAGTAGCTCAAATTCAGCATAGCCATTTTCACGCATAAAATGCCCTGCACGTTTCACCTCCAGTACCTCTGCACTCAAAAAGTGCCCAAAGGTAAGAGCCAAAGGCGGTGGGACATAGGGGTCATTATTGGAAAACATCACCACACGTGAAGCGATGTGAGAGTGGAGTATCCCGCTGTCTAACTTCGCTTGCGCAATAAAATCACTTAACTCAGGTAAGGTTTTTAAAGCCGCTTTAAAGCCCGCAATACAGAAGATCGCTTTGATTCGACGTTCACGCAGTTTACTACTGAGATAATGTAAAGTCGCTAGACACCCCAAACTATGTGCAATGATGATGGTATTTTCATCCAAAGTAGTCATTTGCAGGGCCAAAGCCTGTTGCCATTCTTCGAAATGTGGTGCATCACTATGCGGAAGCACTAAGCGTTTTACTTCAGCATGCAGATCCATCTGACTGAGTTTTTGACTTAGCCACGGAAACCAATGGCCATTGGGCGATGCTTGATAGCCATGCACAATATAGATATGTTGTTTTGATCCATTCATTTTCAACTTCTTATTATAATGTTTGAAAAGAATAAATTTTACGCAACTTTCAAGCCATAAACAGTGCGTTTTTGTTATTGATTGAGAGTATTGAAAAATACACATAATATTTTCCATGACTCACAAAACAACAGAAAAAAAGGCGCTCAACGCGCCTTTTTCTGAAATGGTTAGAAGTAGATTACTTCTTATCGTTCCCACCAAATAATGGTCCCATTCCGCCACCACCACCAAATTGTTTTTGCATACCACTTAATGATTTCATCATTTTTGCCATACCCGATGGATTGGCAAATTTCTTCATCATTTTCGCCATTTGCGCATGTTGTTTAATCAATTTATTGACTTCAACGACATCCATACCACAGCCTGCTGCAATGCGCTTTTTACGGCTTGGGTTCATCAGATCTGGATTGCGGCGCTCTTTGATGGTCATCGATTGGATAATCGCTTCCATCTTTTTCACTTGCTTTTCAGGGTTAGCTTGCGCCAACGCATCTTGAATCCCTGCATTGCTCATGCCAGGCAACTTGTCCAAGAAGCCCATCATGCCGCCCATTTTATTCATTTGCTCAAACTGCATTAGCATATCTTCAAAGTTGAAGCTGCCGCCTTTTTGCAGTTTTTTCGCCATTTTTTCGGCTTTTTCTTTGTCGACTTTACGTTCAAGCTCTTCGACCAAAGAAAGTACGTCACCCATACCCAAGATACGCTGTGCAACACGTTCAGGATGGAATGGCTCTAAGGCATCGAGCTTTTCACCCATACCTAAGAATTTGATTGGCTTACCTGTGATTGCACGTACTGAAAGCGCCGCACCACCACGTGCATCACCATCAGTTTTGGTCAGAATCACACCAGTTAATGGCAGTGCATCATTGAAGGCTTTGGCTGTATTTGCAGCATCCTGACCTGTCATTGCATCGACCACGAACAAAGTTTCAGTTGGCTTAATCGCCGCATGAAGTTCTTTGATCTCATCCATCATTTCATCGTCTACGTGTAGACGACCTGCAGTATCGACAATCAAGACATCCGCAAACTGAATTTTGGCTTGTTCAATTGCACGGGTTGCAATGGTAATCGGTTTTTCGTCAGCACTCGATTCAAAGAAAATCGCGCCAACTTCACCTGCAACGGTTTGTAGCTGTTTAATTGCTGCTGGACGGTAAACGTCGGCAGATACCATCGCTACTTTTTTCTTTTGGCGTTCTTGTAAGAATCGAGCAAGTTTTGCAGCCGTTGTTGTTTTACCTGCACCTTGTAAGCCCGCGAGTAGGACCACAACAGGAGGTTTTGCTGCAAGATCAAGGCTTTCATTTGCCTCGCCCATCATTTTCGTTAATTCGTCATGCACGATTTTAACAAATGCTTGGCCCGGCGATAATTGAGTCATGACTTCTTGACCCAACGCCTCTTCCTTAACTTTCGCGATAAATTCACGAGTTACAGGAAGTGCAACATCGGCTTCAAGAAGTGCCATACGTACTTCACGTAGGGTATCTTTAATATTGTCTTCGGTTAGCTGCCCAGAGCCAGTAACATTTCTTAAACTCTGCGTGAGTCGTTCCGTTAAGGTATCAAACATTGCAAAATCCGCTTAAAATTGCTAGTTGCAAAAAAATCTTTCTTAAAATAGAAAATTTATGCATAGAATGCTATAGGATACTGTAGTTCGCACCGAATTTATATAAATGAATATTCATCATCCTGAAAAAGGTTTGACATGATTAGCCTGCCCTTGGTTTACACCATCTTAGCATTAGTCGCTTATACCACCTCTTTTTGGTATTTGTTCCTCAAATTAATGGCTAAACGTGATCCAAACCATTGGTTTATTGGCATTATTTTAGGCTTAGGCTTATTACTACATGCAACTGTTTTGTACCATGACATGCTCACGCCAATGGGGGTGAATTATGACGTTTTTGTCTTAATGTCATTTACATCGGGGCTCATGCTATTACTTAGTCTACTCTATAGCACTTACCGTCCAATTCTAGCTTTGAACCTGATTGGCATTCCTGTGGCCGCTACAGGACTCATTTTAGGTTTTGCCTTTAGTCAGTCCACTCAATTTATTGAACAGCGCTCATTGGGTTTAGATATTCATATTATTTTGTCGCTGTCCGCCTATGCGGTGCTACTCATGGCGACCATACAAGCCGTGATCTTATGGTTCCAGGATCGTGAGTTAAAGAACAAACAAAAGAAACGCTTTTGGGTCAACTTACTGCCCTCTTTTCAAGCCATGGAATCTTTACTGTTTGACTTGATTAAAACGGGTTTTCTTTTACTGACCGTGGCGTTGGTGTTTGGTTTCTTTACTATCGATAACTTTTTTGCCCAACATCTGGCACATAAAACCGCTTTTAGTATTATTTCTTGGTTCGTGTATGGGGCTTTACTCATCGGACATTACCGTTTTGGTTGGCGCGGTCAAAAAGCGATTCGTTTTACCTTAATTGGATTCTTCTTGTTGGCTGTTGGTTTTATCGGTTCTAAGTTTGTATTGGAAATGATTTTAGGTCGATAAAGTCTTTTTTAGTTTGACTAGGTGTTTAGTCCCGGCATTTGATGGATCGGATCAATCTTAAAAAGTTCAGGTTCATCTATCCACTGTTTGCAGATGAATTCGTAGGGAGTCAGGCCCCTGAGTGTTTTGAGTCTGCGGCCGAAGTTGTATGCAGCAATAAAATCAGCAAGGTGAATGCATAGCTGAGTGTGATCGTCGTAATGGAACCGTTTAACAATAGCTTCTTTAATCGTTCGGTTCATCCTCTCGACCTGTCCATTGGTCCATGGATGCTTAACCTTGGTAAGACGATGTTCAATGCCACATTCAGTACAAACCCGATCAAAGATGTGCTCAGAGGCGTAGCTATCACAGGTGCGGTTCGTGAACTGGATGCCGTTATCTGTTAGCACCGTATGGATTCTATAGGGCACAGCCTTAACCAGATTGCACAGGAACTCCGCGGCTGCCATCTTACTGGCTTTAGTATGCAATTCAGTGAACGCGCACTTGGAAGTGCGATCAATGGCAACGAAGAAATAATGCTTACCCTGTGCTGTTTGCATCTCAGCGATGTCGATATGAAAGTAACCAATGGGGTAGCTCTTGAAGCGCTTCCTGACAGGGCGATCACCTTGTACCTCAGGCAGTCTTGAAATACGATGCCGCTGCAAGCAGCGGTGTAACGACGAGCGTGTCAGATAAGGAATACTCGGCTGCAATGCATAAAGACAATCGTCTAGTGGCAACAAAGTGCGTTTTCGAAAAGCAACAATTGCCGCCTCATCTTCAGGCGATAACACGCTTGAGCGAGGATTCTTTGGACCGGTTGTAAGATCATCTACTGAAGTACGTTTCTTCCATTTTGCGACGGTCTTTTGATTGATGCCGTAACGCTCCGCTAGCCTTCTTAAGCTCTCTTGACTATTTTGTATTGCTCGACGCACTGCCTGTGTCGTTGTGGCACTGCTGTGTAGAACTTGTCCCATAGTGCTTCCTTCCATTTATCTGAGAATATTGCACCATTAAAATCTGAGACTAAACACACAGGCTATTCGAAATCTTACAGGGACGGTTATTTTAGTTTCACATGATGACGCCTTTGTCGAGGAGACACAGATTCAAAGCTATTTCGCTTTAACCCAGACACCTTAGACTAGACAGCGTGATCGGATTTGCGTATAACACCGTTTTTCTATTTGACTGGTGACACCGCTGTGAAACTCATTCTTGCACCAATGGAAGGCTTAACCGACCCCATCATGCGTGATGTGCTCACGTCTGTAGGTAGCTTCGACTGGTGTGTGACCGAGTTTATCCGTGTGACCAATTCGGTCTTACCCGATCATATTTTTCATCAGTATTGCCCTGAATTACTGAATGATGGAAAAACGGCAGCGGGAACACCCGTGCATGTTCAATTTTTAGGCAATGACCCTGAAATGTTGGCTGCCAATGCCATCCGTGCAGTGAAACTCGGTGCACCCGCCATTGATATGAACTTTGGCTGTCCAGCCAAAACCGTGAACCGTCACCGTGGTGGCTCTGTACTCTTAGATGAGCCAGAAGTGGTACATGAACTGGTCAAAGCCGTGCGTGATGCGGTTCCTGCACATATTCCTGTTTCTGCGAAAATGCGCTTAGGCTATATGGACCGACATTTTATGTTGGACAATGCTCATGCCATTGAAGATGCAGGTGCAGCATGGGTTACCGTGCATGCACGTACCAAAGCCGATGGTTATACCCCACCCGCTTTTTGGGATCAGCTCCGCCCGATTCGTGAAGCATTGAAGATCAATGTGATTGCCAATGGTGAAATTTGGAACAATACAGACGCGAAACAGTGTCGGTTAGAGTCTGGCTGTGAAGATTTGATGATTGGACGTGGTGCCGTGACTACCCCCGATTTGACTCAGTGTATTCGTCAAAATATCGATACACCTCTGCTCACATGGAATGAGCTACTGACCTTACAAATCCGTTTTTTAAACGGCGGCTATAAAAAAGAAATGAATATGGTCGGACGTTATAAGCAATGGCTTGGCATGATGTCTAAACACTATCCTGAAGCCAAAGCCCTCTGGGATGAAGTCAAGCGTATCAAGCCGCTGGATGACATTATTCTTAAACTAAACGCAAGCGCGACTTAATCCGTTCGCGCAACGATCGCGACATAAGTGGGTAAGTTCCATGCACCACCCGCAAAACCTTTACATTGCTGGGATTGTGCATGATAACTGAGGACAAAAGCCTTTCCATTCCAAGCCCACTCGGAACGAATACCGCAGTCAGCAATACCCCGCCCTTTTTGCTCTGAGAAAATCTGCGCCTCACTAAAACTTGAACCTGATGTGGTGACTTGCTGCTGAATCTTTTGCAATGCTTTGTCCATGACCCAATAACCTAGACCTTCATTGTACGCCCCACGCCAGCATGGCACTTGAACCACCACTTGTTCTGCATTCAGCGGATAGACTGAAACCCGATCTTCCTCAAAAAACCGTGCTTCATATAAATTTGGACAGTCTTGTTCATCTGTTGTTGCTTTTAACTTTTTAAAGAGTTGATGGGCATTTTTACTGTCCACGGCAAAGTAGCTGGCAACCGCAGGGCGATATGCCGTAATACCAATTTGAGGGATGGCTTTGGGTTGTAAAACATTTTGCTCAGACTGATTGCCTTTTTGATATACCGCATTCGGCGTATTTACACGTTTTTGTATATCATCCATTTTAAGCAAAACTGCATTTGCCCCAGCAGTTGAAATTTGCCATTGCTGTGCTTGGGTCGTGAGACGAATATCTTCTGCGCCTACCAAAGCCTTTAGCAACTGCGCACTTTGAGCACTGGACAGTTTCGCGGTACTTTTCTTGGCATCGATGGTCAGGCTCCCCAGAGATGTTCCTCCTACGTTTAAACTAGCTTCAGTATCCTGCGTAAACTCCTCCGCCACTTGAATTTGGCTGAGTACTGCACTGCCTGCACCTGCGGGACGAGAAATCAGCAATGAAACTGGATGACCAAACTCAGCATCACTTTGATATCCCACTGCACGGCACATGCCCGTATTATCACAGGCAAGTTCCCAGTCTTTATGCATAAAATAGTTACCCGTTTCAGCATGAGTCAACTGGCTCAGGGCACTCATCAGCAATACACCAATGATGGGACTATTTCGTTTTATAATCTTATTATTCAACATATGCACTCACTCCACTTCAGAGGAATCTTAATTTTGCACTCAAAAACTTCGGCTTTGCACGATACCTGTATAATTTAAACAATCTTCAACGCGAATCCGTTGTACTCTCGACAGCTGATCTAAATCAAACCAAGCATAAGCCGTATGTTCATCACTGAGGCTGATCTCAGCAGATGCAGCCAAATGACATCTAAAAATAAAGGCATGTGAGGTCACTGCCGAATGAAAGTACACACCCGATAAATAATCGATTTGAACCTGACAACCGAGCTCTTCTTGGCACTCACGCAATAAAGCCTGATGAATGGTTTCTCCCATATCAAAGGCTCCACCGGGTAGCCCCCAAGCCTGATCGGCATAATTGGCTTTCAGTAGCAAAACCTGTCCTGCGTCATTGGTCAGCACTGCATGAGAACTCAGTCGGTAAAAGTCTTGAAATGCCATAGATACCTTATTCTTAAGTTGTTCATGTTGTCATTAAAACATAACTCACTAAAACTGAGGTGGCTCGATCTGTGCCCAAGCCAAAGCTTTAGTCGAACTCAGTCTGGAAAATAAATCGGCTTTGACATTTTAGTTTCAAAGTCCACAGGCACCGAAATATGCTGATGGGCAACCAACCACTCACCTGCCGTTTTTTGAAAACATAGCGTAGTTCTGCACCAAGGAATCTCTGGAGTTGCAACGCCACTGGCATGATCCAATTTAGAATAACAATGTAAAAAAGCTAAACCGTCACGACTAAAAATATTGATATTACGCCTAAACACTTTGATTTCCCCCTGAAAAAATGGGGCATATCGTCTCCACAATTCTTGATAGGCTTGCACACCTTGCAGCTCAAACCCAATATCAAACAAGCTGACATCACTCTGACAAAGACGAATGATATTTTGTACATCCATTTTACAAATGGCATCATCCCATTGTTTGAGTTTGAAGATAATTTCATGCCCTGCATGCTCATCTCCAACTAATCGAAAATCCACATCGCACTCTCACACTACAAATCAAACTGCATAAAAAAACGCGTGCGCCATCCATAGCAAACACGCGGTTTTCTTCAATTCTTAAAACAAGCAAAATATGTAATCTGATCTTATGTCGTCAAATCCTTAATCGTGGTGCTTGAACCATTGTTTTTAACCGACTCAATGCCTTTATCTCGGGATTGCTCACTGGCATAAAACTGACTGGTACCAATAATCTGATGATTGGCAGCCTTTAAGTTAAAATAAGGTTTGCCATTTTTAGCTTCTAAGCGTTCATAACGCGTATCATCGGGGCTATTTTTTTGCACCGACTCAATTCCATTATGTGCTGACGCTTTTGCTTTATACAGTTCACTGGTCAAAATGACCTCGCCATTTCCCGCTTTTAAAACAAAGCGATATTGGCCATCATTTGCCTGACTTACTTCGTACCATCCTGACATAAGCTCACCTATTGTTATTTTAAAGTGATTGTAGATCCACCAAAACCGAATAAAAAATCATCTAATTTCATAAAATATAAATGACTTCTTTTATAAAAAAAAGTGCATTTATGACCAGCCCAATTTTTATTTTTTTAAAATAACAGCGCTATATGAATAACGCATGACAGTAACAAACCGTTTAAATAACACGCGATACCGGTCCAATAAACGGTTTGAAACTCTTCATAATTTTATGCTTTTAATACCAACTTGCTATAACTGCTTTTTGGCATTTCAATAATTTCTACACAAATTTGTACCGTTAAATTCTGAGTAGCGGTAAAGTTTTGCTGCAATGTTTGGAGTAATTGGCTCGAAATGGCACACTTGGTAGCTTCATCTCGTCCGCTTAATAAAGACACTTTGGCATGTAAATAAGCCTGTGCATCGCCATCTACCCCAATCACAAAATCGGACTGCCGAATAGCACGACTTTTGATTTCATTGCCCGATTGTACAAACTGACCGTCTAGCAAAGCTTGGTTTAACGCCAATAACATCGGCTTAACTTCAAGGGAGTCGATATTGTCTGAATATTCAAGGTGGATATGTGGCATAGCATATTCTTCAACAGGTTTTTATCTTTATAGCATGCTGTGCTGGTGTTTCAACGCTTAATATCTTTTCAAAATGGCTAAAAAACAAAAACGGAGTCCAATTGACTCCGTTTTGATCTCGAGCTGCAAACTCAGCGGATTAGGCTTTTTTCACATACTCAGATTTCAGTTTCATCGCACCAACACCGTCAATTTTACAGTCAATGTCATGGCCATCTGCGGCATCTGGCAATAAACGAATATTTTTCACTTTGGTTCCGACTTTCACCACCAATGACGAACCTTTAATTTTTAAATCTTTAATCACCGTTACCGTGTCACCGTCAGCAAGTAAGTTGCCGTTGGCATCTTTGATTGCTACCACTTCTTCTGTTGCTTCTCCCTCTTTCCATTCGTTTGAACATTCAGGGCAGATCAGCAAGTCACCATCTTCATAGGTATATTCGGACTGGCATTTTGGGCAGTTGGGTAAAGACATAAAAACCTCAAAAATAAAAAAATAAGCAATTCACATTGCTCAAAACGCCAATATAACATTTTTCAGACGAAAGCGATGCGAATCACCTATTTATTTTAAGGCTTTAGCCTTATCATGGGATGAATAAAATAAAGCCTAGGAAAATATAAATTTTCCCTGTAATAGCATCAGCTCAACACTTACTTTTGTTCCAAACACTGCTTCAAAATCACCACATGGTTATGCTGTTCTTCTTTGGCTGCGGTGAGTAAAGTGATCTGCTCACGCACTGCCAGTTGACGCAAATTATTCAACTCGGCGGGATGTGCTTCGAGTTCTTTCATATAACGGACTTTAAACTCATCCCAGTATGCCACCATGTCTTGGTGATACCATTTCCGTAGTTCATTGGAGGGTGTGAGAATTTTTGGCCATTCATCTATTTTGGCCTCAAGTTTTGAGACCCCTCGTGGCCACAACCGATCAACCAAAATCCGTTTGCCATCCTCTGCTTCGACAGGTGCATAAATCCGCTTCATGCGTATTGGCATGCAAAACTCCTTTTAAATCTATGGTGCAACTTATTCTATTGTTCAACGATGACAATGCACTATTCATCGGGAATGTCTGGATTCACTAAAAAAGCCAAGAGTTACAACGACTCTTGCCAACCCAGATAACAGCCATCGACAGGAATCACATCGGGTAAACCAGACTGCGTAATATGAACCTCTGTACCGACAGATACTTCTTTAAATTCAACACGCACTTCAATTTTACCTGCTAGTTCAGGCACATCGAACTCATCGGTATAGCGTAATAAGCTGTTTTCAACGATTTCATGATAAGTGCCATGAAATGAATGCTGCATGCCTGTACTAAAGTTGGTAAAGAACATGCGATATTGACCACCTTCACGCAGATCGAACTGATCTACATGTGCGGTAAAGCCATGTGGTGCCATCCATTTCACTAATGCATCTGCGGTGGTAAAAGCACGATAGACGCGCTCGACGGGCGCACTAAATACGCGGTGTAATTGGACGCTATTTGACATGATTTTTCTCGTTCTTTTCAAATATTCAGATTTAGTTTAAAACGCTCAAACCCACATACTGTATTTTTTTTGTGCATGTTTTTTAAACATGCAAAACATGACGTGCTGGCTTTTTACCCACCAATAAAAAAAGCATGTTTTTCAACATGCTTTAAATTTGACCATTTTCTTAGGCCTGACCTTGCTCATAGTCCTCATCATCTTCGTCGTCATAGACATAGGCCATACAGCCCCAGCCGTCATATTCACCACCAAACTGTTCTGCAATTTTAGTAAACCATTGTTCTAGGTCGACAATATCTGAATACTCAGGTTCCATATACACGTAAATGGTAATAATCCACTCAGATACGTCACTTTCTTCATCGACAAACAAAGTGATTTTTTGCTCTTCTTGTAATAAATACAGCGCACACTTTTCTGCTTGTGACTGCTCTTGAAAGGCAATCGAATATTCTATTTCATGCGGTTCAGATAGGTCGTCACCATCCTCAGCCATTTGCCAAAGTACATTTCCGTTATCATCATCTGGATATAATTCATAATCACGTGTCATGCGTATGTCCTTGTTATCTTTTTAGCCAATATATCGTTGGCAAGTGACAAAATAGTGACTTCAACATAGCATATTTTGCTCATTTTTATAGCAGTTACATCTGATTTTTCGAAGGTTGTTTAGACTTTATTTCACGTAGACTTTGCCGTGTTAATGTAAAACCCGATCTTCAACTAAAATGTCCGCTTGAAACTGTAAATCACTGCTTTTTAAGTTTTCTAATAAGGCTGCAAATTTAAGTTCTTCTAAGCGTAAAGCCAGATAACTGTCTTGTATCTGAGTATGACCAAAGGCCGCACCATAGTGATTGATGAGGGTAAAGTCATCCTGCAAAGATTGAATCAAAAGGCCAAGATTGTCTTTGCTCACACGTTGTAAATAAAAGTCTGCTTTCGTATTAAATAACTGTGAAACCAAGACCATCATCGATAATCGCCGATTCTCATCCATAAAGGCGCAGTTCACAACGTCGTTTTGCTCAACCGCACGAATCACCTGTTGCCGAACTTTCAGTAAATGACAGGCCGCATCTGTTTTCCCATAGCCTTTGATGAGTTCATCTAATAACTGCTCCGAAGGCAGTTGATAACTCTGGCTGTAGGTTTCAATCTTATGATGTAAGGCCTTTGATATTTCAGCCAGATGTTGTCGTTCTTCAGCCATGTGAAAAAAAGCACCCAGTTTTTCTCTGGCGCGCAGCATGCTCATTTCTTTGGCTTTACGCTCATACTCTGTTAAGAAGTGATGTACTTTTTCGATGCGCTGCCGACATTGTTTGAGCATCTGTTCAGCATCAAATTTGACTGTTTCAGCAAACAATTCCACTTGGTTATGACGTTCAATGACATAGTGCTCAACATCAATAATTTCTTGGTAAGGACTCAAAGTTTCGTTACGTTGTCTGAGTGTTCCAAGCTCAATTCTTAAACTGGTCAGCCGGTGTTGTAATTCACTTTGCTGCTGTTCATAAACTTCTAAACTGTTTCGACTGCGCTCTAAATTGATTTCTAAGAATTCAATCTTCTTTTTTTGGGCAAGGCTGTGTATTTTTTGCCCGCATATAACAGCACACAGCAGGACAAGAATGACCGCAAATACATAAAGCATGGCCTATCTCCTTACTGGAAAGTCATT
Source organism: Acinetobacter johnsonii (assembly GCF_048551975.1). Lineage (GTDB taxonomy): Bacteria > Pseudomonadota > Gammaproteobacteria > Pseudomonadales > Moraxellaceae > Acinetobacter > Acinetobacter johnsonii_A. The sequence goes on along the minus strand of NZ_JBIMCF010000001.1, from coordinate 61,814 downwards.
TTTCTTTTAAAGACTCCGCTGTAAGAACACATCAAATTCGAACAGTAAGCCTTGGAACAGACAAACCTATTTTCATTCAATTTCAATCAATCGTGATCATGGCCCAAAAGCCAAACTCAAATGTTAATTTCAACAAAGATAAGCGCACTGGATAAAAGGATACTTACACAACTTACGCTAACGTTTTTTTAAACGACCCGATATCCCAAATTTTAAGTATTTCTCAAAATATAGTTAAAATGTGACATAGTTAAAATGGCACACTTCCATGAATCGCAACCGCTTTTCCACTTAAAGGCTGCTGAAAGGCGAGAAAACTGGCATGTAAAGCCATACGTTTTAATGGACTCTGTGTCGGCTCAGGGTGATACAACTTATCCCCTGTAATTGGATGCCCAATATATTGCATATGCACACGGAGCTGATGTGAACGCCCCGTAATTGGAATCAATAAAACTCGCGTAATATCAGTCTCAATGTCATAGGTAAGTGCTTGATAAAGTGTTTTTGCAGGCTTACCCAGTTCAAAGTGCACAATCTGCCGTGGTCGATTTTCCCAGTCGGTAATCAGTGGTACTTCAACACTGCCTTCGGCATCCAACTGACCTTGAACTAAAGCAATATAGTGTTTGTCCACCGTGCGGGCTTGGAACATTTTGCTGACGGCGACTTCGGCATCGCGGTGCTTGGCAAACATTAAAATCCCCGAGGTCGCCATATCTAAACGATGGGTAATTTTGGCATGTGGAAACTGTGCTAAAACACGTAAATAAGCACTGTCTTGGTGTTCTGGTAAACGTCCCGGCACCGACAACAAGCCCGCAGGCTTTTCAATCACCACCAAATCATCGTCTTCATAAACGATCACCAAGTCTTCTTGGGGCGGTGTATAAATAAAGTTGTCATTTAGAGCCATAGGAATAACAGCATACAAAAGCGAGCGCGAAAAATAGCAAGCTGTGTTTCTGCTGTCAATCATTCACTAAATATGGAAAATAGCCTTAATCCTAGGCGTCCATCACCCTATATAAAGCCAACTTTTTAGCAGGGCTGATTAGATTGAAAGCTTAAAATAAAATGATGTAAGTGAAACTACAACAGCAGGATTTTTCGGTTTTATCGGGAAATATTAAAATTTATTTTTTTTGATTTATCTTTTATTCGAGTTCAAATTTTTTAGGGTGTCTGGGAAAACATGTTGTTTACTTCAACTATCATAACTTTGTAAGTAATGATCTTATAGCCTATAAACTTTTGATTTATAGCGTCCTAAGCCGAATCAAGACCTTTTGGGTAAGTACTACTCACGCTTTTTGCGCCACTGGTAGCATGCTACTCTTTTCGATCCCGTCACACCCTTGAGATATAATTTAACAATCCAAGGGCGGGATTGTTTCCCGAAGATAAAGTCTTTTTGGCTATTTTTGGAAAAAAATCTTGGCTTTCAGGTTATCTAAAAAATATTTTCCCAAATGCAGCGTATTTATGATTTTTTTCTCACATAAAATCACTTTTCTCAGGATTTTATTTCTTTATTGCATCACAGATGAGAAAATCAAGTTCCTGCGCAGACCTGCATCAGCTGAATGAGATTCCCGCAAGTATCATCAAAGACTGCAACTTTGACTTTTCCGGCCCGCATCGGTTCACTGGTAAAGCGCACCCATAAGTTTTTGAGTCGCTCATATTCCGCATCGAGGTCATCCACTTGAAGAAGTATAGGGAATCAGGTCTGCTTTAATTGCAGCTTTAAACGGCTGCGCCGCAGGATGTGCATCAGGCTTCAGTAGCAGCTCAACACCCTCTGGACTCTCGGTTGAAACCAAAGTCAGCCAACGATAATCCCCCACAGGTACATCATGTTTGACTTTAAAAACGAGTTTTTCTGTATAAAACTGACAAGCTTTTTCTTGGCTATCGACCATGATGCTGGTGACATATATTTTCATTGTTGTTCCATATTTTTATCAGACTTTTAATGGTTATAGCAGAACTCTAAGCGTTCCAATGTTATCAAATCGCAATTTTTTTAAAGCTGATTTCGCAAACCAAAGCGCCAATTTGTTTTGGCACAGTTAGAGCAAATATTTGAATAAATTCGGGGCAATATAGATGCTTAAAATGGAAGAAAATATTTAAATGGACGTTTGTTTTTATCCTGTTGTTTTTATCCTGTCGTTTTTATTATGTTGTTTCTAGGGATCAGGAGATAACTTCAACGATTAAAACTGGGTAAGTTCTAAACTTTTGCCTATAAATGGATAATCTATAGCGTCCTAAGCCGAATCGAGACCTTGTGGGTAAGTACGACGCTGATCTGATAGATAACGAGTCGCAAACTACTCTTTTCGATTCCTGTGCCCTTAAACGCTATATTAAGCAAATTGGTGCGGGATGAATTTCCTAAGATCGGCTAATTTCAAGCAATGATGAAAAATATTTCCACAAATAAAACCAGATTTGATAAAAATATTCATCATGACACTTTAATTATCTATTTCATCGCATAAAAATGAACTTCTATCATTTTTTCACCATCATTCCAGAACGCTTAAGTCCTCATATAGCCTTGCAACCATGTTGCAATAAACCACCATAAACTGATCGCGGACATACCACAGAGTAAATTGGCAAGCACCTTTTGCATATTGCTGAGCTGAGACAGATAGATTTTTCGGTTAATCACATAAGCAACCACAGCTAAGGCTCCACCGATTGCACCACCAATCATCACTAAAAACAAAGGCCAGCCTGCCATCAAATGGGCAGCCGTACTCAGCTTAGGTTTCTCTTCAACACTCAAGGCCAGTTCTTTACTTTCCATCTCTCTCCCCTATACATGATCAAGCAGTCATGTGACTGATGCCTCAGACTCACGTCACTCATAAAAGTGCATTTTTGAAATATAAGTGAGCAAAAACTAAGCCAAGACTACTCAAAACTCAGAGCGTCGATGTCCTGAATTTTGCTCATATACATCGGAGCAACATTCACTTTGCTCCATGTTTCTTTAAATTTAGGGTCGCTATCAATGTCTTTATTGAGATTTTCTCTGACCAGCTTCTTTGCGGTGAGAAAATTGACACTGGTTTCGCTGTTCACATAAGGGCCGAAATTATCAGAGCTGTCATAGCCAATCAGACGCATATCACTCCCCTCTAAACGGAACTGATAGGCCCAATATCCATAACGACCATGGGCATAATTTAGTTTTAACAGGCCTTTTTCGATAGAGGGCACCAACTCAGGTGCAAAGTACACACCGCCATCTTCATTTTCTGAAGAAAACAGTGACAGGTTCTGAACCACTTTTTGGTACTGCCCTTTTGCATTCAACAGCACAATCACACCACGGCGGTTGCAATCTAGTTTTCCTCGGTATTCATCGGTGACCCACTGTTTCGGATCTGTACCTTTGACGATTAAAACCACATCTTTCAAGCCATCTTTGTTTAAGTCCCCTTGCACGACCTCAAACACCGTATATTTTGGGGGAAGGTAAACTTTGTATTGGCTGGTGGCTTTTTGACGCTGAATATCCGCTGCGCTTAAGTTTTCAGCATACAAATTGGCGGAGATACCCAACATTGCAGCGAAAATTAGAGAAGTGAGAATGAACTGTTTTTTCATAGTTTTGTTAATTTTTTAAATAAAGTAGTTAAGCGAGCACAATAATAAATGCTTCATTTTTGGCATCTGTGCTGAAGCTTAGCATTTAACAGAAGCCTATTTATAGGATGCTCTAGAATTAAAACAGATGACTGTATCCATGTCATATTTTGATTGCTGCCGTTGAAAAATTTCGGCTAAAGTGACGAAAGACCATCCAAATACGTTTCATCATGAAAACCAAAACTGCCCTATTGATGCTGTGTCTTGCGCTTTCCCTCAGTGCATGCAAAGTGTTAAAAACACATATCGTTAAAGTCACCAGCTCAACCGAAGCACAGCCAAATGAAGTGTTATTAAAAACCACCAAAGGCTATATGTACTTATCGACACAGAACATGACGGAAAAACAAAAGCACATCCTAAAAAACCTGCGCCCTTTTCAGTGCTTAGAAATTAAAACACCTGAACAGTTTGCCATGCAAAACAGAGTGGTTCGATTTTCTGACTTTAAAATTCGCGCTTTAGTCGAAGCTGACCGAGAGTGTCGAAAAATTAAGGTCACGACCCGAATTGAAATTCATTAATGTTGTAATGCTTAAAAGTTGAACATCCATATCCAACAATGAAAAGCTCTGCATGAATTGCAGAGCTTTTTTGCTTTTCGCTATTTGAAACAACACTTGTCACAGCCTTCGACTTTTTCTCTAGGCCAGTTCATTCTTGCCCGTTTATAAGCCAGCTCATAATTGGCAAAATAACCAATCAGAATTTGATCCTGCGAGCTGGGTAAATCTGCACAACCTAAGGATGCATTATGAATATGATGGATGCCTTTTTCACTAGACTGTTCATTTACAATAAATTTTATCATTTAAAGTCCCCGAATAATTTTTATAAAGTTCAACTACAAATAAAACCATAAAAAAAGTATGTATTTATAAAATTAAACGGATCCCGTATAAAAATCAATCATTATTTTAAAAGTGAAACTGATCTCTAAGCCATATCAAGTTAAAAGGATTGATCTCCACTAACCAAAAAATTAGCCACTCTATTTTTAAAACTTAGAGACCTAGCAATGCCATAATAAAACTGGCGAGACTATAAGGGTGTGCTGATACCTTGTTGTTTTTTGCGTTTAAACCAACGTACAGCCCAGATCGCAAAAATAATGCCCACAATCACCACCAAGACTGGAACCAGTAGTGACAGTACGGACAGTAAAACGGCACCTACCCACTCTACTGTAGACACCAGTGGGTTGGTGACCCCGCCTGTCGTCGCGGTTGAAACCCCTCGAACAGCAACGGTACTCATTTGCACGGCGCCTGCTGTTCCCCCACCCACAATAATTGCCGCAGCCCAACTGGCAAACTGCGACATTTCCCCGCTGCTGACTGCCATAGTGGTGAGTGTTCCTGCGACCATTGCGGTTGGTGTTGCAATGGTGTCTAAAGCGTTATCGACCCATGGTTGTAATAAGCTGCGATTTCACAGACGGTTGCAATGGCTAAGGCGATGCATACCGATGGCATACTTAACCATTCAAAACCTTGCATGGGTTCGAACCACCTCAGAATAGATGCAAGGCTCATGACTAAGAATGGGACAAAGACACGAAAGCCACAGGCCGCACTTAAGCCAATACCGATACAAAGTCCTAATATGGTTTCCATGTTGTACCTCATTGCCTTTGGTTTTCTATGGCTAAAATAGCAAAAAGCCCCATCGGGTGATAGGGCTTTAGATTAAAACAGGATCTGCTGTTTTATGTCGTGTAGCTTAGGCAACCTTGTTGTTATATTGGGTGCCATGGCATTTGATACACGGTGGTAGACGGTCTGTACCAATTTCTAAGTAAACGCGATGCCCGCATTGGACACAAAAATAGAAGCCTGTTCCTGGTTTATCACCTGCAGTTACCATCTTTGTTCTCCGTGTGGTTTAGAAATGGTCAATCCAGTATATCTATTCTGTGATGATTGTCTACTGTCCATTTTGACAGATGATGAGGGCAGTTGGGCAAAGGATGATTTTATATAATTATAGAAATGCTATTGCTTTATCTTGTTTCGTCATAAAATTTTGAATTTCTATCTTATTCTGTTCCAAAATTTCATCCCAATTCTTCTTCCAAATTGAATAAGCTTCCCATGAGTAACCTAACAGTAGCTCCTCACTCATAGTATTAAAAGAATGGGAAATGATTTCCATAAACTTATCTTTGTTATGAAATTTGGATATATCAATGCATGTTAGGAAGTAAGTTAACCAATTTGCTAATCCTGTATATTGGCTCCAAGCTCCATCCTCCCCCGTTAACTGTTTCTTCTTTTCAAATACATCTAAAAATTTTTCTTGAGATTCTGTTGAACTAAAATTAAATCCAGATGAAATCATAGCATTGAAAATCTCAAAGAATGAATCTGATGACCTTAGGTAATCTTTTTTGTAAAACCGCGTTAAACCATCTTTCATGACACGAGTAATAGCATCTTTTGAACTTTCTTTACATTCCTCTGCTTTAGGAATATGTAAATTTAGAATTTCAAAGAATTTATCAATTTCAACCCCATCTAAAACACGCATGTTATAAGTGTTTTTATAAAAATCTTTAATATGCCTATCAATCTTACGACGTGTTACTAGAATAACATTTGGTGATGACATGGTAGTTTGAGCAAACTCTTTATAATTATTGAAAATTGATTTTAAATTATTATCGTTCAAAGCATAACCAAGAATTACTATAGTATTCTCAAAAAGTAACGTACTTAATTTTTGTGAAAAATAGCTCTCTGAACTCATAAACCTAAAGTAATTATTAGATGTAACAATCATATTAGTTGGTGAGTCAATTGAACCATGAACATGATAAACTTTAACTTTAGAACTTAAGCGCGGTATTAGCATCCCTGGCGAAATTGCCTGACATTCTCCTTCTTCACATAACTTTAAGATTAATTTATCATAGTTAGTTGTTACTACTCTAAAAGAATGTTCTTTAAAAAATTTCTCTATATTTTTATAGTTCCCGTCCAATTCCAACTTTTCAATAATTTTTTTTATTTCTTCATAAATATTAAGATCTTTGTCTTTTAATTTTCTTGAAATAATTTCTGCTAATTCATCTAATGGTAATATAGGCTTATACACTTCAATATTATGCTCTGTATTACATTCTGAGCAATAACCAATAGAAGTGCTAGTAAATAGCTTATTTACAAGATTACCTGATGGATCACAGATTCCACATAACTGTTTAAGTAAATCTTCCCAAGTTGGTGCTTTTTGGTGTGTTATAGCCTTTGTAAATCCTGCGCCTGTAATTAAGCATAAACGATTATTAACAGCAGCATAGGCAATATCAAAATAATGACTCATTTTCTTCTCAAATAAAAACCCCACTCGAAAGTAGGGTATTTTTCAACTAACATCAATAACTTTAGCTTACATTATCAAGCCACATTCCCTTCCAAGAAATCTTGCGCAAAGCGTTGCAATACACCACCCGCTTCATATACAGACACTTCTTCTTCGGTATCTAGGCGACAAGTGACAGGCACTTCAATCGTTTGGTTTTTACCATCATCCGTTGAACGCTCAATCACCAAAGTCAAAGTTGAACGCGGCGCAATATTACCTATTACGCTATACAACTCCGTACCATCCAAACCTAAAGTTTTACGGTTTACACCTGCTTTAAACTCAAGAGGCAATACGCCCATACCCACCAAGTTGGTACGGTGGATACGCTCAAAACCTTCAGCGACAATTGCTTCCACGCCCGCAAGACGCACACCTTTTGCAGCCCAGTCACGGCTTGAACCCTGACCATAATCTGCACCCGCAATAATAATTAACGGCTGCTTGCGGTTCATATAGGTTTCAATCGCTTCCCACATACGCATTACTTCGCCTTCTGGCTCAACACGCGCTTTAGAACCTTGCTTAATTGTGCCGTCTGAACGTACCACCATTTCATTATACAATTTCGGATTCGCCAAAGTTGCACGTTGTGCAGTCAGGTGATCACCGCGGTGCGTTGCATAAGAGTTGAAATCTTCTTCTGGCAAACCCATTTTTGCCAAATACTCCCCTGCTGCCGAATCTAAAACAATCGCATTCGATGGAGATAAATGGTCTGTGGTGATGTTATCGCCCAAAATTGCCAACGGACGCATATTGGCCAATGTACGTGGAGCCGCCAATGCACCTTCCCAGTATGGCGGACGGCGGATATAAGTACTTTGTGGACGCCAGTCGTAGAGTGGACTTTCAGATTTTTTCGACTCGCCCAAGTCGAACATTGGAATATACACTTGGCGGAATTGTTCAGGTTTAACTGATTCTTTCACCAAAGCATCAATTTCTTCATCTGACGGCCAAATATCTTTTAAGTAAATTGGATTACCCTTTTGATCTGTACCTAAAACATCTTTTTCGATGTCAAAACGAATAGTGCCCGCAATCGCGTAAGCCACAACCAACGGTGGAGATGCCAAGAAAGCTTGTTTTGCGTACGGATGGATACGACCATCAAAGTTACGGTTACCCGACAGGACCGCAGTCGCATACAAGTCACGGTCAATAATTTCTTGTTGAATCGCTGGGTCTAATGCGCCAGACATACCGTTACAGGTGGTACATGCATAAGCCACAATACCAAAACCGAGTTTTTCCAAGTCTTTTAGTACGCCTGCTTCTTCTAAGTACAATGCTGCTGCTTTAGAACCTGGTGCAAATGACGACTTCACCCAAGGTTTACGCACCAAGCCTAACTCATTGGCTTTACGTGCCAACAAACCTGCTGCCACTGTATTACGTGGGTTTGAAGTATTGGTGCACGAAGTAATTGCGGCGATGATGATAGCGCCATCTGGCATCAAGCCATCAGTACGGTTTTCTACCACACCCGCAATACCTTTTTCTTTCAGGTCAGATGTTGATACACGCGCATGCGGATTCGATGGACCTGCAATGTTACGAGTTACCGTTGAAAGGTCAAAACGTAATACACGTGGATATTCTGCCTGAGTCATTTCAGATGCCCAAAGACCAATTTCTTTGGCATAAGTTTCAACCAGTTTGACCTGTTCTGCTTCACGACCTGTTAAGGTTAAATAGTCGATGGTGTTTTGATCGATATAGAACATGGCAGCAGTTGCACCATATTCAGGTGTCATGTTGGAAATCGTGGCACGATCACCCACCGACATGCTATCTGCTCCTTCACCAAAAAATTCTAAATAAGCACCAACCACACGTTCTTTACGCAAGAACTCAGTTAAAGCCAACACGATGTCAGTTGCTGTAATACCCGCCTGACGCTCACCAACCAACTCAACACCAATAATATCTGGCAGACGCATCCAAGAAGCACGACCCAACATCACGTTTTCAGCCTCAAGACCGCCTACACCCACAGAAATGACACCCAAAGCATCGGTATGTGGTGTATGTGAGTCTGTACCGACACAAGTATCTGGGAATGCAATGCCTTCACGGTTTTGAATCACTGGGGACATTTTTTCCAGATTGATCTGGTGCATGATGCCGTTGCCCGCAGGAATCACATCAACATTTTCAAATGCAGTTTTCGTCCATTCAATAAAGTGGAAACGGTCTTCATTACGACGATCTTCCACTTCACGGTTTTTACGGAAAGCATCTGGGTCAAAACCACCATATTCCACAGCTAAAGAGTGATCGACAATTAACTGGGTAGGTACGACAGGATTCACTTTGGAAGGATCACCACCCTGATCGGCAATCGCATCACGCAAGCCTGCCAAATCCACCAATGCAGTTTGACCTAAAATGTCGTGACACACTACACGCGCTGGATACCACGGAAAATCATGCTCTTGTTTACGCTCAATCAATTGTTTTAAAGATTGTTCTAAAATTGCAGGATCACAACGGCGCACCAACTGTTCTGCAAGTACTTTTGATGTATAAGGAAGTTTGGCATAAGCGCCTGGCTGAATCTGTTCAATGGCTTCTCGCACATCAAAGTATTCTAGCTGGGTGCCTTGCAGTGGTTTGCGGTGATTATTGTTCATAGCGTTCCTGCCTTTGGTGTTTCATTTTTCTTCACTGTCTTTCTTTACTAGACAATTCATCTTTGTCTGCTAGGCATACTACACTGTCGAAAACCCATTTCCCAAATCTTTTATATTTCATTAACTTAGATATAAAAACAGGGGTTTTTTAAACATTTGGTTACATTAACTTTTAAATATTTACTCTAAATATGATTTTTTCTGAAAAATAGCGGAAAATAGCTCTCATTCTTTAGTATTAGATTTTAAGGTAGGCGAGCAATTCATGAGCGATCTAGCTTTCTCCTCTTTCACTTTAATTGGTGTAGATGCACTCAAATTTTTACAAGGCCAAGTGACGGTCAACGTTGAAGCTTTGGCTGAAAATACAACGCAATACACCGCCATTTGTGACTTGAAAGGCCGTATCCACTTTGGTTTGTGGCTGACAAAACGTAATCCTGAGCACTTTGAAATTGTCACCACTCAAGACCAGTCGGAAGAGTTTGCTAAGCACATTAAAAAGTTTGGCGCTTTCTCTAAAATGAAACTTGAACCTGTGGGTTCAGTTTTCCCAACCTTTACGCAAGACCGTACCACCTTTTCTGCTGAGCCTACCGATATTGCTGCATGGCAAGTGCAAGCCATTACTCATGGTGAGGCATTTATTGACCAAAGCATTGAGCATATGTTTCAACCTCAAGAACTTCGCTTACACCAGCGTGGAGGGGTACACTATGACAAAGGCTGTTATTTGGGACAGGAAGTGATTGCACGTTTATGGTTTAAAGCTAAACCTAAAGCATGGTTACATTTAATTCAGGGTACAGGCAGTGCACCTGCGCAAGCTGAACAGTTGAATAAAGGTATTCAAGTGCTGAACAGCGCTGCGATTGATGGCGGTTATATCGCGTTGGTGGTGGCACGTCCTGAGTCTTTGACCGAACTGGATGTGACGGTTTTAGACTTACCAGAACGCTTAAACGGTGATGTGGCTCGCCCACAATAAGTCTATAAATTTTAGAATGTTGTGATAAATTAGCCTCTAAAACTTATTCTTAGTTTTAGAGGCTTTTTTTAACTTAGAGCGATGAGGGATCTTTCTTCCTCACATAATAAATCACACCATCCTTATCATCGGAACAATAATAAGTCCTATTATCTTTTAGCCTGACCACTGCAAGTATCTTTGCAGTGGGTAAAGACATTCACACTCGTTCTTCAGGTATAAACAAAATATAAAAAAATTATTGCTTTAGAACTCTATAGCAAGCATCAGTACTTGGGTAAAAGGCTCATCCAAGGACTTAAACTATTTAACAGCACTATTGAACAGTTCACTCATTTTTAATGAATATGAAATATCAAAAATCATGAAACAGCTTATTCATGTCTTTGCAGAGATAGTCTTTAAATGAAAAGTCTCGTGCATGTTTAGCATCAAATTTTGCGGTCACACCGTCTTTTTCAAAAATATATACACGGTCATCTTTGCTCACTAAAAACTCACTACCTAATTTCATCAATAAGGCATCAATTTTTTCGCCATCTGGAATCGACTCATCGGCCAAAACTTTTAAATAATTTCGCTTAATTGACTTAATAAACATGCTGAACTCACTATTCAATTTCAGCGCTATTTAAACAGAATCTAAGCCAGAATCCTAATAAAACCCGAAGCTCATCAGCTACAAATACCAATAACACGTTTCAGACTTTTCCACTGCACAGCACGCGGTTTGTATTGGAAAAAGATATACCGATCAACACAATCAACGGAAATTTGTAAGACCAAGACACAATTCAGATATTTACATTCACACAATTCAACTTATGATGTGAAATGACTCAAAAAAATACACATAGATGGACTTATGTGTAAGAAAAAGGTTTATAAAACATGAAGAAAATCGTACTTACAAGCTTAATTGCACTCTCTAGCCAGCTTGCACTTGCAGCCTCCACTCAAGATACCATCAACCCCGAATTTGCCAAGATTGAAGAAATGGTTAAAGCCAACAATATGGCGGGGGCATATCAAGCGTTAGAAAAACTGGCAAAGTCTGGCAACCCACAAGCCATGTACAACTTGGCTTATTTGACTCAGACTGGCCAAGGCACAGCGAAGAATGAGAAGAAAGCCATTCATCTCTATCAAGATGCTGCAAACAAAGGCTATCCTGTTGCGCATTATGTGCTTGCGAAAAACTATGTCACTGGTACTTTAGGCTTGCCTCAAGACATTAACAAAGCCAAACAACACTTTGAAGCCGCATCTAAACTAGGCTTTGATGATGCAACCGTTGAATATGCCATACTGTTATTTTCTGAAAATAAACCAGAGTCTGAAAAGTTGGCCCTTAAGAAACTTGAGCCTTTGGTGAAAAAAGGCAACTATCAAGCCATTCATGCAAAAGCCCTGTACGACATCAGCACAGGCTTTAAAAACAAACAAGAAACACCCATTCAAAAAGGCCTCAACAGCATTCAAGACTTAGCCAAAAAAGGCTATATTCCTGCCCTAATGGCCGTAGGCAATATGTTTGCTAATGGCAATATCATTCCGCAGAACTTGCCTGAAGCGAAGAAAATTTTCACCGCTTTAGCTAAAGAAAATGTACCGCAAGCCAAAGAATCTTTGGCGATGGTTGATAAAATGATTGCCGATCAAGCCAAAGCCGCTGCTGCAACAGCTGCGGTCAAAAAATAAATCTCTTCTTCCAAAAAATACTCTCAAGCGAGAGTATTTTTTTACCACCAAAGACCAATCAAGACACTGACCACCACAAAACTCAATAGCGTGCTGATCATCAATGGGGTGAGTGCTTTTTCATTTAAGCCATACACTTGCCCAAAAATTCCAAATAGAGACGGCATTGGTAAAGCCGCAATCAAGGTCCCTGCATAAATCATCTTTGGCTCCAATTCAGTCAAATAGGTCAGCCCTAAATAAACCAAGAATGGCATACAAAAATTTTTAGACGCCACCAGATAAACGGTTTGTAAGTTAAACGATTGAATGGTTAGCCCTACCATTCCCCCACCAATAATAAAGAGCGCTAAAGGTGCAGCAGTCTGACCTAGCATCGCAAATACTTGGTCGATTAAATGTGGAATTTGAACTTCGAAAATCGCGCAGCTCATGCCAATCATTACCGATAAGAACAACGGATTTTTGAGTAGCGTGAGAAATGTAGTTTTTAAAATGGAGGCTAAATTGGCTTGCCTTTGTCGCCCTATTTCTGCCAGAGTGAGCATCAGCGGTACAAGAAATACACTTTCAATGATCACCACCAATGAAATGTAAATCATCGCTTCGCTTCCCATCAGAAGTGTCAAAATTGCTGCTCCCAATAACCCCGTATTCGACATGGATGCACCCAGTGAAAAGACTGCAGCATGGGTAAAGTGATTTTTAAACAGCTTTTGACCTAAAATAAAAGCCGTAATAAATAAGCCAAAGGTCACAGCGGCATAAACATAAAAATATGACGGATACCAAATTTCATGCAAGTCTTTTGAAGCTAAGGCATGCAACAATAAAGCAGGTAATGCAATTTTGATGACAAAAGCACTGATCGCAATCATTTGCTCTTTAGCGAGCAACTGGATTTTGACAGAGGCAAAACCAAGGAAGAGCAGGAAAAATACTGGAAAAATTACCGAAAAAATCATTCAAGCTGTTCCTTTTCCAGATGATGTAAGTAAAGACCTATCCTAGGATACACCTTTACTCAATTGAAATATTTTAAAAGATCAATGGGCGAATATATGATTAAAACGCAGAAAACAAATCTTTGATCCCATGTGGCTGACACCGTAAATACTGCGGTGCGATAGAGACTTTCCCACCCAGTTCTGCAGCGGCATGCCACGGCCATCGTGGGTCATACAACATGGCACGCGCCAGACCAATTGCATCTGCTTCTTTCGCTTCTAAAATATGTTCAGCCTGCTTAGCTTCTGTAATCAAGCCCACCGCAATGACTGGAATTTTCACCGCTTGTTTCACTGCATGGGCAAAAGGCACTTGATAATTGGGCTTAATCTGAATGTCTTGTTCCACATGCAAGCCACCACTTGAAACATGAATATAAGCCGCACCGAGTTGCTCTAACGCTTTTGATAGCCCAACCGTTGAATCAATATCCCAACTTTCTGTTGCAGTCGACTCCATCCAGTCGGTTGCAGATAAACGTATACCTACGGGATAATTTTCAGGAACAGCTTGTTTAATGGCTTGGAATACTTCTAAGGTAAATCGAATGCGGTTTTCAAAACTTCCGCCATATTCATCAGTCCGTCGGTTCGACAGCGGTGACATGAACTGATGCAACAAATAGCCATGGGCTGCATGTAGTTCGATCAGCTCAAAACCTGCATCTACTGCCCGTACTGCTGCACTGGCAAAGTCATCAATGATGTCTTGCATCTCCGTCACACTTAAAGCATGTGGTGCATGCTCTTCGGGCTTAAAGGGGACATCACTGGCAGACACCGTTTGCCAACCATGCGGTTCATTCGGTTTGATCTGACCTTTTTCCGACCAAGGAAGATCGGTCGATGCTTTACGCCCCGCATGTGCCAGTTGAATGGCAAAAGGCATTGGTGAAAGTGTTTTGACTTTTTGAAGCAAGGCCTTCATTTGTGCACGTTGCAAATCATTCCACAGCCCTAAATCCGCAAAACTGATTCGTCCTACAGCTTGTACGGCTGTCGCTTCAACAATACACAAGCCCGCACCTGACAAAGCATAATTGGCCCATTGTTGCTCATGCCAATAGCTCAGCTCACCCGCATCATTAGCTGAGTATTGGCACATCGGTGCAATCACGATTTTATTTGTTAAGTTTAGATCCCCAAATTGAATGGGTTGAAATAATAATGGCATCATAGCTCTCCCTGTACTCATTATGATCTATAACAAATAAAGTGCCTTGCATTCAACGCTAAAAGTGCAAATCTGTTGTCAAACCTTTGCACTTTTATGGCTATCCATTTAGAAAATAATGCGGCTTCCGAGCCCCAAGACCAGTGCATTATCCACCACATGGCTTGAACCTGAGTTGACCACATACTGAATGTTGGGACGTAACATTAACCACGGCGTAGCGTTATAGCTATAGTTCAGTTCAATATTGTATTCCGCGCTCGCATCATACTGTGCTTTACCCGCAGTGAATCGATCATTTAGGTGTACTCGATTCACACCCAAACCTAGAATATCCGTCGGATGCTGTTCAAATACCCCAATATATTTCAGCCCCACTTGTTGTGAGTTATCTACTTTATTAGTAATGCGGTCATGCCATGTAAAGTTGGCAAAACTATGCAAACCTTGGCGCCCTGCACCCGTTGAAATCAGTTGCTGTTCGATGGCAATCCATCCTGCAAATGTCCGGTCTTCGCCAACCACACCTTTGCCATAAGCCACATCATATTGGTTATTTGGATCATCTGCGGTGTTATAGATCCCACCGACACGATAGCTCCCCGCCAAACCATTGAACAGTGCTTTTGGTGTCCAAATCACTTCTACTGGAATAGTCACACCGTCGGCATGTTCTGTGTCTAGGCTCCAACCTTGTCCCTCGGCTTTGCCATTGCCATTATCTGGATTAAATTCGTACACCCCAATTTGCGTTGCCACTTCAGGAGTCACTTGATATTTAATGCGCCCCCCCCATTGTGAAACCGGCGTATTCATCCAGATATTGCCCTGCCATTTCCCCATTTGTGCGGCACAAAAGGCATTACTGACAAAATCACAGGCCATCACATCAAAATCAGAACCTAAACCCAGTCGCCCAACTTTGACACTGAGCCCTTGTTCTTTAAAACGCTTTTCAATCGAAAGCTCTGACAAACGGCTATCTTGGTTTCCACGGCCATAGGTGGCTTGCACATTGGCTAATTGTGGTGCAGAAGGATCTTGTAAATCGCGAATTGAGGTACTTTGTCCTTGACGCGCAGTCGCAACAAAACGAACGGTGACCCCTTCCCAGCCGGCTAACTTTTCTAAATCAAATTGTGTTCCTAGCCAAAACTGCGAAGCAGTACTTGGGCTTGCACCTGCATTGCGACCGCCATCCGCCAAATAGTTGGTATCTATTAGAGCATTGGCTTCAAACTTAATGCCTTTTTGTGCCAATTCAGTTCGTTTTCCCTGCCAGTCACCAAACAAATACTGACCATGTGCATCCAACATCTGCTCCGCATGACACACTGTCGCCCAGGCACACATTGCTGTTGCAAATAAAGAGAAAGAAAACTGTCGCATAAAACCTAAGCCCCAAACTAAAATGAAGAACAATCCATTTCATTTAAATGAAAAATTTAATGAAAAGTACATAATTTTTAAACAAAGATCTCAGCAAAATTTTTATCATTAAGTCAAAAAAAAGTTATCAATATCGCCCACAGCAATAAATAGAAGATTTGATTTGGGGTATTCATGGCAGTTTTCACTCAATTCAAGAGTGTAATTTGAGAATGATGATTCCTAATCACTACACACAATCCCGCACTTTAGCTTTGTACAAATGTACTAAAGGCAAGCCTCTCGTTGAAATCACTTGCAATCTCGCGTGTAGACCGCAATATTAGCCTCAAGTTTTATCATCTCATGTTGCCATGCCAGAATTACCAGAAGTTGAAACCACCAAAGCCAGTTTAGTGCCGTTATTAGATCAACAGGTGCTTAGTGTTGAAGTTCGCCAGTCGAGCCTGCGCTGGCCAATTCCCGCAGATCTCAGCAAACTGGTGGGACAGCGTTTAGTTCAACTCAAACGCCGCTCTAAATACATTCTAGCCGTTTTTGAACAAGACACGATGCTTTGGCATTTGGGCATGTCAGGGAGTTTCCGTATTTGTGAGGTGGGTGAAACCCTGCGTAAACACGATCATTTGATTATTCGTTTTGAAGATGTTGAGCTACGCTACCATGACCCACGCCGCTTCGGCTGTATTTTATGGTTGGATGAATATTCGCAAACCAAGTTAATCGATCCCCTTGGGCCTGAACCACTGAGTGCTGATTTTAACGCTGAATATTTAAGTCAAAAGTTGAAAAACAAACAGGTCGGCATAAAAGTTGCAATCATGGATAATCATGTGGTGGTTGGTGTCGGAAATATCTATGCCACAGAGAGTTTGTTTAATTTGGGCATACACCCTGCGCAAGTGGCGTCTAGTTTAACGCACAACCAAATTGAAAAATTGGTGGTCGAAATTAAACGTATCTTACAGCAGGCCATAGACTTAGGTGGGTCTACCCTTCGGGACTATTCCAATGCGATGGGTGAAAATGGCTACTTTCAACAAACCTTATTGGCTTATGGCCGAGCAGGTGAAATGTGTGTGAACTGCGAAACCACGCTTGAAAACATCAAACTGGGACAGCGTGCTTCTGTATTTTGTCCCGAATGCCAACCGCTGAAAAAAGTGCAACCTAAGCCCAAAGCCACAGCTCGAGGAAAAATCAAATGAAAACTGCTATTGTTCGTCATATTTTGGTCAAAGACAAAGACCTTGCTGAACAACTGAAAAAGAAAATCCACGATGGTGCCGATTTCGCCAAAATTGCCAAGCAATATTCCACCTGTAACTCAGCTAAGCGCGGTGGTGAACTGGGTGAAGTCAAAAAAGGCCAATTGGTGCCTGTAATTGATAAATTGGTTTTTAGTGCAGCTGAAAAGGTACTACATGGCCCCATCAAGAGCCAATTTGGTTTTCATTTATTAGAAATTAAATTTCGTATGGATGGCTTAAGATGATTAAACAAGATGGTATTAAGCTTACAAAAATTGAATATCGAACACTCAATTCAAAAGCACAAGAAACATATAATTTCCATAAAATGGCAGCGATACTAGCAGATTATGGCTACAACTGTCTTTGGCTTAATGACGACTGGAATGGCGCAGATTGTATTGCTGTTCATATTGATGGTATTTCAGATTTTAAAATTCAGCTAAAGGGCAGTATTTCCTTTGCACGAAAATATTGGGCAAAGAATATCTATATTGCCTTTTTTGAACAAGGTGATTTATATATTTACCCTCATGACTATATATTAGTACAAGTAGAAAATAATATTGCAGATAAGACATGGTTGGAAAAAGGGACATATTTCCAAACTAAAATTACCAAAAAATTTAGAGAAATTCTTGAGCCTTATAAAGTTCCTAAAGTAAACTAGTTCATCGTTGCTTTGGTTTCATCTCATAAGTCCACGCATCAACAAGTTCACCAGAGGCTAACACTCCCTGCACCTTTACCCGTTGGTACTGTATCCCTTCAAATTCATCCAACGCATCCCAATGTTCGGTTAATTTTTCACTGCTAAAAAAATATCCTTCAACTGCTACTGCTTGCGGATCTAAAACAATGGCGAATAAGCCTTTGTCAGGTCCCGAATCCAAAATATGCACCACGCCATGCACATAGCCTTTTTGCCATGTTCCACCTATACGCTCTAAAAGATAGGCATTTTCATGATTTGGACGGAGCGTCCCATAGACAAATAATTGGTTCATATGGCATCATCACAGCTATTCAATCAGCGCGCATCATAAAACCAAAACTGTACAAAAACCAGTCTTCGGATAAGTCTCAGACATAAAAAAACGGCACTTGATGTGCCGTTTTATTTTAACGGTTCAATTACTGACGTTTTTTCAATTCATCACGAATTTCACGTAGCAACGCGATATCTTCTGGCGTTGCTGCTGGTTCTGGCGCTACTTCTTCTTGTTTACGGCGCATACGATTAATCATTTTCACCATTAAGAACACCACCCATGCCAAAATGATGAAGTTAATTAAAATCGTAAGGAAGTTACCATAGGTCAGGACATTTACACCTGCTTTGGTTAACTCATCTAAAGACTGTAAATTGTTTGGGTTATCGCCCAAAACAAAGAACTTTTGTGTGAAATCCACACCACCGCCAGTGATCACAGTAATCAATGGCATGATGATATCTTTCACTAATGAGTCAACAATTTTACCAAATGCCCCACCAATAATCACACCGACAGCCAAGTCGATCATGTTGCCTTTTACCGCAAATTCGCGGAACTCTTGAATAATACTCATTTAAATCTCCAGTTTTTTTTGACTTTAATTTATGTGACGAAGTATACATTTAATTTTATAGCTTCATTTCCACGTAATTTACTCGGAAATCATCTGCTTTTATATATTGGTTTGCTAATTTTAAACAAAAAAAAATGCCATCAATAAATTGATGGCATTTTTAAATTTTGCTGCCCCGCATGAGGACAACATCATTTTTAAAACTTATTTACCAGAACGGTTACGTTTACGTTCGTTTTCAGTCAAGTAACGCTTACGGATACGGATTGACTTAGGTGTTACTTCAACTAATTCATCATCTTCAATGAATTCAAGCGCTTGTTCAAGCGTATATTCAACAGCAGGAACAAGAGTCAACGCATCATCAGTACCAGAAGCACGTACGTTTGTTAACTGTTTTGCTTTAGTTGGGTTAACTGTCATGTCATCTGAACGAGAGTTAATACCAATGATCATACCTTCGTAAACTTCTAACTGAGGTTTAGCAAATAGACGACCACGGTCCTGCAATGTGAACAATGCATAGCCAAGGCAAGTACCTTGAACCATAGAAATCAACACACCGTTTTGACGTTTCGCAACAGTACCTTGTTTCATTGGACCGTAATGCGAGAAGCTTGAAGTCATGATTCCTGTACCAGAAGTCATGGTCAAGAATTCTGAACGGAAACCAATTAAGCCACGTGAAGGAACAGTTGCTTCAATACGGATACGGCCTTTACCGTCAACTTCCATATTCGTCATTTCGCCTTTACGGTGACCCATTTGTTCCATTACAGAACCTTGGTGCTGTTCTTCAACGTCAAATGTTACGTTTTCATATGGCTCTTGCTTTTCGCCATCAACTTCTTTCAAGATTACTTGTGGACGAGATACGCCCATCTCGAAGCCTTCACGACGCATGTTTTCAATAAGAACTGAAAGGTGGAGTTCACCACGACCTGATACTTTAAAGCTATCAGGACTATCAGTATCTTCAACACGAAGTGCAACGTTATGAATTAATTCGCGGTCAAGACGTTCACGAATATTACGTGAAGTAACAAATTTACCTTCTTTACCAGCAAACGGAGAGTTGTTTACTTGGAAAGTCATCGTTACTGTAGGTTCATCTACAGACAATGCTGGTAAAGCTTCAACATTTTTCGGATCACAAATGGTGTCAGAAATATGAAGTTCATCAATACCTGTGATACACACGATATCGCCTGCTTGAGCAGATTCAACATCAACACGTTCTAAACCATGGTAACCCATGATTTTTAAGATACGACCATTACGTGTCTTACCGTCTTTATCAATCACAGTTACTGGTGTGTTTAATTTTACAGAACCACGTTGAATACGACCAACACCGATAACACCTACGAAGCTGTTATAGTCAAGTGATGAAATCTGCATTTGAAATGGACCATCAACATCAACTGCTGGTGGTTCAACAATGTCTACGATGGTTTGGAACAATGGCGTCATATCTTCAGCAAGTTCTTCTGGAGATGGACCAGCAACACCACGAAGACCTGAAGCGTAAACAACTGGGAAGTCTAACTGTTCGTCAGAACCACCAAGGTTATCAAATAAATCAAAAACTTGGTCAATTACCCAATCTGGACGCGCGCTTGGCTTGTCGACTTTGTTAATAATTACGATTGGCTTCAAACCACGTGCGAACGCTTTTTGCGTTACGAAACGAGTTTGTGGCATTGGACCTTCTTGAGAGTCAACAAGAAGAAGTACACAGTCAACCATCGACATCACACGTTCAACTTCACCACCGAAGTCCGCGTGTCCTGGGGTGTCAACGATGTTAATACGGTATTCTGTATTGGTACGTGCATCTAACCATTTGATTGCAGTATTTTTTGCAAGAATGGTAATACCACGCTCACTTTCAATCGCGCCTGAATCCATGACACGCTCAATCTCGCCTGCACGATCGCCAAGTGCACCTGATTGCTGTAAAAGTTTGTCTACTAGAGTGGTTTTACCGTGGTCAACGTGCGCAATGATGGCAATGTTGCGGAGAGTTTTGATATCTGACATGTAAATTCGATACGCCTAAAGTTTGAGGGCAAATTATACAGAAAAATAATAGAATTTAGTAGTGACAGTTTATTGACAGACTCATTTTTTTTGATAAGTGGTGTGTAATTAATTTTGTAAAGCTGTGTAAAGCGATTAGAATAGCGCCACCTTGCTAACACCCTTTGACATATGTCTGATCAAAATCTCTCTCCCAATCAAACAGATCAACTCGATTTGGTCTATGGTTTAAACGACCGCCCTCGTCCAATCATTGCTTTTCTTGCTGCCTTTCAACATCTTCTTGCAATTATTGTCCCAATTGTTACTCCAGGCTTACTTATCTGTCTAGCGCTTGGTGTGTCGAAAGAAGACACCAACATGATTTTATCCATGTCTTTGGTCATTTCAGGGATTGCAACCTTCTTACAATGTAAAAAAGTTGGACCTTTTGGTGCAGGCTTATTGATTGTTCAGGGTACCAGTTTTAACTTTATCGGCCCGATTATTGGAATTGGCTCTGCCATGGTTGCTGCAGGTACTCCAGTAGAATCCGTCATGGCCGCAATTTTTGGTGTGGTAATCGCAGGTTCATTTATTGAAATGGGCGTGTCACGTATTCTGCCTTGGGTGAAAATGCTCATTACTCCATTGGTCACAGGCATTGTAGTGTTATTGATTGGTTTGACTCTCATTAAAGAAGGTCTGATCAGCATGGGTGGTGGCTATCAAGCCATGTCAAACAATACCTTTGCCAATGCAGACAACCTAATCATGTCGTGTACGGTTTTAGGCTTAATTATCTTGCTGAATCGCATCCGTATTACATGGGTAAAAAGTTCTGCTATCTTAATTGCCTTAATTGCAGGGTACACTCTTGCAGGCTTTATGGGGCATCTGGATTTTTCAGGTTTAAAAGATGCGCCTATAGTACAAGTTCCGACGCCAATGCATTTTGGACTCAGCTTCTCTTGGAGCTTGTTTATTCCTATGGCCTTTATTTACCTTGTGACGTCTTTAGAGGCGATTGGTGATATTACAGCAACCTCTAAACTCTCGAACCAACCTGTCGATGGTGCAACATGGATGGAGCGTATTAAAGGCGGTGTCTTGGTGAATGGTGCAAACTCTTTCCTTGCGGGTATTTTCAACACCTTCCCTAGCTCGGTCTTTGCACAAAATAATGGCGTAATTCAACTCACTGGCGTTGCGAGCCGTTATGTCGGCATTTGGATTGCTGCGTTATTGGTGATTCTAGGTTTACTCCCTGCTGTTGCAGGTGTGATTCAGGCGGTCCCTCAAGCTGTTTTAGGCGGCGCTGTAATGGTGATGTTTGGAGCTGTAGCAGCTTCTGGAATCAACATTCTGTCAGGTATTTATCTTGACCGCCGCGCACTACTGATTATTGCCATTTCATTGGCGCTTGGCTTGGGTGTTGCACAAGTTCCACAAATTTTGGAACACTTACCTGAATTATTCCGTAACATCTTTAGCTCGGGTGTTGCGACAGGTGGTATTGCAGCCTTGTTATTAAATATTATTCTTCCTGAAACGAAGAAATAATTGTTCATTTCTGTATGCACTTTGCCCAGCACTGTCTGGGCATCGTTTTTACAATGGAGTATATAAAATGGATCCACGAAGTGAAGTTGTTCTTCGCCAGCAAGAATTTCTCTCTGGTTCAGTTTTACTGGTCAATGCACCGTGCGACGAATTAAACACACAGCTAATTGGTACTGTAAAACCACATTTTTGGACATGGAATTTTAACGAATTACAATATTTCCAAAACCAACAAAGTGATGTGCATTTTGGTATAGATTTGCCTGATGTCGCTTTTGATCAAGCCATCGTGTTTGTTCCAAAGTCAAAAGAACTACTCAATTATGTCCTACACCAACTGGTGAGTCGTTTGGCCGTAGGTGCATCGATCTTTTTAGTCGGTGAAAAGAAAGGAGGTGTAGAGCGCGCTTCTAAACAGCTGCAACCTTTTGGTAAAACCCTCAAATTAGACAGCGCTCGACATTGTCAAATGTGGCAGTTAGTCACCGAAAAAACCGTAACCGCAAAACCTTTAGCTGATTGGGCACAACTCTATACCGTGCCAACTCCGAAAGGTGAATTACAGATTTGCGCATTACCGGGTGTGTTTAGTCAAAATCGTCTGGACGTGGGTACAGCCGTGTTATTGCCTCACCTTTCACAGGTCACTTCTGGAAAAATTGCAGACTTTGGCTGTGGTGCAGGCGTGATCAGTGCTTATTTGGCCAAGTTAAATCCGAAAAATCGCATTTTTGCACTCGATGTCGATGCCTTTGCATTAGCTTCAACAAAAATGACTTTTGAGAAAAATAACCTTTTACCAGAACAACTTGAGATTAAAGCGGTACACGGAATTGAGGATGCCCCTCTGTTTTTACACGCAATCGTCAGTAACCCCCCATTCCATCAAGGCATTCATACAGATTACAATGCCAGCGAAAATTTATGCAAAACATCCCGTCGCCATCTTAAATCGGATGGCGAGTTGTGGATTGTTGCCAACCGCTTTCTGAATTATCCATTACTCATTGAGCAAAGTTTTGGCCAATGTACAACCAAAGCCGATCAACAAGGCTTTAAAGTGCTGTTTGCTAGCACACAAAAGAAATCTTAAGGAACAATGATGAGCGAAACGACTCAACCAGCTCAACTCAAGCGAAAGCTTGGAGCTCGCCATCTGAATATGATTGCCATTGGTGGTTCAATTGGTACAGGTTTATTCCTTGCCTCAGGTGCAACCATTGCAAATGCTGGCCCTGGCGGGGCGTTATTGGCCTACTGCTTAATTGGTGTGATGATTTACTTTCTCATGACCAGTCTGGGTGAGTTGGCAACACACAACCCAACATCGGGTGCATTTTTTACCTATGGCACCAAGTATGTTGAAGGCGGTTTTGGTTTCGCCCTTGGCTGGAACTATTGGTATAACTGGGCCATTACTGTTGCATTTGAATTGGTTGCAGTCCAATTCATCATGAAATTCTGGTTTCCCGACCTGCCCGGTTTCTACTGGAGTGCTCTCTTCTTAGCTGTTGTCTTTGGGATCAATGCACTGACAGTCAAAGGCTTTGGTGAAAGTGAATTCTTCTTCTCTTTGGTTAAAGTCCTTGCCATCATTGTATTTATCATCATTGGTATTTTCATGATTGGTAAAATCATGATGACGCCTGGTGTCGCAACTTTTGCCAACTGGAGCAAAGGTGAAGCGCCCTTCGTTGGTGGCTTATCTGCACTGATTGGTGTGGCGATGATTGCAGGGTTCTCGTTCCAAGGTACCGAAATGGTCGGTGTTGCTGCAGGTGAATCGAAAGATCCACAAAAGACGATTCCGATTGCCATCAAACAGATTTTTTGGCGTATTCTACTGTTTTATGTGGTGTGTATTTTCATTATCGGCACACTCATTTCATATGATGATCCACTTTTGTTACAAGCGGCTTCATCAGAGAATATTGCACTCTCTCCATTTACCCTCCTGTATGAAAAAGCTGGTTTTGCCTTTGCTGCCAGCGTTATGAATGCCGTGATTTTAACCGCGATTCTATCGGCAGGTAATTCAGGGATGTATTCATCTACGCGTATGCTGTTCAATATGGCCCAAAATGGCAGTGCACCTAAAGTGTTTGCCAAATTAGACCCACGCGGCGTACCCATGAATGCGCTTTATGCGACAACTGCAATTGCTGCACTTTGCTTCTTAACCACCTTCATTGGCGAAGAACAGGTCTTTAATTGGCTGCTCAATATGTCGGGTATGTGTGGCTTTATTGTTTGGTTAGGGATTGCTGTTTCACACTATCGTTTCCGTAAAGGCTATGTTGCCCAAGGGCATAAGGTTGAAGACTTAGCTTATCGTGCAAAATTCTTCCCATTTGCTCCGTGGTTCGCCTTTATCCTGTGTGCGATTGTTGTTTTAGGTCAAAACTACCAAGCAGTGCTTGATGGCGAATGGCTCTCTGTGTTATCGACCTATATTGGTATTTTCTTATTCTTGGCGATTTGGCTAGGCTATAAATGGAAATACAAAACCAAACTTGTTTCTTACCAAGAAATGGATGTCAGTCCAATGAGTCCTGATCGCGAATAAAATCCTTTCATCATAAAAGACAGCCTTCGGGCTGTTTTTTATTATCATTTATCCATTTGCTAAAGCCGTAAAGCATAAATTAATAACGCAATTTTCAATAAGACAGTTCAATTATTGACTTCACATAAAAGCGATATCTATGACTCGGATCCACTCTAAACTTAGTTAATATTCTGCAACCAGCATCCGCTCACTTATACGATTAACAATTTACATATCTAGGTTGTAAAAATTTAGCCTCTCAATTCGCACAGCAATAACTAAATGTTACGGTTCATTGAGTACTGATCTCTATCAAATTCCTAGCCCCCTAAATATCAAGCCAGAAATATTATCTCGCTGGCAAACAAATCTTTATAAAAATAAATATAAATATCAATTCATTCTAAAGGCAAAAGTTATGATCGATGTCGTGAAGCATGAGTGAATAAAATCCACTCTTCATTCTTCTTATATTCATCCTCTAAAATGAAATACTTCTAACTGTGTCTTATGTCCTATGCGTAAATGACCATAACCAACGTAAGCCTTAAAGACTCTTACATTGAGCTTGAGTTTATTTTCAACGATGTGAGTTAACATAAATTTCATTATTTTAGACATAAAAAACGACTCCGAAGAGTCGTTTTTTAGTTAAAACTCAGATTATTGAGCTTGAACTGTGCGGCTGCCAGAAATTGTCGCGAATACACGACGGTTCATAGCACGGCCTTCTTTAGTGTTGTTGTCAGCAATCGGTTGGTCCCAAGCGAAACCTTGAGTAGACAAACGAGCTGGGTCAACGTTGTATTCGTTTACTAGAGACGATTTAACAGAGTTAGCACGAGCTAAAGATAAACGTTCGTTCAATGCACGTGGACCAGTGTTGTCTGTGTGACCTTCGATGCGAGCAGTAGCGTTTGGATATTCAACTAACTTCTCAGCAACTTTAGCGATTTCTGGCTTGTATTGGTCTTTGATGTTTGATTTGTTTGTATCAAAGAACACACGAAGTTCCATGTTAAGGTCTTCAGTTAACTCTTGTGGTTGAACTGGAGCAACTGGCTCAACTGGAGCAACTTCTACTACTGGAGCAGCAGGTTTCAAGTGACCACCGAGAACTACGTTAAGACCAGCTAAAGCTGTGTAGTTCCAGAATTTTTCGTCAAAATTATGTGTAGCACGGGCTTCTGTACGTAGAGACAAAGCATCGTTTAAGCGCCAGAAAGCACCTAAACCTACATTACCTAAAGTACCTTCCTCAGCTTCATCACCTGAAATTGAACCTTCACCTTTATACTTGTAGTGACCAGCACCTAAAAGTACGTACGGCTTGATTTTACTGTCATAGTTTTTAGTAATCAAATCAGAAGTAGCATAAAAGTTACCGTTGATTTGAGTTTGTTTGTATTCAGCACCAGCAGGCACATCACCTTCAACATCACCTTTAACTTGGTTGTATTCAGCTTCAAAACCTAGCCATGGAGTCAATTCAACACCAAGTGCTGCACCAACGAATAAATCGTCTTGTAGCTCAGGACCATCTGTTAAATGATCACCACCATTATTGTGTTTACTGTCTTGCCAAGTATAACCAAGCATTAATGGAGTAACAGTTACGCCCGCGTTTGCAGCAGCTAAAGGAGCAGCTACGAGCATTGCTAATGCAATACGACTCATTTTCATGGATTTATCCTCCAGAGATAACAATTGTTTTTCAAGCTAAGCTTAAAATTATTTAACCATTCTGAGATAGGCTTTTTTATACCCCAGTTTTATTTTTAAGCTATTCGCAATGAATCATACAAACACTTTATTTTTTTTCCAAGTGCTTGATAACTTTAATCAAGTAAATTATTGACAAAATTACTTACAAATTCCGTTGTAATTCGGTAATTTTTTACTCAATCTTTACTTGCGAATAGCTTATTTTCACTTGTCTTACATTTTAACAGTTTTTTAAACAAGTTGAGTACTACTAATTATGTATAAAATTTGTTTGATAAACAAAGCTTTAATAAATAAAAAATAGCCCACAACAATAAAACTGGATAACCATATGTTTTTTATAAATAAAAAAGGGTTCACATTATTTGAACTCCTGATCACTATTAGCATTATTCTGATCATTTGTACAATCGCACTTCCTCACTTTCATCAGTATATGGCCTCACAAGAGCGAAGCAAAACACTGAATACATTACGAAATAGTATTCAGGCAGCCAAAAATATGGCTAACCTGCAACGTCAAAATATCACCATTTGCCCAAGTCAAGACCTTATTCAATGCCAAAATCATCAATGGAACACAGGTTTTATTGTATTTATCGATAATAATAAAAATCGACGAGTAGATACTAATGAAACGATTATTCGGACAGAACAACAACAGCTTAAATATGGCAATCTTGATTGGCGTGGCACACTCAACCTTCCATCATTAAGCTTTAAAGCTGAAAATGGCCTCCCCCTTGGCTCAAATGGAACCTTCTATTACTGCTCTATACAAAGTCAGGATCACTTTAAACTGGTCATGAGCAAAATGGGTCAGACCCGAACAGAACTCATCAATACTTGTAACTAGACCCATGAGTCCATAATCACGTTTTCAGCTTTTCTCTCGAGTAAATTTACATATACTGCTTAAGTTTCCAACAAAACGTATAAGTGATTCGGAGAAGAAAATGACAGACATCGTGATTGTAAATGGTGCTCGTACGGCAATGGGCGGTTTTCAAGGCAGTTTAGCCAGTGTAACCGCTCCAGAACTCGGTGCTGTGACGATTAAAGAAGCGATTGCTCGTGCTGGCCTACACGCAAACGATGTAGAAGAAGTAATTATGGGCTGTGTTCTACCTGCAGGATTAAAGCAAGGTCCAGCACGTCAAGCTATGCGCCAAGCAGGTTTACCTGATTCAACAGGTGCTGTGACCATCAATAAATTATGTGGTTCTGGCATGAAAGCGGTAATGCAAGCTGCGGATATGATCAAAGCTGGTTCAGCAAATATCGTGGTTGCAGGTGGCATGGAGTCGATGACCAATGCTCCCTATATTTTAACCAAAGCGCGTGCGGGCTACCGTATGGGACATGGCGATGTCAAAGACCACATGTTCCTTGATGGCTTAGAAGATGCAGAAACAGGTCGATTGATGGGTTCTTTTGCACAAGATATGGCCAATACCCGTGGCTATACGCGTGAGCAAATGGATGCCTTCGCGATTCGTTCTTTAGAGCGTGCACAAACAGCGGTCAACGAAGGTTACTTTGCAGATGAAATCGTGCCTGTGACCGTTTCATCTCGCAAAGGTGATGTTGTCGTTGATAAAGATGAACAACCGTTCAATGCCAATATTGCAAAAATTCCAAGCCTTCGTCCTGCTTTCGCTAAAGATGGAACTATCACTGCTGCAAATGCAAGCTCAATCTCGGATGGTGCATCCGCACTGGTTTTAACTTCAGCAGAAAATGCATCGAACAAAGGTTTAGCACCATTAGCGAAAATTGTGGCTTATGCATCGAACTCACAACATCCATCAGAGTTCACTATTGCACCAGTCGGTGCAATTGAAAAAGTGCTTAAGAAAACAGGTTGGAATGCACAGGACGTAGATCTTTGGGAAATCAATGAAGCTTTTGCAATGGTGACCATGTGTCCAATCGATGACTTCAAACTTGATCCAGCAAAAGTGAACATCAATGGTGGAGCTTGCGCATTGGGTCACCCTGTCGGTTCAACTGGTTCACGTATTATCCTAACTTTGATTCATGCGCTTAAACGTACAGGTGGTAAAAAAGGGATTGCGGCACTATGCATCGGCGGTGGTGAAGCAACAGCTGTAGCGATTGAATTACTTTAATATGCAAGTAACACTCTTTTATTGACATATTTTATACAATAAAAGATTGGATGATTAGTTGATATAAAAGCGACATTTATGAAAATCCCTCGACTGCGAGGGATTTTTTATTACAAGATTGTATTAGGGGGCGATCTTAACGACTTGTTAAAATAACGACGAAAAAAACAACAAGGATAAGACAATGCAACTGAATCACTACCTCAACTTTAATGGTCAAACTGAAGCCGCTTTTAATTTTTACAAGTCTGTCTTTGGTGGAGAGTTTGCAACGTTCATGCGTTATGGAGACTTACCTTCAGATGAAAGTTCAGTTACCCTTTCCGACGCTGACCAACAAAAAATCATGCATGTTTCGCTTCCCATCAATGCCAGCACGATTCTGATGGCTTCGGATACTAACGATCAGTTTTGCGCCCAAAGCAATACTGTCTTTACTGTAGGCAACAACCACTATATTTCGATTAACTTAGATGCCCATGAAGAAGCCGATGCTAAACGCTTATTTGATGCGCTTTCAGTCAATGGAAAAATAGAGATGCCTTTAGAGAAAACCTTTTGGGGCGCACTTTATGGTGCATTTACCGATCAGTTTAGAATTAAATGGATGGTGAATTGCCAATTACAAGAAGGATAAAAGCGTCTTCTTTTTAAACATCAATATTTGAAAATTGCGCAATAATAGTGAGCCCCACGGTAATAAAACCAATACCGAGCCATCCAGCCAAATCGATGTTCTGCCCTAAAAATGCTTTAGCAAGGAGTGCTGTAGCAATGACACCAATGCCAGACCACAGCACATATAAAATTCCCGCTTGCATAAATTTCAAGGCATAGGCTGCACACGCAAAAGAAATTATGTAAAGCACCAGTGCAATGCCCTGATCCGACTTATTAACCAACCCATTACCTTTTGCGGAATAAAAAGTCGAAAGTACATCTGTAGCAATAGCAATAAGTAGCCAAATGACACCGGGATTAATTTTTGCAAAAAGTGCCATCATGTCCAATTTACCTGTTTCTTTTTCTTCAATTTGTTCATCAAAAATGTTGCATATAAATACAAAAAAGCTGAACCGAAGTCCAGCTTTTCATTGCTTGCTTAAAAAATTAAGCGCCCGTTTGATAACTGGCTTGTGCAACGGCTGTTGATGCTTGATATGGATTTCTAAAATCATTTAAACCCGCTGCAGCCTCAAGAATGTCTTTACCTTCTTTAATGACAAAGGTATCAAAGCCTGAACGTTTCATGTAGTTCAAGACATCTTTAAACACATCACCTGTTGCACGTAGTTCACCTTGGAAACCTTGGCGACGTAATAGAGCTGCAAATGAATAGCCACGACCATCGTTAAAACCGGCAAAATCAATAAAGATGGCATCTAGCTGATCTAAAGGGAACTCATGCGTTTCAGGAGAAGCATCGACTGTAACCAGTAGTGCTTTTTTACCCGAAACTTCAGCTAATTGATCTAACTGCTCAACCGTTAAAACCACATCACCTTGCGGTAAAACACCATCTTCACCAATCACTTGGTAAGTATTGTCTGCAATCGAGCCATCTTTAGAGAGGACTTGTAGTGCTGTATTAAGCATATGCACGCTCCTTAAAGGGTTGAATGCCCACACGGCGATAAGTATCAATGAATTCTTCACCCTCAGCACGAAGGTCAAGATAAGTATTTAAAATTTCTTCAACGATGTCTGGCACAACCTCAGCTGCAAATGAAGGGCCTAAAATGTCACCAATTGAAGCATCATGATCGGCATTACCACCCAAAGTGATTTGGTAGAATTCAGCGCCTTTTTTGTCTACACCTAAAATACCAATGTTGCCCACATGGTGATGACCACATGCATTCATACAACCTGAAATATTCAGATCCAGTTTGCCAAGGTTATAAATGGTATCTAAGTCATCAAAACGACGTGAAATCGCTTCTGAAATAGGAATCGATTTCGCATTTGCCAGTGAACAGAAGTCACCGCCTGGGCAGCAGATAATGTCGGTTAAGAAACCAATGTGTGCACGCGCTAGATTGTTTTTCTCAAGAATAGTCCACAGTTCAAATAAATCCTTCTGTGGCACATCTACCAAAGAAATATTTTGCTCATGCGTGGTCCGCAGTTCACCAAAGGTGTATTTGTCTGCAAGGTCTGCAATCAAATTCATCTCTTCCGTGGTCACGTCACCCGGTGCAATACCCGTACGTTTCAACGAAATCGTTACAATACGGTAGCCCTTCACTTTGTGAGCATTGGTGTTGATATTGAACCACTGTTTGAATTTCGGATGTGCAGCAAACTGTTCAGAAAAATCTTCATCTGCATAATCTTGATAATCAAACGGCATAAATTCTTCGTCTAATTTCTGCAAAATTTCAGGCTGAATTTTTAAAGTTTTAATGGTGTGCTCAAACTCAGCTTCGACTTTCTCAGCAAAAACTTGAGGCGTCAACGCTTTCACCAAAATCTTAATACGTGCTTTGTATTTGTTATCACGACGACCGTGTAAGTTATAAACACGCAGTACGGCTTCTAAGTAAGCAATCAGGTCTTCACGTGGCAAGAAGTCACGAATGAAACTACCAATCACAGGGGTACGACCTAAGCCACCACCGACTTTAATTTTATAGCCAATTTCGCCCGCTTCATTTTTAACGATATACACCCCAATATCATGGAATGATGTCGCTGCACGATCAGTTTCTTTAAGTGCTGATACAGCAATCTTGAACTTACGTGGCAAGAAGGCAAATTCTGGATGGAAGGTTGACCATTGACGTATCAATTCACACGTTGGACGTGGGTCAGCCACTTCACCAGCAACCACACCTGCATATTGGTCTGTAGTCGTGTTACGAATACAGTTACCCGAAGTTTGGATCGCATGCATTTGTACAGAAGCTAGCTCTTGAAGCATGTCTGGAACATTTTCTAGCGCAGGCCAGTTAAACTGAATATTCTGACGCGTTGAAACGTGTGCATAACCACGGTCAAACTCAGTTGCAAGTTGTGCAACTTTGCGCAATTGCGTTGAGTTCATTAAGCCATAAGGCACAGCAATACGTAACATTGGCGCATAGCGTTGTACATAGAGACCGTTTTGAAGACGTAATGGGCGGTACTCATCTTCAGTGAGTTTTCCAGCTAAATAACGTTCCGTTTGGTCACGGAACTGTGCAACACGTTCATTGATCAGTTGCTGATCGAAATCAGTATATAAATACATGGCGTACAGCTAGTAGTTTCATTATAACGGCTGACAGCATAACGAGATTTAAACTATCAACAAAATGCGTTTTTTACATATTTCATAGCTGTTTTATTGATAAGGATAAGTAGATGTACTGTTTGTCCCTAATCCTAAAGGTTTTTTCTGATTAAATTATTTTTTATTAGATACTTATACATTATTCAGCTAACTTCCTTCAATCTATCGTATACACGCTAGCCCATCCATTGCTACTACGTGAATTTTAAACTCGGCTTATCTGGGTAGAACTCAATTTTTCTATTCTTTCCTCCTCATCACTTTGCCCTTTTAAACCGACTGCATATAAAAATAGCCTGACGAATCAGGCTATTTTAAAGTTTAAATAACTACAGACGATTATTTTGCATCGGGTAAGGCATACGCCACCAAAGCATCTCCCATCTTGGTGCCAAATGAACCATGACCACCCGCCATAATGACTACATACTGCTTGCCATTGGCTTCATAGGTCATTGGTGTTGCTTGACCGCCCGCTGGTAGACGACCTTTCCAAAGTTCATCACCATTGGTCACGTTGATAG
This sequence comes from Acinetobacter johnsonii, assembly GCF_048551975.1. Taxonomy (GTDB): domain Bacteria; phylum Pseudomonadota; class Gammaproteobacteria; order Pseudomonadales; family Moraxellaceae; genus Acinetobacter; species Acinetobacter johnsonii_A. Next base: position 29,271 of record NZ_JBIMCF010000001.1, on the reverse strand, counting down.
CACGGATATAGTTATCTTGCGTACCACCGACAAACATCACATTCCCCGCAGTTGAGATTGAACCACCAAGCATAGGAACCCCCATTTTAAATGGTGGTAATTGAATCCCCGGTAAGCTGTCACGGATTGTACCAATACGACGTTTCCATGCAACTTCGTGAGTATTTAAATCCACACCCGCCACAAAGCCCCAAGCAGGCTGTTTACATGGCAAACCAAATGGAGACAAGAACGCACTGATCTCTACACCGTAAGGCACACCATACATCGGTTGTACACCCGCTTCGGTGCCTGCACCTTTGGCTGTTTTCGGACGGTTTGGATCGGCTGGAATGAGTCGAGAAACAAACGGTAAACCGATTGGGTTCATCACCGCGATTTGACGATCAGGGTTAACGGACATACCGCCCCATTCAAATACACCCAAGTTGCCTGGGAAAACTAAAGTTCCATTTTCTGAAGGTGGGGTATAAATACCGTCATAGTTCAGTTTGTGGAAAGACACACGGCACATCAACTGGTCAAACATGGTTGCACCCCACATTTGCTTATCCGTCAGTTTCTCTTTTGGCGCAAGGTCAAAGTCAGAGAAAGGTTGTGTCGCAGAGTAACGCTCACCTTTGGTTTGCGGCCCACGTTTCACTGTTTGTGGTACAGGTTTTTCCGTAATTGGAACAATGGCTGCACCAGTACGACGGTCTAGAACAAAGGCATTGCCCGTTTTCGTTAATACGTAAATGGCAGGAACCATTTTGCCTGACTTATCTTTAATATCCGTCAATGTCGGCTGTGATGGTACATCCATATCCCACAAATCATGATGCGTGGTTTGGAAGTTCCACACCAACTTACCTGTTGAAGCATTCAGTGCCAGCATTGAGTTAGCATAACGCTCATGCAACTCAGTACGGTTACCGCCCCAAATATCTGGCGTACCCACACCCGTTGGAATGTAAACCATATCCAAGGCTGCATCATAGGCTAATGGTGCCCATGCATTCGGTGAGTTTTGAACATACTTTTGACCCGGAGCTGGAATCGCATTTGGATCTTCGGCACCTGTGTCAAAGACCCACAACAATGCGCCGGTATTCACATCATAACCACGAATCACACCTGAAGGTTCTTCAGTTGAATAGTTATCTGTGGTTGAACCCGCAATAATAATCGTCGTGCCTGTGACCACAGGTGGAGAAGTTGGGATATAACCACCCGGATAAGGGAATGGCATATCTTTTTGTAAGTCGACTTCACCATTTTTACCAAAGTCCGTACAACGCTCACCAGTATCAGCATTGATGGCAACCAAACGACCATCATTGACAGGTAAGATTACTTTACGTGGGCACAACTCAGACGATGACTTTTTATGTTGCAAGCTGGCTTCAAAACCAACTGTATTGTTCGCATCATAATAAGACACGCCACGACAGGTTAAATGCTGAAAAGTATTGTCCGATTTCAACTTCGGATCAAAAGTCCATTTCGCCTTACCTGTCGCTGGGTCGAGGGCAACCAGTTTTTGGTGCGTGGTACAGATATACATATTGTCCCCAACTTTAATTGGGGTGACCTGATTGGTGGTTTCACCAGAGTCATTTTCTGTTTTAAAGTCACCTGTGTTATAGGTCCAAGCCACTTTTAAATCTTTAACATTCTCAGAATTAATTTGCGTTAAAGGAGAATAGCGCAAACCAGACTGAGTACGACCATAAGCAGGCCAGTCGCCATCAGCAACACCCGGAATGGACTGTGCGGTTGCAGGTTGCTTGCTGCTCAGTTCACCTCGAATTTCTTGAGGATCATTAAACACAGCAAAAATCATCACGGCAATAGTCACCGCCAGTGAACCTGTTAAAACTAGTTTTGCACTTTTAGCATTGTCAAAACCGCGTGTGACCGCTGGAATGAGTAGCCATAAACCAAATAAACCAAGGATATCTAAGCGTGGCGCCAAGGCAAAGAAGTCTGAACCCACTTCCCATAAGCCCCAAATCACTGTACCCAAGACCAACAACGCATAAACGATTAATGCCGTACTTTTTAATTTTTGCAGTAGAACTGCAGTCGCGATGAAGAGTAAACCTGCAATGATGTAGTACCAAGACCCACCAAGCACTGCAAGATAAATCCCTCCTATCAGCAGGACTAAACCAAAGATTACAGCAATCACAGCTGTAAAAGTTTTAAGCCCTGAACCTGAAGACGGAGTACTCATATTGACCACCTTTTTCTTAGATTCTGTTAAAAGCTCATATCGTTTTAATATCGATATGAACACCTAGACAGTTTTTAGATTTTAAGTATCTGTCCAAACGACTTATTTCGAACAGTTTTATGCTTTGAACAACCGTTAAAAGTTTTTATCAACCTTGCTGGACAAATACTTATCGATCTAGAAACTAAAATGCGGTCTGGAATTTAATTCCGCCGACCCATGCATTTTCACCATTTTTATATGCGCCTACATGGCGGATATATTGGATATTGGGACGAATGGTTAACCAGTTGGCTGCATGAATACCATAGTGAATCTCGGCATCATATTCTTCACTTTTTAGGCCACGGGCGTCGATGCTGTTATTGACAATATTCGCGTCATTGACATCATCATTGATATTAATACGGGCTAGGCCAATCGCAATTTCGTCTTGAGGGCGGGCATCAAAAGCGCCTTTATAGACCAAACCAATGTTCTGCATGTCACGAACCGTATTTGTATCTGAATCATGTAGCGTGAGATTCACAAAACCTGTTAAACCGCGCGCGGCATCACCGTGATGTGCTGTGAGTTGCTGCTTGGCAACCACCCAGCCGCCTTGTTTATGTGAGGTTTGCTGTGGGTTTTGAATGTCTGTGGCATCTGCCGAACTGTAGTAATAACCCGCACGATATTCACCAGGTAACTTATTTATACCTACAGCAGGTTGCCACACCACTTCAGCAGGAATAATGGCACCATGCGAACCGTAAGTACTTAAGTTCCAGCCTTTGCCACGTTCTAAATTTTCAGGGTTATATTCATACACCCCGACTTGTGCATACAGGTCTGGCCGAAGGTTATATTTGACTCGTGCAGCCCATTGGCTGACAGGCCAGTTGTACCACTGGTCACCGACCCAGTTACCAACTTGAGAGCCGCAGAGCGCAAGGTTTTGGAAATCACAGTCGAAACTGTTGAAGTCTTCACCTTCACCAAAACGACCGACTTTGATGTCTAACTTTTGATCCATGAACTTTTTCTTAATCCACAAATCCGTTAAACGCCACGTTTGTCCACGTCCCCACACTTCTTGAGTGGAACTTAAATGTCCATCTAAAGCATCGGATGTTTGAGAAAGTGAACGCCCATTGCGTTCGGTAATGGTGATTTGAGCCTCAGTATCCTGCCAGCCCAAAATCTTGTCTAAATCGAAGTGCGTACCGAATGCAAACTGGTCTGCATATTCGGTACCATGACTTGAAGAATGTGAGGCATCGAGCAACGTTGCTATTTCACCCGTATAGCCAAAGCTAAAGTCGTAGCCTTTTTGCTGCAATGCACTGCGCTGACCACTCCAATCACCCAGCATCCAAGGGCTTTCTGCCTCAAAGGCATTTGCAGCATACACACTTTGAAAGCAGCAACTGAGCGCTAAGAGACTGAGGTTAAAACACCAACTTCTTTTACATTTATTCATAATTGGTGACCTTTCTTACAAAATTACAACTAATCGATATGATACGCTTTATTTGTATAAAAACCCATTTTATGACTTTTTGTTGTTTTAAATATATCCAAATTATCGTTATATGATATTTACAAAGAATCGAAACCGACTGGTTTGCCTATAAATTCATATCTTATTTTTGAACGTGAAAACTTAATTGGACAAGCTAATTGTTGTTCGCTTTTTGTACTCCCCTCTTGTAAAGGTACAGAAACCACCCATGCACGATCTTTGGCCAACTGCGAATCAAGTGCTTCGTCTAACTTTAATACAGGCTCAACGCAGACATCTTGCTGCTGAAAAATTGCTTTCCACGTGGCAAAATCTTGGGTTTTAATTTTGTCTTTTATTGCTTGTTTCACCACCTGACGGTCTTCGGTTGCCAGTGAGGCTCCTTTTTCAGCCACAATCGGCAAGTCTAAAATCTGGGCCAGCCCATGTAAAAACTGCGGCTCTAAACTCCCAATCGATAAATAACGCCCATCTTGCGTTTCATAATAGTCATAAAAAGTCGCACCATTGAGATAGCTTTGCTCCGGCCCTTGCTTTTCCTGTCCTGCTAAGCTCGCCGCTGCAGCCATGCTACTGAGCCCCACCACACAGTCAGTCATAGAGATATCAATATACTGTCCTATGCCACTACGCTGCCTTTCGATCACAGCTGCGAGTATTCCTATCACGCTATGTAATGACCCGCCTGCAATATCCGCAATTTGAATTCCCAAAGGAGGAGGACCACTGTGCTGTCGGCCGCTATGTCCTGCGATCCCAGACAAAGCCACATAGTTGATATCGTGGCCTGCTTTATTTTGATATAAACCTGTTTGCCCATAACCCGTAATGGAACAATAGATCAAGCGCGGATTAATTGCAGATAAGGTCTGATAATCAAGTCCTAATCTTTGCATCACGCCTGGACGGAATTGTTCAATCACAATGTCATAGTCTGAAATTTTCGATTTGATCAGTTCAATATTGGCAGGATCCTTCAAATCAAGAGCGACAGCATGCTTATTTCGGTTGAGATAACTATGTGCTGTGGCCTGTCCATTGGCATAAGGTGGCATTAAACGGATCAGATCGGGGCGGGTTGGAGACTCGATGCGGATCACTTCTGCACCTAAGTCTGCTAAGTACATTGTTGCAAAAGGTCCGGGCAAAAGTGTAGAAAAATCGAGAACTTTCAATCCTTTCAACGCCATATCCATGTTTATTTTCTCTTTTTATGTTGATTTTTTAGCTATTTTAGAAATATAAAAGCAACAAAACAATGTCATGTTCAGCCATTTACCTTGATCATTTCGGCAATTTAACATGTAAAAAGGCAAAAAACTTTAGTGTAAATTGCCTAAAATACTTTTTAGCGTCATTTAGGTCAAACGCAAGTGAATATAAAAGAGACTGAAGGATTAAATATGAGCCGTGATACCATTAGTATCCATTTCGTCAATGCGGCTTTAACTGGTGTAAAACGTCTTGGCATGGATGTCGAAACATTACTTTCTCACGTAGGGATTGAGGCAGAACTACTGCGTCAACCTAAAGCCCGTATTTCTCCAGAACAATATACTCGCTTCGTTAAAATGTTATGGATGGTGACCCAAGACGAACATGTTGGCTTCGATAAGCAACCACGCCGTTTAGGTACGTTTGCTATCATGTGTCAGCTGATTATTCATGCCAAAACCTTAGGTGATGCTTTAGAACTGTCGTCACAGTTTTATAAATTGTTTGGTGATGAGTGGTCGGTGACATTAGAGCGCGACAAGCATGAAGCTCGTCTTGTTCCTCAGATTCCGAAATCGATGGACCCAGATCACTTCATTACCGAAAGTATGCTGATGATTTGGCATGGTCTCGCGTCTTGGTTGATTGAACGTCGTTTACCGCTGGAACGTGTGCACTTTGGTTATGAACGTCCGACTCATGCAGATGAGTATGATGCCCTGTTCTTCGCACCTGTGATGCAGTTCGACATGCCGCGTACCGAAATCACTTTTGCCGCAGATTATTTGGACTTACCAATTCGTCAAAATGAAGAAACGTTAGAAGAGTTTTTAAAAGCCGCGCCTGCACAGTTGTTGGTGAAATTTAAAAACACCAACTCACTCACTTCACGTATTCGTGATGTATTGAAGAGCCAAATTGGTGAGGAAATGCCAACTCTGAATGATGTGGCTTCTATGCTGTATTTATCTCCACAAACGTTGCGTCGCCGCTTAGCCGCTGAAGGTAAAAGTTACCAAGGCGTGAAAGATGCATTACGTCGTGATGCCGCGATCCACCTACTATTGAACCCAGGTTTGACTTTAGAAGATGTGGCACAACAAGTGGGGTTTAGTGAAACCAGTACCTTCCACCGTGCCTTTAAAAAATGGACTGGAGTTACACCCGGTTTATATCGCCAACTACACGGCTATCACTAATTTTCTAGTTTAACGACGGTTCGGCACATTGCTAAACCCAAGATTTCGATCTTGGGTTTTTTTATGCCCCAATCTTCAGTCTATTGGCAAAAAGACTCATCTGACCTGACCCGTTCTAGTCATTGCATCACGGCCATTAATTTGTACACTCAAATGCATAACAACTTAAAAGTCATAACAAGGAACAGCTATGAGCGAGGCTTATATCATTGATGCCATTCGCACACCACGCGGAAAAGGAAAGAAAGATGGTTCATTGCATGAAGTAAAGCCGATTACTTTAGTGACAACATTATTGAATGAATTGAAAGATCGCCATCACTTAGATACCTCTAAAGTAGACGATATTGTCTTGGGGTGTGTTACTCCAATTGCAGACCAAGGTGGTGATATTGCTAAAACTGCGGCAATTGCGGCAGGTTGGGACAATGATATTGCTGGTGTGCAAATCAACCGTTTCTGTGCATCAGGCTTAGAAGCGGTCAATATGGCTGCGCAAAAAGTACGTTCAGGTTGGGAAGATGTGGTTGTCGCAGGTGGTGTTGAGTCGATGTCACGTATTGCAATGGGTTCAGATGGTGGCCCATGGGCATTAGACCCTGAAACCAATTTAAAATCACACTTTGTTCCGCAAGGCATTGGCGCAGATTTAATTGCAACATTGGATGGTTATACACGTTCAGATGTCGACGCATTTGCTGCAAATTCGCAGCGTAAAGCGGCAGCAGCACAAGCTGCGGGTTATTTCAATCAATCAGTGATTGCTATTAAAGACAAAGCAGGCGTGACCATTTTAGATCAAGATGAATTTATCAAACCATCAACAACAGCGGAAGGTTTAGCAAAACTCAATCCAAGTTTTGAAATGATGGGGGCAATGGGTTTTGATGCGATTGCATTACAGCAATATCCAGAAGCGCAAAAAATTAACCATGTGCATCACGCAGGAAACTCATCGGGTATTGTCGATGGTGCAGCGCTTGTATTACTTGCTTCAGAAAAAGCAGTCAAAGAACAAGGTTTAAAACCACGTGCCAAAGTATTGGCGACCGCATTGGTGGGTTCAGATCCAACCATTATGCTGACAGGACCTGCACCTGCTACGCGTAAAGCGTTGGCAAAAGCTGGTTTAACGATTGATGATATTGATCTATTTGAAGTCAATGAAGCATTTGCATCAGTGGTGATGCGTTTTATGACGGAATTAAAAGTTCCAAGCGATAAAGTCAATGTGAATGGTGGCGCAATTGCGATGGGACATCCATTGGGTGCGACAGGTGCGATGATTCTTGGAACTTTATTGGATGAGTTAGAACGCCAAGGTAAAAAGCGTGGCTTAGCAACATTATGTGTGGGTGGTGGCATGGGTATTGCGACCATTATTGAGTTGGTATAAGGAGAATAATAATGAGCGCAATTCAATATTTAAAAAATGACGATGGCATTATTATTCTGACCTTAGATTCTCCAAACCAATCTGCAAATACTATGAATGCAGATTTTCGGGTAGCTTTGGAAAATATTGTTTCTAAACTGAAATCTGAAACTTCTATTACGGGAATTATTTTCCGTTCAGCGAAAAAAACTTTCTTTGCAGGCGGCGATTTGGATGAATTGATCCAAGCACGTTTGGAAGATGTCACGCCATTTTTTGAAATGATTCAGAAAATGAAAGCAGAGTTCCGTTATATCGAAACTCTAGGTGTTCCTGTCATTGCAGCATTGAATGGTACAGCTTTAGGCGGTGGTTGGGAAATCGCATTAGGTTGTCATGCACGTATTGCATTGAATGATCCTAAAACGAAGTTTGGTTTGCCTGAAGTGACTTTAGGTCTACTGCCGGGTGGTGGTGGTATCGTGCGTATGGTGCGCCTTTTAGGCTTACAAAATGCTTTTCCATTCTTAATGGAAGGTAAGCAGTTTGGTGTGGATAAAGCGAAATCTCTAGGTTTAATCCAAGACACGGCGGAAACACCTGAAGAGTTGATGGATAAAGCCATCGCTTGGGTAAAAGAACATCCAAAGTCGCAACAACCGTTTGATGTAAAAGGTTATAAAATTCCGGGTGGTGATCCTAAAACACCTGCGGTTGCGCAAATGCTGGCGATTGCTCCTGCAATGCTCCGTGATAAAACCAAAGGTTGTTATCCTGCACCTGAAGCGATCATGGCAGCTGCGGTTGAAGGTATGCAAGTCGATGTGGATACGGCACTGACTATTGAATCTCGTTATTTTACTTATTTGGCGACAGGTCAAATTTCAAAAAATATGATCGGTACTTTTTGGCATGGGTTGAATGCCATTAAGGCAGGTGCAAGCCGCCCTAAAGATGTTGCAAAATGGCAAGCGACCAAAGTCGGTGTGCTTGGTGCAGGCATGATGGGAGCAGGCATTGCTTACTCTACAGCAATCAAAGGCGTTCCCGTTGTACTGAAAGATGTTTCTGTAGAAAATGCAGAAAAAGGTAAAGCCTATAGCCAAAAGCTACTGGATAAAAAGGTCTCTCAAGGTCGTATGACGGCTGAAAAACGTGATCAGGTTTTAAGTTTAATTACAGCAACAGCATCTGCGGAAGATCTGAAAGGTTGTGATTTAATTATCGAAGCTGTATTTGAAAATCAAGAACTCAAAGCGAAAGTCACTCAAGAAGCCGAAGTATTCCTTGTAGAAGGTGGTGTGATGGCTTCAAATACCTCGACATTACCAATTACTGGTTTGGCAAACGCATCGAAAGATCAAGCGAACTTTATTGGTCTGCATTTCTTTAGTCCCGTCGATAAAATGCAATTGGTTGAAATCATTAAAGGTAAAAACACTTCTGCTGAAACTTTGGCGAAGGCGTATGACTATGTACAGCAAATTGGTAAAATCCCGATTGTTGTCAATGATAGCCGTGGTTTCTTCACCAGTCGTGTATTTGGTACTTTTGTTCAGGAAGGTCTACGTTTACTGCATGAAGGTGTACACCCAGCTCGTATTGAAATGGCAGCACTCAAAGCAGGCATGCCCGTTGGCCCACTAGCCATTCAAGATGAAGTTGCATTAACACTTTCTGAGCATGTTGCCAATGAAACGCGTAAGGCGCTTCAGGCTGAGGGTAAAGATTTACCACGTTCAGGTGCAGATGATGTGATTCAAACCATGATTCATACTTTTGATCGTAAAGGTAAAGCAACTGGTGCAGGTTTCTATGATTATCCAGAAGGTGCTAAAAAACATCTTTGGGAGGGTTTGAACCATTGGAAGCAAGATGTAGATATTTCTGAACAAGAAATGATAGACCGTTTCCTGTTTGTACAATCGCTAGATACCTTACGTTGTTATGAAGAAAATGTTCTTGAATCTGTGATTGACGCGAATATCGGTTCGATCTTTGGGATTGGTTTTGCGCCGTGGACAGGGGGTGCAATTCAGTTTTTAAACCAATATGGTTTAGACAAAGCTGTACAACGTGCCAATGAACTTGAAGCGAAATACGGTGAGCGTTTTAAAGCACCGCAACGTCTGGTTGAATCGGTGTCATCGGGTCAGATTCGCTAAAACTTCCACCTTAAAAAAGGGATCTGCTGATCCCTTTTTTATGTTCTCAGCACACAACAAAATTAACCTGCTGATTCAGCATCTAATTTTGACTTATTTTAGTGCATTCTTTTCAAGCCCGACGCAGTTTTTTGTGTTATAAAGTTACATACTTTTAGATTTATTTTTATTCAATTGGGCTGTTGCACATGACTGACAATACTTCTCCTGAAAAATCACCATGGGGTTGGAAAGCACTGATTATTGCTTTCATTTTAAGTGGAATTTTCTTAGGTATCTTCTACCTTGCGATCACCAATGAGCCTGACTATATGCCAAGTCAGCAAACGCAGCAAAACTCTCAGCAACATGCTTTTAAAAATGCGCCTGCAATGTCTGAAGAAGCCATTGCCAAAGCACAAGCGGATAAAGAAGCGCGTGAAGCAAGAGCTCAAGCAGCGTCTGAAGACACCACAGAACATGTAACCGCTGATGAGCACAGTATGAATGCTGATGAACACGCGAAAATGTCATCTGAACATGGTCACTAATATGCTGTTACTAATAAAAAAGCCCTGAAAGATCAGGGCTTTTTTATGGATGATAAACGCATGTGGATATGTGGAATACCACAATCCAAATACTCCTCACCCTCTTGTATAAAGCCCAAAGCCTGATAAAACGCTTGCACATGTACTTGAGAGGATAAGACTAAAAATGGACGCTGTTGTTGTTGAGCATATGCAATCACCGCCTGCATCAGCACTTTGCCCACGCCCAAACCGCGATGTGACTTCAAAACTGCAACACGACTAATACTATGATTTTGTAAAAGTCGTGCGGTGGCGATGGCTTGATCTTGTTCATAGACCACAAAATGAACTGCTATTTCATCTTGCTCATCCCATTCATCTTCAGCAGCAATGTTTTGCTCTTGAATAAAGACCTGCTCACGAATCATTTTCGCAGCCCGTTGCGACTCTTCCCATGTTCCGTGCGTAATTCTCAAGCTTGGCATTTTCATTTCCCTATAAATTATCTTTGTATTGGTCATTGCACTAAAAAGTGATGTTCAGATCAGCATTTACAGCCTACATCTTGCTGATCCCATTGATCATTCAACAGCAATTCCAGTGAATGCTTTTGAATACCATACATCTCTTTCAAGGCTTGAATTTGTGCCAAGACAGCAACATCAGGCGCTTGATAATCCTTACGCTTGGTTGCCAAAATCATTTTATTCTTGCTGGTATGCTCAAGTGCTACAAACTCAAACACTTTGGTTTCATAGCCATAGGCTTTGAGTAATAAGGCACGAATAGTATCCGTCAGCATTTCAGCTTGCTGTCCTGCATGAATGCCAAACTGCAACATCGGTTGCAACACGAGTGGAGCTTTCAGCTGTGGACGTAATTCTTTATGACAACACGGCGCACACATGATCATTTCAGCATTTAAACGAATGCCGGTATGAATTGCAAAGTCAGTCGCGACATCACATGCATGTAACGCGATCATCACATCGAGGCGTTCAGGTTGGTAAGTCCGAACATCACCCTGAAAAAAATCAAGTTGCTGAAAATCCGACTTGTTCGCAACCTCCTGACAGAATTCCACCATCTTGCTGTTTAGCTCCACCCCAGTCACAAAAGGGTTCAGATCTTGCTTCAGCAAATAATCATACAAAGCAAAAGTTAAATAGCCTTTTCCTGAGCCAAAATCGACCACGCGCAGTTGTTCAGGCAGTTGAATATGACTTAATGCCCCTGAGAAAATTTCGACAAACTTATTAATCTGCTTCCACTTACGCGCCATACTGGGAATGATGTGCGCTTTTGCATCGGTAATACCAAGCGGCTGTAAGAAATAACTGTCTTGATCGACAAAACGCTGTTTGACACGGTCATGACCTTGCTGCTCAACAGCTTTGGTTACCGTTTTATTTTTACTTTGCGTCAGCATGGCTTTCTTCTTGTTCTTCTTCAGTTGCAACTCTTGTTCAGTTGTCATCAAATTGGCTTGTTTACACTGCGCCAAAAGTGCAGTTACCGTATCAAGTGCTGTGTCTAATGAGTAGTTTTTGGTGACGTCTTGGGTTTTATAACGATATAAACAGCTCAATACAGGCTGTCCTTGCAACATCACCACCCGAAAAGTCATCTTCTCGAGTTTCTCTAGTTCACCCTGATATTGACTCAGAATCATCCGATCAAAACTTTGAGATTCAAGCGCTTGCTGGAAGGCTTGAAGGAATTGCTGCTCTTGTGCAGAGGACGATACCGAAACGGTCATAATAGAAACCAAAAAAAGAATTGCGATTAAATTTTAAAGCGTCTTACGCTAAATGCAAATTTGAATTACGATACAGTTGTATATTTTATAAAAATGCACATGACTTATGAGCGTTCACCCTGGTGTCAACTACGATCCTGCTGAAGAAAGAATCAATTTTATTAGCCATGCTATTGGTGCAGCTCTTGCACTCATAGCAGGTATTTTATTGATTATCAAAGGGTCTTACTTAGAAACAGCGCAGTGGACCGGGCTATGGGTCTATGCTTTGAGCCTATTTTTATTATTTGCCGCATCAAGCTTGTATCATTTTGCGGAATCTCCAGAGCGTCGCGGCTGGTATAAAAAATTAGATCACACTGCCATTTATTACCTGATTGCAGGAACCTACACTCCATTTTTGTCTATTGCACTGCCCACACAAAAAGCCCATTACCTACTCATTGCACTTTGGGTGATTGCACTCATTGGTACACTATTCAAGTTAGTTTTCATTCATCGCTTTGAGAAAATTTCACTGATTGCTTATCTGCTTATGGGTTGGCTGGCTGTACTGGTAATGGATGATATGCAACGCTTTTTATCTAAACCAGCTTTGACTTTTTTAATCATTGGTGGACTTTCCTATACCATCGGTGCATTGTTTTATGCGCTAAAAAAGGTAAGATATACGCACGCTATCTGGCATATTTTTGTATTGATTGGTGCAGGATCACATTTCCTGTCCATCTATCTTTACGTGATATAACCCGCGCATACTACATTTTTTTAGTAACCCTAATTCCGTAGTTTGCCCGAGGAACATTCGTATTTTTTTAAAAAATTACGCCTTTTTTAAAAAGATGACGCTTTTAAAACTCAGTTCGACTATTTTTTAAGTGTAAGGTCTACCATGGCGTCATTAAATACTGCTGTTGCTGAACAGCAGCATGTAAACTCAAAATTCCGCGTACTTACAGCCAGTCTAGTAGGTACAACTATCGAATTCTTCGATTTTTATATTTATGCCACTGCGGCTGTCATTATTTTTCCGTATCTGTTCTTTCCAACAAGTACCGATCCAATGACTGCAACCATTCAGTCTTTGGCAACCTTCGCGATTGCCTTTATTGCACGCCCGATTGGCGCTGCACTCTTTGGACATTTAGGTGATCGTATCGGCCGAAAGGCGACCTTGGTTGCAGCTTTGCTGACCATGGGACTTTCAACCGTGTGTATCGGCTTGTTACCCACCTATGCACAAATTGGAATTGCAGCACCATCACTGCTTGCGCTGTGTCGTTTAGGTCAAGGACTCGGCTTAGGTGGTGAATGGTCGGGTGCGGTATTGCTTGCCACGGAAAATGCACCTGAAGGTAAACGTGCTTGGTATGGCATGTTTCCCCAACTGGGCGCGCCGATTGGCTTTATCTTAGCAACGGGTTCATTCTTAACGCTGGGTCATTTTATGACTGAAGAGACGTTCATGACTTGGGGCTGGCGTATTCCTTTTATCTCAAGTGCGTTATTGGTGATTGTAGGTCTGTGGATTCGTTTACAACTCCATGAAACTCCCGCGTTCCAGAAAGTTTTAGACAAGCAAAAAGAAGTTAACATTCCATTTAAAGAAGTGATAACCAAGCACTGGGGCATGTTGATTTTAGGTACCATTGCAGCCATCTGTACCTTTGTAGTGTTCTACCTCACGACGGTATTTGCTTTGCAATGGGGTACCAAACAGCTGGGGTACACCCGTGAACAGTTCTTACAACTTCAACTGGTCGCAACCCTCTGCTTTGCTGCATTCATCCCCTTGTCTGCGGTTTTTGCGGAAAAATTTGGTCGTAAAACCACCTCTATTGCAGTCTGTATTGCTGCGGCGTTATTTGGCTTAGTTTTCTCAAGCATGTTGGAATCAGGCAGTACTCTTGTTGTGTTCTTGTTCCTGTGTATTGGTTTATCCATCATGGGTTTAACCTATGGACCAATTGGTACTGTGCTCTCAGAAATTTTTCCAATATCCGTTCGTTATACAGGTTCAGCACTAACCTTTAACCTTGCGGGGATCTTTGGGGCATCATTTGCACCTCTCATTGCCACCAAGCTTGCAACCACCTACGGTTTACACGCAGTAGGTTACTACCTCACGGCGGCATCACTACTGTCTTTATGTGCGTTCTTAATGATCCGTGAAACCAAAAATGATGATGTAAATAATCAAATTTGACCCTGAATTTGATGTCTAAAAACCAGCACAGTGATGCTGGTTTTTTTATACCAATACTTTAATAAACGCTACAAAAACCATATTTAAAATCTGTCGTTTTACTTCAAAAATAGAGAGAGATACAGATGAATAGGACCGAAAAATGGATGAAAAAATACAACAACTCACCAATGAACAACTCCTTGATGTCATCGTATTAGTTGAAGAAAATAAAATTATTCAAGCCATTCAATACATCGCCACACATACTGCTTTTCAATACGATGATGCACAAGAGATCGTGACTGAACTCACAAAGCGGCATGATGCTGCACTAAAAAGCATGTATCGCCATAAACGACATCAACAACAACGCATATCAACTGCTGAATTAAGACACCACAGCTCCCTTGTGTCTGAAGGACGCAGCTTTACACAACAACAGCCACAAAGCCCGCATAGCACCACAGTGAATAACCTCGATGCAATACAAGACCTACAAGAGCTCCATACAAAAAATCACAACCTTTGGATCGTTTTGGCTGTGGTCATTTTGGTTTTAAGCTTTATTTTTTATTGGTTCTAAACCCAACTTAAATCAGTTCAATAATATCGATCGTCGGTGGTACACGAAAACGAAACGGCACACCCACCATGCCTGTTCCAACCGTGACAAACACATCCGCATGTTCATGTCGGTACAAACCTTTTTTGTGTCCTAATATAGACACCTTCTTCATCACATAATCTGTAAGCCATGGTAGCTCAACTTGACCACCATGCGTATGACCTGAAAGCATTAAAGGACGACTGGGTAAAGCGGGTACCATATCGATCGTGTCTGGATTGTGCGATAGGATGACCCACGGCTTGTCCTGCGGTAAATGCGGCATAAAACGCATATCCGCCTTACCGGCCCACAAATCTCCGACTCCAATCAGACGAAACTCTTCAAATTCAACAATCTGACCTTCAATATCAATCACATTATTCACCTTCAAAGCATGTCTTAACAAATTTTGAATCGGCGGGCCTGGATATTGCTCATCATGATTACCATTGACCGAATAGACAGGGGCATTAATTTCTTGTAACACCTCTAATTCTTCTGCCAGTGTATTTTCAGGTTCATACGTCCAGTCCCCTGCAACCACCACCAAATCAGGTTTTTGTTCATTCAGTCGTTTGACGATGGTTTTCAGTTGTCGCTCATGCCCTGAGAATAGACCAATATGTAGATCGGCAATTAACCCAATACGAACGGGTTTGAGTAATTTATAATCTTCTTGGATTTGATATTGAGTAGTTTTGACATGTACAAAATGCGGTTCAATGAAACGTGCATAACACAGCACACCACTGACTAAAAACACAAAAATAGCTTCATGCCATGAATAATAGCCCTGAAAACCGGCATATAAGCTAAAGAAAAACAAAGGAATGAGTAAATAAGAGAGATAAAAAGCCAACAAATGCACAAAGGCTTTAAACGGATGAATAGTCTCCGTATTGGTTTGACTGATCCATGCCTGATACACCGCCCACCCCGCAAACAAGGCCATCGCAATATAAAAATAGAACACGACGGAGTGTATATTCATCATAGACTTTTACCCACAAACTGTTCATCAAGAACACATAATCTTCTGTTTATCTTTTCACAGCTCAGAATTATACTCAAACCAAATTTATAGACTTTATGACGATGGAAAAACCTCACGGCTTAGCGAAACAAACTTCATTCCGCTCATCTTCGACTCAGCAAGGTGCTAAACTGTTGTTGCTGAGCTGTATGGTTTTGACTGTCCCAGCGTGTAATACCTTACCCAAGCAGATCCCACAGACGCCCGTCTATGCTTTTGATCTACCGACAGATCAAACCAGTTTAGGTAAAATCGTACTGCCTTTACGTGAACAAAATCCAGGGCTTACAGGTTTCCATGTTCTCTACAACCCGCTCGAAGCATTGGCCGCACGTATCCATCTCATTGATAAGGCAGAAAAGACCTTAGATCTACAATACTATATTTGGGATAACGATCGTATTGGTTCTTTAGCGCTTTATTCTATTTTGAAAGCCGCCGATCGTGGGGTGAAAGTTCGATTACTCATCGATGATAACAATGCCAAGAAAATGGAAGGCATTTATTTGGCGCTCGATCAACACGCTAATATCGACATCAAACTGTATAACCCCTACCGCTTCCGTCACTATCGCCCGATGGATATGGTCTTAAATTTAAAACGCATCAACCGTCGTATGCACAATAAAAGTTTCATTGCCGATAATCAAATTTCGTTGATTGGTGGGCGCAACATGAGCAATCAATATTATAACGTCAGCGACAGTTATCAGTTTTCCGATGTTGATGTAATGTTGGTCGGCTCTGCCTCAGATGAAATTGTGCATTCTTTCGATGAATACTGGAATGACGATTATGCCTTTCCAGTGCGTCAAATTGTCAACGCCAACCATTACAGCTTGCGTTATGAAGGTTTAAAAACCCAGTTAGCGCAGCACTATCAGGAAGTGACCGTCCAAAATTATCTCGATCTGGCCAATCGTTCGCAAGCCTTTGAACACTGGTTAAATGATAGTATCCAATTCGATTGGGTCAAAGCCGAAGTGGTGAAAGACTCACCGAGTAAAATCAAATCACGGGCAAAAAAAGAAGAACATTTAAACTTCCAGTTGCAAACCTATTTAGAAAAGCCAATGGAAAGCATCGACATTATTTCAGCCTATTTTGTACCTGAACGTAAAGGCAAAAAACATCTGGCCAACCTAGCACAGAGTGACATTCAAGTCCGCGTATTGACCAACTCATTTAAAGCCAATGATGTACCGTTGGTGCATGCTTTCTATGGAAAATATCGTGAAGACTTGCTGGAAAGCGGTGTTCAACTCTATGAGTTTTTAGCCACGCCTGCAGCCGAAGCCCTAAACGAAAACAATGAAGAAATTTCGAAAAAAGCCAAAGTCAGTATCAAAGGATTAAGCCGCTCGAGTCTGCATGCCAAACTCATGGCCATTGATGAGAAACAGGTTTTTATTGGTTCATTTAATTTTGATCCCCGCTCTGCCAACTTAAATACAGAAATTGGGGTTTTACTGAACAGTCCACCGCTGGCCAAAGCCGTACACTACACCATGGACCAAAACCTCAGTAAATATGCCTATAAGCTGGTTTTAGATGCAAATAAAAACATTAACTGGCAAATCAAACAAGCTGATGGTTCTACCAAAACCTATACCACTGAACCCAAAATGAATTGGTTCAAACGTGCTGGTCTCAAAGTCGTCTCTTGGCTACCAATTGAAGGCTTTATGTAAGCCTTCAAGCTTGTTGCATGTTGGGTTGGGACTTCAAAACTTTCTGATGTAAATCGGCCAAACCTTGCACCATTTTTTGTTGGACCAGTGCCGTTAAACTCTCAACCGTATGTCCTGCGGTACAAATGGCTGGCAGCGCAACTAAATGTGCCGTGACTTTTGGCATTTCTAGTACTTTTTTAACATGCTCGGCAAAACTAATGTTACCGATAAACGGAGAGACTTGGTCAAGTTCGCCCTGTTGATTCACATAGCAAAGCAAACAAATTTGCACATCACGCTGAGCCTCAATTGCTGCGCCTAAAATACGTCCATGGACCTTTTTCACTTTAGAACCATCGGTGGTGGTCGCTTCTGGGAAAAACAACACAGGAATATCTTGTTTTAAAAACGCTGTAATTTGCTCTCGAATTTTGATGGAATCGCCTGAACCACGTTGAATAAACAAAGTTCCACCACTTTTTGCCAGCTTGCCAAACACAGGCCATTTTTCAATTTCAGCCTTGGCCAAAAAGAAAACTCGTGCGCCTGAGCCTAAAACCGCGACATCTAACCATGAAATATGATTGCTGACCCAAAGTGCAGGCTTACGCGGAATATCCCCGTGGACATGCACATCAATGTTAAACACCTTGCACAGTCGACGGCAAAAATACTGCACGTAACGGGTATTTTGTGGATTGTTAATGTCTTTATACAAGCCATGTCGATAGACCAAATAAAACCCTTCGAACACAGCGCCAAGCCCTGAAGCCAGCTTTTTGCCATACAGAAAAAGCTTAGAGACACCTTTTATTGATGTTGTTTTTATTTCAGTATTTGATTGCATAGACGGTTCACTTGGCACAGCTTCATTCAACATTTAATCATTGATTTCGACTCATTCTATACTGATCTTGAGTAACTTGCATTGATCATAAAAACCGAAGGACCAGATGATTATTTTCAATTTTAATCGTTTAAATAAATTAATTAAAATAAATCAATCGAAATAACAAAACATAGTATGTATATGAACGATCAAATGAATCCTCCAGCTCCGCCGTTAAATCCTGTTCAGGCACTGAAATTTATTATAGGACTTAGTATTTTATACTTTGGCACCTTACTGCTTTTGGTTCAATTATTTCGCTCAATGTAACGCAAAGGCATAACTATTTCGCCCAATATTAACAAATTCATCTACACTAGAGTTTTCAATGTGAGATCGAATTTAGTGGAATATTTTGAGCAGAAGCAAGGTGGCGAAAAAACCATTTTAGTCAGTGTTGCCATTCATATTCTGGAAGACCTTGATGCAGAAGAATTTCGTTTGCTTGCTAAGTCGGCAGGTGCAGAAATTCTGGAGCATGTTCACGCTCAAAGATTCAAACCCGATGCTAAATATTTCATTGGTTCAGGCAAAGCAGAAGAAATTGCTGCTCGTGTTGAGGAGCTTGAAGCCACGCTGGTGATTATTGACCATGCACTAACCCCTAGTCAGGAACGTAATCTGAGTCGTATTATTAAGTGCCGTGTTATTGACCGTACACGCCTTATTCTAGATATCTTTGCACAACGTGCCCGTACCCATGAAGGGAAACTTCAAGTCGAATTGGCTCAATTGGATCACTTGTCTTCTCGATTGGTCGGTACAGGCATTAGCCTCGATAGCCAAAAAGGCGGGATTGGACTTCGTGGTCCAGGTGAAACGCAACTCGAAACTGACCGTCGTTTACTCCGTGTCCGGGTTGGCCAACTTAAAGATAAATTAGAAAAAGTCCGTCAGACCCGTATCCAAGGGCGTGCTGCACGTCAAAAAGCTGCGATTCCAACTGTTTCTTTGGTTGGTTATACCAATGCGGGCAAATCGACCCTGTTTAACACCCTAGCCAAATCTGATGTTTATGCCGCAGATCAGTTATTTGCAACCTTAGATCCAACCTTAAGACGTTTGGAATGGGATGGTATTGGCCCACTGGTCCTAGCCGACACGGTTGGTTTTGTGCGTAATCTCGCGCATGCTTTAGTGGAATCGTTTAAAGCGACACTAGAGGAAACATTAGAAGCCAGTTTGCTGTTGCATGTGATTGACTCGAGCAGTCCAGACCATATGGAACAAATTGAAGCTGTTGAAAAAGTGCTCAAAGAAATTGGTGCAGATATTCCAATCCTACGGGTGTATAACAAGATCGATCAAAGTGGTGAACAAGCCAAAATCATTTACGTTGAAGCCAATGTACCTGAGCGTGTCTATGTCTCAGCACATACAGGCGAAGGATTTGATCTACTACGCCAAGCGGTACAAGAATGCTTGATGGGTCAAATTCAAAACTTTGACCTCCTACTCAAACCTGCCTATGGAAAATTGCGTAATCAACTGTACGCCCTAAATGTGATTCAATCTGAAAATTATGATGATGAGGGCAACCTACACCTACAAGTGTATATTGCGCCACATAAACTTGAACAATTGATCAAACAAGCACATTTACCGATTGATGAAATTTTAGGTTTGAAAGCAAAACAATTTCATCGTGAACTTGAAGAATTTGAAATCAAAAGCTAAATCAGTTAAAACGTGATAAGTAAAATGTTAATGACAGAACAAAATGAAATGGATAAAAACTGTTGATTGGAAAGCATGGATCGGCACGCTTGCCCTGATCATCATCTTTCGTGAAGCGGCTGTGTGGATCACTGGACGTTTTGGACATCCTGAACTGGGCAATTTAATTGGACTGATTAGTTTATTAATCGTCCTTTTGGGTTGGAGAAAATTTCATAAAATTCCAGCACGTTTGGTCGATACCAACAATAAAATCATGAAAGAAAGTGCCTTTGCTTTTCTACCTATCAGTGCAGGCTCCCTGCTGATGATGACGCATTTAGGCAGTGAAATCCCAATGTTTTTGGTGGTGCTATTTGTCAGCACACTAATTCCACTGTGGGTTTACGCAAAAATGTCTAAGAAATGGCTTTAGGAGTGTGCACATGATTCCCATTATTTTCGGTTTTTTCCTAACCCTCGTTGCCTATTTACTGGCAAAGCCACTCAACAAAAAACTGCCACAAATTCCCGTGATTGTTTTTGGCATGTGCTTTGTGATTGCCCTGCTGTTGTTGTTAAACATTCCATATGAGCAATATATGGCACAGGTAAATCCAGTATTTAACCATCTGCTCGGTTATGTCACAGTCGCTTTGGCTATTCCATTGGCTGCAATGCGCTATGACGACCTCCCCCTCAAAGCCGTGGTGGGTATCTTGGTTTTTGCCAGTATCAGTGCGGTCGGACTACCGATGGGACTGGCTTATCTACTACATTTGTCCGATCCTACCATTATGGCATTTGCCACACGCGCAGTCACAACGCCAATTGCAATTAACATTGCAACACTGCTGCAAGCCCCTGTGAGTCTGGCTATTTTAATCGTGATTTTATCTGGTGTGATTGGTGCTGCATTTTCACCACTGATCCTCAAACACATTAATGATGAACGAGCATCGGGCTTAGCGCTAGGTCTTGCAGCTCATGCCATCGGTACAGCTCAAGCATGGCAACGGGGAAGTATTGCTGGACGTTATGCAGCCTTTGGAATGGCTGTCAATGCGGTATTTACAGCAATCTGGTTACCGTTGTTTATTCTATACTTGCAAAAAATGTGATATGTTCCTCACATAAACAATTGTATTGTTTAAAAAATCGACTTAAGATGAGTTTGTCGTTGATTAAATGATAAAAGGATTTTGTTCATGAGCAAATTGACACTTGCAATCGCATTCGCTACAACCGTTATAGGTAGTACAGCTTTCGCTGAAGATATTAGCGGCACTTGGAAAAATATTGATGACAAAACTGGGTCGTCAAAAGCCATCCTTGAGATTCGCCAAGAATCAAATGGGACCTATACCGCTAAGATCGTTAAAGTGACGCCTCGTCCGGGTTACACACCAAAAGAAACGTGTATTAATTGCCCTGCGCCGTATACCAATAAGCCTATTTTAGGCATGGATGTGATGAAAGGTTTGAAACACAGCGGTGATACCAATTACACGGGTGGAAAAATCATTGATCCACTGTCTGGTAATATTTATAGCTGTAAAGCAAAACTCAGTTCGAATGGCAAACGCTTAACCTTGCGAGGATACGTGGGCATATCTGCTCTAGGTCGTAGTCAAACGTGGATTCGAGAATAATCTAGGTTTTTATTACTGAACAGGCTTGGTCTACGCAAGCAATCACTTGATCAATTCATTTTAGATTTTGTAGACCACCACTGAGTCACTCATACATTGCATCAAACTTAGTCTGATTGTTTCAAATTCAATGAATAAAAGAGTTTCAGCTAAGCATGTATGATTTTTCAATTTTTAAAGGCAACTGCCTAACTCATATCTAAACACAAAACAGTTTGCCTTGTGTAAACTGTTTATTTTTTGTGTCTTGGATATCTTTTTGTGAAACTATAGAGAACCTTATATGAAAAGTAAGTTTTTTATCGCGGGATTAACATTGTCCATGCTTTGCGGGGGAGCATTTGCACAGGACTTAACAGGGACATGGCAACAAATTGATGATAAGTCAGGCTCACCAAAAGCCATCATCGAAATTCGTAAAGAATCGAATAATACTTACACTGGAAAAATTGTAAAAATTACACCACGCCCAGGTTATACCCCAAAAGAAACTTGTGTGAATTGCCCTACGCCATATACCAATAAACCAATTTTAGGTATGGACATTATTAAAGGCTTAAAGCATGTCGACGGCACCAATAATTATGAAAAAGGTCGTGTGATTGATCCTTTGTCTGGCAAACTTTATGATGCGAAAATGAAACTGAATGCCACAGGAAAGCGTCTTTCGTTACGTGCTTACATGGGTGTTTCTGCTTTAGGTCGTAACCAAACCTGGTTAAGAATCGACTAAGAATAAAAAAGCCACGAACTTCGTGGCTTTTTAATGCATGTGCTATTGAACTGGATTATCAACTGCAAATAAGGCCTCATCTTCTAAACGGTAAGCCATTAATTGATGCCCCCAAACACAACCGCCATCTACATTTTGAATCGAGTCTGAAATGGTTTTGCCTTGTAAAGCGGCCCAGTGACCAAACACAACTTTATGGGTTTGCGCTGCTTGTGAAGCAAATTCAAACCATGGTTTGAAGCCTTCAGGCATCGGGTCACTGAGTGAGTCTTTAAAACTAAACTCCAAACGCCCTGCACTATCGGTTAAACGCATACGGGTCAAATAATTTACGATACAACGTAAACGTGCGTGTCCCGTTAGTTCATCCGACCACAACGTGGGCTCTTTACCATACATTTCTTTTAAAAAGGCATCCACAACATCAAAATCATCCGCTGCAATGACCGCCTCAACTTCTGCGGATAAAGCAGCAGTTTGTTCCGCTGTCCAATTGGTTGGAATGCCTGCATGAGTTAGAACCGTAGTTGCGTTTGGAAACACACACAAAGGTTGTTTACGTAACCAATCAATCAAATCATCACTATCAATCGCATCAATCACATCCCGAATGTTATCTTTGTCTTTGATTGCTTTAATGCCACGTGCAGCCGCCAGCAAAGTTAAATCATGATTGCCTAAAACTGTTGCAGCCGCATTACGCTCTACTAATTTTTTAATAAAGCGTAAAGCACCTAATGAGTTTTCACCACGGGCAACCAAATCCCCTGCAAACCAAATAAAATCTTGGTCAGGATCAAACTGTATGGTCTTTAACAAGGCTTTTAGTGCTTCAAAACAACCCTGCACATCACCAATGACATAATTGTATCGAATCTCTGCACCTGCCACCTTAAGCCACCATTTGATCTGCTAATGCCACAAATTGAGCCAGTGTTAAAGTCTCTGGACGCGCCATCGGATCAACACCTGCTTGTTCAAAACCATCTTCAACCAACATGCCTTTTAAGCTATTACGCAAAGTTTTACGGCGCTGAGTAAAGACATGCGAGACCAAACGTGCTAAGGCTTTTTCATTTTTTGCCACAATCGGCTTAACCGCATACGGCTCCAGACGAAAAACGGCAGAAGTCACTTTTGGTGGCGGGTTAAATGAACCCGGTGGTACTTCAAACAAGAACGTAGGTTTGCAGAAATACTGGATCATCACCGACAAACGACCATATTCTTTGCTATTTGGAGAAGCCGTAATACGGTCAACCACTTCTTTTTGTAGCATAAAATGCATGTCTTTAACTTTGTCACCAAATTCCAAGAGATGAAACAAAAGTGGCGTCGAAATGTTATACGGCAAATTACCCACAACCCGTAAAGGACGACCATCTTCAAATAAATTAGTGAAGTCGTACTTCAGTGCATCGGTTTCAATAATGGTTAAACGTTCAGGATGTGGCACACGCCCCGGCAAACCGGCCGCCAAATCACGGTCTAATTCGACCACCGTGAGTGCGTCACACTCTCCAATCAACGGTGATGTTAATGCTGCCAAACCCGGGCCAATTTCCACAATGTTATCACCTGAACGTGGTGCAACTGAACGTACAATCTTGGCAATCACACGTTGGTCATGTAAGAAGTTTTGCCCAAAACGCTTCCGCGTATGGTGCCCTTCATCTTTAGGGTTTAAGGCATTAATTTGATACATAAAATTTTCCAACGTGAGTTAATCACTGAACATTAGTGACGAGCTAATTCTAACGCTAAATCAACAGCGACCTGTAAACTTGAGCTTTTCGCAAGACCAGTGCCTGCGAGGGAGAGAGCTGTGCCATGATCGACTGAGGTACGAATAAACGGTAAGCCCAAAGTAATATTAATGGCTTCACCAAACCCTTGCGATTTTAACACAGGTAAGCCCTGATCGTGATACATCGCCAAAACAGCATCGGCATCTTTTAAGTTTTCTGGGGTGAATAAGGTATCGGCAGGTAGGCTCAGGCTCATATTTATGCCTTGATAACGGTAGCTTTCCAGCACAGGGTTAATCACCTCAATTTCTTCCATGCCCAAATAACCATCCTCCCCAGCATGTGGATTTAGGCCACACACTAAAATGAGGGGATGCTCTTTTTTAAATTTGCTTTTTAAGTCCTGAATTAAAATATCAATCACTTGATGCAGTCGTTCTTTAGTAATCGCATCGGGTACAGCTCTTAATGGCAAATGTGTAGTAGCCAGCGCGACACGTAACGTCTTCGTTGCGAGCATCATCACCACACGTTCAACTCCAGCAAACTCTTGGTAGTATTCGGTATGTCCACTAAAGTGAATCCCAGCATCATTGATGACTGACTTTTGTACAGGTGCAGTTGCAACACCTACACTTTTACCGGACATAGCATAATCGGCCGAACGTCGTAGCTGCTCTAAGACATAAGCCGAATTTTGAGGATTGAGCTCACCCATTACAACAGCTTCACTTAAAGGCACATGCTCAACATAAAGTTGTCCCTGAGTTGATGATGCTTCTTGCCCTGAATATTCAATCAGTTCAATGTCCAATCCCAAACATGCTGCACGTGTACGTAGCAAGTTCATATCACCAAGGACCACGATCGGACGCTCATCTATACGAGCAGTAAGGCTTAAACAAATATCTGGACCAATCCCAGCAGGTTCACCACTGGTGACATATAAAGGCAGCATAATCAACTCAAGTAAAATGCGTTTGGACTATTATACAACGTCTCACCCAGTATCTCCGCATTCACCGTACTCAACTTCAACCTATTCTTTTATATTTAAATCCTCACTTATCCTGTTTTCACATTCCACCGACTTTCAAAGAAAAAATAAAGCCTCAAACATATAAAACATGACAAAGAAATTGCGAGTCGTAACTCCTGTATTATCCGTTATTTTAAAATGGTTCTATGGTGATGATCCCGCATTTCATTCAGTAAAGTCATAAAGTTCAATATCGCTGTTTCCTCATTTTTTAAAGTTTGAACTCTTTTGTGGTTTTTTAAAAAGAATAAACTTTGATCTCTTCCTTTATGTAGGGAAATACCTTAAGATACGGCTCTTGAAATTTTATATTTTCATTTGTGATTCTGAGCAACTTCGTTTAGAATCGCGTCTCCTTTTGTTTGGACAGATTCCATAGTCCAAACCAACTATAATAGGTAGTGGTTTAATGAAAACTCTCAGCGCTAAGCCTGCTGAAGTTCAACACGACTGGTACGTTGTTGATGCTTCTGGCAAAACTTTAGGTCGCCTTGCGACTGAAATCGCTCGTCGTCTACGTGGTAAGCACAAGACTTCTTATACTCCTCACGTTGACACTGGCGATTATATCGTTGTAATCAATGCTGAAGAAATTCAAGTGACTGGTAAAAAAGCACTTGATAAAAAATACTATCGCCACACTGGCTTCCCTGGTGGTATCCGTGAGACTAACTTTGAAAAGTTAATCGCTCACAAACCTGAAGCAGTTTTAGAAAAAGCTGTTAAAGGTATGTTACCAAAAGGTCCTCTTGGTTATGCAATGATCAAGAAAATGAAAGTGTATGCAGGTACAGAGCATCCACACGCTGCTCAACAGCCACAAGTTTTGGACATCTAAGGGATACAGCACATGGCTACTAATTATGGTACAGGTCGCCGTAAGACCGCAACTGCACGTGTTTTCTTGTCAGCTGGTACAGGCAAGCTCGTAATTAACAACCGTACTCTTGAGCAATACTTCGGTCGTGAAACTGCTCGTATGGTTGTTCGTCAACCTTTAGAGCTTCTTGAAGTTACTGAAAAGTATGACCTTTACATCACTGTTGCTGGTGGTGGTATCGGTGGTCAAGCTGGCGCTATCCGTCACGGTATTACCCGTGCGTTGATCGCTTCTGACGAAACACTTAAACCTGCTCTTCGTCAAGCTGGTTTCGTTACTCGTGATGCTCGTGAAGTTGAACGTAAGAAACTTGGTTTACGTAAAGCTCGTAAACGTCCTCAATTCTCTAAACGTTAATTCGCTTACCGAATCGGACAAAAAAGCCTTGGTTTATCCAAGGCTTTTTTTATGCATCATTTTCAAGTTTTAAGTCTAAGTTTCCTGCTCTATTCTTACTACATGCCTCTAGTTGCATATTCCAGCTTATTTTGAAAATTGATGATCTTTGGGAAGTGGTGCATTACATGGCTCATCAGTTTTCGCATCGACCATTTTCACAGGCCCATCATTATACACAGTGACCTTACAGCCTTTTACTGTATATTCTTGCTGAATGCCGCCATACATCTCATCCTCAGATACAGAAGTAACAACATCACAGGCTTCATCGGCAATACAAGCTGCATATTCAGCAGTCTGCTGCGCTACATCTACTTGTTCGGCTGCATCTTGATTTTGAGCATAACTACTTGAGATGGAAGTCATTAGTATAATAACTGCGATCGATTGGGTGGTTCTGAGCCAGAGCTGCATGGTTCTATCCTTCTTTTTCATTTATTCCAAGTTGTTCTATTGTATAAGCATATTAAAGTTAAGATGATTTTATTGGCTATTTTTAGTATTCTAACCGATTCACTTCACCTAGTTTCTTGAAATATGTCTGTCGAAACTACTCCGCTTCAAGGAATTACGCTGTATAGCCATGCAGATGATTTTCGCTCCCATTGGATTCGTTATGTACTTGCAGAGAAGCAAATCAAATACCATTTGGTTTTAAGTGATGCAGATGATGAAGATCTCGCCAGCTTAAACCCTTATAATCAGCTACCGACGTTGATTGAAAATGATTTAAAACTATTTAATGCCAATATCATCTCTGAGTATTTAGACGATCGTTATCGTCAAAACAAACTCTATGCCGATGCACCTATGCCTCGTGCGGAACAGCGGCAGTATATCTGGCGCTTTGAACAAGATTGGTTAAAGCTTGCCGATATGATGCTGCGACATCCAGATACACTCGATGAACAAGCAAAACTGAAAGCACAAAAAAAACTGAAAGATACGCTCATTTCCTTAACACCATTGTTCCAGCATTTCCCCTATTTCATGTCGGAAAGCTTTAGTATTTTAGATTGCATGCTTGCGCCTATCTTTCTACGCTTAAACAGCATGGGCGTGCATTTACCGAAACAGCAATGCCGCCCAATCTATTTATATTGTCAACGTATTTTTAATCGTCCTGCATTTTTAAAGTCTTTAACTTTGCAGGAGAAAAACCATTATCAATCTGAATTTAAACAGCCGTAGAGAACATTATGTCTGATCAAGAATTAAACCTTACGCCGACTCGTCCATATTTAGCTCGCGCCATTTATGAATGGATTTGTGATAACCAATTAACACCGCATTTATTGGTCGATGCAACCCAGCCCAATACTCTCGTTCCGGAACAGTTTATTCAAGATGGCCAAATTGTCTTAAACATCGTCCCTCATGCCGTACATGCGCTACATATGAGCAACGATGCGATTACTTTCTCAGCACGTTTTGGTGGCGTATCTCGTGATATTTATGTCCCACTTAATGCTGTGATAGGCATTTATGCCCGTGAAAATGGACAAGGCTTATTCTTCGATCCAAGTGAGTATGACAATCATACCCAAAGTGAGCAAAATGCTTTAAAATCAGACAATCAAGAAAAAACTGAACCCGCTAAGAAAAAACCAAGTTTAAGATTATTAGATTAATAAAATGGAGTAATTATATGGCTTTTGATTTAGTACAATATTTTGCAGAGCAGATTAAAATTCAAAAGCCTGAGCTTCTGATTCAATATTCAGACGAGGAGCGACTTCAATATATTTCTGAGGCCAACACTCTCTCGCTTGGAAAACTCATCACCTTGATGCGTCAAGATGGCACCAAGCTCTATCATGAGATTCAAACCCAAGATCATCTCTATATTCAAGAACTTGCAAGGCACCTCACCACGTCTCCGCAAAATCAATCACTGTTAGCGAAGCCAGACTTAGAGCATAGCCTGACCACCATGTTAGATCTTCAGCTTGCTGAACTCAAACAACTTGATGTCACGGGGAACTTTGGTGAACATGGAATTCGTGAGCTGCTTGTCGGTCAAATTGAGCACCTCTCAGGTCTGGCTGATGACTGGGTTTGGACAACAAGTGAGCTAACAGAACTGATTGGCTCTAAACCAAAGCCTGAAGAAGAGCTATCATTAGAAGAAACGATGAAGGAGTTTAATCAAATGGTTAATCAACACACAACAGACCACTCAGATCAGCTACACACACAGGTAGTAGAGCAAAATCCAACGCCAACATGGGCAAAACTGATTGAGCCTGCTGTGGCTATTGTTATTTTATGGGGACTTTATTGCGCAGCAAGTCAAATGTTTTTCTAATTCCCAAGGGATGCACTCATTTTGCGCATCCCTTTATTTTTTAATAAGAAATAATTATATACCTCATCTTTAAAAATCAAAAAAATCGATTTATTTTACTTTTATTTGTCCAAATGGTAAAAATTTACATTTCGTTACAATATTAAATAAATTAAACACTTTTCCAAATAACAATAAAATTTCTCACACTCCTTTTAAAATACGCAAACTTTATCACATAATCTGTAGCAAAAACCAACTAAAATACTCAGGTTTAATCTTACATTTATTCATCTTTTTTTGTTACATTTATTTATATTGATAATTTTTTCACGCCCTCCATATAATTAAATCGAATTGTGAAACAACAAGTTATAGTCAAACTACTTTATTACTCATACATGTTTTAAAAAAAATTAAAATAATTCATTGACTTAGTTTTATTAGTTTTATTAGTTTTATTAGTTTTATTAGTTTTATTAGTTTTATTAGTTTTATTAGTTTTATTAGTTTTATTAGTTTTATTAGTTTTATTAGTTT